>CAVROH010000020.1:0-28477 GCA_963722735.1 uncultured Chloroflexia bacterium
TGGCGCAGTTCATCGTACAGGTCCTGCTGCACCCGGGAGAGGGGGTGGTTGATGAAGTCCTGCATGGACTGCAAGCTGGCGCCTTGCTCCAGCAAGATAGCCTGCCGCGCGGATATCGCGTGGGGTGGTGCGGGAATAGGTCAGCTTGCCAGTATCCTCATAGATCCCCAGCAGCATCAAGGTCGCCTGGGTCGTGGTCAGCGGGGTGCCGTTCTCCTGCAGAGCTTCCACCAGCAGCGTGCTGGTGGCCCCGATCTCAGCGATATTCACCTGCCAGCTTTCAGGCAGGTCCAGGCGTTTTTCGTGGTGGTCGATGACGGTCACCCGGGTATCTTTGCCGCTCCCTTTGAGGGTCACCAACGCCTGGGTATCCACCAGGGTGATCTCTTCGATCTTCCCTTTAAGCAGGTCTTCGGGTTCGATGAATGGCAGGGTCAGGCCATAAAGGGTGAGGAAGGCGCGCACGTTGCGGTTCATGCGGCGCGGCAAAACTGGCACACGCTGCTCGTCCAGCAGGTGCGCCCCCAGCAGGGAGGCCAGGGCGTCAAAATCGGCCTGTTCATGGGTCAGAATGATCTTCATGATTCTTTATTGTACAACAGAAGGTCGCGGTTGGTTTGACAGTCTGGCGGTTGGTTGGGATGCTTCGGCCGGTTTTTTAGCAGCCAAACTTGCTTTAGGATAACCAGATGGACTATACTGATTTTAGGTAATAACGATGAAGCTGAATCAATCTGATTAAATATGAACCAGCCAGAGAAATCCCAAACCGAATTCTTAGAGGAATTGGCCTCGCTTTATCAGCGTATCGAGGAAATCGAGCGCTCCCAGCTGAATACAGCAAGGGAAAGGCTGGGTTCCACTCTGATGGATGGCGAACTTCTGGCTGACTTCATGCTCACCAGGGACGGGCTGATTGTTGACCTCAGTGAAGAGCTTGCCCAGCGGATCGGCTATAAGGTGTCAGAACTGATTGGAAAGCCAGTGCTTCCGTTGGTGGCCCCGGAATCACAAAAAGTGGTCGCAGAATCGACCCAAAAAACATTTTCCGGGCCCTTTAAAGCCTTCCGATTAAAAAAAGATGGCAGCAAGGTCCATGCAGAGATCATGGCGCGGGATATCGAGTTTGAATCCTGCAAGATCCGGGTGATCGCTCTCAGGGATATCTCCGAATATGAGACCCTGGTACAAACCCTGATCAAATCGGAAGAAATCTTCTCGGTTGCTTTCCATACCTCACCAGATTCGATCAATATCAACAGGCTCTCGGATGGGCTTTATATTGAGATCAACAAGGGGTTTTCCGAGATCACCGGCTATACTCCTGAGGATGTTGTTGGACGCACGTCCCTGGAATTGGATATCTGGGCTGATCCTGCCGACAGGGAACGCCTGGTGGAGGGTTTGAGGAAGAATGGCGTCGTCACCAACCTGGAAGCGGTTTTCGGAATGAAGGACGGCCGCACCAGGGTCGGGCTGATGTCTGCCAGGATCATAGAATCGGCCGGCGTCCCCCACATCCTTTCCGTCACCAGGGATATTATCACGCCGCAAAGCCGCCGAAGAAAAAGGTCGAAAGCCTCCATCAGGAACTTCTGACCGCCTATGATGAAACCCTCGCTGGCTGGTCCCGGGCGTTGAACCTGCGAGACCCCAATACGGGAATTCACTCGAAGCGGGTGGTAGAGCTGACCCTCAGATTAGCCGAGGCAGCGGGCATCCCGGAAGAGGACCTGGTGCACGTCCGGCGTGGTGTGCTGCTGCACGACATTGGTAAGATGGGCGTTCCGGATAGTATCCTGCTAAAGCCCGGCCCGCTGACAGATGAGGAATGGGAGGTCATGCGCCACCACCCGGTATTGGCGGAGCAACTGCTTTCGACGATCCCCTTTCTGGAGAAGGCCATTGAGATTCCATACTGCCATCACGAACGCTGGGATGGGGCCGGCGATCCGCGCGGGTTGAAGAGAGATCAAATCCCACTTGCAGCGCGGGTGTTTATGATCGTAATAATTACGATGCCCTGCTCTCTGAACGCACCTACCGCCCAGCCTGGGAGCATGATGAAGTCATCGGCTATATCCGCCAGCAAGCCGGCCGCGTCTTTGATCCGGAACTGGTGAAACTGTTCCTCCAGATTGTGGAATAGCCCTCGGACAGAAAATCTCACCCGGTTCGTCGTATAATAACGCAATGCCAACCCCGTTCTATCATCTCAGCATTGCCGAGGAGATCCTCGCCAGCCCGCAGCTTGATTCAGGCGTGGGCGAATTTTTGCATGCCCACAAAGCGGCTTTCCTGCTGGGGAAGACCGCCCCGGATGTGCAGTCCCTCTCCGGCCAGCCGCGCCCGGAGACGCATTTCTACCGTGTCCCGCTGACCTCCTCAGCTTCACCCTGGGAGAAAATGTTTTCCCGCTACCCACAGATCGGACAACCCGCACAGATGGACCCGCACCAGGCAGCCTTCATCAGCGGCTATATCTGCCATTTGCAGGCCGATATTATCTGGATCACTGATCTATTCGTGCCTTACTTCCTCCCCCGGATCACCAGCAACTACCGCAAACGGGTGGGATACCTGCACAATGTGCTGCGCGCCTACCTGGATGAGCGTATCGTCCCCGGCCTGCAAGCAGATACCGGAGTTTACCTCGACTTGGTCAATCCCGCCGGCTGGCTCCCGTTCGTCGAGGATCGCTGGATGCAGGCATGGCAGCATTTTCTGGCAGCACAGTTGATGCCCGGGGCAGAGATCAAGACCGTGGAAGTATTCGCCTCTCGTTCTGCTGTGGCCGTAGACGATTTTTTGGCGCTGCTGCATGACGAGACCCGCATGACGGAAGAGGTATTCGCTTTCGTCCCCCGTGAGGTGCTGATAGAATATAGAGATAAACTGGTCTCCGCCAATCTGCAGTTGCTCTCCGAGTTTCTGGCAGAAGTCCCCCGTTCAGGGAAATCAATATGACAAAATCACCTATCTTTCTATCGATCATCATCCCGGCCTATAACGAAGAGCGCCGCCTGCCTGACACCCTGGAAAAAACCGCCGCCTTCCTGCAAGCCCAGCCCTATACCTATGAGGTGCTGGTGATCGAGAACGGCAGCACCGACCGCACGCTGGAGATCGCCCAATCCTTTGCCCAGCGCTTCCCGTTCATCCGGGCGATCCATGAGGATGGGCGCGGCAAGGGGCTGGCCGTCCGCCGGGGAATGCTGGACGCGGTGGGGGAATACCGCTTTATGTGTGACGCCGACCTCTCCATGCCGATCGAGGAAGTCAACAACTTCCTGACACCCGAAATGCGCCAGGCGGATATTGTGATCGGTTCCCGCGAAGCGCCCGGCGCGGTGCGCTACAACGAGCCGGAGAACCGCCATATCGGCGGCCGTCTGGTAAATTTTGTTATCCGCATGCTGGCCTTGCCGGGTCTGCAAGATACCCAGTGTGGTTTCAAAATGTTCACCGCCGATTCAGCCAAGGTGCTCTTTCCCCGCCAGACGATGACCGGCTGGTCCCTGGATATCGAGCTATTGTTCATCGCCCGCCGCCACGGCTTCACCATCAAGGAGTTGGGCATTCCCTGGTATTATGCCGATTTCAGCCACGTCAGCCCAGTGAAAGACGCCATCCAGATGGTGATTGATATCATCAATATGTGGTTCAACGCCCTGATCGGCAAGTATAAGTAGGCCGATTCCCCTTCCCATGCCGCGGAAGAAATTTGACCTGTCCCTGCTCCCTCCCGCACCGGACCTCAGCTTTGAGTCTGAGCTGTGGGCCAATCGGGTCTCGCTGATCGCCGGGATCGATGAAGCCGGGCGCGGAGCGCTGGCTGGCCCGGTAGCTGCGGGTGCGGTGATCCTGCCCCAGCGGGATGACCTGCAGGAACTGCTCTCCGGGGTGCAGGATTCCAAGCAGATCAGCGCCAAAACCCGCCATGTGCAGGCTGAATTGATCGGCGCGGCGGCGATTGGGGCAGCCGTTGGATTTGCCAGCGCAGCAGAGATCGACGAGATTGGGATCATGCCGGCCACGCGGCTGGCTGCCCTGCGGGCGCTGGCCCAACTCCCCGAGCAGCCGCAGCACCTGCTGATCGACTATATCCGCATCCCCGAGGCGGGATTGCCGTCCACCAGCCTGACCAAAGGCGACTGCCGCTCGTTGAGCATTGCGGCGGCTTCGATCCTGGCTAAAGTAGCCCGGGATGCAGCTCATGGTGCAGCTTGCAGGAGAGTATCCTGGATATGGATTGGCGGCGCATAAGGGGTACGGTACTGCCCGCCACCGCCGGGCGATCGGGGAACTTGGCCCCAGCCCGGTGCACCGGATGAGCTTTGCCCCAATGCGGGAAGATGACCTGGCACGCCTTTTTGAGTGACGGTAATCTCCCTTCACGAAGATTGCGCTTTATCTGCTGGATGCAAGAGAATGCAGGGGTGGGGGTGGCACAGGAGATTCCCACTAAACTGCTGGTAAAGCGCAGGGACAGGTAGAATTTACCTGTCCCTGCTTGAAAATCATGATTCGGTTATTCGGTCTAGCGGTTCTCCACCTCGATCAGATTTTTGACACTGGGATCAACCAACCCGCCGGCAACCACCTCTTTGATCGTTTCCGGGCGGACGCCCTCGCTGTACAGCTTGACCATGTCCTTGACGGAGACTTCTTCCAGCCCGGCCTCGCGGACTGCGCTGATGTAACTGGCCGGGACATCGTTCTCATAGAGACGGACCACGTCACGCACGCTGAGCGGCCCCCACCAGGCTTCCGAGACCTCTTTGGCATATTCGGGAGAGATATCGTTCTCTGCCAGGCGGCGCAGGTCCCGGATGGAGACCTCGTCCTCAAAGATCTCGCCGAATTCGCCAGCATCACCGACGGTGATATTCCCGGCGTACCCGCGGATCAGGTCTTCAATCTCAATATCCGGGGCGTAGGTCAGCATCTCGCGCACAAAGCTGGCCGGCACTCCCTGAATATACATCCCGAGGATCTCGTCCATCTCGGCATCCAGCCCGGCTTCCCGGACCTCGCGCACGTAGCGGGGCGAGATATTGTGGATCCCCAGTTCTACCAGCTCATCCACGGAGAGGGAGGGATCGATCTCCATGAACTGCCGGATGTAACTGGGACGCAGGTTGTGGATGCTGAATTGGATCAGGTCGTCGGCATCCAGTTCCAGATCCATTTCCCGTAGCTCCCGGATGAAGGACGGGCGGACATTGTGAATGCTGAAGCGAACGATATCATCCAGATCGATTTCAGTGAAACCCATCTCGCGCAGTTCGCGGATGAAGGACGGGCGGATATTGTGGATCCCCAGTTCGATGATCTGTTCGACCCCCAGGTCTTCAAAGCCAAGCTCGACCATCTCTTTAACCAGTTTAGGGGAGACGTTGTGGATGCTCAATTCCACGATCTCGGCAACGGACATTTCGGTGAAGCCCAGCTCATACAACTCCTGGACGAACTGCGGCCGCACATTGTGGATGCTCAACTCGATCAGGTCATCGAAGGTCAACTCGGTGAAGCCCATTGCACGCATCTGACTGACGAATTTTGGGCGTACGCTGTGCATCCGCAGCCGGGCGATCTCCTCGGCAGTTGAACCCGCTAAGCCTTCCTCCCCCAGCGCCTGGACAAATTTCGGCGAGACCCCATGGAGCTTCAGCTCCACCAGTTCATCCACGTTGAGGTCACCCATGCCGGCTTCGGTGAGACCCTCGATGAATTTGGTCGAGATGCCGTGGATGCGTAACTGCTGGAGTTCCTCCATGCCAAGCCCGGTAAAACCGATCTCATCGAGCTGTTGGATATATTCCTCGGTGATCCCAAATGGGTCTACCCGGCCCCTCGCGGCGATCAGTCTGCCATCGGCATCAAAACCGGATCGGCATGCAGCGGTTGCACGGGCTGGACCGGCCGGACACCGGGTACGCCGGGAACACGAGGAACCCCAGGCACGCCGGGCGCACCTGGAACCCCACAGCCGGCTGCAGACTTACTGGCAGCAGCCTGGATGTTCTCCTCACTTTTCTCCAGAGCCTGGAGGAGCTTGTCGCCCTCTTCGGCGGTGATCTTGCCTTCGGCGATCATCGTCAAAATCATGGTGCGTTCTTCTTTGATTGTCATTGGATTATTCCTATTTCTGAGATTTTTGAGTTGGTTGGTCAGTCACATGGGGGCGGTCAGCCAGCGGTGGTTTTCGAGGTAGTGCGCCGGGCGAACCGTTTGAAGAACCCGTCTTTCTGGTCCGGCGCCCGGTGGTTGCAAATCGCCTCGCTGAGCTTCTGCATCACGATCTGCAGATTAGCCTCGTCAGCATCGATCTCGAGGATGACCTTGTCCCCGCGGTCCGGCTGATAGGGGGTGCATGGGCGGCGGGCCGCGTGGATCTGCCGATCCGGTCCAGGAGCCAGTCGGCTTCGCTGGTGTCGATACTGCCGGTTTCCAGCAGGTCCAGTACAAGGCGCTGATCGGTTTGGTTCGACATGAGTTTCTCCTTCACTTCCAAATCACTTCTTGCCCAGGTTGGACAATTTCTGAGTGGCTTCTTCCACACTGATCTCGCCGTTACCGAGTTGCTCCAGGATCAGCTTGCGCTGGGATTCCAGGTCCTCGGG
Source organism: uncultured Chloroflexia bacterium (assembly GCA_963722735.1). Taxonomy (GTDB): domain Bacteria; phylum Chloroflexota; class Anaerolineae; order Anaerolineales; family UBA11579; genus UBA11579. The sequence goes on from CAVROH010000020.1 coordinate 6,627, forward strand.
TTGGGTGGCGAGGCCCATTTCCTCGATCAGCTTGTCCAGCCGGGTGCGGATCGTCCAGTAGGACTGGCCCAGCTCGCGCTCCATCTCTTTGACGTTGCCGCGGTAGCGGATGAAATTCTCCAGGAAGCGCAGGTTCTCCTCCGAGAGGTGGGCGAAGGGGCTGATCGGGTAATAGCCAGCGATGTTGGTGCTGCAGTTGGTGCAGGTCAGCTGCGTTATCGCCATTTGAGACTGGCAGCTTGGACAGGTGGACGGGATTGTGGACATTTGTTTGTCTCCTTTGCGTTTAAAATAGCATAATTTTGGTATTAAGTCAATATATTTGGTATCGAAACCAAAATATTTGGTGTTTTATATAGTTTCCTAATATATTTTAGGATGAAATGAAAAGAAAGAGCCTCCCATAAGGAGGCTCCATAAGCTATTTTTAGCTGGTCAACCGATATTAATTACGGCGTACCGGCAATTTTTATGATCTGGATAGTAGTGGTTTCATCCACCTCTCCCCGAAATAGGAGTTCTGGTTGATCTTCTGGAAGGTCTTTTCTGCCAGCAACCCACTGCCGCTGATCATCGGCACGACGCTGCCCGAGAGAGTCCATCCCCGGATGATCTGTTCATACGGAAAATGGGCGTAAACAAACAGTCCGCCCCAGATATCTCCCACTCATACCTTTTAGTGCCCTGCCGCCGCCATAAACAGGATCGCCATACTTGTCTTTACATATTGAGTTCCAGTGAATTTTGCTTCCCGGTAAATATGTAACGGAGTAACCATAGGTCAGCCAATTCGCCCTTCTCATTCCACTCCGGTCGGAGTCCCCAGATCTCATAATTACTTTCCGGAATATTGTTGATAAGGAGCTTAACTGTTGTGGGCTCGCAAACTTCCGTCGTCAGTGTCGGCGGAGACGTATAGGTTATTTTCCCCGATCCAATTAGCATCGCTTCACCCACAGGATCCAATTTGATCCTCAGATGGAAACTCGATCTTGACTTTGGCATTCGATTTGATCAGATCCCCTTGCTCTTGAAGCTTGTAAGAAATATCGGAGGTCAAAGTAAACTTGAATTTACACTCCCGGACCAACTTGGCAATTTCCTTGATCAATTGGTCGCCGTGCTTGGCTTTAAATTTCCTTGGCAAAGGGTCCCAGAAGTTTCCAGCCGGAGAGGAGAATTGCCGGCCAATCGCTTGGGCGATAAAGGAATTCTCAGTCAGACAAAGGGTTTTGTTTTCTTCGAAAACCTCATGGTCTTGTCAATGATCTGTTCCCAGATGCGGTTGGTTATCACTCGCATCATCTCTAGATCCGCCATGCACGATCATATAAGATTCAAAGTCTTTGATGGCAACCGCAAGGGCTTTGGCAGTTTGTGCTGCCTTGACCGCGGTCTCGACCTGGTAAGCGCTTTTCAAGGAGATCTGTTGGGATAAGTGGGGCCAGGTCATCCGAAATGTGAACGAAGGGCGCAAGATCATCTTGCATTTGAGCGCCGGCAGCCCGGTTGCTTTTTTGTGCACTTAACATTTGAAGGCGCTTTACTACTTGACCGTATTGCGGACAGTCAGTTGGGGAACCCTGGCCAACGCCGCGCGGCCCAAGTTCCAGCAGCGGAATTCCGCCGAGCGGCCCAGTCATGGAGTGGCTGCCGGACAGGGCTTGTTGTCTTGGCTGCGTCGACTGACGAGGATATGAAAAATAGAAATTTCGTCATCAACATAGGGCACAAAGAAAAATTCGCGTTCTTGCCCATAGATGCCAAAATTCATGGTGACCAAATCCTCCGAGATTACCGTCTCTTCGGGAAATGTATAGGTCAGAAAAGCTGGCGTTTCAAAAAGCAGGCCGTTGGGTTCCATCCGGACTGCGCCCAGAAAGTTCTCAAGCGGTAACCCACCAATCGTTTCGATCGGGGTCAGAGTGATGGTTGTGATTTCATCCACCGCACCGGGCGGGATAAACAGTGTATATATGACGTTATTAGGCGCTGTGACTGACACGGTGCCGCCTTCCGGGCCAATGTCGGCTGTGACAGCAACCGGTTCTCCCATCAGCGCATCAAAATCAAACTCTCCTGTTTCCGGGTTATATCCAGGGATGACATACACGCTGGGATCATAACTGGGATTGGCGGGGTCGATCGTGGGGATCTGCATGTTAGCCATCGGAGAGATGGGCAAGAATTCCAAGTACCTCCAGGACTGCCGGGTTGGGCTCGAGTATCGGGCGTGATCAGGGAGAGGGTATATTCCTCCAGCACATCAGCGCCAGAACGGGCTTGCAAGCGATAGAACAGCTCGGTGTTATCCGGGACGGGAAAATCCTCGAAATGAGGTTTGACCCGCGTCGAGAACGGCGATGGGGAAATAGTCACCGCCGAAGCTCAGTTCCACGACATACGCCTCAACGCCATCTACCGGCGCCCAGGAGAGTGCCACGCTGACTGCTGAGCTGGCCTCAGCCTGGAAGGGCTCAGAGGAAGAAACAGTGTTTTGCTCTCCCTGAGTTTCCGGTTGCCCGGTGGCTACATCAATATTGTTTGGTTGGGACGAACAGGCGGTGATGAGAGCAACAATGGAAAACATTAAAGAGAATACTAAAAATCTTTTCCTGCTCATATTTTGAATTCCTTTTCGGATATACCCGAATAAGATAAAGTGGGTCGATTATCCCCTAATTTAATCGCTGATTATCCTCCCGAATAGTTTGGCTGTCAATGGTAGCGGTTTGTTCCGTTTCTCACTACCCAAACGGGCAGGAGACCGACCTACCCAAACGCCTGATGCGGCTCCACCCCCTTTCCGATATCATAAAGGTCGAGTTTCTAACGAAAAAACAACACTGATTGAGTATGATATGAAAGGAGTGTTTTCGAATGAATAACGAACTAAAGAAATTCTCAGATGGGCTGGCGGAAGCCGCCGCCTTTGCCGGAAAATCGGTCGTAACGGTCAAATCCCGGCGCAGATTGCCGGCCAGCGGGATCGCCCTGGATGCAGAGACGATCCTGACCGCCGCCCACGTGATCGAGGATGAGGAAAACATCCGCGTGGTGCTGGGGGACGGCAGCGAGCAGCCCGCCAAACTGCTGGGCTATGATCCCAATTCCGACCTGGCAGTGCTCCAACTGGAGACCGGCAGCGCGGAAGCCGCTGTATCCGCCGAGCAAGTCGCTGTGGGCGAACTGGTATTGGCACTGGGACGCCCGTTCGGTGAGGTGCAGGCTTCCCTGGGCACACTGAGCGCCAAGGGCGGGCCGGGACTTTACCGCCGCAGCGGGATGCTGGAAAGCCATTACCGCACGGATGCCACCCCTTTCCCCGGTTTCTCCGGCGGACCGCTGGTGAATGTCTCCGGGCAGGTGGTGGGGATCAATACCTCCGGCTTGGGCCACGGCAATTCAATCGCCATCCCGATTGGGCTGGCCCTCAAGATCGCCGAGATGCTCAAGAAGGATGGAACGATCAAACGCGGCTACCTGGGGATCACCGGTCAGCCGGTGGATCTGCCGGAAGAATCCACGCAGGCGCTGGGACGCGAACAGTCCCAGGGGCTGCTGATCGTCAGCATCGAGAAGGACAGCCCGGCAGCCGCCTGCGGCTTGCTGGTCGGCGATATCCTCGTCGGCCTGACCGGCGAATCGGTGCTCGACCCACAGCCAGTTGGTCGGATTACTGAGCGGTGAGATCGTCGGGCAGGAAACTGAAATCGAAGTGCTGCGCGGCGGTAAACCCACAACCCTCAAGGCGACGATAGCCGAACGGCCCGAACATGATGAGGATTGGCACGGACGCCGTCACTGGCGCCAGCACCGGGTAAACCGCGGCCCCTGGAGGGGCAGCCGGGGAGAGGGTCACCAACATGAGCATCATGAACACCACGGCGAGCACCGCAAGCACAAACGCGGCGGCAAGCATCATCGCCATGCTGACGACAAGAAAGAGTAGGTACGTTTGGAAGGATCTAGTTTGATCCAGACAATTATCGTGGCCCCGGCCCTGGCGATGCGCGCAGGGCTGCGGGCCATGCTGCAGGCCGCCGGGGATTTCGAGATCGTCTCTGAAGCGGCCAGATTGGCAGATCTGCAACCGGCTTCCGGGCCGGTGGATCTGCTGGTCGCGCAGCCAGCCCCCGTGGAAGCGATCGCCTCACTTGAGGAACTGATCCCCCCGGAGGCGGCTGTGCTGCTGCTTTCCGATGACCCTGCCCAGGCGGGGTCTCTGTCTATTGGAAAGTGGCGCGCCTGGGGCATCCTCTCCCCGGACTGCAGCGAAGATGAACTCCTCGCTGCTCTGTATGCCCTGGAGGTCGGACTGGTGGTTGCCCCGCCTGACCTGCTCGCCAAGTTGATTACCACTCGGCCCCAATATTCAGCCGATGATACCTATATCCCAGACCTGACCGACCGCGAGCTGCAGGTACTCGACCTGCTGGCGGATGGCTACGCCAACAAACAGATCTCGGCGGAGTTGAGGATCAGCGAGCACACCGTCAAGTTTCACGTTTCCTCGATCTACACCAAGCTGAACGTCTCCAACCGGGCGGAAGCGGTGCGGATAGGGATTCAGAAGGGATTGATTGTGATTTAGTTTGGAAGTTTGGATGTGATAAAAATAGAGCGGAGCCAGAAAGCTCCGCTCTTGCTAATCGCCCAAATATTACTTGATGAACTTTAGGCTCAGGGGGTACTTATAAGGTTCGTCATTCAAGGCTTTGACTGTGTTCTTGATTCCCTGATAAAAGGTGAAGAATCCCAAAAAGAATAAGGGGAGGGAAAGCGCGATCAGGACTACTTCCGTCATACCAAATCCCATTGGGTTGAGTGCATCGTTGCTGATAAACAAGAGAATTGGCGCAATCATCAGGCACAGTGACAAAGAAAACAAGACCAGCGTGATCGTGATCTGGAAATTGAGCACATCGCGGCCCTGCTTGTCAATTTTATAGCTCTGTTTCTTCTTCCATGACCAGATGATCAATGGAATGAACACAATACAAAACATACTGCTGAGGTGGAGGATGACCAGCCAGAGGTTCTCGTTTTCCAAGCTGGCTGCCCCAAAGTCATAATCCAGCACGTTGCTCAGGCTGTTGCGGGTGAAGGAACGCGGTTCTACCTCACCGCTCTCAATGCGTTGGATTGTGCGGGCAGAGACCTCGCAGTCTTCGGCTAATTGCTCCTGGGTTAGCCCTTTTTCCTGGCGCAGTTCTGTAATCTTTAATCCTAAATCTGGTTGATTCATGGTTTTCTCCTTGATCTGATTTTTCAACCAGTATAAAGAAAACAGGAAATACTACCATGTCAGGTGCACGACATTGACACGACACTTGATTTTTTGCACTTTCAGGGTACCACGAAAATCACTTATCATACCATTTATCCAGTCCTCGTTAGGCAGCCCACACCCGATGTAGATGGGGAGCCGCCCGCCAGCCTGGCGCTGAAATAAGCCAGGCTGAGATCCATTGCTAATCACGGTTTAATTTTACCGCCATCCCTTGCCTCTATAATCAGGTAAGGGATTTAAATATCCCGCAAACCGGGGCAAATTTCGATCTGAATAGCTGAGGAGTCAAATCATATGCGAAAACCGGATGATTGGACCAAAAACCTGGCGCTTTTTTGGTTTATCCCCTTATTGGTGATCAGCCTGGCAGGTTGTACCGGTTCCCCTGCGGAGCAGGAACCGCCGCCAGCGGCCGATACGCAAACACCTACATACACCCCCACCCCTGAACCGCTGCCCTCCAGTACACCAACCCCAACTGATCCCCCACAGGTGATTGAACTTCCCTGGATGCATGTGACGGTGCCGCTGGGGGCTGCGGTGGAACTGGACGGCAAGATCTCCCCCGGAGAGTGGGACCAGGCCGCGGTGTATCTGTTCGAAGATGGCAGCGAGCTGCTCCTGATGCACGCCGATGACTACCTCTACCTGGCGATCCGGTCCGGTCAGCCGGGGATGATCGTGGGCAATATCTATCTCCAGCGCGGGGATGAGGTCTCGGTGCTGCACTCCTCCGCAGCCCTGGGGACGGCAAAATTTACCTGGCAGGCGGGCGTCTGGACTCGGATCCAGAATTTTACCTGGCGCTGCCGGGATATCGGGTTCAGCGAAACTGCCGAGACCAAACGGACTGAGTTTTTGCAGGAAGAAGGCTGGCTGGCTGCCAATGCGCGCATGGGGACCCCCAACGAATTGGAATATAAGATCAGTTTGACAGAGGAGATTTCCGCACTGGCAGTCAATATCCTGCAGGAACTGGAACCAAATCCCTTCCCGGCAGGGCTGGCGGATGACTGTGTGCAAGCCTTCCCCGGTGGAATTCCGGAAGTGATGCACTTCGCCATCCAGGACTGGACCAGCCTGGAACTGACTCAAGAATAAGCAGAATCTGGATGAAGGCACATAGGGGAGTATGTTCTGTTTTGGTCTTCGTGTTTAATGTTATACTCCCCAATCAGGAAAGATTTCACCATACTAGGAGACACGAACGATGCTGGTAAAACTGGAATTGGTCTACTGCGCGGCTTGACACTACACCGAGAGGGCCATCCGTGCGATGACCGAAATTATGAGTGACGAGAGCCTTGAACGCCAGGTTGAAGATTTCACCCTGGTTCCCTCAGACGGCGGAAAATTTGAGTTCAGCGCCAATGGCAAGCTGCTGTATTCAAAATTACAGACCGGCCGGCATGTGGAAGAAGGCGAATTGAAAGAAATAGTTGCAAGGATCATTTGAATATTCTTCTGCTAGAGTAAGGAAAACTATGAGCGAGAAAAAGAGAATCCTCACCGGCGACCGCCCGACCGGCAAGCTGCACCTCGGGCACCTGGTCGGCTCGATCAATAACCGCGTCCGCTTGCAGGATGAATACGAAAGCTTCTTCCTGATCGCCGACCTGCACATGCTGACCACCAAGAACAGCCCGGAAGATATCGCCCAGATCGACAAGAACGCCCGCGATATGGTCCTCGATCAGATCGCCGCCGGGATTGATCCGGACAAGGTCACCTTCTACATGCAGTCGGGTATCCCTGAGATCCACGAGATGTACACCCTCTTCCAGAGCCTGGTGACCGTACCGCGCCTGGAACGGCTGCCCAGCCTGAAGGATATGGCCCGCGATGCCGGGATCGAGATGCCGTTTGCCCTGCTGGGATACCCGGTGCTGCAGGCCGCAGATATCCTGTGCGTGCGCGGCGACCTGGTGCCGGTGGGCAAGGACAATATCGCCCATGTCGAGATCACCCGCGAGATCGCCCGGCGCTTCAACTTCCTGTACGGCGAGACCCTGCCGGTGCCGGAGGGAATGGTCGGCGATGTGCCCACCCTGGTGGGCACCGATGGCCAGGCCAAGATGAGCAAAAGCCTGGGCAACACCATCTTCCTCAGCGACACGCCGGAAGAGGTCAAGAAGAAGGTGCGCGGCATGTACACCGACCCCAACCGGGTCAGCGCCGATGTGCCCGGCACGGTGGAAGGCAACCCGGTGTTCATCTACCACGATGCCTTCAACCCCAACAAAGAAGAGGTCGAAGACCTGAAGACCCGCTACCGGGCCGGCAAGGTCGGGGATGTGGAGGTCAAGGAAAAGCTGGCCATCGCGATCAACAACCTGCTGGCGCCGATGCACGAACGCCGCTCGGAATATGAAGAGTCCGGGCTGATCGAAGAGATCATCTACAACGGCACCCAGATCGCCCGCGAGGAGACCCAGCAGACCCTCTACGCCATGAAGAAGGCCATGGGCCTCACCGGGGTATGGAACCGCATCCGCCGCAAGGTAGAAAACCGCCAGAAGAAACTCGACAAACAGGCAGGAATTAGATGCGGGTTGTCATCCAACGGGTGAGTGAAGGCCGGGTGAGCGTGGCCGGCGAAGTGATCGCCGAGATCGGGCATGGGTCTGGTGATCCTGGTGGGCATCGGCCCGGAAGACGGCGAAGCCCAGGCGCAATATCTGGCCGAGAAGATCGCCAACCTGCGCATCTTTGCGGATGCGGAAGGCAAGACCAACCTCTCCTGCCTGGATGTCGGCGGCGAGGCGATTGTGGTCTCCCAATTTACCCTGTATGCCGATACCCGCAAAGGGCCGCCGCCCGTCATTTGTCAATGCCGCCCCGCCGGAGATCGCCGAGCCGCTGGTGGAGCGCTTTGCCGAGATGCTCCAGGCGCAGGGCGTGCCGACCCAGACCGGGCAGTTCGGCGCCGAGATGCTGGTCGAGATCGACAACCACGGCCCGGTGACGATCTTGATCGAGCGCGATTAATGTCCCCCAAAGACGAAAAAGAAATCACCCGCCAGACCTATGACCAGTTTGCGCCGGTATCTCAGAGCGCTTCTGGGATGCGACCTGTCACATATCTGGGAGGCTTTCGATGCCATGATCCCACCCGACGCCCGTATCCTCGATCTGGGCTGCGGCGCCGGTCGGGATGCGGCCGTGTTTACCGGACTGGGGCATTGGGTGGCGGGGATGGATCTCTCCATGGGGATGCTGCTGGAAGCCAACCGGCGCGCTCCGGGCAGCTATCTGCAAGGGGATATGACCCGCCTGCCATTTGCACCCGAGAGCTTTGACGCCGCCTGGCTGAATGCCTCCTTGCTGCACCTGCCGCGCGAGTTGGCCCCCGGGGTACTCGCAGGAGTGCAGGCAAGCGCTCAAGCCCGATGGGGTGCTGTATCTCAGCCTAAAAGAGGGGGGAAGGCGAAGTGTGGGAGCAGCGTGAGGGCGAACGCTTCTTCACCTTTTTCGGTGTGGATGAGGTCGGGGGGCTGCTGATGCAGGCCGGCTTCCAAATTGAGTGGCAGTGGGTCGAGCCGACCAAAAAGCAGGACTGGATCGATACCCTGGCATTGAAGAAATAAGCTGGTTTAATTTCACAGGTGGCGTTTGAGAAGCAATAGCGCAGCGGTTGCAAACAAAGGCCCATAGTTCAGCGAAGCTGAACGTCTGGATCAATACCCTGGCGCTGAAGAAATAGCCTCTTTCAAAATTGTCAGTCAGTTTCTCCCCAAGTTGGGATAAGATAAAGCTGATCTTAATTCCGGAGGTTTTTGATGCGCACTAAATTCATTCTTACTTTTTCGATCATTATCATTTTGCTCACCGCCTGCAGTTTTGCCTCGGCAGCCGCACCTCTGTCAACTGCGACTCTGGCGCCGCTGGACACGCCTACCCCGACCGCTGACCTGCAGGCCACGGTTGAAGCCGGGATCGAGGCAACCATGCAGGCTGAATCCAGTTTGCAGGCCACCGTGGACGCCGCCGTGGCAGCCACTGTGACGGCCGAACAGGCTGCTGCCGAAGTCCCCTCCGAGGAGGAGATGGCCGCCGAGATCGACACCGCCGTGGAAGAGGTCGCTGTTGCCGCCGAAGAAGTAGTCACCACCACCAGTGCCGCCGCCGCTGATGGCACCATCACCACAGAGGAATATGATGAGCTTGCAGCCCTGTTGGTGGATGCCGCCATCCTGCTCGATTACGCCGATTACTGGGTCGAGACCTATTACTGGTATTACGGCGATCTGGCCGAGGAGACGCTGGTGCTGCTGGAGGAACTTGAAACCCTGCTGACCTACACCGAAGACAACATGGACGAGATCATTGCCCTGCTGGAGGCCGGCACCGAACTGGCCGGTACTGCCCTCGACTCCCTGGAGACCTTTGCCCAGAACGCCGAGGTAGCTGCCGCTCAGCTGGACGGAAAGTCCGAAGAATGGCAGGCGCAGCTGGTGAACTGGCAGCAGACCCGGGCAGGACTGGCCCTGGATACCCTCCCCAGCCAGATCCCGGCAGACCGGGCAGCCGCCATCCAGGAGGTGCGCAATTATGCCGCCGCGGTGCGCAGCGCCCTGGAAGATCAGTTAGTCTCCGCCTCGGAACTTCAGAACATTGCCCAGTTAGGCGCCAATGCGGTCGCCGGGCTGGAATCTCAGGGAGGGCTGGCGCTCAAATCCCTGGCCGGGAATATTGATCAGCTCACCCAGATGGCCGCCCTGGGCCAGTTCAGTCAATTGGCCGGGGGGTTGGGGAATCTGGAGGCAAGGATTCCGTAGGGCGATTGCCATGATTGATGCTAACAATTTCTCCTTTCGAAAAAGAGAGGAGATTTTTGATTCTCATTGTAGGTGGGGGTGAGATTCCCGCTAAAACTGTGCGGGAAAGATATAAAATGATCAGGTGTCATTCCCGCGTAAGCGGGAATCCAGAAAAGCCGGCAGAGAGATTGGTTGAAATAAAGTTCCCTGCTACTCCGGCGCGTGCCACAGACTGACCGTCTCTATATGGTAGGTCTGCGGGAACATATCAAAGGGGGTGATCTGCTCGAGGGTGAAACCACCCGCCCGCAAGCGTTTGGCGTCGCGGGCAAAAGTGGCCGGGTCGCAGGAGACATAAGCCAGCACGCCAGGTTTCATCGCAATGATCGCATCCAGCGCCGGCAGGGCCAGCCCGGCCCGCGGCGGATCGACGATGATCACATCCGGCTGTACTTCCAGGTGGGGCAGCACCTCTTCAGCCGGCCCTTCGTAGACTTCCACGTTCTCGAAGGCATCTAAATTCTGGGCAAAGTCCTCCACCGCCAGGGGATGCTCTTCGATCCCGATCAGGCGGCCAACTTCCGGGGCGATGAAGGCGCTGAACAGCCCCACGCCGCAGTAGATATCCAGCACGGTGCTCTGCGTGGTCAGCGGCAGGTAGGCCAGCAGGTGCTCAATCATTTTGGCGGCCACAGCGGTATTCACCTGGAAGAACGCCCCCGCCGAAACCTGGAAGGTGTAATCCAGCACGGCCATCTGCTGCTCGGCGGTATCCGAGAGGATGTGCAGGCTCTCCGGCCCGATCTGGACCGCCGCCAGAGGCACATCCAGTTCAAATTCCAGCCCCTCGTCGTCATCGGTCTCCAGCACCAGCATGATCTCCTCATCCACCCCTACGCGCAGCCCGGCGCGGTACAGGCTGGGGACCGGCTCAAGCTCCAACTGCGGCCAGAGCTGGTTAATTGCCTCCTCGGGGAGATGGCATTCATCGATCGGGACGACTATCTCGGAACGTGGCGCCAAAAATCCCAGGCGACCATTCTCGTCCACATGGAACTGCACATGGTTCCGGTAATTCCAGGGAGACGGCGCCGGGACGAAGGGCTTGAGCAGCTCATCCAGTTCTTCAGGCGTGAATTTGCCGATGCGTTCGAGGGTGTCCTGCAAAGCGGAGGTCTTGGCAGCAAGCTGCTCGGGGTACTCAAGGTGCTGGTAATGGCACCCGCCGCAAATGGGTGAAGTGCGGGCAGCGCGGGGCGATCCGTTTGGGAGAGGGTTCCACAACTTCCAGCAGGCGGGCGCGGGCAAAGCCGCGTTTGTCTTCCACCAGCTCGATCCGCACGGTCTCATCCGGCAGGGCGTAGGGGATGAACACGGCGCGTCCATCCGGCAGACGGGCGATCACCTCGCCGCCGTAAGCCCAGCTTTCAGCAATAACCTGGAATTCCTTCTCATCAGACATGGCGCATCCTTGGGAGTGGTGGTGGATGTATCAATTTTATCACCAAGCCAGTTTGATGGTTCTTGGTTTGACAATCTGTTAGAAAGAGTCCGCCTTGCGGCGGACGCTTTGTATTACGAAAAATATATCCCCTATCCATGTTCATCTGTGTGTATCTGTGTTGAATTCCCTACTCATCAGGCTCTACGGTTGGTGTAGGCGTGGGGGTCTCGATCACCCCGTTCCAGGGCATGATCTTGCCGGGGTTCTGGTCCTCATAGAACCACTCCAGCGGGCTGACACCCGGGTCCATCACATAGATCGAACCAAATGCGTCCGGCGGGAGCTGGAAGTGGAAGTTCCAGGTGCTGCCCTGGTGGTCCAGTTCGGTGTACTGGCTGACCACCTCGAACCAGGTCTGCCCCGGTTTCAGCGGGAAGGGTTTTCCCTGCGGAGTGAGGATCTGCAGCACGCCGCCTTCCTCGGGGCGATACCACTGGGCGGGGTAATAGAATCCGTCCCGGAAGACATAGGCCAGTCCGGTGCCGTTCAGGTTCATGCTCACGATCTCGGTGCCTGCGGTGTAGGCCTGGAACTTGTGATCCACCACCAGGAAGACTACCGTGGAAGCGCTCAGGCGTTCCTTGGTCAGGGCATCATAATGCGGCAGGTAGGTCTCAACCGAGAGGTCCATGCTTCCCTGGGTCTCCTGCCAGCGCAGATATTTGCCAGAGACAGGGTCGTATTCCCAATAGTTGTACATCGAAGGCGACCAGCGCAGCTTCAGGATCGTAGCCGGTTCCAGGCTGGGGGTGACATGATCGGAGAAGTACATCCCGGTCAGATCGGGCTTCTGGTTATTGCCGTAATTCAGGTCAAAGTAGTGCCGGATGGCGGCCGTATCGCCGAACATGGTGTTATAGCCTTCCAACTGGCGGTCCCGGCACAGGCGGCTGGGCAGATCGACGCCGCAGGTCTTGGCCTTGTCCAGATCGTTCTCCAACACATAGCGGGCCACGATCTCATTCTCCAGAGCCTCAAAATACTCGATCACGTGCACATCCGCATACCCGAACGTAAAGAAAGAATCGTACATCCGGAAGATGTGCTCGTCAAACAGCCGCCCGGATCGCACCGGCCCAACCTTCTCAGCCTCCTCACCGTAAAATACGGCGATGAAGCGCGAGATACCCTGCTCCATGTAATACTCATAGACGAGATCCGCTTTGGAGACTCCTGCCTGGGGGCGCACGTAGCGGGGATAGTTGGTCACCTTGATCGCCACCGGACGGCGGTTGAGGTCATTCGGGTTCGGCACCACCAGTCCGGTGAGCGGGTTAATGTAGATTGGATATTTCTCCGGCCCATAGCCGTCCACTGGCGGGCCGCTGGAGAGCAGCGGGATTACCAGCGGTAGCCCGGAATCCGGGTTGCGCGGGATCGGGGTCGGGGTCAGGGTAGGGGCAAAGGTGGGAGTCGGCGTGTTGGTATATTCGGCGGCATCTGCCGGGGGAAGGTCCTCGGTAGCCGTCGGTGTGGGGCTGGGTGTGACCACCAGGGTCTTCTGCGGGGTAGCCGTCTGAGTTACCGTTGGGGTTGAGCTGCTCCCGCTCTGTGCGCTGGCCGAAACCGTCACCAGCAGGGCTGCCAACAAACCAAATATTATTAATAACAATTGATATTTCTTCATCATACCGCCATCAACTATAAACCCTCTCAGATATTAAACGCAAACCGGAGCGCATTTCATTTGAATGACAATTTTGTTTGGTGATACAATCTGTGGCATGCCCATTTCGGGCCTGAAAACCAACCACCATCACCATTACCGGTATGACCTCTGATCAAATCCAACCTGAAGCAAGCAAGAATAATGCCAGTCTGCCAGAGCGGCTCAAGCCCTCTCCGCTCACTTCGCGCTGGATGCTGGCAATCACCGCCCTGGTAGTGATCCTCGCCTGGCTGATCAACACCCCGCCCGGGCTGGAGGGCAAGGCCGACGCCGTCGGGTATGCCCTCTGCCACCAGATCGCCTCGCGCTCCTTCCAGATCAATGGGGAGCCGATTTCACTGTGCGCCCGCTGCACGGGGATGTATGTCGGTATCTTTGTTAGCCTGGTTTACCAGTTGTTCATCGGGCGCAGGCTGGCAGAATGGCCGGATAAGTACAAGCTCGTCGTGCTGGGGATTTTCTTCCTCGGGTTTGCCGTGGACGGGAGCAATTCAGCCTCCAAGCTGTATTTAGGCCAGGGGCTGCTCTACGAACCCAACAACACCCTGCGGCTGATCACTGGCACCGGGATGGGTCTGGTGATGGCGGTCATGATCCTGCCGACCTTCAACCAGACCGTCTGGCGAAAATACGACCCCCTTCCCTATTTCCAGACCTGGACACAGTTTGGCGGGTTGGTGCTGGCTGCCGCAGCCACCGTAGCCCTGATCCTGACCAAGATCCCCTTCCTGCTGCGGATTTTCACCTATATGGGCGTGATCGGGATCGTGGTGATCCTTGCCTTGCTGTATATCATGATCCTGATGATCATCTTCAACCGGGAAAACCGCTGCGACCGATTGATCGATACCCTTAATTGGGCGCTGGTTGGCGTGATCCTGGCATTCTTGCACATCGGGGCGATCGATTTTGTCCGCTTTTTCCTCACCGGCACCTGGGAAGGCTTCCATTTCTAGGGGCAGAACATCATATTTTGTCTTCCCAAAGCCCTCAATTCTCACGATATAATCATAATATATAGGTCACTACTGGCCTGTAAGTACAATAAGAAAAGGAAGTAAGTTATGGAAGGAATTTTTTCCGCATTTGGTCTATCGGCGTCAGCCGGGTTAACGCCTACATCCCGCTGCTGATCGTCTCGCTGACCGCTAAGTTCACAAAATTGATCACGCTGGACCAGCCCTGGGACGCCCTGACCAGTTGGTGGATCATCGGTGTGCTGGTAGTGCTCTCGATCATTGAGTTCTTCGCCGACAAGGTACCGGCGGTCAATCATATCAATGACATCATCCAGACGATTGTGCGTCCGGCTGCCGGGGCAGTTGTGTTTGCCGCCAGTGCCGACGCCATCACCGAGATCCACCCGGTACTCTCGCTGGCCGCCGGGCTGCTGATCGCCGGAGGCGTGCATGTGGCCAAGGCTGGGGCGCTGCGCCCTGCCGTGACTGCCACAACTGGTGGGGCCGGGAACCCCTTTGTCAGCGTAGCCGAAGATATCATCTCTACGATCCTCTCGATCATGGCGGTGCTGGTGCCGGTGGTGTTGGGGGTGCTGATTGTGATGTTCGGCGCCTGGGTGATCTGGTTCTTCTGGCGCCGTCAAAACCGCAAATTGGCCCGGGAAGCTGCCCGAAAAGAATAAAGATATTGTAAAATAGTCTTACAACAGTTCAATCATTATTGATCATAAGGAGAAGAAGATGAATATGGATGACAACAACTATGTAGACTTTGAGGAAGCACAACCGGAGAAGAAAGACAACAAGAAGACGATCATCATCGTAGCCGTTGTCGCAGTAGTATTATGCTGCTGCTGTGCCCTGGTGATTGGTGGCTGGCAGTTCGGCGATCAGATCATTCAGGCCATCGGTTTGTAGATCAACTGAAGATCGCCCAGACTCAGTATCCTCAACACGCGCCTGATGGCGCGTGTTTTGTTTTACCGCGGGAAGCTCTGGCATCCGCCCTGCAGATCCAGCCCCAGGGTGACCTTTGCCCCCACCGCAGGAAGCTCCAGACCCGAAGGGAATTCAAAGCTCAGCCTGCCGTGTTCCGGCACATTGATATCCAGCCGGGTGGTCTCGCCCATGAAAGCAGTCTCAGCAACCGTGCCGCTGATCTGTACTCCCTCCCCATTCAATCGGGCGGCATCCGGGCGGATGAGCACCTCCACCGGGCCGCTGGCCTCTTCTTTCAACGGGATCAATCCCAGCGGGGTGCTGGCCTGTTGACCCTGCGCCTGCCCCTCAATCAGATTGTTCAGCCCAATGAAACGGGCCACAAATGCCGACCCCGGCGACTGGTAGATCTCCCGCGGCGCGCCGATCTGGGCAACCTCCCCGTCCTGCAGGATGACGACTTTATCGGCCAGTGTGTAAGCTTCCTCCTGATCGTGAGTCACGTACAGGGTCGTCTGGTGGGTAGCATGGATAATCCCGCGCAGGTCCTCCAGCAGTTGGGCGCGCAGCGCCCGGTCAAGCGAACCCAGCGGCTCATCCAGCATCAACAGTCTGGGCTGCGGCGCCAGCGAGCGGGCCAGCGCCACCCGCTGCTGCTCTCCGCCGGAAAGGGTGTTCACATCCCGGCCTTCAAAGCCCGGCAGTCCGACCAGCGTCAGCGTCTCGGAGACTACCCGGTCGATCTCCTCTGGGGCAGCGCCTTGCATCTTCAATCCAAAGGCAATATTCTCGCGCACGCCCATATGGGGGAAGAGGGCGAAATCCTGGAACATCAGCCCAAAGCTGCGCTGGTGCGGCGGTACTCCAACTATGTCTTTTCCCTCCCAGAGCACCCTGCCGCCGTCCTGGGCCAGGAGTCCAGCGATGATCGACAGCAAGGTGGATTTACCGCATCCACTGGGACCGAGCAGGGCAACCACCTCACCCTTCTGCTGGGAGAAGCTCACCCCGCGCAGGACAGTTTTTCCTCCGGGATAGGTTTTTTGGATTTCTCGAACTTCCAGACCATTCATAATAATATCCTGTGATTCTAAAACTCTTCCTGTTCACCCACCCGGACGCGCTCGATCAGCAGCATCCCGATGGTGGCGGCAGCCATCAATATTGTGCTCAGGGCCAGCGCCCGGCCGTAGTTCAGCGCCCCGGGTTGGGCCAGAAAGCGGTAGATCATCATTGGCACGGTCGGACGGTCAGGACGACCCACCAGGGCAGTGGCGCCAAACTCTCCCAGCGAGATGGTGAAGGCAAACACCGCCGAAACCAGCAGCGCCCGCCCCACCAGCGGCAGATCGACATAACGAAACACCTGCCGGGAATTGGCACCCAAGTACGGCAGCGGCTTGCCTCAGTTGCGGCTGGATCGGTGCGCAAAGCTGGGGTCAGGCTGCGCACCACGAAGGGAAAGGCCACCAGACTGTGGGCCAGCGGGATCAATGCCGGGGAGGTGCGCAGGTCCAGCGGTGGACGGTTGAGGGCAACGATGAATCCCAACCCCAGGGTGACCGCCGAGGTGCCGATCGGCAGCATCAGCAGCGGATCGAGGATTCTGCTGAGCAAATCTTCGCTTTGCCAGGCCAGCATCCAGGCCGCCGGGAAGCCCAGCAGCAGCGAGATCAGCACCGTTCCCCCGGCATACCCGAGCGAGGTGACCAATGCCTCCCCCGGTGTGGCAATGAACATCGAATCTCCGCTATCTTCCCACAGGGAGCGGTAAAACGCTCCGGTCAGCGCGGGCCTATCCTCCAGGGTGCGTTCTCGCCGGTCTGGTTCCAACTGGACCACCGAGCGCACGCCCAGTGAGACCAGCGGGGTGATGAACATCACCGTCATGAAGGCGATCAGCCCTCCGGCCAGGATGCGCTGCCGCCAGCTGACCAGCCGCCCCAGATTGACCTGCTCCGAGCGGCGTTTCAGTGGGCGGGAAAGATTTCCCACCAGACGGGTGTACAGAGCAGTCAGCACCAGAGTGGTGACCAACTGGATGGTAGCCAGCACGGCGGCCGCCGGCAGATTGAACAGGCTGATCGCCTGGTAGAAGATCTCAGTCTCGATCGTGGAGAATTTCGGCCCGCCGAGGATCAGGATCACGCCAAATGAAGTGAAATCGAAGATGAAGACCAGCAGGGCAGCGGCCAGCACAGCCGGAGCCAGCAAAGGCAGGGTCACCCGCAGCATCGCCTGCCAGGGCTTTGCGCCCAGGGAGCGAGCCGCCTGGGTCAGACGCGGGTCCAGGTTGGCCCAGAAATCCCCCACCAGGCGCATCACGATCGTGGTGTTGTAGAAGATATGTGCCAGCAGGATCGCTGCCAGCGTGTTGCTCAACTGGATCGGCGGGGCAGACAGGTTAAAGAGCTGCATCAGGCCCAGGTTGAGCCAGCCGCGGCTGCCCAGCAGGGAATCGAACGCTACCGCCACCACCAGGGTTGGCATCACAAAGGGGACGCCGGTCAGGGCGCGCAGCAGCCGCTTGCCGCGGAACTCGAAGCGCCCGAACAGGTATGCCCCCGGCAGCCCGACGATCAGGGTCAGCAGGGTGGAGAGGCCCGCCTGCCAGAAGGTGAACCCGACTGCCTTGCGGATTGATGCAGACTGCCAGACCTCGAGGATCGTGGCCCCGATCCCGTTCTCTGCCCGGCCCAGGCTGACGGCAAAGATGCTCACCAGCGGGTAGAAGAAGAATAACGCCAGAAAGCCGACCGGCAGCAGCCAGAGCAAGGTTTGCCATCGGAATTTCATACTTATTGCAGCACCACCTCTCGCCAGCGGCTGATCCATTCCTCTCGGTACTCGGCGATCATCTCCGGATCAAGGATCACGGGGTTGTCCGGCACAGCCAGATAATCGAGGAAGACTTGGTCCAGCTGGGCCTCCGGGTTGACCGGGAAGACATACATCTGCAGCGGCATATCTTCCTGGAAGGTGGTCGATAGCATAAAATCGACCCACTTCTCGGCCAGCGCACGCTGCTCGGTGCCCTTGAGGATACCGACGAACTCGATCTGCCGGAAGCAGGAGCGGTTGTCGGTCAACACCCCGGTCGGCGGGGAATCGACCGGTTCTTCAGAATAGAGCACCTCAAATGGTGGGCTGGAGGCATACGAGACCACGATCGGGCGCTCGCCCCCCCAGCGGCTGAACTCGGTGTAATAGACTGTCTCCCAGTCGTTGACCACCTTGACATCGTTGTCCACCAGTCCCTGCCAGTAATCCAGGTAGCCTTCGCCGCCGTAGAAACCCAGGGTGGCAAGCAGGAACCCCAGCCCTGGTGATGAACTGGCCGGGTTGGGCACCGCCAGCAGACCGGCATATTCCGGCTTGAGCAGGTCATCCAGGTGGGTGGGGACGGGCAGGGCATTTTCCTCAAAGTAGGCTAGGTCGTAGTTCAGGCAGATATCGCCGTAATCCACCGGCAGGGCGCGGCTGCTCTCATCCAGCTTGTACTCATCCGGGATCATCGCCAGCAACGGAGAACTATATTCCTCGAAGATATCCTCTTCCAGCGCCCGGCTGAGGAAGGTGTTGTCCGCGCCGTAGAACACATCGGCGAAAGGTTTTCCAGCCGCCAATACAGCCGCATTGACAGCTGAGCCGGTGTCCCCGGAGCGGATGAAGGTCACGGTGACGTTGTTTTCGGCCTCAAAGGCAGCTAGGACCTCATCGGAGACGGCAAACGAGTCATGGGTCATCACCGTCAGGGTCTGCGGGCCTGCAGGTTCCTGGGTACCGCAGGCGCTCAGCAGCAGGATCAACACAAATATCAGGATCAGATTCTTTTTCATCAGTTTCTCTCTTCTTCCGTATCGAAGATGAAGCACAATAAAGTGCCTACTTCTACGGTAATTTGGGCAGACTCGTCCAGCAGCAGATTGCTGACTCCCCGGCTGCCGCCCAGGTAGAGGGTCTCATTCGTCAGGGGCCATTCCAGACCGGTGGTACTCACCCCCATGGCATCTCCGCCCAGCGGGATCAGTGAGACGGTCTGTCCGGCCCGCCCCCGGATGGTGCGCGAGTGCCCGATCACGTAGATCCACGTACCGGCGTGCCAGAAGGCTACCTCCAACCCGGCCAGGCGGTGATAAAGCGGCAGCAGCAGATTGGCAAAGGTCTGGTCCCAACGTCCGCCGAGAGCGCCCAGCACGAGGATCTCATCAGCGTGCAGATCGCTGGCGTGCAGCAGGGCCAGTTCGAGGTCGGTCTCGTCCTTGCGCCGGCTGTGGCGGAGGAAGGGCACATCTTTCTCAGCCCAAACCCGTTGGTCTTCCTCAGAAAGCGAATCCATATCCCCGATGATCACATCCGGGGTGATTCCCAGCGTGCGGCAGTGATCTGCACCGCCGTCGGCAGCGATGAGTACATCTTCCTCTCGTAGCAGGGACTTGGCTCCCTGCGGATCTTCCAGGATTCCATTGGCAAACACGATCGCTCGCATAAAAAAACCTCCGGTGGGTGGCCGGAGGCGGGTGTTTGATGCAAAGTTATCGTTCCCTCCGCCGGCATTACCCGGATCAGGTGTGCGGGTCGTAGGCTGCATTCCGCCTACCTCTCAGCCTGGTTGCACCAAGCTCCCCGATATGTTATCTAATAAGAGTATAATGGTCTAAGTTATAGAGGTCAAGGGAAAAATGAGATTGCCACAGCCTATCTTCTCGCCAAGGATCAATAAATTATGACCACTCCTACCCAACCCGGCCCCAAACTCGCCGACGGGCGCACCGCCGAGGTCTTCGCCTGGGGCGAGGATCAGGTCCTCAAACTCTACCGCGAGGGCTGGCCGCGCCGGACGGCCGAATTCGAGCACAAGCAGGCTCTCGCCAGCCAGCAGACCGGCTACCGGGTACCCCAGGTCGGCGAGATCGTCGAGATCGATGGCCGGGCGGGGATCGTCTACCAGCGGGTAGAGGGCGAGACGATGCTGCGCGGCTTCCAGAAGAACCTGCTCAAATTCCCAAGCGTGGTGCGCCAGCTGGCCGACTTGCATCTGGAGATGCACAAATGTGAGGCATCCAGGCTGGAAACGATCGTCCAGCGGCTGACCGACAAGATCAGCCGGGTAGAGTTGCTGGACAGCGAGTCCAGAGACAAAATCCTCAGGTACCTGCACGCCCTGCCAGTGGAAAATAAGCTGCTGCACGGCGATTTCCACCCCGACAATATCATGCTCACCCCAAATGGCCCGGTGATCATTGACTGGATCGACGCCACCCGCGGCCACCCGCTGGCGGATGTTGCCCGGACCAATGTACTGGGGATGTTCGGCATCCCGCCGGAGGACAAGGTCGGCCGGTTTATGATCGGGCGGATGGTGCGCGGCGATTTAAGACGCTACTTCCACTTCAGCCCGTTTTCACGCAAAGAATTGGATGCCTGGCTGCTGCCGGTCGCCGCCGGCCGCCTGGAAGAGAATATCCCCCATGAGACTGAGCCGCTGCTGGCCTACGTTAAGATTTGGCAGCCAGGATGCTTCCTTAGGCGTCGATCAACCCCACATCCGGCAGATCGGCTTCCACACTGCGGGTTCTGGGCCAGAGATAGACCAGCGCAGTGGCGACGGCGATCAAACTCCCCGCGATCAGGATCAACAGCCCCATCCCGCTGCCCGCCTCATTCCCCACCAGCGGCGCGATCCCGGCCCAGCCGGGTTCCCCGACTGCGGGTTCCAGCACATTATCAGCCAGCGGGCCGGTGATCAGCAATGATAGCGGATTAGCAATATACATCAACTGGAAAAGGATCGAAAAGACGCGCCCCTGCATATTCGGCGGCACCTTGGCCTGCATGATCGACATGAACGAAGCATCGATCAGCGGCGAGGAAAAGAAGACAAAGAACAACGCCACACCCAACATCAACGGGCTGCGCACGATCCCGAAAACAGCCAGCCAGATCCCCCGGAAGATCAATCCGAGCATGATCCCGTGGATGCGCGGGCGCGTGCCGCCCCAGATCATCACGATCACGCCCCCGATCACGATCCCGGCGTTCATCGCCCCCAGCAAGATCCCCAGCAGCTTCTCGCTGCCCGTCAGGGTGATGATGTAGGGGGTGACCAGGTTGATCGGGCCGGAGAGCAGAAAGTTGATCACCGCTGAGTAGATCATCAGATAGAGGATGATGCGCCGCTCAAGCAGGAGATTGAACCCAGCCTTGAAATCCTCTAGCACAGAGCTGGCGGTCTCTAGGGCGGTTTTCTCCGGCTGGGGGATATGCAGCGAAAAGACAACCACGATCGCCACCACAAAAGTCGCCAGATCCACCATCATCACGCCGGTCACGCCGATGAGGGTGTAAACCAGCCCGGTGATCACCGGGGCGATCACCCCGGCAGTCGGGCCGGTGATCAGACGGATGGCGTTGGCCCGGTCGCGGAGGTGATCGGGTACCAGCAGGGTCACAGAGGCATCCATCGCCGGACGCTGGAACATCGCCAGGGTGCCGGAGAGTGCGGAGATCAGATAGAGGTGCCATAACTGGAAATTGCCGGACAGGAAGCTGAACAGGAGCAGCACGGTGCCGACCGCCTGTCCCAGATCGGAGAAGATCAGGATCATGCGGCGGTTCCAGCGGTCGGCAAACACCCCGGCAAAGCTGCCTCCGATCATCAGCGGCAGGGCGGCGAAGAACGAAGCCAGCATCAAGGGCGTGCTGTTGCCAGTGTCGTTGAACACCC
>CAVROH010000021.1:0-158382 GCA_963722735.1 uncultured Chloroflexia bacterium
GCCACCGATCCGCTCCGTGCGGTGCGCATTCCGAATTCGGGGTCAATCTGGGGGAAGAGGTGGAGAGTGAGATCGCGCCCCAGGAGTGGCGAGCCGAATTCACCACCCCTGGAGAGGAAGATGAGCGTGAATGGCAGCTGATTGAGGTCGATCTCGGTCCCTGGCTGCTGGGCGCGGCGCTGTTGCTCTGTTGATCGAAGCCTGGAGGGCCTGGCGATGAGTACCTGGCTGCTGATCTTCTTGCTATTCTCGGCACCGCCGGGTTCCTCTTTCTGGCTAACCGGCTGCGTCTGCGCTGGCGGCCCAGCCTGCTGATCCGCCTGGTATTCTTCCTGCTGCTGGTTGCCGCGATCGCGGTGGGCAGCCGTACTCCCCAGGAGGACGGGATCGTGGCGCCAGATCATGCTGGTGGATGTCTCCGACAGCATGTCAGAAATTTCCGGCAAGGTGGCCCAGGTGTATGCCGAGACCTGGCAGAATGCTGGCGAGAACCGCGAGGTGATCTTATTCGGCGATGGTAGTGGATTACCTGCTCTCTGACGAATTGGCCGCAAGTACTTCGGCCGGCAGCGATCTGGCGGAGGCCTTGCAGATTGCCGGGGAGGACTTACAGGTACTGAAGGGGGTATCCTGATCGCCACTGATGGGCAGATCCCCGAGGATAAGGGCGGTTGCTGCTCTCCTGAATGATCTCAGCGGGGACGGTCGCGGTGCAATTCCTGGATAATCTTAGCTCGGTTGAGTATCCGGGTGATGTATATATCGCCAGCGTGCGCGGCCCGAACCGGGTCTGGCCGGGGGCAGCGATTAGTCTGGAGGTCAGCAATCTACAGCCGGTCAGTGGGGGAGTGCAACGCTCCAGATTTTCAACGGGGATCAACTGATCAAGGAGGAGACGCTTACTCTCAAAGCCGGATATCAGGTGGTGAAAAGAAGCCTCAAAGCTGGCGACTCCCGGAATCCTGCCAATTGGATTCCGATCGTGGTAGAAGAGGGCGATCCTTACCCTGAGAATAATGAGTTTTATAATCGATTGAGGTGCTGCCCAAGCAGGATGTACTTTTCGTCACCTCCGCAGAGAGGGCGGCCCGGAAGTTGCTACACAAAATTGCGTGCTCAAGGGTCTGCCGGTGACGGTGATCTCACCCGCCGAGTTCCCGCGCCAGGTGAGTGCGTTGGAACCTTACCCGGTGGTGATGATCCACGATGTCCTTGCCCAGGACCTGGACGTGGAGCAGATGAGCGCCCTGGTGATCCATATCCTTGAGCGGGGCAAGTCTGCAATTTTCCTGGGCGGCAACAACAGCTTCTCTCTGGGCGGGTACCAAAATACCACGCTGGAGCCGCTGCTTCCGGTGACCCTGACCCCGCCGACGCGTGTCCAGCGGGTGCCGCTGACCTTCCTGATGGTGCTGGACCGCTCCGGCAGTATGGCCGGTGACCGGGACTCAGATATTGCCCCCATCGAGCTGACCCGCGAAGCCGCCGCCCGGGCGATTGAGACCCTGCGCCCGGACGATTTCATCGGCGTGCTCACTTTTGCCACTGATTACACCTGGGATGTGGAACTCTGGTCCGGTGGGGGACGGGCTGGTGCTGCGTTCAGCCCAGGACAAAGTCAGCCAGATCGAGGCGGTCGGCGGTACGAATATGTATCTCGGCCTGGCAGAGGCGATTGAGCAACTTGTCCACTCAGCCCTCCACGGAGTATTTCCATATTCTGCTGATGTCCGACGGGGTCAGCGGGGATGGCTCGGGGATGAATTTGTGCGGCTGGCGCAGCAGGCCCGCGTCGGGGGATCACCATCTCCACAATCGCGCTGGGCCGCGAAAGTGATCCCTTCACTCTATCCGCGATAGCCGAGGCTGGCGGCGGGCGCTTTTATTATGTGCTTGAGCCGATTGATCTCTCCACCGTGATGGTGGATGAGAGCCGGGCGGTGCAGACCGCCAACCTGCAGGAGGGGCGCACCAATCTGATTTTGGGGATCGAAAACCACCCAGTTTTATCCGGCATCACCCTGGATGCGGAAGCCCTGGCGCTGGAGAGTTATATCGCCGTGCAGAGCAAGTCTGCCCTGGGGGCGGAGGATATCCTCCTTTCCGGCAACTTCGGGGACCCGCTGCTGTCTGTCTGGCAGGTGGGACTGGGTCATACCGCCGCCTGGATGGGAGATGTAGGCGAGGAATGGCTGCCAGGGTTCGAGAAATGGGAAGATCTGGGCAAATTCTGGTTCCAGTTGATCCAGTACACCCTGCCGGATCCCTCGATCGGTGAACCAGACGTGGATGTGACCATCAAGATCGTCAGGTGATCGTTGATCTTCAACTTACCCAGACAGACAGGCAGGCGCTGGAGGCCGGATCGCTGCGCTTCCTGATGCCCGGTGCGATGGGCGTATGGTGGAAGTGCCTGCCGCCCAGGTGGGCGTTTCCCGCTATCAGGCGGTGATCGCACAACCCCCGGACGGCGCTTACAGCGGCGTGATCCATTACACCAGCGGCACGGCCCGAGCAGCATATCCTGGTGCCCTTTGCGGTCAATTACCCGGCGGAGTGGCAGTTTGAAGCGCCGAGTCCGGTAAGGACCATATTCGAGATTGGACCGATCAAACCGCCGCCGAGGAGATCCCCCTGGAAAGCGGATTGGTAGCAGAAACCGACCGCCCGGAACTGGGTTGGGGATTTGAAATTCTGATAGGATTATTGTTGGTATCCTGGCCGGTGGAGATCGCCATCCGCCGCTGGAAAATGCCCTGGCGCAGGCCCTGACTATTCAGCCTATGGCTGGGAGTTCAGTTGAACTAACGGCGAATTCGCCATGAGTTCACCACACGTTGAGTTGATAGTAGGAGTCGAAAAATGGAAAATAACGGAGAAACCAGAACACTGACTGTTGATCAGTATCGCCAGGTCGCTGCAGCGATAGAGAACCAGCTCTCCCGCTTTATTGTGGGGCAGAAGGCGCTGGTCCATGACCTGCTGGTGACCCTGCTGGCCGGCGGCAATGCGCTGCTGGAAGGCGTCCCCGGGTTGGGCAAGACGATCCTGATCCAGACCCTCTCCGAAGTGCTGGCCTGCTCGTATGCCCGCATCCAGTTCACCCCGGACCTGATGCCCGCCGACATCCTCGGGACGATGATCCTCACCACCCAGGAGGACGGCAGCCGCGGCTTCAAATTCGAGAAAGGGCCGATCTTTGCCAACCTGGTGCTTGCCGACGAGATCAACCGGGCGGCGCCGCGCACCCAGTCTGCCTGCTGGAGGCGATGCAGGAGGGGCGCGTGACCATCGCCGGCACAGACCTACGATCTGCCCAGTCCCTTCTTCGTGCTCGCCACTCAGAATCCGATCGAGATGGAGGGCACCTATCCGCTGCCCGAGGCGCAGCTAGACCGCTTCCTGTACAAGCTGTATGTGCCTTACCCCGACGAGAACGATCTGGTGGAGATCGCCCGCCGCACGACCGGCGCTTCGATCCCCAAGGTGGAACGGGTCTCCTCCGGCAAGGTGCTGGAAGTGATGCAGCAGTCTCACCCGCCAGGTGCCGGTCTCCGACCCGGTCTTCCGCTATGCCGCCAAACTGGTGGGTGCCACCCAGCCAGTCCAGGAAGACGCCCTGCCGATCGTCAAGCGCAACCTGCGGGTGGGAGCCAGCCCGCGCGGCTTGCAGGCCCTGATCTGGGGTGGCAAGGTCGAAGCATTGCTGGATAATCGCAAGGCAGTCTCGATCGAAGATGTCCGCAAGGTGATCTATCCCGCCCTGCGCCACAGCCTGATCCTCAATTTTGAAGCCCAGGCCGAGGGCGTCAATCCAGATGATGTGCTGCGGGAGATCCTGAAGAGTGTGAAGCTGCCGAAGGTGAAGTGAAAGGCAATTTAACCACGGATAAACACAGATGGACGCAGATAGGGGAAGAATTGGTGAATGATCTTACTATTGGTTGTTGGTAGAATCCCGAGACTGATAATCCCTCATCCTGAGTGGGGCTTGGCGAATAAATTCGCAACCAGATCATCGAGAAGCACCGATGATTGTGCACAAAGCCCGCCCGGAGGGGGACTGAGAATTGCGATCAATGTTGGTTTTGAACCCCACAAAAGTGGGTTTTGTATTTTTCGTGGCAGCAGTTTTTACTTCAAGCCGGTGGGATTGAGCCTGGGCACGGGGGAGAGCTTTGTGCTGTCTCTACCAACGCCCCATGGGGGTAACGGTGGGCATTCGTAGACCAACTCTGTACCAATTATCGGATATAATAGCAGAGGTGGAAGATTACCTATCGGGCATGGTATAATCGGCGCTTGGTATTTCCCGCCCGGCCATTACCAGGCTCGAAACGCGGGAAAATGACATTGATGAAGATAATCGGAGCGAACATTGGCATTTAATCTCCTCAATTGGTTTCTGGGGTTCTTTTCACTCGATATTGGTATTGACCTGGGAACTGCGAACACGCTGGTGCATGTGCGCGGCAAAGGGATCATGATCAATGAGCCTTCCTGGGTGGCGATCGACAAGCGTACCCGGGAGCCTTATTTTGTGGGGAAAGAGGCCAAGGCGATGGTTGGACGGACCCCCAGCAATATGATCGCCGTGCGCCCGCTGCGCGATGGTGTCATCTCGGAATTCGAGATCACCCAGGAGATGCTGGCCTATTTCATCGATAAAGCCCACCAGCAAAGCATTGTGCCATTCCCGCGGCCGCGGGTGGTGGTGGGGATCCCCTCCGGCGTGACAGAAGTGGAAATGCGGGCGGTATACGATGCCTGCGCCCTGGCCGGCGCCCGCGAGACCTACCTGATCGAGGAGCCGACCGCCTCGGCGATTGCCGCCGGGCTGCCGGTAGCCGAGGTGGGGGGCAGTATGATCGTGGATATCGGCGGCGGGACTACTGAGGTGACGGTCTTCTCGATGGGCGGGGTGGTGACATCCCGGTCATTGCGTGTAGCCGGAGATGAGCTCGACCAGGATATCCTGCTATATGTCAAGAACAAGTACAACCTGCTGATCGGCGACCGGATGGCGGAAGAGACCAAGATGCGGATCGGGTCTGCTTTCCCGCTGCCGGAGGAGAAGACTCACACCGTGCGCGGGCGCAATCTGGTCTCCGGGCTACCGGAGACGCTGGAACTCTCCTCAATCGAGATCCGGGAAGCGATTTCAGGTTCGGTGCAGACGATCATTGATACGGTCAAGGATACGCTGGATGAAGTCCCGCCGGAGATCATCTCCGACTTGATGGATATTGGTATCTGTCTATCCGGCGGCGGCGGATTGCTGCTTGGCCTTGCCGAAAGATTATCGGAAGATGTGCGCATCCGCGCCTGGGTGGCAGAAGACCCGATGACCTGTGTCGCCCGCGGGGCGGGTCTGGTGCTGGAAGACTTCGAGAATCTTAACCACTGGCTGATCCGGGTGGATCGATTAATCCCCGGTCGCTATCCAATCTGACTCACGGCTGCCAGTTTGAGTATGGTGCTAGATGAACTTTAGAAAAAACCAACGGTGGATTTCCATTGCGATTGGTTTGGTTGTTGTCGGGGTGCTGGTATTGGCCCTGGGGGGATATTTTTCATCCCTGGGCAGCGCCGTGTTACGGCCGGTGCTCCAGGGTCAGCAGTGGCTGACCGTCCGTTTCCAGGCTTTTCAGGACTTTTTCAATGCTCCCACAGATCTGGTGCGTCTGCGCCAGGAGAATGCGGAGCTGCAGGCTGAGGTTGCCAATTTGCAGACCGAGGTGATCGCCTTGCAGCAGCAGGTGGCAGAGGTGGATCTGCTATCTGCGCTGTTGGATTTTGCCCGCAGCCAGCGGGAGAATGAATACAAAGCTGCCTCGGTAGTCTACCGTGATCCGCGGCCTTTCCTCAAATATGTAATCATTGATGTCGGTTCCGATGATGGGATCCTCTCCGGGATGCCGGTGGTCGGCCCTGAGGGGCTGGTGGGACGTGTGGACGCGGTCACTGCCAATGCCGCCCGAGTACAGCTGATCACCGATCCAGCTTCGAATGTGAATGTGCGTATCCAGCCATCCGATTCGACGGCTGTATTGAAGGGCAGTATCACCAGCGACCTGAACCTGGACCTTATCCCGATCGATGCGAATGTCAACGCCGGCGACCTTGTGCTGACCTCCGGGCTGGGCGGGAATTACCCTCCCAATATCCTTATCGGGCAGGTAGCCAGCGTACGCAGCACGGCGACTTCACTATTCAAGCAAGCAGCGGTGCAGTCCGCAGTGGACCTGACCCGTCTGGATATCGTGCTGGTGGTGATCAATTTCCGGCCAATCGATACCGAACCACTCCTGCCGGTCGAGACTGAAGGACAGTAATCTATTATGGCAGGCCTGACTGCTGTACTTCTGCTTTCCATTTCCATGGTGCTGCAAAATACGATCGTCACCCGGCTCCAGATGCTGGAGGGGGCGGCCGATCTGGTGCTGCTGGTGCTGCTCTCCTGGGTGCTGCTCTCGGACCAGAAGCAGCACTGGCAATATGGCTTGTTTGCCGGGCTGCTGGTGGGTGTTTCTTCGGCAATCCCCTGGTGGATCCCGGTATTGACCTATACTATTTTTGTGGTCCTGGTGACTTTCGTACAGCGGCGCATCTGGCAGGTGCCGGTTTGGCTGCTATTGACCGCGACCTTCTTTGGCACGATCCTGATCTACGGGGTTGAGCTGCTGTTCCGTTGGGTGACCGGTGTGCCGCTCGATTTGGTTGAAGTGTTAAATATCGTGATCCTGCCTTCGGTGGTGCTTAATATGCTGGCAGCGCTCCCGGTTTACGGGCTGGTCGGCGAGGTCACCAAGCGGATCTTTCCCGAAGAGGTTGACTTATGAACTCCAATAGCGGTCAATCCGGAAATTCCGTACAACCCTGGCGGGTATTCATGTTCGGGGCGGTTTTTGGCGTGATCCTGATCATTTACCTTGTGCGCCTGTTTAATTTGCAGATCCTTCAGGGAGAGAGTTTCAGAGCAGATGCTGAGGAAAACCGCACGGAAGAGGTCAGCCTGGCAACTCAACGCGGGGTGATCTATGACCGGAATGGGATCGTGCTGGCGCGGAATATTGCCTCATATAGTATCGCAATCACCCCGGCGTTGATGCCTGAGGACCCTGGCGAACAAGATGAGATCCTGCGCGAACTGGCCCAATATACGGAGAAGCCGGTCAGCTTTGATGAGGACCCTGAGGCAGAGGATATCTTGATCCAATGCGGGGAAAACCTGGGGATCATTGAGATGTTCAATGTGGGGTTGAGCTTCCGTCCATACAGCCCGGTGTTGATCGAGTGTGATATCGAGCGCGATCGGGCGCTGGCGATCATGGAGCGTTCGGTGGACTGGCCGGGGGTGAGCATTCAGGTGGAACCGGTGCGGGATTATCCGACAGGTGATTTGACCTCGACCTTCATCGGGTATGTCGGCCCGATCCCACAGACATTGGAGGAACAACTGCGGGAGCAGGGCTTTATCCCCAACCGGGACAAGATCGGGTATGGCGGGTTGGAGCTGTATTTCGACCAGGTGCTGCGCGGTATCCCCGGCCGGCGGGTAGTGGAGGTGGATGTGGCTGGCGCGGAATTGCGTGATATTGAAGCAATTGTGCAGCCGGAAGAGGGCAAGAACCTGGTGCTGACGATCGACCTGCGCTTCCAGCAAGCCTCCGATGCGATCCTGAAGAAAGAGATCAATTTCTGGAACACCTATTTTTATGGCAATTCCGGTCAGATCCGGATCAGCAGCGGGGTGGCGATGGCGATCAATCCGCAGACTGGTGAGGTGCTATCAATGGTCTCCTGGCCGACCTATGAGAACAATCGGTTTGCGCGCTTCATCCCGGCGTATTATTACAACCAGCTAATCGAGGATGCGACCAATCCGCTGCTGAACCACGCAGTTGGGGCTGAACTGCCGGCGGGATCGGTGTTCAAGATCGTTACCGGGGTAGGCGCGCTCAATGAGGGTGTGGTGACGGTCAATCAGATCGTTCAGACGCCGGGATTGATTACCATGGCGAACAGTTTTTATCCTAATGATCCTGGTAAGGCTGTTGAATATGTGGACTGGAACCGAGCCGGGTTTGGTTCGCTGGATTTCTACGGCGGGATTGCCAATTCATCCAATGTCTATTTTTATAAACTGGGCGGGGGATATCCACAGGAAGGGATCGAGGGTTTGGGTATTTGCCGGCTGGGGACGTATGCCGAAGCATTGGGGTTCAACCAGATCAACGGGATTGAGCTTCCCGATGAGACTGACGGACTGATCCCGGACCCGACCTGGAAGCGTATCAACCAGGGACAGAACTGGTCTACCGGAGACACCTATATTGCCGGCGTGGGTCAGGGGTTCATGATTGCTACGCCAATGCAGGTGCTGCTCTCAGCTGCCACGGTGGCAAATGACGGTAAGCTGATGCGCCCGACGATCGTGAAAGAAATATTGGATGATGCCGGTAATGTTGTCACCGTGGTGATGGACGAGTACGGTAATTTGCTGGAAAGCGAGCGGGATGCCCAAGGCCGCGTGATCGCTAAAGTGTATGATGTGGATGGCGAACCGATCGATTTTGTGGTGCTGGACGAGAATGGCGAGTTGTACGATTACTATTACGATGTGGATGGCAGCGTTGACGGGCAGGTGTATAGCCAGAACGGCAATCCGATCCGGCCGGTGTTGATCAGTCCATCCCTGCCGGATATGAAATGGGACCTGACCGTGGACAACATGATTGCCAATTTTGAGGATCCGTTGGGGATTGGCAGCTGCAAGCCGACCGGTGAATTTACCACGATTGCTCCTGAGATCTTTGAGTATGTCCAGCGAGGAATGCGGTTGGCGACTACTGAGGGCACCCTTTCCGACGAAGATTATTTATTCGGGCCGAATTTCCCCATACCAGTTGCAGGAAAGACCGGAACAGCCGAATATTGTGATGCCGTTGCCCTGTCAAAAAACCTTTGTATCCCCGGTAACTGGCCGACCCACTCCTGGACGGTGGCCTTCGCACCGTATGATGACCCAGAGATCGCGGTGGTGGCATTTTTGTACAATGGCGGGGAGGGGGCCAGTGTGGCCGGTCCAGTGGTGAGGCAGATGATCGAGGCGTATTTTGAGTTGAAAACGATTGATGCTGCCTTAGGCGTACCCTAGGAGTTTCTGCTATAATGACCATCGTGACCGTTCGGTCACGATGGTTTAAGAGAATGCTTCGCATTCTCTACGCCAATCAGTACATATACCACTTTGGTTTACACCTTTGCTTCGCAACCACTGCGATGGCAGAATGTTTGTCAATAAAAAAAAATGGATTCAAGCATGCCGCAAACAGTACAATTTAAGGGTATCCGGGAAGGTTTGCTGGTAACACTGAGCGATGACGGCGAGTGGCCGGTAGTCGAGGCTGCATTGGTCGAACAATTGTCTGCTCAGGGAGAATTTCTGCGCGGGGCCAAGCTGATCCTGAATGTTGAAAATCATGTGATCAATGCAGCTTCAATGGGACATTTGCGCGATCAGCTTTCGGATATGGGGCTGACTTTATGGGCAGTGCTGACCAATTCACCGACCACAGAACAAAATGCCCAGGTACTGGGTTTGGCAACCAAGATCCACCAGGGGCCGGCGGACAGCCCAGCGCCACCTAGGGAAGTCTATCATAACGAGGATGAAGCGATCTTTGTGCGGCGTACGCTGCGCTCCGGGGCGAGCATTAATTTTGACGGGCATGTGGTCGTGATGGGGGACGTCAACCCGGGAGCGGAGATCATCGCCGGGGGGAATGTGATGGTGTGGGGCAAGCTGCGCGGGATGGTGCATGCCGGGGCAGCTGGAGATTCAGAGGCGGTAGTTTGTGCCCTGGTACTGGCCCCAACTCAGCTGCGGATCAATGACAAGATCGCAATTTCACCCGCTGAAGGACGTAAAAAACATCCGGAAATGGCATTGGTACGGGACGACAAGGTTGTCGCCGAGCCATGGCTGGATGATCGGAAAATCAGAACAAGCTAGAGGTAGCAGATGGCAGGAAAAGTAATCACGATTACATCAGGAAAAGGCGGAGTGGGAAAAACCACTGCAACCGCCAACATTGGTGCGGCATTGGCCAAGCTGGGACACAAAGTGGTTTGTCTGGATGCGGATATTGGTCTGCGCAACCTGGATGTGATCCTCGGCCTGGAGAACCGGATCGTTTACGATCTGGTCGATGTGGTCGAGGGTCGCTGCCGGCTGCCCCAGGCAATGATCAAGGATAAGCAACTGCCCAATTTGCAGCTGATCCCTGCTGCACAGACCCGCGATAAGAGTGCGGTCTCCCCCAGCGATATGGTACGGTTGTGCGATGATCTGCGCCAGATCGTGGATTTTGTGGTGATCGATTCTCCGGCGGGGATTGAACGCGGCTTCCGCAATGCGATTGCCGGAGCGGATATGGTCCTGGTGGTCACCAATCCTGAGGTCTCCGCGGTGCGGGATGCGGACCGGATCATTGGACTGATCGAAGCGGAAGAGAAAGGGCCAGCCAAACTGGTGCTCAACCGGATCAATCCGGCGATGGTGGAGCGCGGCGACATGCTGGACGCGGAAGATGTGCTGGAATTGCTGGCGATCGAGTTGATCGGGATTGTGCCCGAGGATGAAAGTATTCTGGTCAGCGCAAACCGGGGGATTCCGGCAACCCTGGATGAAAACAGCAGAGCCGGAAAGGCATTCTCCAATATTGCCCGGCGGATCCTGGGTGAGGAGGTGCCTTTCCTTGATCTGCATGCAGACAGTGGTTTCTTCAGCAGGCTGTCCAAATTCATGCGGCCAGGCGGAGGTGGATCGTGAGACGGACAATTGACCGATTGCGGGGCAAGACCAAAAGCGCATCAACCGCCAAGGAACGACTTCAACTGGTGCTGATCCATGACCGCACTGATCTCTCGCCGGTGGTGCTGGAAAATATGCGAGATGAGATCATTGAGGTGATT
This sequence comes from uncultured Chloroflexia bacterium, assembly GCA_963722735.1. Taxonomy (GTDB): domain Bacteria; phylum Chloroflexota; class Anaerolineae; order Anaerolineales; family UBA11579; genus UBA11579. The sequence continues at coordinate 10,981 of CAVROH010000021.1, forward strand.
ACCCGGCATATCGATATTGATCGGGATGCGGTTCAGATCCACGTGCAGCAAGACGGACGCGAGCAGTATCTGCTGGCTGAGATTCCGATCCAGGCGGCTAACCGCCGGCGTTCCCGCTAATTTGATGCTATGCGATGCTCAATGAGGCGGGGCTAACCGCCTTGTTGAGCATCTTTTTAGTTAAATGGATGCCCCAAAAACCCGATTTTCCTCTATAATTTTGGATTGATATGAGACTTGAAACTTGGCGTTACTTTGATTACTGGCTGATTGGCGCGGTGGCGGTGTTGGTGATCTTCGGTGTGGCGATGATCGATTCGGCGATTGCCGGCAACCCTGAGCTGGTGGAAGCGAATGCCGTCCAGCGGCAGATACTTTTTGCTGCCCTGGGGTTTGTAGTGGTGATGATTGCCACCATGGTGGATTACCATTTCTGGCCGACGATCGGAAAAGTGCTCTACGGGGTGATCTTTGTGATGCTGGCAATGGTGACCTTCGGCGGTGAGGAAGCATTCGGCGCCGGACGGTGGATCAATATTGCCGGTCAGGTGATCCAACCATCCGAGTTAGCCAAGATCACGGTGATCGTGCTCTCGGCGGATTTCTTTGCGCGCAATAAGGATAAAATGGATCAACTCTCCACTATCATCCAAAGCTCGTTGTGGACGGCAGTGCTGGTGGGTTTGATCATCGTCCAGCCAGACCTGTCTACCTCGATCACGCTGATGGTAATTTGGGCGGCGATGCTGTTTGGAAGCGGAATCAAGATCAAGCAGGTTTTACTGTTGGGATTGATCGCCCTGATCGTGATGGGGGTCAGCTATCCATTCCTGGCAGACTATCAGAAAGCACGGATCACCAACTTCCTGTTCACCGATGAAGAAGCCCGTTACGGTGAGGAATACAACGTCAACCAGGCGCTGATCACAATCGGGTCGGGTGGATGGCTGGGGCAGGGTTATGGGCAGGGATCTCAGGTGCAGCTGCGATTTTTGAAAGTCAGAGATACCGACTTCATCTTTTCCTCGATCTCCAACGAATTGGGATTTGTTGGTTCGGCGATGATGATAGGGTTGATATTCTTTGTGATCTACCGGATATTGTATAATGCACGCATGGCACGCGATACCTACGGCGCTTTGGTATGTTATGGTGTGGCAGCATTGATTGCCTTCCATACGATCGTGAATATTGGGATGAATCTCAAGCTGATGCCGGTGACCGGCCTGCCGCTGCCTTTTATCAGCCGGGGCGGGAGTGCTTTGATGTCCATCCTGTTAGGGATTGGGCTGGTGGAAAGTGTCGCCGCCCGGCAAAAGATCATCTAGAGAGGAAACATTGATGGCAGAGAAGAAATATCAGCAAGGGGAACCGATGCGGGTGCGGTTCGCCCCCAGCCCGACCGGGATCACCCATCTGGGGAGCGCCCGGACGGCTTTGTATAACTACCTGCTGGCCCACCAGACCGGCGGCCAGTTCATTTTGCGGATAGAAGATACCGATCAGAAGCGTTACGATCCGGATGCGATCGATGATCTCCTCACCAGCTTGAAATGGCTGGGTATCCAGCATGACGAAGGGTACGGGGTGGGCGGGGATTACGGCCCTTACCGGCAGTCTGAGCGTAAAGCGCTGTACCAGGAGATCGCTGAGAAGCTAATCGAAAACGGCGACGCCTTCTATTGCTTCTGTACCAGGGAAGAACTTGACGCCAAACGGCAGGAGCAAAAGCGGAATAATGAAGATCCCCGCTATGCCGGCACTTGCCGTGAGCTCCCGCTGGAGGAGGGGCGTGCCCAGCGTGGCTGCTGGCGAGGAGCACGTGATCCGCTTCAAGATGCCTAAAGAAGGCACTACTAAAGTGATGGACAGCATCCGCGGGGAGATCGAATTTGAGAATGCGCTCCTGGATGACTACATCCTGGTGAAATCTGACGGGCTGGCGGTTTATCACCTGGCGGCAATGGTCGATGATCATTATATGAAGATCACCCATGTGCTACGCGGTGAGGAATGGATCCCGACCTTCCCGCTTCATGCCCGGATCATCCGGGCAATGGGCTGGGTTGAACCGGAGTTTGTCCACCTCTCCCTGTTCCTCAAGCCAAGCGGTAAGGGAAAGATGAGTAAGCGGGACACCGAAGCGATGCGCGAGTCTGGCGAGTCGATCTTTATCCGGGATATGATCGAGATGGGCTACCCGCCGGAGGGCGTGATCAACTGGGTGGCATTGATGGGTTGGAGCTATGACGATCAGACTGAATTCTTCACCCTGGAAGACCTGGTGGAGAAGTTTTCGATTGGGAAGTTGAGTGCCAAGAATGCGGCCATCGATTTCAAGAAACTGGACCATTTCAGCGGGCTGCACGTGCGCAACCTGAGTGTGGATGAGCTGGCCGGAAGAATTAAACCTTGGATTGAGAAAGAGGGATACAGCGTGGATGAGGAAGCTCTGCTTAGACTCACCCCGCTGTTGCAGCCGCGTCTGATCACCCTGGATGAGGTGTCCAACTGGGTACGCTTCATCTTTGTGGATGAGGTCAGTCCGGCGGCGGAGGATCTAATCCCCAATGGTTTGGATGCCGCCACCGCGCTGACGGTTGCCAGGCGGATGCTGGTGATTCTGGAAGATGCGGAAGCGTTCACCCATGAGGAGATCGAAGAGCCGATCCGGGCATTGGCAGAAGAGCTAGAACTGAAACTGGGACAGGTATTCCATGTACTGCGGATGGCTGTCGCAGCCCAGCCGGTGACCCCTCCCTTGATTGAGAGTATGGAACTCCTGGGCAAGGAAAAGACTATCAAACGTCTGCAGGACGGGATCATATTGCTAGAAAATTTGATTTAATGGAGCATACTGATGAGTGAGAACGAGGAAGCCAAGAATACCAATTTCATCACTGAAATTATTGAAGAACATAACCGAACCGGCCGCTTTGACGGGAAGGTGCATACCCGCTTCCCGCCGGAACCGAACGGGTATCTGCATATCGGGCATGCCAAATCGATTTGCCTGAATTTTGGGATCGCCCAGCAGTATGGCGGGAAGACCAATCTGCGTTTTGATGATACCAATCCGCAGCAAAGAGGATATCGAATTTGTCGAGTCGATCCAGCAGGATGTGCAGTGGCTGGGTTTCCAATGGGATGGGGATGTGCTGTATGCCTCCGACTATTTCGAGCAATTGTATGAGTTTGCGGTCGAGTTGATCCAGTTCGGGCAGGGCGTATGTAGATGACCAAAGTGCAGAGCGAGATCCGGGAGCAACGCGGCTCATTAACCGGGCCAGGCGTGAACAGCCCGTATCGGGACCGATCTGCTGAGGAAAATCTTGATCTATTCAAGCGGATGCGGGCTGGCGAGTTTGAGGATGGCAGCCGTGTGTTGCGAGCAAAAGTGGATATGTCTTCCCCGAATGTGAATATGCGCGACCCGATCATGTACCGGATCCTGCGGGCACACCATCATCGCACTGGTGATGACTGGTGCATCTACCCGACCTACGATTTTGCCCATGGGCAGTCAGACTCGATCGAGGGGATCACCCATTCGATCTGCACGCTGGAATTTGAGGATCATCGCCCGCTGTATGACTGGTATCTGGACAATATTGAGATCCACCATCCACAGCAGATCGAATTTGCGCGGCTGAATATGTCCTATACCCTGATGAGCAAGCGCAAGCTGGGCGTGCTGGTGAATGAAGGGATTGTGGACGGCTGGGATGACCCGCGGATGCCTACGATTGCCGGGATCCGCCGAGAGGGCGTGCGTCCGGAAGCGGTGCGCGACTTCTGTGACCGGATCGGGGTAGCCAAGACCAACAGCGTGATCGATTATGCCCTGTTCCAGCATACCGTACGGCAGGACCTGGACCCGATCTGCAAGCGGGTGATGGCGGTGCTGCATCCCGCTGAAACTGGTAATCGACAATTTCCCTGAGGACAAGGTGGCCGAGTTTGATGTGGATTACTTCCGCCATGACAAGGAAACGCATGAGACCCGCAAGGTGGCGCTGACCAGAGAGGTTTACATTGAGGAAGATGATTTTGCCGAAGACCCACCGCCGAAATTCTTCCGGCTGGCTCCGGGACGCGAAGTGCGTTTGATGAACGCCTGCCTGGTGACCTGCACGGATGTGGTCAAGGACGAAGCGGCAAAGTAGTTGAGGTCCACTGCACCTATGACCCGGATTCGCTGGGCGGGCAAGCCCCGGACGGCCGGCGAGTAAAAGGGACGCTGCATTGGGTGTCTGCTGAGAAGAATGTGGAAGCCACTGTGAACCTGTATCAGAACCTGTTCACGGTGGAGAACCCCAGCGATGTGGCTGAAGGTGGCGATTTCATGGATAACCTGAATCCGGACTCCAAAACGGTGCTGGAGAATGTGAAGCTGGAAGCGGCGATGGCGGAGGCCAAACCGGGTGACCACTACCAGTTCATGCGCCAGGGATTTTTCTATCTGGATCCGGAATCAACGACTGAGGACCGGATGGTCTTCAACGAGATCGTGCCGCTGCGGGATTCGTGGGCGAAGATCAGCAAGAAGGGTTAAGGGTTGAGTTCAGCCTGTTGGCAACCTGGCGGTATGTTTGATCTTGAGAGTCATTATCGGCTGGAATGTGGAAAAACGAATTCACCACAGATGAACGCAGATAGACACAGATTGAGGTCTAAAATTTCGATTGGAATTGCTTGGAAAGTGGTGTAATTTTGGGAGATTGCCTACGTCAGGGCAGTTTCTTTGCAATGACACGATGATTATTGGTATTTGGAGAAATTATTGGATGAATTGGTTTGCAGAGAGAGATTCAGGGGATGCGGGCGGGGCTGGCATTTGGGGAGGCGATCGAGCCGGGTTGCACACCTATCCGGTCATCCGGCCGGATGGGTCCCAGAAGCGGCTGCATCTCGGGTGGAAGCAAATGGGCGCGGGATCCTGTTCGTGGATGTGACTGATGTGATCCACCTGGATGCCAGTGGGTTGCGGCTGGTGAAGATGGCGCTGGATGGTGTCCCGGCAAGGGGATGCGGCAAGGATCCTGCGGGCGGGTACCGAGCTGGATCTGGCGGCAGCCCAGCTTGAGGTGCGCCGGGTTTACCAGGTGGTCGAACATCTAGCCGATCATGAAGAAGGCTGCATACCTGTTCGCTGGCCGGTTTGATCGATCAGGCGCCGCTGTTCAGCTTACCGACAAATGCGCCATACAAGATTGATATCGCCCTGACCTATGGCTGCAATAACGAGTGCCCGCATTGCTACAACGAAGTCGGGCGCTTTGGGATGCCGTCACTGCCGCTGGCGCACTGGTACCGGGTGTTTGACCGGGTGGCTGAGTTGGGCATCCCGCATGTGATCCTGACCGGTGGAGAAGCCACCCTGCACCCTGATTTTGTCGAGATCGTGCGCTATGCCGATCAGACTGGGGATGGTGGTGGGGCTGAATTCCAATGGGCGCACACTTGGGCAGTCGAACGGTTCATGTCAAGCCTGCCGAGGCGGGGCTAAACCATGTCCAGGTGACACTGGGTTCCTGCTATCCGGCCTTGCATGATGCGATTATGGGCGTGGAGTCCTTCCACCAGACGGTCAGAGGCATCAGGACAGCGCTGGAGAGTGGTGTACACGTGATTACCAACACGACGCTGATGCGCTCAAATATGGACCATCTGGAGGCGCTGGTGGATTTTCTGTACGATCTGGGCCTGCGCACCTTTGCGATGAATGGGGTGATCCATGCTGGGGGCGGGTTCGTCAATCCGAATGCGATCACCTATGAGGAATTGCCGGCGTTGGTCACCCATGTGCGCGAGCTGGCTGAGGAACGCGGGATGAGCTTCATGTGGTATACGCCGACCGAGTACTGCCGTCTGAACCCAATTGCTCTGGGTGTAGGGTCTAAAAAGTGCAATGCCGGGGAATATTCGATCTGTATTGAACCGAACGGGGATGTGCTGCCCTGCCAATCCTATTACGTGGCAGCGGGGAATTTGCTGGATGATCCCTGGGAAGAGATCTGGAAGGGAGAGCTGTTCACCAGCTTCAGAGACAGGGAAGTGGACCCGCTGGGGATGGGACTGCCGGAGAAATGCCTGGGCTGCCCGGATATGCTGGTGTGCGGGTCAGGATGCCGGATCGAGCGGGAAGCCGAGCAGGGGGTGCGGGTGGCTGATCTGGCTGGAGCGGGCTGCATCGGCTGCAGCGGGTATTCCAATCCGGATGCGAGTAAGGTGAGGGTTGAGGCCGAGTATCCAGAGGCAGTTCCGGGGAGCTTCGTCCCGCCGGAAGCACAATCAAAATCCACGCTGCGCTCCAGCGGGGGGATGGGCTTGATCCAGGTGAAAATGCCGGAGGAGGGCGTGGATGAATCTTGATCTGATCGTGGCCGTGATTGCGGCAATTGGGTTTGGCTGGTGTTATTACCGCCTGTTCAAAGGGACGGGGCTGTTGTTCGGCGTGGTGTTGGAACTGGTAATCGGGATGGCAGTATTGAACTTCCCTGTAGTTGGGATCTGGGTTGCACTGGGATTGGGGATTGCAGCCTTTGGTCTGGAAGTCCGGCACCATCAGCAGCGCAAGGCTTATCTGGGCGCACAGATGACCTATGAGGGCGGCGGGATTCGGCGGGGGCTGACGCCGGTGCAGGCGGGGGTGCTGTTTGAACGCTCGGAGGGAGAAGTTCTAGAGTTGGGACTGGTTGAAGCCTTGGGAGCAGGCACGATCGAGCTCCAGAAGAGGGGAGAGATCGGGTTCCGGTTGGCGGATCACCTGCGGATGGGAGAGGCGATTATCAATCCGGTTGAGAAACGCGAGGCGCGGAAACAGGCTGGCCGGGAGGCTTTCCAGGTGATCTCGGGGACCGATGATATTTTGCTGGAACTGGTGCGCCAGCAGGAAGGGAAACGATTAGGCGAAATCGAGGCCAGGGATCTGGCTGGAAAGGGTGGCGGAAGAAACCGAATTTGCGATGACCGGCTTTGACCTGGAGCAGACCCGCTCGAATATTATGATGCCTATATCAGCCACCGGCTGATGGGCGTGGCCGGGGACCATTTTGAGGCGGAGGAGTACCTGGGCTGGATGCTGCTGGCCGAAATGACCGGGATCCTGGATGCGGGGGCGATCTCGGCGGTAGCGGGGAAGATCAATCCGGAGTGGCTGCCGGATGGGATGGCGTTGGGGGAGTGGCTGGAAAAGACGTTTGCCCGCAAATGAACGCAGATGGGGGGAGCGCTTGGGACTTCTAGTAAAGACACGAATACTAAAAAGCGGCGATCATCGATCGCCGCTCTGAGGTGGTAAGGAGTTTTTATTTCCGCCAGGCTTTGGCTGCCGACCAGATGGTTTCCCAGTCGTCGGTGAGCAGGTTGCCAAGGACGTGGTTAATTCCCTGGCTGGGGAGCACATCCCCGTCAGGTTCCACGTAGAGCCATCCCTTGCCAGCACCTTCTGTGGGTTCAGCTTCTTCTCCTTCCCTGGCGAGTTCCAGGGAGATCGGGTTGATGCCGGAATAAGGCACAGGGATATCCCAGACGAGTTCAAGGTCGTGGTCGTAAGCGGTTTCCTGGGCATGGTGTAGCACTTCAGCCAAATCCGGGCTGGCAGCACTGAGTGAAATGGCGGAAACGCCTGCATCAGCCAGCTTGTCGATCAGCGAGTCGAACTCAGCCTGGTTGTCCTCCCGCAGGGTCAGGTGGACTGCAACGAAGAGGTCTTCGTCCATCGTCTCGGCCCAGTAAGAGAAGTTTGCCAGGGATTCCCAGTTCTTCTTGTCATCCGGCTGCAGCACGATCATGGTGTGGTCCAGTCCGGCATTGAGCAGGGATTGCAGGGCAGCCGAGGCGCCTAGTTTCTGCCCGTCGGTGAGCAGTCCGGTGACCTGTCCATTTTCTTCGGCGAAGGCGATCAGATCGGCGAGGTCTTCCCGCAGAGTGGGTTCGCCGCCGGTGAAGATCAGATGGGGGATACCGGCGTCCCAGGCTTTTTGGATGATCTGCTTCCATTCCTCGGTGGTCAGCTCGCGGTCCACACGCTTGGTGGGGGCCAGCTCAGCCGGGGCGCCTTCCGGCAGGCGGTAGGTGAGGGCACAATCCAGGCGGTAAGGGGCAGAGATCTCATCCGTGTAGGGGGTATGGCGTTCGATGTTCAGATAGGTGACCGGGTCAAGGTCGGGCATCTCGGCCAGGGTGTTGATCTGCTCGCGCAGCTGTTCGTAATCCTGCAGGGCGTTGGCATAGCTGATCTGGTAACGCTGCTGGATGGCGCGGGCGGCTTCGTCTTTGGAAGACTGGTTGACGATGTGATACGCATATTCAGCCGCAGTCTGATTGAGGTGCAGCACAGTAGCGGCATTGATGATCAGCAGGCCGGTGCCGTCTGACTCCAGGCGCAAGTACAGGCGGTGGTTGAAGTCCTCCGGGGGGGCGATGAAGTGATAGACGCCGGCGGGAAGGGGTTCTTCTGCTTTGCCGGGCACGAATGCCTGTTTGATAAAGTCGAGGATATTGGCCATTATCGTCCTCCTCCGGCGCATGCGCAGGCGCATCCGGCACAAGCACAAGCGCAGGCACAGGAACTGCCTCCGCTGGAGAAACCACCGCCGGAGCGTGAGCTGCTGGAACTCTTGGGAATCGGGTTGGTCTTGTTGGTCACGCCGCTGGTAAAGGCTCCGACGCTGCCGATCACGCCGGTGGCGAAGTCTTGTGCTCCAGTGACGATCGAGCCAGCGAAATCAGAGCCGGGCAGGGTGGGCATACGGGTTCCACCGGGGGTGGGGCGTGAGGTAGGGGCACCGGTTTTCATCGGTCCGCTGGAGACCGCCGGGCCGGGGCTGTAACGATGCCACCAGACAGGTACGTAAACCGGGCCACTGCGGAAGACACGGCGGGTGCGGTCATCGTAGTCGTTGTCGAGCATGGTCCATTCCATGACCTTGTCATAGGCCTGGCTCTTGACTTCCGGGGTATCGGCTTCTTCGACCTGGGTCCAGGCGGCTTCGGTGATCTTCTTGTAATAGCTGCGGGACTCTCCGCGGCTGAAGCCCTTCATCTTTTTATCCACCGCTTTAATCAGGCTGACCATGGCGCTCTGGAGGGCTTTGGTCTGCTGGGCCTTGGTGTTCTCGGCCATCGCCTCTAGGAATTCCTTCTCATAGCCGCGCAGCCCCTCGGGGAGCGGTTTGGTGAGTTCGATCTTGAGCGGGTCGCGGGAGACAACCGTACAGGCGTCCTTTTTGATCGTGGAGAACAGGATCATGGTCATGATCTTGTCCATCGGCTGCTCCAGGAGGATGCCGGCTTCAACGGCAGTCAGACCGCGCTTGATGCCATGCCCTTCAATCGCCAGTTTGGGGGGCAGGTACTTCATCTTGCGCTTCTGGGCGTTGCGGATGGACAGAGCCGGGATACCAATGAAAAGTGATCCAAAGAGGCACATGCAGGCCCAGCCGATCAGGTCGTCAGGATCAATGCCGATATTCTGCCAGAAGGTGGGGGTGATGATGGCGCTGGCAGGCACATAGCTGGCGGGAAAGGAAGCGCCGAAGAGGTATTGGCTATGGCCGTTGGCAGTGGGGTTGCGCCACGTGTAGGTCACACGTCCATTGGCATCCAGTTCGGCATAAGGCGTTTCGGGGAATCCGGAGGCAGGTTTATGCCAGCGGGGCTCCTCCGGGGTGACACCGGGCGGCAGGTGGTAGGTGACGCTGAGGTCGGTGGTGCCGCTGACGAAATCGGAATCGAACCAGGTGGGGGAAAATACCACGCTGGCGTAAGCTTTGTCATCCGAATCTACATAGAGCACATCGCGAACACCAGTGATGATGAAGGAGACCGTCCCCGAATCTCCGGGTTGGATGGCGTCACTGCCAAGTCCAAGCTCGATTCCGTTGGTGACATACGGGGAGTAGGCAACATGGAGGATTGGCTTTCCGTTGATCCAGGCTTCGGCGGTTGAGAGGGAGTAATTGCTGTTGGGCATCCCCACATCCACATAATCAATCGGGTCGGCGTAGTTAGCATTTGAGAAAAGGAATTCGTAAGAGAGGGAGAGGGTACCGTCACTCTCCCAGTAGGCGTGGACGATCTCCTGGTCGAGGGTGAATGCGTAGGTCTGGGCAAACACCGGTGCGCTGATCAGACTGAGCGCGGCCAGGATGACGACCACTGCGAGTATCCGTGGCAGTTTCTTTTGCATGATCTATTCCTTGTGCGTTACCATTTAGGTTGTTCGGTCAACTGATAGGCGGCGTCACAGTAGGGACATTCCACCATCGGTGCACCGGCGACCATCTTGACATTGTCCATGGTCAACTGTGCGCCGCAGTCGGCACACTTGAAGCGTTCCACATTGACATCAGCGGGGAGATTAACTTCCAAGGTAGTCTGTTGTGTGTTTGTAGTTGTCGATGGCTTCTTGATCAGCAGGCTGACCACAATAATGATGGCGAAGCCGACGACTAGCAGAATGCCACCGATAACCAGCCATCCGCCGTTGAATGTCTGTCCGAAAGCGGCTAGAATGAACAGAATCCCAAACAGGATCAGGATGGCAGAAAAGATATATCCGATAACTTTGATTGCGCCCATGCACACCTCCAATGTACTAACTCTAAGTGTAGCGGAAATTGGTCATTTCATCAATCATTTTGAGCAATTAATGGGAAATCATCATGGTTAGTAGGTGGCGGGCCAGGGGGAATTGGGAAAGGATTGAAGATTAGTTGCCCTCATACTAATTTAATGCGGAAAATTACTCTCGTGATATAATTTTGCCATCCACTAAATTGTGAGGCAAGGAGAATAAACCAATGGCAATTACCACCACCGATTATAAGCATTGCAGTATGGTCAAGATGGGTGGCCGCGTAGATAGCAATACTGGCGACGATCTGATGGCAGCTTTCGAGAAGGTTCAGGGCAGAGGCGTTTTCAAGATCGTGTTTGACATGACCGATATTGAGTTCATGACCAGTAAGGGTTGGTGGGTGCTGATCCAGACTCAAAAAGCCTGCAAGCGCTACAACCGTGGTGAACTGGTGCTGGCGAGTGTTCCTCAGAAGATCCTGGACTCTCTTGATCTGGTGGGGATGAGCCATTATTTCCAGGTCTTTGATGATGTGGTAAGTGCGGTTGGCTCTTTCTAGCTCGATGCCGACCAAGATTTTTCCGGGCGAGTTTTCCAGCCTGGCAGAAATAAGCGATTTCATTGCTGAGAATACAAAACTGGCGGGGTTTGATGAGATGGGGACCTACGCCATTCAGCTTGCTGTGGATGAGGCGTGCTCGAATATCATCGAGCACGCTTATGGCAAGGATCTGAGCGGGGTGATCGAATGTAATTTTACCCAGGGCGAAGGAGGGTGTCACAATCGTGCTGAAGGATACTGGCAGGATATTCAACCCGAATGAGGTGCCGGAACTTGAAGTTGGGTGTGCCATTGAGTGATCTTGGGAACCGGGGGGCGGGGGTTTTCCTGATGAATAAGCTGATGGACGAGGTGAGGTTTGAGTTCGATGAGCAAGGGGGTACAACCCTAACGATGTTCAAGAAGAAGTGAGGCGAGAGATCGCCTCTTTTTTATTTTTGGGGGATTGCCTCGCTCAGGGTGCCGCTTGCTCGTAATGACACGGGGCTTAGGTTAATCTTGGGCGGAGTTGTGTTCCTTCTCGAGGATCATCAGGGTGATGTCGTCGAATTGTGGAGCGCCGGCGACAAAGTCTTTGATGTCCTGCATGATGGCGTCCTGGAGCTTGAAGGCGCTAATTTCCGGCTGCCTGAGTATGCATTCGATAAGCAGTTGTTCATCGAAGATGTCGCCATCATCGTTCTGCGCTTCGGTCACGCCGTCGGTGTAGAGGATGAGCTTGTCGCCGGGGTTAAAGGTGATCGTGCGGCGTTCCCAGGAACTATCTTCCTCGATACCGAGGGGCATCCCGGTGCGGGCGAGGGCGTAGAGTTTCTTCTCTTCGAAACGCGGAAGCCAGGATCGGGGGATTATGCCCGGCGTTGCAGTAGGTCAGGGTGCCTTCGGCAGGGTCCAGTACACCGTAGAAGGTGGTGATGAAGAGGTTGGCGCGCGGCATCCTGGAGAATGCGGTCATTGGCCTCGGAGAGTACCAGGTCTGGGCGGGATTGGTATTCAAAGGCGTAGGTGCGGATCAGGGTGCGGCAGAGGGCCATATACAGGGCGGCGCCAATCCCCTTGTCGGCAACATCGGCGATCACCAGACCCAGCCTGCCGCGGGATAGGGGGATGAGGTCAAAGAAATCTCCGGAGAGGCCGCCAGCCGGTTCGAGGGTGACGGCTAACTGCCAGCCGGGGATGTTGGGGAACTGGTTGGGCAGGAAGCTGGCCTGGATCTGTCCGGCGATCTGGATCTCCTGGCTGACCTTCTCCAGGGCGATGGACCGGGCGTATTCTTCCGAGCGGTAGATGGTGGAGGCGATCTGGTCGGCGAGGTTTTGCAGGGCGGGAAACAGTCTTTTGAGAGATTTCTTGTCCCAGGGTTGGGCCAGTTGGCGCAGTTCCATATAGATTCCGCCGATGACTTCCCTGCCTTCCTGGGAGAGGATCGGGGAAAAGACCACCGGCCGGTGAACGATCTCACCCTGGTTCCAGGGGATCGGCGTATTGGCCATAAATGAATGACTTTCGATGAGCTCACAGCCCCAGTCCCAAATAGGGCCGAGGTCGATCTCCCATTCCGGGGAGGATTTGTATAGGATCTGGCCGGGGATCATCCAGATGACTACATTGCCGGCAGTGAACATATTGGGGACATGAGCGGCCAGCAGATCGGGCAGGGTGGACATATCCGGCGGAGCGGAGAGGATCTCGCGCCCGAGGGCTTCGAGTTTATCCAGCTGGCGGGTTTGCTGGCGGTTGCTCTCGGCAATATGGCTGAACTGCCGGGTGATGAGGGCAACAACGATCATTCCAATGATGAAGAAAATGAAGGAGAAGAGGCCGTTTTCAGAATACAGACCAGCGGCGAGGATTGCAAAGGGGTGCGCCAGGGTCGGCAGGGCAAGGGCCATGACGAAGAAGATCGTGATCGGGCGCAAGTTGGCTGTATGCGAGAGCCGCTTCTGAACATAGAGGGCGTATAGGAAATAAGGCGTCCAGATCAGCAGGAAGACCAGGAAATTTGCGATGATTCCAAGGGAGGCGGCAGCTACATCCGGGAAGTTGAGGCTGGCAATCGGGAAGACGCCGCCAAGAGCCTGGTAGACCTTCAGCCCGACCAGATAAGGAATGATGAAGCCGGACGTGGTCAGCAGGAAATCCCGGATATCATTCCAGCGGCCGGCTATGTTTTTGGGGCGTACCAAACTGAAGAGGAATATCAGAATTTGCAGTGAGACCATCATCCACAGGCTGGTGGGGCCGAAAACCAGGGCGGCTGCCCACACGGCCATACTGTTGAATGCCCCTTCGGCGCTGCCGTATCTGTCTTCCCTGAATTCGATGATCATGAAGAAGTTGAGATAGGAGAACAGGCCGATCAGCACAAGGAAGAGAAGCATGATCTTCCATTCGGTCTGGAAGAGGGAAAAATCGCTTGCCCGGTACAGCCAGACAATTCCAATCGCCAGGATCGGGATGGTGTAGAGGACCGTGATTACATCACCGACTCCCACCATAGCGCGGGAGTGGTGCATCTTCTTCAAATCAGGCCAAAATATCGAGGCGATCTTGTGAAATACCGGGTACATACCTTTGGTGTGGATGAAGATTTCTGACAGTGCTGAATCCATGACACAGCACTGTCAGATGGTTGGTGTGTTTTTATCCGCCGCTGATGATCTTGCCGAGGATATCTCCGCCTACACCGGCTGCGCCGGATTTCTCGCCGGTGCTGACGGTCAAGGCTCGCTTAAGCCGGTCAGCCAGGCGGGAGAGGGGCAGGCTCTGGAGAAAGACCTTGCCGGGTCCGGTGAGAGCTGGCAACGAAGAGGCCTTCGCCGCCAAATAGGGCGTTGCGGAAACCGCCGACGAATTTGATGTCGTAGTCCACCGTGGTGGAGAAGCCGACTATACAGCCGGTATCGACGCGCAGGGTTTCTCCGGCTGCCAGGGTCTTCTCGATAACTGTGCCGCCGGCGTGGACAAAGGCCAGCCCGTTCCCTTCGAGGCGCTGGAGGATAAATCCCTCACCGCCGAAAAGTCCGGCGCCGAGTTTCTTGGTGAAGGAGATCTCAACTTCGATCCCCTGGGCGGCGCACAGGAATGAGTCTTTCTGGCAGATGAAGCGGCCGCCTTCTTGGCTGAGGTCTAAGGTGACGACCTTGCCTGGATAGGGTGCGGCGAAAGCCACCTTGGATTTGATCGGCCCGTTGTTGAGGAAGGTGGTGATGAAGAAGCTTTCTCCGGTGACGGCACGCTTGAGTCCTTGAAAGATGCCCCCACCGGTGCTGGTCTGCATTTCGATGCCGCTTTCCATGTAGGTCATCGTGCCGGCTTCGGCGCGAACACCTTCTTTGGGATCGAGGGCGATCTCTACGAGTTGAAGGTCGTCGCCGTAGATCTGATAATCAATTACGTCTGCCATTGCTGTATTCCTCCGTTAAAATAGTCGGTTGCACTTCTATTTTATCTTGAAAGTAGGGTTTTTCGCGGGGATTTTGGATGGATTTGTTTACCGCTATTATCCTGAGTTGAATTAATCATGCCCTCCTTCAGTTGGCAAAAACCGCAACCTATCGTAAACTATCTGTAATGGATCCTACCGAGAGTTTGAAGATCGTCTATGAACCGTGGAAACAGCGGGTTGCCAGGGAGATGCAAAAAGATACCCCGGCGCGGGAATTTGTGTCCGAGGAGCTGGACCGCTATTTTGAATTGCTGGAAAAAGCCCTCAAGGATGAAGACCCCGGCTGGTTGAAACCATTGCTGATCGATTGGGCGGCATCGCGGACAGAAACGGACATGACCACCGATGAGATCACTTTGGCCCCGGTGCTGAACTTGATCGCCACTTGTCTGTTCAATGTGGCGAATGAAGTCCTGTCTTCGGATTCTGCAAACCAATTGATGGCGGCGTATCTGCCGATTATGTACTATTCTTACGAACAGGTAGCCCGCCACGAAACTCTGGTGCGGATCGGGTATTACTCTGCCCGGCTGGAGAAGGTCTCTTCCGAACTCTCACGGCTGGACCGAAGTAAATCCCACTTCATTGCCGTCGCAGCGCATGAATTGAAAACGCCGCTGACACTGATCGAGGGATATACGGCAATGCTGGAGGATGATTTACAGAAACCCTCTTCGGATGGGTCAGCAAAGATGCTGATCGAGGGGGTCAATAAGGGGCTGGCGCGATTGGGTGAGATGGTTAACGATATGATCGACGTTTCGATGATCGACAACGATATGCTCTCCCTGCGCTTCCAGCCGACCTGGATCAGCCAGATCCTCTCCACCCTGGAGAATGAGGTACAGCCCTCATTGAGGAAACGCGGTCAGGTGCTGGAGATCGTGGAGTTTGAGGGTTTCAAGGAAATGATCATCGCGGATACCGAGCGCATCCAGCAGGCGATCCGGAATGTGCTGACCAATGCGATCAAGTACACGCCCAATCAGGGTAAGAATCGTGATCGACGGGCGGCTGCTCTCCGGTTTTTTGGAAATCAAGATCACGGACACCGGGATCGGCATCTCACCGGAGAATCAGATGTCGATCTTCGAAAAATTCATCGGGTTTAGCGACGCACGGCTGCATTCCAGCAGCAAAACTCAATTCAAAGGCGGCGGGCCAGGATTAGGTCTGCCGATTGCCAAAGGGATTCTGGAGGCGCATGGGGGATCGATCTGGGTGGAGTCGGAAGGGCATGATGAGGATAATCTGCCCGGGGCAACCTTCCATTTGCTGTTACCATTAAGGAAAGAACCCCCGGATGAGCAGATGGCCAAATTATTCAGCCCTAAACCGGGTTCACCAAAGAGATAATGACCAAAACTTACCGAACTATACAACCTAAAGAACGTTCATTGCTGATCGGGGTGGATATCACCGGTGATGAAAACCTGCTGCCGTTGGAGGAATCTCTGGCGGAGCTTTACCGGCTGGCGGATACAGCCGGCTTGAATGTGGTCGGCGAAGCGCAGCAGAAGCTCTCCAGCCCCAACCCGAAAACGTATATCGGCTCCGGCAAGGTGGAAGAGATCAAAGGGTTGATCGATGAGCTGGATGCCGAGATCGTGATCTTTGATAATGAGTTGAATCCGCGGCACCAGCGAGAATTAGAGAAGCTATTTGAATCAGATGTGCGCGTTTTGGACAGAACAGCATTGATCCTGGATATCTTTGCCCAGCATGCCAACACGCACGAAGGGTCGCTGCAGGTGGAGCTGGCGCAGTATGAGTACCGCCTGCCGCGGCTGACGCGGGCCTGGACGCATCTTGCCCGTCAAGCGGGTGGTGGCGGCGGACGCTCCGGGGCTGGAGGAGTAGGGCTGCGCGGGCCTGGAGAGAAGCAGTTGGAAGTGGACCGCCGTGATATTCACCGGCGGATCGATTATCTGAAAACAGAACTGGAAAAGGTGCGGGCGCACCGCGGGCGTCACCGCGCCCGGCGGAAGAAATCCCGGATCCCGGTGATCGCCCTGGTGGGGTACACGAATGCGGGGAAATCGACCCTATTGAACCAGATCTCCGGCGCAGATGTGTATATCGCCGACCAGTTGTTCGCCACGCTGGACCCGACCACGCGGCGGGTGGACCTGCCGGGTGGGACGATGGCGCTGTTCACCGATACGGTGGGCTTCATCCAGAAGCTGCCGACCACGCTGGTGGCAGCCTTCCGGGCAACGCTGGAAGAGATCGCCGAGGCGGATCTGCTGCTGCATGTGGTGGATGTGACCCATCCCAGCGCGCAGGCTCAGGCGGAATCTGTGCTGGGGACGCTTGAAGAGATCGAGGCGGACCATATCCCGATCGTGACAGTGCTGAACAAGATCGATCGTCTGGAAACGGCTGAATATGCACAAGATGCGATCGGTAACATCTCGGATACGGTTGCGGTGTCGGCATTGACTGGAGAGGGAATCGACAAGCTGCTAGCGCTGGTGCACAAGAAGCTGTATGAGTCTTTTGCGGCGATCGAGGTGCTGCTACCCTTCTCTCAGGGCGGACTGACGGCTTTGTTCCATGAGCAGGGGCAAGTGGAAGAGATTGAGCATACCCGTGACGGCGCGCGGATCGTGGGACGCATCCCTGGACGGCTTGTGGCGCAATTCATCGATTATGTTTATGATCCTGAGATGGACGAACCTGGCGAGGATTGAGTTATGGAAAACTTTTTCTCCAAACTGCTGGATGATCTTTCAGAGTATCTGGCACACCGGAAGGGCTTTCTGCCGCTGTTAGGGACCTTGCTGGTGCTGGTGAACTTGCTGTTGGAGATACTCTTCCCCGGCTGGTGGCTCACCAAGGTGGATCTGTTGCTGCATCTGGGGGTGATCGTGGCGGTTTTGGGATTGGTGCTGGCAAGGGCGTTGTAATCCTCTGGAATTGGAATGATGATGGGCTGATCTTCACGGGTCAGCCCTTTTTTGTTCAGGGATCAGGCAGCAGATAGTAGGTAGTGGGGAGTAGGGAGTAGGGAGCAGGCAGTAGGTAGTAATGCCACTCCATGCCGACGCAGAGCATCGGCACGAGACAGCTAAATTCCGAATGCCTGCAGGCAACTTTATGACATGCAACTCTGAAAAGGTCACAAAAGGTTACAAAAGGTTACACTTTTTAAAAAGTTGCTTTACAGTCTCAAGCCGGTTGACTGGCGGGATGACTACGAAGAAGGCTGGGTGGTCTGGCGAATGAATTCAGCACCCGATCATCGAAAAGCACCGATGATTGGGCACAAAGTCCGCCCGGAGGCGGATTGAGAATTGCGATCAATGTTGGTTTTGTGTTTTTCGTGGCAGCGGTTTCAACTGGCGGTACATCCGCACGACAAGCTGAAGATTTGGTCTATAATGGGAACATGGACGGCACGAGTTGCAGTAGTATGGGTGAGGTGATGGAGGATTGGACTTTCTTCTACGATGGGGATGGGGTGCGGATCAAGGAGACTCACACGGACTTCGAGACCTCGCCGACGACGATCACCACCCGGCTGTTCGATATACGAGTGTGACATTATAAACATTTTTACTGCGATTTATTGACGAGGTGAAATTAAAAATGGTATAGTAGAAACAGTTACTAATTCGCTCCAGACCAGTAAACAACGTTGCTCTCCCTGAAATGGCTAAAATCTATAGTTTCTTTGAGGCCGGAAGCACGGGAAGTTTGAAGAGCAGCATCGCCATTTCAGGGGAATTTCAGAAAACTACCTCGCTTGATTAGATGACCTTCACGATATGATCCTGCCTAGGGAAAATCATAGATTTCGATCTCACTACTTTTGCATCATTGGAGGAGGAATCATGAAAATCAAAAGGTCTCTTGTATTAATTACACTTTCAATCCTACTTATTATCTTTGTTGCTGGTTGTGACTTGATCAAAGGAGATTTTGTGGAATGGGGGACTGTTAAAGGAACAATCTGGGAGGATCAAGATAGGAATGGAGTAATCACAGATGGGGAAAACCGGCTTGCCGGTGTTGAAGTTCAATTGCTCAATGAGGATGGCGAAATTCTAAAGGGAGCTATGACCGACTCCTCTGGATCTTACGAATTCCTTGATTTTACACCCAAGATTTGGCTTATACCTTGGGTTGGAAGTATATTCAATGCTAATTACGAGATCAAGGTAATTCCATCTCCAGGGAAAGCTTTCACCGAGGAAGGGTTAAGACTGTGGAATATGCCAGTCATGTCAATGCTGCTGGGTTTTCCGGAATATTTTCAGCAAACAAGGAATTTGTCCTTATCAACGCTGGCCTGATCAGCCCCACTCCTCCTGGTATCGATACTCCCCCAAATGAACCAATCGATGACGGCAACGAAACTCCCGAAAACACTTTGAATGAACCCGAAGAAGGTTCCGAAGAGAGCGCTGGAGAAGAACTCGAAGAAGGTTCCGAAGAAAGCGCTGGAGAAGAAGCCGGAGAAGGTTCGGAAGAGGGGAAAGAAGATAAAAGTGTAAGGGTGGGTCAACTAATCGGGGGGCACGAGTGCGGGGCTCAATGCACCCAGCTTGGTATGGTCTATATCCAGTGGGGCGTTTCAAGACCAATAGCCAATGTGATTGTTACTTTGAGTATGACGGGCCCAGACGGTTCCTCTGAAATTCTGTCTGAGGAAACCGGGCCGGACGGGATTGCAGAATTCAGGTTCCCAGTATACTCCCATGAGGACTATACACTGACAGTCGAGAATGTCGAGGCTGAGGGACTGGAATACGATCCCACACAAAACCAGGTGGATTCAGTCGTAGTTGGGAGAAATCCACAGGCTCTACCCGATCGAGGTGTTGTTGTTGTCAACTCGTTCCTTGAGCCCTATGAAGCTGCAATGCAGTCTGCTGACACAGAGACCCTGCTCGATTTGCTCCACCCATCGGTGACCGAGATGTATGGCACAGAGCAGTGCCAGGCCTATCTTGAGACAGTCACTGATCCCGGATTTGCGATTGAGCTCGTGAGCGTGAGTAGACCAGCTTCTTGGGTGTGGGAGAGAGATGGTCAAAGCATTCAAATCCCGAATGCCTACACCGCAAAGGTCAATCTTACCTCGAGAGAGACGACGAGTGCGGTAGAGATCCATTTTTCCCTGGATAGCGAGAACGGTGTGACCTGGTTCTCTGACTGTGGTGATCCTCTGCCCTAATTCAGTATAATCAACTTATGTTAGGCAGATTATTGACGCTGCCAAAATATGTGGGATTGGAAAGGGGGGGGCAGGGCTGAAAACGGCCCTGCTTCCAATCTTTTTGATAGCCTCCACTACTGGCTTCTACCTACTTTCTACTGCTATCTTCCTGCTCCTTCTGCTTGGTGTGCAGATAGAGCTTGATCGGGTCGCCTCCGCAGATCTCCCAATCTTCATCGCTGACCAGGGTGATCACACGATAACCTTCGGCGTAGTCCATTTCTTTTCCTTTGCCGGTCTCACCGGCCCATTGGCGGACCATGTCCCCAGGGTCCCAGCCGTTGAACTGGCTGGCGTGGGCGTGCAGGGCTTCGATCTTGGTCTCGATGGTATCGGTGATGTTGATGAAGGTGGTCTGCTCAGACCAGGTGGAAACGTACACTTTGCGGGGTTTGTGGGCGGTGTAGCCGTCCTCTTTCTCGATGTCGTCGAACAGGGTGGGCTGTCCGGCAGCGGGGAAGACGGCGTCGATGGCTGCGGTGGCGGCGGCGCGGTGATCGGGGTGGTTGATGTAGGATTCGCTGGCCAGGGTGACGGTCGGATCACCGCAGATGACCACTTCGGGCTTGAAGCGGCGGATCTCTCGGACCAGGGATTTGCGCAGGTCAATGGTGGCTTCAAGCAAGCCGTCTGGATGGCCGAGGAAGCGGATTTCAGCGGCGCCGGCGATCTCAGCGGCTTGGCGGGCTTCTCCCTCGCGGATCTGGATGGCTTTGTGCATGTTAATCTCGGGGTCATCGATCCCAGCGCCGCCGCTGGTGAGGAGGATGTAACTGATTTTTGCGCCGGCTTTGGCCCATTTTGCCATGGTCCCGGCACAGCTGAATTCGATATCATCGGGGTGGGCAAAGATTGCCATAGCACTGGCAGGTGTGTAGGTTTGTGTCATTTGGGGATTCTCCTGTTGAAATTGGTAATTGAATAGGTTTTTATTCCAATTTGGAGGCGGCTGCCTGGTCGAGGATCCAGATGGGAGCGGCATCCATGCCGGTGACGCCTTTTGCGGGGTAATCCGGTGAACCGGCAGGGTTGTGGATCACATCAGCGACCACCTTGGCTTTTTCCTCTCCAGTGACGAGGAAGATGATCGAGCGGGCAGCGTTGATCGCCGGGAAGGTCAGGGTGAGGCGGTCGGTCTGGGTGTGGGGGTTGCGGGAGGGAATCACCCAGGCGGTATCCTCTTTTAGCGATGGCTCACCCGGGAAGAGAGAAGCGGTGTGCCCGTCTTCTCCGAGGCCGAGGAGGAGGGTGTCGAAGCGTTTATCGGTCTTATAGAAATGGGCGTCGATCATTCCCTGGTAATCTTGGGCAGCGGCGTCGGGGGAGATCTCGGCGATCATGCGGAAGATGTTCTGCTGCTCGATGGGGACGGCGTTCAGCAAAGCCTCTTTAGCCATGAGGTAGTTGCTCTCAGGATCATCGAGAGGCACACAGCGTTCATCCCCGAAGAAGATGTAAGTGTTTTTCCAATTGATCTGGACTTCGCGGGCAGCAATCGCCTGGTAGACCGGTTTGGGGGTTCCTCCACCGGAGAGCACCAGCGACCAGGTGCCACGAGCCTGGAAAGCAGCCCGGGCTTGCTCGATGATCAGGTCTGCGGCGGCGGCAGCCCACTTTTCGGTGGTGGGGAGTATCAGGATGCGGGATTGGCTCATGGCTCAGGGTTCCTTTTGCGAGTAAGTGATGCCGTCCGGACCGGCGACGACCAGATCGGTGGCCAGATCGAGGAAGAGGCCGTGCTCGACGATGCCGGGACGGGCTTTAAGGACTGCACCAAGCGTCCGTGGATCGGAGATCGGCCCGAAATTGGCGTCGATAATGTAATTGTGCTGGTCGGTGATCAGCGGGGAGCCGTCATCCAGCGTGCGGCGGATTGGTTCTGCTCCCAAGCTGCGCAGGAACCCGATCTGGGTTTGCCAGCCGAAGGGGACCACCTCGATAGGGATAGGCCAGTTGGTCCCCAGTACCTCGGAGAGCTTGCCTTCATGCACCACGATGACCTCGCGCTTACTGGCCGTGGCGACCACTTTTTCACGGGTCAGAGCGCCGCCGCCGCCTTTGATCAGGTTGAAGTGTGGATCGACCTCATCAGCGCCGTCAATCGTGAGGTCAATGATGGTATCCGGGGTGAAGTCCACGAGGGGGATGCCCAACTGGCGAGCATGATCTTCGGTCTCCCGGGCACAGGCGATGGCGGTGATCCCAGTCAGCTCGCCGGACTGGACCAGTTCGCCGATCTTGCGCACGGCGTGAACGGCGGTACTGCCAAATCCGAGGCCGAGAAGCATCCCGGAGCGGACAAATTGGGTGACGGCAAATTCCGCCGCCTCTTTTTTGAGTTGGTCAAGAGGTTTTTCGCTCATAAGGATTCGACCAGATGGGTTAGGGAAGCGGTGATCGGCGCGTCCAGCGAGAGGACAAGTAAGCTCCGTCCTTTGGCTTCCAGAGCGGCGCCGTCCCCGATTGCCTGGGCTTGCTTGAGGGTATCGAAGCTGATGCCGGATTCCGGTTGGCCGGGCTGATCGGGGATTGCCAGGTCTGAGGCGGCTGAGGTGACGAACTGGATGAATAGCCCATTGCCACGGTCGCCTTTGTGGAGTTGGCCGGTGGAGTGCAGGAAGCGAGGGCCGAATCCAAAGGTAACCGCCAGGTGGTGGCGATCGCGTAACCTGGCTTGCATCTGGCGGAAGAGGGCTTCAGTTTCCGGGGTGGGGGGGAGATAAGCCTGGAGGGAGATGTAGTCGTGTTCCTGCGCACCTGCCAGGAATGTTTTGATCCGGTCAGGGGAGGCGATCTCGACCAGCCGTTCGGGAAGTTCGCCAGTCTCCTGGTAGGCTTGCACGGATTGGCGGGCGATGACCTTGGCAGATTCGACATCCGGCTGGTTGAAGGGCTGGATGCCGATCAGATGGCCTATGATGGCGGTGGCGATCTCCCAGGTGAGGATCAATTCGCCTAACTGATTGGGAGACTCAATACGTGTTTGAATCAGCGGGAAGCCTGCTGATTTGAGTTCAGCGGCGAGCTTATCCATGGTTGGCGATTCACCAATCTGCTGGAGGACGAAAATGCGGTCATCCCCGTAGGCTGCAAGGTTGGCGGGGACTGGCTCACCAACCACTGGGAGGATGCCTTTGCCGCCTTTACCGGTGCTCTCGGCGATTAACTGTTCGACCCAATCGGAGAAGGGGGCAATCTCAGGGCTGGAGAGGAAGGTGAGCTTGTCTTTTCCGGCGTGGAAGCCAGCGGCGATGAGCGCACCGAGGGACGCCGCCGTGGATTCGGCTGGAGGGGTGCTTTCGCTGTTCTGTTGGCTGGCAACCTTCGCAGATCCGAGCAAGGCGTGCAGGTCGATCCCCAGGCATGCAGCGGGGACCAGTCCGAAATAGGAGAGGGCGGAGTAACGCCCGCCGAGGTTGGGGTTATTGAGGAAAGTGCGCCGGAATCCCAAGTCGGAAGCCAGTTTTTCCAGCTTGGAGCCAGGATCGGTAATGGCGATGAAATGTTCTCCGGGGGCAGAGATTTCCGGGTCGGCATCCAACAGGTTGTAGAAATATTTGAAAAGGGAGAGGGTCTCGACGGTGCCGCCGGATTTGGTGGCGACGATGAACACTGTTTTGGCAAGATCGAGATACTCTTGCGTATTGCGGATAGCCACAGGATCGGTGGTGTCGAGGACGACCAGATCGAGAAAGCCGGGCTGTGGGCCGAATGCTTTCTTGAATACTTCCGGCGCCAGGCTGGATCCGCCCATCCCAAGGAGCACGGCGGTCTTGAATCCGGAAGCAGCCAGCTCCTTGGCAAAATGGTTCAGGTCATCAAGCTTGTCGGCAATGCTAACGGGGAGTTCGAGCCAGTCGAGGCGGTTGGTAATCTCGTCCGGCTGGGGATTCCAGAGGGTGTGATCTTGCTTCCAAAGGCGAGGGAGGAACTGGTTATCGGCCAATTCTTTTAGGGCGGAGCCCATTGCGATCTGCAAAGACGCAGGGGAAAAGGTGAATGGTTGAATGGTCTGCATGAATGAATATCTTCCTTTAGATGATCTCGAATAAATTTGCCCGGCCTTGCTTGCCGACGAGTTCGATCAGGTTGGCCTTACGGAGGGTATAGGTAATTTTACCAGCCAGACGGGGAGAAATCCGCAGGTTTTCTGCCAATTGTTTGTTGGTGAATTGGGGCGGCAGGGAGAGGGGAAGCAAGTCGAGGAAATCAGTAGGCTGGGCGAAGAGATGCTGATCCAGGATAGCGAGCAGTTTGCGTTCGACGATGCTCCATTTCTTACGCCGCCAGCTTCCTTCGCCGTCATCCAGCCAGAATTCCTCCCCCTCGATCATCAGCACGGTTAGTGAGACGTTGGGGTGTGCAATCAGATCGGGGGCGTTGACCAGTTCGTTGAACACTTCGATCAGCTTTCCCTTTTTGGGAGAGCGTTTGATGCTGATCGTCTTGCCTTTTTCATCGATCTTGTGGATATGCTTGATCCTGTGAATCGGGTAGACGATGCTGATCTGGTAGTCCTCAGCCAGGTCGGCGACTTTCTTCTTCATCTTGCCCAGACTGCGGGTTTGTACCTCGATGGTCAGATCACCGCGCAGGATATCGATCCGGTAGCGATTGACCAAGGCTTCAAGCTGGTCTCCAGGCTGGGCGAGGTGGGCGATGATCTCGGCGTGAAGGGATTTCTCTTTGAGAGTTCCGATACCGTCGCGGAGGTTGTCTGGGCGGGAGGGGATGTCGGTCATCGGGGTTCCTTGTCGTGTAACTTCTTCAGCAGTTGGTCCGCGGTGGATTACACCTTCGCCGTATCGGGTGCGCACCTGGTGGATGGCTGCTTCGAGCTGAGCCATCTTGTTGTAGTCCACTTTGTCCCACAGGCTTAGCTGCTTTCTGGGAGGCTGCAGCCCGCTGACGCCGACACCGATCAGGCGGATAAGGGTTCTGCCATCCCAGTTGTGTTTGAGCAGCTTTTGGGCGGATTCCAGGATGATGGTCTCATCAGCCACTGGCTCTGGGAGGGTGATCTGGCGGGTGATGGTGGTGAAATCAGCCCAGCGGAGCTTGAGCTTGACGGTGGTGCCGATAAAATTCTTGTGTTTCAGGCTGGCTGCAACCTGTTGGGCTCTGCCGCTGGAGGGTGCGGTTGATCTTGTCCCGGTCGTTGGTGTCTTTCCCGTAGGTGACTTCCTGGCTGATCGATTTCGGATCCCGGTGGGTGGTGACGGGGCGGTTGTCAATCCCGTTGGCGCGGGCGTGGAGATCGTAGCCGATCTTGCCGAGCCGTTTGGCGAGGTCGGAAACCGGCCAGTGGGCCAGATCGCCGATGTTCTGCATCCCGATGCGCTGGAGGGTTTCGGCCGTCTTTGGGCCCGACGCCCCAGAGGGTTTCGAGGGGCAGCGGCGCGAGGAAGCCGGCTTCCTCGCCGAGGGGGACGATTTGAATGGCGTTGGGGTAAGTATCGGTCTGGATGGAGGCTTTGCCAATGTCGGTGGCAATCTTGGCGACCAGCTTATTGCAGGCGATCCCGAGTGAACAGGGGAGTTGGGTTTCTTCCTTGATGCGCTGCTGAAGGGTGCGGGCGATGGTGAGCTTATCTCCCTGGATGGCGGTGACATCGAGGAAGGCCTCATCTATGGAGAGCTGTTCCACCAGGTTTGTGATCTGGCGAAGGATCTCCATCACCTGGCGGGATTTGCGCCCATATTCGCGGTGGCTGCCTCCAAGGATGATCAAATCCGGGCAGATCTGGACGGCGCGAGCCATCGGCATGGCAGAGCGCACACCTACCCGTCGGGCGGCGTAGGAGCAGGAGGAAACCACACCGCGTCCTTCTGGCCGGCCGCCGACGGCAAAGGGTTTGCCGTGCAGGTCGGGGTTGTGAAGCTCTTCTACGGCACAGTAGAAGGCATCCAGGTCGAGGTGGATAATGGTGCGGGCATCCATGGTTGGATTATATGACGAAATTGGAGGTGGGGCTATTGGAAGGAGGGGTGTCAAGGGGAGCGGAATTATTTCTGGAGTGCTAATAATTCCTTGAGGCGGGGATGATCGGCGTAAATGCCGCGGTAGCTTCAGGGAGGAGAGAAGCGATCTGGCACATGATCTCATCCGTGTAGGTTTTGAGGAATTCGTCCCGCTCAGCGCCTGATTGGGGAAGCGGGGGAATGGTGAATGGCTTGCCGATATTGATCTTGACGTTCAGGCGCTTGTATTTCTTTAGTTTTGATTTGAGGAGGGCGTCGTCTGTACCGGTGTTTCCAAAGGGGACGATGGTAGCTCCGGTTTTGGCAGCCAGATAGGCGGCTCCGGATTTACCTTCGATCAGGCTGGCGTTGGGGCTGCGGGTTCCCTCGGGGGCGATGATCAGCATCCCGTTTTCCTGTAACAGACGGATGACCGCCTTGAGGGTCTTGACATCCGGATTGAAACGGTCGATGAACATGAAACCGAGTTTTTCAGCACCCCAGCCAATAATGCCGGACTCCTGGTATTTTTCGGCAACGACCACGATCAGGTTTGGATGATCCCTGATCACCGGAATGGTGGGGATAAACATCCCATCGAGGATGCCGATATGATTGCCGGTGATAACTACGGGATCGGTCCTGTTGGAATATTTTCCAGCCCGACATATTCCGTGCGGGCGATGATGCTCAAAAAAAAATCGAAGAATATAGGCGACAAATCGTTTCATGGGCAATTATCCAATGGTTGCTCCCAGATGAGAGGGCCTTTCAGGGTTGAAGGATTCTGCTACTCGGCCTTGGGCGGGTGGATAGTACCGCGCAGTTCTACCGGCTTCTGTTGCTGGCGGAGGCGCAGGTTGAGGAATTCTACGAGGATGGAGAAGCCCATCGCAAAGTACACGTAGCCTTTGGGAATGTGCTGGCCAAGCCCTTCGGCAGAGAGGGAGAAGCCGATAAGGAGCAGGAAGCTGAGGGCGAGGATCTTGATGGTGGGGTGCTGGCTGATGAAATCGCTGATCGTATTGACGGAGAAGAGCATGATGATCACAGCGATGACCACTGCGGCGATCATCACGGCGACATGATCGGCCATTCCAACGGCAGTGATGACCGAGTCCAGCGAGAAGACGATGTCCAGCAGCATGATCTGGACAACTACATTGATCAGGCTGGTGACCTTTGCCTCTGGTTTCTTCATGTTCTTCACCCTCCAGCTTCTCGTGGATCTCGAAGGTAGCTTTTCCTAGCAGGAAGAGACCACCGGCCAGCATGATCAGATCGCGGCCGGAGAATTCCAGGCTGGCGATATGGAAAAGCGGTTTGGTCAGGCCGATCAGCCAGCTTATCGAGAGCAGAAGTCCAATCCGCATGAGCATCGCCAGTCCGAGACCGATCTGTCGGGCTTTCCCTTGATCCTTCTGGGGGAGTTTGTCTGCCAGGATGGAAATAAAGACGATATTATCGATGCCGAGGACGATCTCGAGGATAGTAAGGGTGAGCAGTGAGATCCAGGTTTCGGGTTGGGCTAACCATTCCATGTTTGATGTCTCCTTCAGGTTTCCCCGCAGCAGTGAGTGGGGCAATATTATATCAATTTGTAGATTATACCGAAGAACCGGCTGAAAATGGGGCAGTCTGGGGGTGTTTTTGATAATGGATTTGTCCCATTATTATCAGGTTATCCAGAAAACAATATTTCATCTTTTCATCTATAATGAAACCAACCTGATGGAAGATTCTATATGGTAACAACACAATTACTTGGGCGGGATTTTTTTGTCTCCGGCGATGATATCGGCGAATTTACCCTGCTGGAAATCATCGGCGGAGGTGGTGAGGGTGGAATCTGGTCCGCCTGGGACAAGGTCAATGAGCGGATCGTTGCGCTCAAATTCTTCCAACTGGATGATACAAACCGGACTCTGGACAAACGGCGCGAAGAACTGCTCGTGCTGGCCCAGCTAGCGCATCCGAATGTTCGCAATGTGTATTCCACCGGAGATGGACCGGGATATTTGTATTTTGTGCTGTCCTATTATCCCTCAGGCTCCCTGGCCGACCTTCTGAGCGGCCGGCCGCTTGCCCCTGATGTGGCGATTAAGACCGGGGCGCAGATCGCCAAAGCATTGGAATTCATCCACTTAAAAAGGGTGATCCATCGGGATTTGAAGCCAACCAATATTCTGATCGATCAGGATATGCATACCTTCCTGACCGACTTTGGGATTGCCCGTACGCTGTCCGAATCGACGATAGCTTTACATACCGGTCAGGGGACACCAGCATATTCATCCCCAGAGCAGCATACTAAGTCTTTCATCGATAACAGGACTGATATTTACAGTTTTGGAATCATGCTCTTCGAAATGTTCACCGGCAGCCCCCCCTGGCAGGGACTGGCCTCCCTGGCGATCCGGCAGTTGGAGGATAAGATTGAGATTCCCGATCCGCGGGAAAACAACCCTGATCTGCCGGCGGGATTGCACGAAGTATTGAAAAAGCTAACCGCCCGTAAACCGGAAGACCGGCCTGCTTCGGTGGTTGAGGCGTTTGAGATGGTGCTGGATGTGTGGGATCCGGCGTCTCTGGGGGATGATTGGAGAGGCGTGGTTGACCTTTCTCTGGATATCGTTCTAAGCAAGGTAGCACCTTTCAAAAGCCTGGATGAAGGCAACCGGAAGGAAGCTGAGGCGCTGCTGGCCCGGACAATGGGCCACTGGCGGCAAGCCGAAGGCAGGCTACGAATGGGTTTAACGCCCTTTATTTTTCTGGACAATAATTTCAGCCGATCAAACGCCTTGGTAAGGCTCAATCAGGGGCAAATCAGCTTCCTGGCAATGTTCTCGGTGATCCATGGGCGGAGAATCGATTTCTGGTGGGACAAGGTTTTAGACCCAAAACACAAGCTGGTGATCGCTGAGAATATCCTCGAACTGGAAGTTGGCTCTCCGGTGCTGAATATCCTCAACCTGGTTCTCCTTGATCCCAAGCAGTTTTCTGGTATCCATCTTGCGAGCGATAAGCTGATCCAGATGGTGTTGGAACAAATCCATGATGAGAATTCACCGGATGTGGTCCAAAAAGCGATCTTGCTGCTGGGGGCATTGACTGCGCCATCTGGGTGCTGGAATGCAGAGGGCTTTTCGCTTGAAAAGGATCACCAACTGGCTGCGATGGCTCTCTCGAATGAACTTTACGCGGTAGAAGCCGCAGAGTTGATCGGCAGGATCAAGTCTGCGGCAGCGGTGGATTTTATCCAGGAGGGAATGGTCGGCAGTGATGGTGAAGCTGGACTCCAGGCGCTGGCTGTGATCCGTGATCAGGCCGGGGGCTGGCCGTCGGGGATGCCGGCGGGATTGAGGCTAAGGACCTGGCTGCAGATCTTTCAGGAGCAGGTGCTGACTGACTGGCCTAAAATGGGCCGGTTGTTTCTGATCAGCTGGCTGGCGGCAGGGGCGGCGCTTTTCTTTTATGTGTTTGCGACCACCCGGCTGCCTGCATATATGATAACTTCGAGGCTGCTGAATTCGATCGGCAGCGGACTGCTGTTCGGGCCGATCATCGGGGCAGGAGTGCTGGTAAGCAGGTGGGTGAGCAAGCGGTTGACCCTGATGGCGAAGTGGGGGAGGATCGCTGCCGGGACAGCGGCGGGCGGTCTGCTGGTGAATGCTGGGTTTCTGCTGTTCCATATCCTGTTCTTGTCGTCACCGCCGACCGGGTTCCTGATCCTCCTGGGATCAATGCTCTTCCCGATCGGGTTTGGGTTGGGGGACGGACTGGGGTTGAATCAAGTGTGGCGGGTGATTTCCGCGTCGATTTTTGTGTTTTTGGGGCTGCTGATTTCTTACAGTTTTGCAAGGATTTTGGCTGTGTCTCCCATGCTATACTATGAGAGTGGAGAACCGTTTCTGTCGGTTCTGTTCATGTTTGGATTCTCTATTATCCTTGGCAGTGTACCTACTCTGTTCAGGGAACCCAAACATAAGGCGTTGCTCTAAATCAGAGGGTAATAAAAATGGGTATGAGTATTACCGAAAAACGAAAAATTGAAAAAATCCTCAAACTGGTGAAGGCGGGTGAGGTTAGAGAAGCGTACGAATTGCTCAAAGAGGTGCTGGTCGAAAACCCTGAGAATGTTGCTGCCTGGGAGATTCTGCTGCGGATCTCTACGAGCGAAAAGGAACGAAAATTCGCCCAATTCAAGCTGGATCAATTGAAGAAGGCTTTGCCGTCTGATGCTGAGCCACGGCGCGCAGAAAAACCCAAGCAGGAAAAAGCCGCGGCAAAACCTCAACCTGTGGCTGTGCCAGGTCCAGGCGAAGGGGTTGGGGGCGAGATCCGCCAGGCAATGGCGTTAATGAAGACTGGGAAGAACAGGAAAGCAAGGAATATTGTTCGCCATGTGCTGAAGGAAAAACCCAATTTCCCCCCCGCTCTCTACGCCACCGGCTTGCTGGCGGAGACTCGTAAAGAGCACACGACGGTATTGAAACGATTGGCTGCAGTGAGCGAGAAAAACCCGGAAGCCAAGCCTTATTACCAGAAGCTGGCAGCCCGGAAATTTGTCGAAAAGAAAAGAGACCGGACGCCGATCTGGTTGATGGTTGGCGGCGGGGCATTCTTTTTGGTCCTGATCGGGCTGGCGGCAATCATCCCGATGGTGTCAAATATCCTCGGTAATATTGAGGAAGATCCCTCAGTCGTCTCGGTGGAAGAGATGACCTGTGAGGAATTGATCGCCCAGGCGATGAGCGTTTCTGATAGGGACTGCCGGGGAATTGGCACCAATCAGGTTTGTTACGGTAACGACCAGTTGATCTCTGAGTTTAATGGATCTCCGGAGGCTTTTGATATGACCGGAGATATTCTGGGGATCGAAATGCTGCAATCTCTGAAGGCTTCACCCCTGGACCTGATCGAGCAATTGTGGGGTGTGGCAGTATTCAAACTCAATGCGAATATGCCAGGGACAGTGCCCGGCCAGAATGTGACCTTTTTGGCCTTTGGGAACACTGAGATCGATAACGATTCTGGCGATATGACCGCCTTTTATTTCTCCACCGGTTTTGGCGGGATCACCTGCAATGGGGTGGATTTTGATGGTCTCAAGATCGAGATGCCGGATGGGGCTGGGATAGAATTTGTAGCCAACGATGTTGAGATCTCTCTGCAGGGCGATGCGATCATGGTAGCCCAGCCCGGCGGGGAGATGGGGATTACCGTGGTGAATGGACAGGCCACGGTAACCTCTAATGGGGTCACCCGCACTCTGGTGCCGGGGACGAGCGTTTCGATCCCGATCAGCTCGACGATGAATGCCACCGGAGCGCCATCGGCGGTGACGCAGGTGACCGGCCCGCAAGCGACTCTGGTCTGCCAGATGTACGGGGTGGGCTGCCCACCCGGAACCTCCAGTATTGCGCTGGGTGGAAGCCCGACACCCACCTTGAATGCAACCAGCGTGGCAGTTTTACCGCCGACGGAAACCCCAATTGGCTTTGTAGCCGGTGATACGCTTACCCCAACAAACACCCCAATCGGGTTTGTAGCCAGCGATACACCGATCCCGACGAAGACCAATACGCCGAAACCACCAACAAACACCCCGATCGGGTTTGTGGCCAGCGATACACCAACCCCGACGAAGACCAATACGCCAACGGTGACGAATACGCCTAAACCGGGTTCGACAACAGCCGCGCCGACGACCGCCGTGCCGACGACCGCCGTGCCGACGACCGCCGTGCCGACGACCGCCGTGCCGACAACCGCAGTGCCGACAACCGCCGTGCCGATAGATACACCGACGAACACACCTGTCCCGGATGCATGTGCTGATATTTCCATATCGCTGACAAATCTAGTAAAATTCAAAGTGAATAATAAAACTGGCGGGACGATCTTATTGACATCATTGAAAATTCAAAGTTGGCCAGCCACGAGCAATGGCAATCTGAAATCTGTGGTGTTCAATTCAAATAACCTGAACAATTTGAACCTACCAGCCCCTGCCAATATTAATGTGGGCAGCGGGTGGACAGTCCCGACCGGAATCACTGACCTGGTGTTAGGTTTTGTGGATGGAGAGAACTCAGGCGCTTATAGGCTAATAGTATCATTTGACAATGGTTGTGATATTGATAAAACCTATAACAAATGATCAATAGAAATTAATTTAGGTAAAGGCAGGCAGCAATGACCGAAGAATTTAATAAACCCTCAAGCAGCCCTGAAGAGCCAGGGATCAACCTTTATCTGCGCAACCTGGAGGAGACCCTGCTCAACCGGGAATGGCTGGAGACACGCTCCAAATTTGAGCTGATGGATCTGGTGCAATTTTTGGCGGTACAGCTATTATAAGCAAAGCACCTCCCAGCTTAAGCCAAAGTGCCAAGAAAGAGCCTGAGGTCAAATTCCCAATGGTGGAACCGGAAGAACGGTCAGACTTTGAACCGGTGCCTTTTGTGAAGACTGACGGGGAATCGATCGAAGGTATTAATGGTGGGATCAAAGACTTCTCCGCTGAATGTTGGCTACCAGATCTATGGGACCGCGGTTTTAGGGCGTGATGATGGGACGAAGAATGTGGATATCGATCTGACCCAGTTTGGCCCGGAGGTGAGGGGTGTATCCCGCCAGCATGCTGAATTCAAGGTCAGCGGGAACAAGCTGTATGTGGTTGATCTGGGAAGCTCGAACGGGACGTATCTACGCGGCCGCCGGCTGGAGCCAGACCAGGCAGTTGAGGTGCCTGGCGGGAGTGTGCTCTCGTTTGGTGCGCTGCATGTACAGGTACAGATCATCAGAGAATAAACCAATAATTTCATATTGGGGCAGCAAACAGGTGAGCACATGTGCTCACCTGTTTGGCTTTACGGAGCGTTTTGTCTGAGTGGGTTCCCGCTGAAAGCATGCGGGAACGACATCATAGGGGGCGGGTTATAAAAAAAGGAGGGTTCCGACTGCGGTGCAGTCGAGAACCCTCCCCTACAGGGCAACGGGTGGTCAGGAATCAGATCTTTGGCCCAGCAGCAACCACTTCAGAAGGGCACTCAGGGGCGAACTTCTTGAAGTTGTCGATGAAGCGGGCGGCTAGCTGCTTGTATTTGTGATCGTATTCCTTTTTGGACGGCCAGGAATTCTCCGGGAATAATACCTCGTCGGGCACATCGGGGCAGGTGTTGGGGACCTGGAAGCCAAAGATAGGATCTTGATAGTATTCTACATCGAGCAGGTTGCCGTTGAGTGCGGCAGTCAGCAGGTTGCGGGTGTGGCGGATACTGATGCGCTTGCCGATGCCGTAAGGTCCGCCGACCCAGCCAGTGTTCAGCAGCCAGCAGGTGACCCCGTAGCGCTCCATTTTGCTTGGCGAGCATGTCGGCATAAAAAATCGGGGGATGCACCATGAAGGGCGCGCCAAAGCAGGCGCTGAAGGTGATCTCCGGCTCTTCGCCCAGCCCAACCTCAGTGCCGCCAACTTTGGAGGTGTAGCCGGAGATGAAATGGTACATGGTTTGATCGGGGGTCAAGCTTGGCGATCGGGGGCAGTACGCCCTGGGCATCACAGGTCAGCAGGATGATATTCTTGGGGTGCCCGCCCATCTTCTCTGGTACGGCATTGCTGATGTAATCCAGCGGATAGGAGCCACGCGTATTCTCGGTGATGGCTTCGTCATCCAGATCGATCTTGCGGGTGACCGGATCATAGATCACATTTTCCAGGATCGTGCCAAAGGTGTGGGTGGTCTGGTAGATCTCTGGTTCGGCGGTCGGGGAAAGCTGGATGACTTTGGCATAACAGCCGTCCTCAAAGTTGAAGACGCCCTCGTCGCTCCAGCCATGCTCGTCATCGCCGATCAGATAGCGGTTGGGGTCGGCAGAGAGGGTGGTCTTGCCGGTGCCAGAAAGGCCGAAGAACAGCGCGACATCGTCTTCGTCTCCCTTGATTGGCCGAGCAGTGCATCGTCATCACAGCCTTCGAGCGGCAGGAGGTAATTCATCACGGTGAAGATCGATTTTTTGATCTCGCCGCCGTAACCGGTGCCGCCAATAATGGCGATCTGCTTCGTCAAAGTTGAAGATGATGAAAGTGCCGGTGCGGGTGCCGTCGATCGGTTCGAAGGCGTTGAAGGATGGGACGGCAATCACGGTGAATTCTGGGACATGCTGGCGGTATTCTTCCCGGTTTTAGGGGGTGATGAACATATTGCGGGCAAAATGGCTGTGCCAGGCATATTCGGTGATGATGCGAACTGGCAGCTGGTATTCTTCATCTGCGCCGGCATAGCAATCCTGCACAAACAGATCGCGCCCCTGGAGAAAGCCCAGCAAGCGGTTGTAGAGTCCTTCAAATTTCTCCGGATCGATCGGGCGGTTGTATTCACCCCACCAGATCTTATCTTCGGTGGTAGGCTTCGCGGACGACAAATTTATCCTGGGCGGCGCGGGCGGTGTGTTGTCCGGAATCAACCAGCAGTGCGCCCATCTGTGTGATGTGGCCTTCGCCTCGGAAGACGGCCTCTTCGTAGAGGGCTTCGGTGGGCAGATTCCAGTAAACTTTGCGTAGGTTGATCAATCCATGGTTCTTGAGGGTGTAATCGCTTTTTAAGGCGTCTGCTTCATTTTCAGCGGGTGTTTTGATATTGAGTAATTGTTGTTCATTATAGCCAATCCCGTATCAGTTTGCGGTCACCAATGTAGATTTCGTTGGGGCAGTTGGGGTCTAAGGCCCATTTCATGCGTTCGATGCCTTCGATGATATCTTTGACCGCACCAGCATAGCTGAGGCGGAGATGTCCTTCCATGCCAAATGCGGTGCCCGGAACGGTGACGACCAGGGCTTTTTCCAGCAGGAATTGTGCCAGTTTTACGGAATCGTGCCCCGTAGGCCCTGAAGTCGGGCAGAGCATAGAATGTTCCCTGGGGTTTTACGGTGACCACATCGGTGAAGGACCGCATCTCTTGCATCAAGATGTCGCGGTTATTCTGAATGGTCAGTCGCAGATTTTCCACCACACTCTGCATGCCGGTGAGCGCGCCTTCGGCAGCGGCTTGGGAAACAACCGACGGGCAGGAGGTGACATTGCTCTGGACATTGGTCATCACTTCGACCATGTTTCTTGGGGGCAATCGTCCAGCCAATCCGGAAGCCGGTCATGCCGTAGAGCTTGGCAACCCCATTGACCACGATCACCTGGTATTTTCAATATCTTCTTTGGTGAAGTTGTAGGCAGGTGGGGCGACATTGTCATCGAAGACCAGCTTGTGATAGATATCATCCATGATGAGGTAGATGCCTTTGCGCTCGCAGAATTCAACGATGCTGGCGATCAATTCCTCAGGGTAAACAGCCCCGGAAGGGTTATTGGGGGAGTTGACGATGATTGCTTTGGTGTATGAGGAAGTGGCTTCTTCAATATCCTGCATGCGGGGGATGAAGGTGCCGTCTTCTGGTATGACCACCACCGGGATGCCGTAGACCATCTTGACCATCTCAGGGTAGCTGACCCAATGGGGGGCAAGCAGGATAACTTCATCCTGAGGGTTGAGGATCGAGAAGAGGATGTTGTACAGAGATTGTTTGGCCCCGGTGGAGACGATGATATTCTCCGGCTCAACCAGACGGCCATAATTCTCCTCGGTATAGCGGATGATCGCTTTTTTCAGTGAGGGGGTGCCATCTGTGGGCACATATTTGATATCGCCGGATTTCAGTTTTGCAGATGAACCCAGAAGCGCAGTGATGGGGGCGGGGTTTTTGGGTTCACCAATCCCCAGATGGATGACTGGGTGCCCCATCATACGCAGCCTGCGGGCTTCTTCGTTGAGAGAAAGGGTAGGTGATTCCTGGATGGTGCTGGCAAGCCTGCTAATACTCATTGATTTTAGCCTCCGTGTGGACTATGGCTAGTTTCGCTACCTGTTGCGGTAAGTTGAATGGATGATATTTTACCCTTGGGTAAGCAACCTTGCAATGATTGTGAAATTTTGAATGAATAGGGATCAGTTGACTAAAATAACTCCCGGATGGTTGGAGCGACCTGGCCGGGCGTAAGCATTGGTTTGGTAATAGGGTCGGGCTACTTCTGATCGGGCTGGTTTTCGAGACCGGCATTGATCAGATTGAGGCGCACGTTGGGATATTCCCGATTGATCTGGTCAAGGAAATCCCTGGCTAAGGTGCGCTGGGAATCAGCTTCCTGCGGGCAGCGCTGCGGATTGGTGGGGAATTGATTGAGGCGGGCGAAGCTGGCAAGTTTTTTCTCCGGGATGAAGCACAACGGCCGGATCAGGCGGAATTTGCCCTCGAAATAATCGCTGACAGGTGAAATGGTCTGCGTCCGGCCATGGAAGAGCAGGTTCATCAGGGTGGTCTCGGCGAGATCGTCAGCATGGTGACCGAGGGCGATGACGTTGCAGCCAAGCTGTTCGGCGATCTGGAAGATCTGGCGTTTGCGGTTCCAGGTGCAGCGGTGGCAGTTGAGGGGCAGCGTATCCCGGTCTGAGAGTTCTAGCGGGGCAAGGTGGTACTCGATCCCGGAGGATTCCAGCCAGTCCACCAGAGGTGGATAGGCTGGTTCTACAGGCCCGTTGGTATTCCCACTGATATGGACGGCGAAGATGCTGTATTTCTCCGGCGCAGAACGGATGCGAATGTCGAGCAGTTTGAGCAGGGAGAGGCTGTCTTTCCCGCCAGAGACTCCGACGGCGATACGGTCACCTTCCTCGATCATGGCGTATTGATAGACAGCTTTGTTGACATCTTTCAAAAGCCAGTGGGCCATTTTGGATATTTTTTTCTCGTCGAGGGGGCTGGTTTCCATCAGGTTTTCCGCTTTTTAATCCAGGTGGTTTTAGTATTTTACAATAAAAAACCCCTAATTTCTTAGGGGTTTAGCGATCAGGACCATTCGAGGTCTAATTCACATCGTGGATCTCAACTTCATCATCATCGTCGTCGTCATCTTCATCCAGATCTTTCAGGTCTTCGATCTGATAGATCGAGCCGGTCTGGATGAAGAGAGTGCGTTCGCAGATGTTGCTGACCCTGTCTGCCATGCGTTCGATGTTGTGGGCGGCCCACTGCAGGTGGTTGGCCAGCTTGATGGACTCAGGGTCCTTGATCATGTACTTGACCAGCCCTTTATAGATCTTGTTGAAGTATTCATCAATTTCATCATCCCGGGTGGGGATGGCCCGGGCAGTTTCAGCATCACCTTCGACAAAAGCCTTGATGGCTGCCTGGAGCATCTCGGAGGTCAGGTTTGCCATCGGGATAAGATTTTCCAGCGGGGGCAGAATTTCGTGATGCCTGGTGAGTTTGGTGATCTTGGCGATCCCTTTGGCGTAGTCGCCCATGCGTTCCAGTTCGGTGATGATCTCGAGGATGGAAGCCAGGACGCGCAGGTCGGTGGCCATGGGCTGCTGGGTGGCGATTGTGATCAGGACCTCATTCTCGATCTCGAAGCGCTTCTGGTTGATCTTCTGGTCATTCTTTAATGGTCTGTTTGGCCAGTTTTTTATCTTTGGTCATCAGCGAGGTCACGCCATCATTGATGGCCTGGCGCACCATACTCTCAAGGATGAGGACATCATCCATGAGCTGTTCCAATAAATCCGTATATTCTCTTGTCATTTCATTTCTCCAAATTCGTTGTTCCATGAATGATTCGAACTTCCTGTCTTTCAGCAAATGCGAGGCAGCAGCTCTCCTGCGAGAATATCCACGACACGGTGGCTGCCGATGCGAGTGTGCATCAGCACCCGGCCTTGTGGTTCGGTGACTACCTCCCCAATAGTGACGGTGTTCTCGCCATACCTGGTCTTGCGCATAGTCGTTAGAACCTTGTCTTCTTCATCTGCGGCACAGATCACGATCAGTTTGCCCTCGTTGGCGATGTAAAGGGGGTCGAAACCGAGCATTTCGCAGGCAGACTGCACCCCCGGTTGGACCGGGATGCTGCCCTCGTCAAGGATGATGCCCAGGTAGGACTGTTTGGCGATCTCGTTCAGGCTGGTAGCCAGGCCGCCGCGAGTGGGGTCGCGGAGGACATGAACCTGGTCGGAGGCTTGCATGATGGCGTGGATCAGATAGTTGAGGGGGGCGATATCACTGGTGACCGAGGATTCAAAGCCCAGATCGCCGCTGTGCGCCGAGGACTGCAATGCCGTGGTCTCCGAGTGTGCCAGAGATGATTACTTTGTCGCCGGGTTGGGCATACTGCCCGCCGATCGGGTTGGGATAGGGCCAGATCTCACCAAAACCGGCGGTGGTGATGTAGACCCCGTCGGCTTTGCCTTTTTCGACCACCTTGGTATCACCTGCTACGATCTGGACACCGGCTTCTTCGGCGGATGCCTTCATCGACTGGACAACCCGCTTCAGGATTTCCACATCGAGGCCTTCTTCCAGAATGAAGCCGGCCGTGATGAATTTGGGGTCAGCCCCGAGCATGGCGACATCGTTGACCGTGCCACAGACTGCCAGCTTACCGATATCGCCGCCGGGGAAGAAAAGCGGTTTGACCACATGGGCATCGGTGCTGATAGCGAGCTGACTGCCACCGCCGAGGGTGACACCGCCAGCATCGTTGCCTTCCTCGAGAATGGGATTGCCAAAGGCGGAGACGAAGACATCTATAATCAGATCGTGCATCATCTTGCCGCCGCTGCCGTGTCCCATCACGATGGTGGATTTTTGCTGCAGCGGTAGAGGGCAGACAGCCCCTACCATTTCAACCTTGGGGTCCTGGTCAGTCATGCGGTCAGTCTCCTTGCGGCAGATCGATACTGTCGTAACGGTAATAAGCGGCGCAGGCTCCTTCAGAGGAGACCATGGTTGCGCCGAGCGGGTTCTGGGGGGTGCATAAGGTGCCGAAGGCGGAGCATTGGGGCGGCTTTTTAAGCCCCTGGAGGATCTCTCCGGCGATGCATAATGGAGATTCATCGGTGGTGATGGCGCTGACATCGAAGCGTGACTCGGCGTCAAATTCTGCATATTCATCAGAAAGACACCAGCCGCTCATCGGGATGGTGCCGATACCGCGCCATTTGCGATCACACTCTTTGAAGACTTTGTTGATGATCGCCTGGGCGGGTTTGTTGCCTTCAAAAGACACAGCGCGGGCATAGGCATTCTCGGCGCTGTATTCGCCTGCCTCGAGCATCTGCGCGGTTTTGAGGATCCCCTGAAGCAGGTCGATTGGTTCAAAGCCGGTGACCACGATGGGGACTTGATATTTTTCAGCTACCTCAGGATATTCCCAGTAGCCCATCACAGCACACACATGACCAGCAGCCAAAAATCCCTGAACGCGGTTGGCGGTTGATCCGAGGATGGCGTGCATCGCCGGGGGGACGCGTACATGGGAGACGAGCACGCTGAAGTTGGTCAGCCCGATATTCTTGGCCTGGGCAATCGCCATAGCATTGGCGGGGGCGGTAGTCTCAAAGCCGATGGCAAAGAAGACCACCTGTTTGTCCGGGTTTTCCCGGGCGATCTTGAGCGCGTCCAGAGGGGAGTAGACCACGCGCACATCGCCGCCCTGGGCGCGGATGGAGAACAGGTCTCTGCCAGAGCCAGGGACGCGAAGCATATCGCCGTAGGAGGTGAAGATCACTTCCGGGCGCGAGGCGATTGCCAGGGCTTTGTCGATCTGTTCCAGCGGGGTGACGCATACCGGGCAGCCGGGGCCGTGAACCAGTTCGATGTTATCGGGGAGAAGCTGGTCCAGGCCAAAGCGCTTGATCGAGTGTGTCTGGCCGCCACAGATTTCCATCATGACCCAGTGGCGAGTGGTGATACGTTTGATCTCGGCTAGGGTAGCTTTCGCCAGGGCGGGATCGCGGAATTCGTCGACGTATTTCATTTTTATTCCTGCTGGGCCGGGTCTGGCCCCAATTCTTCCTCAATATCCGCAATTTCCCTGAGGAGGGCGAGGGTTTCCATGGCTTCCTCTTCGCTTAGCAGGCTGATTGCAAATCCAACATGGATAATGGTGTAGTCGCCCAATTTTGCTTCAGGAATGAAATCGAGGCAAGCCTCGCGGGTGGTGCCGCCGAAATCGATCTTGCACATGCGCATATTCTCTTTGGGGTAGATCTCAATGATCTTGCCGGGTACGCCTAAACACATATCGGTCTCCTAATTATTAATCGTATGAAAGGCTATGGCTGCCTGTCCGAGAGAGAGGCCGCCATCATTGGCAGGCACCTGATGGTGGAGCAGGACATCAAAGCCAGCCTGATCAAGTTGACTTACAGTGTTCCTCAAGAGTACCATATTTTGCCATACACCGCCGCTGAGTGCGACCTGTTTGAATTCTGAGACTGCCGGATACGGAGGCAGGATTGTACAGCAAACTGGGCGATGGTGTTATGGAATCTGGCCGCGATGGCACTCTGAGCTGTTCCCTGACGCAGGTCGGCAACAATCGCGGCGATGGCGGGATCCGGGTTGATGATCGGTCCCTCGAAATCGAAGGGATAGCTTCCGGTCTCATCCGGGTCGGCGAGGACTTCCATCTCGATGGCGGCCTGGGCTTCGTAGCTGACCTTTTGCTGCACACCGATCAGGGCGGCAACAGCATCAAACAGGCGTCCCATGCTGGAGGTGAGGGGGGCGTTGATCTGCTTCTCGATCTGGGTCTGGACGAGGGTGGTGATTTCAGAATCGATGAATGCTAGAGAAAGAAGATCATCGTCAAGGTCAACGCCAGCAGCGATCAGCCAGGAGAGGGCGATACGCCAGGGTTCTTTGATGGCTGCATCTCCGCCAGGTAATGGAACCGGTTTGAGCCAGGCAGTCCGCTGGAACTGGCGGTAATCGCAGACGAGAACTTCGCCGCCCCAGATTGTGCCATCGGTGCCGTACCCAGTACCGTCAAAGCTGAGGCCGATCACAGGAGTGTTGGCGGGGACCTCGTTGTCGGCCATGCAGGCGGCGATGTGAGCATGGTGGTGCTGGATGCCGTAGGCCGGCAGGTTTTCATCCTGGGCGCGCCGGGTGGCATAGCGGGTGGACAAATAATCCGGGTGCAGGTCGTAAGCGATCAATTCGGGTTTTAGCCGGAAGAGCTTTTGATAATGAGTGATGCCTTCTTCGTACGAGACGAGGGTCTCATAGTTATCCAGGTCGCCGATGTGGTGGCTGAGAAAGGCGTATTGATCCTTGGTCAGGCAGAAGGTGTTTTTTAGAGCGGCGCCTGCGGCAAGGATCTGGGGCATCTGCCATTTGGTGCGAAGCGGATTGGGGGCAAATCCCCGGCTGCGGCGGAGGTGATAGCGCTTCCCATCGGGGCGGGCACGGACGACAGAATCATCGCAGCGGATGTGGATCTCGCGGTTGTGGAGCAGGAGGGCGTCCGCCAGCGGGGATAGTTTCTCCCGGGCATCCTGATTGGTGGTGGCAATTGGCTCGTCGCTGAGATTGCCGCTGGTCATCACCAGGGCGGCGGGGAAACCGGGGGCAGGTTCCAGCAGAAGGGCATGCAGGGGCGTATAGGGCAGCATCACACCAAGGGTGTTTTGCCCCGGAGCGACCTGGGCCGCGATCTGGCTGCCCGATTTTTGCGGAACGATCACGACCGGGCGTTCCCGGCTGGTGAGGAGTAAAATCTCGGCTTCGTTTAGCTGACAATCCTTCTGGATGGCCTCGAGATCGGGATACATCAGGGCAAAAGGCTTGCCGATGCGCAGTTTTCGCTGGCGCAGAGTTTCGACGGCGGTTGGGTTGCTGGCGTCGCAGGCCAGGTGGAATCCGCCCAGCCCGCGGATGGCGAGGAATAGGCCTTGTTTGAGCATTTCTCTGGCTAGATGGATGGCATCATCCTTTTGTGCCAGTTGGTTCCCGGAGCGGTCTTCCAGCCAGACATGCGGGCCGCAAACCGGGCAGGCGACCGGCTGGGCATGGAAACGCCGGTCCCTGGGATTCTCGTATTCCGCCAGGCACTCCGGGCAGAGCGGGAAGCCGGACATGGTGGTGAAGGGCCGGTCGTAGGGGATATCCTTGATGATGGTGAAGCGCGGCCCGCAGTTGGTACAGTTGATGAAGGGGTAGCGGTAGCGACGGTCGGCGGGATAGTACATCTCGGTGAGGCAATCCTCGCAGACGGTGACATCTGGCGAGATAGGTACGAAGGCGTTGGGGTCACTTTCGGAATGGATAATGGTGAAATCTTCAAAGCCCTGGGGGGTGATCTCTATTGAGGAGAAATTGTCGATCTGGGAGAGGGGCGGGGCTTTTATTTCCAGGTCGGAGATGAAGGCAGCTATCTGTTCGGCTTCGGCTTCGGCTTCGATGTCCACCCCGGCTGATGTATTGCGCACCCAGCCCTTGATGTGATGTTCGGCAGCCAGGTTAAAGACAAAGGGCCGGAATCCGACCCCCTGAACGATCCCGGTGATGTGGATTCGGGCGGCTTTGATCAGACTAATGGGGCGTTCTCCTTGAAGGCGGAAATTTCTTTCTCCAGCCAGGCGAGCCAATCCGGGATGCCCTCACCTGTCTGGCAGGAGATCGGGAAGGTGATCAGCCCGGGGTTGAGCATTTCCACGCCGCTGGTGAAGAATTCCATCCGGAAGGGGATGTAGGGCAGCAGGTCGATTTTGTTGATAATGAGGACATCTACTCCCCGGTAGATATTGGGGTATTTATGGGGCTTGTCATCGCCTTCGGGGATGGACGCAATCAGGATATTTTTATGGGTCCCGAGGGCAAAACTGGCGGGGCAGATCAGGTTGCCCACGTTTTCGACGATGAGCAGGTCAAGGGAGTCCAGGTCCAACTGGTTGAGGGCTTGCTGAAGCATGACTGCATCGAGGTGGCACTCCCCGCCGGTGTTGATCTGGACCGCGGCGGCACCTGCGGCGGCGGCCCGGTCGGCATCGATGGTGGTGGCGATATCGCCATCCACAGCGCCAATGGCGTATTTGTCCTTCAGGGCGGGGACGGTCTGTTCAATCAGGGATGTTTTTCCAGCGCCGGGTGAAGCCATGAAATTGATCCCGAAGGTGCGGCTTTTATCCAGCCGGGCGCGGTTGTCGGCGGCCAGTTTGTCGTTTGCTCCCATGATGTTCTGTACAATTTCGATTCGATTGCTCATTTGGTCCTCTATTTGTCGATATCAATGGCTTCCAGGTAGAACTCTTCTCCCTGGATAATGGTTATCTTCTCACTCATGCAATAAGGGCAGGCCAAATTATCTTCCTCGGGTGAGTAGGAATTTTTGCATTCGTTGCACTGGATGAGGATCGGCAGGCGCCGGAAGTGGAGTTTTGCCCCCTCGGCGACGGTGCCCTTAGTCATTAAGTCCCAATAGAATTGAATGGAATCGTCTACAATCGAGGATAGTTTTCCAATCACCAGGTAGATGTCGGTTACCTTGCCAGCGCTGGCCTTGGATGCGTGAGATTGTACAATCTCAAGGATATTCTCTGTAACGGATAGTTCATGCATAGGGTTCACCTGTCAGGTCGCTATTATACTGCGAGTTTGGTTGCGAGGATAGTTTTTATCAATTTTCTATGAATAACCTGGGGATCAATGAGGTTAGGAAGGGGCAAAAAAACGTTTTTCTGAGTAAGATCGTTACAAAATTCACAATAATGACAGATGTCCCCGCTAGAGAAGGACATATGTCTCTATAATTAAGGTGCTAAAAAAACTACACTGTAACCATGGAAAGAGTGTGCATTCTCAGAGGAGACGGATGAGAAGCAGAAACATATCCCCTTTTATTCTGCCCCGTCGAATGGTTTCAAGCTGAATTGGCCGCCTCCATTTGGGGCGGCATTTTTCATTGTGAGAAATTGCACTAAAAAAAGCATTTAGAGGAGGTGTAATTTGACCGTTTTAGCAGATCGTATGACTAAAAAAGGTCCTTTGGTTGACCATCTCAGAGGGCGCAGCCTGATTGATTGGGTGGAAGACCGAACGCCGGGTAATTCGCGATTGGAGATGTGTATCCAGTGCGGCACCTGTGGCGGCTCCTGCCCT
The DNA here is from genome assembly GCA_963722735.1 of uncultured Chloroflexia bacterium. Lineage (GTDB taxonomy): Bacteria > Chloroflexota > Anaerolineae > Anaerolineales > UBA11579 > UBA11579. The sequence continues at coordinate 54,759 of CAVROH010000021.1, forward strand.
TCAGGACAGGATATGGACCATACACCACGGCAGTTGTTTGCCATGCTCCGCGCTGAGATGGAGGATGAAGTTCTGGACAGCAACACGCCGTGGTTCTGTGTTTCTTGCTACTTGTGTACAGTTCGCTGCCCGCAGGAGGTCAAGATCACAGATATCATGTACACCATCAAGACCCTTGCGGTTGCTGATTCACGTACCCATGCCAATACGGCCAGAGATTTCTCTGAGACCTTTATCGGTTATGTGGAGCGATTTGGACGCAGCTTTGAGCTGGGTTTAGCTTCACGCCATGCATTGTCGCACATGCCCAATAGTATCCAGGGCGTGGTTGAGCTTGGCCTGGGGTTGATGACACAAGGCAGAATGGATATTGCGCCCACCAAGATCAAGAACATTACGCAGTTGAAGAGGATCTTGACCCGGGCGAAGGAACTGGAGGCAGAACTATGAAATATCTTTTCTACCCCGGCTGTTCGATTGAAAAAAGTGCCATTTCCTATTTGAAGTCTCTCCAGGCAATTCAAGAGAAACTCTCAATGGAACTGGTGGAACTGGATGATTGGAACTGCTGCGGCGCTACCGAGTATAGTGCGGTAAACCGGACAGCTTCCCATGCCCTGGTTGGCCGCAACCTTGCGATCGCCGAAAGCATGTCCGACCAATCCAAGACGCTGGTAGCTCCCTGCAGCGCCTGCTACCTGAACCTATCAAAAACCGATCATTACTTGCAGGAAGATGCGATTTTCAAATCCCGCATCGACGAATCCCTGGCTGCCGGCGATCTGAGCTACACACCTGGTTCGATTGAGGTGCGCCATGCCCTGGATGTGATCTACAATGAGATCGGGCTGGATAAGGTGCGCGAAAATGTGGTCAAGCCGTTGAAGGGGTTGAGGGTTGCCGCATATTACGGCTGTATGATCGTTCGCCCTGACCTGCACGGCTATTACGACAGCCACGAATATCCTATGATCCTCGAGGAACTTCTCGAAGCCTTGGGGGCTGAAGTGATCGATTTTCCGATGAAAACCCACTGCTGCTCCGGGCATATGACCCAGATCAGCGGTGAGACTGCTTACGAGCTGATCCGCCGGCTTTGCTACGGGGCGACCCGTTACGAAGCGGATATGCTGGTTACGCTGTGCCCGATGTGCCAATTGAATATTGATGCCTACCAGGGCGAGACCAACCGATTCTTCAAGACCGACTACCATATGCCGATCTTATACTTTACCCAACTGATCGGGATTGCATTTGGGATTGATGCCAAGGAACTGGGAATTGGGCAGGAATTTGTTGACCCACGACCAGCTCTGGCCAAGATCGATTTTGAGGTTGATGAAACCCCGGCACCGACAAAGAGGCCGAAGAAGGAAGATGGGCTCCCAATGCCGCAGATGCCTGGCAAGAATGGTGGAGGTGACTAAGATGGCTGAGAAAAAAGAAAGAGTTGGTGTATACGTCTGCCATTGTGGTACAAATATCGCTGGGGTTGTGGATGTTGAAGAAGTTGCCAAATGGGCAAAAGAAAAACTTGGCGACAAGGGCGTGGTGCTTGCCAAAGATTATAAATTCATGTGCTCCAGCCTGGGACAGGATATGATCCAGGCGGACATTCAGAAAGAAGGGCTGACCCGGGTAGTGGTGGCGGCTTGCTCGCCGCACCTGCATGAAAAGACATTCAGGATTGCGGCTGAACGCGCTGGCCTAAACCCATTCTTGACCGAATTGGCCTCGATCCGGGAACAGGTCTCCTGGGTGCACACCGACAAAGCGGTTGCCACCGAGAAATCCAAAGCGGTGGTGGCAGGTGCAGTCTCCCGGGTAGTGATGCACGAAGCGCTGGATCCGATCATCGTGCCGATTGCTGAGCCGACCCTGGTGGTTGGCGGCGGTATCGCCGGGATCCAGGCAGCGTTAGAGATCGCCAATGCCGGGCATCCGGTCTATCTGGTGGAGCGCGAGCCTTCCATCGGCGGCCACATGGCCCAATTTGACAAGACCTTCCCGACGTTGGACTGCTCGGCCTGCATCCTGACTCCCCGGATGAGTGAGGCGGGCACTCACCCCAACATCACCTTAATGACCTACGCAGAAGTGGAACAGGTGGATGGCTTTGTGGGAAACTTCGATGTCAAAATCCGACAAAAAGCCCGCTGTGTAGAGGTGGATGCCTGCACTGGATGCGGCATCTGCGAGCAGAAATGCCCCAAGAAGGTGATCGACGATGTATTTGAAGTGGGACTCGGCTACCGTAAGGCGATTTACACACCCTTCGAGCAGGCAGTGCCCAAGTACCCGGTAATCGACCGTGAGAACTGCACCTACTTTGAGAAGGGGACCTGCAAGGTCTGCGAAAAGTTCTGCCCGACCGATGCGATCAACTTTGAACAGGAAGATGAGATCATCGAGGTCAACGTCGGTAATATTATCCTGGCGACGGGGTACGATCTGTTCGACGCCCGAAAGATCCCGCAGTACGGCTATGGAAGGCTGGCGAATGTGTTCACCAGCATGGAATTTGAGCGGCTGTGTAATGCAGCCGGCCCGACTTCCGGGGATATTGTCCTCCGGGATGGAAAGACTGTTCCGAAATCAGTTGGGATCGTTCACTGCGTAGGCAGCCGGGATAAGAATTACAATAACTACTGCTCGGCGATCTGCTGTATGCAGAGCCTGAAGTTCGCCCACCTGGTAGAAGAGCGCACAGGCGCAACGGTGTACAACTTCTATATTGATATCAGAACACCCTACAAGGATTACGATGAGTTCTACCAGAGGGTGCTGGATGAGGGAACCTTGTTCGTGCGAGGTAAGGTGGCCGAAGTAACCGATGCTGCCCGGATCAGCGGCGAAGAAGGCAAGCTGATCGTCCAGGTGGAGGATACCCTTGCTGGCAAGCAGCGCCGTATCCCGTTGGACATGGTGATCCTTTCGGCTGCATTGGAACCCCGGCACGATGCCTATGAAACGGCACATAAGTTCGGGATTGCCTGCAGCTCTAACGGTTGGTTCACGGAGAGGCACCCCAAGCTGGACCCGGTGTCCACAATGACGGAAGGTATCTTCATTGCTGGCGCAGCAACCGGCCCGAAAGATATCCCAGCCTCGGTTTCGCAGGGATCTGCGGCAGCAGCCCGTGTGCTTTCCTATATTGAACAGGGAGAGCTGGCGCTGGAGCCGGTACGGGCTAAAGTGATCCAGGATAAATGCTCTGGCTGCCGGATCTGCAATGATCTTTGCCCGTACAACGCGATCCTCTTCCATGAAGATCAAATGGTCTCAGAGATCAATCAAGCGCTCTGTCAGGGCTGTGGCACTTGTGTCGCGGCTTGCCCTGCCGGGGCAATCACTGGCACTGGATTCAGTGACGAGCAGGTGTTTGCCCAGATAGACGGCTTACTCTTCCTCGAGAAGTCAGCGCTTGTGCCAGAGATGGCCTAGGTATAAGGAGGAACCGATGACGAAAGATTTTGAACCCTTGATTATTGGGTTTACCTGTAACTGGTGCAGCTACCGGGCCGCGGATATGGCTGGGACTGCCAGGCTGAAGTATCCGCCAAATGTCAGGTTGATCCGTTTGATGTGCTCCGGACGTATTGATCCCACCTTTATCCTGAAGTCATTATCAGGTGGTGCAGATGGTGTATTAATCACCGGCTGTCACCCGGGTGAGTGCCACTACCTGGAGCAGAATTACAAAGCTCTGCGCCGTATCAAACTGCTGAAGCGCACACTGGCGCCGTTCGGGATCAATCCCGACAGGGTAAAGCTGGTTTGGGCAAGTGCGGCAGAGGGCGTCAGGCTGGCAAAGGAGATCGGCGTGTTTGTCGAGGAGATCCGGGAGCTTGGCCCGCTGAATTGGCCGAACCGGAGCCATCCGGAACAATTTGTCAGTGCGCCTGAAATTGAGGAGGTGGCAGGATGAGCGATAAACCGAAATTTGCAATGTATTGGGCTGCTTCCTGTGGCGGATGTGAAATTGCGGTGCTCAATATCCATGAGAAGATCCTGGATGTAGATGCCAACTTCGATATTGCTTTCTGGCCTGTGGCGATGGATGCCAAGTATAAGGATGTGGAAGCGATGGAGGATGGTTCGATCCTGCTGACGCTGTTCAATGGCGGAATCCGGACGGATGAGAACGAACATCTGGCTAAGTTGCTGCGGGCGAAATCCCAGATCCTGGTGGCTTTTGGAGCTTGTGCAATTGAAGGCGGCAATCCAGGACTGGCGAACTTCTCCACAAAGGAACAGATCTTCGAGACGGCATACTCCACAATAAGCACGGAGAACCCGGATGGGATCTACCCGCAACCAAGTTACGAGATGCCGGAGGGCACGATCACGATCCCGGCTTTTGAGCCGGTACTGCGTACCCTTGACCAGGTGGTGGACGTGGATTATTACATGCCCGGCTGCCCGCCTGAGTCCCATCAGATAGGGGCAGTCATTGATCTGGTGATCCAGGTGCTGCAGGGGAAAGCCGAACTCCCGCCCAAAGGGGCGACAATCGGCGTAGGTACTTCTACCTGCTGTGATGAGTGTGAACGCACCCGAAATGTCAAGAAGATCAAGGAATTCCGGCGCATCCAGCTTGTGGATGACATTGATCCTGACCTGTGCTTGCTTGAACAGGGGATTCTATGTGTCGGCCCGGCAACAGCCAGTGGCTGCGGCGCAAAGTGCCCGACGGCTGGTGCTCCGTGCATCGGCTGCTATGGTCCGGCTGAAGGCGTAGTGGACTTTGGCGCTCGGATGATGACAGCGGTCGCTTCGGTGATCGATGCCCGTGATCCGAAAGAGATCGACAAGATCCTCGACGGGATCGTCGATCCAGCTGGGACATTTTACAAGTTCAACCTGGCCCATTCCCTGCTGCGGACTGGCAATGCCACCTGGAATGGAAAATAGGAGAAAACTATGGAACGAATAACGATTGATCCGATTACCCGTTTGGAAGGACATGGAAAGATCGAGATCTTCCTCGATGATGATGGCAATGTTGCCAATACCTATTTCCAGATCCCCGAACTCCGCGGATTTGAGCAGTTTTGTGTCGGCCGGCCGGTAGAGGATATCCCGATCATCACTAACCGGATTTGCGGTGTATGCCCTGAGGCGCACCATATGGCTGGCGCTAAGGCGGCCGATGCAGTCTATGGCGTTGAACCACCGCGCACAGGCAAAGATGCTGCGTGAGCTGATGTACATGGCCTTTTATGTCACAGACCATGCCACACACTTCTATGCCCTGGGCGGCCCGGATTTTGTGCTGGGGCCAGATGCCCCGGTGGCAGAACGCAATATCCTGGGCGTGATCCATAAGGTTGGCCTAGAAGTGGGCGGTAAGGTGATCAAAGCCCGCAAAGCCGGCCATGATGTGGTCGAGATCATCGGCGGACGCAAGGTGCACCCATGCACCTCGATCCCCGGCGGTCTGACCCGCGGAATCAATGAGGAAGAGCGCAAGCATATTGAGGAATTAGGCCGCTATGCGATCGAATTTGGTCAATTCAGCTTGCAGCTATTTGAAGATTTGATCCTCAAGAACCAGGATTACCTTGATCTGGTGCTGGGCGATGCCTATGACATCCCGATGCACTATATGGGCATGGTGGATGAGAATAACAAGGTCAACTTCTATGATGGCAAAATCAGCGTTGTAGATCCGGATGGGAAACGCCTGGGTAAGTATGCCCCAGAAGAATATACCGACTGGATCGCTGAGCGGGTTGAACCGTGGTCTTACCTCAAGTTCCCGTACCTGAAGAAGGTGGGCTGGAAGGGCTTTGTGGGCGGTAAGGATTCGGGTGTGTATTCAGCTACCCCGCTTTCCCGGCTGAATGCCTCTGACGGCATGGCAACCCCCAGGGCGCAAGAAGCCTATGAGAAGATGTTTGAAACTCTCGGCGGCAAGCCGGTTCACAAGCAGTTGGTGACCCATTGGGCCAGGCTTGTCGAAATGCTCTATGCAGCTGAACGCTGGGTGGAGTTGGTGACTGATCCTGAGATCACTTCAGACAATTACCATACCGTACCCACTGAGACGCCAACCGAAGGTGTCGGTATTGTAGAAGCCCCGCGCGGCACCCTGACCCATCACTACTGGACTGATGAGCGCGGCGTGGCTACCAAGGTTAATCTGGTAGTTGGGACGACGAATAACTATGCCCCGATCAGCATGTCGATCAAGAAGGCTGCTCAGAGCTTCATCAAGTCCGGGGTAGTGGTGACCGAAGGTTTGCTAAACCGGGTGGAGATGGCTTTCCGATCTTATGACCCATGCTTTGGGTGTGCAACACACTCGCTGCCGGGGCAGATGCCATTGGAAGTCAATATCCATGATGCAGACGGCGAAGTAGTAGAAGTGCTGCGGCAGTTCTGCGACTAAATCAATCAATAAGGGGCCGGGTCCTCCTGGCCCCTTTTGATAACAACCAAGACGCTCATGATGCAATATGAATAAACTTGAGACAACCCTTGTGGTTGGCCTTGGGAACCCGATCCTGGGTGATGACGGGGTTGGCTGGCGTGTGGTAGAAGAAGTATCTGTCCAGATTGGGGGAAGGTAAGCTGAAGAAAGCAATCGAGTTTGAATATTATTCACTGGGCGGGCTTTCGTTGATGGAGCGGATGGAGGGTTATAAGGATGTGATCGTGGTGGACTCGATCCTGACAAAGAGCCGCCCGAATGGCACGATTTACTCACTACTCCTCAGTAACCTGCCAGACTTCTCCTATGGACACACGACCGCGATCCACGATGCATCCCTGGCAACTGCGCTGGAGATGGGTCACAAGATGGGCCTGGTTCTGCCCGATGAAGTCTGGGTGGTGGCCGTGGAAACAGAATTTGTGTATGATTTTTCTGAAGAGCTGTCGCCTGAGATTGAGAAGGCGGTGCCAGCAGCCGTGAAAATTGTGAGGGAGATCCTGGAACAGGGACTCCGGGAGGAAAAAATCTATGATATCACCTGAAATCACTGCGAAAGTATAAATTCTTTGGTTTTTTGAAGGATGCTGAGTTTGAGACAGTGGCTATGTTCGCTGATGAGGTTAGCTTCAAAGCGGAGGAAAAGGTTTTTGAGATTGATACCAAAGCCGGTTTCCTTTATCTGCTGCTGGGTGGAGAAATTGAATTACACTACAGTGTAGTGGATTCATTGGTCTCTGATAAAAGTAAGGAGTTCTTCGTCGGAGATATTGATCCGGGCGAGGTGTTTGGCTTGTCCGCTTTAATGGCTCCGTTCAACTACACGGCTACCTGCATTGCTAACAAAGACAGCAAGGCAATCAAGGTGGATGCCGGGAAACTTCTAGCATTGGCGGATGAAAATCCGAAACTGGGTTATGCGATGATGACCAAACTGGCCGAGACAGCTTTTGAGCGTCTGGGTGTGGTCCGCACTGAGCTGGTAGCTGCCAGATAGGCATTTTGGAAATAACCAGGGGGAGGGAAGCCTCCTTCTGGCAAGTATTTCAGTAAGTATAGAAATAATAGCATATGTCCCGAATCAATCGGGACATATGTCCCTAAATAATTGTGACAAACCTGATTATATTAGGGTAGTCAAATTATTTTATTTATTTTAATATGGAGGAAGGAGACAAAGTATGGATGGATTACTCTTAGCTCGCCTGCAATTTGCAGCGACAACAATCTATCACTTCTTTTTCGTGCCGCTTACCCTCGGGCTTTCGATCACTGTGGCGATCATGCAGACCCGCTGGTTGAGGACCGGGGATGAGGCCGACAAGAAGATGACCAAATTCTGGGGAAAATTGTTCCTGATCAACTTTGCCATGGGGGTGGTGACGGGTATTGTCCAGGAATTCCAATTTGGGATGAATTGGTCTGAGTATTCCCGCTATGTCGGGGATATTTTTGGCGCACCTCTGGCGATTGAGGCTTTGCTGGCATTTTTCCTGGAATCAACTTTCATCGGTGTGTGGATATTTGGCTGGGACAAGCTGGACAAGAAAGTGCATACTGTGGCGATCTGGCTGGTTGCGATCGGCGCAAACATCTCAGCGCTGTGGATCCTGATCGCAAATTCGTTCATGCAGGAGCCGGTTGGTTACGTGATCAATGAAGTTGCCGGTCGGGCTGAGATGGTGGACTTCTTTGCTCTGCTGAAGAACCCAACCCTGTGGGTGGCGTTCCCACACACGATAGCTGCCGGGCTAGCCACGGCTGCTTTTTTTGTGCTGGGGATCAGCGCCTACCACTTGATCCGGAAACAGCATGTGGAAATCTTCAAGCGATCCTTCCAGATTGCGGCGGTGATTGGTTTTCTGGCAGCTGCTTTGGTGGGGCTGACCGGTCATGCCCAGGCGCAGCACATGGTGGCTACCCAGCCGATGAAGATGGCTGCTGCCGAGAGTCTGTACGAATCGGAGGACCCGGCTGGCTTATCGATCATCACGATTGGCGGGGAGGATCCGATCATTGACCTGAGGATCCCCGGGGCACTGAGCTTCCTCTCTTATAACCGGTTCGATGGCCTGGTGCAGGGAATCAATCCTCTGCAGGACGAACTCAGCGCCACTTACGGTGAGGATAACTATATCCCGCCGGTGGGCCTGATGTACTGGAGCTTCAGGATCATGGTCTTCGCTGGCGGTGGGATGCTGCTGCTGGCAGGATATGGTTTGCTGCTGCTGCGCAAGAAGGAATTCAAGCTGCCGACCTGGCTGGGGACGATCTTCCTGCTGGCAATTTCGCTGCCGTACCTGGCAAATAGTTTTGGCTGGATCATGACCGAAGTTGGGCGCACGCCGTGGACGGTGTATGGCGTCCTGAAACTGGAGGACTCGGTCTCTAACACTGTCGGGACCGGCGCTTTGTGGTTGTCTCTGATCGGTTATGTGGTGCTCTACGGCGTTCTGATGGTGGCGGATGTCTATCTGCTGACCAAGTTCGCAAAGGCTGGTCCGGAGGCTGAAGAAGTACAGAGCGGGACAGAAGCCAAGCCCTCCGTGGCTGTGGTTTTGGACTAGGAGGTGTTTGACATGGACCTGAATATTCTATGGTTTATTCTGATTGGCGTTTTGTACACCGGGTTCTTCATTTTGGAAGGGTTTGACTTCGGGGTGGGGATGCTGCTGCCCTTTACCACCAAGAGTGACGAGGAACGCCGGGTATTGATCAATACAATTGGGCCTCACTGGGATGCCAATGAGGTCTGGTTGCTGACCGCTGGCGGGGCTACCTTTGCAGCTTTCCCGCACTGGTATGCGACCCTGTTCAGCGGGTTCTATGTGGCCCTGTTCCTGCTGCTTGTGGGGTTGATCGTGCGCGGGGTGGCATTCGAGTTCCGCAGCAAGGATGATAATCCCAAGTGGCGCAGCCTGTGGGACTGGGCAATCTTTGTTGGGAGCTTCCTGGGCGCGCTGCTGCTGGGGGTGGCTTTCGGTAATCTGACACGAGGGCTGGCTATCGATACTGATATGGTTTACACCGGCGGCTTCTGGTATCTGCTGAACCCATACGGGCTGGCCGGCGGGATCTTTGCGGTGGCACTTTCCCTGCTGCATGGCAGCCTGTTCCTGAGCCTGAAAACTGGCGGCGGGATCGAGGATCGCTTCAAAGCGCTCTCCAAGAAGCTGTGGATCGCGGCGATCATCGCAGCTGTGCTGATCTTCGTGCTGAGCCTGGTGATGGTGGACGGTTTCACATCTCGGCTTGGACTGCTGATCATCCTCCCGATCCTGGGATTGGTGTTGTTGGCTCTAGCCTACGTTTTCATCGGACAAAGTAAGTTCGGTCTAGCCTTTGGGATGACGGCTGGGGCGATTGCCCTGGCGGTGGTGACTCACTTTGCCAGCATTTTCCCGAATGTGATGATCTCGACGACCAGCCCGGCCTTCAGCCTGACGATCTACAATGCGGCTTCAACCCCGTATACTCTCAAAGTAATGTCGATCGTGGCATTGATCTTCGTGCCAGTGATGCTGATCTATCAGGGGTGGACGTATTGGACCTTCCGCAAGCGGGTGACTGCCGATCCGCAGCACCTGGAATATTAAGTCATTGAGCATGATGTAGGGCAGGGATGCGAGTCCCTGCCCCTTTTTAATTCACTACGGATGTACGCAGATGAAAAAGAATTGGGTGAAAATGGCAGTGTTTGGTCATGAGGTGAAGTTGAGAATCGTTTGGGATTTAGGGTAAACTTGTTCCGTGTTTGACAGACGGTTGTGGCAACAGGCAAGGGAGCAGATCGTTCCATTGGCGGGGGCGATATTATTTGGGGCGTTGATAGGCGGGACGATTGTGGCTCAAGCCTGGCTGCTCAGTCAGGTGATCTCCGATGTGTTTCTGGAGGGCGGCAGTCTTTCCGATCAGCGGCAGATGTTCCTCTGGCTGGGGGCGGTGATTGTGTTGCGGGTGGTATTTGTTTACTTCCGTGAGATCAGCGCGGGAGAGGTCTCTATTCGGGTGCGCAGCTCGCTGCGAAAGCAACTTTTTAACCAAATCCTCAAGACCAGCCCGGTGTCGCTATCCGGCGAGCGGACTGGTGAGATCAGCACCACACTATTGCAAGGGATCGAGCGGCTGGACGCGTATTTCCGGGCCTATCTGCCGCAATTGGGGATGGCGGTGATCATCCCGATCCTGGTGCTTGCGGCTGTCTTTCCGCTGGATTGGCTGACCGGTTTGATCTTTGTACTGACCGCCCCGCTAATCCCTTTATTCATGGTGCTGATCGGGAAGGAAGCTGAACTGCGCACCAACCGGCAGTGGAAACTGCTGGGACGGTTGAGCGGGCATTTTCTGGATGTGATGCAGGGTTTACTAACGCTAAAAGCTTATGGGCTGAGTAAGCGCCAGGGGAAGGTTATCCGGTCGGTAAGCGAGGAGTACGCTGCAGTAACCCTGGGGGTGCTGCGGATTGCTTTTCTGTCGGCGTTGACACTGGAGCTGCTGGCAACGATCAGTACGGCGGTGGTGGCGGTGCAGATCGGGCTGCGGTTGATGTATGGGCGAATCGATTTTGCGGCCTCGTTGTTCATCCTGATCCTGGCGCCGGAGTTTTATTTCCCGCTGCGCCAACTGGGGGCGGCATTCCATTCCGGGATGGACGGGATCGCGGCAGCGGATAGTATTTTTGGGTTACTTCGCATGAAGGGGGAGGACAAGTCGAGTTCTGGTGTAACCACTTTCGAGATAGAGGCTAAGATCCGTTTTGAGGATGTGAAATTCGCCTATCAAGATGGGGATCGACCATCCCTGCGAGGGGTAAGTTTCACGATCCCGGCGGGAAAGCATACTGCCCTGATTGGTCCCAGCGGAGCGGGGAAGAGTACCGTCTTTTCGCTGCTCTTAGGTTTCATCCAGCCGGACGAGGGGGAGATATGGATTGGAGACCGATCAATCCGGGACCTCTCACGGGAGGACTGGCTGGCAGAGGTTAGTTGGGTGCCGCAGTTTCCTTATCTGTTCCATGATACAGTGATGAATAATCTGCTGGTGGCGAAGCAGGATGCGAGTGAGGACGAGGTCTATAGGGCTGCCAGAAAAGCAAATGCCGAGGAATTCATCTCTGCGCTGCCACAAGGGTACCAGACAATGATCGGAGAGCGAGGGGCGCGTCTCAGCGGGGGGCAGGCACAGCGGCTGGCAATTGCCCGCGCCTTCCTGAGGGATGCGCCATTGGTGCTGCTGGACGAGCCAACTTCCAGCCTGGATCTGGCTAACGAACAAGCCGTGCGTCAGGCGGTATCGGAATTGCGGAAGGGACGTACGGTGGTGACGATCTCTCACCGTTTGGGTACGATCGTGGATGCAGATCAGATCGTCGTGCTGGATAAGGGCGTGGTGCGTCAGGTGGGGGTGCATAACACATTATCTGGAGAAGTTGGGTTGTACCGGGACCTGCTGGAAGGCGGACATTGATGAGTACCGTCCGGCGGTTATTAGGATTTCTGAGGGAGCCATGGAGGCTGGTGGCGCTGGCAGTAGGTCTAGGTTGGGCGACGATGGTCAGTTGGGTGGCGTTGATCTCCACCTCGGCGTACCTGATCTCGTATGCTGCTTTACATCCCAGTGTGGCTGAATTACAGGTGGCGATCGTCGGGGTGCGGTTCTTTGGTATCTCCCGGGCGGTATTCCGTTATCTGGAGCGGCTGGTCTCCCACACGGTGACCTTCAAGCTGCTGGCGAGGATGCGCACCTGGTTGTATGAGAAGATCGAACCACTGGTGCCGTCAGGGCTTGGCGATCAGAAAAGCAGCGATTTGTACAGTCGTCTAGCCGGGAATATCGATATCCTGCAGGATTTCTATGTGCGGGTGGCAGCCCCGCCGATAGTGGCGCTGCTAACCTCGATCACTGTGTTGTGGTTCTTCGGGCACTGGTCGGTGTGGATGGCGCTGGCGCTGCTTGGGTTCCAGGTGCTCACCGGTGTGGTGACTCCGATGGTGGTTCGGCGGATTGGGGCTTCGTCGAGTGAGAGGATTGCTGCTGAAAGAGAAGCGATGGCTTCCCTGATCGTTGATGGGGTCCAGGGTGGCGCTGATATCCAGGCATTTGGTCTGATCAGAAAGATCCAGTCTGATTTTGAGGCCAGCCAGGACCGTCTTGCCGCTGCGGAGCGGAAGCAGAACCTGATCTCAGGAACGCACGCCGCGCTGGTCGGGGCAGGCGTCAATCTGGCGGCGTTTTGTATCCTGCTGGTGGCGATTCCCCTGGTGGCGGATGGCTCCCTGGACGGACGCTTGCTGGCAGTGGTGGTATTAGGTTCATTGGCCTCATTTGAGGCGATTCTGCCACTGCCGACGGCCTTCCAGAATCTGGAAGAAAGCATCCAGGTAGGGGATAGACTGTTCCAACTGGCAGAACGTAGGCCGCTGGTGGCGGAGGATGGGGGAAAGACATTGGGTGCGCAAAACGCGCATCTGGAAATTAAAAACCTTTCATTTGCGTATAGCCAACCGGAGGATGAGATTTTATCTGATTTTAGTCTTGATCTACCACCTGGAAAACATGTGGCGATCCTCGGCCCGAGCGGTGTGGGCAAGACCACGATCCTGAACCTGCTGCAGCGCTTCTGGCCGTTCTCCGAGGGTGAGATCAGGATCAATGGGGAGGATATCCGATCCTATTCCGCTGAGGATGTGCGCGGCGTGTTCAGCTATCTGCCGCAAAATGCTTTTATTTTCAATGCCAGCCTTGCTGAAAATATCCGGATCGGGAACCCTGCTGCGAGTATGAAAGAGGTAGCGAAAGCAGCTGAACGCGCCGGTTTAGATGAATTTGTGGCGGGGCTGCCCAGCGGGTATGATACGCTGGCTGGAGAATTCGGGGTAATGCTCAGCGGCGGGCAGCGTCAACGGTTGGCGCTGGCACGGGCTTTATTACGGGATGCGCTGGTTTATTTATTAGATGAGCCAACAGAGAACCTTGATCCTTTGACAGCTGATGTAGTGCTGGGTTCGGTTTTTGAGCACCTTTCACTCCGGAGCATAGTGATGATCACTCATCAACTTGCTGGATTGATCCGGATGGATGAGATCATCGTGATGCAGGACCAGCGGATAGTGGAACGCGGCAGCCATGTGGATTTGTTGGGAAGTGGTGGAGCGTATGCGCGCATGGTGGAAGCAAGCAAAACGGAAATATAAATTATCCTAGCGTTGTTTGGTTTTTTGGTATCTGGCACTAATGAAAACGGATCAGCAGCCAGATGAAGGCCAAAGCGACGGTGATCAAGACTGCCGGGAAACCTTTCTTGAGGAAATAACTATAAGAGATGTGGTAGCCGGCGGCTTCGGCGATGCCAGCCGTGACCATGTTGGCGGAAGCGCCGATCAGGGTGCCATTGCCGCCCATCGCCGCGCCGACCGAGAGACAGAAGAACAGCACACCGCTCTCTGCTCCGGGGATCCTGGTGGTGAGGAATCCGATCACAGGCAGCATGGCTGCGGTAAAGGGGATGTTGGCAATCACCATGGAGAGGATGGCGCTAAACCAAGTGACAGCGAACATGGCGAGGAGAAGATTTTCTCCTACCAATTTGCCGATCCATTCGGCGATGACGCTGATCAAGCCAACTTCCTGCACAGCACCGACAACGATAAAGAGGGTCATGAAGAAGACCAGGGTGGTCCAATCCACGGCTTCGATCATCTCCTCAATGTTTGGCCGGATCCACAACAGGAGAGAGGTGGCACCCATCAGTGCGGTGACCGATGGCAGCAAGTGGATGTGTTCGCCAAAGATAAAGAGGAGCAACATCCCGGCGCCAATCCAGCCAACCTTTTTGAGGTGGTCCGGATGCGTGATCTGGCCGCCTTCCGACAGCTTATTGATCAAGGTTTCAGAGGCTTGATGAGCTTCGGCAAGGTCTTTGCGGTAGACCAGGATGCTATAGATGATTAGTCCAATGAAGGCAAGCAGCACACCGGGGGTGAGGTTTTGCAGGAAGCCGTTGAAGGTGATCCCGGCATACGAGCCGATCAGGATATTCGTCGGGGTGCCCACCAGGGTGGAGACGCCAATCACATTGGAGGCCATCACCTCAGGGATCAGCAAAGCCAGCGGGTTGATCCCCACAGAGAGGGCGATCTGCACGGTGATGGGGGTCATCAGCAGCATGGTGGTGACGTTATCGAGAAAGGCAGAGGCTACCCCTGTGATCAACATCAGGATGGGGAGCAGGAGCAGCATTTTTCCGCGGGATATCCGATAGGCAGCAAAGGCCATCCATTGGAAGATGCCGGTATGCTCAACGATGGCAATGAAGATCATCATCCCCATAATCAAGAAGATCACATTCCAGTCGATATAACTGATCGAGCCGAAGAAATCGAAGATGAACAATTTCTCGCTGATCGGGTGGCCGATGTAACTGATCGCCAGCAGCAAGGAAGCGCCGACCAGAGTGGCGAGGGTGTTATGAACACCCCCTGAGGCGATCAGGATAAGGACAACCACGAAGATGGCAGCGGAGAGCCAAAAGGCCAGCCCGATATAATGATCGAGAGTGACCTCGGGGAGAATTATCGATTGACCATTGGTGAGTGCTTCTACCTGGGCTGAGGTTAGCTGATATTGAGAAGGGATGTAGTGGGCGCGCTCAATTTCTATTGCGAGGGTTTCCATGGCCGGGTCTGGCACCGGGACCAGAAAGCGGCCGTCTGCCTGGGAAATTGCAGAAGTGATCTCGACTTCATTCCTGTAGAGTGTGATGAGAGCGCCTTCAACCGGCTGCTGCTGGGCATCTACCAGGGCGCCGATAATCACAGGTTGATCCGGGGTTTGCTGGGCGGAAGCCTGGCCCAGGGGATAAGCGCTGAGAGTGCCAAATAGCATGCCCGCAGCCAGCAGGATTGCCAGTACGGCCAACGATAGTCTGGCTCTCATTCTTCTGGGGAACCTCCGACCAAAATCACTTCAGCGCCGCTCTCCTGCTGGATACTGTCGCTGAACTCTCTGATCCTTTCATGGTGAATTTCATTTTCTTCCGGGTCGCCGATCGGCATGCCGAGAATGATGTAATCAGCGGCAGTTTCTATGGCGGTAGCGATGATCTCCTCGCGGACATTGCCCTTGTGGATGATCGCCTGCGCTTCAACTCCCCTGGCTGCGGCTTTCTCCTGGGCAGTAAGCAGGATGAATTCGCCCATGTGGCCGAGCTGTTCAGAGATGGTGCTGGTCTTGCTGCTTTGGGTGTGACTGAGGAAATCCAGGTTGACCACATATAGAAAATAAAGGGGCAGATTCATCTCAAGGGCGACCTGGATGGCTTTTTCAATCGTAGGTTGGCTGCCAGGCCCACCTCTGACAGCACAGATGATACCGGACATAGGATACTCCTTGGCGTGTGTTGGTTAGCCGAGTATTTGCCCCATCATCTGAGAAATGGCCTGATACACCGGTGAATCGTCCCCAAGGGCGATAAGAGGTTTGCCTTCAAATTCGAAGGCGAGGAGGTCATTATTAGATGGGATCGTTCCCAGATATTGTACACCCAGCTGATCTATCTTATCAAGCAGTGTTTGGGGCGGATCGCCAACCACCCGGTTGAGGATCAGATAGCTGTTCTCGATGCTGATATCCAGTTCGTCCTGCATCTTTACGATCCGTTCAGCGGCAAGCAAACCGCGCATGGTGGGATCGGTAACGATCAATAGATGCTGGACATCGCGGGTAGTTCGGCGGCTGAGATGCTCCATACCGGCCTCATTGTCGATGACGACATAGCGGTAGTTCTTGCTGATCGCATCGATCACATCCCTCAGGGTATGATTGACGGCACAGTAGCAGCCAGGCCCTTCGCCGCGGCCCATGGCGATCAGATCGAAGCGGTCGCCCTCTGAAAGAGAGGACTGAATCTCGTATCCGAGGTAGTCGTGCTTGCTCATCCCGCCGGGCATTGCGCCCATGGCTGCCCCGCCCTGGTTGAGACTTTCTTTGACCTTTTCCAGCATGCCTTCACGGATCTCGCCGACTGTCCATTCCAGGTCCAGTCCGAGGACCATGTTCAGGTTGCTGCTGGGGTCGGCGTCAATGGCGAGGACTGCGCCACTCTGGTTCTGGATGAGATATTTGATCACCATCCCTGCGGTGGTGGTTTTACCAACGCCCCCTTTTCCGGCTAATGCGATCGTGGTTGTCATTCTGGCTGCTCCTTGGTGATTTCTTCGATTTTGGCGGCGATCTTCTCCGCAGCTTGTCTAAGTTCCGGGACATGGTCATAAACGGCAATATTCAAGCGGTCGGCTTCCAGCACGCCATCCACGGCAGGCAGGATTCCCAAAACGGGGATACCAGGGGTGTTGGCTTCCAGGAAGTCGATCTCGTCCTGGTTCTGGACCTTGTTGCCCACCAGCCAGAGCCGTGAGAGTTTGATATCTTCCGCCAGTTTTTTGATCTGCGTGGCAGTCCCCAGGCTGCGGCGGGTGGGTTCGACGACGACGATCATCGCATCCACAAAATCGACAGTGGCGCGTCCGAGATGCTCCACGCCAGCATACATATCGAGGAGGAGGACTTCATCATCACGGAAGAGGAGGTGGGTGAACAGGGTTTTGAGCATGGCGCTCTCGGGGCAGATACAGCCGGAACCGCCCAGATCGACCGAACCCATCTCGAGCAGCTTGATGCCGCGGTGGGTGACTGAGAAACGGTCGGGGATGTCATCCACGCGGGGATTGATGGTAAAGAACCCGCCGGTAGTGCCCGGTTTTGCCCCGGTGCGCTCAAAGATAAGCTCATCCATTTCTGAAATCGGATTGAGCTTCTCCTGGAGTTCATCGGGGACGCCAATCGCCCCGGCCAGGCAGGGAGACGGGTCGGCATCTACGGCCAGCACTTCGTAGCCTTTATCGGCGTATACCTGGGCAAGCAGGGCGGTAAGTGTGGTTTTGCCCACGCCGCCTTTTCCTGAGATTGCGATTTTCATTTTGATAACCTCACACTAATTTTATCTGTCAATCCATTTTGACAAGGAGGGTTCAGACCCCATCGGGCCGTGAACCCTCCTCTGATTCTATTTATTTGATCCAGGCCGGATAGATCAGTTAGCCTGTTTAGCCTTTTCTGGCGCTGGCACGAAATCTGGCGGGAGCAAGCCGGATTCTTCCACGATCCGCGGGATGATCGACTCCCAGGCGACTGGCATCAGGTGGATGCCGTTGACGCCCTGTTTGGTCTTGATCTCTTCGATCAGCTCGAGGGCAATCTGGACGCCTTCTTCCATCTCGCCATCTTCTCCGGCGTCTTCCATGCGTTGGAGGAGCTTATCGGGGATGAATACGCCGGGCACATCATTGTGCATGTACTGGGCCATCTTGAGACTCTTGAGTGGTGTCACGCCGATAAGAATGTAAATTTTATCCAGGACGTTTCGTTTAGCCATTTCGTTGAGCCAGACTTCCAGCCCATCAGGGTCGTAAACCAGGTTGGTCTGGAAGAATTGTGCTCCGGCGTTGATCTTCTTTTCCTCACGCATTGCCTGGAACTTCGGTTCTGAGGCAAATGGTGAAGCGGCGGAGCCGATGAAGATCTGAGGCGGGTATTTGATATTGCGCCCGTCCAGATATTTTCCTTCATCGCGCATCCTGCGGAGGATCCAGAGCATTTGGATTGAGTCGATATCGAGGATGTCGGAGCGGCCCATTGGGCGAGGTCCCATGCGGGAGTTATCTCCGGAGAGGCACAGGATGTTCTTGATCCCCAGGGCAGACGCGCCGATGACTTCGGATTGCAAGCCGGTGCGGGTGCGATCGCGGGCAGCGATTTGCATGACAGGCTCTGCGCCGTTTTCTAACGCGGTTTTGCTGCAGGCAATGCTGGACATGCGCGGGGTAGCCGAAGGGCAGTCGGTGAAGTTGACTGCGGCGGTGTGGTTCTTGACGGTGTTGATGTGCTTGGTGAGCAGGTTTGTGGACGTACTGGCAGGTGGGGCTACCTCGGTGGTGACCACGAATTCACCGGCTTTGAAGCGGCGTTCCAGGTTTGAGATGGGTTCATCGTATGCCGGGGCGTGGTATTTCGCATCTCCCTGCCACCAGTCGGGCTGGCGGATGGGGCGGAAGATGGCCTCATCCGCGGCATGATTCTTTTCTTCATCTTTTGAGAGGATGCCAGCGATAGATTTAACCGCCCCATATTCCTTCCCCTTCTGGATGACTTCTCCCCATGTTTCGGTGCCAACTTTATCCCAGTCCAGCGGCGGAAGAACTTCCATGAGCTTTTCTTCGCGGCCCATTTTGAAAGCACGATCGTAAATCTTGTACCAGATGCAGGGACGGGTTTCATCTACGTAGCAATGCTCTGCTGTGGAACCGCCACAAGGTCCATTGCGGAGGCCTTTGGGGCACTCCATTGGGCAGATGAAGGCGGTCTCCTGAAGCATGCAGTTGCCGCACATCCGGCAGCCGAACAATGGGCCTTTGATGATAATTTCTGTGGTGGTTAGGGCGCGTTGTCCTAAGGTTTGTTTTTTGAAGGGCAAAAATGGCGGCTGCCATCTTCGGCCAGGAGTAAAGATTGGCATGATAAGCTCCTAAGGCATTCGTTATGTATTGTACCGCAAGAGATAGTCGTAAGCGCTGAGCACGGCTTTTGCGCCTTCCCCAATGGCGACCAGGACTTGTTCGGTGGTGTTGGTGGTCACATCGCCGGCGGCGAAGATCCCTGGGACTTTAGAGCGACTCTGGCAATCCACGATGATGCGTCCTTCCCCATCCAGGGGGACAAGCCCGCCGAGGAACTCTGTGTTGGGGATGAGTTCTTTCTCCACAAAAACCCCATCCATCTTGAGGGTCAGTTCTTCACCATCGGGGCTTACGACCTCAACGGCATTGGCATAGCCCTCTCCCAGGATACGCTTTACGGTGTGTCCTGGATAGAATTTTACATTCTTCTTGGCGGCAAGTTTTTTGCCAAGACCGGTTTCAAGGTCTTCAGCGGTTACTCCGACTGCCATGACCAGGTTGGCGATATCGGCCAGTTCTGCGACTGAGCGTAGGGCGAGATCGCCCTCTCCGATGACCAGGGCATCTTTATCGATGAAGAGCGGTGCATAGCTGATTACGGAATAGCAAAGCCCTTTGAAGAAGAAATTCCTGTTCACCGGGGACATCCAGTTTTTCCATGCGCAAACCAGAGGCAACCAGAATGGTTTTTGTGTCGTAATGAGCGCCGCTTTTGGTTTTGACGGTGAAACCGCCGTTGAGTTGAGTCACATGGGTGACCTGGTCCTGGGAATGGGCGAAATCCAGATATTCGAGTTCTGTCTGGAATTTTTCCGTGATCTCCAATCCCTTGATCACCTGGTAGTCATCTGCCCAGGGGATGGACAGCTTGAGTTTGGTCTTGCCGCCCAGATCTGAGTAGATTGTCAGGGCATTGAGACGCTTACGAATTGCATAGATGGAGGCAGTGAGACCTGCCGGTCCGCCTCCGATGATGATCAGATCGTACATTTTGGCACCTTCCTCCTAAACCGGGGCTTCAGCGATGAAATCGAATTCCATCATGTGGGCGGTAAGATCGCGGGAGCGTTTGATCATTGTGTAAGCATTGTTATAAAGTTCTTCGTAGCTCATTTCGAGCCGGGCAAGGCCTAATTCCTGGGCTTTCATGCCGACCGCTGCAGCTTCTTTGGCGAAGACTTCCCAATCATCCATAGTGGGGATGAGGTGTTCCTCATCGATCTCTTTGATGTGCCCGGCCAGGGCTTCTGCGGCTGAGAAGCACATCTCATCGGTGATGGTTTTGGCACGCACATCCAGGGCACCGCGGAAAACAGCCGGGAAGATCAGGGAGTTATTTACTTGATTGGGGAAGTCAGATCGCCCGGTTGTGACCACAGCCGCGCCGGCTTCTTTTGCTTCCCAGGGCCAGATCTCGGGTACAGGATTGGCTCCAGCGAAAACGATAGGATCCTTCGCCATGGTCTTGACCCATTCCGGTTTGACAGTTCCCGGGCCAGGTTTGGAATAGCAGATCGCCACGTCTGCGCCTTTGAGGGCTTCGGGGATGTGGCCTTCGATACCTTCTTCGTTGGTGATCTGGCAGAATTTCCAGTGGGCGGTGAACTCGGCTTTGCGGCGTTCGTAGTCCAGGCGGTGTTTTCCGAGTGTGCCATCAATATCGACCATCACACACTTCCCGGGATCCACTCCCCAAGCGAAGATCAGGCGGGCAACGGCCACATTGGCCGATCCGCAGCCGATGAAAGCGATCTTGATGTCTTCCTTCTTCTTTCCAACCACCTTGAGGGCGTTGATCAGGGCTGCCAGGGTAACCGTGGCAGTGCCTTGCTGATCATCGTGCCAAACGGGGATCTCGGCTTTCTCGCGCAAGGTATCCAGGATTCGGAAGCATTTGGGCTGTGAGAGATCTTCGAGATTGATGCCGCCCAGTCCGGGTTGGAGCATCAGGGCGGTTTCGATGATCTTGTCGGGGTCTTTGGTGTCCAGCATGATCGGGATAGCATCTACCCCGCCCAGATATTTGAATAACAGGGCTTTGCCTTCCATCACGGGTAGGCCGGCTTTGGGGCCGATGTCTCCCAGGCCAAGCACGCGGGTGCCGTCACTGATCACTGCGACAGTGTTCCACTTGCTGGTGTAATCATAGACAAGGTCTGGGTTTTTGGCGATTTCACGGCAAGGTTCTGCGACACCGGGTGTATACCAGATGGCAAAATCCTTGAAGCTGCGAATGGCGCATTTCGGAATGGTTTCGATCTTTCCCCGGTAGAAGGGGTGAAGGACCATGGCATCCTCAACTGGCTTTTTTGATTTGGCTAATAGGGCTTCGATGTCTATGTCTTTAGTATTAGCGCTCATATATTTTCTCCTGACTTGTGCATTGGTAGAAGACACTCTACCTGTGTAACTCACCCGTGTCCTATTGCTCCAGATATGAATCTGCGTAGATCACCTGGTTCATCAGGATCTGAACAGTCTTCCAGATGGCATCCTGCTCCGGATCCTCCAGGTTGAACTGATCGGAGGTGATTTCTTCCATATTGGCAATTTTCTCGCTGATGCTGAGATAGGATTTGCTAAGTTCAGTGGATTCGTCCTTCTCCTCGATAATGCGAACGACTTCCATGAGTTCTGTATCCAGCGGATCGGCGATCATCATCTTCAGGCCAACGCCCATCAGCATGGCGCAGTAAACCTGGTTAATCAGCGGGCGGTTGGCGTTGGGTACCGCGTTTGACACATTGGAAAGGCCAACCGAGATGTGCGGTGAGGGATCCCAAACATACTGCAAGGTGCGGATGGCTTCGATCAGCTCGGGGCAATATTCCTGGCAGCCAGAAACGGTCAGCACCAGCGGATCGATGATCAGGTCGGTGACGGGGAAGTCGATCTCCAGCATACGGGGGATGAGCTGCTCCACGGCAATCGTGACGCGCTCGTCGGCAGTGACAGGGATCATCCCGGTGCCCATGGTGAGGGCGATCACTTTGGAGTTGTACTTCTTGGCGACCAGCGGTACCTTTTCAAGGCGTTCCGGGTCTGCGGAGGTGGAGTTGATGATCGGCTGGGCTTTGGTGATTTTCTTTAGCCCGGCCTCAATGGCGGCGAGGTTGGTCGTATCGAAACTGAGGGGAACATCAACAACTGCTTCAACCACTCCCACCAACCAGGGGAAGAGCTCCTCGCCATCCTTCTTCCGTGGGCCGAGGTTGAGGTCCAGGGCTTGAGCGCCGGCCTCTACTTGCTTTACGGCAATCTCCTGGAAGAATTTGGCATCTCGATCCTTGATGGCTGCCTTGACTTTATCTGAGATGATGTGAATGTTCTCTCCAATTATGTACATTTAGTTCTCCTTATCCTTGAGCTTTTGTTTGAGTTTCTTCTTTTAGTTTTGCCACATTGGGGAACAGGGTTAGGTCTGTATGTGGCAGGAAGAGGGCAGACATGAATGCTTCGTAGAATGCATTATCTGCGGACAGTTCTATATATGTCATCTGTTTGGCAATCTCAGAAATGCGCTGTTTGGATTGCCAGTTGAGCAGGGCATAATAAGCGCCAAGAACAGCGGTATTGCCGAGGAAATGGAAGTTCTTCCAAGGGAGGTCGGGCAGCAGCCCGATCTGGATAGCCTTTTCCACATTGATGTACTGGCCGAATGATCCGCCGATGAGGACTTGTTCGAGGGACATGATCGGTACGCCAACGCCTTCCGCCAGAACCACGTAACCGGCATAGATGGCAGCTTTGGCTCGCATCAGATTATCGATATCGACGTGGGTGATGACGATATCCTTGCCATGAGCGGTTTCATCTGCAAAGGCGATCACATACTCACCTTCATGTGAGCCAGTCCGGACGCGCGGCGTATCAAGATGAGTGTTGATGTTGCCGGATTTATCCACCACGCCCGCCAGGAAAAGTTCTGCCAGCAGGGAGATCAATCCACTGCCGCACAGACCGCGCGGCTTTCCTCCGCCGATCACCCGGATATTGGGTTCATAAGTCTCAATATTGATCCAGACTTCCTCGATAGCGCCTTTTGTGGCACGCATGCCGTCGACGACCCCGGCGCCTTCAAAGGCTGGCCCGGCAGAACAGGCACAGGTAACCATCCAGTCCTTGCTGCCGAGGACCATCTCGCCATTGGTGCCGACATCCAGGAAGAGGGTGGTCTTATCGGTATCGGCGATACCGGATGAGAGCGCTCCGGCAGTGATATCTGCCCCTACGTAACTGGCGACTGTGGGGATGATCTCGACTGATGCTTCAGGGTAGAGGATTAGATCCAGTTCCCGGGCGGCGATGCTGAACCCTTCATTGAAAGCGTTAATGAAGGGACTTTTGCGGATATTTTCGGCGGGGATGTTGAGCAGCAGATGGAGCATGATACTGTTGCCAACGATCACCGCTTTGTAAATCTCCTCAGGTTTAGCGTTGACACGCTTACAACAAGTTTCGATCAGCTTGTTAATCGTTTCGATTACAAGTTTTTGAAGGATGCCTTCATTGTCTTCCTTGCTGTCGTAGATGATACGCGAGATCACATCTTCGCCGTGGTGGATCTGCTGATTGTACTCAGCTGTCTGGGCCATCACCTGGCCGGTGATCAGGTTGGTGAGCCACACCGAGATGGTGGTGGTGCCGATATCAATGGCGACACCCCAGAGAGGTTTTTCCTCCGGGAAGTGGATCGGGAAAAGATCCAGCAACCGAGCAGGCTTCGAGGTGTCCTGGCAGGATTGTTCTACGATGGCGCTGACCTCCCAATCACCATCACGGAGGATACTGCTGATCCGCTTGAGCATGGGAAGTGAGATGTCAATGCGCTCGATCCCGGCTGTTTGCAGCAATGTTCTTTGGAGACGGGACCAGTCGTCGGTCTGGTCTTCCATCGAAGGCGGGTCAATCGTCAGTGAGATGCGCTGGATGGATTGATGCTCCGAGTAGAGATAGCCTTCGGGGACAGAGACGCTGCGGGCGGTGAGGTCGGTTACCAGGCGGCGTTCGATCTTTTCCTGCGGTGGTACTTGGATGTGGACATCACTTTCTACGATCGTCTGGCAGGCAAGCACGAACCTCTCGTTCATATCCTCATCGGATAGGCGGAGTTGACTGCGCTGCCGGACCTCGCCTTGCTGGATCTTGACCACACAGCGTCCACACCGTCCCTGACCACCACATGGTTGGTTCAGGGAGATTCCGGCGAGGGCTGCTGCCTCTGTGATTGCAGTGCCAGAGGGCACTTCCACAGGGGCAGCAGCTATATCAAAAGTGACTTTGTGTGTCTTGGCCATTTATTCCTGGCAAACGAGTTAGGCTACCTGCTTGAGATAGGCGACCAGATCCACGGCTTCGCGCGGGCCGACCTTGATATCCCAGCCAGGTAGTTCTTCTTCCAACTCACCGGAGAGAACGGCCACATGTCCCGGAAGGATGATGGATTTGTGGCTGACCTTTTCCTCCACATTGAAGCGTTTGACATCTTTGGCGATCTGCTCGGCATCAAAGTTTCCGGCAGCCCAGGCGGTCAGAACGGACATGCCTTCAGCGTCAGAGACCAGCAGCCATCCAGGCATACCGGAGCTTTCGATCTCGTTGGCGACACTGAAGTAGGTGATGGAGAAGTTGGTGGTGACCATCACCGGGGATTCTGGTGTGGGGTTGTTGATCTCGTAAATACCCGGCTGCACCTGGATCGGTTTTTGCGGGTCGGTGTAGATGTTCTCGCGGAGTACCAAAAGGCCGTAAAGGGTCTCTGGGGCGAAGTTTTCCATGACAACGAACCCGGCGTATTTGGTGATCGCCTGGGTCGCGAGAGCAACTTCTGTCTCGGGGTTGGCGGCCTTGCAAGGATAAGCGATGATCGGGAACCCGAAAGGCCGGAAGTTCTTGCCCAGGGCCATACGGCGAATAATCGTATTCTTGACCAGACTATCATTGAAGGCTGAACCTTGCGGGTCGATGACAAGGTCTGCAAGGCCTTTTTCCTTGACTTTGGGGGTAAGTTCGGCGATCTCATCCAGTGAGCTGGCGGTAACCACCAGGCTGGCTTTGTTGGCGAGTGCCAGGTCTGCCATAGCTTCCCAGTTTTCTGGGTTGGCGGTGGCGATAAGGGGTTTCTCGCCTTCGAGCTTGGCAAGTCCTGAAGCTATCACGGCAGGATCATCTCCGATGAGGATCAGGGGGCGTTTGCTGCCAGCCCGGACTGCTTCAACAGCCGCGGAAAAAGCAGCGCCATCGCCCTCGGATTTGACAGCGAAACCGTCTGCGGTGAGGTCAATACCGACATAATTGACGCTGAACGTATCGATCTCTTTAACTCTCTTGGTGATAGCGGCCGGGTCTTCGGAATCCTTGACGAGGAAAAAGAATCCGGGTTTGTTGTAGAAGGTTTTCTCATGACGGTAGAGGACGACTTCATTTCCAACTTCGACCTTATAACCGTCAGATTCAAGGGTGATCAGCCTGACGGGCGGCTCGGACGAGGCGGCCAGTTGGGCTTTGGCCTCTTCACTGACATATGGGCAAGCCGAGAGTTCTACCTGTTTGGCGGCTAATTTGAGGGCAAATGCCATACAGGTTGGGAAACCACATTCCTTGCAGTTTGTCTTCGGCAGCATTTTGTAGATTTCAATTCCAGATATTGCCATTTTAATCTCTCATTTCTCTGATAGGTTTCAACCGTTTGGCTGGCCTCAGGCCAGTTCCGGGGCGGCGATAAGGTTTTCAATCGCGGTCCGAACGCGTTTGAGGCTTTCGGGATGGCGAAGGACAACGATATCTGCTCCGGCTTCGATCAAGGTCAGGGCGGTGATTGTCTCCCAGGAGATCGCCCGTTCTTCCCAATTTCCCCAGGTTTCAGGGACATCGTCGCCGACCTTGGATTCCTTGGTCTTCCAGGTCTCGAAGCCGACATTGACGATCATTGGGGATTGGGTCATGCTATCGCCGCGCAGGGCAGCCATACGGAGGCGTTCCATTACTGAGAAACCATATTCAATACCATAGCCAAGCGCACCTGTTGTGGGATCCATCAGGATACGATCGATGGGCAGTCCGGCATCTTTGATGAGGATGTTAAGCTGTTTAGAGAGGTTGACATCCATTGGGGCGCGGCTGGTCACCAGGTGGTTATTTGCCATGGCCGTGGCTACCAGGGTGCGGTAGTTCTTATCCTCGCAAATTCCGATGACGATGCGCTCTCCCTGGCAGGCGTTGGCGACGGGGACGAGCAGTTCATTATCAAGTTCTGCCTGCCCTGGGCCATATACCAGCAGGGGCAGCCCGGTGCTTTTCAGAACAGCCTTGGCAGCTTCTTCGGCGGCTGCGGGGGTGTTAGGATTTCCATCAAGTCCGGTGAGGGAAAGCGATAGCAGGATCATATCTGCGCCAGCTTCTTCGGCGGCCTTCGCCCAGTTTCCGGGGTCATTAACTGCCTCTCCCCAGACATCCAATAACAGGGTGGACCAATCTTCTGGTTTGGAGTCCTTGATCTCTAGGGCCAGCAACGGCGGGTTGGGGGTTCCAGCTTCAAAATGGATAAATGGCATCGTGGTTTCGCCACCGACCTTGACTGTAGCGGAACGTGTGCCGCCATCTGCTGCGGTTGCGCCGATGACGACTTCATGGACGGAACCACTCCACTTATCTTTTGGGAATTCTAGTGCCATATTCGTCTCCTTGTTGTTACTCCAGATGGGTGTTCTGGTTTTGTTTGCGTCTTTCCTCCAGCCGTTCCTGGAAGATCTCGATGGGAGATTTCCGGGCGGCATCAATGCCAAGGTCTTCCGGCTTATCGATCTCTTCGCTTTGGAGGTGACGGAGAAAATGTTTGTATGAAATCACAGCCGCGGGATATTCGATCCCGCCGGCATGATGGGTGAGGAAGAAAACACGGATTTTTTGATCCTGCATCAATTGAGCCGCCACATTGATCGGGATATCCGGCGGGACCTGAGGCAGGCCGTCTGACATCACATCCTGGGCAGTAAGCTGGTCGAAATTGCCGCTGGCATACGCCTTGACAAGCTCATCCTGGCCGACGAGGCCCAGGGCATGACCATCTTCAGCAAGGACAACCACAGCCTCGATATCCTTATCAAGTATCGCTTGAGCGATTATCTTGATGGATGTCTTCTCTCCACAGGTGACTACACCGACGGTCATCAGATCGCGGACTAGCTGTGGTTGTGAGGATGGGTTGTCCTTGCTCATGGTTTCTTCTGTTAATCCTGGGCTTAGAACATCGGGTCCATGATCAGGGCGGGATGGTTGTGTTCCTCAAGGTGAGCGAGCAGTTCTTCGACTGTGGTTGCAATCCGTTCATCGGCAATGCGATCGATCAGATCGGGGTCGCCTTCACGTTCGGCCACGGCTCTAAGCTCATCGGACATGGACTCCTTGAGGACGCTGCTCATCCAGACGATGCGTTTGAAGCCTCCATCGGCAGAGATGAACTTGGGGCTGACGAGGTAGTATTTCCCGACACCCATCACACCGGGGGTCTGGATACCGCCGCCCGCCATACCGGCAAGGGTGCTGAAGGTCATCCCGACTGGGGTCATACTTGAGTCCTCACGATTTACAACCAACACGCCGTTGGCTTCGGGAACCAGCATGACGATGCACTCGAAGCAACCGCAGGCGGTCATGGGGTTCTCCATGATTGAGTACATGGCAACTTCTTCCACAACGCCGTGTGAGGATTGTTCGGCGTATTCGTTGGTGCCGCTCCAGTAGCCTTTATCTACGTCGATCGGCCGTCCCAGCCGGATGGGCTGGTTGGGGCCGGTGGGGTTGATGCTATATGAGGCTTTGCAGTCGAGCCAGTTGTAGGCGCCGCACAGGCCAAGGCGTTCCGGGCTGACCACGCAAACGTGGTCGGGGGCGAAGGACTGGCACAGGGTGCAGGAGTAGAATTCTTCCACGGCATCATCGGTGAGATCTGCAAGGCGTTTGTTGCGGAAGTCGTATGACTCGCGGGCTTTTTCCAACCACTCTTCAACCTTGGCAGGATCAGTAAAGATAGTGACTTCTACCTTGTCCACAATTGCTCCAAAGTCGGAGTGGAAGCGGGCGTGCAGGATCTTGCCGAAGTGTTCCAGGTTGAATCCTTTGTCCACCGCGGCTTTTGAGATACGGATCCAGGTAATGTCGCGCTGGCCGATGTGCTGGATGCCGGAAGCGCCGTTGACGAAATAGTGGATCTGGCGTTCAAGCACAGGTTCGAAGTCGTCCTGCATCTGACGGCCGGCGACTCGGATAACCAGGCCGAGATCAATTGAACCGGCTTCTTCGACATCTTCAAAGCCAGGCCCTACAACTTCAATCCGGCCGTCCACAATGTCATCCAGGTCAGCGCTGTAGAGATACTCAAACGCTCTGGAATTCTTGCCGCCAAATTCGATACGCATATCTGCCCGGCGGACGACCTCGCCCTCAAAGGCGGAGCCGTAAGGTACCGGGACGGGGACATCGGCGATCTGGACCTTGACACCGCGCACCTCGATGCATTTCTGCACCAGGCGTTCGGCTTTTTCCAGGTCATCCGCGCCGTCAATCTCATTGAAGGGCATGCTGACCACGTGTTCGTATTGGGTTACGCCGGTGGGCAGGATCTCGGGGATGACGGTATCGGCGATCACCGGGAAGCCGAAGTTGATTGCCCCGGCGGCAGCGGCATATTTGAGATCGTCAACCTCACCCAGGGCGAGGACGAAGGCAAAAACACGCTCGCGGTTGTACATCAGGATCTCCCGGGCCTGACCGGCTTTGAGACCGCCAAAGGTGAGGGCGGAGCGGGATGCAAACCCGAGAGCGTAGATGGCGCTAAGGGTATCGGTGCCGAAGGGGACGGTGTAGGTATCGTAGCCAAGCTCGACGCCTTCTTCCTGGAGTTGGTCAATGATCGATCGGCCATTGACGTTGCCTGAGAGGAAGGTGAGGATGTTGCGGCGTTGAAGCTCGCGGACAATCTTGACGGCAACCTCATTGGATTTGGCTGCGCCGACAATGGCGGCGAAGCCGGGCATGCGCCCGTCTACCAACTGGATGCCCCAAGAGCGGAGCTGGATGTCATCGATGGCGCCGTTGAGGTGGCCGAGAAGACCCTCCTCGCTACCGCCATTCATGTTGGTCCCGCCGGAGAGCACGAATCCAGGGTATGGTTCCGGCTCCAGTTTATAGATGTAGCGAATCGCTTCGATGGTTTCTGCGGCCAGCAAGGTGGCCATCCCGCCGTCGAGGGTTTCTCCCAGGTAGGGGGTCCACTTCATTTCGGCGGGCATTGGGTGGAGCAGTTCCCGCGCATGGGCGAGAACAGGCTTGAGTTGGCCGAGATTTTCGACTGCCATCTCCGTCATTGCATAGGTCAATGGCAGATAGTAGGCTGTGTTCGGGAATCCGACAGGAAAATCAGACCCTTTCTCGGCGATCGCCTTCTGGAGCATGAACTCTGCTTCCGAAACGATAGCATTGGCTCCCCTGAGTGCACGGTTAGCAATGTATTTTGACATTTTTCTCCTCCATTAGTCCGTTTCGCCGTACAGAGCTGCCCGGCGTGCTGCGATTGGTAACGCTTCCATCTTTATCATGCGGTCATCCCCGCCTTTACCAAACTTAGCCGGGTCGTAAACGGGTAATCCAAGGTCCGCCCGTTTTTGATCGATGTGCTCCAATGTTTTACGTACCATTTCATCTGCGTCCGGTTCGAATTCCATCTTGCCACCGTAGAGTTCTTCCCAGCCGTTGATCAGGTAATTTGACACAATATCACTATCGGAGACTTTATCGGGCATTCCGCTAATCGGTGAAGAACCGCCAAAGATGACATACGCACCGGAGGCCATACAGTAAGTGCCGATGGAGAGGGCTTTTTCGCTCATCCATTCGGGTGCCAGGCCAACGGCTGGAATCTGATCAATGTCATCACCGAGACCACCCTCATCGACCATTTGAGTCAGTACTGTGAGGATGCGGGAGTTATCCACGCAGGAACCCATGTGGAGTACCGGGGGGATACCGATCGTTTCGCAGATCTCACGAAGGCCAGGGCCGACCCGGTCAAGTCCTGCTTGACCAAGCAGCAAACCTTGTTTCGCTGAGGCGATTGCGCCGCAGCCCGTTTCCACAACGAGAACATCCTGCTTGAGAAGTTCCTCAGTAACTTTGACGTGCAGATAATCTTGCTGGCTGCGGGGGTTGTTGCAGCCGACAATCGCGGCAACGCCTCGGATGCGGCCAGACATGATGGCGTCATTCAACGGACGGAACGAGGAGCGATAGCTGCCCCCAAGCATATAGTTGATATATTCATGGGAGAAACCAGGTACCAGGTCTTCCCTGTCTTCGGGGATCTGGATGGCCCCGCGGTTTTTGAAGTTATCAATCGATGTTTTGAGAATCTCTTTGGCAATTGTCAGTGCTTTATGCTCATCAAACTCAATGTGCGTAGCACCTTTGATCTTGACTTTGGGCGAGGTAGTGATCACCTTGGTGTGGAAATTCTCAGCCAGTCCAACCAGGGACTGCATGATGCATTGGACATCCACAACCATGGCTTCTACCGCACCGGTGAGGATGGATAGCTCCTGGTGTAGGAAGTTACCCGCAGCGGGGATCCCCTGGCGCATAAGGGTCTCATTCGCCGTGCAGCAAATTCCGGAGAGGTTGACACCTTTGGCACCAGCAGCTTTGGCATACTCGATGATTTCAGGTGTCTGGGAGGCAGTTACGATCATCTCGCTGAGAGTGGGTTCGTGACCATGAATGACCACGTTGACCATATCCTCTTTGAGCACGCCGAGGTTGGCCTGCCCCAGGATGGGGGCGGGTGTACCGAAGAGAATATCAGAAATATCTGTAGCGATCAGACTTCCGCCCCAACCATCACCGATTGCAGTGCGAACGGC
Organism: uncultured Chloroflexia bacterium; assembly: GCA_963722735.1. Classification (GTDB taxonomy): domain Bacteria; phylum Chloroflexota; class Anaerolineae; order Anaerolineales; family UBA11579; genus UBA11579. The sequence continues at coordinate 85,619 of CAVROH010000021.1, forward strand.
ATGGACGAGAATATGTTCAGCATCCTGGTCATCACCAATGTGGGTGCGGTGGAGGGCTTCAACCACTTCGCGGTCGACACCGCGTGGCATGACCCCCGTATCTTTCCATAGTTGGACTCTTTTTTTAGGGGCTCGTTTCGTCAGTGCAATCTCTCCTCGCTGTTGTCCAAACTGGGCAATATAGAGGTCGGCCAGATCGTTGGCAATCTCTTCGGGAGAGCGGCCTTCGATTGGAATATCATATAAGGCGGCTGTTGTCCTGAGTTTAGCCACGTCGCGGATGGTGTAACCTTCCGCTTCCCCATTGGCGACTGCCTTGAGGGTGAAGGCCATGTCGCGGCCATGATCGGAGTGAGCAGCCGCCCCGGCCGCGATGGATCGGATCAGGTTGCGGGCTTGGATGGTATCAATGGTTGCGCCGCAAACCCCGGTGGAGCCTTCTTTGGTGAGCCGGCAGGGTCCCATAGAGCAGATCTTGCAGCACATCCCGGCTGAACCGATATTGCATGGGACCATATTATCTGCACGGGAAAAAGCGGTGCCGATATTAAGTTCATCTGCCCGGATGAGCATTTCTTGGGCAGCACTATCGATACTTGATTCTTCAGGAGTTCGTCTATTCTTAGCCATTATTAATCCTCCATTTTTTCTTTTGTAATCAGTCCCATGCCAGGGCAGGGCCAAAGAGGGCGGCCTTCAGAAGAGGAACTCGCCCTATGGAAGCTCACCTGTTTGGTTTGGCGGAAGGCTTCGGTGTGCCGGAAGAGATTCGGTTCAACTGTCTCATTGGCTGCTAGGCTGGTTTCACGAGGAGAGAGAAATTCTCCCAAATAGCCAGCTTCTTCTAGAGCAGAAATTATCTTTTCTTCGGAAACCTTGCTTTCGTCGTAGTCCAGTTGGAGAAAGTGGAATGAACTGCTGGCGTAGACGTCATCAATGCCGGGTAGATCAATCAGGATTCGCCTGACCTCCCTGACATGATGATCTCCAAACATGGTCGGTATCTCAGTCTGATATGTCTTCATGCTTCCTTCCTTTCTAGGATGATTGGTTTTCCCTATGCTGTCCGTGATGGCTAATTAAGTTTGATGAATCCTGGAATCAGGATTAAATCCTAAAGTGTGGTTGCTTGCCTGAACAACCTCATTAACTATCGTTGAAAACAGATCGGTTTTCAAGTGACAAATGCCCTACAACGATAGGGTTAGATGTACTTGGGTTCGGCGAGTCGTTTTCGAGAGAAAATACCTGATTTTAGAGATGGGTTTGATCAAATAATGATCAAAATCTCAAAGTTCTGTGATAAAGTTTTGGAAAGATGACTCTAAAAAAGGATTCCGATGATGAACATATGGTTGAGAGAGATATTCGGCACTAGAAAACCGGTGATTGCGATGGTGCATCTGCTGGCCTTGCCGGGTGATCCGTATTTTGATGCGAAAGGTGGTATGGAGGCTGTGATCCAGCATGCCCGTCGAGATTTGGAAGCGCTGCAGGCCGGCGGAGTGGATGCGGTGATGTTCTCCAACGAAGCCAGCTTACCTTATCTGACCAAGGTGGAAACGGTGACCACGGCTTCGATGGCCAGGGTGATCGGTGAACTTCTGGGCGAGATCCAGGTGCCTTTTGGGGTAAATGTGTTATGGGATCCGGTTGCCTCGCTGGACCTGGCGGCGGCGACCGGGGCAAAATTTGTTCGTGAGATCTTCACCGGAGTGTACGCCAGCGACTTTGGGCTGTGGAATACGAATGTCGGCGCAGACAATCCGTCATCAGCAAGCCATTGGGGCGGGTGAAGTGAGGCTGTTGTTCAATATTGTGCCGGAATCAGCGGTTTACCTGGGGGTCCGGGATGTAGCAGAGATCGCCAAATCGACCGTTTTCAACTGCCGTCCGGATGCGCTGTGCGTGTCTGGCCTGACGGCAGGGGTGGAGGCAAATTCTGATGTGTTGCGTGTAGTCAAGGAGGCGGTGCCGGGGATGATGGTTTTCGCCAATACCGGCGTGAATATGGATAATGTGGCCGAACAGTTAGCCGTCGCTGATGGCGCAGTGATCGGGACGGCCTTCAAAGAAGAGGGTAAAACCTTCAACCCGGTGGATGTGGATCGGGTGAAGGAACTGATGGGGAAGGTGAAGGAGATCAGGGGGGAGTAATCGCTAGGTTTGGGGATTTTTATATTGGATATCCCCATTTCGCCTAGGTTTTTTGACCAGAATTCAATTCGGCCCCTATTTTGATATGGGAGTAGGAATATTATATGCAGGGATCTGTCGACCCCTGCACCCCACTTGGGGAGGGCGGCCTCCCCAAACCCCTGCCATTTGAGGCCAACCTGTTTATTAGTAGTTTGCGAAAGATTGCCATTATTAGGTTTGTTAGATGTCTATGGAAATTAAGCTTATTCTAAGCTTGAAAGTGTATGATTATTTTGGCATATTGGTGGGGCAGAAATAAAGGAGTGTAGTGTGAACGGAAATAGTGACAATACAGGCGGAGATCGGCGTAAGATCGGGGCCGGACTGGCGGTGGGGTTAGGAGTGGGTGTTGCCCTGGGGATTGCGCTGGACAATGTCTCTATCGGGATTGCGATCGGGGCAGGTGTCGGGATAGTGTTGGGGGTGTTGATGAGCCGGAAGAGGTAAAAAAAATTAGTCAAACTAAAAACCACCTCAAGCGAGGTGGTTTTTTGATACTAACTTGGGTGGCGTTTTATCTGGGGGATTTGATCTGTTTCGAAATTTGCTTGAGCTGCTCGAATTGGGTTTCTACTTCTTCAGACGAAATTTTCTTGGGCTCATGCACCAGCACATTTCTGAATTTCCGCAGCTCCTGGAGGGTGTTTACGGTCTCATCGTCGTAATTTTCAATCTCAGCCAGGTGGTTGATTGCCTGGCTGGTGGAGATTACCCTTTCTTCCTGATCCCTGGCGGTTGTGAGCAGATATTCCTCAAGCTCGGTCCATTCACTAAGAAATTCTCCAAGCTGTCCTGGAAGCATTTGGGTTTTTAATTCCAGGCTTAAGTTCGTTGCACAATTTTTCGACGCGGTCATTCCTTGGATAGAGGACGGAGCGCGGGATCTGTGAAAATCCTTCTCCCCAAAATCTAGCCTGGCTGGGGATTTTGAATTTTGCGATCAGCCGGTTGCGAAAATCCAGGATATCTTTTGAATCATATTCATCGGTAATATCCTCCGTGCCTGCCAGGTAGCCCTCCTGAAAGTAGGGTCGCAGGGCTTCGGGTGGACAGATACTCAAGAGACGGATATTGACCAGATCATGTTCAGAATTGTGGGAGATGCGGTTCATCACATAGGGCAAGCCGAAAACGTAAACGTGCCCGAATCCCTCAGAGGCTTCCAACTGGGCAAAGGAGCATGCCACTCGCAAAGAGTGAGTGAGATCAAACAGCGGGGTATTGCAAACCTCATAATGCTGGAGAATACTCCACTGCACGTGTTTTTTCCAGATGAATTCTGTGTAGCCCTGGATCTTTTGATCTTCAAAGATGTGGCGGATGCTCTTTGCGCCTTCATCCAGCAGTCTGAAGCGGTGTTTGATCTCTGAGACTTGAATGTAATCGCCCCTGTAAATGGTGGGATAGAAAGTGGATGCGCCTCCCCGATTGCGGTAATCCAGGCCCTGGCCTCGGAAGAAGAGCAGGTAATCCTTGTTGAGATAAGCTAATTTAGCGACCTGTTCCACCAGCCGGCGATAGGTAGTTACTGGATATGGGTCAGCCCGGTCTACCGGTTGATCGCGGATGAAGTCCTGGATTTCCTGAGTGATTTGTCCAGTGATCTGGCGCATAATACATACTCCCTGCATTCTTTATACAGCAATTTGATCTGAAAGTGCAAATTTGAGATGAATTGAGAGTGAGCTTGCCTGTATAATGAAAATAATCAGAAGAGGAGGGCGTATGCCAAAGACAAATCTCGGGAAATGGTCGGTCGGGCTGATCTTCGCCATGTTCTTGCTGTTCTATGTGGGGATGAGTCTGACAACTGGGCTGTATGAATCGGTACCTGCCGGGGACACGATCCTGGCGGATATCGGGCAGCGGCCAGCGTTATCGCTTTCGATGCTGGCCGGGTTTGGGGCGGGAATCGCGGCATTCATCACCGGGTTGGTGGCGATCATAAAGCAGAAGGAACGGACGCTGCTGGTTTTCGTCTCCACGTTGGTGGGGGCCGGACTGATATTGTTTTTGATCGCAGAAGTGGTGGGGCCGCATTAGATTCTGTTCAAGCCGCTGAAAGGCTGTTTATTCCCTGCCTGAAACCACAATTGAGCATGGAGTAATTCCCCGAGACGTTTTTTGGATGAAATCGGGGTATAATAATCAGACGCAAAACAACTACATATCAAGTTGGATTGCCAGGCCTGGTTAGGTGTTGCAACACCTGCCAGGCTGTTTTTTTAATCAATTTGGTCTCGAAAAACTTGCCTGCGCAATTGCAGGTTAATTTTTGGATTTTCGCTATATAATAGAAATAGGATCCATCCCGTATTTCCTGGATGGTTTGTAATCCTGATGCAAAGTCAGTAATTTTGACTGGATCCCCGGTCAAAGAAGGAGAGAATATCATGGGTGATAAAGGTAGTAACCGTGAAAAGAGCAAGAAGAAAGATAAGAAAAAACCAAAGCATACCTTGATTGAAAAAAGGAAGATCAAGAAAGAGAAGAAGAAAGAGAAATAAGGTTGTCCCGCGAAGGATCCTATGATTAAAATGAAAGCCACCTCATTTGAGGTGGCTTTTTGGTTGGAGCGGGTGACGGGATTCGAACCCGTGAATGGTAGCTTGGGAAGCTACTGCCTTACCACTTGGCTACACCCGCTGGGTGGAGATGATTATAGTCAGGGGGGGGGAATGTGTCAAGCAGGGGCGTTTGATGGCTGTGCTGAATTTAATGGATATGAGATAATAGGGGAATGAAATGTCCGAAATGTCAAGAAACAACACATCAACGCAAATGCGGGAAAACAGTAGCAGGCAGTCAAAGATATAGCTGCAAGCATTGTGAGGCAAAATACACTCCCCAGCCAAAAGAACGCGGCTATCCAGATGATGTTCGGCAACAGGCAATCCGTTGGTATGTAGACGGGATGAACTACCGCCGGATTGCTCGCCATCTGCAGGTACACAACACTACGGTGATCAATTGGGTAAAGGCCTTCGCTGCACAACTCCCGGATGCGCCCATGCCAGAAGAATTGAAGGCCATCGAATTGGATGAGTTGTTCACATTCATCGAGACGAAAAAAAACGCATCTACCTAGTCACAGCTGTCGAGAGAAAAACGTGCTGTGTGGTTGGTTGGCGAGTGCTCTGGCAGAGAGATCAAGAGAGCTTTCAGGCACTAATTGATAGCAGTCCGAAGGCGGCTCAATATTTCAGTGATGAGTTTCCGTTGTATGGCACGTTAGTCTATTATCCAGGGCGGCATACTGTTTCGGATGGAAAAGCTGACACCTATACAGTAGAAGGGGTAAACGCAGAATTTCGTCATTACCTTGCCAGATTGGCCCGCCGATCCCGTTGCTTCTCGCGATGTCCCAAGGCACTTGCTCGTGCAATCAAATTACTTGTCTTCTGTTATAACAGCCGTCAACTCTATAAACACAAGTACCCTAATTATTCAAGTCATATCATTGATTTCGTGCCCACATAATTCAGCACTCTGCGTTTGATCGGAATGGTAAATTCAGGTGGGTACAATGTCATTTGACAAAGTCATAGTCAACCAGCTTGAAACTTTACAGAAAGCCCAAAAAGTGTCGGGTTTTGTCACCTTTTGTCGGGTTTTCATGCCCGAATTGTATAAATGTGTTACTCATGTCTCTGAACATGTGTTACTCATCTATCCGGTTTATACATACAAAGGGGGAGGATGGCAGTAGAAGAAAATAGCCTTGCCGTTTTCTAGCCATCAGGAGGGGGGAGTAAAGCGGCGAAATGACACTGTGGCGATTGGAAGTAGCTGTGTAGCGGAAACGAGTAAAGGTTTGTAAGTTCAACCGCAGGTTGAAAGGCTCAAACCCCCAGCCAGTTAGCGGCTTTGCGAGGGAGTTGCTCGAGCGGGCCGACCTCGACGGTGCACTGCGGCAGCGAGTCGATGAACATTTTGCCGTACTGCTTGCTGATCACGCGCTTGTCAAAGATCACCACCACGCCATGGTCCTCGTGGCTGCGGATCAGCCGCCCGAATCCCTGGCGGAAGGTCAGGATCGCCTCGGGGATGGTGTACTCGTAGAAGGGGTTCTCGAATGTCTCGGAACGGGCGGAGATGATCGGGTCGTTGGGGACGGCGAAGGGCAGCTTGATGATCGCCAGCACCGAGAGGGCTTCGCCGGGTACGTCCACGCCTTCCCAAAAGGCGCGCGTCCCCAGCAATACAGCCTGGTCGGTGCTCTTGAAGGACTCCAGTAAGGCATGCGGAGAAGCGCCCTGTCCCTGCTCAAAGACGACGATACCGTGCTCGGCCAGTTTGGGGGAGATGGCGTTAGAGGTTTGCTGCAATTGTGAATAGCTGGTGAATAAAGCCAAGGTGCGCCCACCGGTCTCCATACACAGGTTGATCAGGCCGCGCTCGATGGCGCGCTGGTGGCCGTGGCGGTCTGAAGGCTCGGGGATGTTGTTCGGGATGTAAAGCAGGGTAGAGCGTTCGTAATCATAAGGCGAGCCAAGGGCGATAGTATCAGCGTCAAAAGCGCTGAGGCGGTCGAGGATGTAGCCAAACTCGCCGTTGGTGGTCAGAGTGGCGGAGGTGATCACCACGCTGGATTTCTCATGCCAGAGGTGCTTCTCCATCAGGTGTCCGATGTGCAGGGGGGCGGCTTCCAGGATCAGTTGGCGTTTCTGGGGATGGATCTCGGCCCAGTAGATCTGCTCATCCTGCGGCTCGAATACCAGGGCGTTGATGTTGAGCTTGTACTCGTTCAGCCGCCGGTAGATGTTCTGGATGCTGGTGCCGAGGTCCTCAAATTCCTCCATGCCGGATTCGGCCATGTCGCCCAGAGCGTGCCCGACGGTTTCCAGCAGCCCGAGCATGGGATCAAGGGCTTTGGTGGCATCCTCCCAGGCGAACTCGACATCATTCCAGTCGGGTTGGGTACGGGTGGCCGATACGATGCGGACGCGCTGTGAATATGCACCGATGTCGCGGCCTTCACGCTGGTTTTCGAGGAACCTGTCCAGAGCGATGAAAAAATTCTGGGCCTCATTCTGGAAGAGGTAGGCTTTGTCGGTGGTATTGCGGACGATCTCTTCCAGTTGGCTGTACTGATCGGTTTTGAGAATCTGCTGGGCGGCGACCAGCATAGCGCCGAGTTCACCGGATGTTGAGCCGCCCAACTGGCGGAAGGTGCGCTCCATCTCCGGCTGTGTGACGCGGAAACTGAGCGCCGATGTAGTCGCAGCCTCGAGATGATGGCCTTCGTCGATGATCAGATAGTCGTAATCGGGGAGGACGCGGTTGCCGGTGGCGATATCGGCCAGCAGCAAGGCGTGGTTGACCACCAGGATATGGGCTTCGTGGGCGGCCTGTTTGGCGCGGTGGAAGGGGCAGATCCCGCCCATGCGGCGCACACACATTTCTGTCGAGCAGCCCTCATCGCTGGAAGAAATCCGCGACCAGATGGCGCGCTCTGACCGGGCCGACGATATTGATCTCGGAGAGATCGCCGGAACCAGTTTCACCCAGCCAGATGAGCATCTTGGCAATCATACGGGCTTCGTCGGCGTTCTCGGGGCCTCGCCGGCGCAGGGCTTCCAATCTGCGGGGGCAAAGATAGTTGTTGCGCCCCTTGAGCACGGAAGCTTTGACGGGAATATCGAGGACTTCCTGAATGGTAGGGATATCCTTGTTGATCAGCTGGTCCTGCAGGTTGATCGTGTTGGTCGAGATGACTACGCGGGTATTGTTTTGCACTGCCCAGAGGGCAGCGGGGACCAGATAGGCGAGCGATTTACCGACTCCTGTGCCGGCCTCAGCCAGGATGTGCAGCCCATCCGATAGCGCGGAAGAGATCATCTGACAAAGCTCGACCTGTTCGGCGCGGTGCTCAAAATGCGGGAGGTGCTTGGAGAATAACCCGCCGCGGTCGAGGATGGCGGAAACTTCCTCGGGATCGAGAGGGGTGAGGGTTTCAACCGGCTCGCGCGGTTCTGCCGGAGGCGGTGGCGGAGTAGAGAATAATGGGCCGGAAAGCCCCCGCGAGATGCCGCTGGCAAGCTCCCTGCCGCGTTCTCGCAGCGCCTCACGGAAGATATAATCGGCGCCCCAGGTGACCTCATCGCTCATACGGACGATCTCGGCGAGGATCTCCACGGGTAATTCTTTGGCGATCTCCTGCATGCGGAGGAAGATACCATGGGTGACCCGGGCATCGTCTGTGGCGCGGTGTGTGGCGGGGAAGGGAATGCCGAGATGCTGGCCAAGGGCGCCGAGGTTGTAGCGGCCGGCGCTGGGGAGGAGCACAGAGGCCATATCGTAGGTATCAAGGGTTTCGTTATACCGGAAAAGGCCTTGCTGGCGCAGGAAGCCGACATCGAACTTCACATTGTGCCCCAGGATAGGCAGATCGGCGACAAAATCTTCCAGGTCGGGGAGAATATCCTCAATCGTAGGAGAGTTCATCACCATGCCCCCATTGATCCCGGTCAACTTGGTGATGAAGGAAGGGATCGCACGCATGGGGTTGATCAGAGTGGAGAATTCATCCTCAATCCGCCGGTCGTTAAATCGAATGGCGCCGATCTCGATGATGGCGTCATTTTTCGGGTCCAGTCCCGTAGTTTCGATATCCAGTGCAACGATTGAGGGCATGCGGGGTATTATACCATTAGTAAAACATATGTTCAGATTTGGTTAAGTGGTTCGCTGTTTTTCTTTATCCTGGCGATTCCCTTCACATAAGCAGGATAGATTATGAGATAATTGAAGCTCGTGAAAATTGGTAACTTTGAGGTGAAAAGGTATGAGCGCAGTTGTACAAACTAAAGACTTGGGGCGGATCTATAAGATCAGGGGCGGGAAGAAAAAAGATCCCAAAGAATTGGTTGCACTGGAGAAGGTCAACCTTGAGATCCAGCCTGGCGAGCTATTTGGCCTGTTAGGTCCTAATGGGGCGGGAAAGACGACCTTGATTAAGATCCTGACTACGCTTCTGTCCCCGACCAGCGGGGAAGCCTACGTAGCCGGGTACAATGTGGCCGAGGATCCGGAAGAGGTACGGCCGAGGATCAATATGGTCTCAGGTGGCGAATCATCCGGGTATGGGCTGCTGACTGTGCGAGAGAACCTGTGGATGTTCGCCCAGTTCTACGGGATCCCCTCAAAAGAAGCTAACCAGCGAATCAAGGATCTGCTGGAGGTTGTTGGACTGGGGGACCGGATCAATACCAAATCGTCTGATCTCTCCACCGGACTGCGCCAGAAGATGAATATTGTGCGCGGCTTCCTGACCGATCCGGATGTGCTCTTTCTGGATGAGCCAACCCTGGGCCTGGATGTGGGCGCCTCGCGTGATGTACGCCAGTTCATCCAAAGCTGGGTAACTCAGAATCGGCAGAAGACCCTGCTGCTGACCACGCATTATATGGTGGAAGCGGATGAGCTTTGTGACCGGGTCGCGATCATCAATGAGGGCAAGGTGCTGGCTTGCGATACACCCAAAGCGCTAAAACATGAGCTGCAGAAGGATGCGATCTTCAGGTTGAAGGTCAGCCCGCTGAACGGCACCGGATTGAGCGTTTTTGAAGAGGTTGCCGGGGTAAAGAAGGTTACCTCCGAGGAATTGGATGGTTACGCCAACCTGGAATTCATTCTGGATGAGGAAGATGTATTGGGTGGGATCATCACCCGCCTGGGTGAGCATGATATCCATATTGAGAACTTTGAGAAACGTGAGCCGACCCTGGAAGATGTGTTTGTGACCCTGACCGGAAAACGCCTGGAGGAGGGCGAGGATGACAGCGAGTGATGTCTTTATCCCGTCCGGTAAAGAAGAATTCCGGCTGGCGGCTGTTCTTCCAGACTGTAGTGGGCCGGGCCTACCCGCGCGTGGTTGGACTGCTACGGGAGCGGTCCTGGTTCTTCTTCGATACGATCTTGCCGGTGATGAGTGTTTCGGCGTATGTGTTCGTGTATCGGGCGATCAATGCACCGGAAGTATATATCGGCTTCGTGGTGATGGGCGGAGCGATGACCGCCTTCTGGCTGAATGTGCTCTGGTCAATGAGCAGCCAGATGTACTGGGAGAAAGAGACCGGTAACCTGGCGCTTTACATTATGGCGCCGAACTCCCTGATGGCGGTGCTGCTGGGGATGGCGTTTGGCGGATTGTTCTCCACTGCCCAGCGCGCCCTGGTGATCACCCTGGTGGGGAGCTGGCTGTTTGGGGTCAGCTACGAGATCATCAGCTACGGGCAGTTGTTCCTGGTATTCATGCTGGCGATGGTGGCCCTGTATGGGTTGGGGATGATGACCGCCTCGATCTTCTTGCTGCTCAGTCGGGAAGCCTGGCACCTCTCCAACCTGGCTCAAGAGCCGATCTATCTGGCCTCGGGATTCTATTTCCCGCTGACGAGTTTGAACTTCTGGGTGGCGGCAGGCGCTTCGATCGTTCCGCTGACCCTGGGACTAGATGCAATGCGCCAGCTTTCTTTTCCACCGGGGAGTTTTGATCCCTTCCTGCCAGTGGAAACCGAGATAGGGGTGCTGGTTGTGTTGTGCGTGGTCTTTCTGATCGGCGCTAAGTGGTTCCTGAAGAAAATGGAACGGCTGGCAATCAAAGAAGGCCGGCTGACCGAGTCCCGGCGTTAGGAGTAATGCGATGAGAACGAATTTGAAAAAGCTGTCGTTCTTTCCCAGGAACAGGTCCATTCTGCCGAAGACCTTCAAGGCAGCCGCCTGGCTGGGCTGGCAGATCGAGACCAATTGGGCGGACCCCCTTGTGTTGGCGATCTATATGATCATCAAGCCGCTGTCCTCCGCAGCCATCCTGGTGGTGATGTACAGCGTGATCACCAATGGCGCTTTTGAGAACGCGGTATTCCCGTATATCTATCTAGGGAATGCATTCTATATCTACGTGGGGGCGGTGATGTCAGGAATCTCCTGGGCGGTGATCGATGACCGGGAACATTACAAGATGCTGAAGTATATGTATGTCGCTCCGATCCATATTCCCACCTACCTGGTGGGGCGCGGTGTGTCCAGGTTCGTGTCTGCCTCTCTCTCGGTGCTCATCACGATCCTGTTTGGGGTACTGTTTCTCAAGGTGCCGGTGGTGTTGGGCGATGTGCAATGGGGGTTGTTTTTCCTGTCACTGGGGCTGGGGATTGGGATGCTGATCTCGCTGGGTCTGGTGTTGGGAAGTTTCACTTTGATCATCGCCAACCATGTGTGGTTCCTGGGTGAAGGCGTGGCGAGTGCACTGTACCTTTTCAGCGGGGCGATTTTCCCCCTGGAGGTGCTGCCTGCCTGGCTGCGTCCGATCGGATATGCCATGCCGCTGACCTATTGGCTGGAGCTGATGCGCCGGTCGGTGATCGGCAATATTGCAGAGGCCTTTCCCACTCTTGCCCATTTCAGCAACCTGGAACTGATCGGCATTCTGGTGGGGCTGACCGCGGTATTCAGTCTGATCGCCTTCTACGCCTTTCGCTGGTGTGATCACCGGGCGCGCGAATTGGGTTATATTGATATGACTACAAACTATTAGGGTATCGACTGAGCTCTGGTGATGACCCCGAATCTCGAAAGATTTAATTCATCCAAGCTGGTAAAAGGGATCGTGCTGGCGCTGTTTGTGATTGCCTTCCTGGCACCGCGTCTGAATAATCTGGACCGGTTCATGGCGACGGATGAAGGCGCCTGGTTGTACCGTTCCGGGGATTTTCTGTATGCCCTGGGGCAGCGGGATTTCGATAAGACCTATGTGAAATTCCATCCCGGGGTGGTGACATCCTGGGCGGGTTCGGCGGCGATGCTGGTCGAATTCCCGGATTATTATAAATTGGGGCAGGGGTACTTTGAGGAGTACCAGCCGTTTGAGGATTTCCTGGAGGAGAACGGGATCGCCCCCTATGATGTGATGGTCACCGGGCGACTGATCCTGATCCTGTTCTTCACGCTGGTAATGACCTTCTCGCTGCTGATCATGATTGAATTGGCAGGAGTAATACCGGCAAGTGTGGCTTTTTTCTTGCTGGCGATCGATCCATTCTTTATTGCCCTGACGCGTATGTTCCACCTGGATGCGCCGATGGCGGTACTAATTTTATTCTCGTTAAGCCTGTATCTGGCACACCTGAAATGCTCCCGGCGGAGGTGGTTGTGGCTGGCGCTCTCCGGGGCGGCAGGCGGGGCGGCTGGTCTGGCCAAGATCACATCGGCGCTGCTGGGGCCGGTTGTCATACTTCTGCTGGTGATGGAGAGTGTCATCGAGATCAGAAAAGGCGGAAAGCCCATCAAGCAAGCCTGGCGTGATTTTGGACTGAAAGCACTGGTGTGGGGAGGAGCTGCTCTGGCGGCAGTATTCATCTTCTGGCCGACGATGTGGGTGCAGCCAATTGAGACTGTAAAGCTGCTGCTGGAGGCGGCTTCCGGAACAACTGCGGGGACCATGCAGACATCCCAGGTGATCGTGGAGCCGACGATCTTCTTCTTCTACAACCCGCTGGACCCGTCCTGGATGAATTATATCGCCACATTTGTCTGGCGGACTTCTCCGGTGATCCTGGTGGGGCTGGTATCTGCTCTGATTGCCTGGATCACAAGCGATGAGCAGTGGAAAAAGTCTGGGCTGGGCTGGGTATCCAGCCGTTTGTTGGTGTTCGCAGTGATCTTCCTGGTTTACATGTCAATGGCAGGGAAGCAGTCCCAAAAATATATTTTGCCAACCTACTTGCTCCTGCTGATTATCGCCGGGTTTGGGCTGGTGTGCATCCCGGGGCTGATCCGCAGGGTGTGGAGCGGGAAGTGGACCAATCAATTGGGTTGGGGATTTGTGGCTGCTGGCCTGATCGTCCAGGTGCTGCTGATGCTCCCACACGTGCCGTATTACTGGACGTATTACAACCCGATGATGGGGGGCAGCGAGCGGGCGGGGAAGACAATCTTCGTGGGGACGGGAGAAGGGCTGGACCTGGCCGGGGAGTATCTGAATACCGAACCGAATGCCGACCAGCTTACCGCGCTTTCCTGGTATGGTACAGGGTGTCTGTCGTATTTCTTCGATGGCGAGGTAATCTCACTCGACCATGATGATCGTTGGGAGAAAGGCGAGCGTGTCGACCTGGCAGAATCAGATTATCTATTGATCTACAGCAACCAGCTCTTCAGGAATCAGCCGGAGTCACTGCTGAAAGCGTTGGAAGGCACTGAGCCGAAGAAGCGCATCTGGCTGCATGGGATCGAGTACGTGCGCATCTACGAGGTGGATGATCTGCCGGCAGACTTGATGCTGGAATAAGAAAACCGCAGTCTAGGATGGACTGCGGTTTTTCTATTAAGTCGGTTGAATCACTCTAGGATTTAGCAAATTCCTTCAAAATGCGAACGATGTGTTTTGCGCCTTTGTGATAGTGGTCAATGACCACATTCTCATTCGGCGCGTGGGCTTTGGTGCCCGGATAGCCGATCCCGGCAGTCGCGACCGGTAGCTTTAGGGCGTCGAGGAAGACATGGTTCGGGCCGGAACCGCCGACCATCGGGACGATCATCATCGGCTTGCCGTAGGCATCCCGGGCGGACTCTACCACGATCTGGATGAAGGGATCGTCGGGGTCGGTGCGGCCAGGAGCTTCGCCACCAAGAAATTCGATGTGGACATCCTCGAAACCCTGGGCATTGAGGTGAGCCCCCAGCTTCTCGAGGATCTCTTCAGGAGTCTGGTTGGGCACCAGACGGAAATCCACTTTGGCAGAGGCCCTGGCGGGCAGAACGGTCTTGGAGCCAGGTCCCTGGTAGCCGGAGGTCAGGCCACAGATCGTGCAGGAAGGCTCAAAGACTTCCTGGATGTGTAGGTCTGTGCCGCCCGTGGTGCCCTTGAGGAAGTGCTTGACGCCATAGCGGGTTTTATATTCTTCTGCCGTGTCTGGGTTGAGATCGAAAAGCTCGCGGTCGCGCTGGGTAGGCGGGATGCAGTTATCATAGAAACCTGGGATGAGCACCTTCTCGTCCTCGCCCTTTGAGGGTGTTCAGCGCCCAGACCAGCCGCCAGGCGGCATTGGGGAAGATCGTCCCGCCGGTACCGGAGTGGGTGTCAATCGAGGCGGTCTCGACAGAAAGCTCGACATAGCAAATGCCGCGCAGCCCAAGGATCTGGAGAGGAGTGCCTTCGTGGTTGACGGTGCCAAACTCCCAGATGCAGGCATCGGCGGCTAGCTTTTCGGTATTGCCTTCCACAAAGGGGGGCACATTGGCGCTGCTGGTCTCCTCTTCACCCTCGATGACGAACTTCACATTGCAGGGAAGTTCGCCATCAGCATCCAAGATGGCGTCGATGGCAAACAGGCGGCTGGTGAGATGGCCCTTGTCGTCGCTGACCCCGCGGGCATACAGGATCCCATCCCGCACTTCGGGTTCGAAGGCCGGGCTGTCCCACAATTCCAGTGGTTCGGGCGGCTGGACATCATAATGGTTGTAGAACAGTAGGGTTTTTTCTGATTTGCCTTTGCATTCGGCAAAGACGATCGGGGCGCCAGCTGTCTGGTGGATCTCGACATGAAATCCGCGCTGCTCGAGCATTTTACCGACAGCTTCAGCGCCTTCCTGTAGATTGAGCTTCTGAGCCGAAATGGTGGGAATCTTGCAGAACTCGGCAAGCTCGTCCACCGATGCGTCCAGGTTATCGACCAGATATTGATCGATTTGTGAATAATCCATCTTTTTATCCTCCTATGGTGCGAGTAAATTTTGGAGCCAGGGTGCATTGAGTACGCCTGCCCCGGCGTAGGCAGTGATCAACATTTTGGGAATTTTGCCAATCATAACAAAGACCAGAAAGCGAACCACCGGCATTTTAAGGATGCCGGCAATCATCCCGGCCAGGTCGAATAGGGGGTTGGGGATGAAAGCGAGGATCGCGACTGTCAGGGGGCCATTCTTTTTCATCCAGCCTACGAGCTGGTCGTAGTGCTTTTGGTTCTCGATGACAGCCTGTCCCGAATACCCGGCCAGGTACCCGGAAAGCTCTCCCAGGGTGGCGCCTAATCCGGCGGCAACCCCGACCCATAAGGGATCGAATCTGGCCGCCATGCTGAAGACAAAGATAAGCCCAGGGGCGGGGATGATCACGGTGGCGTTGGCTAAAATTGAGAGAAAAAAAATGCCCAGATAACCCCATTGTTCAAACCGCTGAACCTGCTCCTCTGGCAGATAGAGGATCCCAATGGTGATCACGATCACGAAGATCAGGGCCGCGATCCGGGAGACCGTCTGCTTGAGAGGGGGTTTCTGTTTGGTGGGTTGGCTGGTGTCTGTTTGCATACGGCCGGGCAAGCGCTTACAGGGTAGTTTTATTGGAGGGTTTCGATTGCATCCCAATCGAAACCCTCCTGCTGTACTAGAAATCAATTAAACCCAATGCAGGGTTCAGTTGATAGAATTATTCTTCAATGATCTCGACAGAGAGGATCTTGACTGCCGGACTTTTGATCATATTGGGGTCGCGGGCGGGGATACTCATCAGAATGTCTTCACCCTCGACCAATTCACCGAAGACGCTGTGTTTGCCGTCCAGCCAGGGAGTGGCGATGTGGGTGATGAAGAACTGTGAGCCGTTGGTGCCGGGACCGGCGTTGGCCATCGAGAAGATGCCGCGCTTCGTGTGCTTGAGGTCGGGGTGGAATTCGTCTCTGAATTTGTAACCCGGTCCACCCGTGCCGGTGCCGGTGGGGTCACCACCCTGGACCATGAAATCATTGATTACCCGGTGGAAGATGGTGTCATCGTAAAAGCCCTCGCGGGCGAGAAAGACGAAGTTGTTCACCGTGATAGGGGTCTTGGCCGCGAAGAGTTTGATCTTCATATCGCCAACATCGGTTTTCATCACGGCGTGATAGGTTTTTTTGAGATCAATAATCAGGTCGGGTTGGGTACTCCATTGTTTTGCGCTCATGGGATTTCCTTTCAAATTTTGGTTAACTTTCCTGGTCTTTGATCTGAGCGACCAGCTTCTGGATGCGGGCGGTGACGATGTCCAGGGCAACCTGGTTGTGACCGCCTTCGGGGATGATAATATCTGCGTATCGCTTGGAGGGCTCTACGAATTCAAGGTGCATGGGGCGAACAGTCTCTTCATACTGGGCGAGCACAGATTCAATCGTGCGGCCTCTTTCGGTGATATCGCGGCGGATGCGGCGGGTGAGACGGATGTCGGCATCGGTATCCACGAAGATCTTGACCTCGCACATTTCCCGCAGGCTTTTTTCTGAGAAGATGAGGATGCCCTCCACCAGGATTACCGGGTTGGCCTTGATCAGAATAGTGTCACCTGTGCGGGCATGGGTGGTGAAGTCATATATCGGCAGATGGACATCCTTGCCCTCTTTGAGCATCCGGATATGTGTTGCCATCAGTTCTGATTCGAGTGAATCAGGGTGATCGAAGTTGATAGCGGCTTTTTTGGCGGGTGGGAGGTTTGCCAGATTTTTGTAATAGGCATCGTGGGGTAGATAGGAAACGTATTCTTCTCCGACTGAGTCAACGATCGCATTGGCAACCGTGGTCTTCCCAGACCCGGTTCCTCCGGCGATCCCAATTACCAGTGTGTCGTTGAATTTGACCATATTTTGATTATAATGGCATCCAGCAAAATCTGTGAACCATTTCGATGGATAATCGAGAAATTGTGAGAAAAAAAATGGGTCTTCACCATCAGCCTGAAAAATTACTGCAAAAGCTAATCCAATTCGATACGACTAATCCGCCTGGCAACGAACGCGCCTGTGTGGAATTCATTCAGGGTCTGCTGGAGGAGAAGGGAATCCGCTGCGAGTTGTATGCCCGAACCCCGGAACGGCCGAACCTGGTCGCCCGTCTCAAAGGACGGGGTGAGGCGCCTCCGCTATTGCTGTATGGGCATGTTGATGTGGTCACCACAGCGGGACAAAAATGGCAATATCCACCTTTTGAAGGCCGGATCGAGGACGGGTTCATCTGGGGACGAGGCGCTCTCGATATGAAAGAGGGCGTGGCGATGCAGGTTTCGGCGTTTATGCGGCTGCATGAGGAAGGATTCGTGCCAGCCGGGGATGTGATCCTGCTGGTGCTTTCGGATGAAGAGGTGGGGGGCGAATTTGGAGCCAAATTCATGGTGGAGGAACATCCGGCGGTGTTCGAGAAGGTGCGGTATGCGCTGGGTGAGTTTGGTGGCTTCAACATCACTTTTGGCGGGAAGCGATTCTACCCGATCCAGGTGGCGGAGAAGCTGATCTGCACGTTGGAACTGGTGATCCGCGGGAATGCCGGGCACGGCTCTACGATTGTGGATGGCAGCGCGTCCGGCAAACTGGCTATCGTCCTCGACCGGCTGAATAACCAGCGGACACCGGTACACATCCCGGACACAACCAGGACGATGATTGAGGAGATGGCGGAAAGCTCAAGTTTACTTGCCAGGTTGGGGATGAAAGCTTTGCTGCGACCATCGCTAACGGACTGGCTGCTGAAGAAATTAGGCCGGATCGGGATGACCTTCATGCTGATGTTCCACAATACAGCCAGCGCGACGATCCTGCGAGGCGGGGAGAAGGTGAACGTGGTCCCGAGTGAGATCACGGTCACCCTGGACGGACGGATGCTGCCAGGGATGAAACCGGAGCAATTTGTGAAGGAAATTCGCGCTTTGATCGGGCTGGGAGAGGATGATGTCGAGATCCGGGTGGTGAATTATGAGGAAGGTCCGCAGACTATTGATATGGGCTTATTTGATCATTTAGCCAGGTCATTGAAGAGGGCGGATCCGGAGGGAATCCCGGTGCCGCTGTTACTGACCGCAGTGACCGATGGGCGGCATCTGGCAAAATTGGGGATCCAATCGTATGGCTTCATTCCCTTGAAGCTGCCGGAGGGATTTGCCTTCTTTGACATGGCCCATAACGCAGACGAACGCATCCCAGTGGAGGCGGTAGAATTTGGTACCAGCGCGATCTATGATGTGCTCAAGGGGTACCGGGGTTAAATAAACAGAGCCACCGGTGGGAATCGAACCCACGACCCATCGCTTACGAAGCGATTGCTCTGCCGACTGAGCTACGGTGGCAATTGATGGTATGATTTGTTTGTACAGCGGGCAGAATTATACCAGCGGAATAGCGCTGGTGGCAAGAACACCACAGCCGAAGGAAAGAAAAGAATTGCGGATAGCCATGATCTCCTACCATACTTGCCCACTGGCGACCCTGGGGGGAAAAGATACCGGGGGAATGAACGTATATGTGCGCGAACTTTCCCGACAGTTGGGGAGAATGGGGATCGGGGTAGATGTGTTTACCCGCTCTCAGGATGAGCATGTTCCACATGTGGTGCATGACCTGGGATTTGGCAGCCGGGTCTTCCATGTGCCCGCAGGACCGGAACTTCCGATGGCAAAACAGGAACTGGCGGAATATATCCCCGAATTTGTGGAGAGGAGCCTGGAATTAACCGAGGATCGGGGCGTGGCGTATGATGTGATCCATGCTCATTACTGGATGTCCGGGATTGCCGGGCGCGACCTGAAGAAAGCCTGGAACATCCCGATGGTCAGCATGTTTCATACGCTCGGCCTGATGAAGAATCGGATCGCAGGCGAAGGTGAGTATGAGGGCGATTACCGGATCAAAGGAGAGCGGGAGGTGCTGCGCCATTCTGATAAAGTGGTGGTGGCGACCCAGGCGGAACTGGCCCAACTGCAGTGGCTGTATGAGGTGCGCACCGATAATATGGTGGTAATCCCGCCGGGAGTGAATACCGGACGTTTCTACCCGATCAATCAGAAGGATGCCAGGGAGTTTATCCGCCTGGGATGTGGGATGAAAATGCTGCTGTTTGTTGGCCGGATCGAACCGCTGAAGGGGATCGATACCTTGCTGCGCAGCCTGGCAAATTTGAATGAATGCGGTGCACTGGATAAATTTGAAGTCTGTCTGGCGATCATCGGCGGAGATGCCTCAGTCAGCGAAGATGAGATGTCCGTTGAGATGGCCAAGCTGATGGATCTGCGCCGGGAATTGAATCTCGAGTATGTGGTTACTTTTTTGGGGAAACGCAGCCAGGATACACTGCCGTATTATTACTCCGCCGCAGATGTAGTGGTAATGCCTTCACATTATGAATCCTTTGGGATGGTGGCACTGGAAGCAATGGCCTGCGGTACACCGGTGGTCGCCTCCCAGGTGGGCGGATTGGCCTATCTGATCCAGGATGGAGAGACTGGCTACCATGTGCGCGATCAGGAGCCAGAGGAGCTTGCCGACCGGTTGTACGATTTGCTCTCGAATGACAGCCTGCATGCCGAGATGAGCCTCAAAGCGGCAGCCTATGCCAAAAAGTATTCCTGGCAGGTAATCGCCGAACGAATCGAGCAGGTCTATCTGGCTGTAATTGGTAAATAAGCATTAGTGCCCTGATAATGAAAAACGGCGAGGATCGTGTCCTCGCCGTTTGCATTTCTGGATTGAAGTTTACTGGTTCTTGAACCAGTCGTAGGCAAAGTAGCCGGTGCCCGAGCTGACGAAACGTATGGCGATGAGGGTCTCGCCCTTCAGACTGGCGGGAATATTGAAGGTGGCAGTGAAAGTACCGGTGCTGCTGGTGGATTGGGTGCCCACCTTAATGCCGCCCACACCTTTGGTGCCGAACTTGCCCATATAGACAGTGTAACTGTCCTTGGTAGTGAAATTGGTGCCCTTGACCTCGACTGTGTCTCCCTTGACGACGGCGACAAAGGTTACCGAGGGAATGGTGCCTTTACCGTTTGGCGGGTATCCAATCCCAGAGGAGGGAGCCGGTGTCGATGTTGGCGTTGTGGAAGGCGTGGTGGTTGCGGGGGTGCTGGTGGCGGCGGAGGCTTTATTGACGAACCAATCGTACGCGTAGTATCCGGTCGTTGAGCTTTCAAAGCGGATCGACAGCCTGTGTTCAGACTTCAAGGAGGCGGGGACGCTGAAGGTCTTCGTGAAGGTGCCGGTTGAGTTGGTGTCAATAGTATCCACCTTGACGCCGCCGACACCGTTGGTGCCGATCTTGCCGATATACACATTGTAGGTGTCGTTGGTGGTGAAGTTCTTGCCTTTGACGGTGACATCGACTCCCTCAGTTATATCGGTGATGGTGGTGTTGGGAATTGAGCTAGGGCCGTTTGGCGGGTATCCCCATCCGCTGCCGGAGGGGGTTACGGACGGCGATCCACCAGTGGTGGGCTTGTCCTTGTTCTGGAACCAATTATAGGAATAGTAACCAGTCGCGGGAGATTGCAGGCGGATGGCGATGGTGGCTTCATTTTTGAGACTAGTTGGGATGTCGTAGGTGGCGGTGAAGCTGCCGGTGCCAGCAGCCTGTGTTTTGATCAGAACACCGCCAACACCTTTAGTGCCGTACTTGCCCATGGTGACCTTGTAAGTATCGTTGGGGATGAAATTGATCCCCTTGATCGTGACGGTTTTGCCATAATCCACCGCGGTGATCGTGAAGGTGGGGATTGTGATCGCCGGGCGAGCCGCGGAAGTGAGCTGAGTGAAGGCCAGTGAGATAAGCAGGATTGCCAGGACGAGAGTGGTTTTCTTTTTCATTTTTTCCTCCAGGTTACGAATTTGACCTGATTTCCCTTTCACTATATAGCAAAATTCATGCGGTTACAACAGGAAAGATGAGGTAATTTTCGATGAAAGCATTCACTGTGAGGGTGCCGATCAATGACAAATCGTGGGCACCCCCAGAGGCTAATTGATTCAAGGGGCGTGGTGGCGAATGATCTTGATGGCTTGCTGGACTTCAGCTTCATCTACCCAGGCGTGAGTGACCATGCGGATGCGGTCTGATCCGCCGCCAACCTGCAGCCCTGCGCCTTGGAGTTTTTCCCGGAACTCCCCCAGGGTGAAGGGGGCATCTGCTTCCAGGCTGAAGTAGACCATATTGGTGTGCTGGGTGTCCAAATCGATGACAATCCCCGGGATGTCGGCCAAGCCCTGGGCCAAGGCTCTGGCATGGCGGTGATCCTCTTGCAGCCGTTCAACCATATTCTCCAGGGCGATGATCCCGGCGGCGGCCAGAATACCAGCCTGGCGCATACCGCCGCCCAACTGTTTGCGGACGCGGTGAACTTTGTAAATGAATTCTTCTGATCCGCAGATCATCGAGCCGACCGGGGCAGAAAGCCCTTTGCTGAGACAGAAAGTGATCGAGTCGGCCGGGCCAGCAAGCTCGGCGACTTCCACGCCGAGATCCACGGCAGCGTTAAAGATTCGGGCGCCATCAATGTGCAGGATCAAGCCGCGGGAATGCACCAGTTCCCCCACCTGGCGGGTATATTCCGGGGTCAGGGAGATGCCGTTGCAGCGATTATGGGTGTTTTCGATGGCGACCAAGCGGGTGATTGGCTGGTGCTCGTCATCGGGGCGGATGGCGGCTGAAATATCCTCTAATTTAAGTGTGCCGTCCTCGTGGTTGGGGATCGTCTGGATGTTGATTCCACCCAAAGCGGCGGCTCCAGCAGCTTCATAGAGGAAGATGTGTGCCTTGCGCCCGACGATGATCTCCTGCCCGCGCTGGCAGTGGGCTAACAATGAAGCCAAGTTGCCCATTGTGCCGGAGGGGACGAAAATGGCAGCTTCCTTGCCGGTGATGCTGGCAGAAAGCTGCTGGAGCTTGTTTACGGTAGGGTCTTCTTTGTAGACATCATCGCCAACCGGGGCGACTGCCATAGCGGCGCGCATCTCATCCGTCGGCAAGGTGACGGTGTCAGAACGGAAATCGATTTTTGGATTTGAGATCATGGTTTTCTCCTGTACGGGGGCTAGCGAGGATTTTTGAGCTGTTCGATCGGTTGAGCGATGTCGTCCGGGGTTCCAGCGGTGAATTCAACTCCCTTCTGTCCATTCGGGAGGTCAATCTTGACGTGTTGAGCGTGGAGCATCTGGCGGGAGACGGGCAGAGAGATTTTTTTATGTCCATAAACCCGGTCTCCGACGACGGGGCATTCCAGGAAAGCCATGTGCAGACGAATCTGATGGGTGCGGCCGGTGAGAATTTTTACCTCGAGGAGGGTGTGGTTCTCAAACTCCTCCACGATGCGGTATTCACTGATCGCCATCCGGCCTTTGTGGGTGGGCACGATTGCCATCTTCTGGCGTTGTGAAGGATCTCGGTTGATGGCAGCCTCGACGCGGCCGGTAGGCGTTGGCGGGTGACCGTCCACCAGGGCGAGGTAGCGCTTTTCTACCTGGCGGTCTTTGAACTGCTTCTGGAGGAAATGGTGGGCTTTGTCGTTCTTGGCGACGAGGATCACGCCGGAAGTATCCTTGTCCAACCTGTGGACGATACCGGGCCGGCGAACCCCGCCTACCCCCTCAATATCCGGGCAATGGGCAAGGATGGCATGTACCAGGGTCCCCGAATCGTGCCCGGCGGAAGGATGGACGACCATCCCGGCGGGTTTGTTGATTGCGATCAGATCGTTGTCCTCGTAGATGATGTCCAGTGGGATGTTCTCCGGTATGAGGTCAGAATCCACCGGAGGCGGCAGGATCACCTGAACGGATTTTTTGCCCTCCAGTTTGAACCCGGTCTTGGTGACTGTGGAGCCTTCTACGGTGACATTACCATCTTTGATCAGGTTCTGGAGGTAGGATCTGGAATGATCGGGCAGGACGGTGACCATGAAATGGTCTAATCGCACCGGGTCTATCTGATCGAAATTGAAAACTTTGGTCTCAGAGGTCATGGGGGTCTCCGTCTGCGGTCTGATCGGTTTTTCGTTCCCGGGCCTCTGCCAAAATCACATCCAACAGTAGGACAGCAACGCCCAGGGCGATACTGGCATCGGCAATATTGAAGACCGGTAGATTGAGGATCGAGATGAAATCGATAACATGCCCGAAGCGGACCCGGTCGATCAGATTGCCGAGTGCGCCAGCCAACTGGAGGATCAAGGCCAATCTAATCGCCCAATCTCCGAGGCCGATGGTGGGATAGGTGAGGAGGATGAAGGCAACGGCGAGGATGCCGATCACCAGGAATACCAGGTTGCCATTCTGGAAGATGCCGAAAGCCGCCCCGCTGTTTGTCCAGTGAATGATGCGGAACCACGGCTCGAGATGGGCGAGGCTCTCCGGGAGCCATGAGCCGGTGAAGGGGATGTGTTGCACGACCAGGTACTTGGTGAACTGGTCCAGCAGGATGATCGCCCCGGAACCGATCAGCAGCCAGGCAAGATCGATCCAGGAGAAGGCTTGGTTCCCTCGCGGTGATTGGAATTGGATACATGGGTGATTGGCTGCTGGCTCAAAATAAATTCCTGAATTACTTGGCGGTGATGTATATGCGAGGGACGCGGGTATTGATGTTGGTGAGGATCTCGTAAGGGATTGTACCAGCCCATTCAGCGAGATCTTCCACCGTGATAGCTTCATCCCCCCGGGAACCGATCAGGATGACCTCATCGTTATTATAGGCGGTCTCCCATTCGATATTGACCATTACCTGGTCCATGCAAATCCGCCCGATGGTTGGATAGCGTTTGCCGCGGATGATCACTTCTGCTTTGTTAGACATGCTGCGGAAGTATCCGTCGCCATAGCCAACCGGGATGGTGACCACGCGGGTGAGATGATCGGTCTGCCAGGTGGAGCCGTAGCTCACCGGGTGCCCGGGCTTGACGACCTTGAAGAATACCACGCGGGTATGCCAGGAAAGCGCCGGAGAAATTGGAATGGTCTGCCGGGCTTGATGAGAGGGGTAGACCCCAAAGAGGATGATCCCGGGCCGAACCATATCCATGAAACTTTCGGGAAGTTGGAGGATTGCCCCGGAGTTGGCGATATGCCGGATCGGGGTGGGCAGACTGCGATCCTCATAAAATTTGAGGACTTCCTGAAAGCGCTCGATCTGAAGTCGGGCAGAGATGAGGTCGGCGGCGTCTGCGTTTGCAAAGTGAGAGAAGATTCCCAGGATGTCTGTGTGCCTGCAATTCAGGGATGCTTCCAGCAGGGCGGTGGCGCTGTAATAGTGGACTCCGATACGCTCCATCCCGGTATCGATCTTGAGATGAACTTTGGCGCGTTTCCCCATTTGTTCGGCGATCTGATCGATCTGGGACAGTTTCTCCACCGAGGAGGCGGTCAGGGTGAGATCGTGGTGAATATAAGCAGGTACCTGGTCACCCAATACGCCGCCCAGGACCAGGATCGGGATGGTAATACCGGACTCGCGGAGCAACAGGGCTTCTTCGAGGAAGGCGACCCCCAGACAGGCAGCGCCATGTTTGATTAGGTGGCAGGCTACGTCGATCAGACCGTGACCATACAGCGTTGGCTTTGATGATCGGCATGACCTTTGCTGCGCCAACATGCGTCTGGATGGTGTGAAAATTATCCGAGATTTTATCCAGATCAATATACACCTGGGTGGGACGGAGGACGCCGTTGGTGGTGATCGTGGGGTGGTTGGGTACCTGCATAGGTTCAATTTTACTCTAAATCGGTGGAGAGAATGGCACGTTCCTTGCTATGTATACCTCAAGGCACTCTTCAGATTTTTTCAAAAAAATGGAAAGATTGTCGAATTGCATAGAAAAGTGATTTGATGTATAGTCAAAAGTTGAAGCAGTCGGTTTTGGCCCGGCTGCCCCAGGAGTGTGAAAAATGAAAAAATTTCTAATTGTGTTTGTGTTACTGCTGGTGGTTTTCCCGAGCTCAGTCCTGGCCAGGACTGAGGAATCAGTCAAAATTCCGGGCGGGCCAAAATTCTGGATCGCTGATGTTGACCGCGGCAATTCGGTTCGGGTGGGATTCAAGGATTACCCCAAAGGGAAGAAGTACACCGTGATCATCGGGCTGCCCGGGAATAACTTGTGGGCAGGCGATATCGTTGGCTATCTGACCGATGGACCAGGGACTAACTTCAGCAAGACGTTCAATATCCCGACACAACTCAAGCATAAGACCCACCTAGCTATCTATATCGTTGATTACAAAGATAACAGCCACGGCTACGACATCTTCACCAATGATACCGGGTTTAACCAGAAGACGGATATGTCGTTTACGCCGGTGCACCGTTCCTCGGATATGTCAGCGGGTAAATCGGTGGGCATCTTCAACGGGCCAACTGTGTGGATTGGCGCCTCCGGATATCCGAAAACATTCGATGTAGCCTTTGATGATTTCTTTCTCGAGGGCAACTATACTATCTATGCCGGTCCGAATGTAGAAGGCCGGCCTGCGATTGAGATCGGTTACGCCAATGAAAAGGTTGGCTCGCGATACACCAAGACCTTCGATATCCCTGCTGAATTGAAAGGTGAGGACATCATCAAGGTTGCGGTGGTGAATGCCTTCAACCAGCACAGCGGGACGATGGCTTTCTATTACCGGGATGGGTATCCGTATGCCTCACCGGTTGGGAATTTCTCGACATCGCACACCACTGACTCCTACGGCGGTGTCGGTGGGAGTACGGGGACTCCGTATACCAGTATCCTGAATGTGGTGCCGGACACAGAAGTGACCCTGCAAGTGTTCAATTTCCCGGCGAATAAGGATTTTGCCGTGACGATGGGCTCGCTGGGCACCCGCGGGATTGGCGGCTATGCGATTGGGACACAGAACAGCGGCGAGGGCGGTTCCTTTATCGTGACCTACCCGATCCCGACGCAATTGCAAGGTTCGGATTATATCTCGATCAGGCTGGAGAGCACCACTTCCGCGCATTATGCCTACGATTACTTCAAAAATGGGATGACAACTTCCACGAGTTCATCTACCACCACAGTGGTGGATGAACCAACGGAGCCAGGCGCAGTTGTGGCAGCCGATAATCCGGCTTCTACCGGAGCTGCGGCAGACGCGGCAGAACCCGCACAGACCAGCGATTGGGTGCTTGAACCCGGAATTTACCCCTCGACGGAGATCACGTTGGTGGAAGGCGGAAAATCAATTACAGTGACCGGTATCAACTTTACCAAAAATGATACTTACACTGTGCTGATGAACTGGTTCGGTACCCGCGGGATCAATGGGGTGGTCGTCGGTACGGTTGAGACGGGGGATTCCAGCAGCTTCGAGCAAGCCTTCGAGATCCCCGTATCCCTGGCAGATGCAGCATCGATCGCCATACGGTTAGAGAGCAGCAATACACCGTACTATGCCTACGATTGGTTTAATAACGTCGATACGGCCGAATAGTATCTGGCACCTATAAGTATCTATCTAAAGCGAGACCCGGAAACGAGTCTCGCTTTTGTGATAATTGGCACCAGTTATGTTATGTAAGGGTTTTTCTCAAGTGATATAATTAGGAACGTGTTTAAAGGAAAGTTTGCCTGCTTACAGGTGTATTAACAATGGATCGAATCAAAACCTATTTGGATAATCTAAGGATTGATCAGGACCACTCCGAGAACACCATCCAGGCTTATATTGGGGATTTGCAGCGGTTCCGTGCTTACCTGGAGACCAAGTATCGGTCTGTGCTTTCAAACGATATGTTTTCCCCTAAACACTTCACAGAATTCCTGGAATCTGAGGATTCATCCGGATTCAGTGCCAATACACTCCAGCGCCGCAAGATGGTGCTGGCTCAGTTTGCCCAATATCTCAACTCGATCGGAGAATTCACAGCAGATCAAGCGGAGGAAATTCTCAACTGGCGGATCAATCTCTGGCACGATATTTACCTGCAAAGCGTTGAGTATCTTACAGAAAACGAGGAACAGGCGCTGATGGGTGAAGAAACGGTAGAAGGCGCAATCCTGTTGGAAGAAGATGTGTTCCGGACAGTGCGTGACAAAGCGATCATTTCGATCCTGCTGGAAACTGGACTGTCGATCAGCGAAGTGATCGCATTGAAGCTAAGTGAATTGAACCTCGAGAACGAAGTGTTAGCCCTGCAATCCTGGATGGGATACCAGCACCCAATCTCCCAGTCAGCGAGATTATTGAAGAATTATCTGGAGGAGGAGCGGCCAGATCTGGTTCAATCCCGCCAGGAAGAAATTGTATTCATCAGCCAGTTTGGGGGGGCGATCAGCCGACAGGGGGTCTGGCAAATCCTGAAGACGATTGGGGAGCGGCTGGACCCGCCGATGAACCTGTCCCCAAGAGCGCTGCGAAATACAGCAGTAAAACACATGATTGATAATGGAATGTCTATGACTGAGATCCAGGAACAACTGGGTCATCGTAATATTTATTCGACCCGAGCACTGGTTCGCAAGATCAAGCGTACCGAAAACAAACAGGAGAGTGAAGATGACTGAATATCTGACGATGGAAAAGATAGATCAGGTGGCAGATGCTGTCCGGGCGCGGACAGATCAAAAACCCGAGATCGGGATGATCCTGGGATCGGGACTAGGCTCGTTGGCAGAGTCGATCCAGAATCCGGACAAGATCCCGTACCCGGAAATTCCGGGATGGCCGGTCTCCACTGTCAAGGGGCATTCGGGACAGTTGGTGATCGGTGAATTGGAAGGGAAAACTGTGCTGGTGATGCAAGGCCGCTCGCATTTCTATGAAGGCTATGATATGCCCCTTGTCGGGCTGCCGATCCGGGTGATGAAGCGGTTGGGTATTGAAACGCTGGTAGTCACCAACGCTGCCGGGGCAGTCCATCCGGACTTTGAGCCGGGCGACCTGATGCTGATCACCGACCATCTCAATTTGATCGGGATGGCGGGGAATAATCCCCTGCGCGGGCCAAATCTGGAAGAGTTCGGACCGCGGTTCCCAGATATGAGCAAGGTGTATGACCGTGAGCTGATGGCCCTGGCACGCAAGATCGCCAAAGAGAATGAACTTGGGATGCGTGAAGGCGTGTATGTATGCCTGGCCGGCCCGAGTTTTGAGACTCCGGCTGATCTGCGCTTCCTGCGGGCTGTTGGGGTGGACGCGGTGGGGATGTCAACAGTGCCCGAAGCGACTGTGGCGCGCCACAGCGGGATGCGGGTGCTGGGTGTCTCCGGGATTAGCAACAAAGCCAACCTGGACGGAGAGACCGAGACCACCCACGAAGAGGTGCTGGAAGCCGGTGCGGTGCTGGTACCGAAATTGATGACTTTGGTACGGGGAGTGCTGCAGAGCATGTAGGTTTGTCCTATGGCTGATGCGATCCGCTTCTTTCAACAATACGAACATCTCATCTACTTTTTCCTGATATCCGGGATCGTGGTTTTTGTGGTGCGCTTCTACAGGGCGTGGCAGGAACTCAGGGGGGCGGTCTTTGGTTTGGAACAAATAGGTGCTCAAAGACGCTTGAACCGGTCTGCAGTGGCCATTTTTGTAATCATCTTGATGGGGGTTGGGGTCTTCAGCCTGGTGACCTTTGCCCAGCCGATCATTGATTCGGAAGCCATCCCGGAAGCGATGGCAGAGCTAGGGATTGGAGAAAGTCTGCTGGGGACTCAGGCCGCAGAGAATGGTGGGTTGCTGACCAATTGGCAACCGCGACTCCCTTACCGACGGTAGAGGTGGATCCTGCGCGGTGTGATCCTGAGCGAATCAATATCACCTCACCGGTGATCAATGAAGAAATTCGAGGCGTGGTTGAGATCACCGGCGTGGTGAATGTCCCTGATTTTGGGTTCTACATGGTGGAGTGGGCTCGAGCAGATGCTGCCTTGTGGACCACGATCCAGACGAACCGGAATCTGGTGCCAGAGGAAGGTTTACTCCTGGTATGGGACACCAGTCTCTCAGCGCCAGGGCTGTATGTGATCCAATTGGTGGTGACCAACAGCGATGGGCAGGAATACGAGCCTTGCCGGATCCCGATCCAGATCGGGGCACAGTAGATAGGAGGGATCGATGGATATTGAAATTCGTTCGATGATCAATGCTGATCTGCCTGTGCTCATGATGATGGATCACAGTTATAGTACCGATTATGTATGGCAGATGCTCATGAAACAGGATAAGGAAGAGTTCGGTGTGAAGTTTGCTGAAATGCGGCTGCCGCGCACCATGCGGGTGGAATATCCCTGGCCAAACACGCGCCTGGAAGAAAGTTGGCAGCAGTGGGACGGAGTGATGGTAGCTGTGGTGGAAGAAAAGTCCGTTGGATATTTGACCTTGGTCAAAGACGAGACCAAGTGTGAGGCTAAAATCATGGATCTGGTGGTAAACCGCCGACTAAGACGCCGTCAGATCGGGTCGACGCTGCTGCAAGCAGCTTCCATGTGGATGTCACAGCAGGAAATCGGCAAGCTACAACTTGAAATGCAAGCCAAGAATCATCCGGCGATCTGCATGGCGAAAACCCTGGGATACGAGTTCAGTGGTTTCGCCGACCAATATTTCCCCAACCGGGATATTGGTCTGTTCTTTTCGAGGAGGATCTGAGCCTACCGATGTTTCCTATCGAGCAAATCCTGAGATCGACCAACCAGATCTTTGAAGCGGGTATCGCGATCACTGCCTTTTCGCTGTTCATCCGTTCGCTGACCTTCCGCTTGGCGGACAGGGTAACACGGGCGTTCGCGGTGATCCTGGCCTGCATTGTGGTGATCTTTTCTGGTGAGTCGATCTACGGAGCGCTGGATTCCAGTTATACGTCTACTTTCTGGTTGAACTTCCAGTGGGTGGGGATCGTGTTCCTGCCGGCAGCCTTCCAGCATTTTGCCGATGCCCTGCTGGATACCACCGGAAGTCCCTCGCGAGGGCGAAGGCGGCTGGTGATGGTGATGTCTTATGGGATTTCATTTGGGTGTGTGATCCTGCTGGCGGCGGGTGTCTTTTTGGGACCGACCACGGCAGAAAATCCGTACCCTGCAAACACGGTTTTCTCGCTTGCATTCACCTTGTATTACATCATCTCGGCGGCGCTCTCCACGATTGGCATCTGGCGGGCTTACTCGCGCACCAAGCTGCGGGCTAGCCGGCGGCGGATCACCTATCTGCTGGTGGGGTCGGTATTCCTGTTGGTGGGGGCGTACCCATACATGCTCCTGGGAACAGAGATCGCCCAGCAGTTTACCAATTACTTCATTCTGGTGGTGATCCTGGGAAACCTGGGTGTTTTCATGTGTTTGCTGCTGATGGCTTATGCAGTCGCTTTCTTCGGAGTGCCCTGGCCGGACCGGGTAGTGCGCAGCCGTCTGTTGAAGTGGGTGCTACGCGGGCCGATCGCAGTGTTTGTGATGCTGGCTCTGATCACGGTGGCAGAACAGGCTCTTGATTATTTCAACGCGCCATACCAGGTGGCGATCCCGATCATCTCGGTGATCTCAGTTTTACTGGCCGAACACAGTATCACCGTTCTCTTCCCGTATATCGAGCGCTGGCTGCTGAGTACCGGCGATGGTGACCACCATTTCTTGTTGCAGCGTCTGTCGGAGCGGTTGATCAGTTCGGGAGACTTGAGGCAGTTCCTTGAGGCGATCCTGGCAGGTGTGTGCGACCAGTTCCAGGTTTCGACCGGATTTGTGGCAGCAGTAGCCAATGGGGGCTGGGAGCTGGTAGTCTCAACTGAGGACATGGATGAGCACGATCTGTCTCAACTCGGTTCAGAAGGAATCTCGGAGAGCATTGACCTGGAAACGGGGCGGTTCTTCAGTTGGGGGGATTTCTGGCTGATCCCGCTGGAGACTGAAAAGGATGAGGTCGTTGGACTGATCGGCGTTTTGAAGAGTGCGGATGTTGCTCTCGATAAGCTCTCGGTCGTGGGGTTGAATATGCTGACCCTGCGGGCAGAGATCGCCCTGGAGGACAGGCAGTTGCAGCGCCAGGTGCTGATGTCCCTGGAAGAATTAAGCCCGAAGGTGGACCTGTTGCAACGGCTACGGGCTTCGATCCGATTTGACCAGAGCGAGGCTTTGAAAGAGATCCCTGAATTTGAGCCGCCGAAGGATTTCCCGATACTGGTGAAAGACGCCTTTAGCCATTATTGGGGCGGCCCAAAATTGACCGAAAGCCCGCTGATCGATTTGCAGATCGTACAGGATTCGGTTAGCCAGAATGAAGGTGTTCCTGCCAATGCGCTGCGGGCGGTGTTGCGGGATGCAATGGAATATATCAAGCCGGAAGGAGAGCGAAAATTCACCCAGGAGTGGACCCTCTACAATATTTTGGATTTGAAGTTTTTACAGGGACGCAAAGTGCGGGATGTTGCCCGCCGGTTGTCTGTTTCTGAGGCGGATCTGTATCGAAAGCAGCGTGTGGCGATCGAGACGATTGCCAATTCCATCATTGAGATGGAAACAAAAGCACGGGAATCATGATTTGCGGAGATGAACATGGATGAGGAGAAATTAATAATTAACAGACCGGAAGAGAAAGATATGGGCGAAGGGTGGTGGGCTTCTGTGATGGAGGAGGATAGTTGTTTCAACCAGGCAGCTGACAGAAAAAGGGAATTATCTGAAGCTCCGGTGGAAGTTAAGGAGGAGCTTGAAGCTGGCGAGGATATGGATTGGGACTTAATTCGCAAGCTGTATGAAGAGGAAGCAGTCCTAGCTTGTACGGTTGTGGATTTTAACAAAGGCGGGTTGTTAGTCTGTTCGGACGAATTTTCAGGATTTGTGCCGATTTCTCACCTAGATGAAGTCCTCTCTCTTGAGGACGAAACATCCCGGTTGGAGAGACTGGGAAAATTTGTGGGCTGCCGGATGTTCCTGAAGGTGATCGAATGTGACCAGGGGCGCGGCCGGGTTGTACTCTCGGAACGGGCGGCGCAATCTGAACCAGGGCAACGGCAGAAGCTGCTGGATGTTTTGCGGGAAGGCGCAACTGTGACCGGACGGGTCACCAACCTGACCGATTTCGGCGTGTTCGTTGATCTGGGCGGGGTGGAAGGCCTGGTGCATATTTCGGAGCTTTCATGGGGGCGGGTGATCCATCCGAAAGATCATGCCAAGATCAATGAAGAGATTGAGGTGCTGGTGTTGAGCATCAACCGTGATCAGTGCCGGGTCTCTTTGAGTGTGAAGCGGCTGGGGCCTAATCCCTGGGAGGAGATTGGAAACCGATACCCGGTTGGAGCGCAGGTATGCGGTGTGATCACCGATGTTGTCAAGTACGGCGCATTTGCCCGGTTGGATGACGGGTTGGAAGGATTGATCCATGTCTCTGAAATGGGACAGGGTGATAATATTCATCCGGAGGAATTCTTTGACCGCGGCCAGGAAGTAAATGTAGAAGTATTGGTAGTTGATTCAGGCAGGCAGCGGATGAGCCTGAGATTATTGGACGACTAGGACATTTCAGAATGCCAGAAAAGAAGAACCCACCTAGATCAAAACCACCCGCTCAGCGATTGTTCTCGGGGTTTGACCGGCCTGATGATAACTGGCTGGCCCGGGTGCTTGATTTTGTGCTTAAATTTAAGCGGTACGGCCGGGACGCGCTGAGTATCATCCTGATCTTGCTGGCCCTTTTAACCCTGCTGGGTTTGATCGGGCTAACCAGCGGCGGGTGGATTACCCCCTGGGCTGATCTATTAAAGCGTTGGTTCGGCTGGGGAAGTATATTTATTGTGCTAGCCAGCGGCGCAGCCGGTCTGCTAATGATTAGGAAACAAAAGGAGCCATTCACGGCGAAGGATTGGGGCAAGGTGATCTGGCTGGAGGTGAGCGCTTTCTCGATCCTGGCCCTGCTCTCCGTTTTTGGAGGCAGTTCAGTTGCCAGGGCAGAAACCGGTCTGGATGGGGGCGTGGTTGGCTGGGGGATTGCTGAATTTGTGGGCCTGATCCTCAATCCGCTGCCGGATGGGCTGGAAAATGGCTTCCGGGTGGTGGTGCTGCTCTTGCTGGCTGCGTTGGGCTTCCTGTTTGGGTTCCAGTTGATGGGACGGGCGATCCAGAAGCTGGAAGCTCTGATCGAAGGGGGGAGGCAAATTTCTGTCGAGCAGTACGATGTCGCTCCGGCGGTGGTAGTGGGAAATGGCAGTCTGGGCGAAGATGGTCAGAAAGGAGGGCGCAGCACACAGAAGCAGGTGCATATCCCGCCCGAATTCCGCAAGACATTCAAGATTGAAGAGGATCAGTCCGAGCCGATTGTTGTGCCGCGGGAGCGGGATAGTTTGCTGCCGCCGATGAACCTGTTGGAAAGCGGGATGACCCAAAAACCGAGTGAGCGCCATATCAACCAGACGGCTGGATTGATCGAGAAGACCCTGGCAGAGTTTGGTGTTCCGGCAAAGGTGGTTGGGTTCCAGGTGGGTCCGACAATCACCCAGTTTGCAGTGGAGCCGGGGTTTGTGGATAAACATACCGGGAATAAACAATCGGATGAGCAGAAGCAAAAAGTGCGTGTAGCGCAGATATCTGCGCTGCGAAAAGACCTGGCGCTGGCCCTCTCCGCCGACCGGCTGCGCATCCAGGCCCGGTGCCTGGACGGCCATATGTAGGCATTGAAGTGCCGAATAAGAAGTCGATCGATGTCAGCTTGCGGTCGGTGATCGAGACCGAGGTGTTCAATAAGATCCAGTCGCCGCTGGCCCTGGCTCTGGGACGGGATGTGTCCGGCGCAGCCGGTCGTCGCCGATCTGAGCCGGATGCCGCACCTGCTGATCGCCGGGACGACCGGTTCGGGCAAGTCGGTGTGTATTGCCTCTCTGACAACCTGCCTGGTGATGAACAATTCCCCCGAAGATATGCGGCTGGTGATGATCGATCCTAAGATGGTCGAGCTGGTGCGATTTAACGGGATTCCGCATCTGATCGGAAAAGTGGAAACCGACCTGGAGCGGATTGCCGCGTACTGCGCTGGGTGGTGGCAGAGATGCAAGATCGTTATAAGCTGCTGGAGGAACTGCGCGCAAGGGATATTGAGAGCTTCAACCGCAAAGCACTTCGCCGCAAGGAAGTCGAACCACTGCCCCGGATCGTGGTGATGATGGACGAGCTGGCAGACCTGATGATGTCGGCCGCGGAGCATGACCGAGTCCACTCTCGTACGGCTGGCGCAGATGGCGCGTGCCGCGGGCATCCACCTGGTGGTCGCCACCCAACGGCCAAGCACGGATGTGGTCACCGGTTTGATCAAGGCCAACTTCCCGGCACGCATCTCGTTCGCGGTTGCATCGGGGATAGATTCCAGGGTGATTTTGGATTCAGCCGGTGCGGAGAGCCTGTTAGGCCGCGGCGATATGCTTTTCCTCAGCCCTGAGGAAGGCACTCCGATCCGTGTGCAGGGTGTGTATGTCAGCGATAAAGAAATCGAGCGGCTCATCAGCTTCTGGCAGCAGAACTGGATGGGGGAGGACGAGATCTCTCCATGGGATGAATTAATGGAAAACGAGTTGGTTTATGCTGATAAGGATGACCTGGTGGAGCAGGCTGTGGAGGTCATCCGCCAGACTGGGAAGGCCAGCACGTCGATGCTGCAGCGCAGGCTGAAGGTTGGATACCCGCGGGCAGCCCGTCTGATGGATGAACTTGAAGACCTGGGTATCGTCGGCCCCTCCCGCGGTGGCGGACGCGAAAGGGATGTACGGATCGACCGGGATGAAAAATCAGAATACTACTCAGATGAGGATTAAAAATTGATCAACGAAGAGAGTAAAGAGAAGAAAAGTCAGACTTTTACGATGCTGCTGCGTAAGTTGTTTTCCGAGCCGCTGAACCGCTTTGGTGGTGCGCTGCACAGCTGGGGGGTGACTGCCAATATGATCACGGCGGTTGGGCTGATCGGGGCGTTTGTTGGATCGTTTCTGGCAGCGATGGGCGACTTGCTAGCGGGTGGAATCGTCATCGGGGTGATGGGAGCGCTGGATGCGCTTGATGGAGCAGTCGCCAGAGCCAGCGGGGAGACCAAACCCTTCGGCGCTTTCCTGGATTCGGTGAGCGACCGCTACAGCGAGCTGGCAATCTATGCTGCCCTGAGTTGGTATTTCAGCTCGACTGGAATTCGTTAGGCGTACTCTTGTCGGTCCTGGCGCTGGGCGGATCGGTGCTGGTTTCCTATACTCGTGCCCGTGCGGAGGGCTTGGGAGTGGAAACAAAGGTTGGGATACTGACCAGGTTAGAGCGCTTGATCGTGATCGTGCCTTCGATGATCCTGGGATTTCCCATGGTGGGGGTCGGGATCGTAGCGGTGCTGGCAAACATCACTGCCCTGCAGCGCATCGTGGATGTGTGGCAGCAGACAAAAGACCTTGGGGAAGGAGAATCGCGATGATCGAATTCTCCCGCAGGTATGTGAGTATTTTTGGATTTGAAATCTATTTCTATGGCGCAATCATCGCCATCGGAGCGCTGCTGGCGATCGTTGTGGCGGTGGGGAAACTCGCCGAAAGGGGATGGATGAGAATTTCCTTTACGATGCCTTGCCCTGGGTGATGTTTAGCGGGATCGTCGGTGCACGGCTGTGGCATATCTTTACCCCGCCGCCATCGATGGTGGCGAGGGAATCACGACGGAATATTATCTCACCCATCCACTAGATGCCCTTAACATCCGGGCGGGCGGGTTGGGGATTCCCGGGGCGGTGATCGGCGGTTTGCTGGCATTCTATATCTTTTCCCCGGACCAAGGGACAGCATTTCAGTGCCTGGCTGGATGTGTTTGCGCCAGCGATTCCCCTGGGTCAGGCAATTGGCCGTTGGGGAAATTTCATCAATCAGGAATTGTACGGAGCGCCGACGGATCTTCCCTGGGGAATCTTCATCTAGCCGGCTTACCGTTTGCCGGAATTTGCCAATCAAACCCATTACCATCCGATCTTCCTATATGAGTCGTTGTGGAATCTGGCTTCTGTTTTGGTACTATTATGGCTGGCACGCAAGTACTCTGACCGGCTAAAGGCTGGAGATCTGTTCCTCGGGTATCTAATCAGCTATCCTTTGATCCGCTTCCTGCTTGATTTCCTGCGACTCGATGCCTCTGAGGTAGCCGATGTCAATGCCAACCAGACGGTGATGGCGGTGGTGATGGTACTGGCCGGGTTGGCTTTGTTCCTGCGGCATAGGCCGGCGGAAACAACTGGGCGTTGAGGTTGAACCTCCACTGAAGAGTAATCCGCTATGATCTACGTCGAAAACCTGGTAAAGAAATTTGAAGATTTTGTGGCGGTGGATTCCGTCAATATGAAAGTGGAGAAAGGGGAGGTGCTCGCTCTTCTCGGTCCGAATGGCGCAGGGAAGACAACCACTGTTCGGGTGCTGACCTCGGTACTGAGACCGACCTCTGGAAAGGCAGTGGTGGCGGGATATGATGTTGAGACCCATCCCCGTGAGGTGCGCTCATCTGTGGGGGTGCTGACCGAAAGCCATGGGTTGTATCACCGGATGAAAGCTGAGGACTACTTGACCTTCTTCGGACATCTTTATGGGATGGATGGGGATGAATTAGACAGGAAGATCAATGGGATACTAGATAAATTCGCCTTGTCACCATTTGCTAAACGAAGGGTAGGGGAATATTCTAAAGGGGATGAGGCAAAAACTGGCCCTGGCGCGCTCGATGCTGCACGATCCGGCTGTACTGCTGCTGGATGAGCCAACCTCTGCGATGGATCCGGAAAGCGCCCGGCTGGTGCGGGATATGATCAGGGGTTGCGTCTGATGAGCGTACGGTCCTGATCTGCACCCATAACCTGGCGGAGGCAGAGGAACTGGCTGACCGGATCGTGATCATTCGGGAGGGAAAGATCATTGAGAGCGGGACTTCATCCGAACTGCGTGATAAGTTACTCGGCGCTCCGCGTTTTGAGATCAAATTTGCAAAGCCGGTAAACGGGTTATCCATCCCCTGCCCTTCCCGGGATAAGAGATGTGGAGGTACATGATGATCGGGCTGCATATATTTGTGATAACCCGGTTTCGGTCAATCCGGGGCTTGTCCGGCAACTGATAGAAACTGGGGTAGAAGTGGTCAGGGTCCAGGAGGTGGCAAGGAGTCTGGAGCAGGTTTACCTTGAGGCAGTCTCAAACCATGGAGGCAGCAATGGGTAAATTTGGAATGGTGTTCACAATTGCGGCCCGGGAGGTGCGGGACCAGTTCAAGACTGGCGGATCACATCGCCAATCATCTTCCTGACGGCGGTATTCCCATTTCTGATCGGTTATGTTTCCAGCGAGGTGGTGCAATTTGTTCGCAGTTATGATGCCAATATCGTGGCTGAACACCTGATCCCCTTTTTTATGATGGTGGTGGGGTTTTTCCCGGTGACGATTTCACTGGTGATTGCCTCTGAAAGTTTTGTAGGCGAAAAGGAGCGACGGAGCATCGAGCCGCTGCTGTCCAGCCCGTTGGAGGATTGGGAGCTTTACCTGGGAAAGCTGGTGGCGGTAATGGTGCCGCCATTATTCGGCTCATTCATCGGGATGACTGTCTATCGTCTGATGGTGATGTGTAATTTCGGCATCGTGCTGGATTTGCCGCTGCTGGTGCTGGCGGTGTGCCTGACGATATCTCAGGCATCCGTGATGGTCAGCGCGGCGGTGGTGATCTCGGTATTCTCCACCACGGTGCGTTCTGCGAATTTACTTTCTTCCTTCATCGTAGTGCCAATGGCGTTTCTGATCCAGTGGGAGGCGATCGTGATGTTCTGGGGGGATTACAGGACCTGTGGTGGATGGTGCTGGGATTGATGGTGCTATCCCTAATGTTCACCCGTCTTGGCGTGAGCCACTTCAATCGTGAGGAATTATTGGGGCAGGAATTTGATACCCTCAACCCGCTCTGGCTGCTGCGAATTATTCTGGGAAACATTCAGAGGCGAGGCGCAAGCTCAGTTTGGAATGGTATCGGATCGAGATTCCGACAAACATTGAACCGGATCATCGAAATCTGTCCTAGTGATGGCGGTCTTGTTGATCGGGGCA
Source organism: uncultured Chloroflexia bacterium (assembly GCA_963722735.1). Taxonomy (GTDB): domain Bacteria; phylum Chloroflexota; class Anaerolineae; order Anaerolineales; family UBA11579; genus UBA11579. The sequence goes on from CAVROH010000021.1 coordinate 123,593, forward strand.
GGATGGATCGGATAACCTGCTGGCAGACATATTTGTTTTCCCCGGGAGTGGGTGCAGATCGAGGACGGTCGATTTGGTTTTGGACAAGAACAGCAGCTACTGGATTTAGTTTCCAGCGAAACGGCGGTGATGCTATGGCTGCACAACTTTCGGGCGATGACTTTAAGCTCGGTGGCAGGGATGGTTACTTTTGGCATCCTGGGTGTGCTGATCTTACTGGTCCCGATGACGTTGATCTCGTATTTGATGGTGCCGATGGTAGCGGCAGGGGTGCCCGCCTGGAAGTATCCTGTTAGGGTTGGTGCTCCCCCATGGGATTTTTGAGATCCCCGCCATCATTTTGCTCGGCGGGGCAATATTGCAATATCGGGGTCAGACTAGTGACACCGAATAAGGGCGAATCGATCCTGGAGGGCTCGTGCGCTCTCTGGGTGAGTGGGCCAAGATCATGGCGGGTTTGGTCATCCCAATGATGCTGGTGGCCGCGTTCGTTGAGGCACTGGTTACGCCAAGAATCGCAGTTTGGCTGCTGAGTTTCTAGGGGAACAAAGAATGGCTAAAATTGATGATGCTCGGAACGGCAACCAATATCCCGGATGCAGTCAATGAGAATACCCACATGGTATTGGTCGGGGGTGAGCGTATGGTGCTGATCGACGGCCCGGCGAATCCGTTCTCGCGGTCTGCTGCAAAGCCGGGCTTGATCCAGACAGCTTGACCGATATCGTTGTGACTCATTTTCATCCCGATCATGCCGGGGGAATTCCTCTGCTGCTGATGGCTATCGGCCTAACGGGCAGGAAAATGCCAATGAACCTGTATGCCAACCAACACTGCATGGAAAGGCTGCTGCGTAATCTGCAAGATTATGACTGGGAGAAATGGCATTGGTTCCCGGTGAATTTGATCACACTCCCGGAAGAGGAACGTTTTCTGGTAGTAGATTGTAAGGAGTTTCGCTTGTTTACCACCCCGGTGAAGCACTTCATCCCCGCAATTGGGATGCGTGTTGAGACAGCGGGTAAAACAGTCGTGTACTCAGGGGATACCGCCCCGACTCCGGCACTTGACCGGCTGGCGGTGGGCGCTCAGATCATGATCCACGAAGCCGGGGGAGAATCGGAGGGGCATGCCTCTGCCAGACAGGCGGGAGAAGCGGCTACCTTAGCTGGCGTAACGGAATTGATCCTGGTACATTACCCGGTGGGCGGTTTTGATGGGGATATCTTGCTGAAAGAAGCAGGGGAGATGTATTCTGGCAAGGTGTCGCTTGCCCGGAGCTTCATGGAGATTGATCTGGGCTGATCACCTGACTGAATTTTCTACCAGCCCTCGACAAAGGGCAGCCAATCATCGTGAATTTTGAGAAAACGGCCGAAACGGTATTCGGCGGATGAGGTAGGCCGGTAAGGATTGTTGATCAAGGTCATTTGTGCCTGGACCGGGGTTTTGCCGCCCTTTTTGTGATTGCAAGCCGGGCAGGCTGCCACCAGATTCTCCCAGGAGTGGGGTCCGCCCATGTGCCGAGGGAGTACATGGTCAATGGTTAGATTGGAGGTGTGTCTGCCGCAGTATTGGCAGGTGTAGTTGTCCCGGCGAAAGAGTTCGGATTTGGACAGTTTAACCGTGGGGCGGGGGCGTTTGATCATTTCACCGAGGCAGATAATCGAAGGCGCGGGGTAGTCTCTGGAGACGGTCTTAATGTACCCGCGGCCGTTCTTGATCAGTTTAGCTTTATCGGAAAAAATGAGGGTGAGGGCGCGTTTGGTTGTACAAACATTGAGCGGCTCAAAGTTTGCGTTGAGTACCAAAACGGGGGCTGATAAAACAGCTGAATGACTACTCAAAATACTCCTGGCATCTGGTGGGCGCACTTTTTCTACACGGTATGATATGGCAAACCCTATGTTTCTGTCAACTGATTTCTATATTAATCTTTTGATTTGTTGACTGCTGCCGGAGGAATTTTCGAGATTTTTCTGAATGTGGGGCAGAAGTTCATGATACAATGTTTGTATTAATCCTGAGAGGAGATAGATGGTGGAAATCTACGACTACTATTATTATCGGAGCTTTAATACGGGCTGAACCGGTTCAGGTGAGAATCTTACGCGCACCCTCGCCTGAGGGTGCGTTTTTTGTGAAAGATACAAGGAGGTTGGTATGGACATCAAAGCACAGGTAGAACTGCTGATGCAGGGAACAGAATACGGTGATGAAGATCTCAAGCAGGCGATGGCCGATGAGCTTTTAGAGCGATTGAAGGAGGCCGAGAAAAAGGGCCGAAAGCTGCGCGTGTACTGCGGGTACGATCCCACGTCGACAGATCTGCATTTGGGACATACGATCACGATGCGCAAACTGCGCCAGTTCCAGGATTTTGGACACCATGTGATCTTCCTGATCGGAAATTACACCTCCTTGGTGGGTGACCCATCCGATAAGGATAAGCTGCGCCCGCGTCTGACAGAGGAGCAGGTGCTGGCAAATGCCAAGACCTACTCCGAGCAAGCCTATAGAATTCTGGATGAAGACCAAAACAGAAGTGCTGTACAACGCCGAGTGGCTCTCAAAGATCACCTTTGCTGAGTTGATCCACCTGGCTTCCAACTTCACCGTGCAGCAGTTCATTAACCGGGATAATTTCAAGAAACGCTGGGAAAATGGCGATCCGGTTTACCTCCACGAAACATTCTATGCAATTATGCAGGCTTACGATGCCCATGCGATGAAGGCTGATGTCCAGGTCGGCGGCTCAGACCAGCTATTCAACATCATCACCGCCGGGCGCAAGTTGATGACCTCCCTGGGAGATAAGCCCAATATCGGGGTGATCTGTGGAATCCTGCCTGGGACGGATGGCGAAATCCGGATGAGTAAATCGCTGGGCAATCACATCCCGATCAACAGCGATGCCAAGGATATGTTTGGCAAGGTGATGAGCGTCCCGGATAAAGCGATGACCGATTACGCCCGGCTAGCGACCCGCTGGCTGCCGGATGAGGTGGAGAAATTCCTCGCCGGAGTTGCTGACGGCAGCATGCATCCTCGGGATGGCAAGATGAAACTCGCCCAGGAGATCGTTGAGATCTTTTACGGCGGGGAACAAGCCGAGGAAGCCCGTCAGGAATTCGTGAGCGTCTTCCAGCAGGGCAACGTGCCAGAAGAGATGGATGAGTTCATCCTCAAGGGTGGCGAAACGGTGCTGGATGTGCTCTCAGATAGCGGGATGGTCTCTTCGCGTGGTGAGGGGCGCCGGATGGTCCAGCAGAACGGTGTCCGGCTGGACGGTGAGACCCTGGACGATCCGATGTCAGAATTCCCCGGTGAAGGAGTGCTGCAGGTTGGCAAGCGCCGTTTCCTGCAGGTGATCAGAGGATAAGGAAAAGACTCAAAGCAGAAAGTAATTTGGTGAGCGGGTTCTCGATTGTGCACAGTTGAGAACCCGTTCGTGGTTTAATTGCCCTGAGTCAATGGGTTTTGACTGCAAACGCGCAATTTCAAGGTACCAGGCTGTTGATCAGAAGCTGTCTCCCGATTTTAATTGCAAGATTGGCGTTTTGTTCTTCCAGCAGGACAACGACGATGAAGTCCTGATCGATGGTGGTGTCTGAGGGCAGGGAGCCGGCAAGGTACCAGGTGAGAACTGCTCCGGTGTTGGTGATGGCGTGGGCAGTAGTCTCCCAAAGCGGGAGGGATTGATGGGCCAGGGCTTCCGTGGTAATCTCGGCGGCCGATTGGGGGAATACGCGGACAGGCTCTTGCTCAGGCAAGCTGCTGATCCAGCCTCCATCCGGTGATTCGGTGTTGATCAGGAATGCCGGGGGAGCCATGATGCCGTAATTGGTAAGGGCAGCTACAGCCATGGCTAGCTGGAGAGGCGTGATGAGGATATCTGCCTGACCGTAGCCCGTAATCCCAGGGGTGGGGATGCCATCCGGGATGTGAGGGAAGACTGTCTCCAGCCGGAGATCTGGGGATTGGTAGAAGCCCAGGTCGGTGAAGAGGCTGGCAAGTCCGTCTTCACCCAACTGCTGGCCGAGTCGGCTGAATGGCGCCGGACAGCCGGCTATGGCAACACTCTCCCAGGTAACCGGTTCTTTTGGCAAGGTGGCGCAATCCAATAAAACATCTTTAGCCGTGACTGAGAGGGTCTCCAGGCCGGGAGGAAGCGGACCATAGGTGCCGGTGGCGGCGATCAAGAAGGGAGCGAGTGCCGGTCCGGGCGGGTAAAGCCCCTGGACGGCCCGGTTGAAGAGTGGGGCATCTGGGTTATCCAGCAGTTGATCCCAGGTTTCGGCTAACTGGGCCGGGTCATACGTGGGGGAGGAGGCTAGCACCAGGATTTCACCTGAGCGGGTATCGAGCAGGATTGCTGCGCCCACGTGGTCCTGCAACAGGTTGGCAGCCAGGGTTTGTTTCTGGCTGTCCAGGCTGAGTTGGGTATCCAAACCTGGTGGGGGCTGGCCGTAGATCAGGTGATTGGTCCAGATCGTCCAGGGGGATTGATTTTCCAATCCGCGTAAAATAGGATCTAGGCTGAGTTCAGCGCCGACCTGCCCATAAAAGGGATGCGTGTAGCCAATAGGATGAGTTGTGCTGGTAGAAGCGTACTGCCGGGAGTAGTCCCCGACCGATCCAGTGGAGTAACTAAGAGGGATTCCGTTCCGGTCAAGGATCGCGCCGCGTTGGATGGTGGTGTCCGAGATTGTGCGGCGGGCATTATCGGCCCGGGTGAGCAGATCCGGGCCGCGCCACAATGCCCACCAACTGTTGATCAGGGCGATGGCGATAAACCCGGCGGTAAGAATCGCACCGAGATGGATCACCGGGGCAGGGTTGGGGAGTTCTTGGACGGTGGTTTCGGACTGTTGAGTGCCTAGCTGATCGATGGTGATCAACAAGTAAACTGAGAATAGGGAAGTGAGCAGGGAAGAACCGCCATAGGAAAGGAAGGGCAAAGTGACCCCGGTCAGCGGCAGCAGGCGGATATTGCCACCAATGATCAGGATGCTCTGGGCGGCAATAAAAACCGCGATCCCCACAGCCACTAGACGAAGGTGGCGGTTGGGGGCTTTCAATCCGATACGGATGCTGCGAAAGGTGAACAGCAGCAGGGCGATCACCAGTCCGATGGTACCAGGAAGACCGTATTCTTCCCCGATGGCGGAAAAGATGAAATCCGAGAATGAGATCGGCACCAGATCGGGGTATCCCATCCCTGGACCGCGGCCAGTCATCCCTCCGGATGCGACGGCGATCAGAGATTGTACGATTTGATAGGAACCCCCAAAAGGATCCAGCCAGGGATTGATCCAGGCATCGAAACGAAGTTGGACGACATCGAAAAAATAATAGCCGATGACCGCTGCCAGGCCAATTCCCAACAAACTGATCGCCAGCAGGCGTTTTTTGCCGGTGGCAGCATAGATCATGGCGGCGTAGATCACGATCAGGATGGAGGCGGTGCCCAGATCCCGCTGGAAGACCAGGATCAGACAGGCTAATCCGGTGATAAGAGTGGTGGGGAGCAGAAGAGACAGCAGCTGCTTCGAGAATGGCTGACGGTCTGCGAAATAGGCAGCCAGATAAAGGATCAGCAGAATCTTGAGCGGCTCAGAGGGCTGGAAATAGACTCCGGCCAGGCTGAGCCACAATCTGGGGCCAACTCCGTTGGGATTGGTGCCCAAGATCAAGGTCAGAGCAGTCAGACCAATTCCCCCAATTAGCCAGAGGTATTTGTACTTTCGGAGAGTTGCAATCACCTTTCGGGAGTGGGGCAACCCGATGACCAACGCTGCGGAACCCAGTACCAGCCAGAGGGTCTGCTTCAGTCCCATCCGCTGGGAGATGCTGAAAATATTGAGGAGTCCCCAGCCGGTAAGCAAGGAGATCACCGGGATGAGAATTGGGTCTGATTTGATCTCGTTCTTCTCAAGGAAGTAGAGGATACCGCCAAACGCCAGTGCCCAGCCAATCACGCCGACCCAATGGGTGAGAAGCAAGTCCACTTTCCAGGAGCGCAGTTCCACTGCCGGGGACAGGGTCAGGGAAGTGGCGACCAGGACGATGAAGATGCAGACCAGTATGAATAACTGGCCGTGCACCCTATTGAAGAACCGACGGAGGCTTGCTGCCATCAAGGATACCTAATCGGCGAGATACTTATCGATAAACAGGGCGTATTTCTTTTTATTTTGTGGGGAAAGCCCTTTTTGCGAGGTGATGATAGCAGATTCCAGGGCATTGGGGCAGGCGCAGGTGCGGGTGTGCCGGAAATCTTTCGCCAGTTGGCGAACGGTATTCTGGGCATGGGCTGTGTTCTGATGGATGACCTTGAGCACCTGTTCCACGCTGACCGGCTCTTCGGTGTGGTGCCAGACATCATAATCGGTGACATGGAGGAGGGCGGAATAGCATAATTCAGCTTCACGGGCGAGGAAAGCCTCCGGGGAGGTGGTCATCCCGATCAGGTCTATTCCCCAACTGCGGTACAGTTCGGATTCTGATTTTGTAGAGAAGCGCGGCCCTTCAATGGTAATCGCGCTGCCACCGTCCTTGACCGGCGCGGCGGCGGCTTTGGCAGCTTCGATAACCCGGGAGGAGAATTCCAGGCAGAAAGGATCTGCCACGCCGATGTGGACGACCAGTCCACCTTCGTAGAAACTGGAGGCACGTTTCTTGGTGAAATCGAGCAGATGCCTTGGGACCACGAGCATGCCTGGCGCGTAGTCTTCGCGGAGGGAGCCGCAAGCGCTGATCCCGAGGACTTTTTGTGCGCCTAAATATTTCAAGGCATACAGGTTGGCGCGGTAGTTCACCTCTGTGGGTGTGATGTGGTGTGCCAACCCGTGACGGGCGAGGAAGCCAACTTGCAAACCTTCTAGCGTCCCAACCGTCACCGGTGAGCTGGGGTTGCCGAAAGGCGTTGAGACCTCAATCTGTTGGATATTCTCTAGCTGGTCCATTTGGTACAGGCCGGACCCGCCAATGACGCCTAATTCGATCCTGCGTGTTTGGTTCATCAGTTTCTCCTTCAGGAGTTGTGGGTTGTTTATTGGGGGATCTCGACGATCCCGGTCAAGCTGCCGAGGCTGAGGTAGTCCTGATCGGCGAGGACTGCTGGCTGGTCGATCTGCATCCCGTTGAGATAGGTGCCGTTGGAGGAGTTCAAGATCCTCAATCCACCAATGGGCCTGAGCGTAGTAGATACGGGCGTGGAGGTTGGAAACAGTCGTGTTTGTCAACTGGATAGCGCATTCCCCGGAGCGGCCGATCAAGTTTTCGGTTTGGATCAGTGTATGATCGCTGTGGTCATCATCGGCGGTAATCTTTAGGGTAAGCGGAGGCGGGGTTTTTACCTCTGTAGTTTTAGAGGTTTCCAGGCTTTTCCACAGGATGCGCAGGGCCCAAAAGAGAAAGCCATATAGACAGATGGCCAGGGCGAACCGGAGCCCAAGCAGGAGGATACCAGGGAGATCGGTCATAGATTAATCGGGAGTAGTCTCTAGTGAATCGGTGTCGTCCTGATCCGGATCGAGTGGGTTTGCAATGGTGTTGGCGCTGGAGAACGTGTCCCTTGAAGTTGGGGGCAGATATTCTTCGGTATCAGCGAAGGATGAGACAGTATCATGCCCATATACCAGGGGCACCCCGGCCAGAGAAACCACATCCCCAGGATGGAGAGGGACTTGTTTGATGCGCTTATTGTTGACAAATGTGCCGCCAGAGGAATCAAGGTCGAAGATCATATGTCGGCCTTTGAGGAGACGGACCTGGGCGTGCTTGCGAGAAATGCGCGGCTGGTTGATGATCAGATCGTTATCCAGTTGGCGGCCAATATTGATGATGTTTTCCTCGATAGTGAAGATCTTGGTGCCGCCGACGATGAAGAAGGCGCTTGGGGAGGCCATGATCGAGGTGGGAGTCGATTGAGCATTTAGTGAAGGGGTGGTATCGGAGAGATTCAGGTCCCTGACGATTGCCTTTACCGAAAATTGACCAGATTCAAGGGTGCGGTCAGGAAAGACAGCGATATTGACTTTACCCTGGAATTGAAGCCCTGCCTGGCTGCCGGCATCTTGGATGTGTCTGGCTAATTTTTCCAGCAAGACCTGGTTGGAACGGATCTCGGCGAAGAAGTCCGGGCGCACATTCAGAGAGTAGTAGTTAGGGGCAATGAGATTGCCATTCTCGTCTTGAAACGATCCGGCTTCCATCTCCGCGATGAACTGGCGAACCAATTCTTTCTCGGCATCGGCTGATCCGAAAATGTCAAGAATGTTTCCCTCAATCAGGGAGGTCAGATAGGTTTCAACCTGATTTAGTATCGCTTTCATCCTTCATATTCTAATCCATTTCAGGGTTATCTGAGTGATAATGTGGCTCTAATTCCAAAGGAATAGGCCGCCTATTTGGACGGCCTACTTTTGCGGCGCTGTGGCAATTCTTATCTGGTGATAAGGAGGGTTGCCACAGCGCCAATTTTACTACTACATGCTTATTTTCATTGGCAACACCTCCTTTCCAGTGGAATGGCAAAGGGATGTTCTAACATAGTTATTGTGGCACAGGTTGGCGGAACTGTCAAATATCTATTGGTGTTAGATCAGGCTTTTTTCCCGGTGAACGGTGGAACATTCAGATAATATATTTTGACACAGGCGGGTGTCCTGGAGGCGGCTCATGATCCTGGGGTCCATCTCCTCTGGGTCATCCGAGGTGGTGATCACAGTTGGCAATTGCGCTGTATACCGGTAATTGAAGAGTTGGTAGAGCTTTTCTTGCACCCAAGGAGTCATGTTCTGGGTGCCAAGATCATCTAGAACCAGCAACGGGGCAGATTTGATCTCATCAAAGCGGCGGTCCAGGGTGGTGCCAGATTCCGGGCTGAATGTGGCCCTGCAGATGATCGAGCAGATCGGGGACAACGATGAACAGCGGCGGTGCACCAATCTGAAGCTGGTGGTTGGCGATGGCGGCGGCCAGGTGGGTCTTACCGCTGCCGTACGCGCCATGGAAATACTAACCAGCCCTGAGGTTTATCGGCATATTGTTTTGCGGCCTGGAAGATCGTTTCCAGGCTTTTGACCTTGTCTCCGGATAATCCCTCACTTTTTCGTCATACTGAAAGTTTCAAAAGTCTGATTCCCATGAAGGGATAAGGTGGACAGTTCGTGATAGCCAACAGCTTCCATCGGACGGCGATAATCGGGGGCCTGGATGTGGACCCGAGTAACCAGGGCGGGGTCTTCCAGCCGGGAGCGGATGCGTCCCTCGATTTGATCGAGATCAAGATTGGTGGTGACCACCAGGGCAGTCTGTTGATATAGCGGTAGTTGATGATCTGGAATAATTTTTCCTGCGCCCATTGGGTGGTATTCTGGGTGCCGAAATCATCGAGGATCAGGAAGGGGCAGCCGCGAATTTCATCAAAGCGTTCTTCGAAGCTGGTTTCAGAACCGCTGTTGTAGGCAAAGCGGAGGGAGTCCAGCAGATCAGGGACGGTGATGAAAAGGGTTTTTATCCGGTTGTCGACAGCGAAGTTAGCGATGGCAGCGGCCAGGTGGGTTTTGCCGCAGCCATATTTGCCGTGTAGGACAAGCCAGCCGTTGTGGCTGGACGCAAATTGTTTGGATTGATTAAAGGCATATTCCAGTGAGGCAGCCTGGTGGTCACCCAGCCCAATGCGGCCGTGGGATTCGAAATTCTCAAAGGTGAGTCCCTGAAGCTCGATTGAGTTGGCTGTAGGCAAATAAATTGTTGTGATTGTTTGGCTGACCTCGGCCTGGCGGCAGGCACAGATCTCCAGTTTGCCAAAATCGGGATGGCCGACGAGGATGATCGGCGCGGACGTAGCCTAATCCGCTGCAGAGATCGCAGTTCGGCTGACCGGCTTCCCTAATTGTCGAAGAAATCTGAGAATTCTCCGTCCGGTCGTCCGTCGGGGTCAAATTCTTCTGAAGTCTTTTTGCGGCTTCTTCTATCGGTTCGCTCATATTTACCTTCTTCCTGCCAATTCTGCAGCACCACTTCAATATATCTGAGGCTGCGGGCATTGTTTTTCACAGCGGTCTGGATGGCTTTGCTGATCCAGTCCGGCGGGTAGTTTTCTTCCAGTTCCTTCAGGCTGTCGGCGATGATCGGGGTGAGCGGCCCGATGTTTTCCTCGTAGAGGCGTGAAAATGTCCGGGCGCTGACGCTATTGGTAGTTCAATCCCCGGTCTGGTGAGGGTGATCTTCCCTTGCTGGATGGCTTCGATTGCGGCGGCGTTTTTGGGTGTATTGAGCAGGCAAATCCGGGTTTGATTGCCTGCAATGGCTGTCGTCTAAATCCAAGCAGCCAGTTCTGTTCGATAGCGAGTTCAATCCCTGCCAGAAGGCGGTGTTGATCTTCGGAGAAATGCTGCGCGGCACATCTGTGTGGGATGAAATAGCTGATCTGGTCTTCCGTTCCGACCGGCCATTATGGAATGCGAGCAGCAGGATCTTGAGGGCATGAAGGTTCTTAATCTTCGGGAGCAGCTCGGTGAAGAAATTTGCGGGAATCTCCACCGGGCTGCCTTTTGAGGAAAATCCGTTGAAAGAACCCATCGCGCATACTCCTTGGTTACCCTGGTCGAATTGGTAGGTGGCGGCATCCACGAATTGGGCAAGCTGCTCGCGGAATACGAGCTGGACGCTGCCGGTAGGGCCGTTACGATGCTTGGAGACGATGATCTCGGCCACATTTTTCATTAGGGATTCTTCGTCGTCCTTGTCCTCGCGGTAGATGAACATGACGATGTCAGCGTCCTGCTCAAGGGAGCCGGATTCACGCAGGTCGGAGAGGACAGGGCGTTTGTCGGCGCGCTGCTCAACTGCGCGGGAGAGCTGGGCGGCAGCCAAAACGGGGACATTCAGTTCCCGGGCAAGGGTCTTGAGGTTACGGGAGATGTAGGAGACTTCCTGAACGCGGTTATCGGTGCGGGAGTCACCCTGCATCAGCTGGAGGTAATCGATCATTACCAGGTCAAGGCGGTGTTCCAGGTGCAGGCGGCGGCATTTGGCGCGCACCTGGGTGGGGGTGATCGAGGGGGTGTCATCGAGGAAGACACGGGTTCGCCCAGGGCATCAACGGCTTCGGCGAAAAGATTCCACTCGTCGTCGCGTAAGTTTTCCGAGCCGAAGGCGTTGGGCATCAATGCCGGTTTCCTGGGAGATGAGCCGCTGAACAAGCTGCTCGTTGGACATTTCCATCGAGAAAATGGCGATATGCTTATTGGCCAGGCGGGCGGCATTCTTGGCGATGGAAAGCATGAAGCTGGTCTTACCCTGACCGGGACGACCGGCAATGATCAGCAAGTCGGAGGGCTGCAAGCCCGCCGAGGAGGTTATCCAGATCGCGGAAGTTGGTGGGAACGCCGTAGGTATCATCGTCGCGGTTGGCCAGGTCCCCGACGCGGTCAAAATAATCGCTGAGAACCTTCTTGATCGGCTGGAGATCGCTGCTGAGGCGGCGTTCGCTGACACCAAATACGGCTTTCTCTGCGTTGGTGATGGCGGTATCGACGGTGATATCTTCTTTGTAGGCTGTTTTGACAATGTCATTGGCGGCTTCGATCATCCTGCGGCGAAGGGCGGTATCCTCCACCAGGTGGCCGTAAGCTGTGGCGTGCAGAGCGGTGGGTACGTTGGAGATCAGCGCGGTGAGATAAGCAGGGCCGCCGATCTCACCAAGGTAGCCCATCTGGTCGAGTTCTTCGGTGACGGTGAGCAGGTCGATTGGGGTGCGTTGCTCGTGGAGGTGGTTGAAAGCTTCAAAGATCCAGCGGTGTTTGTGAATGTAAAAATCGTCCGCTTGAAGGAATTCGATCGACATCGTAATACGCGTCCGGATTGATCAGGACCGCGCCAATGACTGCCTCTTCGGCCTCGCGGCTGTGGGGAACAACCTGCGGAGAGGAGGCTGGTTCAGAACTGATCGGGATAGATATCGGTCATTAGTTATCTCGGTTATGTCAGTCGCTAGATTCTTCTTCGTCGGATTCGTCATCCGATAATTCCAGATTATCGAGGAAATCTTCAAAGATCGAGAGCCGGTCTTCGACTTCTGGGTCAGGGGACATCTGTCCGCCGCCGCGTTCTATCAGATCAGGGGTCTGGTTCGTCGCTAATATCTTTCTCGGGGATGATGCCAGCTTCATCCATAACATGTTTGGCAATCAAAACAGGAACATTGGCACGCACAGCCAGCGCCAGGGCGTCGGAGGGGCGGGAGTCAATCTCGATCTGGTGGCCATTATCCAGCTCAATCACCAGGTTGCCGTAGAAGACTTCGTTCTTCAGGTCTGTAACTTCAACGCGGACCAAACGGGCATTGAAGGATTGGAGCATTTGCTTCATCAGGTCATGTGACATCGGGCGGGCAACTTCGATTTCCTGAAGGGCAAAGGTGATCTGTTCGGCCATATAAGCATCAATCCAGATCGCCAGATACCGTTCCGAATCCAAGTTCGCGCAAGATAATCACACGGTTCTGGGACATAAGCCCGACACGGATGCTGTCGATTACAACCTCAATCATTTCTGCCATTGAATTGCTCCATATGATTGCTGATGATGGGGCTTGCTTAGAATCTAATTCTAACATGGGAGGAAGAGATGCCGATGCCATTGATTTTTCATGGCAGGGTACCAAAGTCTTATTTGCATAATCCGTGATTACAGGATATAATCGCCTAAATCATGGAATCCAATTCTTTTAATACTAAAGAAATTTTAAGATTTATTTAACGGGGGACATATACACCGTGGATTCAGCTATTGTAAAACATTCTCCTATTTTGTGGATCGAAGGCCGTTGGCCTGGCAGCCAGGATTTTGTGTCCCTCCTGCGGATAAAAGGGTTTCTGATCGAAACCACTTCTACCGGCAAACAAGCGATAGAGATGGCGGACGGGAATCAATATGATCTCTTGATCGTCAATGCTGCCTCAATGCGAACCAGCGGGGCAAGAATAGTAAAGAGGGTCAATGAGAGGTATCCCGATCTTGCCGATCATTTTGATCTGCGGACCAGATCAGGATCGCAGACGGGGTTGAGGAATTATGTTGGGTATGTTCTGGTGTTGGATTTCACGACACGGAAACTGGTCAACCGGATCATGAAGCTGCTGCCTGGTGATGAAAAGCAGATGATCCACCAGGGGCCGATCGTGGTGGATCCCAGACCGGAGCCTGGTTAGCTGCAATGGTCAGAGAACCACTCTGACGCCGAGGCTGATGGCATTGCTGATGCTGTTCATTGAGAATTCGGGAGAAGTGATCTCCCGGGAGACATTATTCCAAGAGGTATGGAAAACCAGCTATACTGGTGATACCCGTACGCTGGATGTGCATATCAGCTGGCTGCGCCAGGCAATAGAAGCAGATCCTCGCAATCCGAAGATCCTGGTGACGATCAGGGGGGTGGGTTATAAACTTGAAACTGCCTGATCGAAATTCATTGGCGTGGTCAAACGAGGCATTCTGAAATGCCTCGTTTTTGTTTAATGAGAGAATTATTTTTGGGGGATGGATTATTCAATAAAGATCTCGATATGCTCGCCGTCTTCATCCATCACATCCACGATTTTGCCGGTCAGCCCTTCATTGATGGCAGCACTGATCTCAGTGGCAGCATCTGCACCCATATCTGGCATGAAGTTGGAGGCGATATTCAAGCCCGGCATCGACCAGCCCTAACGGCAGATTTACACTGACTTTGGTCTTTCCGCTGGAGGTATCTGTCACCCGGACGCGCATATAGCGAGAGTCTCTGGATTTCTGGAAGGTGGTGGTCCTGCTGCGGGTTTTGGCATTCTCGGTGATGGCGGCCAGTAATTTAGCGCCGTCTGCAGCTGAGATTTTGCCATCCTCGATCATTTGCAGGATTTTAATTCTCTCTTCACTTGTTGCCATCATCATGGTTGTCTCCTTATCTCCAGCGGGTGTTACCCGATAAATACCTCAACTTTTTCGCCATCATCGCCTTCGTCCACGTGCACGTACAGAGGGGCGCCACTTTTGGCGGATTGGTCAAGGGCGACCAGGATCTCATCAACGGAAGTGTTTTCCAGATTGAGGAATGTAGTGTCCAAAGTTTCTCAATGCCCAACCGGTGAGTTTCAGCGGAACAGGGATACTGACTGCGACCCTCTCGTTGGGACCATTGACTCGGACATGGATCCAGGGGCCGGAACGGCTGCGCCAGGAGAGTGCCATAAATAACACGCCGATCAATAGAGGGAGCCAGGCGCAGAAGAACCAGAATCCATAGCCGGAATTCTGGTAGGAGGAATTCATCCACAGCGTGGAGAGGGCGACAATCAGCAACCCCGACATACATCGGGATCATCCACCATTGCTTCCAGCGGTTGATCTCTTCATCTGAGATGCTTGGGGGTCTCCAGGTTGTTCTTCTTCGATGATACCTCTGGTTCTGCAAGTGCATTTTGAGTTGATGCCTTCAGAATGTTTAGAGCTTCATCGGCGTTGATCTCGCCCTATCCAGTCTTTCCAGCAGATCGTCGGATAGGTTCTGATCGGCTCTGGGGGGATCTGCGCTGTCCCAGATTTTGGAGGAGTTCAGCGCCTTCATCGGGAGTGATCTCGCCATCTTCGATCATTTTGAGGATTTTCATTTGTTCGGACATTGGTTTGATTCCCTCCGGTTTTGGGTTAGATTTTTCCTTCAAGGGCGGCGAGGAGGGCTTCGGCATCCTCTACACTGATCAGCTTGTTCTGCAGCATTTCGAGTACTTTCTGCCGCTCTTCATCGGTGACCGGATCGCTGGTGGCGTGTATGACACTGAATCTGCGAGATGACCTTCCGGCTGGCTTCACGTGCTTTTTCTGCAGCTCGGCGTTCTACTTTAGCCAGCTTACGTTCCAGTTTGGCGCGTTTGGCTTCAATTCGGGCACGGGTTTTCTCGCTGATCTCTGGATCAAGGGAGGAAAGATTATCGGATAGGCTGCTGAGATGGTCTCCTAGGGCGTCCAGTTGGGTTTCCAGCTGTTCGGTGACAACCTGGGAGATATCTTCCGCCATGGATGCGATGTCCTTTTCCATATCGAATTCAAATTCCCAATCGAAACTCATTCTCGCCGGGGATGATAAGGTCGATATTCCCTTTGGCTTTCAAGTCGATCTGGGTAGTCCCGTCGCCGGTGGTGAGTTCGTGCTCGGGCGCTCTTGAGGATCTCGGCTGCCGCCTTCCTGTTTGATCTTGATATATTCGGATTTGCTTTCGAGTATAATCGCGGCGTTGGTCTCCGGTTCGAGCCGGCAGTAGATATTCCCGCCAGAGGATACCTGGTAAGTGCTTTCAGGTAAGCTGTTTCCAATTTCAGAGTAGCGTTGCCGGTTGAGGCGGCATTCATGCCGGCGCAGTATCCTTTGATCAACCAGGTTGCCTTTGGCCTCACTTAAATCAACAACTACCGTCAATGTCCTGGATGCTGGCGTTGCCATCTGACTTTTTGGCAAGTAAAATTGCCTTCTACTCCGCGGACATTGAAATGTCCCGTGAACTTCGTTGATATGCTATTGGGCCAACGCTTTTTGCCATCACCTGCCCGCTGACGAGATTCGGCGGTGATCTGGCCTTCAGCATGATTTGATCATCAGGTCTCCATCAACTCTACCAATTTGCAGGGTGGCTTCCATTGGGACGCGCACCATGCATCCACAGGTGGTGGAAATCGTGATAGCATTTTCAGTGTGTTCGATCTGGTGAGCATCTTCACGGTCGCAGTCGGCACGGAATTCAGTGCGATCCCAGCCTTTGATCCGCAGGCTGCCCTTGATGTGCTCAAAAATGATGGTTGGGGTGGCAGTGGTCTCAAATTCGAATCTATCCATTAGTCACCTTCGTTTTCTTTGATCTTAGTGCATTGCTTCTTCATAATTGATGTTGCCCTGTTCCAGTTCTTCTAGGATCTGGCGGCGTTTATCCTCATCAAGACCGGGGTCTTCATTGCCAGGCTCATAGCCGAGAGCACGGATGATCTCATGCAGGCGGTTGCGGATTGTAGGGTAGGAGAGCTCCAGTTCAGTTTGCAAGCGGGTGATCTTACCTTCGTGGCGAACAAACAGCTCGACAAATTCCAATTGCTCCAGCGACAGGCTGGAAAATGGGCCGGTCTGGAAGCGTCCCTGGATCTTGGTGTCACAATGGCGGCATTCCAGCTGGGTGGCGATCAATTCGCCGTGGCAGACCGGGCATTCATCAAAGATTGGAAACATGGTTTATGCCTCTTCCTTATTTTCTTCATCAGCGCCATAAATGATCTGGAACTGCGGATGATTGCAGGGCAATTTTTCAGAGACCCAGATCATTACGGCCTGGATCTGATTTTTGATATTCATTCGAATATCCTGTGCTGCTTTCATGATGCTGATCGAATAGGCGTGAAACTGGTTTCGGAGTTGGTCACATGAAAGTCATGTTTTTCGGAATACATATCAATACCTGAATCATCTTGGTTGATTTTCAAAATTATAGCAAAATCAACAAGAATGTCAAGTAAAATCAAAGAAAAATGCAATAAATACTCGAAAATAATTGCAAAATTATTATTTTAGATTAATATTTCTTGATATTTTGACTAAAAACCAGGGATCAATGGTCTGGATGTCCAGGGGATCCCAGCGAGCAATCAGCAGGAATATGCGATCGTGATCAAGATGGCGGTTCGTTTGAATTTGTCTTGATCGGGAAGATCCTTTTTCCCGGCTGAGCCGGCGATATGGCCGAGAACAATGGCGAGGACCATCATCAGGGAGTGTTCGACAGTAAAGAAGCGCAGTGATCTGGTTGCCCATTGCGGCAGCCATATTGGCAAAGGCAGCTTTGACCAGGTCTGAGAAGACGAAGTAGAGCAGAAACCCAACCAGCAGCTGGGTATCCAGCAGGATGGTGAAGATCGTTGATCGCCTTGCGATCGGATTCCTGCCAGGTTTGTTTCTTGATCCAGCCCCGGAATAAAGCCGGAAAAGTGTATAAAGCGCTGAGACCACAATTGCCCAGCGCAGCAGGTTATGGATGAATAAGGTGATTGTCTTTGCGGTTACCATTTCATTCCTCCGGATTGGGTTGGTTGAAGATTTAGTATGATTATTGAGATATATTGATTATACTGGTTTTTTAGAGCGGTTGGCGAATACAGGTAATATTACTCCAGCGATAGGTGCGTCAAATTTGTGGTGGAAACAATAACTAAACAATAAGGAAGCACAATGGAACTTAGCCTAAATAAACCCTCTGATGGGCCGGCAAGCCCAAGCATGTAAAAGTAATGATCATCGGATCAGGCCCGGCAGGATTGGCTGCGGCTTTGTATGCTGCCAGAGCAGAATTGAGCCGGTCGTGCTGACCGGGATGACCTTTGGCGGCCAGGCATCGATCACGCATATCATTGAGAATTACCCCGGATTCCCGGAGGGGCTGGAAGGCCCAAAGTTGGGGGAGCTTTTCCGGGAACAGGCGGAACGGTTTGGTGCGGAAGTAGTCTATGACACAGCTACTGAGGTGGATTTCTCCGAGCAACCTTACAAAATCACCACTTATGGCGGAACCTATACCGCCGATTCGGTGATCATCACCACAGGCGCGACTCCCCGCCATCTGGATGTGCCGGGTGAGGTAGAGTTCACTGGTAAAGGCGTATCTTACTGCGGTACCTGCGATGGCTTCTTCTTCAAGGAGAAAGAGGTGGTTGTTGTTGGCGGCGGGGACAGCGCGATGGAAGAGGGCCTCTTCCTGACCCGGTTTGCCACCAAGGTGACCGTGGTCCACCGGCGGGATGAATTGCGCGCCAGCCCGATTCTGGAAAGGCGGGCAAAAGAGAATCCCAAGATGGAATTCATCTGGGATACAGTGGTGGAAAATGTTGATGGCGGCGGATGCGGTCACGCACGTGAAGCTGAAAAACGTGAAGACAGGCGAGACCTCCAGCTTTGATACCGATGGGGTTTTTATCTTCATCGGGCATACGCCGAATTCGGAATTGTTTGAAGGCCAATTGGAGATGGATGACGACGGGTATCTGGTCGTAGATCACCTGATGGAGACCAGTAAACCCGGCATCTATGCGGCTGGAGAGATCGCCGATCCACATTTCAGGCAGGTGATCACATCTGCTGGGATGGGAGCGGCAGCCGCAATCCAGGCGACGAGATACCTGGAAGCGCTGGAATAGCGAATGACGTGCATCAGATTGTGATGCACGTTTTTTATTGTGAAAACCCGCACGAAGGGTTGAACAATCATATTATTGGTTCATCTAGACTAAGAGGAGTTTAGAAAATGAAACACAAAGTATCAATTATTGGAGCCGGGATGACCGGCGCAACCGCCGCACATTGGCTGGCAGACAAAGAAATTGCCGATATAGTGCTGGTGGACATTGTGGAAGGCATGCCTCAGGGGAAGGCGCTGGATATGCAGGAATCGATGCCTGTGGTGGGGAAGGATGTGCATATTACTGGCACGAACAGCTACGCCGAGACTGCCGGGTCTGACATGATCGTGATTACCGCTGGGCTGCCGCGCAAACCGGGGATGAGCCGGGACGATCTTGCTGGCGATCAATTCCGAGATCGTCTCAAAAGCCACTGAAGAGACGATCAAGCTCTCCCCGGATGCGATTTATATCATCCTGACCAATCCGCTGGATGTGATGTGCTACGTGGCGATGAAGAAGGGCAACCTGCCGCGTGAGCGGATCATCGGGCAGGCCGGGATCCTGGATTCAGCCCGGATGCAGGCGTTTGTCTCCATGGAACTGGATGTCAGCGTGGAAAACGTGAACTGCTACGTTCTTGGGTGGGCACGGCGACAGCATGGTTCCGCTGACCCGGCATTCCAACGTGGCTGGGTATGCCGCTGGACGAGATCCTGCCCAAGGACCGGCTGGATGCGATTGTGGAACGCACCCGCAAGGGCGGCGGTGAGATCGTCGGACTGCTGAAGACCGGCAGCGCCTACTATGCCCCGGCAGCCGCCATCGCCCAGATGGTTGAGGCGATCCTGAAGGATAAGCACCTGGTGGTGCCCAGCTCTGTTTATCTGCAGGGTGAGTATGGACTCAAGGATATTTTCTTTGGCGTGCCGGCCCAGTTGGGACGTAAGGGTCTGGAGAAGGTTTACGAGTACGATCTGAACGAAGAAGAGAAAGCTGACATTGGAAGCAGTCTGCCAAGCATGTGGCAGAGACCATGGCAGGATTATCAATATAACATCAGGAGAAGATGATGAGCAAAGAAACATTAACCATACGTGATAACCGCACCGACAAGGATTACGAAATTCCGATCTGGGAAGATACGATCAAGGCAATGGATCTGCGCCAGATCAAGGTGAAGGAAACTGATTTCGGGATGATGAGCTATGATCCCGCCTTCAAGAACACAGCCAATACCAAGAGTACCGTGACCCTGGTGGACGGCGGCAACGGCGTGCTGCAGTACCGCGGCTATCCGATTGCTGATCTGGCGGAGAACGCCAGCTTCCTTGAGGTGGCCTACCTGATCCTGTTTGGGGAACTGCCCGACCAAGGAAGAGCTGGCTAAATGGGAAGGCGAGATCAAATCCCAGATGGCGCTTCCGGAGGCGCTGCCGAAGATCATGAAGGCCTTCCCCAAGGATGCGCATCCGATGGGTGCTTTCGTGAGCAATACGGCTGCCCTGGGTACGCTGTACCCGGATGCCCGCAATGTGCTGGATAACGAGATCCGCTGGAAGCACATCAAGAACCTGGTGGCCAAGGCAGCTGCCCTGGGGGCGTACTTCTACCGCCATACCCAGGGGCTGGATTTTGTCGCTCCGGATGAGAAGCTGAGTTACGCCGGTAACTTCCTGCGGATGATGTTCCATGACGGCAAGGGCGAGTATACCCCCGATCCGGCTGTGGAACGGGCGATCAATATCCTCTTCATCCTGCATATGGACCACGAGCAGAACTGCGGCACGACCACAATGCGCACGATCGGCTCCAGCCAGGCAGACCCGTACTCTGCGGCAGCAGGGGCGGCGGCAGCCCTCTACGGACCGCTGCACGGTGGCGCTAATGAGGCTGTGCTGCGGATGCTGGCCGAGATCGGTGATGTGAGAAATATCCCGGCTTTCATGGACAGCGTACGCAAGGGTGAGCAGCGCCTGATGGGCTTCGGCCACCGGGTGTACAAGAATTATGACCCGCGCGCCAAGATCATCAAGGGTGTGGCAGAGGACGTTTTCAAGGTCACCGGGCGCAACCCGATGCTGGATATTGCCCTGGAACTTGAGCAGATCGCCCTCAATGAGGAATACTTCATCGAGCGCAAGCTGTACCCGAATGTGGACTTCTACTCCGGGATCATCTACCAGGCGCTGGGTATCCCGGTATCAATGTTCACGGTGATGTTTGCGATGCCGCGGATGGTTGGCTGGCTGGCTCAGTGGGACGAGATGCTGGGTGACAAAGAGCAGGCGATTGCCCGCCCGCGCCAGGTGTTCCTGGGTGCGGTGGACAAGAAGTTCGTGCCGCTGGCGGATCGGTAAAGGCTAGCAAGAATTGATGAGAAGGCGCCGGAGAGATCCGGCGCTTTTTTTATACCCCTTTGCCCAGGAAGGTGCAAGGGCACTCAGGCTGTGATTTCTACGAAAAACTGGATAAAGAGTTGATGCGACAAGATAGTAAGGAATTGCTTTATGTGACGTTTTCCTGCCCTTTGCAGGGGCAGGGTGGTTGTTCAACAGGGAAGTGGTGTTAACGGAAGGGGAAGATTGTTTACGGCTCAGGTGTGCCTGATAGTGTACCGCCCAGCCAGGAGAAGTAGCCATAGCCGCTGGAGGGACCGGACTCACGGTAGCGCGGGGTGCCGTCAGCATCCACACCGACCTGGGCGACCGGTACGACCGACCAGCGGAAGATATGTGGGGTATCATCCGTCGGGCGCATCGGTTCTGGGGACGACGAACTTGGTGTCTTCCACGGAGACGGTGAGTTCCAGGCGCTGGCCGGAAGTGAGATCGACGATATTGACGAGGTAGGATTCATTCTCGCGGAGTTCGCTGACTGCAGCCCACTGCAGGGTAATCGTGTCATTCACCAGGGTAAAGGCTTCGCCGTTGCGGGGGCGGAGCAGTTCAGGGGCGGGATAATCCGGGGCCGGGCTGGGGGTCACTGTGGCACCGGCAACCGAGCTCCGCAAGCAGAGCGGGATGGTGAGGGTCTCGCCGTAGAAGGCGGTGTCCACAGATTTGCCGCTCCATTGCATGATGGTTTCCATCGGGACTTCATAGAAGTTGGCAATGATGCTGAGAGATTCATTTTCCTGGACAACATGGTAGACCTTCTCGCAGGCTTCGATGGTCGCCTGGGCGCTGCTGGGGGTATTGGTCGCCAGAGGTGTTGAGGTCGGGGTGGCCTGGGGGATGCGGAGTTCTTGCCCGACTGAGAGGTTGGTGCAGTCGGCGGCGAGTCCGTTTTCCACCACGATGGCCTGGACGGAAGTGTTGAAGGTGTAGGCGATTCCCAGGCAGGTATCAATGCCCGGACGATATAGGAAAGCGGCGTGGGAGTATGGCAGAGGCGTATTGGTGGCCGTCGGGGCGACTAGGGTAGGCGTGGTTGTTGGGGGGAGGGTGATCGTCGGGGTGCCGGTGCTCTCAGCCACAGCCAGCCCACCGGTGAGATTGAGACCGAGATAGGTGAGGCCGCCGCCAATCCCAATGAAAACCAGGAGCACGAAAACGATGATCGGCACGCTAAGCGTCATCACCGGCATCTGGCTGCCGCTGATCCGGCCGGTTTGCCGGTCGCTGGTACGGTCTGGGGGTCTGGCTGTCCTTCTGTGGCCGTGATTGGCGCGGTTGGCCAAGCTGGGCACCGCAAACCAGACAACGAGTGGCATTTTTGTTGACTTGCGTTCCACAGGTGGGGCAGACGGACTTGTTCTGAGAATCTCCTGGTAAGGTCATGACTGCCGCAGATTATACCATTCTGTAAGGATAGTGATTCAGTAGTCGGTTGTCAGTATCGAATGCTGGTTAGCAGCGAGCTCGCATGAATTCCTATTTGCGATTATGCATGTTATACTGCCAGAATGGATGCTCTAAGTCTTTACCTGCATATTCCTTTCTGCCAGCGGCGCTGCGGCTATTGTGATTTCAATACCTATGCCGGGTTGGATGGCTTGATCCCAGCGTATGTAGAAGCACTGGCACTAGAGAAGTGGAGATTTATGGTCATCTGCATCGGGCTGGCGAGAATTCTCCTGTGCACACCATCTTTTTTGGCGGGGGAACCCCGTCCCTGCTAACCGTCAGATCAATTTGCGCGGCTGCTGGGGCAGATCCGGTCGTCGTTTAATCTGCCTGAGGGTTGCGAGATCACCATTGAGGCTAATCCGGGGACAGTCTCGGCGGACCAATTAGCTGGGATCCGGGAATTGGGTGTCAACCGGATCAGCCTGGGGGTGCAATCTTCCAATCCACATGAGTTGGATACGCTGGACCGCCAGCATGGCTTCCGGGAGGCCCAGATTGCGGTGGATGATGCCAGGCGGGTTGGAATTGACAATTTCAGCCTGGACATGATATACGGGATTCCGGGGCAAACGATGCTCACCTGGGAGAAGAGCCTGGAGGACGTGCTCTCATTATCGCCAGAGCATCTCTCGCTGTATGCACTGACGGTGGAGGAGGGCACGCCGCTGTGGTCAAGGGTAGCGGATGGGACGTGTGGCTGCCCCGGATGATGACCTGGCTGCCGATTTGTACGACCGTGCCAGGGAGGTGTTAGGGGAGGCAGGCTTTGAGCATTACGAAATCTCGAACTGGGCGTTGAAACGGGGATCCGAGGTTATGCTGTCCAGGCATAACCGGCAATACTGGCGCAATCTGCCGTATGTGGGGCTGGGGGCTGGGGCGCACGGCTACTTTCAGGGGGTGCGGTATGCAAATGTCCTCGGTGTGGCAGATTACATCCGGAAGATGGGGGAAGAAACGGGGGAGCGAATCTCTGGTGTAGTAGCCGAGCAGAACGATGTCGACCGTGCTCAGGAGATGGGCGAGACGATGATGATGGGGTTGCGTCTGCTGCAAGAAGGGGTTTCAGCGGCAGATGTTCAGATTCCGATTTGGCGTGGAATTGGTGGATGTCTATGGTGAAGAGATCAGCCGGCTGCTGGGGTTTGGGTTGCTGGAATGGGCGGGAGAGCGATCTGAAACGCTGCGTCTAACGGAGAGGGGCTACTTGCTCGGCAACCAGGTGTTCTCCGCTTTTGTGTGATTGGGGGGAATTCAGGCTTCGCGTTCAATCAGGAAGGTGATCAATTCGGAGAGGGCATCCCCGGCAGGAGAATGGGGAGTAGCGCTCAGAGAGATCGGTAGCCGCGGAGGTGAACTCGGCGGCTTTTTGTCGGGCATACGCCAATCCGCCTTCTGCTTCTAGTTGATCTGCAAGAGCGGCGACATTATCCGGGGTGATCTGATCCTGCCACATGGCGCTGAAATTCCCACCTTGTTCAAGTCCGTAAAGGATCGGGAGGGTTTTCTTGCGGGTAAGCAGATCTGTGGCAGTGGATTTCCCGGTGGTGGTGGTGTCGCCCCAGATGCCAAGAATGTCGTCGTGCACCTGGAAAGCCAGGCCAACATTGATCCCCAGTTGATTGTAGGTGTTTTGAAGTGCCTCAGGTGCGCCGCCAAGTAAAGCGCCCAATTGCATGGAGGCAGCCAGTAAGGCAGCGGTCTTGCCACGGATCATCTGGAGGTATTGGTTGGTACTTACGCTGGTTCGGTTCTCGAATGAGATATCCAGGTGCTGGCCTTTGGTCAGATCCAGACAGGCGGTGTTGAAGATCCGGATGGCGTGCAGGCGAATCTCCGGCAGGTGAGGCAAATCATTCATCGCAAGGAATGCCAGCGTGAACATCGCATCCCCAGCGTTGAGGGCCAGGGGGATGCCGTGGAGGCGCCAGAGGGTCTCCCTGCCGCGGCGCTGCTCACTGTTGTCTTCTATATCGTCGTGGATCAATGAAAAATTATGTAAAATCTCCACAGCAGCAGCTGCTGGGAGCGCCTGGTGGGTGTCTCCTCCAACCGCTTCGGTTGCAAGCAGCAGGATCAGCGGCCGGATGCGTTTGCCCTGGGCTTTGGGTCCGGCATCCGGACCGATCCAGCCAAGATGGTAGCTGATCATTTGGTTGAGGGAATCATCCTGATCAATTTCGGCAGCTTCTACCACTAATTTGATCTGGGCTTCGATTTCGGGGAGGAGGCGTTGGCTAACATCTGAGAGAGGCATGGGTAATTAGAACCTGATGAGTTTGTCGGTGTGCTTCAACGTGGGCATATCTTTGATCCCGGTGGCGAACATCGCGGTGCGGAGCAGTTGATTGGTCTCGGTAATCAAGTCTGAGACTGCCTGAAAAGAATCCGCGGCGGCTTTGAGGAATGGCCCGGCCATCCCGCCAAGGTCTGCACCGAGAGCGATGGATTTGGCAATATCGACACCGCTTCTGAGGCCACCGGAGGCAAAGATGACCGCGTCTGGCAGCTCAGCGGCGATCTGGGAGATGGCGTCGGCAGTGGGGATACCCCAGTTGATGAACTGGCTGGCGATGCGTGCCTGGGCGGTTGTTTTGGCGCGGTGCATCTCCACCTGAGACCAGGAAGTGCCGCCGGCACCGGCGACATCGAAGGCTTTTACCCCGGCATCGAAAAGCTGGCGGGCGGTCTGGGCAGAGATACCCCAGCCGACTTCTTTGATGATGATTGGTTGGCTGATCTCTCTGGCGACTACCTCAATCTTCTTTAGTAGGCCTTTGAAATTGGTGTCGCCTTCCGGCATGAGGGCTTCCTGCAGGGCATTGAGGTGCAGGATGAGTGCATCAGCCCCGATCATCTCGACTGCGCGGCGGCAGCCATCTACGCCAATCCCGTAATTTAATTGGACTGCTCCCAGATTGGCAAACAAGGGAATATCCGGCGCAACCCGGCGCACCTGGAAGGAAGATGCAAGTGTGGGATCTTCCAGGGCGGCGCGCTGAGATCCGACCCCCATCGCGATACTGGCTCGCTGGGCGGCTTGGGCTAGATTCTGGTTGATACGGGCAGCTTCATCGGTGCCGCCGGTCATGGAGGAAATGAACAGCGGGGATTTGACTGCCTTGCCGAAGACCGAGGTGGTCAAATCGATTTCAGTCAGATCGAGTTCAGGGAGGGCCTGGTGAATGAAGTTGTATACCTCCAGACGTGTGGTCAGAGAAGAGGCGACTCGCTCTTCCAGGTTGATGCGGATGTGGTCTGTCTTGCGAGAACCGGTATTCGTAACTTTCGTCATTGGCGGGTGTTCCTGAAGGTTGGATGAATATTACCAGTCCGGCAGGTCGCTGTCAACAAGCGAGGTGCGAAACAGAAGGGTATCCACGGAAATCTGCTTGACAACCAGTTTAATCAGATTAGAATACCTTTAGCGAATTACAGGAGCTACCAGGAGGCTAAAATGTCAGATGTATTTGCGGATGTGAAAGTAATTATTGTAGAACAACTTGGTGTGGATGAAGGCGTGATTACCAAGGAATCCCGCTTCAGGGAAGACCTGGAGGCCGATTCTCTGGATATCGTTGAACTGATCATGGCTTTTGAGGATAAGTTTGGCGGTGAGATCTCCGATGAGGATGCCCAGAGCATCGAAACCGTCGGGGATGTCGTGAAATTCCTCGAATCGCGCTAAACACTAGAATTTCAATAATAAAAACTGCTTCCATCACGGAAGCAGTTTTTTGTTTGTCAGTAATAGGTTTTATTTGCCCAGGATCATATCCGGGATCTGTTCGGGGTGGTCAGCGACAGCCACACCGGCAGCTCGGAGGGCTTTGACCTTTTCTTCCGCCGTTCCTTCACCGCCTTCAACGATGGCGCCGGCATGCCCCATGCGTTTTCCGGGAGGGGCGGTAGCGCCGGCGATGAAGCTGTAGACCGGCTTGGTCATGTGTTTGCTAATATATGCGGCGGCTTTTTCTTCGTCACTACCGCCGATCTCGCCGATCATCACGATTGTGTCAGTCTTGGGGTCTTCCTCGAACATCTTGAGGACATCGATGAAGTTGGTGCCGTTGATCGGGTCACCACCGATGCCGACACAGGTGCTGGAGCCCATACCTTTTTGCTTGAGGGCGTAGAGCACTTCGTAGGTAAGGGTGCCGGAGCGGGAGACCACGCCGACATTGCCGGGAATGGCGATATTACCGGGGATGATCCCAACCTTGGATTCTCCGGGGGTGAGCAAGCCGGGGCAGTTGGGACCAACCAGGCGGACCTGCTTCTGATCCAGATAATTACGCACGCGCATCATATCCTGTACCGGGATTCCTTCAGTGAGGCATACGATCAGCCCAACGCCGGAGTCAGCGGCTTCCAGCATGGCGTCGGCGGAAAAGCGGGCAGGGACAAAGATCACACTGGTGTTAGCGCCGGTGGCCTCGACAGCGATCTGGACGGAATCAAATACGGGCACTTTGCCATCCAAAACCCATTCACCGCCCTTTCCGGGGCGGGTGCCTGCGACCACCTGTGTGCCGTAGTCCAGCATTTGCTGGGTATGGAAGAGGCCTTCACGTCCTGTGATGCCCTGCACAACCAGTCGGGTATTGGAATCGATCAGGATGCTCATATTAGTTCTCTCCCTTTGCAGCAGCGACAGCCTTCTGGGCTGCATCTGCCAAAGTTTCTGCGGTGATCATATCGGCATCTGCGAGGAGGGCACGGCCTTCCTCGGCGTTGGTCCCCACCAACCGGACGACCAATGGGATAGTAGGTTTGATCTCTGCGAGGGCGGCCAGGATGCCTTTGGCAACCAGGTCGCCGCGGGTGATGCCGCCGAAGATGTTGAATAACACGGCTTTGACGTTGGGGTCCTTGAGGATGATACGCAAGGCTGCGGCAACCTTTTCTTCATCTGCGCCGCCACCGATATCCAGGAAGTTGGCGGGGGCACCGCCAAAGAATTTTATAATGTCCATCGTCGCCATAGCCAGTCCGGCGCCATTGACCATACAGCCGATCTCGCCATCTAGCTTAATGTAGGTGAGACCGTGAGCCTTGGCTTCAGTCTCGGAGGCGTCTTCCACATCCAAGTCCCGGTAGCCTTCAAGGCTGGAGTGGCGAAACATGGCGTTATCATCAATGATCATTTTGCCATCTACAGCCTGCAGTTTATTGTCGCCAGTGATGATCAGGGGGTTGATCTCGGCCAAGGTGGCATCATTGGTTTTGTATGCTTGCCAAAGTCCGTGAGCCACCTCGTTGAACTGTCCCCACAGGTCGCGGGGCAGTTCGATGCCGACCGCCAGATTGAGGATCTGGAAATCCTGCAGCCCGAGGAGGGGATCGATGTGGATCTTGATGATCTTTTCCGGGGTGGAGGCAGCGACTTCTTCAATGTCCACCCCGCCGGCGGCAGAGGCCATGAAAACCGGTTTCTTGGCGGCCCGGTCATTGGTGATCCCAAGGTAGATTTCGGTCTGGATGTCGGCGGCTTCGTCGATGAGGACCTTGCGAACAGGCAGTCCTTTGATCTCCAGTTTGAGGATCTTCTCAGCCAATTGCTCGGCTTCTTCGGGGTTCCTGGCGAGCTTGATCCCGCCAGCTTTTCCGCGTCCGCCAACGAGCACCTGGGATTTGACCACCACCGCGCCGCCCAACTTTTCAGCGATCTTGCGGGCTTCCTGCGGAGTGGTAGCCACCTCACCATCTGGGATGGGGACACCATGTTCAGCAAATAATCTTTTTGATTGGTATTCGTGTAATTTCATCCACTCTTCTCTTATTTTTGACTGGTTGCCAGATTTTCTAGGACGGTGAGATTATACCATGTGGGGAACAGAGAAGAAACCACAGATGAAAACAGCTGTGAGGACCTGGCTTAGATTTTTATTTGGCAGGGTTTGGGAGGATGAAGGTAGCTTGCTTCGGTCGCAAGCTCCATCGCAAAGACGCTATTTATCCCTTAATTGGAGTTGTTTGACTTCTGCGGGGGTTAGATCGCGGAACTGTCCGGGGCGCAGGCCGCCAACTTTCAGACTGCCAATCCGGACGCGGATCAGTTTAACGATCGGGAGGCTGAGTTGGGCGGCAGTTTCCCTGATCTGGCGTTTGCGGCCTTCTTTCATCACAACCTTGAGCCAGGCGCCTTTACCATGCATCTTTTCCACACTGACAGAGACCGGCTGGGTGCGGTACCCATCTTCCAGCACCACACCGCGGCGCCAGATTGCGAGCTGGTCTTCATCCGGCTGCCGGGCTACCAGGACTTTGTATTCCTTCTCGTGTCCGTAGCGTGGATGGGTGAGGAGGTTGGCGAGTTTGCCGTCGTTGGTGAGCAGCATCAGGCCTTCGCTCTCAATATCCAGGCGGCCAACAGGGAATACCCGGTCGGGGAGGGGCACGAGATCGACAACAGATTTGCGACCATGCTCGGTTTTAGCGCTGGAGAGGATTCCACGGGGTTTATAGATGGCGATATAGATATTTTTGGGGGCAGCGTTAATTTCTTTGCTATCCAGGCAGATCTGGTCTGTTGCCGGGTCTGCCTTGGCGCCTAGTTTGACCACTCTTCCATTAACGGTAACCCGTCCGGCTTCGATGAATTTTTCGCAGAAACGGCGGGAACCGATGCCAGCGTTTGCGAGGATTTTTTGTACGCGTTCTTCAGCCATAATTAACCATTATTCTTTCAGCAATGGTAGTTCTTGTTGGGTAGCGTCTTCTTCCTGAGGAGAAAGGGAGACAGCGCGTTTGATATCAATTTCGGGCAGATCCTTGATTGAGCTAAGCCCAAAATACTGTAAAAATTCTGGAGAAGTGCCATAAAGGATCGGGCGTCCTGGTCCATCGCTTCGTCCGGTTTCCTCAATTAGCCCTTTGGAGAGCAAGTTGCGGATCACGCTGTCGGAGTTGACGCCGCGAATTGCATCCACTCCCGGGCGGGTGATAGGCTGCTGGTAAGCGACGATGGCGAGGGTCTCCAGAGAGGCAGCCGTGAACCGGGCAGTGGATTCCAACTGGAGGAAAAGTTCCACCTCGTCGGAAAGCTCGGGGGCGGTGGTGAGCTGGTATCGGTCTTTGTTCTCCTGCACTCGGATGCCACGTGCTGAAAGAATTTCCTGCAGTTCGTCAATCGCGGTGGTGATCCTCTGTGTGGATACGCCAAGAGAATCTGCCATTTGTTTGACCGAAGTGGAGGAGGGCGCGACAAATAATAGCGCCTCTACTCTGGCGGCCAGCGTGAGGCTTTTTTCAGACGTGGGTTTTAATTCTGCTTTAGTCTCAGACATGCTATAATTCTGCTTGATTTCGCCGCAATGCGGCCCCAGGATTTAAATATGCAGATGAGATTATACCAGTTGGCGTTCAAGGTTGCGAGGATTGGCCTATTATTCTTGGCCCTGCCCCTGATTTCAGGGTGCGGCAATTTACAGCCGAACCCTAAAACGATCAATATTTCGATTTCAACGGCAGATGGCTCACAGTCAGTGGCGATTGCTGCCGGTTCGACGGCGCGCGAGGTGCTGGAGCAGGCCGGCATAGAGATCACCACACTCGATCGGAGCGACCCTCCGCTTTATTCAGTTCTGCAGGAGGGGGATACGATCTCCTTTGTGCGCGTCGAAGAAGAATATGTCGTCGAGCAGAGTGTGATCGCCTATGATACCCAGGTATTGAGGAATGAATCGCTGGCAGAGGGGGAGCGTCGACTGATCCAACCGGGGCAGAATGGCGTCCAGGAGAATACCTACCGGATCTTGTATGAAGATGGTATCGAAGTCAGCCGGTCTTTATCCAGCACTGTAGTGGTCACTCCGGCGGTCGCCGAGATCATGATGGAAGGCAGTCAGGCCCCATTTACAGTAGTGCCTGTCCCGGGGATCCTGGCGTATATCTCGGCAGGGAATGCCTGGGTGATCCGGGAGAATACCGGCCTGCGCCAGCCTGTGGTGACCACCGGGGACCTGGATGGACGTGTGTTCTCGATCTCTCCGGATGGCCGCTGGCTGCTGTACACCCGCTCTGGGGATGGGGAGGACAAGATCAATTCCCTGTGGGTGGCGCAGATGGATACGACGGATGGCAAGCAGTTCGATCTGGGGGTGGAGAATATCATTCACTTCGCCGATTGGATTCCCGGCTCGCAGACAGGGATCGGCTATTCCACCGTGGAAATGATCCCGAGTCCGCCGGGGTGGGAAGCGAATAATGACCTGGACTTCCTGAATTTCAGCCAGGAGTCGGGGTGGACATCCTCGCCGCGTGAAACTATGTCCCAGAATCTGGGCGGGTTATACGGCTGGTGGGGCACGGATTTCCTGTACTCCTGGGAAGGTCAAAATCTGGCTTATACCCGGCCGGATGGTTTCGGTTTGGTCGATCTGGATACCGGGGCGATGAAGGAACTGGCGCGGGCGCTTCCGGTTCAGACGCGCAGCGATTGGGCCTGGATTCCGCCGATCGCCTGGTCATCAGGCTCGGATTTTATTTACTTTGTCAATCATGTTCCCCAGGAAGGTGTGGCTGTGGATGAGGATTCCCAGGTGTTCGATCTGGCGGTGTACCCATTTGTGGGTGGCGGGCCGGTGTCGATCATTCAGGATGTGGGAATGTTTGCCTTATCCTAAACCCTCTCCGCAGCGGGTACTGGAAAGCGGGGAACGAGCCTTCAAAGTTGCCTTTCTGATGGCTCTGGAGCCGCGCCGCAGCCGGACGAGTAGCTACCAGTTGATGTTGATGGATCAGGATGGCTCAAATTTAGTAAAGATTTTCCCGTCTGGTGAAGGTCAGGGGTTAGCGCCGCACGATTTTTACTGGCTGCCGCAATATGCGATTGAGGATTCGCCATTCTATCTGGCAGTGATCTATCAGGGGGACTTTGGCTGGTGGATGCGGCTACTGGCGAAGCCCAGCAGCTGACCGGTGATGGCCTGGTCACAGCAATCGACTGGAATTAAAGGAGTACGATGCGCGTATTGATAACAGGTGCTGCCGGATTTTTGGGGTCTCACCTCTGCGATTTTTTCCTGGCAAAGGGCGATCAAGTCGTGGGGATGGATAACTTCATCACCGGCAAACCGGAGAATCTGGAGCACCTCAGCGGCAACGCGGATTTCTCCTTCATCCGGCATGATGTATCTGACTATATTTTTGTACCAGGTGAGCTGGATGCGGTGCTGCATTTTGCTTCTCCCGCCAGCCCGAATCCAAATTCCCCTTATGGCTACTTCAACCTGCCGATCCAGACGATGAAAGCCGGCGCTTTGGGGACTCATAACACCCTGGGCGTGGCATTGGCGAAAGGCGCAAAATATCTGCTGGCTTCGACCAGTGAGATCTACGGTAACCCGCTGGTCCATCCCCAGGCGGAAAGTTACTGGGGAAATGTGGATCCGATCAGCACACGATCGGTGTATGATGAAGCCAAGCGATTTGCCGAGGCGTTGACGATGGCTTACCATCGCTTCCACGGGGTAGATACCCGGATCGTCCGGATCTTCAATACCTATGGGCCGCGGATGAATATCGATGACGGCCGGATCGTGCCCAATTTCATCACCCAGGCTTTGGATGGGGTGCCATTAACCGTATATGGAGACGGACAGCAGAGCCGGTCGTTCAGCTATGTCACCGATCTGATCGATGGGATCTTTCGTCTGCTGGATTCGGAAGAGCATCTGCCGGTAAATCTGGGCAACCCACGCGAATTGACGATCCTGGAGTTTGCCGAGATGATCAATCAAATTGCTGGAAACAAAGCCGGCATGGTCTTCCAGGAATCCAAACGGGCAGAAGGCGATCCCCAACGCAGGCAGCCGGACATCAGCCGGGCGAAAGAAATCCTTGGCTGGGAACCACTGGTCGCGCTGGAAGACGGCT
This sequence comes from uncultured Chloroflexia bacterium, assembly GCA_963722735.1. GTDB lineage: Bacteria > Chloroflexota > Anaerolineae > Anaerolineales > UBA11579 > UBA11579. The sequence continues at coordinate 155,527 of CAVROH010000021.1, forward strand.
TGACGAGAACGATCGAATATTTCAAGGAAGAGTTGGCCAAGCAATGATCCTGATCAAAAATACAAAGGAACGGGAACGGTTCCTTAAATTCGCAGTTGTCGGCACGATTGGCTTTGGCGTAGATACGCTGACATTTAATCTGGTGCGCTCCGGGCTGGGGCTGCCCGCAGAAATCTCTTCGGTGATCTCCTTCATTGCGGCGGTCATCTCTAATTTCATGTTCAACCGCTTTTGGACCTATCCGGATTCGCGTTCTAAATCGGTTGTCAGCCAGATCACCCAGTTTGGAGCGGTGAATGTAGCCGGGCTGGTTATCCGGACAGTGATCTTTGCTTTGATCCACAAGCCGATGGCCGGACTGATGGCGGTTATTCTGCCGGATTTCCCGATCAGCCCAACAGTATTAGGCGAAAATCTTTCCCTGGCGATAGTAGTGGTGATTGTGATGTTCTGGAACTTCTTCGCCAACCGATTCTGGACATATAATGATGTAAAAGGCAGTGCATAGAGGAATGATGGCAAACAGAGAGAACATTTATCCCAGTTTATTCTTCCAAAGGGGATACCGATGCTTACCTGGTCTATCCCTATCTGTATGACAGCCGTGGAGAGTGGATCGGGTTTGTGACCCGTGAGCGCGATGTTTACTCCGTTTACGGGCAATACGTCGGCTGGCTGAGTGACGATCCCCGGGTGCTTCGCAAGCGGACCTATTCATTCAACAAGCCGAAGATCACCCCTCCGCCCAATCCCGGACGACTAAGTGTGCCAGCGCTTGGCCCACTAGCGCCAATGATGCCGGAATTGACCTACGATGTGGTTGATATCCTGCTGGATGAGCCTGACAAGCTGCCCAGTCTGGACAGCGGTGAGTACAAGGCGGACCTGGATTGATGTCAGACCTGATCGCAAAATCTCCAAGCCGGTCCCGGACGATCCTCTCGCAGTTGATGCAGCCTGAGCATTCCAATTCGCGTCGGCAACGTGCATGGCGGGTGGGTGATGAAATTGGTAGATGAGGCCGGTGCGCTGGCCTGTATGCGCCATGCCCAGAACCGGGTGGTCACGGTGGCGGTGGACAGCATGACCTTCAAGCACCCGATCGAGATCGGGGATCTGATAATCCTGGAGGCGGTGGTCAGCTATGTGGGGCACACCTCCCTGGAAGCTGAAGTGCAGGTGTATTCAGAAAATCCGGTCACCAGTACTCGGATGCTGACGAATACCGCCTATCTGGTGTATGTGGCTCTGGATGCGGATGGCAAACCGGTTAAGGTGCCAGATCTACTGCTGGAGACCGAAGAAGATGAACGGCGGTACCAAGCAGGTCAGGTTCGACAGAAAGCACGTTTAGCCCGGTTGTAATGATCTGGCATGAATGGATGAATTTATGAGCGATCCGAACGAAGATCAGGTAGAAAAGAATTCAGACGGGGTGGAAGGGGAATCCGGGGGAAATGTGATCCATATCTCCGGGATCCACTCGATCCGGGATCTGATCGATAGGGTAACGGGGCGCAACCTGGATGATCTCTCTCTGGGCGATGCCGGGTATGCTGAACAGTGGCCCTTCCCTTTCTTTGCGGTCGTTGGGCAGCAGGAAATGAAGCTCGGCCTGATCCTGACATTGATCAACCCGAATATTGGCGGGGTGCTGCTGGTGGGTCCGCGGGGGACCGGGAAGACCACCAGTGTTCGCAGTTTGATGGATCTGATGCCGTATGTGTATGAAAGCAATTGTTATTACGGCTGTCTGGAAGAAGATGTGGAGACTGGCGGGGTGGAATCGCTGTGTCCCGCCTGCGCGGAGAGGTATCAAAAAGGCGAGCCACTTTCCTCTCTGAGGCCGGCTAAACTGGTGGAACTGCCGCTTAATGCCAAGATGGAGGATGTGCTCGGCTCGGTGGATGAGAAAGCTGCGGCCAGCAACCGGGTGCGGGTGCGGCGCGGGATCCTCTCTCATGCCGATAAGAACATCCTGTACATTGACGAGGTTAATCTGCTCAAGGATGAGGTCGTAGATGTAATCCTGGATGCCTCTGCCCAGGGTAGCTACACCGTGCGGCGCGGCCAGTTTGCCGCCACATACCGCTCGCGGTTTAATTTGGTGGGGACGATGAACCCGGAAGAGGGCACTCTGCGCCCACAGATCCTGGACCGGTTTGGGCTGCGTTTGATGGTGGAGGGGCTGGAGGATGCCGAAGATCGCCTGGCAGCTTATAAGTTGGCGCGGGCATACATGACCAATCCGAAACGAGTGGTGGAGTTGTATGCCGATGAGACCATGATCGCCAGGGATGAAATCGCTGCCGCCCGAAAACTGATCCCGGAAGTGGAGCTGCCAGAAGAAATTGCCAAAATTGGCCTGGACTTGATCCGGAAGCTGGATATCGCCTCCCTGCGGGCGGAGATCACCCTGTTTGAGGCGGCCAGAGCGATGGCGGCGGCAGACGGGCGCATCGTTGTGGAAGAAGATGATCTGCGCCAGGTCGCCACGATGGCGCTCCGTTTACGGCGGTCAAAGTTCATCGACGAATATTTCACTGACCAGCAAGGGGAAGAAGACGAGATTGACAAGATGATGGACAAGATCATGGGAGGGAAGTGATGCCGATCCGCGTGATTGCTGGCAGCGCTAAAGGCAAGAAGCTGAAGAAAGTGCCTGGAGATGGGACGCGCCCGGTCACCGATCGGGTGAAAGAGTCATTCTTCAAGATCATTAAGATGGACCTGCCTGGAGGTAAATTCCTGGACCTATTTGCCGGGACCGGGAGTGTCGGGATCGAGGCGATCAGCCAGGGGGCGGTGTTTGCGCGCTTCGTCGAGTTGGGACGGGCTGCCCACCGCACGGTGCTG
>CAVROH010000022.1:0-90737 GCA_963722735.1 uncultured Chloroflexia bacterium
GGATCAAGCCCCAGATCATGCTGGTGGATGTCTCCGACAGCATTTCAGAAATTTCTCACAAGGTGGCTCAGGTGTTTGCACAAGTCCTGGCAGGCGGCTGACGAGAACCGCGAAGTGATCGTATTTGGAGCGGGAGGTGGATTACCTGCTCTCAGCGGATTTGGCCGCAAGTGGATTCGGCTGGCAGCGATCTGGAGGGATGCGTTGCGGATTGCCGGGGAGCGATTGTCTGGTACTGGGGGGAGTATCCTGATCGCCACCGATGGGCAGATCCCCGAAGAAAAAAGTGATCACAGCTGCTCCTGCAGAATTGGGGGGGATAGGGGGCGTGTCAGTGCAATTCTGTTTCATTCTGGATGCGGAAGACCATCCCGGCGATGTATTTATCGCCGGTGTGCGCGGCCCGGAGCAGGTATCACCAGGAGACTGCCCTTCTCTTTGGAGGTTACAATTTACAGCCGAGTCAGGCGGGGAAGCCACGTTACTGAACTCACGGGATTGCCGATCAGGTACAGGAGATTCCCCTATTCTCTTGGCTCAGGATACCGGGTGGTGAAGATCAAGCCTCAAAGCTGGTGACCCCGGGGTGCTTCCGATCAGATTCCGGATAGCGGTGAGGGTGATCCTTTCCCGGATAACAACTCTTATTATAAGTCTGTGGAAGTGCTGCCCCAGCAGGATGTACTCTTTGTGACATCGGCGGAGAAGAATGCCCGTAAGTTGATCAAAAGTCTCAAGGCCGAAGGGGCTGACTGTTCAGGTGATCCCGCCGGCAGAGTTCCCGCGCAGGTGAGGCGCTTGGGCCTTATCCGGTAGTGATGATCCACGATATCCTCGCCCAGGATTTGGATCTGGAGCAGATGCGAGCGCTCGAGCTGCATATCGTGCAATTTGGCAAGTCGGCCATATTCCTGGGCGGAATAACAGCTTTTCCCTCGGAGGCTATCAAAATACACCGCTTGAACCACTTCTGCCGGTCATCCTGACCCCGCCGACGCGGTCCAACGGGTCCCGCTGACTTTCCTGATGGTGCTCGACCGGTCCGGCAGTATGGCCGGTGATCGGGATTCGGATATTGCCCCGATAGAGTTGACCCGCGAAGCTGCCACCCGGGCAATCGAGACCCTCAGGCCGGATGATTATATCGGCGTGCTCACCTTTGCCACTGATTAAATGGGATGTGCCTCTGGCGCCGGTCGGGGATGGGCTGGTGCTCCGTTCCGCACAGGATAAGGTCAGCCAGATCCAGGCGATCGGCGGCACCAATATGTATCTCGGCCTGGAAGAGGCGGTAGCCGATTATCCGGTCCGACCACGACGGATTATCTGCATATCCTCCTGATGTCCGATGGGGTCAGCGGGGATGGCTCGCCGCATGAATTCAATAGCCTGGTCCAGCAGGCCCGAAGAAAGGGGATCACGATTTCCACAATTGCCCTGGGACGTGAAAGCGACCCCGAAACACTCTCCGCGATTGCTGAAGCCGGCGGAGGGCGCTTTTACTATGTGCTCGAGCCGGTAGACCTTTCAACCGTCATGGTTGATGAGAGCCGGGCTGTGCAAACCGAAAATGTGCAGGAGGGCCGTACCAATGTGATCCTGGGGATTGAGGACCATCCGGTTATCTCCGGCGTAACCCTCGATGCTGCGGCTGGAGCGTGGAGGGCTATATCGCTGTGCAGAGCAAATCCGCCCTGGGTGCAGAGGATATTCTCCTTTCAGGCAATTTCCAGGACCCGCTGCTTTCCGTCTGGCAGGTAGGATTGGGGCACACTGCCGCCTGGATGGGGGATGTGGGCGAGGACTGGCTGCCGAATTTTGAGAAATGGGAAGATCTGGGTAAATTCTGGTACCAGTTGATCCAGTACACCTTACCGGATCCCTCGATCGGTGAGCCGGACGTGGACGTAACCGTTGGGCAATCCCAGGTGATCGTTGATCTACAACTTACCCAGCCGGACCGCCTGGCGCTGGAGCCTGGTTCGTTGCGTTTCCTGCTGCCCGGTGCAGATGGCTAGGTTTAATGGTCTGCCTTACCAGGTGGGCGTATCCCATTACCAGGCTGAATCCCAGCCGCCGGACGGGGCATATAGTGGCGTGATCCATTACACTGCGGTGGGGTAGACAACAGATCTTGGTGCCCTTTGCGGTCAATTACCCGGTGGAGTGGCAGTTTGAGGCGCCAGGTCAGGGCAGGCCGCATCACGAATGGACCGAGAACACCGCCGCCGAAGAGATCCCCCTGGAAAGTGGATTGGCGGCGAAACGACCGCAGGATTCGGGCCGGGGATTCGAAATTCTGTTAGGATTATTGTTGGTGTCCTGGCCGATGGAAATCGCCGTCCGCCGCTGGTGGATGCCCTGGCGCAGGCCGTGACATCAACCTAAGGTTGGGAGTTTGGCCAATTCATACAATCACATAGATTCATCAAGTGTTGGGTGATATCAGGAGCTAAACATGGAGAATGGAGAAACCCGAAAATTGACTGTTGAGCAGTACCGCCAGGTTGCCGCAGCGATAGAGAGCCAGCTTTCCCGCTACATTGTCGGGCAGAAGGCACTGGTGCACGACCTGCTGGTGACATTGCTGGCTGGCGGCAATGCGCTGCTGGAAGGTGTGCCCGGATTGGGCAAGACCATGTTGATCCATACCCTCTCAGAGGTGCTGGCCTGCTCGTATGCCCGCATCCAGTTTACCCCCGACCTGATGCCCGCCGATATTCTGGGCACCATGATCCTGACTGCCCAGGAGGATGGCAGCCGCGGCTTCAAGTTTGAGAAAGGGCCGATCTTTGCCAACCTGGTGCTCGCCGACGAGATCAACCGGGCTGCGCCGCGGACCCAATCTGCGCTGTTGGAGGCGATGCAGGAGGGCCGGGTGACCATCTCCGGCCAGACCTACGAGCTGCCCAGTCCGTTCTTCGTGCTCGCCACCCAGAATCCGATCGAGATGGAAGGGACTTATCCGCTCCCTGAAGCGCAGATGGACCGCTTCCTGTACAAGCTGTATGTCCCCTATCCGGATGAGAATGACCTGGTGGAGATCGCTCGCCGCACGACCGGCGCTTCTACTGCCAAAGTGGAACGGGTCTCCACCGGCAAAGTGTTGGAAGTCATGCAGAAGCTGACCCGCCAGGTGCCGGTGTCAGAACCGGTCTTCCGCTATGCCGCCAGATTGGTCGGCGCTACCCAGCCAGTTCAGGAAGATGCGCTCCCAGTCGTCAAGCGCAATCTGCGCGTCGGGGCCAGTCCGCGCGGCCTGCAGGCATTGATCTGGGGGGGTAAGGTCGAGGCCCTGCTGGATAACCGTAAGGCCGTCTCGATCGAAGATATCCGCAAGGTGATCTATCCCGCCCTGCGCCACCGCCTGATCCTCAACTTTGAGGCCCAGGCAGAAGGCGTCAACCCCGATGATATCCTCAGGAAATCCTGAAGAGCGTGAAACTGCCAAAGGTGCAGTGATTTGTGATTAGGCACTGAGGGATCAGGAAGGAAAATTGTTTTCGGATGTGCATCAATTGGGGTAAGGAATTCCAACTGATACCCCCAACTGGCTGTTGGGAGATCAATTTGAAAAAATGAAGTCCGCCTCTTGGCGGACTTTTCTTTTTGGGCGGAATCATTCGCCCCAACCATCAGGTTTATCTGCGTTCATCTGTGGTAAATTAGTGTTTTTCAGTCATGCCCTCAAAATACTCCACCGCCAACTCCAAGATCGGGTCATAGCTCATTCCCCTTCGCCGGCGCTGATGTCCGGGATCAGCTGGAAGTCCACCTCCGCCGATTGGCCAGGCAGCCACCACACCGCCGAGGTCACATGGATGCTGGAGTTGTCCTCCAGGGTGAAGACCAGTTGCACGGTATTCTTGCCGTAGGAGGGGGCCCCGATCAGCGGGCCGCGGTCATGTACCTGGAGCGCCCCGGCGATGATCTCGGAGGCCATGCTGAGTTCTGATCGATCAGCACCGCAATCGGGATCTCCGCCAGCGCGCCTTTCTCGGTCAACTTTGAATACCTTGGGTTCCTCCCCCTTGAACTGCTCGTACATGATCTCGCCGTCCTCCAGGAACAGCTTGAGATCTCGATCCCGGCATCCAGCAGGCCGCCGCCGTTGCCCTGCAGGTCGAGGATGAAAGTATTCCACCCCCTGGGATTGCAGTTCTTCAACTGCAGCCACGATCTCTTCCGCGGTAGAGGCGGCAATGATGTTGATATCAATCAGCCCGATCTTGGGGTATTGGTCCAGCGGGCGGAAGGAGACCGAGGGCAGGGCGATTTCGGCGCGTTTGATCTCGAAACGCAACTCTTCCATCTCCGGTGGGCGCTGGATGGTGATCTGGACTTTCTTCCCCGACCGGGCCGCTGCACCAGCGCTACCGCTTCATGGATGTCGGTATCCATCGTAATTGTCGTTATCATCCACCCCGACGAGGACATCGCCGTCCTTCATCCCAGCTTCGCGTGCTGGCCCTTCCGCATTCGGATACAGCACGATCCGTCCTTCCTCGTCATAGCGTCACCTGGCTGCCGATCCCGCCAAAATGCCCCTCAAAGGTATCGCTGGAAAGCTCGTGCTGGATTGGCTCGGTGAAAGCGGCGTAAGGGTCGTCCAGCGCGCCGACCATCCCATGGATCATCCCGTATTCCAGAGCGGTTTCATCCGGGAGGGGGTAGTAGGCGTGGTTCTGGATGATCTGCTTCACCTGGGACAGGACCGGGGTTTCCAGCTCTGGCGGCGAGATGATCTGGTGGGTGAAGATACCCGGCCCCAAAGGCGATCAGCAAGCTGACAAATGTGACAATTGCGGTGATGATCGTATCTCTTGTTTCATAGCGTGCCTGCCTGAAAATTTGATAAGATTGGACTAATTATAGAGCACAGTTGTTCAGGAATGGAGGAAACCCATGAAGATCGGCATTATCAGTGATACCCATGACAACCTTTGGCGGCTGGCGGAGGCGATTCCCCATTTGCAGGGGACTGAAGCGGTGATCCACTGTGGGGACCTGATCTCGCCCTTCATGGTCCACCGCCTGGGAAAAGGGATCGGCGGGAAGCCCGTCCACATGGTCTGGGGCAATAATGACGGGGATAAGCGGGCTGTCTCCAAAGGCGGCTGAGGGCTATCCGGGCTTCCAGATCTATGGCGAGTTCGCTGAACTTGAACTCGGTGGCCTGCGCATAGCCGTAAATCATTACCCGGAAATCGGCCGCGGGTTGGCGCAATCGGACCAATATGACCTGGTCTGCTATGGACACGATCACACCGCCCACGACGAGATCATTGGCAAAACCCTGCTGCTCAATCCCGGTGAGATCATGGGGCTGTTTGGCACTTCATCCTTCGTGATCCTGGATTCGGAAACACTGAAATTTGAACGGATCACACTGTGGTCTGAGGAAGCCTGAGAAATAGCGGATAAAAAAACTGGCTAAGGAATCAAAAATCTGCTGGTTACGATCACGGGAGGGGTTGATCACGACCAGCAGTTTTTTACGGGAGGATTTAAACTATTTTCTTAGCGTGACACCGCCAGCTTGGTCATCTTGCCCTCCGCATTCAGGGTGATGCGGGCGTGCTGGGTATGGGTGGCTCATCTTTCACGATCTGCTTGCTGAGCGTGACCACTTTGCGGGTGGGGGAGGATTTCGCTCCGATCCCGGGAGGGAGCTTTGCCCTTCGGCATAAGGCGAATTTGGCGCCTTCCATCCCGGGCAGGTAATGTTCCACAATCCCTTTGACCTGTTTGATCACCTCTTCCGGTACCTGGCTGTTATCCACCAGGTTGGCTTTGTCGCTGACCGTCTTGATCCGGTCCGGGTTGAAGGTCGGCTGCAGGCATATGCTTCGAGTCCGGCAGAGAGTTGTCCGTTGAAGGCATTTGCCAGCGGATCTCCGTAGAGTACGAATGAGATCAGGGTCTTCTGGTCTTCGCCGTCCAGGTAGCCCTGGCGTTTATTCATCTCGCGTGCCAGGTGGATCTTGGCCCTTCGCAGGGCTTCGCCTAGCGGGATAGCCGTCCTGGGTCAGACTCCAGAAGCTCTTCCCCAGCAGGTCGGCAGCGATCAGCGGGGTGGAGATCGAGCCATACGAGGTGCAGGTCGAGCCAACCAGCGCCTGGGTGCCCGAATCGAGGAACTTCAGGCAGATCGCTTCTTCCACCGATTTATCGATCACATTAGCGCCAAAGCAGGCCTCCGAGAACACGATCTTGGGCGCCGCGCCGCTGTTGCGGATATCTGCCGGGCGCAGGGCGATGGGATAATCCGGCCCGGATCTGGCCTTCCACCGGGTCCTTCTGGCCGTACCATTCGGCGGCATCTTCCAGACCATGCAGGTTGAAGTATGCCAGGTGGGAGGGATGGCTGGTCACCTTGCCGATCCTGTTGGCAGTCACCGGGGGAGAGACTTTCAGGTGGTGCGGTTTGCCAATCGGGCGGTACACAGCGTGGGAAGCCCGCCGCCAGACCTCGGCAGAATAGCCAAAATTGGGTTTATTCGTTGCAGGCAGGATGGTCCTGAACATCCAGCGGAACAGCCGGCTGAGAGGTGAGGGCTTTCGGCGCGGCGGCTTGGGCTTCGCGCGCTCTGGATGATCTTGCCCAACTGGTTCAGCAGGGCAGCTGGGGTCATCATTCGAACTGCCTGGCAGCCGTCCCAGCGGCCATTTCGGGATGAAGTAATTCTCATCGTCACAGGCGTAGGGGTTATCGCTGGGGACATGCACATCGAAATCATCGATCGGGTTGGGCAGCAGGTGGAAGGGGATGATCTTTTCCCCGCCCACGATCAGGATCGCCCCGATCCGCTCCCCTTTGGCTGCCAGTGATCTGTCCAGGTCCTGGATAAAGGTTTTGATCGACCAGGGATCATCCACCAGCGCAGGGGGCAGATCAAATCGGTCGGCGCACAGCGGGTCATCGACATACACCGTATAGGCATTCCAGCCCTTGATCTGCTTGGTCTTCTTCTCCACCAGTTCGATCGCCTGGCAGAGCTTTTCCAGGTTCTCATCGCCGTATTGGGCTGCGAGCTTGTTCTTGGCAGTCAGGATCACGTATGCCGGATAACGCCCATCTGCCGCCCCCAGCACCGGATTCTGGATCTGGATGGCCAGCTCTTCCAGTTCCGGCGGGCTTTGCTGACCGCTTGTTGGATTCGATCTCCTGCCGGGATTTGTCCTCATAGCCGCCGGGATTTGCTGGGGTGGGGTTGAATGTGCTTGTCACCGGAGGCGGGGTGCCGGCGGGGAGCTGGTTCCAGCCCACTGCTGTGGCAACATCGGCGGGGATTGGGAGTTCCAGGTCAATCGCTGGGGTTGTCTGGCCACAGGTTGATATAGGAATGGCTGCTGCCCCACAGGCGGGTTGCCACCTGCCCGCCAATATCCAGCGAGACGGCCTGGTGCAGCAGTTCGATCCCTTCTGCTTCCTGGCCGGATCTGTTCAATGCGTCGGCATAGGCTCAGGATGCACGGCCAGAGTGTCCGGCCAGCGCTGTAGGTATGCTCCGGCAGTCTGGAGGATCAGCGCCTGGTCATGCTTTCCAGGAGGAATTTGAGATGCAGTACATGCGGCAGCGGAGAGGAGGGTTGCTTGCTCCAGGGCATGCCTGAAAGGCCAGTTCTGCCTTTTCCCGCTCCCCGGCTTTCTGGTGCTGGAGGGCGGTTTTCAGTGTGCTGCTCCAGCCTGGGAGGGATTTCTGTCTCTGGTATCCTGCCGCCAAGTGCGAGGATGCATTCCTGGGCGGTGTGCAACCGAGGTGTACTCTGTCAGGCTGGTGGAATAGGCCAGCAGCCGCTGCGCCGGTAGGTATTCCGGGTCGGTGAAGACGATCTTCTTGATCAGCGGAACGGCTTCTTCGATCCGGTCTTCCTTCAGGCAGGCCTGGACCAAAAGATGTTCGATCACGATGTCGCCGCGTGTACAATCTCCAACCAGGCTTCCGCCAGCCGGCGGGCAAACCGGTAAGATTCTACCTGGATGGCGTTTGTCAGCAGGGAGATGATCGTACTGCGGTCAAAGATGTGTGTGTTCGCGTTTGGTTTTTTCATCGGGAACCCTTAATTTGTCTCGTGTTGATGGATGATCGCCATGGCAATCACCGAGGCGAGATGGCGTTTGATATTGGCATCGTCCGGGGCAAGCGCAGCGGCTTTCTTCAGCATGGCTTCTGCATCCATGTAGTTCTTTCCTTCTTTATGCAGCAAGTCCGGCAGCCAGATAAGGCCGCGAATCTTCCGGGGCGATCCGGATGGCTTTCTCCAGGTAGCCGATCGCCTGGCTGTATGCCCGCCGGTCTTTCAATGTTCTGGCAATCTCCAGATAGGCGTCTAATAACGCCGGGTTTGATCTGGATCGACTTTGGATAGGTGGTTGATCGCCTGGTCCAGTTGGCCGGTGCGGTGGAAGAGTACGCCCACCTGGTAATGGAGCCGGGCTACTTGGGTGGCGGTGAGCTGATTGCCGGCGTTTTTGATCGCATACTGTCCCGCTCGGATCGCATCCGGAGGTTATCGGTCTGGATATAGGCGGCGCTCAATCGTGCCAGGATCAGGGGGTTCTGCGGATCCTGTCTGGCAAGCTCGACCAGCAGCTTGATCTCTTCCTTGATCCCGGCTGGTCTCGCGGATAATGGCCGCCTTCTGCAGCAGCAGCGGGGTGGGGGTCACCGCGTGGGCGATGACCTCATCAAGCAGTTCGATTGCTTTTGCAGCGTCTTTCTTCTCGATCAGCAGCCGGGTGAGGTGGATCACATCATCGGTCTTCGCGGGGCTGGAGTTCGATCGCCTGGCGGATGAATTTATCCCGCTTGAGCAGTGCGCCCTTCGTCGGCAGCAGATTTCGGCAGCCAGCAGCAGGTATTTAGGAGAATTGGGCGCAAGCTTGATCGCTTTCTCGATGCTGGCATGTGGCCGGGCCGAATTCCTCGGCGGCTTGGTGTGCCTGGGCTAGCTTTGCCCAGTATTCTGGTTTCAGCGGTTCCAGATTGACGGCTCGCTCCAGCACCCGGATGGCGTTGCCGGGCAGGTCTGCCTGCATGATAAGCATCCCCAAGTTTATAGAGCGTCACCGGATTTTCCCGGTCCACGCTGGAGGCTTTCTCCATATGGTCGACTGCCTGGTCAAATTCCTTGGATCTCTGCCAGAAGTTCTGCGGCCAGGATGTGCCACTCGGGTTCGTCCCGCCAGATTTCCAGTGCCTTGTGGATGAAGGTCAGGGCGGCGGCGGATTGGCCGTTGCGCTGGGCGAGCTGGGCATAAAGCGCCTGGTAGATCGGGTTTTCAGGATAGTTGAGAGCCAGGTCTTCGGCAATCTCCAGCGCACCTTCCGGGTTGGAGATGCTGTAGCTCAGGGCGATCTGGAATTTCATCACCGGGGTATTCAGCCACTCCTCTGGGGAATTGCAAAGTCCAGTTCCTGGTCGGTGCGCCGTGAGGCGGCGGCCAGGGCAGCCAGATCCTCGGCGGACTGCAGCACTGGCTGCGGGTAAGGCTCATGGTTGCTGATCGCATAGCTGCCGCGTTGTTCCCATCGGAGAATTCACGTGCAGAGGCGGCATCCGGGGTGAACTGGTATAGGTTTTCGATAGCGGTCTCGGAATTTTGTCTGGCTTTCCTCGCTTGACCGCCGACTTGCCGGGGGCATTCATACAGGCCTGGACGGCTGTGCATGCCTGCTGCCGTTCTGCCTGCTGGGTGAGCGCCCGGGCAAGAAACAGATGTGCCTGAGGTTCTTTCAGTCCGGCTTCGGGCAGATCATCGAAGATTGCCAGCGCTTGCTGCCATTTGTGCAGCGCCCCGGCAGCTTCTCCCAGGGAAAGCAGAGCGGCTGTCTGTACGAAGGGATCGGACCACTGGTTGCCGGTGGTGATCTTTTCCCAGGCTTGTTCGAAGATTTCTACGGCTTCTTCCGTCTTCCCGACTTCTGCGAGGATGCGGGAATTGACTGCCAAGGCACGCGGATCTTCAGGTGCGATCTCAAGGGCACGCGCTAATGGCTTCGTCAGCCAGCGAATGGTTGCCGCGTGCGAATTCCGCCAGCAGCAGTTCGGCTTTATTCACCAGCCAGGAGACTGTCTCCGGCTGGGTATTGATCTGCCGGATGACTGCCAGGGCTTCCTTTTCTTTAGGCTTGCCCGGAAAATCTCGACGGTCTGTTCAGCAATCTCCAGGGATTGAGGGTCCAACTGGTTGGCCTGGGTGATATGTTCCAGGCTGCCAGCCAGATCAAATTCACCGCGCAGCAGCAGGGCAGCCTTGAGGTGCAGGTTGGCAGAGTGCGGGCACCAGGTTGAGTGCTTCCTGGATGGCAGTTGCAGCGGCTTTCGGGCGGCAAAGGTGCTCCAGGATGTTGGATTTGGTGATCCACAGCCCGGCGTTCTGCCCATCAATCTTGAGGTGTTTCTTGATCGTCTCCAGGGCGGCCAGATGTTCCTCTGAATCAAGTTGAAGCCGGGTCAGTTCGGTCAGCAGGTCTTTGGATTGATAGTCACACAGTTCCAATGCCCGCTCGACGAAGGGGATGCTGGTAGCCGGGTCGCCCAGATTGATCAGGGCGTGGGCGGCCATCTTCATATCAGTGATATCCACCTCTTCGACTTCAAATAACTGGCTGAAGGTCTCTTTGGCCTTTTCTTCCTGGCCGGCTTCCAACTGGACATATCCCAGCCGGACGATGATCTCGGTATTCAGGGGAGCAATCTGGCTGGCAAGGTGCAGATTCTCGGTTGCCAGGGCGAGTTCATCCAACGCTACGGCCTGGTCTGCAGATCCACAGGTAGTCCTGCAGGGAGGGTGCAGTCTCGGACTGTATCTCGTGGAGCACTGCCAGTGCATCTGGTTTCAGGTTGGCCTGGATATAGGCCTGGCAGAGCGCTTTCTTCAGGTCCAGGCTTTCAGGTACCTTACGCAGCCCTTCCCGCAGGAAGGTGATCGCCACATGGGGTTGCTCGGTTTTGAAAGCGGATTGGGCCACCCCGATGGTCAGGGCGATGAAATATTTTGGCTGGCGGGAAAGCTCGGTCTGCATGGCTTCCTGGTAAAGTTCCAGGGCGGCAGGGTGGTCATCGGAGGCAGCCGTTGCCCGGGCCAGCAGGATCAATGCCCGTTCGTGTTTGGGCTGCTGGTCCAATACTTCCTGGATGTACTGGATCGCCAGTTCGGGGCTTTTCTCCAGGTTGAGGATCAATTCGGCGTAATCCAGCCGGGCAGACAGCGGCGGTTCCTGGGATTGGATCACCAGGGTCAGTACCGGGAGGGCAGTCTGATACTCTTTGAGATCGATCAGGCTCTGGGCGTACCAGAATGCCAGGTCTACATCGGCCGGGTGCTCCAGGTGGGCTTTCTCGAAGACGGTGACAGCTTCCTCGGTGTATCCGCTTTCAAACATTGTCTTGCCGAGGTAGAAGCCGATCTGCCTCCGGATGTGATCTTCGGTTTCCGGCTGGATGAAGCGGGCGGCCTGGTTGAAGGCGGCCAGCGCTTTGACCTGATCGCCCTGTTCCAGATAGGCCAGGCCGATATGCAGGTTGATCGCCGGGTGGTTGGGGTTTACGTTATCCGCAGAGATCAGCTTTTCCAGGGCTTTTTCGGGTTCCTTGTTCTTCTGGTGCAGGGTTGCCAGGTCCAGCCAGGATTCGATCCGTCAGGGTTATGCACGATCGCTTTGCTCAGGCTGCGTTCGGCTGCCTGGATGTTGTTGGTCCACTGGTAGATGCGTCCCAGCATGCGCAGCAGTTCCCAATTCTCCGGCTGTGCTGCAAGACCTTTCTCGCAGGTGGAGATGGCTGTGCTGGCCTGCCCGGTCTGCAGGTAGGATTCTGCCAGCAGCACGATATCGCCGGGGATGGGCGTCTCACTGGCATTGACCAGTTTTTCGGCTTCCTTCCGGGCTTCGATCCAGTCCCCTTGCTGCATCAGGGTGTCGATCAATTCGCGGTGGATCGGCGCAGAGGCAGAAGAGAGCGCCATGGCGATGTATGCAAAATCAACCGCCTGCTCCAGCTTGTCCAAAGCGTTTCAGGGAGCGGGCGTACAGGCTGATCAATCGGCTGTTGTTGGGGTAATGTTTCTGGGCCAGCGCTCCGATCTGGACGGCTTCTTCTACCAGGTTGACGCTCACCAGGATCTCCATCAGGGTGACCAGGAATTCCGGATTGGGGCGTGCGGTCGACTGGATTTGAGGAGCTTCAGCGTATCCGCAAAGGCCAACTGCGCCAGACGCTGCGCCTCGTTCAATTTTCTTCTCCTGGATGGCGATCCGGGCGGAAGCCAGTTGGTTGGCCAGGCTGCCGTCCTGCTTTTTGCTGCGGGCAATTCCAGTTTGCCGGTGTGGATCTGGGCCAAGGTGATCTCCTGGCTTTCTGAAGGGAAATCCTCTTCCAGCTCGGAGACCTTGTTGATCGCCTCGAGGGCGGTCTTTTTGTCATTATCACGGGCAGCCGCCTGGGCCAGTTGGGCGGCCAGGTCGGCCTGCAGGTTGGTGGTCATCTGCGCGGATCTGGTCAAGGGCAGGGAGCACTTCGGCATAGTTCCCCTGCATCTTGAGCAGTTCGGTGCGCTCCATAAAGTCGATCAGTGTCTGGACCGGATTTCCGGCGATCATCTCAGCTTCAGGGAGGGTTTCGAGCAGGTCGCTGGAAAGCTGGCGGGAAAGCGCCGGGTCGTGATCTTCGTAGGCACGCAGGATCATCGAGCGTTGCAGGGAAGGTAATTTCAATAGTGCGGGGAGCAGGGCAGCGGATTGGCGTTCGATTTCCTGCGGCTGGGAGGTGACCAGGTGCAGGGCGAGGAGATGATGCCCTGTCATCCTGGGAATGCAGCAGGGCTTCAAGGATCTTGCCGCCGTGTGGCATCAACCCGTACAGGATGCTGAGGGTGGTCTGCCACAATTGGGTATTGAGCGGCACCTGTTTGAAGAAAGCCTTCTCAACGGTATCCAGCATTAGCCAGCGTTCCCGCAGGGCAATCGCGGCCAGAGCAGCGGTGGTAAGCTCGTCCTCGGTATCCGGGCTGCCGGTGGGGGAGAGCAGGGCTTCAAGCGTTTCGGCGGCCCTGGTCTTGGTCTCGGTATCCAGATTGTTGGGCAGCGCCGAGAGCATCCGCGGGGCGCTGTTGGGGAACAGGTAGGTCAGGGCGATATTGGCCGGGGTCCAGGGTTTCAGCCCGGTCAGTTGGGTGGTTTTTATCCGGTTGAGGAACTGCTCATCCTGGAGGGCAGACCAGATGATCGCATCCTGGCGCAGGGCGCGGATGACGACCTTGAATTCAGCATCATTGAGCTGTTGTTTGAGTGTGTGGATGATCATGTCGGTATCTCTGCGCTAGATCAGGATCTTATCGACCAGAAGCAGCAGCGAGCCGGCAATAAAAATGCCTCCCATCAGGATCAGGAAGGTGCCGATCCCTCTGGCAGTTTTGACCATGTCCTGCAGCGCGCCCATCAGAGCCGAGGCGTTCCCGACCAGGCCGGCGATATCATCAGCGATACCTTTTTGCGCCAGCTTGGTTGTGGCATTTGCCAGTTCAGTGACTTCGGGGCCAAACGCTTTTTTGGCCAGGATACCCAGTCCGAAGAGCACCATGATCACGCCAAGACAAAATAGGGCGGCATCCATCACCAACAGGATGAATTGGTAGTCCATTTCGAGTAATTCGATCATTGTTCCCTCCCGGAATAATGCGCTGCTTGATAGATTGCAATATTCATGCCAGGGCGAGGGTTAGAGACTTAATCCCCGGATCTGCGGATACACTTGCTCAATATGAACTAATCTCCCTGTGTGGATTGTCACTCCTCCTGCGTAGTGTTGAAAAATAGCCTGATTGACTGCACCGAACACCGGCACCCGAACTGTGGCGGGTGTTTGACGCTGCATGACATAATTGAAATCCCCATAGGTGATAATTCAATATTGACAAATTTTCTGGGCGGGTATAAAATACATTCAATATTATGAATATGAAAACAAAGACTGCTGAAAAACGAATTGCCGATATTCTCAAAGTGCTTGGATCTGAATTCAGGGTCAGGATCCTCTTCAAAATCGGCCATGGGGAGGCTTGTGTCTGCCACCTCGAAACTGTCCTGAAAAAACGCCAGGCGTATATCTCCCAGCATCTGATGGTGCTGCGGGATGCCGGTATCCTGGATACCCGGCGTGAGGGGAAATATATCTTCTACCGGGTGATGGATCCGGGAATCTTTTCCCTGATCGAAACCGCCGTTGGGGTTGCCGGTATATCTGCTGCCGATCTGCCAAAATTCTCTGAACCTGGCACCCTGGCAAATTGCGACTGCCCCAGCTGCGTACCTGAATCTGAATATTCAAAAAAAGAAGTCGAATTAATCTATCTGGAGGAACGACTATGTTGAAAATTAAAATCCTTGGTACTGGCTGCCCGAACTGCAAACGCCTGGAACAGGAAACCAGAAAAGCGGTCAGCAATCTGGCAATTGACGCCGAATTCGAGAAGGTGACTGACTATCAGAAGATTATGGAATACGATATCCTCAGCACACCTGGACTGGTGATCAACGAGAAGGTTGTTTCAACTGGGAAAATCCCTTCCCAATCTGACCTGGTAACTTTGCTGGCTAATGCTCTGGAAGAGAACTAACATCCTGATGATTTACCCTGCCATGCAGGGTTTTTTCAGGCCTAAACATATTCAAAAATACAAATATAACTTTAGGTAATCCTTATGAACACTATTTTAGAATTCATCGCTCGCTTATTCAACAGCGGATTAGGTAACTTGGCAGCGTACCTGGCTGCCCATGTATTGCTGTGTTTGCTGCCCGCTTTTTATATTGCAGGGGCAATGACTGCGTTGATCCCCAAAGAAACAGTTACCCGCTTTCTTGGGCGAAATACACCAAAATACATCTCATATCCAGCTTCGGCTGCAGCCGGTTTCTTGCTGGCGGTATGTTCATGTACCGTGATCCCGCTTTTTGCTGGAATCTATAAAAAGGGTGCAGGGTTAGGCCCCGCGATTACTTTCCTGTTCGTGGCGCCAGCCGTCAATATCCTGGCCTTAACCTATACTGGAACTGTGATTGGGATGGATTTGGCTATCGCCCGCTTAGTGCTGTCAATTGCCTTTGGGATTGGCGTTGGGATCATCATGTCACTGATCTTTCGCAAGGAAGATGCTGCTCACGACAAAGCTACGGATGCGATGTTTGCCGGTCAGGCTTCCATGCGCAAATCATCCATTATCTTCCTGTTGGTGCTGGTGGTAGTATTGATCGTAGGTACTTTCCAAATTGATGTACTAAAAGCGACTTACTTCCAGGTGGATCTAACTGCTAATTGGGTGAATAGCCTGCAAGATTACCTGTTTGCGCTTGTGCCGTTTGACCCGGCAAGAGGCGAGGAAGGTGTGACTGCGCAAGGGGCAATCCTGATCGGAATGTTAATCCTCATTGGGTTGACAGCCTGGAAGGGGTTAGAAAAAATCCACGATGGATTCAACGCCTGGACATGGATTTCGACTGGCTTGGTGGGTCTCACTTTGGTATTCGCCGCACTGGGCGTCAACCCGTACCCAGGGGGCGTGGAGATCCTGTTGACTGGGAAATTCATCGGTGTACTGTTGAGCGTCATCCTGCTTGGCTGGATGCTGCCAACTCAGCTAACTGAAGATGAATCCCGGGATTTTCTGTGGGAAACCTGGCGCTTCATCAAACAGATCTTCCCACTCTTGATTGTGGGTGTCTTTGCGGTTGGCATCATCCGAGAATTGATCAAACCTGAGTGGATCGAGGCGATTGCCGGTCAAAACACATTTTTTGGCAACTTCATTGGTGTGGTCTTCGGCGTATTCATGTATTTCCCCACCCTGGTGGAGGTGCCCATCGCTCAGATGTTCCTGGGGCTGGGAATGCACCGCGGCCCGCTGCTGGCTTACCTGATCTCTGATCCAGAATTGAGCTTGCAAAGTATCCTGATCACTGCCTCAATCATCGGAAGACTCAAGGCGTGGGTATATGTTGCCTGGGTCGCGTTGTTCAGCACTGCGGCCGGGCTGTTGTACGGTGCCTGGGTTGATGGTATGGGATTAGGACTTGTCGGGTTGTATCTGGTCCTGTTCCTTGCCTTGCTGGCAGGAATCTTCTGGTTGATCAATCGGCAAAGTCTGCGTAAAGCAGTCGTAGAAAATTAGAATATGGACGATTAGTTAACTATTTATTTACAAATGAGCCCTTCGAATTAAGTAAAATCTTATGACTTTATCAAATATTCTGAAGGAGCGAATCATGAGTGAGGATAAAAAACAGAGGGTAATATTTCTGTGCACCAGAAATTCTGCACGAAGCCAGATGGCAGAGGCGTTTTTACGGAAATATGCCGGAGACCGGTTTGAAGTCCACAGCGCTGGCTTGGCACCTCAGGGAATCAATCCATTTGCCATCAAGGTGATGGAAGAAGCCGGGATCAGATCGATCATAGGATCCAGGATTGGCTGAGGCTGAGAAATAAGCGTAGAAGTAATCGGTACCGTTTGCCCGTTCATCCCCACGGTGCCAGCTTGAATGGAAATTTAAGGAAACAGGAGAATAGGAATGGATAAAGAGGAAAATAAAGGTTTGTCGTTTCTGGATCGCTATTTGACCTTATGGATCTTCCTGGCGATGGCGGTCGGGGTCGGGATCGGGTTTTTATTCCCGGCCGGCGTTGAAGCGTTCAATTCGGCTGTCTCGGTTGGCACAACCAATATCCCCATCGCCATCGGATTGATCCTGATGATGTATCCCCCGCTGGCGAAGGTGCATTATGATGAATTGGGGGATGTCTTCAGCAACTGGAAGGTGCTGGGCCTCTCCCTGGTGCAGAATTGGGTGATCGGCCCGGTCTTGATGTTCGTGCTGGCGATCATTTTCCTGCGCGGCTATCCGGAGTACATGACCGGGCTGATCCTGATCGGCCTGGCGCGCTGCATTGCGATGGTGATCGTGTGGAATGAACTGGCCAAGGGTGATAATGAGTACGCCGCCGGCCTGGTGGCCTTCAACTCGATCTTCCAGGTGCTGTTTTACAGCGTGTATGCCTATGTGTTTATCACCGTGCTGCCCACCTGGTTTGGGCTGACCGGGAATATCGTCGATATCACCATTGGCGAGATTGCCAAAAGCGTGTTCATCTACCTGGGGATTCCTTTCCTGGCCGGGTTTCTTCACCCGCTTCTTCCTGGTGCGGGCCAAAGGGCAAGGATTGGTACTACAAAACCTTTGTGCCCAAGATCAGCCCGATCACCCTGATCGCTTTGCTCTTCACCATCGTGGTGATGTTCTCTCTCAAGGGTGAATTGATCGTGACGATCCCGCTGGATGTGGTCCGGATCGCCATCCCGCTGCTGATCTACTTTGTGATAATGTTCCTGGTGTCCTTCTTCATGGGGCGGGCAGTTGGGGCGGATTACTCCAAGACCACGACGCTGGCCTTCACTGCCGCCAGCAATAATTTTGAGCTGGCGATTGCGGTGGCTGTGGCCGTGTTCGGGATCAACTCCGGGGCGGCGTTCGCCGCGGTGATCGGACCATTGATCGAGGTGCCGGTGATGATCGGGCTGGTGAACGTGGCTTTCTGGTTCCAGAAGAAGTATTTTGCGGGTAGGTTATTTTTCGAGCAGGGGCAGGTGGAGTTACCTGTCCCGGGGTGCTGGTTATATAATGCAAATCAAACAACCCCCTCCACAACCTCAATCTCCTTCGCTGTCAAGCCCATACAACTGGTACAACAGCGCATCGATCTGCACCCATTGTGTTCAATGTTATCTCACGATTCAGAGTCTCCTACCCTTTCTCAAGGGGGAGGATAGGCCGAAGGCCAGGAGGGGGTTGATCAGGATAAGGTTGGTTTTTATCCGAGTATGCCCTCCCGCCCTGACAAAGAACTGGTTAACCTGCTTGAAACTGTCAAGCAACTTTTTAAAAAGTGTCGGGTTTTGTCAGGTTTTGTCAGCTTCAGCTTGTTACTGTCAAGAAAAACCCAAAAGTGTAACATTTTGGTACCTTTTGTAACCTCTTAGGATTGGCCATCCTCGGTCCGGTGCCTGGGTGCCTGGGTGACTTGATCCCTGCATTTTTTCCTTGCCCTATCTATCCCCCAAATGATATAATCTCTCGGTTCTGGAAACCAGAGACTAATACACACGTTCCTGGACTTACGCGTGCGGGCAGTTGAACTCAACAGCCGCGTGTAGGGATGAAGGGAACGGAGGCCTAAACGCAAAGGAGTATTTCACATGGCAAAAGTATCTATGAAGGCGTTGCTTGAAAGCGGCGTCCACTTCGGACACCGGACCCACCGGTGGCACCCCCAGATGAGTCCCTATATCTTCACCGAGCGCAACGGAATCCATATCATTGACCTGCAGCAGACCGTGAAGGCAATGGAAGAGGTCGGCGATATCGTCACGCCAGACTGTTGCCAATGGCGGCAGCGTGCTGTTCGTCGGCACCAAGCGCCAGGCAGTTGAGACCATCGAAGAAGAGGCAATCCGCTGCGGTATGCCCTACGTCACCTTCCGCTGGCTGGGTGGCATGCTGACCAACTGGTTCACCATGCGCCAGCGCATCAACGAACTGGACCGCCTGGAACGCATGCGCGAGAAGGGCGAATTCGAGCTGATCACCAAGAAAGAAGGCCTGATGCTCAGCCGCAAGATCGAAAAGCTGCTGCTCCGCTTCGGTGGTATCCGCAATATGCACAAGCTGCCCGACCTGATCTTCATCGTTGATGTCCGCCGTGAAGAGACTGCCGTTCGTGAAGCCAACACCCTCAATATCCCGATCATGGCCCTGGTGGACACCAACTGTGATCCCCGCCTGATCGACTACGTGATCCCGTCCAATGATGATGCGATCCGCACGATCAAGCTGATGGTTGGTTTCATCGCCGATGCTGTCGAAGAAGGCAAGGCAATGCGCAAGGATGATGATGGCGATGAGATCGTAGTCACCGCCCCGGCTGAAAGAGTTGAACAGGAACTCAGTGATGAGGAACTGCTGGGTGCATCCACCCTGGCAAAGATGGAAGCTGAAGCAGCCGCCGAAGCTGAGGCCGCTGAAGCCGCTGAAGCCGAAGCCGCCGCAGTTGAAGACAGAAGCTGAAGAGGCTGTCGAAGCCGCCCCGAGTTGAAGAAGAAGCTGAAGAAGCTGCACCTGAAGAAGAAACCGTCGAAGCTGACGAAGCAGATGCTGAAGCATCTGCAGAAGACGAAAGAGTAAAGGATCAGGAAAAATGGCAATTACTGTAAAACAGATCAAAGAATTGCGTGACGCTACCGGTGCCGGCATGATGGATTGCAAAGAAGCGCTGACCAATGCTGACGGTGATTTTGACAAGGCTGTCGACTTCCTGCGGGAAAAAGGTCTGGCCAAAGGCGGCCAAACGTGCCGGGCGTGAAGCCTCCGATGGGATCGTTGAAGTCTACTCCCACGGCGGTGGGCGGATCGGCGTGATGGTTGAAGTCAACTGCGAAACTGATTTCGTAGCCAAGAGCGAGCTTTCCAGAAATTGGCCCATGAGCTGGCCCTGCAGATCGCCGCAGCCTCCCCGGTGTGCGTGGACGAATCCCAGCTGACCGAAGAAATGCATCGAGCGCGAAGCAGCGGTTGCCCGCAACCGGGCAATCGAAGAAGGCAAGCCAGAGCAAGATCCTCGATAAGATCGTGGCCGGCCGGCGTGGAGAAGTACAAGGATGAAGTCGTCTTGTTGCGGCAGGAATACATCCGGGACAGCTCCATGACCATCCAGGACCTGCTGAACCAGAATGTCGCTTCCATCGGTGAGAATGTCGTCATCCGCCGGTTCGTCCGGTATGAACTTGGTGAGCATTCTCAAGAGGATGCTGACGAAGACGAAGAATAAGTACTTCCAGAGAGGCCAACCACACGGTTGGCCTCTTTTACAATCTCGCCTACATCGAGTAAGATTGTTACAACCACCCATACAGGAGATCTGAATGACAGACCTGAAATACAAACGCGTGCTGTTGAAACTGAGTGGCGAAGCCCTGGCTGGTGAGTCTGGTCATGGGATCGACCCTCTGCGGGCAGAAGAAATTGCCCGGCGCCTGCTGCCGATCCATGAAATGGGGGTGGACCTGGCGATTGTGATTGGTGCCGGGAACCTCTGGCGCGGCGTCCTCGGTCTGGAGCGGGGGATGGACCGGGCAACCGCGGATTATATGGGCATGCTGGCGACGGTGATGAATGCCATGGCGCTGATGGATGCTCTGGAGCGTGCCGGACTGGTGACCACGGGTGCAGACAGCGATCCAGATGAGCGCGGTGGCCGAGCCTTATATCCGCCGCCGGGCGACCCGCCATCTTGAAAAGGGGCGGGTGGTGATCCTGGGCGGTGGGACGGGGAACCCGTTCTTCTCTACGGATACGGCTGCGGCTCTTCGGGCGGTGGAGATCGGCGCTGAGGTGGTGATCAAGGCCACCAAGGTTGATGGGGTCTACGATTCTGATCCGGTCAAGAACCCGGATGCAAAGAAATTTGATCACCTGACCTATATTGATACCCTCAACCGCCGCTTGATGGTGATGGACAGTACGGCTGTGACTCTGTGTATGGAAAATAAGATGCCGATCATGGTGCTGAACTTCTGGGAAGAAGATGACCTGATCCAAGCGATCAAAGGCAAGGCAGTCGGCACACTGGTTTCAAAGCGAAGAGGAATAAAAACGAATGCAGCTGAATTATTGGTTTCAAAAGGCCAGATGGTGGCTTCTGGCTCTGATCGTGATTCTACAGGCCACTGGTTTTATTGCTTTCCCCGAATGAACGCGACCCTGGGATGGGGGATCAAGCCGGTATACTTGCATGTCTCTCTCACCTGGACAGGGATGCTGTTATTTGCCGCGGTCGGCCTGTTGGGGCTGATTGTTGCTGATCGCCGGCAGGCAGCCGGCTGACGTTGGCAGCGGCGGGTATTTCGCACTGCTTTGGTCTTTTACCTGGTCGGGTTTTTGATCAGCATCTATGCTTCCTGGCTGAACTGGAATGGGATCCCCTGGCAGGAGCCGAAGATCCAGGCGGCAGTCAATGTGATCGTGGCAGCTATCGGGGCCTGGTACTTGCTTGAACTTGGTGCCACCGCTGCGGCTTGAAAGCGCTTGCGGCAATGATCCCGTTTATCTTTGTTACCCTGGGCAGCAACAGCCCACGGATGGTGCTGCATCCAGATAATCCGGTGGTCTCCTCTCCTCTGGGGATCAAGAGTTCGTTTATGATCATGTTTGGTACTGGCGATATTGCTGGCGGGCTGGGCGATTGTGGATGAGTTCAATTAGCCGGGAAGCAGGAAATCTGGTTAGAGTAACCTTGCTTATCCTCAATCTGACTGCCGGGTGATAATTCTACTTCTTTGCCCTCACCCGCCTTATGATAAAATGGAAAAGTCAAATGCCCTGAGGCAGGGCATCCTTCTAGCATTTGATGAATTGGATGAGGAGGAACCCGTGATAAAAGACGCACTAAAAGAAGCTGAAACCAGGATGAAAATCTCTGTGCAGGCGCTGGATGATGATCTGGCAGGTATCCGGACAGGGCGGGCGACACCGGCACTGGTGGAACGTTTGGCGGTGGAATATTATGGCGTCCCCACACCCTTGCAACAGCTGGCTACCTTTTCTATCCCCGAACCGCGCCAAATCCTGATCAAACCTTTTGATGCCATCCTCGATCAAGGATATCGAGCGCGCCATCATGTCCTCCGATCTGGGACTGACCCCCAGCAATGACGGGAAGTCCATCCGCCTGACACTGCCCCGCTGACCCAGGAACGACGCCAGGATCTGGTTAAAGTGGTCGGCCACCGGGTAGAAGATGGCACGGATCGCCGTCCGCAACATCCGCCGAGATACGATCAAGGATATGCGTGAATTTGAAGAAGAGAAGATGATCTCCGAGGATGATCTCAAGCGAGGGGAAGAGGATGTCCAGAAGCTGACCGATAAGTATATTGAAGAGATGAATGAGGTCGGCGAGAAAAAAGAGGAAGAGATCCTCGAAGTTTAGCCCTGATGGAGCAACAGATCGTGGCAAAAACCCTGGAAGGTATTCCTCCTGAAAAGATTCCCACGCATATTGCCATCATCATGGATGGGAATGGGCGCTGGGCAAGGAAGCGCGGGCTGCCGCGTCTGGCAGGGCATCGGGCCGGAACTGAGAATTTGCGCCAGATCATCGAGGCCTGTGTTGAGTTTGGGGTGAAATATCTGACGATCTACGCCTTCTCCACTGAGAACTGGGGCCGTCCGGCAGAAGAAGTGGAAGGCTTGATGAACATCTTCGATGATGTCTTCAACAGGGAACTGGATGAACTGCATAAGCAAGGCGTCCAACTGCGGCATGTTGGCCGGTTGGATGGCGTGCGGGAATCCTTCATCAAGAAGATCAAGAATGGTGAAGAACTGACCAAAGAGAATGACCGACTGGTGCTGAATGTGGCATTCAACTACGGCGGACGGGATGAACTGGTGCATGCGATCAAGAAAATGGTTGCTGATGGACTTAGCCCCGATGAGATCAGCATGGAAACGATGGAAAAATACCTGTTCACGGCCGGCTCTCCAGACCCTGACCTGGTGATCCGAACCTCCGGTGAGCAGCGGATCAGCAATTTCCTCCTGTGGCAGTCGGCTTATTCGGAGTGGTATTTCCCGGAGGTCTTCTGGCCGGATTTTGACCGGGAGGCGCTAATGGATGCGATCATCGAATACAGCCAAAGAGACCGAAGGTTCGGCCTGGTGCAATCCTAACTTGTTATGTGGCTGCAAAGAGATCCTCGTCGCACTTGTATTATTGCCAGTCGGATTGCTGGCAATGTTTCGGGGAGAGAATTATTTTGCCATCTTGATGGCGGTCTTTTTCATGATCGCGGCATATGAATTTATCGGAATCAGCCGTATCGGTGGGTATCATCCTGCCGATTTTGCGCTTTATGGGACAGTGCTGCTGATGCCGTTGGGGCGTACCTTCTGGCCGCAGATCGATCCGATGCTGACGCTGGTTTTCTTTGTTCTGGCGGCTGGGATTTATCATCTGATCCATTATGAACGCGGCGAGGACCAGACGATCGTGGATATGGCCTTTCACTTTCACTGGGATGATCTATCTGGGTGTGTTGGGGAGCCATTTCATGGCGATTCGGGGACTGCCGGATGGGGAGTGGTGGCTGCTGGGTGACCCTGACCGCGGTTTGTTGCGGCAGATACCGGTGCATACATGATTGGCAAGTGGATTGGCAAAACACCATTGGCGCCCAGGCTCAGCCCCAAAAAGACCTGGGAGGGGTATTTTGGCGGACTGGTAATGGCAGGGGTGTTGGCGCCGCTGCTGTTGATGTTCTACCGCTGGATGAAATGGCCGGTGCCCCCGGAGATCACGATCCCGCGGGTGATGCTCATTGGTGTGGTGATGGGGATCTTTACGGTAGCTGGTGATTTACTGATCTCGATGCTGAAACGGACATACAGCCTGAAGGATACCGGCACGATCCTGCTGGGACATGGCGGGGTACTGGACCGGATCGATTCATGGCTGTGGGCAGTATCAATCGGATATTATCTCATTACTGCAATTTTTCTGATCTGAAAAATGATTTCCCAACCGGTAAAATGTAATAAGGAGAATAAGAAATATGTCAGGTGCAAACAGCAAGCCTAGCAGGAATTTAGCATTGGAGCTGGTCCGGGTGACCGAAGTCGGCATCTCTGATGGCGGCGCAATACATGGGACGGGATGATAAGATCGCCGCTGACCAGGCAGCCGTGGATGCGATGCGGTATCTTGCTAAATTCGATTGAGATGACCGCTACTGTGATTATCGGAGAGGGCGAGAAGGATGAGGCTCCGATGCTTTTCAACGGCGAGGTGCTGGGCAAGGGGGTGGGCTGGAGCTGGATATCGCTGTAGACCCGATAGATGGTACCCGCCCGCTGGCACAGGGACGACCAAATTCCATCGCCACTGTAGCCGCTGCCCCGGCAGGGCACGATGTATGATCCTGGCCCATTTGTGTACATGGATAAAATTGCTGTCGGACCTGGTGCGAAAGGTGCAATTAACATCGAGTGGCCGGTAGAGGCGAACCTGAATGCGATTGCCCAGGCATTGGGAAAACGGATGCGCGACCTGACGGTGATCATTCTGGATCGGCCGCGGCATACCGACCTGGTAGCCAAAGTACGCAAAGTTGGCCCACGCATCCGCTTCATTGATGATGGCGATGTGGCCGGCGCCCTGATGACCTCCTGGCCGGATTCCGGCATTGATGTGCTGTTGGGGATCGGTGGTACCCCTGAAGGTGTGCTTGCAGCCTGTGCGCTGCGGGCAATGGGCGGCGAGATCCAGGGCAAGCTGTTTGCCCGGAATGAAGACGAGAAGCAGAAAGGCATTGAGATTGGGTTATGACTTCGATAAGGTGATCACGATGGATGACCTGGTCTCTTCTGATGATGTCTTCTTTGCAGCCACCGGGATCACTGATGGTGAGCTGCTGGATGGTGTACGGTACCACAGCAATGGGGCGACTACTGAGAGCATTGTGGTACGCGGTGAGACAGGTACGGTGCGATTCATTGAATCCCGCCACAGTTTTGAGAAATTGGAGACGATCAGCGATCTGCCGTATTAGCAGAAGATTGCGAATGGTAGTCAGTGAGAGAAGAAAGTTCAACTGGAGGTTGAACATCAGGATGGAAGAGAAAGCAAGCTGAACGAAAATCAGGGCAACAAGATCCCCACAGAAGCGGGAACAGGTCTGGGTCTGGATTGGCGCCGGATTGATGATCATCCTGATGGTCCTGGCTGGCTGTAACATGTCTGAGTCCTCCAGCTGCAGCGGAATCAGCCAGATCACCCGAACGATGCCACCAGATGATGCCAGCTGGAAACAGCCCATTATTCACTGCTACAGTAGGGGTGCCTCCCACCCCAGTATCCCACCCGGTTGCCGGATACCTATGATTACAGCGTATTGACCGAATCCCAGAAAGGACCGTCTCTACCGCGCTTCCTTGGAGTATTTGGCGGATACTGAGGCTGAGGCGGTGCGGGTGGCACGTGGGATGCAGTTTGTGGAGAATGAGGGCCATCCGGCCAATTTCTGCGGGCCGCTCTCGATTGCCATCCTGCGGGATGCCGGGTTGGTGGACCGCTACACCGATCTGCACAATTTCTGGCTGCTGAATCCCCGGGATAAATATACCCAGGACTATATTCTGGATAAGACTTTCCCACAGGATGACTATCTCTGGTACCAGACCAATACTCCGATCAATGAATTTGATTTCAATGCTTTCCCGCTGTTTACCGGAGACTTCATCTACCTGTATGCCGGCGGGCGGGGGAACTTTGAGCATATGCATGACCGTCTCCCGAGTGGATGCTCGAGGGACGGGTGTATGCGATCACTGCTGAGACGAATAACGGCAGCTATCTGATCAGTGAAGTGATGCTATACGATCCGCATAACCCCGGGGTGGGCTACTTCTACGATATTACCAACAAGGATTACAGCAAGACCCTGGGGACGACCGGGTTTGGCGGATTCCAGCTTTGGCGGCCGATAGAGCCGATCCCCGATCCCTCTCCGGAGGAGGCGGCCTTCCGCAACCGGATGGACCGAGTCTTTGAGAATTACGGCGGCGAGTGGCATGTGATGGTCAAAGAGGTAGAGGGGAAGGTACTTTATGCTCTGGACGCAAATGAGTCGATCCATCCGGCCTCAGTGGTGAAGGTGCCGCTGGCGATGCTGTTCTTTGAGTCTCTGCATGAGCGCGAGATCGATGATCTGCGCCTGTTCCTGGTGGAGCGGGGGACGGATGGCCGCACCTATCAGCAGCTGCTGTACGGCATGCTGGTGGATTCGGAGGAGGAGGCTACGCACGAGTCTGCTGGATTACACGGATGACCAACTCGTCCCGGCGCAAAAGCTGCGTGACTGGGGCTTCCAGTACACCTCGGTGAATCCCCGGCGAGACGACTGTGAGTGAGATCACCCGCCTATTTGAGGACCTGTGGACACGGCGGATCCTCACTGATGAGGAGAGCAAGATCATCCTGGAATATCTGGCGGTGTACACTTCCGGTGATGATACCCGGATTGGCGTGATCCGGGATCAGATGCCGGTGGGATCTCATTTCTTCAGCAAGCGCGGTTCGCTGGTGAAGGGCAGGGTGATCGTGGGGGAAGTGGCGATCCTGGAATTGGGCAGCGAGGCGTATATTGTCAGTATCTTCGGCTACCCGGGGATGGAGAAGGATGCCCCGACCTATGATGATCTGGAGCATGCGATTGAGGACGCCGCCTGGGTGGTGTGGGGGTATATAGAGTAAAAGACAGGCCCTTGGTGATTGGGCACTCAGGGATCACAGAGAACCTGCCTTTGCATGTTTCAGGATATCAAATTAAGGAATGAGTCCGCGATGAGCGGATTTTGTGGTTCTAAGGCAGCGATTCGAGAATCGTTTTCCCAGCAGCCAGATTTGGTATTGCTTGTCTTTTCTTTCCCTATCTTTGTCCATCCGTGCTCATCTGTGGTTTCAATGCTTTTTTCTCTGATCACGGAGTGCCTGGTCAACCGGTGCCTATTCTTCCAGATCGATGTCAATTTCTTCATTGCTCATCCCAATCTTCGGTGGGGACGATGCGGATATCCTCGAAGGTATCATCCTGCACGGCGGTGATGCGGAAGCGGCGGACCAGTTCCAGTAGGGCCAGGAAGGTGACGACGACCTCCACGCGGGTGTAGTCCTCTCCAGTAGTTCGGAGAAGGTGGCAGAACCTTCGATGGCGAGCTTCTTGCGGATATGGGCGATCTTGTCCTGGATGGTGATCCGCGGCTTGCGGATGACGGTATTGACCGATTGTTTTTCTTCCAGGATGCGCATGGCCGTCTGGGCAGCTTTGATCAGATCGTGGAGGATTGAACTGGTCTTCATCCAGTTTGGTTTCTACCTTAGGCGGAGGCGCCAGCCGCAGGTAGGTGCGCAGGCCTTTGTCGTTACGTTCGGCGAGGAGTTTGGCGATCTCTTTGAACTTTTTATAGAGGATCAGCTGGTTGAGCAGCTCGGTGCTGGGGTCTTCCTCGCCGGGTTCGCGTTCAGGGGGGCGGGGCAGCAGGGCCTCAGATTTGATCTGCATCAGCCGGGCGGCGATCACCAGGAAGCTGGAGACTTCTTCAGCTTTCTCGGCCTGGATATTGCGGACATATTCCAGAAAAGGGCCGGTGACCTCCACCAGCGCCAGACGGGTGATGTCCAGTTCGGCCTGCTCGATCAGCTGGAGCAGCAGGTCCAGCGGACCTTCGAACATGGTGGTGGTGATCGTGTATTGGGTGCGGTTGACCGTGCCTTTTTCGGCGAATTCCTCAACATTTTTGAACATGGAGGTGATTATACCTGATATGGCAGAAAACTCGGATTTGCGCGTGATAGGGGACAGGTAGATTCTACCTGTCCTTACGATGCGAGATTTTAATTCTTCTGCTTGACTTTGACGGAAAAATTCGCTATACTATCAATGGAATATGTTGGTATATGTAGGAATGAGTTAGAAAGTCATGAGCCAGCTGCTGAACAGCAACCAGGCCAAACCACTGTACCAGATCGTCGCTGATACGATCCTGGCGCAGATTG
This sequence comes from uncultured Chloroflexia bacterium, assembly GCA_963722735.1. Taxonomy (GTDB): domain Bacteria; phylum Chloroflexota; class Anaerolineae; order Anaerolineales; family UBA11579; genus UBA11579. Next base: position 27,670 of record CAVROH010000022.1, read on the forward strand.
AGCGCGGCGAATTCTCTCCTGGCGAAAGGCTTCCCTCGGAGAGTGAGCTGGTGGAGCGGTATGGTGTTGGACGCAATACCGTCCGCCATGCGCTCAGTGAATTGGCTGACCAGGGCGTCGATTCGCACTGTGCAGGGAGTAGGCTCTTTTGTGGATAATGCCCGTTTCTCCAAGACAGCCAATTTCCTGCTGGGTTTTTCTCAGGAGATGGCACAAACCGGGAAGGTGGCATCCAACCAGGTGCTGGAGGCCCGGATTATTCCGGCAGACCCGTTCCTGGCCCGGCGATTGCAGATCCAGCTGGGTGCTGAGGTGGTTTTCCTTCACCGTCTGCGTCTGCTGGATGGAGAACCGGTTGCCAACGAACGGGCGTATCTGCCGCACAGGCTGTGTCCGGGGATCCTGGAGCACGATTTTGCAACTGCTTCTCTGTACCAGGTTTTATCGTCCCAATACAATATGAAACCGGACCATGCAGAACAGGAGATCGTGGCTGAACTGGCTACCGGATGAGATTGCCCGGCTGCTTGGTCTGACCCAGCCAGCAGTTGTGCTGGTATTTCACCGGGAAACATTCACTGCAGGATGGTGGGGTGATAGAATATGTGGATTCGGAGTTTCGCGGGGACCGTTTCCAGTTCTATCACACATCTCAAGGCGAATGCGTCCCGGCAGCCATTTGTGTTTCCAGCGTTCGTTGATCGGTGGGAGCCACCGGGAGGAGTAATCTATGACCGAGCTCAAAGATTCTGACCTTCAAAAGGATAGTCGATCAGGTTGTCTCCAGGTTGGTCAATACTCCGGCAACTTCTCCAGTGGTTGAACGCAGCTGGCTTCAGGCAAGGATGTGATCGCCATCGGCGCAGACCACGGCGGTTTTGAGCTGAAAGCAATATTGATCGAGTTTCTGTCCGAGAAAGGATACCAGGTAGATGATTGCGGTTGTTTCAGCAAGGATTCGGTGGATTACCCGGACTTTGCCGAAGCAGTTGCCAGTAAGGTCGCGGCCGGAAAAGCCTGGCGCGGGATTATGATCGATGGGGCTGGGATCGGCTCCAATATGGCGGCCAACAAGGTTAAAGGTGCTCCGTTCTGCGATGTGCTATGATCATGCCACCGCCTCAAATGCCAGGGAGCATAATAATGCCAATGTGCTCTGCCTGGGGGCTGGGTTACTGGGCACCAATCTGGTCAAACAAATCGTGGCCACATTTTTAGATACTGAATTTGGCGGTGGGCGGCATGCCCGGCGTGTAGAAAAGATTATGGAGATCGAGGAAAGATAATGACGTTTCCAATTGATGAAGATAAAGTAAAAAATCTGGTAGAGATCATCACCCGGGAGGTGCTGATCGCGATGCAGGAGCAGGAACATTCGAAATCAGAACAACGATGGTGAATATTGCCATGAAGAATGTGCGGACGGGATTTGTGTAAAGACCTGCTTTGATGGCGCTGGCCATGTTGTGGATGCAGGCGCGTCCCGGCTGACCTCTACACTTGGTGGGATCCCGGAAGATCCGGATGTTGCCAGCAGGATCGATCATACCCTGCTCAAGCCGGATGCGACTGCAGACCAGATCGCCCAATTATGTTACGAGGCACGCAAATTTTCGTTTGCTTCGGTGTGTGTCAATCCCACACATGTAGAACTGTGTGCCAGCCTGCTCGCAGGGTACCAAGGTGAAGGTTTGCACGGTGATCGGTTTCCCCCTTGGCGCAACTGCCCCGGAAGTGAAGGCCTTTGAGGCCCAACAGGCGATCAATGACGGCGCTACAGAGATCGACATGGTGATCAATATCGGCGCATTGAAAGCTGAAGATTATACGCTCGTCGCACAGGATATCCGTGGTGTGGTGCAGGTTGGCCATGCTGCTGGTGCACTGGTGAAAGTGATCATCGAGACTTCGCTGCTCAATGAGGAAGAAAAGGTCAAGGCTTGCCTGCTCTCCAAAGAGGCTGGCGCTGATTTTGTAAAGACCTCCACCGGGTTCTCCGGTGGGGGGGCAACGGTTGAAGATATTGCTTTGATGCGCCGGGTTGTTGGCCCAGAGATGGGCGTGAAAGCCTCTGGTGGCGTACGCAATTTTGAGGATGCCCAGAATATGGTCAAGGCAGGGGCAACCCGATTGGGCGCGAGTGCTGGTGTAAAGATCGTCAAGGGTTCCCGCGGCGAAGAGGAAGAAATCAAAGCTGCATCCGGCAGCTGACAAGGCTTATTAGGAACCACGATGAAAATTGCCCGTATCATTGGTTCAACGATCTCGACGATCAAGGATCCCAAGGTGATGAACACCAAGCTGTTGATCTGCCAGGAGACTGATCCTGCCGGGAAGAAGAAGCATTGGGAAGCCTTACGTGGCGATTGATCTGGTGGATGCCGGAACCGATGACCTGGTGTTGACCTGTCATGGTTCCGCTGCCCGGCAGACCCATCTGACCAAAGATACCCCCGTGGATGCAGTCATCATGGCGGTAATCGACCATCTGGAACTGGATAAAGAGATCGTTTTCAGGAAGTAAGCAGCAGGAGAATTGTATGCTGATCGCCAAAGTGATAGGAACCACGATTTCCACGATCAAGGACCCGACCCTGACGGGCCGGAAGCTGCTGATCTTGCGGCAGGCGGATATTGACGGGGTCCCGTTCGGGAAGCCGTACGTGGCTGTCGATACGCTGGATGCTGGTGTGGGTGATCTGGTGCTGACCGCACATGGATCCAGCGGACGGCAGACTGAGATCACCAAGAACCGCCCGGTGGATGCTGTCATCATGGCGGTGATCGATCACCTGGAGGTCAGTAACACAGGTGACCTATCAAAAAGAGTGAATTGTCAGGATAAGCTATGCCAGAATTTGACAAAGATCTGAAATCGATCCAACAGGCCCGCACAATGGTCGTGGCGGCCAGAGAAGCCCAGAAGCAGTGGGCGACATGCCACCCAGGAGCAGGTCGACCGGGTATGTGCTGCCATGGCCGATGTTGCCTATGGCGCTTCTGAGCGTCTGGGCAGGCTGGCAGCCGAGGAAACCGGCTTTGGCGTCCCTGAGCATAAGAAGATCAAGAATGAGTTCGCTTCCAAGGTAGTTTGGGAGAGCATCAAGGATATCAAAACGGTTGGGGTGATCCAGCTATGACGAGAGCGAGCAGGTCTATGAGATCGCCTGGCCGATGGGCGTGGTGGCGGCGCTGACACCCAGCACCAATCCCACATCAACCACGATGAACAAGATCCTGATCTCGGTCAAGGCTCGCAATGGGATTGTGGTGGCCCCGCATCCATCGGCGGTAAATTGCAGCGGTCAGACCGCCAAACTGATGGCCGATGCGGCCTATGCGGCTGGCGCGCCGAGAGGATTGATCCAGTGCATGGATCAGATCAGCCTGCCGGGGACGGATGAATTGCTCAGCCACCGCTATACCGCTGTGATTCTGGCAACCGGCGGTTCGGCAATGGTGCGGGCGGCCCATTCCAAGGGTAAGCCGGCTTATGGGGTTGGCCCGGGGAATGTGCCGGTGTATGTTGACCGCAGCGCCGATCTGGAGAAGGCCGCCAAATATATCGTTGGCAGCAAGGCCTTCGATTATTCTGTGATCTGCGCCACCGAGCAGGCTGTGGTCGCCGACCGGCCGATCGCCGCCCGGTTGAAGGAACTGATGCAGGCTGAAGGTGCTTACTGGTGCACGCCTGACCAGGCAGAGGCACTGCGAGTGCGCTTGTTCTATCCCGATGGCGGGATCAATGCCCAATCTGTGGGGAAGTCCCCGCAGTATCTGGCCAGCATGGCCGGCATCCAGGTGCCCGATTGGGCCAGAATCCTGGTCGCGGACCTGGACAGGGTCGGGAAAGAAGAACCGCTCTCGCGTGAAAAGCTGACCACCGTGCTGGGTTTTTATATCGCCGATGGCTGGGAGGATGGCTGTGACCGCTGTGTGGATCTGATCAATTTTGGCGGGCGGGGGCATAGTGTCATCATCCACACCACAGATAGACAGATCGCCATGAGTTTTGGGCTGGAAAAGCCGGTCTTCCGCATCGGGGTGAACACAATGGGCACGCTGGGCATGATCGGGCTGACCACTGGCATCCGCCCCTCACTGACTCTTGGGTCGGGCGGGGTCGGCGGCTCGATCACCGGGGACAATATCACCGTCCATCACCTCTTCAATGTCAAGACGGCTGGTCTTTGAGACCTCTTCCCCGCCTGAGGAGGCGTTCCTGCCCGGCAGGGTGGGTACAAGAGCCGGTGAACAGCCCATCTTATCAGGACCTGGAGAAATTGGTGGAGCAGGCGGTGAAAGAGATCTTGGGCACATGAGCACAGGTGATCATAATTCAGAAAATGATCGAGGAATTTTCTCGAAAATTTTACTGTACAAGAAAATCTAAGTTTAGATAGGAGAAAAAAATGGCAAAACAAGATCCAAACTTTATCGCACTCGGGATGGTTGAAACTCGAGGACTTGTCGGCGCTATCGAGGCTGCCGATGCAATGGTCAAGGCGGCCAATGTGGTCCTGATCGGCTCCGAATATGTCGGCGGCGGATTTGTGACCGTGATGGTGCGCGGTGACGTCGGCGCAGTCAAAGCAGCCACGGATGCTGGCGGCGCAGCTGCCAAGCGTGTCGGAGAACTGGTCTCCATCCACGTGATCCCGCGCCCGCATGAGAATGTGGAGATGATCCTGCCTGAGAATACCAAGGGCGCCATCGGCGGAAAATCAGCTTCCTAGCGGGGCTGAACAATCTTGGATCGCTCAGCGCTGAATGAGACGCTTGACCGCGCCAGTGCTCTGATCCACCGCCTGGAAGACCCCGTGCCTGGTCCGCTTCCGGTTCCGGAGGGTGAACTCTATACCGGTGTTGACCTGGGTACTGCCTACCTCACGATGGTTGTGATTGATGAAAACCATGAGGTACTGGCAGGGGAGTATACCTTCGCCGAGGTCGCCCGGGATGGGCTGGTGGTGGATTATATCGGGGCTGTGGACCTGGTCAGGGAGATGAAAGCACGGCTGGAAGCCCGCCTTGGGCGGGAGCTGAATCTGGCTGCCTCCGGCTATCCGCCGGGTGTGCCCCCACAGGAAGTGCGGGCGACCGCCAATGTGGTTGAGGCTGGCGGGTTTACCTGCACCGGTCTGGTGGACGAGCCGACTGCCGCCAATTCGCTGATCCGCCTGGAAAATGGTGTGATCGTGGATGTGGGCGGCGGGACGACCGGAATCGCAGTGGTGGAGGACGGTAAAGTGGTCTACACCGCCGATGAGGCCACAGGCGGCACACATCTCTCGCTGGTGATCGCCGGGGCAAGGGATATTCCCTTTGCCGAGGCGGAGCGTCTGAAGATTGATCCGCAGGCGCAGCCCGGGTTGTTTCCCACGATCCGGCCGGTGCTGGAGAAGGTTTCCAGCATTGTTGCCCGCCACATCGACGGGCGGGAGGTTCCGGAGATCGTGCTGGTTGGTGGGACGACAAAGTTCTACCGCACGGCTGAGGTGGTGGAGGAATATACCAACATTCCAGCCTGGGTGCCGGCTCATCCGGAATGGGTCACGCCGATCGGTATGGCGATGAATTGTAAGAGTTTAGGTTAGGAGAACTGATGAGTTCATCAAATTTTCAATTGAGAGTGTATTGTTATCTGGACGGATGCAGTCCGAGCTGGCTGCCTTTGTGGGTACGATCACCCAGGGTGACCTGCTGGTTGAGGGTATGGCTTCCCTGTACGTGGAAATGGCCCCCGGCAACGAGGTCTTCCGCACGGTGGATATCGCCGTCAAGGCCACAGAAGCCAAACCCGGCGCCCAGGTGGTTGAACGTGAGTTCGGTATGTTTGAAGTCCATTCCAACAATCAGGCGGCTGTGCTGGAATCCGGCCGGATCGTGCTGGACAGGCTGGGCTTGAAGAAGGAAGACCGGATCAAGCCCAAGATCTATTCTTCCAACCTGATCACCCGGGTGGATCCCTACCAGGCGCAGCTATTGAACCGCTGGCGCCGCGGCTCGATGCTGGTGCCCGGTGAAACGCTGTTTGTACTTGAGGTTGCCCCGGCAGCCTACATCATGTACGCAGCCAATGAAGCTGAGAAGAAAACCAATCTCAAGCTGATCCATGTGACTTCGGTGGGCCGCTTTGGCCGGATGTGGATGTCCGGGACCGAATCGGAGATGGTGACTGCGCAGGATGCTGCTGCCCAGGCCCTTGACGCGATCGAAGGCATTGAGGGATAGTAGAAACCGGCAAACGATAGGAGAATTCCTATGCCAAAAATCTTTTATACCGAACGAGATATCGAGGATCTGTTCAACAGCGGGGTGACCTCACTGGTGGTCAATGATGATGTTGTTGTCACTGACCTGGGACGGGAGAGAGCGATGAAACTGGGGTTTGACCTGGTCAGAGAGTTTGACCAGCCGCCAAGCGCGCCGGTACGACCCTACATCACCGAGAAGAGATCCCCGTCGGCGGCCACCGCCGGCGACCGGGATTGCACCCAAAGCGGCGCAGATCAAGCGCTCCGAAGCCAGCCAAACCAGCCCCGGCTGCCACGGACCTTGAAACGCGCGTGTTTGAAGCCGTGAGGGCCAAAGTGGGTGATACGGTCGATCCCCAACTGCTGAGGGTGATCATCAAGCGTGTGATCCAGAATATCGGAGCGAAGTGAGATGATCTTCGGCCGCGTCCGTGGGACGGCTGTCTGCACGGTTAAGTATCCTGACATGAAGGGGATGAAGCTGCTGCTGGTAGAACCGCTCGACCGCAATCTAAATCCGGTGGGGCCTTTTCAGGTGGCGGTGGATGTCGTCCAGGCCGGGCCGGGAGACCTGTGCATGATGGTGCGCTCCCGCGAGGCCGCCCTGGCGATGCAGATCCATAAATTTGTGCCGGTGGACCTGGCGTTGGTCGGCATCATCGATGAGCTGACCGTCCATCCGGATGGCAAATTTTGACTATACCCTGAAAAAGGGGAATCAGAGATATACCTGAGATGATCCTGGGAAAAGTTGTAGGCACGGTGGTGACCACGATCAGTCACCCGCATTATGATGATTACCGGCTGCTCGTCGTCCAGCCTCTGACTTTGCCTGAGGATGACGCCGGATGGTGATTTTATTGCGATCGATAATACCCAAGCAGGTGTGGGGGATACTGTGCTGGTCAATCGGGAAGGGAACGGCGCCCGTCAGATCCTCAATAATCCGGATGGCTGCATGATCTCGGTGATCGTCGGGATCGTGGATTCTCTGAATATTGACTTATTGGACTGAGAAGGCAGGCCGAATGCGTACACCCCTGATCGCCGGTAACTGGAAGATGAACCTGAACGAGACCCAGGCGGTCACTCTGGCGCGCAAGCTGCTGTGGGCGCAGAATCGATCGCCGGCCCGTGGGGTGGAAGTATCTGCTTTGCCCGCCATTCACGGCGCTCTCCCAATTGCATAAATTACTGGTCAGCACAGAGATCAAACTCGGGGCGCAGAATATGTCCGCCTGAGGTTAAGGGGGCGTTTACCGGGGAGATTTCCCCCGTGATGCTGGCAGAATTCTGCACGTACGTGATACTGGGGCACTCCGAACGGCGGGCGATCTATGGGGAGAACAGATGACGCTGATCAACCGAAAGGTGAAGAACTGCACTGGCCCATCCCTGATCCCGATCTTGTGTGTGGGTGAAACGTTGGAGAGAAGGAATCCGGCAGGGCGCATGAAGTGGTCTATACCCAGATGATCGAGGGCTTGAAGGAAGCCCCGATTTTCTCAGGGGATCAACTGGTGGTGGCTTATGAGCCGGTCTGGGCGATTGGCACCGGCCGGACGGCCACCGGCTGAGGACGCCAATGCGCTGATCGCTGCTACCATCCGCCCGGCGCTGGTGCGTCTGTTTGGCAGGAGAGTGACCAACAGGGTTCGGGTGCTTGTACGGCGGCTCGGTCAAACCCGGCAATGCCGCCGGTTTCTTCCAGCAGCCTGAGATCGACGGCGCGCTGGTCGGTGGCGCTAGCCTGGATGCGGATTCATTTGCCGGGATCATTGCGGCGACTGGATAAAAACAATTCCAACTGATCCGCCTGATTAGCCAAATTGATATAGCTCCTGACGCCAGCGGGAGTGTATTTGTTAATCACTACCCAGTGGTTTTTTCCTTCGGTGCAAATTAATGGCTGGACTCCCGCTTGCGCGGGAGTGACAGATTTGCCTAGATGTTACGTGTCCTTCCCGCACGCTTTTTCCGGGAATCCAGGAGGGGTGAGAAAAGCTCGATCCTTCACCGCCAGGACTTTATCCACCCGGTTGCCATCCATGTCGATGACTTCGAGGCGGATGCTCTCCCACACCAGGCTGTCACCGGTATGGGGATGCGGCCAAGCTCGGCCATCACTAAGCCGCTGAGAGTCTGGTAGAGGCGTTCATCGCTGATTGATCGGTTTCATCCCGACCAGTTCGCGGAAGGTGGTCAGGGGCAGCAGCCCATCCAGCAGCCAACTGCCATCCTGCACGGGTGACGATTGCCGGGTCGGTGGAGGCCGGGTTGGCCTGTTTGAAGCCGATCAGAGCCTCGGTGAGGTCGTCATCGGCGATCAAGCCATCCACGCCACCGAATTCATTGAGAACAAAAGCAACGCCTGAGCCGGTCTCCTGCATGCGGGAGATGGCGGTGAGGATGTTGAGGCTTTCGGGGATCACCACTGGCGGGTGAAGGATCTCGGTCAGGTCGAAGTGGCCGGTGATCAGATGCTGTTCGAGCAACTCCTGGGCATAGACTACGCCACGCAGCCGGTCGAGGCCGCCCTGGGCGACCGGGTATTTGGAGCGTTTGTGCTTCATCAGGGTATCCTGGATTTCATCCTGTGTGGCGGTGATATCCAGCCAGATGATTTGACTGCGGGGCGTGATCAGACTTTCCATGCGTGATTCGTCAAAGTTTAGGACCTGTTCCATCATAACCTCCTCATAACGGTTGAGCACGCCGTTCTGAGCGCCCTGGTCTATGAACATGCGTAAATCCTCATCGGTGAGGTCTGGCAGGTTGTTCGGCTGGAAGCGGAAGAGCTTGATGACAGCATTGGTTGAGCGGTTGAGGAAAGTGACAAACGGCTTTCCCCAGCGAGCAAGCCGTTCCATGAAGGGGGCGACCTTGCTGGCAAACCCTTCAGGGTCGCTGATCGCGATCCGTTTGGGGACCAGTTCACCAATTACAAGTGGCGAGGTAAGTGATCAGGATAACCATCAGGACTACTGAGATGGCTTCGGCGTATTCTCCGATGCCCGGGATCGTGGCGATCAGGGGTGAGATATGGATTGCCAGCGCTGATCCGCCAAATGCACCGGTGGCGACACCGACCAGGGTGATGCCGATCTGCACAGTGGAGAGGAAACTGCCCGACTCTTTGATCAGTCTGCGGGCGGCTTGTGCGCCGCTGTCGCCGGCTTCAGCCATCTGCTGCAGGCGAATATCCTTGGCATGAGACGATCGCCATCTCTGCGAGGGCGAAGAAGCCGTTCACCAGGACCAAGAGCAGCAAAATCCCAAGTTCAAATATACCTAATCCCATAATTTCCTCAAAACTTTTGGTTTCTTTAAGGGTACTATCAGCTTAGGATGGGGGACATCCTACAAACTATGATGAAAGGCGAGGGATCAGGCAACCAGGCGCTTAAGGATCAAGAAAACCACCAAATGTTCATCCGCTTTTCCAGATCTCAAGGCGCCTAATTACTGGGTGCCTAAAGTATAATTACCCGCACTTAATCAGGAGAAAAACCGTCCATGCTGGCAAAGCTGCAAACCAAAACTCAAAAGTATCCTCCTCAGTTCTGGCTGTTGTTTGGCGGGATGTTCATCTCAGTGCTGGGGATGAGCATGATCTGGCCGTTTCTGATGATCTATGTGAAGGGGAAGCTGGGGCTGCCGATGACCCAGGTAGCCAGCCTGATGACGGTCAATGCGATTGCTGCGCTGATCTTCTCCTTTGTATCCGGGCCGATCATCGACCGGATGGGGCGGAAATGGACGATGGTCTTCAGCCTGCTGGCGAATGGGATCGGATACCTGCTGTTCAATTTCACCAATACGCTGCTTGGATTTGGGGCTGTGATGGCGCTGCGCGGGGCGGTCAATCCGATGTACCAGATTGGTGCGGATGCCATGCTTGCGGATATGATCGAGCCGGAGGACCGGGCTGATGCCTATGCTCTGACCAGGATGAGCAAGAACGCCGGGATCGCAATCGGGCCGGCCATCGGCGGTTTCCTGGCTGGGATCTCCTATTCGATCACTTTCTATATCGCCTTTGGCGGGCTGGTGCTGTTTGCCCTGCTTCTGGCTGTACTGGCCCGTGAGACCCGTCCGGAGGGGAGTTCGGGATCGGATGCAGGCAGGAGGCTGGCGTGGATACGGCCGCATTTTCAAAGACCGGCCTTTCATCGGGCTGGTAGGGGGATTCACGCTGGTGCAGGTGTGCGCTACGCTGATCTGGGTGCTGCTGGGGGTGTACGTCACCGAGAATTTTGGGATGAGTGAGGCGAAGTATGGGTTGATCCCAATGACGAATGCGCTGATGGTGGTTGCTTTCCAGGTAGTTGTAACCAAGCGGAGCAAGAAGCTGCATCCCCTGTGGGTGATGAGCATAGGCTCGCTGCTGTACGCCGTCGGGGTGACCAGCGTGGGGCTGTGGAGCGGGTTCTGGGGCTTTTGGTTAAGCATGGTGATCCTGACCGGCGGCGAACTGCTGCTGGTTCCCACGGCGACCACTTTTGCTGCCAATCTGGCGCCGGTGGATATGCGCGGGCGTTATATGGGCGTGTATGCGCTCTCCTGGCAGTTGGCCGCCGGGATCGGGCCGCTGGTCGGGGGGGTGTTGAATGATAGGTTCGCACCCAGGATGATCTGGTTTGGGGGCGGCGTATTCGGTCTGGCGGCGCTGGCTTATTTTGTGATCAGCGCTTTTCGGGCACAGGAAAACCCATCATGAATTGTTTGATTGGATGAAACACGGAAATTGGTTAAAGGAGTTATGTTATATTTACGGCCATGTTTGTCTATTATTTATGGGTTGAAGTGAGGATGGACTAAAATAGGATTGGGGAGGGTAACCCAAGGTTTCCTTGCCCCTTTCTGAAGTATCAAGATCGAATCTGGAGATTTGAATGATCGAACCATTGGAATTGAATACTGCTAAAGCAGAGGAAACAGCACAGATAGATGATTTGGCGCCAGCAAAATGGACTGATCTGCCAATCTACCTGTTTGGCGGGATTGGGCTGTATATGTTGGTCAGTCTGGGGATCGGGCTGTTGTTCTCCGAGATCAACCTGTGGGTTGCGCTGCTGATTGCGTTATCGAATTTTTTGGTATTAAGCGGCAGCCTGTATCTGTTTGGGGTTCGGCGAAAAAAACTCAGCTGGGAGAGTATCGGGCTGCTGCCGCCGAAAAATCTGGGCCGGATGGCATTGATCGGTGCGGGGCTGGCAATCGGGATTTTACCCCTGCGGTTGATTGCTGGCGGTATCGGCTTGTTGATCGAAAAAGGCATCACCGGTGAGATCATGTCGCTCTCGATGCGTGAGAACTTATTCAGTGTGGGGATGGATACCTGGTATGGCGTGTTGATCATGACACTTGGGATTGGTGTGCTGGCTCCGATTGGGGAGGAAATGTTCTTCCGCGGTCTGCTGTTTGATTTCTTCAAGAAGAAGACCGGGCTGTCCTGGGGAGTGGCGCTGAGTTCATTGGCCTTTGGTTTGGCTCATTTTGATTCACTGGCCGTGGTGCTTTCCAGTATGTTGATGGGCGTGGTAATGGCAATTGCGGTGGATAAGACTCGCTCGATCTGGATTTCAATATTTATGCATATTGCCACCAATACGGGGGCTGTGTTGATGATGGCGCTGATGGTAATTCTGGAAAAGGCGCTTGGGGTGCCATTGGCATAATTTCACAAAAATCCTTATCAAGAATTTAATAACTTACAACTTTGTCAGGATAGGGGGGCAGCATCTGCCCTTTGTAACGGTTTAACGAACTAATCGTCGTAGATGGATACAAGCTAGTGTGTCTATGGCGCTTTTGATGGCCGAGGCGGTATGATGTATCCTCTAAAAAGAACTAGGAATCATTTGAATGGGCAGTCTATGGTTGAATTTGCCCTGGTGTTACCGGTGGTCCTCACGCTGGTCTTCGGAGTGATTGAGTTTGGGTTTTTGCTGTGGTCTTATTCTTCGGTAAATTCTGCTGCGCGTGAAGCATCCCGATATGGGATTGCGATTGGCGCTGGAAGCACCGGCGATGCGCGGTATTACGATTGTGATGGAATCCGGGATGCTGCGTTGCGAGCGGGCACATTTGCAGGAATGGAAGCAGCCGATATATTTATTCATTATGACAATGGGATGCTGCCTGATGAAAACGCAGCCAGCCCCAACCCTGCTTATTCCCGAAAGTATGATACCTGTGAAGATTTGGCAGCAGATGCTGCAGATGGCAGCGATGATATTGTTTTCGGCGACCGTATTGTGATTTCCGTCACACATGATTATCAACCAATTGTATCGCTCATCGGGATCAATATTCAACCCTTCAATATGATCGCCCGATCGAACCGGACGATCATCAAAAGTGCAGAAGTTGTCAGGGCTGGAAATGGTGGCGGCGGAGGCGGAGGGGGATCAATAGTTTGCTTTACAGTAGCTACTGCACACACTGGTGAAGGGCTTGACCCGACTGTATCTCCTGCCAGTTCCTCCGGCTGTAATTTGTCAGAGTACCTGGGCGGAGCCACGCTCACCTTCACTGCCAACCCCGCTACAGGATGGTCTGTGGGCGGTTGGGTTGGTACGGATAACGATGCCAGCACCTCGACGACCAATACGGTTTCGATGCCTGGAGATCACCATACAGTCACCGTGAATTATGTCAATACTACACCAAACTGCTACACCTTGAGCCTCTCAGCCAATGGCACAGGCACAGGAGCAGGCCCAACAGCTCTCCCTGCGAATTCCACGGGCTGCAGTGCAGGGAGGTATGTCTCCGGTGAAGTGATCCGGTTGGATGTAACTCCTAATGCGGGTTCAGAAATTGCCGGTTGGAGTGGGACAAATGATGATTCCAGCTTCTTCAGCCCCAACTGGGTGACAATGCCCTCCAGCAACCATTCTGCCAGTGTGACCATTGATCTGATCTCTCCAATCTGTTATACGCTGGCGGTTAGTCATACCGGCAGCGGTGCAGACCCGTCAGCCTCTGCGCCAAACTGTGCCGGCGGTAAGTATGTGGAGAATACGGTAGTGAATTTGAATGCCACCGCCAGTGCCGGGTATGCAATATCGGGATGGACGAATACAAATAATGATTCGAGCACCTCCAACACAAATTCTGTGACGATGACCGGCAATAAAGTCGTCTCGGTGGATTATGTGGTGTCGAATGCACCTCCCCCTCCGGTGAGTGTGGATATTCCCCACGATGATGATGACTGGAAATGGCACAACGGGCATAAGAAGTGTACGTTGATTGATTTGGAATGGGCGTCAAATTCCAGTTGGTCGCCAAGCAGCCCGATCTACTATGAGGTATTCAGAGGGTCGACTAGTTGGGGCGCAATCATGGATACCCACTGGGATTCGGATTTCACCATTAATGTTGGAGAACAGATCACCCTCGGTGTTCGGGCTGTATTCTCTGGAGGGATTGTTTCCGCCACATCGGAAGTTACCTATGCCTGCTTTGTCAATGATCTTGTCTTTTGGGGCAGTGTCATAAAATGAGTTGGGAGATATGAAAAATAAAGACCGAAAGTTGAATGCATTTAATAAACAAGAACGCGGTCAGAGCCTGGTGGAACTTGCGGTTTCTTTCATGTTAATCATGTTTGTTCTCTGTGGGGCTGTTGATATCGGCCGGGCGTATTTTGCAATGATCTCAATGCGGGATGCTGTTCAGGAGGGTGTAATTTTTGCCTCGGCGAATCCAGATGATGTAGACAATATTGAGAATCGGGTGCGGTATTCTTCAACCGGTCCATTAGACTTCACTACATTCCCCAGCGCGGATATTGATATTTCCTGGAATATTGGGGGTACGGATTATTCCGAATCTTCCCCTCCGCCGGACCCATGTGCAGGTTTTTATCAAAATGGCGGGCAGACAGATTCTAACTGGGTTGAGGTTCAGTTGGAATACCAGTTCCCATTTGCGACACCGGTCATTTCCGCCTTGTTCCCTTCAGGGCTGCGTATGGTGGTAGATGACCAGCACACCATTCTGGCGCCAGAGTGCCCATAGTTGGCATCACAAAGGAGTATGAGATGAAACGGAAAAGTTCTGAATATGGACAGGCGATATTGCTGCTAACGGCAGGGATCATCACGCTGTTGGGATTTGCAGCATTGGCGATAGACGGCGGCCGGTTATACAGTGAACGTCGCACCATCCAGGGTGTCTCTGACACGACAGCCATGACTGGCGCACTCTATCTGGCGCATTATGATGGCACCGTTGGGCAAACCGCGATCAACGAGGCGATCCAGGTAGCGCTCGATCGGGCAGCTTCAAATGGTTATTCTGCATCAGAAGTCACAGTTTCTATCACAGAAGAATCCGGTTTCTTTCTCGTGACGGCAACTATAGATTCAGATGTCGAGCCTGTATTGGCACAGGTTGTTTATCCAGGCAGCTTCAATGTGGCCGCAAAATCAATCGCGCGAGTGGAGAATAATAATAATCCACCTCCTTTTGCGCTGGGTCAGGCTTTCTATTCGATTAACAAAACAGCCTGCAAGGCAATCGACCATTCAGGTAATGCAGATGTAAATATTGTTGGGTCCGGTTGGTACTCCAATTCGACATGCAGCAATGCGATCAATATTCAGGGCAGCGCGGGGGCAACCATGACCGGCGATATCACCTCTGCTGGTGGGATCGTGATCAAAGGAGCGGCGTCAGCAAGCGCAAATGCCCTGGTGACCAATGCAAGCCAATACACTTTGCCAACATTGACAGAGCCAGATTGCACCGGTCTGCCTGTACGGACGGATGGCGCTTCAACTCTTTACCCCGGTTATTACCCTGGGGGGCTGCATTTCTCTGGTAACGGCAGTTGGACACTTGAACCTGGCTTCTACTGCCTGGATGGCGACTTCCAGCTTAATAATGGTTCTCTGTATGGGGATGCAGTTTCAATCTACCAGCATTCCGGGGGATTCCAGATCAATGGCGGGACCAACTACCTGAAAGCTCCGCAGAATGGTGAAGCAGTGGATGGGGCTGGAGTTGTCTGGGATGGGATGGTATTCTTCCAGGCATATAATAATACCCGTGAATTCATTCTGAACGGAAATGCAGATTCTTATTACCAAGGTACTTTCTTCGTGCCGGATGCCCACTGCCGGATCAATGGTTGTGGTGATGGTACCGGTGTGGATGCCCAGTTTGTGTGCGATACGATTGGATTCATCGGTACCACGGATATCAATCTGATCTTCGATCCGACCACGAAATACGTGCCGCCACCGCCTACGACAATTAGCCTCGTAGAGTAAACCAGGAGACATGAAATCAGAAAGGAGAGCCGCACAGATGTGCGGCTCTCCTTTTTAACCTTAGGGGGAGACAAGAATTTTGGTGAGAAGCGAGAAAGGAGAGGAAGCCGACAAGTAACTATTTTACAACTGTGACGCTTTTCGTAATTTAGAAATCAGTCTGGGGTCATTCCGGCGAAAGGAAAATCGATTAAGTACATACAAAAGGGAGTAAAAAATTTAGAAGCAATTTTTACTTTTTTGAAAGCTAACAATAATGTGGGTATAGGCCCATTGACTATGACCTAGAGGATGATATGCTACTTACATGAATTTAATCTTTCACATAGATGAAAATATTGCGGGTAAAGCATGATAGCAAAAAACAGATTAAACAGTAAAGATTTGGGCCAGACGATGGTGGAATTTGCCATGGTTCTGCCAGTGGTGCTTTCATTGGTCTTCGGTGTGATCGAGTTTGGATTTTTATTGTGGTCCTATTCCTCAGTGAACTCCGCGGCTCGTGAAGCGGCGCGTTATGGGATTGCAATCGGTGGCGGCACAGTTTCTGGCCAGCGCTATTATGACTGCGCTGGAATCAAGAATTCCGCGATGAAAGCTGGCGCTTTTGCCGGTATGGAAGCTGGTGATGTGAGCATCCATTATGATAATGGCCCGACGAATGCACCAGGCTACACGATCAAATACAATACTTGTGAAGAACTTGCTGCATTAGCAGGGAGTGATTCGATCGTTTTTGGCGACCGGATCGTGGTCTCGGTGACGCATGATTACCAGCCGATAGCTTCTTTGATCGGTTTCAGTATTCAACCGTTCAATATGGTCTCAACCTCAAACCGGACGATAGTGAAGAGTGCCGAAGTCGTTGCTTCCGGGAACGGAGGAGGCGGAGGTGGAGGTGGCGGTACGCCGGCATGTTTCACTGTGTCCACTTCCCATACTGGAGATGGTGCCGACCCTATGATCTCCCCGGCCAAATCGTCTGGATGTAACCTGTCGGAATTTCTTGCTGGAGAAACCCTTACCATTTCAGCATCACCGGCTATCGGCTGGACAGTAGGTGGGTGGGACGGCACGGAAAATGACGCCAGTACCTCCACCACAAATACGGTATCTATGCCAGGCGGGTCTCATTCCATTTCAGTATCCTATATTAACGGTACTCCAACCTGTTATACACTATCGTTGACTTCTAATGGTTCAGGGTCCGGCAGTGGGCCAACAGCATCGCCAACAAAATCTGCGGTATGCACTACCTCCGGAACCTATGTTGCCGGAGAAGTGATTACTCTGACGGCGACGCCAAATGGCGGGTCGGCGATTACCGGGTGGAGCGGCACCGAAAATGATGCCAGCACATCCAGCCCGAATACCGCGACCATGCCAGCAGGCAATCACTCGGCCAGCGTGACTTTCATGCTCGCAGCTCCTGTGTGTTATACGCTTACTACCAGCCATACTGGTCACGGGTCTGATCCGGTTCCATCAGCGAGCAATTGTGCCGGAGGAAAGTATCTATCTGGCACGGTTGTCAATTTGAATGCCACAGCTGATTCAGGATATGATGTCTCTGGCTGGAGCGGCACCAATAATGATGGCAGTACATCCAATACTAATACGGTAACACTGACGTCTGACACGGCTGTTTCCGTGACTTATGTCCTTTCCTCTATCCTTGGCCCACCAATCAATGTTGAATTCCCCACTAGCAGCGGTGACTGGAAATGGCAAAATGGTCAGAAACAATGCCAAAAGCTTGATTTGCGTTGGGCTGCCGATCCGAACTGGGCACCTAACTCCCCGATCAATTATGAGGTATTCAATGGGGATACCAGCTGGGGCTATATCCCAGGGACATATTGGGATGCTAATTTCACTGTGGATATGGGTGATCAGATCACCCTGGGAGTGCGGGCGATTTTCCCTGGTGGTAACACCTCTCGGATCCAGAATGTCACCTATGCTTGTTTCCAAAACAGCTTGGTATTATGGGGAAGCGTTGTAAAGTAATTGAGAAATATGATGAAGACAAAACGAAAACAAATGATGATGAAGGATTTGGAACGAGGTCAAAGCCTGGTTGAACTGGCAGTATCATTCATGCTGATCATGTTCATTTTGGCAGGGGTCGTGGATATTGGACGCGCCTATTTTTTTATGATCTCGATGCGGGATGCAGTGCAAGAAGGTGTGATCTATGCCTCAGCCTATCCAGATGATATTGCCTCGATTGAAGAACGGGTGAGGTATTCTTCAACCGGTCCGCTGAATTTCACTGTGTTCCCTAGTTCGGACATTGATGTTTCCTGGAATATTGATGGAAACCCATACTCGGAAGGGACGATTGGGACGCTTTCTGGTGGACCATGCGCAGGTTTTTATGTAAGTGGGGGGACTACCTACTCCAATTGGGTAGAAGTGCAACTGGAATACCAATTCCCGTTTACCACCCCGATGATTTCGGCATTATTCCCTTCGGGGCTGCGGCTAGTCGTGGACGATCAGCATACCATTCTGGCACCTGCGTGCCCATGAAATTTATTTGATTGATATTATCTGATTTATTTTTGGAAGGAGTTATTCAATGAATAGGAAAAAATCTGAACGAGGACAAGCAATCCTGTTGCTGACAGCGGGGATCATCACCCTTCTGGGTTTTGCCGCCCTGGCAATAGATGGCGGCCGTCTCTACAGTGAAAGGCGGACGATCCAGGGTGTCTCTGACACCACTGCGATGACAGCCGCCCTGTACCTGGCCCATTATAGTGGAACGGTGAACCAAGCTGCAATGAATGAAGCCATTCAACAAGGGTTGGACCGTGCCGCGGCAAATGGCTATTCCTCTTCTGAGGTCACGGTAACCATCGTAGAAGATAATGGCTTCTTCTTGGTCACATCTCAAATTCATTCGGATGTAGAACCAGTTCTGGCCCAACTGGTGTATCCTGGTGATTTCGAAGTTGCTGCCGCGATCAGTGGCGAGAGTGGAGAACAACAATAACCCGCCTCCGTTTGCCCTGGGGCAGGCATTTTTTGCGATCAACAAGACAGCCTGCAAGGCAATCAATCACCAGGGTAATGCGCATGTGAATATCGTAGGGTCGGGATTGTTCTCGAACTCAAGCTGCGCAACGGCGATCAACGTGCAGGGCAGCGCTTCGATGAATATCAGCGGTGATATTAACCGCTGTGGGCGGGGTTTCTGTTCAGAAGCCGGGTGATGTGATTGCTAATGCTTACGTATCCGGAGCCAGCCAGTACACCCTGCCAACCCTGACTGAGCCGGATTGCACAGGACTTCCATCTCGTTCTGACTCCGGATCAACCTTCTCACCTGGATATTATCCCGGAGGGATGCATCTTAGCGGAAATGGTACCTGGACATTTCAACCTGGGCTGTACTGTCTTGATGGAGATCTTTCGATCAATAATGGCGCGATGATTGGAGATGGGATCATGATTTATATGAAGAGCGGGAACTTGCATATAAATGGTGGTACCAACGTGCTGAAGGCCGCACAGAATGGAGAAGTAGTGGATGCTTCCGGCGTTGTTTGGAATGGGATGCTCTTCTTCCAGGCATATGGAAATACTGGCGAATTCATTATGAATGGTAATGCTGGTTCGACGTACGTGGGAACGATCTTTGTGCCGGATGCGCACTGCCGCATAAATGGTTCTGGTGAAGGTACAGGCACAGATGCCCAGTATGTGTGTGATACAATTGAGTTCAAAGGTACTTCGGATACCTACATGACTTATACACAGACGAATAAGTATGTGCCCCCGCCACCTACCACGATCAGTCTGGTTGAGTAAACTTGGAGACATGAAATGAAAAAGAAGAGCCGCAAAGAATTTGCGGCTCTTCTTCTTAACCTTTTGGGGTAAGTCCAGGTGGGAAGGAATTTAGAGGAGAATCGAGAAAGGAGGAAGTAAGCCGAACAGGGTAAAATTCTTTGATTCTCGTTTTCGTTACTCAAAAATGGGCTTGAAAAGCCGCAAGTAAGCGAAAAATTCATCCAAAAAGGTTACATTACAGATATGAAAGGATAAGGGAACTGTTACCCTGGTCATATTGTCAATTATTATAATTCTGATATGCTTAAGACAATTATTAGCCTTAACTCATTTATTTCTCGAGGATGAAGTCATGTTAAATTATAAAAAGAAAATGAAGAAAGAAAGGGGACAATCCATAGTCGAATTAGCGGTCATATTTCCTGTCATGATACTCTTATTCGCTGGAATTTTCGATTTTGGATTATATTTTATAACAGCTCATGAGGTACAAAGTGCGGCCCGTGAGGGAGTGCGACATGCGATTGCACTCAATAATTTGGTAGTCAACGACACAAGAGTCACAGACCGTGTAAACCTGATGCTCCCTGATAGCGGTTTGTTATCTGGGGCGGGGGTGACCAGTACTGTTCCCGATTGTGATGCCGATGGTGATGTTACCGTGACGGTAACGGGTACCTATAATTTTACATTTCTAAATATCCTTGGCCTCAACACCCTGGGTGTGAACGTGCCTACTTCGATGCGGCATGAAAGCTGCGGCTCTGGCATTATCATAGGCGGTGGTGGCGGAGGCGGTGGTGGCGGTGGGGCTGGAATAGGCGGAAGCGATTCCATCTGCTTCGAACTTACCACGGCTCACACCGGCTCTGGAGAGGATCCGGTGTTCAGCCCTGAAGGATCACCTGAATGCGTCTATGGGTATTTTCTTGAAGGCGCGGTTGTCGATCTTACGGCAGACCCTGATACCTATTGGGAGGTTGACAGCTGGACTGACACGGATGATGACGGCAGTAGGAGCAACGATAACCAGCTGACCATGCCGGCCAGCAACGCCGAGGTATCGGTAAATTATGTGCTGGTACCGTGCTATACCCTCTCGTTGAGCAAAAACGGGAACGGCGCTATACCCACCGCCCCGCCGACGGATGCTCCGCATTGTGTCGGTCCAGGTGAGTATGTCTCCGGTGAGTCGATCGACCTGACTGCCAACCCGGACAGCGGCTATGTGGTCAGTGGATGGTCCGGTACGGAGGATAACGGTTCTTTATCCGATACGAATTCTCTGACGATGCCAGCCAACAACCATTCCGCCAGTGTGACCTATATCGAGCAGATCTGCTACACGCTAACGACCTCTCATACCGGTAACGGCAACAACCCAACGCCTGGTGGTTCGAATTGTACAGGTGGGAAGTACATCGAGAATACAGTGGTGAATCTCAACGCCCAGCCGAACGCTGGTTGGGACGTCTCCGGCTGGACGAATACGAATAACGATGGCTCCACTTCAACTCACAATTCGGTCACGATGTCTTCGGATAAAGTAGTATCGGTGACCTACGTGGAAGAGACTGAGATCCCTCCCCCCTGAATGTGTATATTCCCAATGGATGGGGGGATTGGGAGTGGGACCAGGATGGCTGGTGGAGCCGGTGCCGCAGGATCGACCTGCGCTGGTCAACCAATGGGGCATGGACACAGACTCCAATTTATTATGAAGTCTTCAAATCAGAGCCAACCACCAGCTACGGAACGGAGAACGACAGGCATTGGAACGCTAACCACAGCATATATTTAGGTTATCAGATCACACTGGGCGTACGGGCAGTGTTTCCTGGCGGCGTGACATCCCAGACGACGGAAGTGACCTACCAGTGCTTCTGGCGCGATCTGGTCTTCAGGGGAAGTCTGATCAAGTAAGGGATACCTGCGATGGAAGAAAAGCAACAGGTTCAGGCATCAAGGAGTGAGCAGAGTCAAAGGCCGGTGGAACTGGCCCCGACCTTCACCCTATTGATGTTCAATAAAATCAGGATGATAGTGTGTGAAAATGAAAAATAAAGGATATAAATTTGGTTTCAATCGTGGCCAGTCCGTGGTCGAATTTGCACTCGTATTTCCTGTTTTCATTCTCATAGTGATTGGAATTTCCGAATTTGGATTGTATTTTTGGACATCGCATGTGGTTCAAAATGCAAGTCGTGAGGGAGCGAGATTTGCTGCAATCACCTCCAATTTGGAAGTAAACGACTCAAGGGTCATTGACCGGGTGGAAATGGTGCTCCCTGATACCGGTTTGGTGACAGCGGTGACGACTACAAATACGGTTACTACATGTGAAGGAGATGATCAGGTCACTGTGACGGTAACGGGTACTTACAATTTTGTTTTTCTGCAGACCATTGGCATCAATCGGTTAAACCTACACTTATCCGACGACGATGCGATATGAAGGCTGCTAAGAGGATTATTATGAAAAAATTATTACATTTACGCCACTCGCCGTTCAACCGGAAAGAAGAGGGTCAAATCATAATCCTGTTTGTGCTATTTTTTGTCTTGATCGGTGCTGGTGCAATAGGTTCGGTCGATTATGGGTCCTATGTGCATTCTCGACAAAGACTGGAACTCGCAGTCGATGCCGCGGCATTGGCAGGGGCATTAGAGCTACCCGCAAGCACTTCAGAAGCAACGGCAGTAGCAGAATTATACATAAACAAAAACGCCTCGCTGGTCGATCTTGATGATGTGACTACATCATTTTATTGTTTACTTGGAGATCGTGACGAGAATGGTGTTCCGGATTCCGGTGATATCCCGGCAGTCTGTGACCCGGGGGCATCCGCCTCGTGGACGTGTGAGGATGCACTTTGCATCAGTCCATGTGCGCCGGTTTCGGGGAATATTTGCAATACAATGGGTGTAACTGCGAGCGAGGATGTTGAGCTTGTCTTTACGAGCGTGCTTGGACTCCCTCCAGTGCAGATCACAGCCAGCCGGACAGGCGCTTGCCGGGGGATTTGTGGCGGAGCGCCCGGCGGGGCAATCGACGTGATGCTTATCATCGACAGGTCTGGCAGTATGGACGGTTCTGCCTTAGATGACGCGAAAGATGGCGCCCTGGCTGTGCTTGAAATTTTCGATCCTGCCCAGCAGCACATTGGGTTGGCTGTTCTTGGCGCCGGTAGAACCAGTAATCGCTGTAGAGTAGCGGACCCAGATGGTTGGTCTGGAGGAGGCGAATGGCTTGTGGTGCCTCTGAGCAATGACTACCAGAATGCGGATGGCAGTGTCAATATGAGCAGCCAACTGGCCCAAACGATTGATTGCCTCGACGCTGAAGGATACACCAATCTCGGCAGTCCAATTTACGATCAATATTTTAGACAGCCCAGTGCCCTTTCGGAGTTAATCAACTCGGGTCGGGAGGATGTCCCTCAGGGTATTATTTTCCTGTCCGATGGCGCTGCAAACCGACCGTATAGTGATGACTCATGCCGATATGCAAATAATATGGCTACGATTGCAAAGAATCGTGGTGTCGAGATATTCACGATCGGTTATGGGGTTGAGGATGAGAGGTGCGACACTGATGAAAGCGGCATCTTTGACAGAATGCGAGTGACTGATTTATTGGCATTGATGGCTACAGACTCGGCTGATGACTTGGGACATTGCGAAGATTCAAGCGATATTGATGCCGAAAATGCCGATGGCGATCACTTCCTATGCCAACCGAGGGGGGGAGATTTGGAAGAAGTGTTTAGAATTGCCGCTACTGCCCTCTCAACCAGTGTCAAGCTGGTTCAATATCCAGTAGAGTAAGAGGTATTGCTGCCGGTCTTGATTGATTGGCTGCCTCACAAAAACTGATCCTGAAGTTAGGCCGCTGAATTTTCAGCGGCCTCTTTTTTATAGTTGTGGCATAATTAGGGGCTATCAATCATTCTATTCGGAGGAATACTATGTGGAAAGAATTTAAAGAATTTGCAATGCAGGGCAATATGATCGACCTGGCGGTGGGTATCATCATCGGCGCGGCGTTCTCCGGGGTGGTGAACTCGCTGGTCAATGATGTGATCATGCCGCCGATCGGGCTGCTGCTGGGTGGGGCGGATTTCTCGGACCTGTTCATTTTGCTGAAGGAAGGCGCCACCGCTGGCCCGTATCTACTCTGGCAGCCGCCAAGGATGCCGGTGCAGTCACCTTGAATTACGGGATGTTCGTCAATACGGTGATCAATTTCCTGGTGGTGGCCTGGTCGATCTTCATGGTGGTCCGGATGATGAACCGGATCAGGAAGGAAGAAAAGAGCCAGTGAATAGTAATTAGGCACTTAGTAATTAGGAATAGGGCAAGGAGCAGTCTTCGGATTGCTCTCTTTTTTGTATAGGGAGGAAGATATTCTGCATTTGGTTTTCCTGTTACTGGGTGCCAGGTTCCTGAGTCCCTAATCACCAAGTCCCTAATCACTATTCACTCGCATGATAGGCATATCCAATGCCGGGCCAGATGACCTGGGTGTAGCAGGCTGCAAAGTCGGGGTGGATGGCGATCTGGCGGTCGCTGAGCAGGGCGGCAGGCTGTTTGGCCACGCCGCCGCCGAAGAGGATCACATCGGGCTGCTGGGAGAGCACGTAATCGCCATCCCCGGCCTGGTGGCCGAAGTCGAGGGAGAAGTCCCGCTGGCCGTAGTGGCCGATGTATTCATCATTGAGTCCGAGCATGTCGATGGTCGGCAGCTGGCTGTAATAGGGGATGATCCCGGCGGGGTTGAGGGCGACCAGGGTATCTGCAGGGAAGTTGTCCCGCAGATATTCCCCGGCTGCCTGGCGTACAGGGAAGTTGCGCTGCCAGCGGGCAATGTGGGCCTGGACAAAATCGCTCTGCGCATAGCCAATAATACCAGCAGCGCCGATCAGGATCACCAGGATGATTCCGGAGCGGAGTCTGCCCAGGGTGGCGGCCATCAGGGCGGTGAAACACGGCGAGTACCAGAGGGAGTGCAGGGATCAGCACCCGACCGCCGACGAGGTTATCCCCGCCTGAAATCAGCAGGTAGCCACCCCAGATGCCAGAGATCAGCAGAAGGGGGAGGGCCCGCCAGATCAGCGGCCAGCGTTTGAGCAGCATGGCGCTGATCAGCAGCAGGGCGAGGAATCCGACTAGGACCAGGTAGCGGGGGGCGTTCTGGGCCAGATAGATCTTTCCCTTGGTGAGATTGGCCAGTCCGGCATTGGCTTTGATGTAATAAGGTATTGGGCAGCCAGTAGCCGTAATACAGGCGTTTGATAATCATCACCGGGGCGAGGAAGGCGGTCAGCCACAGCCCGGTGCGGATCGGCGGCCAGAGCTTGCGGGTGCTGAATCAATGCCCAGAGGAGGAAGAGGGCGGCAAACAGAGCGCCTTCGGGGCGGGTGAGGATGCTGAGAGCAAGGAGGACAGGTAGTTTGAAGGTTGGAGAGGCTGGTTGCGGCGTCCCTGAACGATCTCTGAGGCAGCCAGGGCCAGCAGGGCGGCAAAGAGGACTTCTTCCAGGCCGACGCCCATGTAGAAGGCAAAATCCCCGGTAGCAGCGAGGAGCAGCGGGGCGAATAAGGCCCAATCCCTTGAACCGGAGAGGGTCTCTGCCAGCCGGTAGGCGGCGTAGAGAGCGAAGAAGCCGCTGAGGGTGCTGAGGATCTGCATCACAGCTGGTAGGGGGATGCGGGTCAGGCCGGTGAGGGTGAGCAGTCCGAGCCAGAGGGGGCTGGAGAAGCCTTCCACCACCGCTCCATTGAAGGTCGGGCCATTGCCGGCCAGCCAGTTCGTGGCGTAGACGAGGAAGATGTAGGCGTCGTCACAGGGGGCGTAGATCAGGCGGGAATAGAACAGAGGCGAAGGCCCCGATAAGGGCAAGGGCGATCCAATGGCGGTGTTTGTGGAGGAAATTGTTCATACTGTTGTACATTAGTACAAGAAGGGAGGGTCTGCGAGTGGGCTTGGCACTTGTTAGACCTTCTCTATGTGGAGTTTGCGTTTACTGGCTAATATCTTCTAGCAATGCTGACTGCTTACAGCTTCTCGTAGCGTTCGATCCGGTCGGCGATGACCTTGAGGCTGCCATCCCAGAAATCGGGGCTGTGCAGATCGATGTCGAAGCGGGTGGCCAGTTCAGCGGCGGTGCCCAGTCCGGTCGAGGAAAGCAGGTCTCTTATATTCGGGGATGAAGTCTGCGCCGCGCTGCTGGTAGATGGCGAAGAGGCCGGTGCCGAACAGCTGGCCGAAGGTGTAGGGGTAATTGTAGAAGGACAAGCCGGGGATGTAGTAATGGCGGCTTCCAGGTCCACATGTATTTCTGGCGGTATTCGGGATCCAGCCCGTCGCCATAGGTCTCGGCCTGTGCCCATTCCATGATCTCGTTGAATTCTCGGCAGAGAGTTCTGCCTTGGCACCGCCGGTTGAAGACCTCGGTCTCAAAGAGGTAGCGGGAGTAGATATCGACAACCACCTGCGAATCGGAGATCAGGGCGGTTTCGAGGATGGCAAGCTGCTCCTGCTCATCGGCAGCCACCTTGATGGCGGCATCGGTGACGATCGTCTCGCACATGATCGAAGCGGTCTCCGCCAGGGTCATGGGCATGTCGGCGTTGATCTCGGAGCGGTTGGCTTCGTAGACGCAGAAGTTGTGATATCCGTGTCCCAGCTCGTGGGCGAGGGTGAAGACCCAGTCGAGGTTCTTTTCATAATTGAGCAGGATGCGGGATTCCTTGACACCGGGGATGGGCATGCAGAAAGCGCCTGCGCCTTTGCCGTCCTTGGGGCCGACATCGATCCAGTTCTTCTTGAAGGCAGTGTCGGCGAAATCGGCCAGGTCCTCGGAGAACTTGCTGAAGTTCTCGAGGACGAATTTCTGGGCTTCTCCATAGGTGAATTCGCGGCTGACCTTGCCGAGGGGGGCGAACAGGTCCCACCAGGGGAGGGTTTCCTTGCCCAGTTTTTTGGCTTTGGCCTTGAAGTATTTGCGGAAGGTGGGGAAGGAGCGCTTCATCGAATCCAGCATGGCTTCGAGGGTTTCCCGGTCAATGCGGGCCTGGTCCAGGGAGGTGTGGACGGCGTCTTCCCGGCCGCGGCGGGTGAAGAGCACATTCTGCTCACCCTTGATACCGTTCAGGGCAGCGGCCAGGGGAACTTCGACGGTCTTCCAGGCGGCCAAGTTCGGCTTCGTAGCCGCGGCGGCGCATGGCTTCGTCTTCATGGCTGCGCAGGTTGATGATCGCGGTCAGCGGGGTATCTACCAGTTCGCCTTCCGCGTTTTCGATCGGCCATTTCAACTGGCTGGTGATGTCATTCTGGAGCTTGCCCCAGGCTTCACCACCGCTGATCGAGAGTTCGCCGGCCAGGGATTCTTCACCGGCGCTCATCATGAACTTGCTGAGTTCGATGGTTTCCTTGAGGTAGAAGCTGTGTTCCTGAGGAGATCATCCTGGGCAATGACCTCATCGATCTGGTCTTTGATCTTGGCCAGCCAGCCTTTGAAGAGCACATTGCCGAGGTGCTGGGCTTTGACCATCACCGGCTGGAGGACGGAGAGTGCTTTGGCGGCTTCCTGGTTGTAGGAGTCTGTGGTGATGAAGGAATAGATGTAGGCCTGCAGCGTGCCGGCGAGTTCGAGGAGCCTCACATTGGCTTTTTCGATGAAGACCTTTGATGATCTTGGCCAGTTTGGCCGGATCAGTCTCGGTGAGTTCGGCATCGGGGTGGACGTGTTGGCCTCGAGATATTTCTCCATCTCATCCACCATGGCGATGAATTTCTTGATTATCCTGGGCAAATTTTTCGGAATCCAGGCCAGGGTAAACATTGGTCAGGTCCCAGCTGGGGAGTTGTTCGTTCTGCGTCATTTGTGGTTATCTCCTGATATTTCGTAATTTCTTGTAAGTTTGTGATGGTCTGGAAAAAAATCAGGCACTTAAGCATGAAGTGCCTGATCACGTGTTTTATTTCAGTGTTTCCATGAAATCCATGTTGCTATCAGTCTTGGCCATCTGGTTGAGGATCGCTTCGGTAGCCTGGGTCATATTCATGCCGGCGCCTGAGGGCGGGTCGTTGACCATCTGCCCATACATGCGGCGCATCAGCCAGACGCGCTGGGTGAGGTCGGGGCCGAGGAGCAGTTCTTCCCGGCGGGTGGAAGAGCGGTCAATATCAATGGCGGGGAAGACCCGGCGTTCCTGCAGTTCTCTGGAGAGATGGAGTTCCATATTGCCGGTGCCTTTGAATTCCTCATAAACGACATCATCCATGCGGGAGCCGGTATCCACCAGGCAGGTGGCAATGATGGTCAAGCGAGCCGCCGTCTTCCACATTGCGGGCAGCGCCAAAGAAGCGTTTTGGCGGGTAAAGAGCGGAGGGGTCGATACCACCGGAGAGCGTGCGCCCGGAGGGGGAGACTACCAGGTTGTAGGCGCGGGCCAGACGGGTGATCGAGTCCATCAGGACGACGACATCCCGGCCGATCTCGGTGAGACGCTTGGCGCGCTCCAGGACGATCTCGGCGGCGCGCACATGGGCGGTGACCGGTTCATCAAAGGTGGAGGAGATCACTTCAGCATCCACCGAGCGGTCCATATCGGTGACTTCTTCCGGGCGTTCACCGATCAGGGCGATCATCAGGTGGACATCATCGCACTTGGTGGAGATGGCATTGGCAATCGCTTTGAGGATGGTGGTTTTACCCGATTTGGGCGGAGAAACGATCAGGCCACGCTGTCCGCGCCCGATTGGGGCGACCAGGTTGATCATCCGGGTGGACAAGGTGGAGCGGTCGGTTTCAAGATCGAACCGCTGTTCGGGGAAGATCGGGGTGAGGGTTTCGAATCTGGGGCGGCGTTTGGCTTCATTAGGGTCAATGCCGTTGACACTGGATACTTTGACCATGCCGAAGTGGCGTTCGGAATCACGCGGCGGGCGGACCTTGCCGATGACCAGGTCGCCGTTTCGCAGGCCGTAGCGGCGGATCTGCGTCTGGGAGACGTAGATATCATCCGGGCCGGCCTGGTAGTGATTGGTACGCAGGAATCCGATTCCTTCGTTCATGATCTCAAGGATACCGCCGCGCACTTCTTCATCATTTTTGGCGGCTTCTGCCTGGCTGATCCTGATGATCAGGTCTTCTTTTTTCAAGCGGCTGGTGCGTTCGATGTTCAGGTCCTGCTGCCATCTTGCGCAGGGCAGACAGCGATAGATTTTCCATTTCGGAAATGTTCATAAATCCTTCTCTCAATTGATGTTATTTGGTTGGAGTATAATTCATGGAATTGGTATTTGCCGCAAGTCATTTCCCCGATATAAATGAAATTCCGGCTGTTGAAATGTTTGTTTGTTAATAAACAGTAAAGGGGAATTGAATGAATTATAGCCTATATAAGGTCCCTGTGCAAGCCGGGAAGCAGATATTTTTGAAAGGTTTTTTGATCTGCAAGGTTGAGTAGGACGAGTAAACTATCACGGGACCGGAACCCTAATTACCCGGTCAGTCGCTGTCGGAGGATCGCAAGGAGGGCGATGGACTTGCCGTCAATGATCTCGCCACGGTCGAACATAGCGTAAACCTCTTTGATAGGGTATTTCTCCACCTGGATGAATTCGTTGTCGTCCATTTCGAGCCGATCCGGAAACAGGCCGGTGGCGAGGAAGTTGTGCATATATTCGGTGGAGTAGCCGGGGGCGAGGAAAAGACTTTGCAGCCTTTCTAGGGATCTGGCGGCCATGCCGATCTCCTCCCGGATCTCCCGTGCAGCGGTGATCTCGGGGATTCGCCAGGCTCAAGCGTGCCGGCGGGAAGTTCGAGCAGCATCTGTCCGGCAGGGTGACGGTACTGGCGCACGAACCAGATGTTGTCCTCATCATCCAGCGGGAGAATTGTGACGGCACCAGGGTGGCGGATGACCTCGACGGTGGCGATCCGGCCGTCGGGGTAGTGGACCTTCTCGCGCCAGAGGTTGATTGCACGTCCCTGGAAAATGTTCTCGGAGTGGATGGTTTCAAATTTCATCGTCAGTCTCCCGGTGAGCTGGTTTTCTTTATTATACTGCGCACTGGATAGGTTCCGGCTAACTGACTAGACTCTCCAATGCAAAAGCGGGCTGCAGTGCAGCCCGCTTTTTAGTGTCTATCAATGCTGAATTAGGGGATCTGGATCGTGCTGCCAGCGGTGAGTTTATCGGTGAGTCTTCAGATTGTTGGCGGCGGCGATCTCTTCGGGCCAGACATCACCAAACTTGCAGGCGATGGAGAAGAAGGTCTCGTTGGCCAGTACCGTGTAGTCGGTGGGGTGTTTGGCAGAGAACGTGCTTCGCCAAAGACGCCGGGGTTCGGCGGAATGGAGAGTACCTGCCCAACCTCATAATTTGCGCCAGCCAGGCCGTTGTAGTTCAACAGAGTGGTTGGGTTGATGTTGAAACGGCGGGCCAGACACCACGGGAATTCACCTTCATGCAGGGTGTATTTCTCGGGGACAGTTTTCTCAACGGGCTTGGGTGTTGGCGTCGGTTCCGGGGTGGGGGTGGCGGCGGGCGGTTCCGGGGTGGGTACGACTGCTTCAGCGGTTTGGGTCTGCTGCAGGCTGTCTACGGCAGAGGGATTGCCGCCGGTGCCATCAGGCCGGGGTTTGCTCGGCAACAGCGTCCAGAATGGTCTGGAGCTCGCTGTTGTCCTGCGGGGTGACCTCACCGGTGGAGGCGGACTGCAAGCAGCCGGAAAGCAGCAGGCTGGCGACGATCAGGATACTGGTCAGAAAGAGGATTTTTTCTTTCTTCATGTTATTTCTCCATTCAGCGTTGTGTTTTGGTTAAACGCAAAAAATTATGGTCGGTTCAAAACTGATACTAGCATAAGCCCCATAGAGGCGCAAGCGAAAATACAGTATCCAATTTTGGTGTGCTAATAAGGGATGCAAGAAGGGGGCCAGAATTGTGGGGTGAAAAGCGGGACATTGGTACCAATCCATGAGAAGAAAGGAGTCCAGGATTTCCAAAAATTCTTTGTGAAATCTACGTAAATTTCACTGTATAATGTGAAAGATTTTGAGGGAAAGAACTTCGTTGCCGCTTCATTCCTATAGAAATCCAATTGAATAGATGATGCCGAGGAGGATATCATTATGAAAGCTGTAGGCTTTGTGACCAAGCGTCTGGCAAGATTATTTTTTGTACTTTTGCTGATCTTTTGTGTGACCCCGGTTGTGTTTGGATCTTTGGAGGAGCCGGCTCCTGAGTTCGCTGGTACGGATGATTTCATCATCACGGTGGATACCACAATTCAGGTGCTACCCCGAATTATCAGTTCACGATCCCGACCAACACCACCGATCATACCTATAACTACAATGTAGATTGTTACAATGATGGGACACCGGATTATACAGGTGCCAGGGGTTACTTGCGATTACGGATCTGGAAACGCGAAGCCATCCGGATCAGCGATAACAGCAAGACAGGGATTGGTTTTCCCAAAATTCTTAACAATGGCGGCGATAAGGACAAGATCTCACGGTAGGGCAATGGGGACCGGCCTATGGGCCTCAATGTCGCATGCATTCAATGGCTGTAGCAACCTGACAATGACTGCTACCGATTACCCCAATCTTGCCAGTGTGACCGATATGTCTTCCATGTTCCAGCTGGCATCATCAATAAACTCCAACATCACTCGGTGGGATACGAGCAATGTGGAGGATATGGTTATCTTTTTTCAGCAGCAACCGCCTTCAATGGCAATATCGCTGGCTGGGATACTAGGCAATGTAACCGACATGAGCTACATGTATTACGGCAGTGCACGATGGCCTTATAATCGGGACATCAGTGGTTGACAGCTGGCATGGTGGATGATATGACCTATATGTTTGCGTTGACCGATGTCTTTTGATAAACCGATCGGAGTATCCTGACAGTCGAGCAATGGGGGACGACCACAATGGTCCTCATTGGCGAATGCTTTCCATGGCTGCAGCAATTTGACGATTACGGCAGCCGATAAGCCGGATCTATCACATGTGACCGATATGTCGGCCATGTTCCAGCTGGCGTCCTCTCTAACCTCCGGTTTAACTGGTTGGGATACCAGGTTGTCACCGATATGAGCTATCTCTTTACTGGGGCGACATCATTCAATCGGAAATATCGGTGGGTGGGATACAGGAAATGTAACCGATATGAGCTACATGTTTACCAATGCACCGGCTTTTAACCAGGATATCAGCGGATGGGATACTGGCAAGGTAGACGATATGAATTATATGTTTGGGACTTGCAACTGCTTTCAATCAACCGATCGGAGATTGGGACACAGGCCAGGTCACGGATATGAGCTGCTATGTTCACTGGCGCAACTGCCTTCGATCAGGATATTAGTGAATGGGATACTGGCCTGGTAACTGATATGAGTGCCATGTTCCAGAATGCGACCGGATTTGATCAGGATATAGGTAGTTGGGATGTCAGCTCGTTGGACAATGCAAATGATATGTTTGATGGCGCAGGTCTTTCGAGCAGGAATTATGATGCCCTGCTGAACGGCTGGAATGCACAGACATTGCATTCAGGAGTCTATTTCGATGGCGGCAGCAGCACCTACTGCAACGGTCGGCTGGCCCATGAGAATATGGACTGGCTCTGATATTATGGATCATTACCGATGGGGGCAATGACTGCACCACCTCAGGGTTTGTGATCACGGTGAATACGGATACACTGTTGGTACATTCTGATGATGATCAGTTCACCATCCCAACATATGGCGGGGCAACTTATAACTACAATGTGGACTGCGACGATGATGGCACAGATGACCTGACGGCAGAAATCGGCAACGCTACCTGCACCTATGGTTCTGCCGGGCATCTATACAGTCCGGATCAATGACAATGTTGGGGATGGCACCGGCTTCCCCGGATCTATTTCAACTTTGACGGTGACCGGAACAAGCTGATGACGATTGAAGAATGGGGCGGAGGCAAGTGGACCAGTATGTCAAGTGCTTTCCATGGGATGCATAATCTGACCTCGAATGCCACAGATGCACCAGACCTTTCAGGTGTGACCTATATGGCCTATATGTTTGCGCCTTGCCGATGATTTCAATGCGGATATTGGCCATTGGGATATCAGCAATGTCACCAATATGGCCTATATGTTCGATTTCGCCGCAAATCTTCAACCAGGATCTCAGCAGTTGGGATACTTCAAATGTGACCTATATGGCGGGCATGTTTGAAGGCGCTTATGATCTTCAACCAGGATCTTTCAGTTGGGATACCAGCAATGTGACCGATATGAGCAATATGTTCTACCGGCAGACCTGATTTCAATACCAGATATCGGCGGTTGGGATACGGGCAATGTGACCGATATGAGTCAGAGATGTTTAAAGGTGCAGGGTCGTTCGATCAGGATATTGGTGGTTGGGATGTCAGCCAGGTGACAAACATGGATGGGATGTTTGAACATGCGCTTCTTTTAACCAGGATCTCAGCAGTTGGGATACCGGTGAGGTCATGTATTTGAGGGGTATGTTCGATGAGGCGACCTCGTTCAACCAGGATATCAGCAGCTGGGATACCGCCAAGTGTCCAGAATATGCGGAATATGTTCTGATGGTGCCACAGCCTTCAACCAGGATATCAGCGGCTGGAACACAGGCAATGTGGCGGATATGCGTTCTATGTTCGCCGATGCGGCCGCCTTCGATCAGGATATTGGGAGTTGGGATGTGAGCGCTGTGACACAGATGGACAGCATGTTTGCTGGGATACAGCTTTCCACTTCCAACTATGATTTTCTGCTGAACGGCTGGAATGCCCAAACCCTGCAAAGCGGTGTGACCTTCGATGGCGGTAACAGTACCTACTGCGCTGGAGAAGCAGCCAGATTGAGCATGAAACAATACGGATGGCTGGACGATCACCGATGGAGGTGAGGACTGCGCTGTCCATCTCCACCAAGCTGTATGTCCGTTCCGCCCTGGGCTATGATGGCGATATCACCGAGCAGAGCGAATTCAGCAATACCGGCGGGACGGTAGACCGGTTGTCTACAACCTTATCGGTGGGTGATACCGATCTCGATCAGCAGGTGAAGAGCATCCTGCACTTCAATACCTCAACCATCCCCGATAATGCGGAGATCATCAGGGTGACCCTGCGGCTCAGGCCTGAATCGTTCACTGGAGACAACCCGTATGATACCCATGGCTACCTGGTGGTGGATGTCAAACAACCGTTCTTTGGCGCTTCACAGAATTTGCAAACGGATGACTTCCAGTCACCGCAGGATATGGCTGTGGCCTGCACGATGTTCCCAACCGGGGTCTCCTGGCATATGTGTGTAGTGAAAGGAGGTGCCTACCAGTATGTCAATAAGACCGGGATCACCCAGTTCCGGTTGCGGTACCAGTTATTTGATGATGATGATATGAGTGCAGATTTGCTGAACTTCTGGAGCGGGGATGCCGTCACCGCCAATTACCGGCCGATCCTGATGGTGCAGTATTATGTGCCGTAAAGACTACCATTCCTAATTAAAGCACCCTACTCACGCCAGGAGTTTTCAATCACTCCTGGCGTTTTGCTATTGAATTCAGTATTTTATCCTATATAATGAAGATGTGCATTCAAGGGCATAAAGCCACACTGCCAAAGACCGTTTTCTCATCTCTGACCAAACATCCTCCCAGAGCTGCATGCCCCAAGGTTGTGGAGGTTTGTATTGAAACGCAAAAAGCTATTAATAGGATTTTTGTTTGTCTGCTTGCTGGCCAGTGTGGCGATCTATGCCTGGCCTGCACAAGCTGCCCCCCTTTATTTATGCAATATGCATCAAAGTGCTATCCCGGTGGATGAATGTGATGCCCTGCAGGCTTTGTACTTCAACACCGGTGGCCCCACAGGTTGGACGACCAAAACCAACTGGGTGGTTGTTGGCACCAGCCCCTGTGACTGGTATGGCATCACCTGCAGTGTTGGTTCTTCTAGGAATGTTAAGGAGATTTATTTATACGATAATAACCTGGTGGGCAGTATCCCGGCAGCGCTGGGAGATCTGAGCGGATTGGAGTATTTGAGGCTGGATCGTAATCAGTTGAACGGAAGTATCCCATCAGAGCTGGGGGACCTCAGTGCTTTGGAGAATTTAAATTTGCGCATAAACCAGTTAGCCGGAGGCATCCCCGCAGAGTTGGGGGACTTGAGTGCCCTAAAAACTCTATCTCTGGAAAATAACCTATTGACTGGTGGTATCCCGACAGCCCTCGGAGATCTGAGTGCCTTGCAGTACCTGTATCTGTCCTTCAACCCATTGGGCGGGGGCATTCCCGCAGAATTAGGCGACCTTAGCGCTCTAAAGACCCTTGACTTACATCATACCGAATTGACCGGGGGAATCCCGGAAGCGTTGGCGGACCTCAGTGCTTTATTAGATTTGAACCTGAGCTACAATCAGTTGACCGGGGGTATCCCGGCAGAGCTTGGGGATCTGAGCGGATTGCGGTCCTTGAGCCTAAGCTCCAATCAGTTGACCGGGGGTATCCCGGCAGAGCTTGGGGATCTGAGTGCCTTGGCAGCCTTGCGCCTATATGACAACCAATTGAGTGGCAGGATCCCGCTGGTATTCACGAACCTGACTCTACTTGATACCTTTAAATTTACCGATACACTTCTATGTGAACCGCCGGTGAAAAGCTACCAGGATTGGAAAACCGGGATAGCGATTATGAGGGAACCAGTGAGTGTCCGACCAATAGTCTCTATGTCCGCTCCGCCCTGGGTTATGATGGCAACATCACTGAACTGAGCGAATTCAGCAACTCCGGAGGAATGGCAGACCGATTGTCTACGACCCTGTCGGTTGGGGATACAGCCCTTGATCAGCAGGTGAAGAGCATCTTGCACTTCAATACTTCCGCAATCCCCACAAGTGCGGTCATTACCAGGGTTACCTTGCGGCTGAGACCTGAATCGTTTACCGGAACCAATCCTTATGACACCCATCAGTACCTGGTGGTGGATATCAAAGAACCCTTCTTTGGCACGACCCAAAACCTGCAGATTACAGATTTCCAGGCCCCGCAGGATATGGCTGTTGCCTGCACGAATCTTAAAGCGTCTGTATCCTGGTACATGTGCGTAGTGAAAGGAAGCGCCTACCAATACATCAATAAAGATGGGATCACCCAGCTCCGATTGCGCTTCCAGACCTTCGACAATGATGATATGGACGCAGATCTGCTGAACTTCTGGAGCGGGAACGCTGTCACCGCCAATTACCGGCCAATCCTTCTAGTCCAGTATTACGTGCCCTAGACCAGGAAAACTTTGGCTCAATGCCAATGATTATAAAAAGCCGGATACCTTTGTATCCGGCTTTTTTCCTATTGTGGAAGTGTTGAAACACTGTATAATGAAAAAAGGGTAGGAAGACAAACCCTTCATCGCTGCCCTCACCCCCCCCAAAAAAAAATAGTAATTAAAAATCAATGTAGTTGGTGCATCTGTGAAGCCAGCCTTGAATTTCTCAGGTGCAGATGATTATCTGATCGATGGTATGTCTGATAACTGGCGGGAGAATGTGTCTCCCTCCAAACAATTCTTGATAGATCTATGTGAGTTTCAAGTTGAGAAAAGAGGAGAGAAATGAACCGATCAAAGTCCAAGAAAATTAAGCTAGTTTTGCTTGTTACAGCCGTATTCCTGGCAATTTTCATGAGTCCACCCCCTGTCTCTGCAGCGCCAATCCCATTTATCATCACTGTCCAGACGGATAATCCAGGCACTTCATCCACCACACAGTTCACCATTCCGACTGCCCCAGGCCCAACTTACAATTATAGTGTAGACTGTAACAGCGATAGTGTGTTTGAGGCCACTGGGCAGGCAGGGGATTACACCTGTAATTATTCTCTAGCTGGCGAATATACGATCAGCATCTACGACGACACCGGCTCAGGCACTGGATTCCCTCATATTTATTTTAATAACAGTGGGGATAAAGAAAAAATAATCTCAATAGATCAATGGGGTGGCGGGAAATGGTCATCGATGAATTCTGCCTTTTATGGCTGTTCAAACATGACCATGCCCGCAACGGATAACCCAGATCTGGCTTTAGTCACAAACATGACATATATGTTCAACGGGGCATCATCTTTTAATGGGGATATCAGCGCTTGGGATACGAGCAATGTAACCTCGATGTATTTTATGTTCCAGGGTGCAAGTTCCTTTAACCAGGATATCAGCAAGTGGAAAACGGGTAACGTTACCACTATAGCTGGGATGTTCCGTGACGCCGCCTCCTTTGACCAGCCCATCGGGGAATGGGATACCAGCAATGTTACCAGCATGTATATGTTGTTTTATAATGCCTCTTCTTTCAATCAAGATATCCACAAGTGGGATACCAGCAATGTTACCAGCATGACATACATATTTGGCGATGCAAGTAATTTCAATCAACCCATTGGAGCATGGGACACGAGCAACGTTCTCGCGATGTCCTGGTCGTTTAAAAATGCCACAGCGTTCAATCAAGACATCAGCCTGTGGGATATCAGCAGTGTCAGTGATTTGACCGGAATGTTCAATGGCGCGACGGCCTTCAATCAGGACATTGGCGAATGGGATACAAGTAGCGTGACAGAGATGAGTATTGTATTTCAAAATGCTTCCAACTTTGATCAAGATATTGGAGAATGGGATACAAGTGCCGCGACAACTATGAGCGGTTTGTTCTCTGGTGCATCAGCCTTCAACCAGAATATCGGCAGTTGGGATACAGGCAATGTCACAACAATGTTTTATATGTTTAACGGTGCATCATCGTTCAACCAGGACATCAGCAGCTGGGACACAAGCAAAGTAACCAATATGAACTTCATGTTTGAGAGTGCTTCCAGTTTCAACCAGGACATCAGTGGTTGGGACACCAGTAATGTCACCAATATGAATGCCATGTTTACAAATGCCACATCTTTTAATCAGGATATTTCCAGCTGGAATACCTCCAATGTATCCGATATGGGTTGGATGTTCCAGAATGCTACTGCCTTTGACCAGGATATCGGTGGGTGGGATGTCAGCGCATTGCTCGATGCTACCAGCATGTTCTATGGGGCACAACTGTCAATTGAGAATTATGACGCACTCCTGATCAGCTGGGATGCCCAGACGTTGCAACCCAGCGTGCATTTCCACGGTGGAAATAGCAGATATTGTCTCGGAAAGAATGCCAAATTAAACATGATTGCCAGTGACAGCTGGTCGATCACGGATAATGGAAAAGATTGTTCTGACCACCATTTCGTTATCACGGTCCAGACCAACAATACTGGGCTTTCATCGGATACTCAATTCACCATCCCCACAACGGGAGCCGGATACAATTACAACGTGGACTGCACGAATAATGGTGTCAATGATGCCACTGCCCAGTCTGGTGACTATGTTTGCAACTACACCCATCCCGGCTCCTATACAATCCGAATTGAGGACAATGCGGGAGGTCTGACAGGATTTCCGAGGATCTATTTTAATAATGCTATAGACAGACACAAAATTCTTTCCATTGTCCAATGGGGAAGTTTAAAATGGACATCTATGGACTCAGCTTTTTATGGCTGTTCAAACCTAACCATGTCTGCCTCCGATGTGCCTGATTTATCTGGAGTAACTGATCTGAGCAATATGTTCAGGGACTCAGGCGCTTTCAATGGAGACATTGGAGATTGGGATACCAGCAATATTACTGACATGAGCATGATGTTCAGGTTTGCTAATTCCTTCAATCAAGATATCAGCAACTGGGATACCAGCAACGTCACTGCGATGAGTGGATTATTCCAATATGCCCCGTCCTTCAATCAGGATATCAGTACCTGGGATACCAGCAATGTCACAAATATGATGTTTATGTTCAGCAATGCGACCTCTTTTAACCAGGACATAAGTAGTTGGGATACCAGTAAAGTTGAGTGGATGAACCAGATGTTCAATACCGCCACAGCCTTTGACCAGGACCTTGGTGGGTGGGATGTCTCCTCGTTGATGGATGCCCCGGAGATGTTCTCCAATGCCCAACTGTCGACAGCGAATTATGATTCCCTGCTGAACGGCTGGAATTCCCAAACCCTTCAAAGCACTGTGGTCTTCGATGGCGGGAACAGCACCTACTGCACCGGTGAGACGTCCAGGGAAAATATGGAAAGCTCGGATGGCTGGACGATCACCGATGGTGGCAAGGATTGTGCTTCCATATCTACCAATCTTTATGTCCGCTCTGCCCTGGGATATGATGGCGACATCACTGAACTGAGCGAATTCAGCAATACAGGTGGAACGATCGATCGCATGTCTGTGACCCTGTCGGTAGGTGACACAGCGCTTGATCAGCAGGTGAAAAGTATCCTGCACTTCAATACCTCCGCAATCCCGACGAGTGCGGTGATCACCAAGGTCACCTTGCGGCTGAGACCTAACTCAGTGACCGGAACCAATCCATATGACACACACCGGTACCTGGTTGTGGATATCAAAGAGCCTTATTTTGGCACCAGCCAGAACCTGCAAATTACTGATTTCCAGGCCTCGCAGGATATGGCTGTCGCCTGCACGATCTTCCAAACGGGCGTGGATTGGTACATGTGCGTATTGAAAGGGAGCGCTTACCAATACGTCAATCGAGATGGGATCACCCAGTTCCGATTGCGATTCCAGACATTTGACAATGATGACATGATTGCAGATCTACTGAACTTCTGGAGCGGAAACGCTGTCACTGCCAATTACCGGCCAATCCTTCTAGTCCAGTACTACGTGCCGTGACGGATTAATGATTGAATAAACAGCCCCGCCAAACCTGGCGGGGCTGTGCGTTGTATATGAGGTGCGATCTGAGGTGAGAAATTTACTTCAATATCAAGGCAGTCTTGACGTGATTGTTGCATTTGAAGATCAATTGCTGTACCATAAAATTGGTAACTAACAAGAGGAGAAAAGTCGATGTCTTCACAATTCAAAACTAAATTGTATGTATTTGTGTCTTTTGTCGTTTTTTTAATAATGGTTTCTGGCAGCACGACCAGTTATGCAGCGGTCGAGACGATCTTGCTGGGGGACAATGAGTACTCTATAGATGTTAAACCTGCCGCAGATCCAACTGCATGCACCACCGGGACAACGATTTCTGGCACTGTGTATGAAGCAGACGGAACAACTCCATTAAGTGGGGCTTCCATAAGTTTTCGGGATTATTCGACGGATGCTGAATTGTATACAGCTACTGCTGATGGGAGCGGTGTGTATAGTTGTGATCTCGCAGTGGGTAACTATCGGATATACGCTGACGGAGGGGGATATCATCGGACTTACTATTCATCCTCAGACTACGAGAATGCCACAAATGTATCCGTGCTGGTAAGCACGATGTTGACGGGTGTCGACTTCGTTCTGGACACACCGGTTAACATTCCAGAACACCTTCTATTTAACTTCTCAGACTCAATCGTTGCCGAGCTGGCTGTCCGGCAGGCGATTGCATATGGTACAGACCGAGAGCGGATGATCGCAGAGACCTGGCCATATTCACCTGTCAACCATTCCATTATGATCTCACGGTCCTGGGCATATACTTTAGATGGTGTCCCGCAGTATGCATACAATCCGACTATGGCAGCGAGTCTCCTCACTGCGGCTGGTTGGGTGGATACAAACGCTGATGGCATCCGAGATAAAGGCGGTAATCCGCTGCACCTGGATTATGTCTACCGGAATACGCCGGCAGAGCGCACAACGATTGCCAGTATCTTTGAAGAGAATATGGAAGCGATCGGGATTGATGTGACCGTAACGGGTGAACCGAATTTCGCACTTCTGTTTACCGGCAGTTTCAGTGTATATCAATATGCTGATATCTACGATCTGAATACCAATGATTATGATGGTGAAGGTTACCACACTAGCAGCCCGGGGAATTGGGGCAGTTACAACAACCCGACTGCCGATGGCTACCTGGACTCTGCGGCTCTTCAATCTACCCGGGCGGGCAAACTTCCCTACTTGCACGACCATCAAGCCCTAGTCATAACCGATTTGGCGGAACTGCCGCTCCTGCAGCGCTGTAACTCGCCGGACAGTGATTGTGACGGGATCGCAGACCTTGTTGATACCAATCTGCCCACAGATGATTTTGTGATCACTGTGAAAACTGACAATACGGGCGGCACATCCAAATACTCAGTTCCTGATCCCGACAACTGGTGGCGTGTATAACTACAATGTGGACTGCAACAACGATGGCCTGTTTGAAGCCTCCGCTCAATCTGGGAATTATACATGCGATTACAGCACACTGGGAGGGGCGGGGACATACACCATCCGCATTCAGGATAATGCCGGCGATAGTACTGGTTTTCCCAGGATCTATTTCAACAATAGCGGGGACAAATTGAAGCTGATCGATATCGAGCAGTGGGGGTCCGGTAAATGGACCTCGATGGGCGATGCTTTCGATGGTTGTTCCAATATGACCATGAGCGCTACCGATGCCCCCGACCTAACTAATGTTACGAGTATGTGGGGTATGTTCTACGAGGCAGATTCCTTCAATGGCGATATTGGCGGATGGGATGTAAGCAACGTAGAGGACATGACGTACATGTTCTACAGCGCAGATAATTTCAATCAGGATATCGGAAGCTGGGTTACGAGTTCGCTCTCTAATATGACCTATCTATTTGCTCATGCTGTATCATTCAACCAGGATATCGGCAGTTGGGATACTAGTGATGCGACCACTATGTACGGAATGTTTTATGGAGCATATGCTTTCAACCAGGATCTCAGCGCCTGGAATGTTTCGTCATTGACGAATGCAGGGGAGATGTTTAATGGGGTACAGCTCTCAACTTATAACTACGATGCCTTGCTGAACGGCTGGAATGCCCAAGTTTTGCAGAGCAATGTGACTTTCAGTGGCGGTATCAGCACTTACTGTGCCGCTCAGGCCGCCAGATCGAATATGCAAAACTCAGATGGCTGGACGATCACGGATGGAGGGAATGGATGCAGTTCGCTTTATGTCCGTTCGGCTCTAGGATATGATGGCGACATCACTGAACTGAGCGAATTCAGCAACACAGGTGGAACGATAGACCGCATGTCTGTGACACTGTCTGTTGGTGACACTGATCTTGACCAGCAGGTAAAGAGTATCCTGCATTTCAATACATCTGCGATCCCCGATAATGCGGTGGTCATCAGGGTGACCCTGCGGCTCAGGCCTGAATCGTTCACTGGAGACAACCCGTATGATACCCATGGGTATCTGGTGGTGGATATCAAAGAACCTTTCTTTGGCACGACCCAAAACCTGCAGATTACAGATTTCCAGGCCTCGCAAGATATGGCTGTGGCCTGCACGATGTTCCCAACCGGGGTCTCCTGGCATATGTGTGTTGTGAAGGGGGGCGCTTACCAATACATCAATAAAGCTGGGATTACCCAGTTCCGGCTGCGGTTCCAGTTATTTGATGATGATGATATGAGCGCAGATCTGTTGAACTTCTGGAGCGGGAACGCGGTCACCGCGAATTACCGGCCAATCCTGACGGTGCAGTATTACGTGCCTTAACTAGTAAGAGTAAGCAGCTGCTCCTGGAATACCCGGGAGCAGTTGCCCTGGTGCTCATTGGCATGGTAGTTTATGGCATAAAATTGATCTTTATCGAGTTTTGGGGACGGGGAAAGTGCGCTTGCCGACAAATTTCACAAAATCGGAACACCTGACCATTCTGTAAAGAGTTTTTCCGCCTATTCTAATTTGTTTTTTGGAAGGCATATGTTATACTTATCACATAATCAGGTGGAAACTTTTTACTTATCAAATGCTCTTGAGAGCATATTGGGGGACAGACTAAAAATAACCATATCCAAACCATATTCAAATAACCAGGAGGTAATTATGAAGTACACTCGACGTTTAAAGCTATTTCTTATCAGTATGGTATTGCTTGTAGCATTGATGCCTATCGGAACAGTATTGGGGGAAGAAGGGCGTCCACCTAGTCCGGTAACCCCCATTTTTGCGTCTGAAACGACATCGGGTGCAGTAATCTCTGAATTTGCCCCTGAATTATCTTCGATGACTCTTGAGGGAGTGGTTCTGCCAGGTGTCCTTCAGAATGGTGCGGACCGCTTGGTCGCCATGCAATACACGGATGGCAGCTGGGGTTGGCCTCTCCTCAGTCCTCCAACCTACGGGAACATACTTGGACCTATTGGTATGGGATTGGGGCGCGTCTATCAGCAGTCACTTGATAACACTCACCTTTCTGCCTTGGTAAAGGTCGGGGGCTACCTGCTGAATAAAACAAACAATTTCTCTCCATCAGATGGATACCTGGCTGCAAAGCTGGATGAGATTTTTGGTGTGACAATCTTTGTCGAGCATGTCACCACCAATTTCTATGGTCCTCTGGCTGCAGGTACTTATGATCGCAATGGTGCCGGTACCCTCTACGACACTGCTGGATATGTTAATCTTATCCGAACAAACCGCTCAGGCACGCAAGCCAATCTGGCAGCCTGGGATATCGGGATGGGTCTTGTTGGAGCATCTATGTCAGGTGCATCAACAGCCGAATGGATCGCCGGGGTCAAGGCAGAAATTGATGAACTGAATGGCGATGGATCTGAATACTATGATGTAATTGGTCTGGCCGGTGCGGTTTATGGGCTGGCCTTTGTCGGTGAAGATTTCGACCCGACAGCAGGAGAACATGCTGCTGCATCCAATCTGGCTGATCTGGCTGCGATCCTTGTCGGCTATCAGCTCAGCAACGGGGGTTTCACCTGGACCGCGACAGCCACCACCGTTGGCACTGATGAAGCCATTCAGGAGACGGCGTATGCTTTATTAGCATTGCAGGAGCTTGATAGAGCCACTTATACCCCTCAGATCAAAAGGGCTGCGGCCTACATGAGATCCGTGCAATTAGGAACAGGCGGCTGGGAGGGAAACGTAGGATCTGGTGAAAATAATGAAGTAACCGCCGAAGCTCTCTGGGCACTTAGTCTCGCATTTGATGAACTCAATGTCCGCTCAGCCCTGGGATATGATGGCGACATCACTGAACTGAGCGAATTCAGCAACACCGGAGGATCGTTTGACCGTATGTCTACAACCCTCTCAGTTGGTGATACAGATCTTGACCAGCAGGTGAAGAGCATCCTGCATTTCAATACATCCGCTATCCCCGACAATGCGGTGATCACCAGGGTGACCATGCGTCTCAAA
Organism: uncultured Chloroflexia bacterium; assembly: GCA_963722735.1. GTDB lineage: Bacteria > Chloroflexota > Anaerolineae > Anaerolineales > UBA11579 > UBA11579. The sequence continues at coordinate 71,345 of CAVROH010000022.1, forward strand.
CCCGAATCGATTACTGGAGACAACCCGTATGATACCCATGGGTACCTGGTTGTTGATATCAAGGGACCCTTCTTTGGTGCTTCACAAAACCTGCAAACGGATGACTTCCAGGCCGTAGAGGATATGCCGGTCGCCTGCACGATGTTCCAAACAGGCGTAGACTGGCACATGTGTATTGTGAAAGGAACTGCCTACCAGTATATCAATAGAGATGGGATTACCCAGTTCCGCATGCGGTTCCAGACGTCTGATAATGATGATATGAGTGCAGATCTGGTGAACTACTATAGCGGAGATGTGTTAACCGCAAATTTCCGGCCAATCATGATGGTTGAGTTTTACGTTCCATAACTATGCAAAAGCCCAGGATTGTCCTGAGCTAACAAAATAAAACCAGCCCCCGGATTTCCGGGGGCTGGTTTTTATTGGGAGATGATCCTGTCCTGGCCTGAAAACCCTGAAGATTGGGGCTTGGGAAGATGGGTAGGATGGCTGTCTCTCGGGTATTGTGGGCTGGTGACATAGATAGGGATGGCACGGTGGAGATCTATGTACCGTCAATATCAGAGTTCTATCTGGAGAATAAAAGCTCGGGTGGATAGCGAACAATAGGTTCTACTTCGGCTCTATACACCCGAGGACTTGCAGATTCTTTAGGGCACCAACTCGGTGATTGTGCAACCCTTTTTCTGTAAATTCATCAGGTCCTTTTAGTCTGAACCGACATTCAAATAGATTTTGCCAGTTTCCCAATCTTCACTGATTTCCATCAAGATCGCACTCACCAGCCGCAAGCAAGATGCCTGGTTGGGGAAAATCCGAACAACCCGAGTGCGGCGTTTGATCTCCTGGCTGACCCGCTCCAGCATGTTGCTGGTCCGGATCCGCCTCCGGTGGGCTCTCCGGAAAGTCAAACACGGTCAATCCCTCCGGAATAGCCGCCTCCATCCAATCTGCCAGATCAGAAGCACATCGGCATACTTGGACGACGATCTGCTTCAAGTATTGCTCCGCCTGTCCCGGTCAGGGGCATTGAAGATCGCCCGGATATCTGCCGCCACTTCAGCCCGCATCCGCTTGCGAGGAACATATTGGCTGGCGTTCTGCTGCAGATGGAACTGGCAACGCTGCCAGGGCATCCCGGTGAAGAGTGCCTGGCGGGCCTTGCGCAAGCCGGGTGATCATCGCTGATGATCAATCTGCACGCCTTGCAGTCCACGACTCGATCAGATCTTCCAGGAACAACCGCCAGTGTTGCTCTGCTTCACTCAGCGAGACCGAAACACCCAGGATGCGCCGTTTCCCGTCTCGTCCCACGCCTGAGGCGATCAGGATGGCTGCATCCCGGATCTGGCCATCCATCCGCACCTTTTCATAGCGAGCATCCAGATACAGGTACACGATCTCACCCAAGGGACGATTGCGCCAGGCCTCCAGCACCTCATCCAGTTTCTCTGCGGCTCGGCTGACCTGCATACTGCTCACCGCTGTGCCGCATAACTGCTCAGTGATCGCCGCTACTCGCCTTGTGGAGACACCCTGCACATACATCTCGGCCAGAGCCAGAGTCAGCGCTCTTTCGCTGCGCAACCCTTTCTCCAACGCATCCGGATAGAAGTTGCCCTGGCGTACCTGTGGCACATGCAAACTGGATCTCGCCTACCCTTGTCTTGACCGTCTTGGGTTTGTAGCCATTGGCATACCCCTGTCGTTCTGGAGATCGTTCATAATGCCTCGCTCCCAGGTGTTGCTCCCGCTCCAAGCGCATCGCTTCGTTGATCAGCACCCGGATCAGTTCTGGCAAAGCTTCCAGTCCTTCTGCAGCAATCTGTTCCAATATTTCTTCTGGTAATGTACAATTTGGTTGATAGGTCATGGTTTTCTCCTTTCAGTCTTTGTCAACTAAAAGGATACCTGACCTATCACTTTTTTCAAATTACAGAAACAATGTTACACCAGCAACTCGGTCTGCACTCATCAATTGCAATTACTATCAACTAACTGTCGGAGATTCTATGATAATTTCTTTCAAAATTGCAGGCGTGAATTAGGTTTCCTAATAGTAAACAACCTTGATTTTTTTAGGATAAATTTATATAATATTTACCGTATTTATCCAAATAGATAATTCCAGGGAGATCGTGGATGTATTTAGCCAAGAGGTTGGGGCCTGGGTGTGATTAACAAAACAAAATTTCTGGAGGAAATTAAAATGTTAGCATCAATTTTACGTAAGTCATTGTATTTTGGGGTCCTGTTCGTGATCGGTTTTGCTCTGCTGGTTCAGACCTAATAGGGTTGAGGCTGCTGGTGGGGATGATTTCATTATCACCGTCGATACTAGTTACACTGGCACTACAACCAACACCCAGTTCTCGATTCAAACTTTTTCCAGCGAGACGTATAATTATAATGTTGACTGTGATAACGATGGAAACAACGAGATTACCGGCGCGATTGGGGCCTACACCTGTAATTACCCATCTGCCGGCATCTACACCATCCGCATCTCGGACAATGTTGGCGATGGCACCGGCTTCCCACGTATTTATTTCAATAACGACGGAGACAAGGAAAAATTGACATCTATTGACCAGTGGGGGACTGGAAAGTGGACCTCGATGGAGAATGCTTTTTTCGGCTGCTCGAATATGACCTATGCTGCCACCGATGCGCCTGATCTCTCCAGTGTAACCAATTTTGTGCAGATGTTCAGACTGGCATCCAGTTTTAACGGTGACATCGGTGCCTGGAATACCAGCACAATCACCAATATGGGCTATATGTTCTTCGGGGCGAGTGCATTTAACCAGGATATTGGCAGTTGGAATACAAGCATGGTGACCGATATGTCTTATATGTTCAGAGATGCCACTGTCTTCAATCAGGACATAAGCGGCTGGGATACTGGCAGTGTGACGAATTTCCGCTATCTGTTCAATAATGCAACTGCATTCAACCAGAATCTCAATAGCTGGGATACCTCGTCAGTAACGAGCATGGACTCAACTTTCTACAACGCTTACGACTTTTAACCAGCCGATAGGAAACTGGGACACTAGCATGGTCACCACGATGCGCTTCATGTTCAGAAACGCCTATGATTTCAATCAGGATATCAGTACCTGGGACACATCTCTCGTAACAGATTTTTCCTGGACATTCCTTAATGCTACAAGTATTTAATCAGGATATTGGGGGTTGGAATACTTCAAATGCGACCAAGATGGATATGATGTTTAATGATGCTGACGCCTTCAATCAGGATATTGGCAGTTGGGATACCAGCCTTGTTACTGATATGAACAATATGTTTTACAGTGCTGGATCTTTCAACCAGGACATCAGCGGGTGGGATACCGGCTCAGTCACAGATATGAACAAGATGTTCCAATTTGCCAACGAGTTCAATCAGAACCTGGGCAGTTGGAATGTTTCTGCACTTTCGGATGCTTCCGACATGTTCACTGGGGTAACACTTTCCACAGCCAATTATGATGCTTTGTTGATCGGCTGGAATGCGCAGACCTTGCAAACGGCAGTGAGTTTTTCTGGCGGAAACAGCAACTATTGTAAGGGTGAGACAGCACGTACCGATTTGGCTGCGGTTCCCAATAGCTGGACAATTACGGATGGTGGCAAAGACTGCTCTGAATACGATCCCTTTGTCATCACAGTCAAAACAGATAACTCGGGACCATCAACAGATACCCAGTTCGGTATCCCGACCTCGGCAATCGCAACTTATAACTACAATGTGGATTGTGATGATGACGGGGTTGATGAGGTCACCGGAGCAACCGGCAGCTTCATCTGTAACTATACTTTGCCTGGTACTTATACGATCCGCATCAAGGATAATGTTGGTGACGGCACCGGGTTTCCACGTATCTTACTTCAACAATGCATTCGACAAACTCAAGCTGGTTTCAATCGACCAGTGGGGGACTGGAAAATGGACCTCGATGCAAAATGCCTTCTATGGCTGCGCCAATATGACTCATGTTGCTACTGATTCGCCGGACCTTTCCAATGTATTGACTATGCAGCGGATGTTCAGCGATGCCAGCAGCTTCAACGGAAACATTGGAAATTGGGATACCAGTAATGTGACCAATATGTTTGGTGTATTCTACAACGCTAGTTCCTTCAACCAATTTCTGGATAACTGGGATACCTCCAGTGTAACAATCATGGCATACATGTTCCAGGGGGCAACAGTTTTCAACGGGGACATTGATAGCTGGGATACCAGTAATGTGCAGTTCATGGGTTATATGTTCATGAACGCGCCTACTTTCAATCAGCCGATTGGAGTCTGGGAGACCGGTCAGGTTACTGACATGAGTTATATGTTTTTCAGCGCTGCCAGTTTCAACCAGGATATCAGCAGTTGGGACACAAGCAGTGTGGCCAATATGACCAATATGTTTAGCGGTGGTACTAATTTCAATCAGGATATTGGCGGTTGGGATACCGGCAGCGTAGAAGATATGCGCTCAATGTTCGCCAACGCAACTTCCTTCGATCAAAATATCGGCGGCTGGGATGTGAGTAACGTCACCATGATGGACAGCATGTTTTCCGGGGCAGGGCTTTCCACAGCCAATTATGATGATCTCCTCAACGGCTGGGATGCGCAAACCCTGCAAAGCAATGTGACCTTTGACGGCGGAAGCAGCACTTACTGCGCCGGGGAGACAGCCTGGGCGAATTTGCAAAGCTCTGATAGCTGGACAATCACAGATGGGGGAGAAGATTGTGCTTCAATATCTTCCAATCTCTATGTCCGTTCGGCCATGGGATATGACGGCGACATCACTGAACAGAGCGAATTCAGCAACACAGGTGGAATGATAGACCGATTATCTACGACCTTATCTGTCGGTGACACAGGGCTTGACCAGCAGGTAAAGAGTATCCTCCACTTTAATACCTCTGCGATCCCGACGAATGCTGTAATCATGAAAGTTACCATCAGGCTCAGACCCGAATCGGTTACCGGTACCAATCCATATGACACACATCAGTATCTGGTTGTGGATATCAAAGAGCCCTTTTTTGGTACAACTCAGAACCTGCAAATTACTGATTTCCAGGCCACACAGGATATGGCTGTGGCATGCACGATCTTCCAAACGGGCGTGGATTGGTACATGTGCATATTGAAAGGAAGTGCTTACCAGTACATCAATAAAGATGGGATCACCCAGTTCCGATTGCGATTCCAAACCTTTGATAATGATGATATGGATGCAGATCTGTTGAATTTCTGGAGTGGTGATGCGGTAACAGCCAACTTCAGGCCTATTCTAACCGTTCAGTATTATGTGCCGTAATGAAGTAGAGAAATGATTCTTTTGAATAAAAAACAGCCCCCGGATTTCCGGGGGCTGTTGGTTTTTGGGGGGTAGGTTTAATTCATTACCGGGCGGAACTTGTAGCCGTAGACCAGCAATCCGCGTTCGTCGGTGGCGTTGCGCAGCTTGCGGGTGACCATCTCTACGGGCATGCCGATCTCGACCTGGCGGTTCTCCAGATCGGTGAGCTGGGCGGTCACCAGGGGACCTTCGTCCAGTTTGATCATTGCCACGGTGTAGGGAGCGGTCTCCTCAAAGCCGGCGGGGGCGTCGAAAACGGTGGTGTAGGAGTACACCTCACCATGCCCGCTGAACGCATAAAGGGTTTTGGCTTCTTCGTCCGCATTCGGGGCAAATATCCCGTGGGGGGAATACCTTGGCATCGCAGTGTTCACATACTTCACCGACCAGGCCGTAGCGCTGTTTTTGCAGTCTCCAGTGTCTCGGAATATCCATATAATTTCTCCTAATTAGACAGAAATCCTTTTCCGTCCGCATAAGTGTAGTTTGTTTGTGCTATCAAAACCTATCAGGAATTCAAATTCTGTAGTGATAATTTAGCCTCTTAGAGTACTCAAAACCATCTCTACGGACGTGATTTATGAGTTGATTTCTTTCCAGAACATGGCTGGCGGCAGTGGAGGCTGGTCCTCCCAGAGCCTGGATCAGGGCGGTTTGGGCGTTCTCGACCTGGTTAGTGCCCGCATCGCCGCGCAGCTGCATGGCCGCTTCTACCGCCTGATATAACCCGGTAGCCCCGCCGGGGTTACCGCGGGCTTTGCAGCCGCCAAAGGTGAGGATCGGGAGTTTCCCATCCAGTTCCAGAGTGCCGTCATTGGTGAGCTGCCAGCCGGTGCCGGGTTTGGCGAATCCGGTCGCTTCCAGGGTCAGGGTGGCGTAGATCGAATAGGCATCGAACAGCTCAAAGAGATCGATATCGGCGTTGGTCTTGCCGGCCATCTCCAAAGCACGTGCGGCGGAAAGCCGGGCAGCGTTGAAGATCAGCGGATCGGGCCGGTCGTGGAGGGCGAGGGTATCGACCACAACGCTGGAACCGGTGATCTGCACTAGGGGGTGGGAGAACTGTTGGGAAGCAGCTCCGGGCGGGTGAGGATCACGGCGGCGGCTCCGTCTGCTGCGGGGGACACATCGAACATATTCAGCGGCTCGGAGACCATCCCAACCCGCTGGTAAAGTTCCGGCTTGATCGCCTTCTGGAACATGGCGTTCGGGTTGGCTTGCGCCGTTCTTATGGGCCAGCAGCGGGAATCCGCCGAAGGCGAAATCGGGTGGGCTGTACTCATGGATGTAGCGGCGCATCAGCAGGGCGGCCTGGGCAGTGGGGGTGAGGCCGTGTTCAGCTTCGTAATCGCTGTCGGTGAGGGTGGCTTCGGCCGCGCCGACATTGCTGACGGTCTGGTCGCTCATCTTCTCCACGCCGACGGCCATGGCGGTGTCCAACAGCCCCGGAAGCAACTGCCAGATAGGCCAGACGCAGGGCAGCCCCGCCAGATGCGCCGGCAGCTTCTACGGAGAAGGCTTCGATCCCCTGCAGGCCGGCAAAGTCGGCTACCAGGGTGCCCATGTGGGACTGGTGCGAGAGCGCCGGTCCGAGCATATTGGCGAGATACAGCGCTTGGGGACGCAGCCCGCCGGCGTCATTGATGGCGTTTTCGAGGGCGATAGAAGGCCAGTTCCCGCAGGGAGATATCCCATTTTTCTCCGACGGCGGTCTGGCCGATCCCGGCAATTACAACTTCGTGCATAATTATTTCCTTCGTTGATGAGTTCGCTTTAGCCGAACGTTACTTGAATGTTCAACTTGCCGCGCATGCGGACATATTCGGCATAATCGATCTCGGTGCGGCGTTCGACATAGGCCATCGTGGAGACGGCATTGTATCCCGCCGGGTCTCGATGTGCTCGGTGACTGTCAGCACCATCGCATCCGAGCCGGCGCCAGAGCCATAGGAGACCATCAGGATCTTGTCTCCGGGCTTGGCGGCATCCAGAATGGCGGTCAGGCCGATGATGGCGGCCCCGGAGTAGGTGTTGCCGATCATCGGGACGAGCAATCCGGTTTTGATCTGCTCGGGGGTGAAGCCAAGGGCGCTGCCGACAGTCTGCGGGAACTTGGCGTTTGGTTGGTGGAAGACGGCGTAAGTGTAATCTTCAGGGGAGGTTTCGGTAGCTTCCAGCATGGCCTGCCCGGCAGCGGTGATGTGCTTGAAATAAGCTGGCTCACCGGTGAAGCGGTGTCCGTGCTCGGGGTATTTTTGGTCGGCGCGCCGGAAAAAGTCCGGAGTATCGGTGACAAAGGAATAGGAGGCATCGATCGTGGCGACAGAATCCTCTGCCGGGCCGATGATGAATGCTGCTCCGCCGGCCGCGGCGGTGTACTCCAGGGGATCACCGGGGCGGCCCTGGGCGGTATCCATGCCGATGGCGAGGGCGTAATCTGCCATCCTGGAGCCGACCATCCCCATCGCAGCAACCATCGCCTCGGTGCCGGCTTTGCAGGCGAACTCCCAATCGGCGGCCTGGGTGTGGGGAACAGCCCCAATCGCTTCGGCGACGATGGTGGAGGTGGGCTTAACGGCGTAGGGGTGCGACTCGGATCCGACCCACACTGCCCGCAGTTGGTGGGCGTGGATCCCGGCACGTTTGAGGGCATTGCGGGCTGCTTCGATGGACATGGTGGCGACATCCTCATCCGCGCCGGGGACGGATTTCTCTGTGACCGGCAGAGCCGCCCTGGCCTTCCGTCCAGATGCGGGCGATCTCTTTGGCGGGCAGGCGGTAACGGGGCACGTAGGCGCCATACCCGACTATCCCTACCGGGCGCTCCGGTTTGAGCAGTTGGATGGTTTCACTCATTGATTTACTTCCTTTAGCAGTTCTTCAGCCCGGTCGATGCGGACTGTTTTTTCTTTGATCATCATTTTGGCGATCTGGTCGATCTGGCCTCCCTCAGCGCCGGCGGCGATAGCTACCTGGCGGGCGTGGAGTTCCATGTGGCCGCGCTGGATGCCCTCGGTGGCCAGGGCGCGGATCGCCGCCAGATTCTGGGCCAGCCCGACCGAGACAATGATCTCGGCCAGCTCGGAGGCGGTAGAGACTTCCATCAGAGCCAGAGCAGCGCGGGCGGTGGGGTGGACCTTGGTGGCCCCACCGACAATTCCAACCGCCATGGGCATTTCCAGGCTGCCGATCAGGTTGCCATCGGCGTCTTTGCCCCAGGTGGAGAGCGAGGTGTAGCGGCCGTCCTTGACGGCGTAGGCATGCGCTCCGGCCTCGATGGCGCGCCAGTCGTTGCCGGTGGCAAGTACCACGGCATCCACACCGTTCATAATACCTTTATTGTGGGTGGCTGCCCGGTACGGGTCTGCGGCGGCAAAAGCCCAGGCCTCGATGATCCCGTCGCGGACCTGCTCACCGCTGAAATCGCCAAAAGCAAGAGCCTCCACCGGGATGGTGCACTCGGCTTTTGCCAGGCGACGGTCGGCCAGGTTGGATAGGATCCGCAAATGGACGCGCCCGCCGGTGATCTCTTCGATCATCGGGGAGAGTCGTTCGCAGGCGGTATTGACCGCGTTAGCGCCCATCGCATCGCGCACATCATAGATCAGATGAAGGACCAGGAAGGGTCCAATCGGGGAATCGTCTAATCTGGCGGACGATCAAATCACGCGGTCCCCCGCCGAGTTTCTTGAGGATCGGGTCAATATCGGAGGCGGCTTGCAGCAAGTCATCCTTTTTGGCGAGGATCGCTTGTTCGGCGGCTTCTAGATCGTCAATCTCAAGCAGCTGCATCTGGCCGATCATTTCCGGCGGGGTGGTGGAGGCGGTAAACCCACCCTTAATGCGGGACAACTTCGCCATGTAGGAGGCGGCTGCCACGACGGAAGGCTCTTCCACCACCATGGGGACGAGCACCTCACGGCCGTTGACGATGAAGTTCAGCCCGATCCCCAGAGGCAGGCTGTGGATCCCGACGACGTTCTCGATCATGTGATCGGCCTGGTCGAGGGTCAGGGCGGATTGGCCGGTGAGATCGTCAAGTACCTCTTTGGGGAGGCGGCCCTCCGGGTCTAGCTGCTTAATGCGCTCTTCCAGGGGGAGTTTATAGAATCCCGGTCTGCGGGAAGTGGGTTTCTCTTCGGGCATACTAATTTCCTTTCCGGGTAAAATATACCTGAGGAGAACTTGCAAAAGCTCTCAGGTTGGTGGAACACTACTGTGCACACCTCGTTTTGAAATCAGGATCGCTTGTTATTGTATATAATAGAAGGGTATCCCGCTGATCATTGCCCCTTCACTACTGCAAAGAATGGTCCCGGATGGAGAAAATTCAACAAAAGTTAGTTATCAAGAGCCTGCGCACCCGTCTGATGATCGTCTCGATGATGGTCTATTTTGCCTTGCTGGCGATCATGTTCTACGCAGTATCGAATTTTGCTGGCGTGCTGTGGGCCACCACCTGGGCAGATGTGCCCCCTGAACTGGTCGCCCAGATCCAGATGGGGGGCAGAAGGCTGGTGGGGGTGATCTTTCTGGCGGCGCTGCCGGTCTGGCTGGGTGGTTCCCTGTACCTGACAAGCCGGTTCTCCAAACCATTTGTCAGACTGACCGAATCTGCCCAAAGGATTTCCGGGACTGACCTGGACCTGGATGAAGATCGGGGCATGTTTACCTCTACCGCAGAGATCGCGCAGCTTAAGGGGATGCTTTCTTCGATGATGACCACCATCCGGGCGAGTGATGAGCAGTTCAGGTCAATCGTCTCCCATCAGCGGGAACTGATCTTTCGCTGGAAACCGGACTATACGCTTACCTTTGTAAACCAGGCATTTTGCGAGTTTTTCAGCCAATCAGAGACCTATTTTTTGGAAACCCCGCCAGCAGATTTGCGTCAACAGTTGGGGGTGCTGTATCCCGAATTAACCCGGGTGATCGAGCAAGAACTCTTTGTCCAACTGGAATTTTCCAAGGAAGTGGTCAATGATACATATCTCAGGATGCCAAATGGAGCAACCCATTGGGTGCAGTGGCGCACGATGGCGCTGTATGATAAATCTGATAATGTGGCCGAATGCCAGTCGATTGGCTACGTGCTCACAGACCTGAAGCGTACCCAGCAGGAACTGGAAGAGGCCAACCGGCAACTGGCAGCGCTAACGCGGGAGCTGATCAAGAGCCAGGAAGAAGAACGGATCATGGTGGCGCGCTTCCTGCATGACCAGGTGCTGGGTGAGTTGGGCGAACTGGCCCGCAGCCCGGATGAGAGCGTGGATGAAGCTACCGTGCAGCGGATGATCGAACGGCTGCGCTCATCGATATATATGCTGCGCTCGCCAATGCTGAATTATGGGCTATCCATGGCACTAGAAGATCTCTCCGACCATATGAAGGAGAATGCTGCTGGCAGAGGCGGGATGGAATTCGACTTTACGGTTTCCAAAAACCTGGCGAGATTTGACAGCGAGGTAGAGACCCAGGTCTACCGCATCATCCAGGAGGCTTGCAAGAATGCCTTCGAGCATGCCGGAGCCAGAGCGATCTGTTTGAGAGGTGAAATCGATGAAGGGCGGATCGATCTTGTGGTGGAAGATGACGGCAGCGGTTTTGAGATGATGCGCAAAGAAGACCAGATTGCCATGATTCGTCATTATGGCATGATCGGGATGGAAGAACGCTGCAACATCATCGGCGCAGACCTGGAGATCGATTCACGTATCGGCAAAGGGACCCGGGTGAGGGTGATATGGCCATCAATTCAACAGCCTGCCCCGGATGAAGAAAACAGGCAACCGCTCCATCTGCCCGAAATATAATCCCGTTTGAGAGGTAATTGATCATGACTTTGATCACTTCGCGTCAGAACCCGAAGCTTAAATTGATCCGCAGCCTGGAGAGTCGTAAGCGCCGCAATTCTGAGGGTGTCTTTGTGGTCGAGGGCATCCGGCATGTGGGGGAGGCGGTGGAGGCTGGAGCGGAAATCGATTTTGTGCTGTATGCACCGGATCAATTGAACAGTGAATTTGCGATCCAGTTGATCAAACGGCTGGAGATTTCCGGGACGGATGTATTCCAGACCACCTCAGACATTTTTACCGATTTGGCAGGCAAAGAACACCCGCAGGGAATCCTGGCGGTCGTCAAACAGCAGACCCGGTCGCTGAGCACCCTGGATGGAGCGAACTGCCCGTTTGCGGTGGCGATCGAGTCTCCGCAGGACCCCGGCAACCTGGGGACGATCTTACGTACACTGGATGCGGCCGGAGCAGATGCCCTGATCCAGATCGACGGCGGGACGGATATCTTTCATCCGACGGCGGTGCGGGCGAGTATGGGGGCGATGTTCTGGAAGCCGGTCATTCAAGCCTGCCTGGCAGAATTCAGCACCTGGGTGAAGGTGCAGAACGTGAATGTGGTCGGTTCCTCTGCCGGGGGGACGGTGGATTACCGTGAAGCGGAATATCCCCGGCCGGTGGTGCTGATGCTGGGGAGTGAGCAAAAGGGGCTGACCGAGGATGCGCTGGCGATCTGTGATCAGGTGGTGCGCCTGCCGATGTACGGCCGGGCAACTTCGCTGAACCTCTCCGTGGCGGCGGGCATCTTGATCTACGAGATCGCCGGCAGCAACACCCAGTAGCTGGCAGAACGATGTCAGTGCTTCTGCTTCAGATAATAGTGGTTGGGCAATTTAGGAGAACTAAATGAGTGCGAAGAAAACAGAAAAAGGCGAATCATTTTGGACGACACTCCCCGGGATCCTTACCGCAATAACTGGCTTGATCGTGGCTGTCACCGGTTTGGTCACTGTGCTGGGCTATGAGGGTGTTCTGAGAAGCCTGGGGATCAGCCGTTTGGGGACAGAAACACCGACTGCCCCAATCAGCACTCCGGGCGATCAGGATGATCCCAACGTGACGCCAGATCCGGCCATACCGACACGTCACCCGGATGCGCCAGATTGCACTGCTTCATTGTCTTATGAAAAACCAATGGAGAATAGTGATGACGTGATACTGGCCTGGTCAGAGGATGAGTTATGGGTGCGGTATTCAGAGCTGGAGGACGATATCTTCTCACGTGAGGATGTGACTGCAAGACGATTCCCCCAGGTTTACAAGGCCACGGATTGTTTGGCTGAGTACATCAAGAATTTTTCGATAGTTCGACAGGTGCACTGGCCAGTGGCTGAATCATCCAATGGGCGGACTTATTCGAAGGTCTGGTTTAACAACAATGTGACGATTGATCCACATCCCCTAAATGATTTTCCGGTCAAACCAGAAATGGTCCTGGTATATGTTATTGATGGCGATGAGCTTTATATGCAGATTTACCATTGTGCAACAGACATCCCATCCGAAATTCTGGGAAAGGTCTATCACTGGTATGCCGGTACAGATGAGGCTGCTTTGCTGGAATTGCTGGAAACACAGTTTGACACGCGTGAACAAAGGCCTACGGTAACCTGCGAATAAAAAAAACCTCTAGAATTAGAGATCTGTTAGCTGCTCGGAAATACGCCAGAGCTGCTCGGCTGTGGCGCTGTCCTGGCTGGTGGCAGAGGGGGTTTTCTCCCGGCTGGAGGAGAAATACTTGCCGCTGACGCCTTCAACCTCCGGCGATGAAGCCAGATAAACAGATGTTGCCGCGCCATCCTCAAGCGTTGAGTCGTTAGCTTCACCATCCCCCTTGATGCTCATGTAATTGCGGTAGAGTTTGGTGTTGATCACTCCAGGATGCAGGCTGTTAGCAGTCACTGCGCTGCCGGCTAATTTACGAGCCAGCTCGGTGGTGAAGAGAACGTTGGCCAGTTTGGTCATTGAGTAGACGCCACTTGCATCGTAGCCGCGGGTGGATTGCAGGTCCTGAAAATCAATATCTCCCCAGGCGTGCACCATCGAGGAGATGGTAATGATCCGGGCAGGCGCGCTGGTCTTGATTAGAGGAAGGAGTAGGTTGGTCAACAGGAAGGGGGCCAGGTGGTTGACAGCGAACTGCATCTCATAGCCGTCCTCAGAGGTTTCTCGTTTTGGGGGAAGACTCCCGGCATTATTGACCAACACATTCAACGCCGGGAACCGGGAGAGGAATTCATCCGCCAGCCTGCGAACCTGGGTGAGCGATGAGAAATCCGCGAGTAATAAATGGATCGCATCGCTGCCGGATTTCTGTCGGACGGTCTCCAGGGCAGCTTCACCCCGGTCCTGGTCACGGCCGGTGATGACCACAGTAGCGTCGAGCCGGGCAAGCTCCCAGGCGGTGGCGAGTCCGATGCCGGAAGTGGCGCCGGTGACCAGACAGATCTTTCCTTGCAGGCTGTTGGGGGATTTCATGAAATGTATTGTATCAAAAACCAGTGATTAGTGATTTGGTACTTTGTGAATAGGTTTTTTTTCGCTAGTGTTCATCTCATCTAGAGTGGATTTCTTGATAGAATTGGAACACATTCAAAACATAACTGGAGGAAATGATGAACGATGCAAAGCAACTTCCACAATGGGACCTTACGAATGTCTATCCGGGTCTGGAATCCAAAGAATTTGAGCATGCCAGAGAAGAGTTGGCTGCCCAGGTGGCCGGGCTGGAAGCTTACCTGGCAGAGAAGGGGATCGACCCCAGCGCCGAGCCAGTGCTCTGGGATCAGGAAGAGCTCGTTGAGGCTTTGACCGGTTTCCTCAAGCGGGCAGATGCCGCCCAGGATCTGGCCGGCACGATTCGGGCTTACCTGAACTCGTTCATCAGTACCGATTCTTTCAATGAGAGAGCCAAAAAGATACTCTCGTTGCTGGAGCCGGTGTTTGTGCGCCTGGGCCAGGTCGAATCGGTCCGGTTCATGGGCTGGATCGGCAAGATCGGGGACCAGATCTCGGCAATCCTGGACAAGCATCCGATGATCACCAGCCATGCCTTCTACCTGACCGACATGGTTGCGCAGAGCGTGTATATGATGAGCCCGGCAGAGGAAGAATTGGCCGGTGAGCTTTTCCTCAGTGGGGCAACTGCCTGGAATAAACTCCAGGGGAACATCACCTCCCAGCTTACCTGGGAGGTGGAGATGGAGGACGGCGAGGTCAAACGCTTACCGATGACAGCGATCATTAACCTGCGGGGCAATCCGAGCGAGACCATGCGGCGGCGCGGGTATGAAGCTGAACTGGCCGCCTGGAAATCGGTGGAGGTGCCTCTGGCCGCCGCCATGAACGGGGTAAAAGGCTCTCAGACTACGGTCTTCAAGCGGCGTGGGCGTAAGGATGCGGTTCACAAATCCCTGGACCAATCCAAGATCGACCGGGAGACACTGGAAGCCATGTTGGGGGCGATGAAAGCCTCCTTTCCGACCTTCCGCAAGTATTTCAAAGCCAAAGCCAAACGGCTGGGCAGGGAATCGTTGCCGTGGTGGGATCTGTTCGCCCCGATGGGTAAATCCAGCCGGACTTTCGAATATCCGCAGGCCCAGGCTTTTGTGCTGGAGAATTTTGCCAAGTTCTCGGAAGAATTGGCTGACTTTGCCGACACTGCCTTCAAGAATAACTGGATCGATGTCGGACCGCGGCCGGGGAAGCGCGCCGGAGCATTTTGTATGCGTGTGCCGGGGGTGAAAGAGTCTCGGGTGATGCTCAACTTTGAAGGCAACCTGGACTGGGTCTTTACCCTGGCGCACGAACTGGGACACGGCTTTCATAATCACTGCATCTACCAGGCGGGCCGGTCTTCCTTGCAGACGCGCAATCCGATGACCCTGGCGGAGACCGCGTCGATCATGTGCGAGACGATCGTGACCGATGCGGCGATCAAGATGGCCGGGAACAAGGACGAGGAACTGGCGATCTTGGAAACGGCATTGCTGGGCGATTCCCAGGTGGTGGTGGATATCTATTCCCGCTACCTTTTCGAAACCGAGGTCTTCAACCGCAGGAAGAAAGCTGAGCTATCAGCCGGCGAGTTCAACGAGGTCATGGAGTGGGCGCAGGGCGAGACCTACGGCGATGGCCTCGACCCGGCTTACCGACAGAAATATATGTGGACCTGGAAGCCGCACTATTATTATCCGGGGCTGGCATTCTACAACTATCCATACGCCTTTGGGCTGCTGTTTGGCACCGGCCTGTACACTATCTACCAGGAGCGGGGAGACTCCTTTGTAGCTGAATACAAGGATCTACTTTCACGCACGGCAATGGGGCAGGCAGCCGACCTGGCCGCTCGCTTCGATATCGACCTGCGCAGCCAGGATTTCTGGGAGGGGAGTTTGAAGTTGATCGCCGAGCGGGTGGAGCGGTATGTGGAGCTGTAGGTAGTAGGCAGTAGACAGAAAAAAACTAAAGACTAATCAAATGACTGGTATATCCCTGGTTAAAGGGTATCCAGTTTTGATTTGTGTACAAATCTTGCAACATACCCCAGCAAGGAGCTATTTCTATTATGGGTATGATGCTGAATACAATTCCATACAAATCCCAGTATGATGACGATGCCAGCGAGTATCGGAATGACTGCGGGCCGGCGTGTGTGGCGATGATCCTGAATGGATTGGGGATCAATGTGACCACCAACACGGTTTTCCGCCGGTCGGGGGCGGACCGGAATGCGTATGTCTCGGTGACCCAGATGATCCGGGCAGCCGCCACCTATGATGTGGACTTCGATTATTTTTATCCCTGGACGATGGACCAGTTGAAAGGCGCTGTGTCCAAGGGGATGGCGCCGATCTGTCTGGTCCATTATGGCGCTTGGCGCAACAAAGGGCTGACCCAGAGCAGCTTCAAGGGGCCGCATTTTGTCGTCGTGGTTGGCTTTGATGATCAAAATATCTATGTCAATGATCCTTTGTGGTGGGGGACGCGGCGCTTTGAAGGCGAACACAGAAAGCTAAGCTACAATCTTTTCGAGGGAGCCTGGAGCACTGCCAGTTACGATGGAAATCGCAATTATTCCGGGATCTACTGCAAGGACAGGCTGCCTGTCGATCTGACCGGTGTCGATGACCCTTATCCACAACCGCCAGAGCCGCCTCCACCGCCGCCTTTCCTGGTGGACCCGCTGCTGGCGCGGCAGATATTAGCCTGGTCGGCATATTACAACGTCCCGCTAACCCCGCTGAACAGCCAGGCGGTAGTAACCGCGTATACGGATGCGATGGGTGATTGGGGTCTGCGGATCGAGGTACATAAAGTCCAGCAAGAGGACACCATGCCGCTATTGGCGCTGCGGTATTATAATGACCCGCTCAAGTGGCAAGTAATCACCTATTTCAATGGAATGTTGAGCGCCGATACGATCCACGATGAGGATGTCTTGCTGATCCCGGAGCCGAATCTGAAGCCGGTCGAGATCCCGCCGGCTGAAAAACCCTCCGGAGTGGTCGCCCAGTGGCAGAAGATGCAGGCAGATAACCTGGATCATCCCAAGCCGCGATAATTTCCTGACAAAGTTGAAAAATTAAAAGCCCGATCAGGGCGCAGGGGTGGCAGTGATCACCAGCCCGCTGAGGACCCAGCCCTGAATGCCGGTATTTAAGTCGAGAACCAACAGCCAGACCCGGCCGAAGTTATCGGTTTCGCTTTGTCCCAGCAGTTGAACGACGCTGCCATTCGAGGCGCGTGAGACCACCAGTGAATCTCCGTTGGGTTCCTCGCGGATCACGATCCCGGTATTGGAATTCACCCGGCCTTCGACCGGGGTGGGAGATGGGGTCAGGGTATGGGTCGGGGTGAGGGTTGGCGTAGTGGTCCGCGTGGGGGTAAGGGTCGCGGTTGGTGGCACCGGGGTGGGGGTGAGGGTGGCCGTGGGTGTCAGGGATGGCGTCAGGGTGGGGGTCAGGGTGGGCTGTGCCAGATTGCCCTGGACGGCCGCGCCGATTCCGAAGAAGGCCAGCGCCAGGATAATGGCAGCCAGGGCGATCACGCCGCCGATCGAGTAGCCAAAGAGGGTCAGTGGGCGGAAGCCCATGAAGGCGAGGGTGATGGCGCCGACAACTGCCGCCCAGGCCAGATGGATGAAGAAAAGAACCAGCCCATCAGGCCACAGATGTGGGATGCCGCTGCCCAATCCAAAACCGGCGGCTGCCAGCGGGAGGAAAAGCCCGTAGGCGAGGGCCACACTGGGAATTCCGGGATGGCGCTTTTCCTGGACGAGGGTGGCTGTGGTCAGGATTGCGCCAATCCCGATCACCAGGAAGGATGGCCATCCCAACTGGGCGAAGAGGTGCACCTGGGTCAGATCGCTCTCTGGAAGGAGGCGGGTGATCAATCCGGCGAGTGCGCCGCCGAGGAGGGCAAGCACCGCGCCGATCAGGAAACCGCCACTCGCTCGGCCAAAATACTTGGTCGACCCGAGGATCACTCCCAGGGAAATGCCCGCCACAGGAGCCATCACTGGGGCGATCAGTGCGCCGAGGAGCAGGATGTAGGGGGCATCAAGCATGAAGCCGACGCCCATACTGGTACCGGCAAACAAAGAGAAGAGGAAGAAATCGAAGGAAGGCGCGGCTCTGGTGAGGACCTGCTGGATGAAATCGGTCTTCTCATCCGGGGTGAGGGGTGCGATTACCTTGCGGCGCTGTCTGCGCTTGCGGGCACGTGAGAGGTTTTCTTCTTCAGCTTCAATCGGTTCGTTCAGGTCAAGTCCCATAATCTATCCTGCGGTAAGGTTTCTAATTCTCTTCCATTATAGTTTAGAACTGCCTGAAAGGAAAATGGAGGGAGAGAATTGATTGATGATCTTTACCACGAGTTTCTCTTTGCTCCTGTGTTGCCGGGACATAATTTTTGAGGGTTTGGTAAAATACGATGACCTGATGAATCCCATTGGAGACTGAGAATGAAGAAGAATAACGCCTGGATAATAGTCTGGTTGCTGGTAATTGTACTGCTGGCCGCGTGCGGCTCAAATGGGGAGGCAACCCCGCTGCCGCCGACTGAGACTGCCGCGGTGCTCCCAACGGATACCCCTTTGCCCACAGAACCGGAACCAGCTGCGCCAGGAATGGTTGTGCTGGTTGCGCCGCCGGATGAAGATGCTGCCAGGGTCGAGGAGCTGGAGACCCAGGCAAGTGCGGCCGCGGCGGCGCGAGGACTCGTCTTTGAGAAAAGAACGGAGATCAATCCCCAAACCGCTCCGGAGAACCTGGTGATGGTAATCTCGGCTGCGGACTTTGCCGGTCTGGCAGAGATGGCGGATGCCTTGCCGGAAGTGAGGTTCGTGGTCGCGGGGCAGAGCGCAGGCAGCCCCGAAGCCCAATCTTACGGTGATCAGCGGGGGGAATGATGACCTGAGCTTGATCCAGGCCTTTATGGCGGGATATATTGCTGCAGTGCAGTCCGAGGAATACCGGGTGGGGATCATCAGTGTGGATGACGCCGCCGGGCAGGAGTACCGTGATGCTTTCTTGAATGGGGCGATATACTTCTGCGGCAACTGTGCGACGCTTTACCCTCCATACGAAGTTTATCCGGCTGATGAGTCCGTTGCTCCGGGGGCGGACCAGACGGCGCTGGAAAACGCTGCCCAGGTGTTGCTCGGCAAAGGGGTGAATATAGTGCTGGTAGCGCCGGGTTTGCAGAATGCCGGCTTGTATCAATACCTGGCGCAGAACGGAGTCCGCCTGATCGGGACGGATGCGCCGCAGGCTGGACTGGAAGGCTCCTGGGTGGCTTCAGTGCTGCTTACTTCCGGTGTCAGCCTGGAAGCGACTTTGGGGGCTGTCTTGGATGGAACCGGAGTTCCTGGATCCGGGTCACTGGTGGAGATCAATTACACGGGAGTTGGAGAGGCGCGGTTGGCACATTTTGCTCAAATTCTGGCACAATTGAACTCCGGCTCAATCGACCCACTAGGCAAAGTTGACTAGACAATAGAATTTATTAACGTTTAAAAACCACAATTCTCACTTGATTGTGCACCCTCTTAATGCTAAACTTAACATCAGGTTGGCTGAAGACCAACTATAAACTACTTATTTTCATACGGAGGAAGAAAGAATGAGTAAGAAACTGTTCACCCTGATGGCTGTCGTG
>CAVROH010000023.1:0-84369 GCA_963722735.1 uncultured Chloroflexia bacterium
CCTGGGTACGCCATTAGGCCCGACCTCGATCACCGTCGAGCCGGGGGCGCTGCAAAAAGTGCGGGAGATGTTGATCAGTCTGGGGTATTTGTCGGAGGATAAAACCAGTGATTAGTGATCAGGCACTTAGTGATTAGGGAAATCCATCACACTACTCTTCGGCGGCTGTCAAAGTAAGTTATTTCACAATCAGAGACTCTATACACTAATACCAACAATAACCCAGGAGCACCGCAATGATCGATTTTTCCCCCATCACCAACAAGAAGACCAACTGGACCCGATTTGGGATGCAATTCAACCAACAGGACCTGATCGAGCAGACCAATGGCTGACCGACCACATCCTCGAGCTGATTGCCGATGCCACCGATGCGGATGTGGTCTTCCCGCCGGTGGACCCTGAAGCGCACGATCCTTACGCCGAGAACCCTGAAGATGAGAACCTGGGCTGGAACCTGGGGCATGTGATCGCCCATATCACCGCCTCGAATGAGGAATCCGCCTTCCTGGCCGCCGAGCTGGCCCGCGGGGTGGCATTCGAATACCGCCGCAGCCGCTGGGAGGTGGACTGGGAGACGATCACCACCATCGAGCAAGTCCGCCACCGTCTGGAGGAGAGCCGGCGCATGCTGCTGGCCAGCCTGGAGATGTGGCCGGATGAGGCCCACCTGGATAATTTTTACAAAACCGAGAAAGGGCTGAAGATCACCCCGTTGGTGCGCTTCTTGCTGGGACAGAACCACGCCATGCAGCATATCGAGCAGATCAAGGAGATCGTCCGGCAGGCGAAAGCGGCGCCCTAAATTAGGATTGTTTCGTCGTTTCAGCTAGCTGAAACTTCACGAATGACATTAAATCAAAGACCGGCATAATTCATGCCGGTCTTTTTATTTTAGTTTTATGATTAATTTTCTGGCGCTCCAGCCAGGATCCACTCCATCAAGAGTTGGATCTGTTCTTCATCCAGCTGGACATAATGCGGTGTCGCTTCGGTCTGGCGCAGATACACATGGCTGGCTTCAAGATCGTTTGCCACGATCCCAGGGCCGCTGTCCCCGCCATCCAGCAGAGATTGATAGCTGGTGATATCCAACCCGCCAGATGCTGATGTACCATGACAGGCAAAGCACGCATCTATCAACATCGAACCAATGGCTTCATCATAGGTCAGAGCGGGCGTAGAGATCCATGCCTCCCGGATGGCGGCTCCTGGGGCGCAGGCTGAGGTGCCCGCTGCTGCGATCAGGGCTTCCAACTGCTCGGTCAGGATCGGTTCCAATTCCGGCGCATCAAAACCGGCATAGGTCCACACACTGCCGTGGCAGGCTTCGTTCCCGCAGAAACTGTCATCACAGGGGGCTTTCCCTTCAAGGTAACAGGTCAGGGACGCTCTCCGGCGTAGTATGGCAGGCGTTACAGGAATTATCCTTATAGCGGCCATGCAGGGCGATCCAGGTAGTCAGAGTATGGGAGGAAGGTTCGGGGCCGCTGACAATTTCAATTTCTGTGGTCAGCGCATTGGCAGGGCTGATCACTGGGATGGAATGGCAAATATTACACTCCAACCGCACAGCCTCGCCAGCATGCGCTGAAATGTTTGCCATCATGGCAGCGGAAACAGCCAGGATCATCCTTATGTCCAAGATTATCGGGATGTGATTCCCAATCGATCTTTTGATCCGGGAAGACACTGGTTGAATAGATATCCTGCAAAGTTTCAATCGCCTGCATCGATCTCATCATATTTCTCGCCTGTGAAACTCTGGATGTAGTTTTCAGCATAAAAATCATGCCAGACTATTCATCGCCTGAAGAGCGGAATCCATATCTGGATAATCCCCGCTGCAAAGGCTCAACACTTTCCCGCACCACATAGGGCAGTTCAGCGGAGATCAATCCCTTGGATACAGCCTGGTTGACTGCAAATCCAGGATCTGGGATGCGGTGGGTAACCCGGTTATGGCAGGTGATGCAGTCCATCTGCTGCAGGTCTTCCTCAGTGATACTGGCAGGGTCGAAATCGGAAGAAATATCCAAATATTCAGTCTGGTTTCCCTCAAGATCTTCTACAACCACATAAGGGATATTTCCTGAGCAGATCATCCGTAGCATAATAATAAATTGGGTTTTCAATATGCCAGTGGATGCCCAAACCCAAGCCTTCACGAGCCGAACCGCCTCCCGTTTTCATCAATAGGTAGAGGTTGATAAGCCGAGTTGGTTTCATTCTCCAGATAGAAGCTAATTTCTGCAGACTATCATCCGAGAATTTTTCCGGGAAGTGGCAGGTCTCACATGTTTCAGGCGCCGGGCGCATATTGTGCGCCTGGATTGGGTATTCATACTGTTTGGTGATACTCAACACCACATGACGGAGGTCGCCCGCTTTTCTTGTCAGGCGAGAGGCAAACGGATCCCGCCCAATATGGCATTCCACGCACTGCACCCTGGCATGCGGGGAAACCAGATAGGCAGAATATTCTGGTGGCATGGTATGGCAGGCAGTACCACAAAACTCCGCAGAGTTTGTATATTCCCATCCATAAGTCCCTCCAATAAAAACAGCCACGGTCAGCAGCCCGAGGACAGCATAGGGGAGGATTTTCGCAAATCTGCCGGCGTCTTCCTGGGGAAAGAAAAATCTCCGAAGGGCTTCCTTGATTCGTTTCACTACTCTTCTCCTTTCCTAAGAGAAAGCGGAGTAATTATACTTCAAATATGATAAAAATTAGCTGATTAATGCAAGCGACCGGCATGAGAACATACCGGTCGCTGAGCGTATTGGTTATTTTGTTTTGGCTATCTCAAGCGCTTACTCAAAAGCAGCCAGAGAAGCTTCCAGAAGGTCACGTGTGTAGGACGGGTTGTGAATACCCAGGCTCTTGTCTTCCAAAGCAATCAAGACATAGTTCCAGGCTGCGTCAACCTCAGCTGCAGGACCCTCAGAAACCACAGGGTGGCCTTCCTCATCCAGGTAACCACCAGCGATCAGTTTTTCCTTGAGTTCATCAAGCAAGCCCTGTACTTCGGCTTGCAAACCGCTGAAATCGAATTCTTCGATATCAGTGTGGCATCCAAGGCAAGCTGCCACGGATGGCAGGAAGGTGTGGTTGTCGCTCTCACCCAGGTGGCAGGCCACACAGGTGTCTTCAACCATGGAGTAGTGGGCAGAAGGTTTGCCTTCAACCTCACCAGCACCGCCCTGTCCCATCAGGAAAGAGGCCTGAGGACCATGGTGAGGGCCCCAGTGGGTGCTTGTGATCTTCTTGACACCATCAACAGCCTCACCAACCAGGCTGCGCGGCTGGTGGCAATTGGCGCACAGGTTTCCAGCGCCGCCATCATAGGTAACACCCTCAAATGCATACAGACCAACCGCATCGGTTGTTTCCAGTGCCCAATCCTCACCGGTGTAGGTGGTATGGATCTGGTGGCAGGTGCGGCAGTCCTGATGGGTGACATCAGCGATATCGCCTTCCCAGGTGGCCGGGGTCAGACCTTCGGCAACCATTTTGGAGAAGGAAGCGCCTGAGTGGCAGGCAGCACAGCCGTCACGGCCGCCAGCATATTCTGCTGCGGTACCGGAACCATGAACTGATGCTTCCCAGGGGGCTTTCTTTCCTGTGATAACGGCGGTGTCATTGTGGCACTCAGTGCAGGTCAAATCTGCCATTGAGGCTTCAGCGCCAGCAGGACCGGCAGGCCCTTCGGGGCCAGCAGGACCGGCAGGGCCAGCAGGACCGGTAGGTCCTTGCTCACCTGCGCCGCAGGCTGTCATCGCCAGTGCGACCACGACCAACAGCGATACTAAAAATAATACTCTCGTAGATTTCTTCATACTCCTAACCTTTCCTAATTAGTTTGTATGGGTTGATATCGGATCTCAGGCAGTTGGGGACCTGCCTGAAAACCATCAGTACAGATATAAGTATACCTTATATACATATACTGATATGCGTGATACCTGTCCCTGCAATTTTTAGGACATTTGTCACTCTCACTATATAGTGTAGCATAATTTTTGACAATATTTATTGGTTTACTCCGCGATTGTCCAACCTGATTGGCAAAATCTACTCTTCCTTTGGTGGTTCACCTTGAATTTCTGCCAATAGTGTTAGATAATAACCAAAGGTTGAAACCATCCAGTCAACCCCTCAGGAAAGGACCAACCTTTGAGCAAATTCCCGAATGAACCAAAACCCGCTGATATCGCTGCCAAGCGGGAAGCGAAACAGATGACGATTAAATGGAACAACGGTGAGGAGTCGGTATTTTCCTTCGATCTGCTGCGCAACTCCTGCCCATGTGCCGAGTGCCGGGGCGGGCATGCCAACATGAAATCCGAGCCGGATGATTCGATGTTCATCATCCCGCTGATGGACTCCAGGACCACCCAGCTGACCGGGATCAAGCCGGTCGGCGGGTATGCGATCAGTCTGGACTGGGCAGATGGTCATTCTGCCGGGATCTACACCTGGCATTACCTCTATTCCCTGCACGTCCAGCAGGATGAGAAACGAAAAAACAGGGATCTGTGACAGAGCACTTAGTGATAAGGAATTTTTGATTTGGCGTAATAAACAGCTACCGGGTTGGGAGTGCAAGATAAGGTTCAGTTGGGAGATTGCTTCGTGTCGGCAGCTACACTGAATTTCCAACTAACTACCGACTACTGACTACTTAATCACTACCACAGGGAGAAACCATGGCAAAGAAGGAAAAACGGATGATCAATGCCGCGGATGTGTACAACATCAACGTGCTTGAATCCCCCAGATGGCACCCGACCGAGGACGAGGTCATCTACGTGCAGCTTGCCCCCGACCGGGCCGGGAACAGCTATAAGCGCACCATCTGGCGCTGGCGGGAAGAATGGGGCGAGCCGCGCCAGTTCACCAACGGCGGAAAAGCGGATTTCAACCCGCAGTACAGCCCGGACGGGGAAAAAGTAGCCTTCATCTCCGTGCGCAACGGCAAGCCGCAGATCTACATGATCCGCACCGATGGCGGCGAAGCCCGCCCCTTTACCAGCATGCCCAACGGGGTCACCGGGTTCAGTTGGAGCCCGGATGGCAAACAGATCGCCTTTGTTTCTCCGCTGACCGCTGAAGAACGCCGTCTGGAAAAGCGCGGCGCCTTCCCCCCGCCCCCACCCAAATCCGCCCTGGATGGCAAGCTCCGTAAGGTGGAAGACGAACACAACGAAACTGACCGCCTGGATCCGCGGGTCTTCAACGGGCTGCCATTCAAGGCGGGCACCGATTTTGTCAGCGACCGCTACATACACATCTTCGTGGTGGACGTCGACGACCCAAAAGCCAAGCCGCGCCGCCTGACAGACGGCCAGGCCGATTTCAGTACCCCGCGCTGGTCCCCCAACGGGCGCTTCCTGTGGACCTCTTCAGGGCGCAAGCCCACTCAAGAACGGTATGCCGAATCGGATGTGGTGCGGATCACGGTCAAGGATGGAGAAGCGAAGCGCATCGTGCGCCCCGGATATTCAAGCTCGGCGCCAAAACCCTCCCCGGACGGCAAGCTGCTGGCCGCCATGACGATGAACGAGGAAGCAAGGCTGGGGCCATATCGGCCGGCTGACAGTCTTCAGCGTCAACGGCACCGGATGGCGCGATCTGAACATGGAGATCGACCGCTCGATCGCGGCGCACGGCTTCCAATCCCAGTTTTACTGGGCTGCCAACAGCCAGGGGCTGTACTGCGCCATTGGTGATTCGGGCTATAACAAGGTCTTTTACGTGGACCTGGAAACCGGCAAGTTCACTCTGGTGACCGGGACGCAGTGAACTGATCGAGGCCTTCAGCGCCAACGCGAATGGCGATATCGCCTTCATCGGGCGCACGGTCAAGCACCCGCCCGAGCTGTACATCACCCGCCGCGGCTTGCAGCCTAACCGGGTCACCCGGATCCATGATGAATGGCTCAAAGGCGTGGAAATCGCTCCCACCGAGGAGATCAAATACACTGCCCCGGACGGGCAGCAGATCCATGGCTGGATCGTCAAGCCGCCGGATTTCAACCCGAAGGAGAAATGGCCGCTGGCCTTAAATGTGCACGGCGGGCCGCACGTGATGTGGAGCCCGGCAGCCCACGCCATGTGGCTGGAATGGCAGTTGCACGCCGCGCGCGGCTATGTGGTCTTCTTCTGCAACCCGCGCGGCTCCGACGGCTACGGCGACAAATTCCGTACCGCGATCCACAATGACTGGGGGAGGCGGATATGAATGACATCCTCTCCGGTGTGGATGCGGTGGTGGAGAAGGGCTATGTGGACGAGAAGCGCATGGCGGTCACCGGTGGGTCTTACGGCGGCTATATGACCGCCTGGATCATCGGTCACGACAAACGCTTTGCTGCGGCTGTCTCGCAGCGGGGTGTGTACAACCTGATGTCGTTCTTTGGCACCACGGATGTGCCCCGGTTGATCGAGAATGAATTTGAGACCCTGGCTTTCGACGATCCGGAAAAGATGTGGAAGTACTCCCCGTTTGCCTACGTGCGCAATATGCGCACCCCGCTGCTGCTGATCCACTCGGACAACGACTACCGGGTGCCGATCGCCGACGCCGAGCAGATGTTCACCGCCCTGAAGAAACTCCGCCGCACGGTGGAATTCGTGCGCTACCCGCGCGAGGGGCACGAACTGTCCCGCTCCGGTGAGCCGGAACACCGCATCGACCGCCTGGAGCGGATGACCGCCTGGTTTGATAAATACTGCAAGCCACGGAAGTTGAAATAGCGGTCAGATACCCTGAAAGTGTAAAGAAAATGCCACTCGTGATTTCGAGTGGCATTTTTTTATGTGGGAATTGTACCGCGTCGCTTGCTATTTGGCCTTGACGGTGATCACCTTTGGCTTGGCTTCCTCAGCCTTGGGCAAGGTGAGGGTCAGCACACCGTTCTTCATCTCTGCATTGGTCTTGTCAGCAACGACTGCCGCTGGCAGGGTCAGGCTGCGGGAGAACGATTGGTAGCGGTGTTCGCGCAGGTGATATTTGGCACTTCTCATCGACAGTCTCTTGCTTGGTTTCCCCGCGCAGGGTCAGCAGGTCGCCAGTGATCTGGATGTCTATGTCCTCAGGTTCCAGTCCAGGCAGCGTGGCTTTGACCACAATATCATTCTCTGTCTGGTACATGTCAACCATCGGTGCGCTCCAGCCTTGCTGGCTGATAGTGGGCATGGTGAAGAACTCATCGAAGAGTCGGTCCATGTCCTTTCGCATGGTGGTCAGGTCGCGGAAAGGTTCCCATTTAGTGATGTTTGACATTTTTTCCTCCTTTCGGAAAATTGTTCACTGAGCTTAAATATAAACAGCTTGCGTAAGAAAAACGCAAGCTGTTCGTTAACAATCTATATAAATTTTTTCTTACCGCTTATAGTCCACAAAACGGTAGCCCACCCCCCGCTCGGTGAGGATGTATTTCGGGATTGGAGGGGTCTTCTTCCAGCTTCTGGCGCAGGTAATTGACATACAGCCGCACGTAGTGCGGCTCATCCTGATATTCGTAGCCCCACACCTTGGCCAGGATCTGATCATGCGAGATCACCCAGCCGGCATTTTGCACCAGGTGGTAGAGCAGGCGGTATTCTGTCGGGCGCAGCTTGACCAGTTCGCCATCCACCCAGACTTCGCGGCGGTCAAAGTCGATCTTCAGACGGTCATCCACCTCGATCACGCCGGAGGACTGGCCGCGCGCTTCGGTGCGGCGTAAAACTGCCTTTACCCGGCTGACCAGTTCCCGCGGGCTGAACGGTTTGGTGACATAATCATCCGCACCCAGTTCAAGGCCGCGGACACGGTCATCTTCCTCGCTTTTGGCCGTCAGCATGATCACAGGCACATCATGATTCTCCCGGACCATGCGCAGCATCTCAAAACCATCAATATCCGGCAGCATCACGTCCAGCAGGATCAGATCCGGCAGGGTCTCGCGCAACCGGTCCATGGCTTGCTGGCTGTTATAGGCTTCAATCACCTGGAATCCATCGTGCTCCAGGTTGAGGCGGATGAAGCGCACCATGCGCTCCTCATCATCCACCACCAAAATTCTTCTGTTTGTGAATTGAGTCTCTTCCATTATCTTTTTATACCTGATGCAGGAAACCTGCGTATCTTACTGCAACAGTCTTGAGCAGCGGAAAGCCTGGTTTTCATCTCCCTAAAGAGGTTACCGGTCACTCTCGGACGGAGCTGATGATCTCTTCTTCCTCTTCCGAGGGCAAGACTTCACGAAGTTGATCTTGTCCCAGGGCCAGATCACCGAGGCGACTTCATGGGCAGCCAGGTATTGCAGATCCTTGCCGTCCCGGCGGCGGGGATTACGCACATTCAGGATCACATCACTCGGGGTTAGGCATTTCGTCGATCTCACCGATGATCGGTTCTTCACCGCTGATATGCAAAACCACACTGATTGCCATTTATTCCTCCTTGGGTTACTAATCCTGCCTGATCAGGGCCTGGACTTTGAAGCGGCCCAGGGCGATCACATCCCCATTCTGAACCAGATGATCGTCAAGCGGCTGGATCTTATTATTGTTGATCCGGGTGCCGTTGGATGAGCCCAGGTCTTCAATATAGAAAAGCTCATCCCTGATCTTCAGGTTGGCATGCAGGCGGGAGACGCCTTGAGAATAGGCATCAAATGGGGAGAGGTCAATATCCGGCAGGATAGATTGGCCTTCGCTGATCCGTCCAATGGTGAAATCTGAGCGTCCTTCAAGGGGAATGATCTGCCCGGTGCGAATGATGTGGAGGTTGATCTGTGCACTGGTGACAGGCAGCGGGGCAGCCGGTTTTGGCGCTGGCTCATCCTTTGGCGGAACCGTATCCGTCGTGCGGATCGCAGCAGTCGAAAGACCGCCGGAATCGATCAGTTTGGTGCCGCATTCATTACAAAAGATAGCCCCCTCCAGTACAGGTGTGTTACAATTTGGACAAAAAATTCTCATCTTACGGGTCCTCGTCTATGGTCTCTAGCAACAATGCTCTGGTGCCGTATTTGATCCGTTTTTCAGCATCAGGATCCATTTGCTGGCTGCTGTGGATCTGGTCTAATTCTAACATGACAGTTTGTGCCAGGGCAGTTTCCCCTGAGGTGAGCAGCTGGGTCGCCAGGTTCTTCAGGCGGGAGGTTGCTTTGCCAATATCTCCATTCTTGATATCCTTGCGGGCCATCTCCTGCAGCCGGTAAAGTGAAAGCCTGGAGAGGGCTTCAATCAGAATACGCGGCGGGGGTGCAGGCAGAGGGTTTTCTTCCAGTTTTCGGGAAAAGGTCAACCGGGAGGAAATATTGGGGATTGAAGCCGTTGGCATGACCATGCTCAAATTCGCCATCCAGGATGATGAAATCTTCTTTTTGCCTGGCGTGTGTTCATGACTTCAAATTCCAGGATCACACTCAGACTCTGGATGCGGGGCACATCCCCCAGCTGCAAGGTATGTCCCCAGCGGGATGGAAGTGGATTCAGGGGCTAGGCGGAAAGCGTATTTCAGATTGACACTTTCAGGAGTTTTTACGGTCAGGGTGACATTATTGGCAAATGAGTTCTGGATATGGCCGAACTTGCGCTTGAAGAACCCTCTGATCGCGAGAACTGGTATGTGCATATTCACAACTGCCGCCGGTAGAGGAGGAAAGCTCTTCAAGGAATTCGTCATTCCATTCATTCCCAATCCCCAGGGCATGGATGGTGATATTCTGGCTGGAGGCGATCTCAGCCAGTTTGATGGCATCTTCCTCATCGCCATAGGTGCGTCCATCGGTGATCAGGATAATGTGGTTGGCATATTCAGGCTTCAGGTTCTGGATCACCTCGTTGTAACCCATCTCCAGCCCCTGGAAGATCTCGGTACCGCCCCGGGCATTGATCAGACCAATCCGCGCTTCAAGGATATTCAGATTCTGGTTGCGCTGGGCCGGGACAATCACTTCTGCCCGGTCATTGAAGGTCACCACCGAGAGGATATCCTCAGCGTTTCAAGGACTGGATCAGGCTGAGGGCGGTTTCTTTCACTGTGTTCAACCGCTGGCCCGACATGGAATTGGAATTATCGATCACAATACACATGTTCAGAGGTTGGCGGTGGAGCATTTCTTCTGCTGCCCTGGGCGAGACCATGATATTGAGCAGCACGTAAAGCAATTGGGGGTACTCCAGCACAGTCAGCGATTCACGGCTGTAAATCGCATTGACCAATATGTCATCTGGGGTTTTTATATCCTTGGGCAGTATCTCATCGTAGGCCATTCTTTTGGCCGGATTTGAGAGGGTTTCATAGGCTTCCTGGATCTGGAGGAATATCTCCGTGGCCCTGGCTGTCCTTATTCACATCCGGATGGAACTTGCGCGCAGCCGCATGGAACGCATTTCGTGATCTCTTCCTGCGTTGCGGTGTGCGGTACGCCTAATCGGGCGTAGTAATTATCAAGATATCCAGTTACCATATTTTAGATCCCACTATCCAATCAGTGCAAACATTAGCCTGACAATCGAGCCAGTAACGACGGTGATATTATCCGGTCCTCCAAAGGTATTTGCCGCATCTACCAGATTCTGGCAGGCCCGCTGCGGGTTGGGTGATTCGCTGATCAATTGGAAGATCTGATCTTCTGTCAGCACGCCCCACAAGCCATCTGAACAGATCATGATATAACCGGGTTGAGGCATTGTCGAGGTGAAGATATCCGGCTCGGGAGTATCGCCCTGTCCCAGGGCGCGGTAGAGCATCGATTTCTGGGGATGATTTTCAGCTTCTTCTGCAGTGATCTGCCCCAGTTCTTCCAGACGTTTCACCAGAGAATGGTCCCGGGTGAGGAGCTGCATCCGTCCATCCAGGAAGACATTATATGCCCGGCTGTCACCCACATGGGCAATCGTCATCTGGGTGCCGAGAGTGATGATCGCTGTCAGGGTGGTCCCGCCGCCAGGGGCAGTTTTCTCGATCTTGCGGTGGGCTTCCTGGACGCCAGTGCGCATAATCTCCTGCAGAGATTCTTCCGGCGGGGAAGGATTGTTGCCATACAGAGGGGTGAACAATCTTTCCATCAGAAAGCTGCTCATCGTGCGCACAGCAGTCTCACTGGCCATTTCGCCATGGCTGTGCCCGCCCATCCCATCCGCGACGATGAAGATACCCAAGGGCAGGGAGGAAGTCGATGCACCGATCAGAGCACTGAAGGTGAACAGAGAATCCTCATTCTTGTTGCGGGACTTGCCTACATCCCTGGATGCACCAACCACCAATTGAGTGGGGTTGACCCGTTTTTCGGTCACAGCGATCTGATTGAGCTGTTCCTCAGAAAGGGGCGCTGTTTCGGCATCACTGGTGCGGTGAGGGGTTTCAATGGTGCCGTGACAGCCATACTCTGCCTGACTTCCGGGTCTGGTTCTGTTCGATTGAAGAGTCTGTCAAATAACTTTTTCACAGTTGATCCTTGATGTTCAGAGATGATCTGGTGTTATCCTCAGGCCAGCATGGCATAGACCATATTATCTGAGGAGCCAAAGTAGATCAGATCGTTATAAGCAGCAGCTGTACCGGTGATCGGTGCCGCCGGTGGGGAATTTCCATCTGAGCTGGCCGGTAGCTAGCCTCAAGGCAGTAAAAATGCTTATCCACCGAGCCAACATAGATCGCATCCTTATAGAAGATCGGCGAGGCCGAGATCTGATGTTCTGTTTTATAGGTCCAAACTTCTTTGGAGGTCTGGGCGTTCACGCAATAGATCAAGTGGTCAGCAGCGCCGACGTACAGGAATTTATCGACCACCAAAGGTGAGGAAACCGAACCGCGTCCCAGCCTGAAACGCCAGTTTGCCCAGCCGGTGTTTGCATCCAGGGCATACAGGGTAGCATCCACCGAGGTGAAATAAATCACATCATCCTTGATAGTGGGCGAGGAGGAGACTGCTCGTTTGGTCCGGAAACGCCATTTTGGATTACCGCCAAAATCGAGGCAGAGCATTTCGTTGGATTCGGTAGCCGATATAGATATAGTCTTTGGTAACCAGCGGAGTAGACCGCACACAGCCGCCAACATCTGCCCGCCAGGCCAGCCGGCCTGGTATTCAGATTGACAGCATGCAGGAAACCATCATCGGAACCGATGAAGACATGTCCCTGGGAAATCGTTGGGGAGGAGCGGAACGGACCATCACCGGCATACTGCCATACCCGGCTGCCCGTCCTGCGTGATACCGCATGCAGGTATTTATCCTCTGAGCCAATATAACAGATTGCTCTCAGTGATCGCCGGTTTTCCGGGAATCCCAGCGCTGGTGGCATATTTCCAGATGAACTTGCCATTTCCGGCATCCAGGGCATACAGGTTATGATCATAGCTGGCGATATACAGGGTATCGTCCTGGACGACTGCCCCACCTCGGACATCATCCTCACATTCAAACGTCCAGACTGGCTTGATGCTGGTCTGGCCTTTGATCTGGGAGGTGGGTGCAGATCATTTCCGAGAGGATACCTGTCTGCCTGCCTGCATTGATCAGGGCTTCTTTCATCTCTTCAGCAGTCTCAAAACGGTCATTGGAATCATATTCCAGCGCTTTGTTGATCACTGCAATCAATTCAGGTGAGACATTTGGATTGATCTCTTCGATCGGACGCTCATTGAAGGAGAACGGTGGTTCCATGCGCGGGTCGCGCAGGGTCAGCAGGTGGTGGAGGGTGGCGCCAAGTGCGTAGATATCCACTTTGGGGGTAGCTTCGCCACGGTACTGGTCAGGCGGAGAGTAGCCCTGGGTGCCGATCATGGTGTTCTTTTCCATCGGATCAAACAATTTTGCGATCCCGAAGTCCACCAGCATGATATGGTTGGTGGGGGTGATCATGATGTTGGAGGGCTTGATATCCCTGAAGATGATTTGCTCCGGTTCACGTGTGTGCAGATAATGGAGCACATCGCACAGTTCAATCCCCCACGTGATCACTGTCGATTCGGGGAAAAATGTGGCGGTTTCGCCCAGGATAGAATCCAGGTCCCGTCCGGGGACCATTTCCATCACCAGATAGGCACGGTCGTTGCGCATGAAGTAGTCGTAGATCCGCGGGATAGCCTGGTGGCGAAGGGTTGCCAGGATATTGGATTCGCGTTCGTAGTTGAGGTAGATCTTCTTGCGTACCAGCGGGATCGCTGATCTGGCTGATCATTTCTTTGACGGCAACCAGCCGAATGGCTTTGAAATTCCTGTCCCTGGCGCGATAAACAGTGCCCATGCCCCCCACACCAATCACATCCTGGATTTCGTATCGGTCCTGGAGTAAATCGCCGGGCTTGAGTTTTCTTCCGCCTCCATCTGAGATCGGTGCCTTCTAATTTACGCGTCGAGGTATCCGTCAATGCTTGCTCCTTCTGCAACAACTATAAACGGTTATCCCATTATAGGATGAGAGTCCGAAAATTGTAGGGAAGTTGTGTGATAATTCCATGATGATGAAGTCCCAATCCTGTTAGATATTTTAGTATAAAAACAGCTGAGCGTATGGGATTTTTTAGCCGGAAATTCATCCCCCAGGATTCCTATTTTCTTCTGATTTTTTTCCTGGTGAATATTCTCAGCCAGGTCCTGATTGGCAGCCAAAAGCACCGGGAAAGAGGTATCTGGGGCCTGATCGGGGGCAAAATAGGGGAAAGGAGAGCCTTCAGGGTGACAGGTGGCATACCCCCCGGCCTCTTCCAGCACCAGCCAGCCTGCGGCAATATCCCAGATCTTGGGGATGGCGTGGAAAGCAAGCAGGGATGCCCCTCTGGCAACCAGGCAAAAATCATAGGCCACTGCACCCAGGACGCGGAATTTATAGCGGATATCGAGCTGATATTTCCGGATGCTGGTGGAACAGGTAGTAAAGAAAGCGGTCGGCATTTCTGGTCGCAGTGGCTGGACTGTAAATAACTCATCATTCAGATAAGCCCCTTCCCCGCGCTGGGCGCTGTACAGCTCCTGGTGTCGGGGGAAGAACAGACGCGCCGGTATCCGGGTAACCATCCACCAAGCGTGCAATCGATACCCCCCAGGTGTGCAGCCCCAGGCTGAAATTGGTGGTCCCATCCAGAGGATCGATGACCCACAGTGGTTTCGCCGGGTTGATCTCAACGCTATTGGTCTCCTCGGTGAGGATCTCATCATCCGGATAGGCCTCACGGATGGCCTGTTGGATAAATGCATCAGCAGCCATATCCGCCTCGGTGACCACGCTATGATCGGCTTTGACATCTGGGGTCGATCCCGCTCAGTTTGAAGTAACTGTTGAGCAGTTCGCCGGTTTCTGCAGCCAGGTTCTGGGCGAAAAGTCGGGCATTGGTCATGGTCTCTTCCTGACTCTGGTGATTGTGCCGGGGGTATTCTATCATGCAGAAAGCAGAAGGCTGCAGATAGTAGGTATAAGCCCTCCAACAAATAACTGCCTACTTCCTCTATCCACTGTTTCTAAGCGGTATAATCTGGGCGGAAAGATCTTCTTCTGATGAAAGGAAGCGATGAGAGAGACCGAGAAACGATTCGCCGAGGGGATGCTTTACACCGACCAGTACCAACTGACCATGGCGCAGCTGTACTTCCGCATGGGACTGCATGAGAAGAAAGCCCAGTTCGATTACTTCTTCCGCAGCTACCCGGATTACGGCTCCCATTCAGCCGGGTACTGCATCAATGCCGGGCTGGAATGGCTGCTGGACTGGATGGCGGAGGCCCGGTTTGGAGAGGCTGAGATCGCCGCACTGCGTGGCGCAGCGCAGCGCGACCGGTGAGCCATATTTTGCGGATGATTTCCTCGATTGGCTGTCTGAGTATGGCAATTTTGAGTCGCATCACCCTGCTGGCAGTGCCGGAAGGACGCGTGGTGCATCCCAACACTCCGATCGGCGTGGTTACCGGCGGGTTGGCAATGGCCCAGATCATGGAGACTGCCCTGCTCAATCTGATGACCTATCAGACATTGATCGCCACCAAAGCTGCCCGTATCCGGCAGAGCTGCCAGAACCAGCTATTGCTGGAGTTTGGCCTGCGGCGGGCGCAGGAACGCGCCGCCATCGCCGGGACGCGGGCCGCCCTGATCGGCGGGGCCAATTTCTCCTCGAATGTCGGTGCATCTCACACCCTGGGCTTTCCCCCGAAAGGGACCCACGCCCACAGCATGGTGCAGGTATTCCTCTCGATGGGCGGCAGCGAACTGGATGCCTTCCGGGCCTATGCCGAGATGTATCCGGATGACTGCATCCTGCTGGTGGACACGATCAACACCCTGGAGAGCGGCGTCCCCAACGCCATCCGGGTATTTGAAGAACTGAAGAAGAAGGGGCATAAACCGGTTGGTATCCGCTTGGACTCTGGCGACCTGGCCCATATCAGTATCAAATGTGCCAGACTAGCTAGATGATGCCGGTTTCCCGGATGTGCTGATCGTGCTCTCCAATGATCTGGATGAGCTTGCCATCTGGCAGATCACCACCCAGATCCAGCAGGAAGCGCCGCTCTATGGGGTTTCACCGGATGCCCTGATCGGCCGGTTGGCCTACGGTGTAGGGACCGGGCTGATCACCTCCCGCGGGGACAGCGCCCTTGACGGGGTGTATAAGCTGGTTGCCCTGGAAGAGGGCGGTGACTGGATCCCGGCGATGAAAGTCTCCAAGACACCTTCCAAGACGCTGAATCCCGGCGATAAGCGGCTGTGGCGGATCTATGATGAACGCGGGCATGCCACCGCTGACCTGGTTTCGCAGTACGATGAAGCCGTGGAGAGCTACGATCCGCTGGTGCTGCACCATCCCTCGATGGTGCAATGTCAGCCGCAGCCTGCCAAAGGACGAGATCAGCGGAGTTGAGCCGCTGTTGGACGAGGTCTTTGTCCAGGGGAAGCAGATGGTGCCTTCTCCGCCAATGGAAGAGATCCGTGCCAGGCGGCGTGAGGACCTGGAGAAACTCGATCCCGGCGTCAAGCGGATGGTCAACCCGCATATCTATCATGTCTCCCTCACCCAAAAGCTTCTGGAACTGAAGCAGGGACTGGTAAAAAATCAGGCGAGGACCTAAGAAATAACAGGTCATGTAAACCATCATGCCTGAGTTCACCATCATGTGAGATATACGAAACGGGCGCAGCAATTGTGCGCCCGTTATTGCTTTCATAAGGATACGGGGATTACCCCTTTAGCGTATCGCTGACAATCTCGGCGTAATCCTGGGTGACGGTTTTCTCTGGGTTAGCGCCCAGCAGGGTGATCAATTCGGCGATCAGGGCGGCCTTTTCCTCGGCGTCGGTGCGGCTCCAGGTGCGGGATTTGACTTCCAGGTAATGGCCGATCTGCGGCTTTCTGACCGTGTCGATATTCACATAGAACTCTTCCTCTTTGTAGCGCACCAGCCAGCGCAGGCGTTCCTTCTCGATGAACAGTTCGCTGTCCGGGGTGAAGTATTCCCGCAGGAAGCGCAGGCTCTGGGTGGATGGGGCCAGGAAGCGGCTGCGGGAGAGCAGCACCTTGCTGGGGAACTCTTCCTCGCGTCGCTGGCCGACATGGGTCAGCCGGGAGCGGACATAGGCCACTTCCCCATCGGCATTGATGAATTCATCCTCCCGGTGGCGGACAGAGCCCTGCTCGGGGTCATCGAAGATGAAGTAAGTATCATATTCCTGGTAGTGGCGGGTATAGACGATCTCGATCTCCGGTTTTCAGGGAGTCGATGATGATCTCCGGGTCGGTGATCTGGACCTTGGCCTGGACCTCGTAGCTCTCGCCCTCGGTGGCCCCGCCAATCGCAATCAGCTTGGAGAGCACAGACTGCTCGCGCTTGATCAGGAAATTGTCGATCCGGTTGGCATACTCGTTGGCATTTTCCATCAGGGCGGGCAGGTCAATGGTGGTCAGTTCCTTGTCCTGCATCACCCAGCGGCCATTGACCATCACATCGGTCACATCGGTGGATTTGGCGGCATATACCAACTGGGCGTAGATCCCGTCCGGGTCCCGGCGGAAGCGCGGGCTGTTGTGCAGGGTATCCAGATCCACCAGGATCAGGTCAGCGCGTTTGCCCGGCTTCCAGCGAGCCGGTGATCTCGCCGATGTGCATCGCCTCGGCGCCCATGCGGGTGGCCATCAGCATGGCCTGTTTGGCTGGCAGGGCGGTGGGATCGTTCTCACGGGTTTTGGCCATAAAGGCCGCCAGGCGGATCTCCTCGAACATATCCAGGTCATTATTGGAAGAAGGCCCGTCTGTACCGATCCCGACTTTCAAGCCCTTCTTTCAGCATGCGGGTGACCGGCGCCATCCCGGAGGCCAGCTTCATATTGGAGGAAGGATTATGGGCTACACCGGCGTTGTGGTGCTTCATCGTGATGATCTCGCCGTGATCCACATGCACACAGTGGGCCAGCAGCACCTTGGCATCGAAGAGGTTCTGCTTCTTGATGTACGGGACCACCGGCATATTCTCTTCCATGCGCATATTTTCGACCTCAAAGGCCGTCTCGGCGATATGGGTATGCAGGGGGACATCATGCTCCGCGGCCAGGGCGGCACAGGCACGCAGGATATCCGGGGTGCAGGTGTAAGGGGCATGTGGGGAGACCGCCGGGACGATCAAGTCGTGGCCTTTCCAGCCGACGATAAACTCACGGGCCGCTTCCAGAGAATCCTCATAGGAACTGGCATCCGGGGAGGGGAATTTGAGCACCGTCTGTCCCAGGACACCGCGCAGTCCAGCCTTGACCGTGGCTTTGGCGACATCTTCTTCATAAGTAGTACATATCGGCAAAGGCAGTCACCCCGCTGCGGATGAACTCGGCGCACCCGATCAGGGTGCCCAGCTGGACAAAGTCGGGGGAGACGAATTCGCGCTCCACCGGCATCATATAGCCCAACAGCCAGACATCCAGCCGCAGGTCATCGGCCAGGCCGCGTAGCAGGGTCATCGGGACATGGGTATGGGCATTCACCAGGCCGGGCATCAGCACTTTTCCACCGCAGTCCAGGGTTTTGGCATCCGGGTAGGCTTTCTTCAGATCTGCTTCCAGCCCCACAGCCAGGATCGAATCGCCCTGTATGGCGACTGCACCCGGCTCGAACTGCTGCATTTCCTGATCCATGGTCAGAACGATGGCATTGACGAGAAGGAAATCGGCTTTTTCAGACATGGGGTCCTCACTAAAGGATGGTAGATCAAATTTTGGCAAGCATCATCCTAATAACTGGATGCTAAAAAGATCATTGATGTGTTAATCATCAATGATACGTGATTGTAGGCTGGAAATCAAGCTGGTTGTCTAGTCAGCGGTTGGGGATTGAGCACCTTTGAGATGAAAAACCGTTCCTGGAACTCGGTGAGGGCACGGATCTGGGTTTTGAATAACTCACCCCCTCAGGGACGATAACCAGTTTATCATCATCATCATCCAGACGGCGGATAACGGCGATACAAACCCCTGAAGGCGGGTACTGGCTCGAAGACACCCAGCAGGTAGGCATCCAACTCTTCGCCATCAGCGCCAAACACACCAGGAAGAAAGCCATAATTCACCGGGTAGACAAAGCCAAGCTCGGATGGCGGCTGCCCATCGCCCGGTCAATCTCGATGGTCAGATTCTGTCCGATATATTCGTGGGTGGATTTCATCAGCTGACTAGGATCATCCTCGGGCGAGTCATCTCGCGGGAAGAATTCTTCTCCCAGTTTATTGAGGGAATCCGCCCAGATATCATCCAGCGGGGTGAAGGATTGCTCCTCAAAGCTGCCCCGCAGGCGCGCGAAGAAATCTTCCAGGCGCATTTCGGGGAATTTGCTGTCCCAGGGTGGCGATCCGGGCATCAATCCGGTTGACCAGTTCCACAGAGAGGTCCTCCAAGCTCATTGAGATCAAAAGCAACTTCCAGCAGGTGATTGATGCGTTCAACCACCGTCAGCCAGGCCATGTGGTCCTGATCGATGATGATGTTCTTCTCGTTATTCTCGAAACCGCCGAACTGGTAGATCGGGCAAAAGGCATACAGGCCGATGCACTCGATATTCTGCTCTCCGGCGCGCTTGCTGAGATAGGACCCTATGCTGGTAGGCCCATGATAGTTGGAGGCTTCCACAGAAAGTTGATCCAGTGGTCTTTGAGATGCGGCAGGCTGAAGATGCCGTGCACATGACGTTGCTTGTCATAGGGCACCTGCCCATACACCCCGCCGAGATGGATGATCTGTTTGACGTTCATTTCTTTGGCAGCGCCAAGCAGGGCGCGGATGTAGCGTTCTGCATCCATGTGGGGTTCGTCTCCCAGGAAGATCACGATCCCCTTGCCGTTCACCTCGGTGTAATAAAACGTATTGCTTCATCGACTGCAGCGACTCGGTGATCCCATTATTGTGCCGAACGACCGGCCGAAGGAACTGCTGTGCGCCAGGGAGCTGGAAGAGGTAATAGCCATCCGGGCTGATCTCGCCGATCTTGCGGGCGTTGGTCAGATCGACCAGGTACTGCGGCAGGCCGGAGGAGACGCTTCCCCCATCCGCCCACTGCCGCCAGCCAGCGATCAGTAGAACTTCTTCAGCAGTTGGTTTTTCCCAGAAGTTAAATTCAGCACTCATAGCACACCTTTTCCTAATTGATAAATATTATTGATAACATTAGATGTGGTCTACGAGTGGAAATCTTATCCCGGATTATTCGCTTTCCAGCCGTCGGATCAGGTCAAGGGCAATGTTAACCGCCCATTGGCCAGCCATCTGGGGAGGGCCACCGTATGAACGGGATGTGGTCCGTTCCTTGACCGGGGAGATCACCGTGAGGTGCAGAGTTTGCTTCTCATCACCGCGGTGCAGGGCGATGCCGATGCACAGGTCTGCCTGGCGGGACTCGCGGAATTGGCGGCAGGCAGTCATCAACTGGGCCGGATTGGGCGTTTCTGCCAAGACCTCGCCACCCAAAAAGGCCGGGGTGAGCCGTTTTCGCCAGCCGCTGGGTGAGTTTGCCGCCAAGGCCTGCTTCTACCACTGCCAGGTTCCAGCCAATCGGCTCCAGGTGGGCTAGCGCAACGCTTTCCAGGGTATCCTCATCTGCACCGTAGATCCAGTTCCCAGGCGCTGGCGCAGATCTTCCTCCACCGGGGCGATCAAGTCATTGGCTTCCTGTTCGGAATCCGCTTTGGCGGTGATCCGGACATCCACAGATCCGGCATGGGCAGCCAGCCCAACAGTCGGGTTGCTGAGGGTTTCCAGGTCACTGATCAGCTCATCAATTGCAGACTCCCCTGCCCCGGCGGTGCGCAGGATGCGGGCCTTGATCATCCCTTTGAGATCAAAGCGCTTCTTCAAATAAGGGATCACGGCGTTGGTCATCAGGTATTCCATCTCCCGGGGCACGCCGGGCAGGCAGATGAGGGCATTCTTCTCAGTCTCGCCGATGAAGGCCGGGGCGGTGCCGACCGGGTTCTCGATCGCAATTGCACCGGCGGGCACATACGCCTGGCGTTTGTTGTTCTCGGTCGGAGTGCGGCCAAAACGGGCAAAACGGTCCTGCACCTGCTGCCAGAGCTCGGGGCGGAATTCGGTTTCCACGCCCAGGGCCAGGGCGGCGGCTTCGCGGGTGGGGTCGTCAATGGTCGGGCCCAGCCCGCCGGTGGTGACGATGATCTCCGAGCGTTCCAGCCCCAATTTGATCGCCTCGGCGATCCGGTGGACGTTATCCCCCACGGTGGAAAGCCAAAAGATATCTACATTGTGGTCTCGCAGAAGCGCGGGAGATATAGCGGGAATTGGTATCCACGATCTCGCCAAGGAGCAGTTCGGTACCGATGGTTAAAATTTCAGCTGAGGGCATAATTTCACATCCAATATATGTGTAGTAAATCCTTTGGTTCCAAGCATATGGGGATACCCATTTTACCCCAATCTGATGGACTGCCGGAGAAAGGCGTCGAATATGGGCGTGTATGGTAAAATATAGAACATTAATCCAGTGGAAATTTACCCCTGATTTTGCATTCAGGAAAGGTTTCCCAGACCCGTGATTGCAACCAAATAGCGATATGAAAATTGGGCCGCTTGCAAGCACGGCTTGTGAGATAGACCCATTTTTGTTGGAGGTTTTTTGTGGCAGAAAAGAACAGAACTGTCTCCTATGAAGCAAAAGATATTCAGGTATTGGAAGGCCTGGAAGCCGTCCGCCGCCGCCCCGGTATGTACGTGGGCGGTACAGACGTCAAGGCCCTGCACCACCTGATCTATGAGGTCGTCGATAACTCGATCGATGAGGCGCTGGCCGGCGCCTGCGACCGAATTGATGTCATCCTGCATGAAGATCAGAGCGTGACCGTGATCGACAACGGGCGCGGCATCCCGGTGGCGGAACACCCCACCGAGAAACGCTCCGCCCTGGAACTGGTCATGACCACCCTGCATGCCGGCGGCAAGTTCGACGGCGGCGGGTATAAAGTCTCCGGCGGTTTGCACGGTGTCGGTGTTTCGGCGGTCAACGCCCTTTCCGAGTGGTGTGAGGTCGAGGTCAAGCGTGAGGGCAAGCTCCACACCCAGCGCTACGAGCGCGGCCGCCCACAAGGCGCCCGTCAAGAGCCACGGCAAGGTCAAACCTAGCGAGACCGGCACCAAGACCACCTTCCGCTTTGACCAGGAGATCTTCAAGGGCGATTTCACCTACCGCTTTGAGACCCTGGTGCAGCGCTTCAGGGAGATGGCCTTTGTCACCCGCGGGGTGACGATCAAAATGGTGGACGAGCGCGACGGGCGTGAAATGACCTTCCATTTTGAAGGCGGGATCACCTCCTTCGTACGCTACCTGAACCGCAACCGCGAACCGCTGCACCCGGTGGTGCATGTGGAGAAAGAAGTGGAAGACGGCCTGGTGATCGATGCTGCCATCCAGTACACAGATGCCTATGCCGAATCGGTGTATGCGTTTGCCAACACGATCAACACGATCGACGGCGGCACCCACCTGACCGGCCTGCGCTCGGCAATCACCCGCACGATCAACGATTTTGCCCGCAAGAACAGCCTGCTCAAAGATAACGACCCCAACTTCCGCGGTGACGATACCTGGGAAGGCCTGACGGCGATTGTCTCGATCAAGGTCGGCGACCCGCAGTTCGAAAGCCAGACGAAAGTCAAATTGATGAACCCCGAAGTGCAGACCGCTGCCCAGCAGGTGATCTCTGAGGCATTCGGCAACTTCCTGGAGCAGAACTCCATCTGCCGCCAGGGCGATTATCAAGAAATGTCTGACCTCCGCCCGAGCCAGGGACGCCGCCCGCAAAGCCCGCGACCTGGTGATCCGCAAATCGGCTCTGGAAAGCCTGACCCTGCCCGGCAAGCTGGCAGACTGCTCCACCCGCGATTCCGCCAACGCCGAACTGTACATCGTTGAGGGTGACTCGGCTGGCGGTTCCGCCAAACAGGGCCGCGACCGGCATTTCCAGGCGATCCTGCCGCTGCGCGGCAAGATCCTCAATACCGAGCGCGCCCGGCTGGACAAGATCCTCTCCAATAACGAAATCAAATCGATCATCTCTGCCCTGGGCACCGGGATCGGCGAAACCTTCAGCCTGGAAGGGCTGCGCTACGGGCGCACGATCATCATGACCGACGCCGACGTGGACGGCAGCCACATCCGCACCCTGCTGCTGACCTTCTTCTTCCGCTACATGCAGCCGTTGATCGACGACGGGCACCTCTATATCGCCCAGCCACCGCTTTACAGCCTGAACTACCGGAAGAAGATCCATTACGCCTACACCGAGGCGGAGAAGGAAACCATGCTCAAGGACCTCGGGCCTGACCGAAGGCAAGACCAGCTTCCAGCGCTACAAAGGTCTGGGTGAGATGAACCCCGAGCAGCTCTGGGAGACCACCATGGACCCGGAGAACCGGGTGCTGCTGCTGGTGACGATCGATGACGCCGCCGAAGCCGACCGCACCTTCGATATGCTGATGGGCTCCTCTGTGCCGCCCCGCAAGCGCTTCATCCAGACGCATGCCAATGAGGTGCGCAATTTGGATGTATAAATATCTAGCGGTGACTTAATTCACCGCTAGATTTACAAAACTTGCCTACGCAGGTTGCTGGAGTCCGCCGCAGGGCGGACTTTGTGCATTTGTAGCCGCGGTTTCAACAGCCAGACCAATCACCCATAGGTTCCCGCTAAAAACGTGCGGGAACGACATATAGCTGACTGGGGATTCTGTCTAACCCAAACTCAACCTACTCAATCACTGGCTCCTCTGGCATAATAGCTCCTATGGGCAAGCGCATGATCTTCCTTTTATTAGCCGTATTCCTCCTGGCTGGGTGCAACATGCCGGCGGCTGAAGGCACCACCCCCACCCCGGCATTCGTCAGCCCGACGCCCCGCCCCACTAAGATCAATACCCCAACCCCTTCGGCGACGTTCACCCCGATCCCCACCGAGACGCCGATCCCGACCGCCACGGTGATCCCCACCCCCACCTGGGAGACTGCCGGGCCGGGTGAAGTGGTCGCACCGATCCTGATGTACCACGACGTAGATCCCGAAAAAACCACCGGCATATTCAGCTACAACATCCACCCGGAGACCTTTGCCGCCCAGATGCAGCTGCTGGCCGATCTCGGCTATCACACGATCACCGCCCGGCAGTTGGTCGCCGCCATCCGGGAGGGCGTACCTTTACCGCCGAACCCGATCGTGATCACTTTTGACGACGGCTATCTCAATGTGTATGAGCAACGCCTTCCCGATCATGCAGGCGCACGAATTTGTGGGGGTTGCCTATATTGTCGCCAACCGGTTGGAGGCGGACGGGTTTTATGGGCGGGCCCGAACTGGGAGAGATGATTTCTACGCGGATGGGAGGTCGGCAGCCACAGCTATACCCACAGCGACCTGACCCTCGATCACAGTACCGCTATAGCGAGATCTACACCTCCAGGGAGTGGATCTCGGAGGTCACCGGCGTGGAGGTGGATACATTTGCCTATCCCTTCGGGTCGATGGACCCGTATGTGGGGGACCGCACCAGTAAATGGGGTTATACCGGCGCGATGGGGCTGGGTGAACAGATTATCCATTCCAATAATTCCC
This sequence comes from uncultured Chloroflexia bacterium, assembly GCA_963722735.1. Classification (GTDB taxonomy): domain Bacteria; phylum Chloroflexota; class Anaerolineae; order Anaerolineales; family UBA11579; genus UBA11579. The sequence goes on from CAVROH010000023.1 coordinate 24,089, forward strand.
TTTACTACCTGCAGCGGATCGAGATCTTCGGCGATATGAGTCTGGAGGAATTCCAGGCGGTGCTGCCCGGGCCAAAATTAGCCGAGAGAGGGGACCATCTGGGGATTCGAAAAGCACAGTTCTGATTGCAAATTCACATAATATTTTGTATAATGATTTCTAACAGAATAATTTGTTTTTTGTTAGTTTTTCTTATATAAGATCAGTGATCGATCAGATCTTACTTTCAGGAGTGCCCAGCCATGCTCAATGTTCACCAGTTAAATGTCTTTGTCATCGCCGCAGAGACGCTTAATTTCACCCAGACGGCCAAACGCCTGCATCTGACCCAATCTTGCGTCAGCCAGCATATCAAATCCCTGGAGACCCAATTGGGCGTGGAACTGTTCAACCGCAAGGGGCGCAGCCTGGAGATCACCGATGAGGGCGCCGTGCTGCTGCCGATGGCACGGGAGATCGTAGAAGGTTCGATCCGGGCAGCCGAGCAGATGGAACTGCTAAAAAGTGAAGTCCACGGCAGCCTGATCATTGGTTGCAATACTGCCCCGGGCAAATACATCCTGCCGATCATGCTGGCCAAATTCCACGAGCATTATCCCCTGGTGCGGATCGCCTGCCAGGTGCTGCCGGCCAAACAGGTGCAGGACGGGCTGGCCGAAGGCGATATCCATTTTACCCTGAGCAATGTATCCGATGCCTCCGGCGATGGCGGCGAATATCAGCTCTACCTGGAAGAACCGATCATACTGATCGCACCACTCAGACCATCCCTGGGCAGAACGGGGGAGGATCAACCGTGGAGGAACTCCATGAGGCGCACTTCATCATGCGTGAGAAAGGGTCCGGCACCTATCAGAATGTAAAGCTAGGTCTGCAGGAGGTCGGAGTCGAGATCGAAAAGCTGGACACCTTTATGGAAATGGGCACCTCCGAGGCGCTGGCTCTGGCCGTTGAACAGGCGCTTGGGGTCGGCTTCGTTGCCAAGATGATCCTGGAAAAGATCTGTCCCGGGCGGGTTGCGGTGGTGGAAGTGGAGGATCTGAACCTGCTCCAGCCGATCTACCTGGGACGCCAGACGGCCTATCCGGCTACCTCGGCCCAGGCCGCCTTCTGGGAATTCGTCCGCAAGGCCGGGAAGAGATCTTCCACGCGGTGCGCGACCAATCCATTCATGAGATCGAGGCCAGTCTGGCGAAGATCAGAGTACCGTCATAGGAACATAAAAACTAGCGAATATCCCAGCCAGTAATGATCCAGGAGTGCTGGCTGATTTTTATCCAGGAGGACGAGATGGCAGAAAATGGACGCAAGCGGTTTTCATTGATCTCCGAGGGGACCAGGAAATTCTTCTCCGCCGCCGACGAGATTAGAAGAGTTTTCCCTGTGGGACAGGATCCACGGCTATGTGTACATCCGATGGCCTTACCATTATATCGGGATCGGCAAGGGAGACCACCCAATTGCCAAAAAACTGGCCCCGTTGATCCGCCTGTTATTCCCACCCCAAGAGACACCCCCGCCCCAAAGCCCCATTCCCTCACCATGGCCACCGGCACGATCGCGGATGGCTATCATGGCAAAGCCATGCCGCTGGCAACCGCCAAACAGTTGGTGATGATCAATCAACCGGTTAGAGTGCCCGATCTGGAGCAGGTGATCCCCTATGTGCGGGCGAGATCGATCATCCTGGAGAACCCGGACCATATTATCGCGTTGGACTGCCCCTGCCGCCGGTATGCCGAGAATCCCTGCTACCCGATGGATGTGTGCCTGATCGTGGGGGAACCCTTCACCAGCTTTGTGTGGCAGCACCATCCAGAGCATTCCCGCTGGATCACCCAGGATGAGGCCGTACAGATCCTGGAGGAGGAAGATGCCCGCGGACATGTCCACCACGCCTTCTTCAAGGATGCCATGCTGGGTCGCTTCTATGCGATCTGCAACTGCTGTGAGTGCTGCTGCGGGGCGATGAAGACCCAGAAGAACGGCAATCCCATGCTGGCCTCCTCCGGCTATCTGGCCCATATCAATGAGAGCGTGTATCGGCTGCGGCACCTGCGTGGAATACTGCCAGTTCGGGGCGCTCTCGATAGGTCCGGAAGAAATCACAATAGTGGATACCGAGTCTGTGTATGGGCTGTGCGGTCTGTGAGAGCAAATGTGATCAGGTAGCGATCAGCATCCAGCTTGCTCCCGAGAAGGGCATGCCCCTAGAGATCGAAAAACTTTTCCAGGCTGCGGTGGAAGAGATCGGCAAATAACTACCGGGCAGGAAACTGGTTTCAAACACTCTCTGGTGTATAATCCAACCAGAAATTTTGCCACTAGACCGACCTCAAAATCATCAGAAGGAGAATTCCATGGCCCCAAAAAGGATGGGTTCCGGCAGTCATATCCGGGGAGGACGACCCGCTTCCCGCTCCCACAGTGTTTCCCGCCGTCCAACCGTCACCCGCAGCCCGAGCCGCAGCTCTACGCCGCGCCGGACGCAGACCCGCACAGTCAAGCGCACCCAAACCCGCCAGCAGGCTCAACGGGTCAATCCGCGGCCGCGGCCGGTCGTCCGGCCTGCCAGCACAGCCAAGAAGCGCATGCCCACCCCCAGCGCAGGTGCAAGACCCCGCCCGGTGGTGAAAAAATCCTCCTTCCCTACCCCAAAAACAGGATCCAGCCCAGTATCCAGAGCAGGCCAGCGTCCGACAGCCCGTACGGCCATGGGGCCTTCGGCACGCAAAGCGGTGCGTCCGGCCAGAGCAGTGGCGCGCCCTACTACCAGCCGGACAGTCAAGCGCGGCATGAACCGGGCTGCGGCAACAGCCGCGACAGCCGCTGCGACTGCGGTTGCTGTCAATCGGCTGGCACGCCTGAATACTGCCGCAGCTCCCCCGGCAGTGATCTACCAGGTCAACACCATCCAGGGGTCCCTGGACCAGTTAGAAAGCCGGGCAGATATGTCCGAGGTACGCGCCGATATCGCCAACCTGGACGCCAACCTCAACCACGCCATCAGCCTGCTGGAAAGCGCCCGCGAGAAGGGGTACTATTACCAGTCCGACCTTGAGGATATCGCCTACGACGCCATGAGCCGCTGGCAGGCAGTCCGTGACCAGGTTGAAGACAGCATAGATCGGCAGGCCCAACAAGCCGCCAATTATTACCAGCCGGTCAACCAGCGCATCACCCGGCTGAATGGCATGCTGGGGGGAATCGACCAGTCAAACGCCCTGTTTGCCGAGACCGAACAAGAGATCAGCACTGCGATGCGCTCTGTCCAGGAAGCTGAACAGGCGATCGAGGCGGTTTATGATGATATCGAAAAGTTAGCTTCCCAACTGACCTTCCGCCTGACCCGCATCCACTGGGCGCTGACCCAGCGCGATCAGGCCAGCTTTGATTTCATTAAAGATGAAGAACTGTATATGGCCGTCAAAGCACGCTGGGATCAAGTCGGCGAGGATGACCCCGAAGGGGTGCTCTTCCTGACCACCAAACGGCTGATCTTTGAACAGAAGGAAAAGATCGCCACCAAAAAGGTGCTGTTCATCGCCACAGCCAAAGAGCTGGTCCAGAAAGTGCTTGGCGCTCAGCCACTGGAGGGGATCAAAAACCTCAAAGCCCAGGGGAAGGGCGTCTTCGGACACCAGGATTTCCTGGAAGTGGATTTCGGCAACTCAGTGGTGCCTTTCCATCTGGACGGGCAGGATTCGGAAGACTGGGTTATGTGGATCCAAGAACGCCAAAAGCGGCAAACTGGCCGAAGACCGCACCACCGGCAGCAAACTCTCCTTCTCCGATCTGACCGGCAAGCCTGACCCAGGCCGACATCCTCGATATCCAGAATGAGGTCAATGAGCTGCAAGATGAATTGATGCTCAAAGGCACCCAGACAGAACTCTCCGAGCTGGAGAACCAGGCAGCTAACCTCTCACGTGAGCTTTCTGAACTGCGTGCCCGCGGCTATCTGGTAGAGAAAAGCCTGGAAGCTGACCTGGAAGTACTGCTGCTCCAATGGGAGCAGATCAAGGAAAGAGCCAGTACCACGCTGAAATACCAGACCGAACAGCTGGGCAGCGAAATGGAAGAGATCAAGTCGGCGATGGCCAAACTGGCCGGGATGTCCGGCTCTCTAGCAGCCGCCAGACCGGTGTACGTCAACCTCAAATCCATGATCGCCTCTGCTGAAGCCCAGGCCGAAGCCGCCGAGGAAACCGTGTTGGATCAGTACGATGAGTATGCCGAGGAAATTGAGACCCTTGATGCCCACCTGGAATGGATCGACTGGATGCTGGACGCCGTCGAGACAGCCTCCTTCAAACTGCTGGCCACCGAGAGTGGGGTCGCCGCGGTTGAGGCAGTCTGGGAACGCCCGGGACTGGATCCGCTGAATGGCGTGCTGTTCCTTACTGACCAGCGCCTGCTGTGGGAAGAACGCGTCGATGATTTTGAATTGATGATCGATACCGCCTTTGATCAAGTCCTGGCAGTCTCCTCGAAGGTTGATGAAGACGATGATGAGCAGCGCTTGATCGTTGGGCTGAGCGGGGATGCCCCGGTAGCAGAGGGTATATTCATCCTCAGCCAGCCGGTGCTGGAAGAATGGACCGCAATGATCGGCCGGGCACGCTCTGGCGGCTATGCACAGGACCACGCCGTAGAGTTCAACCCAGAAATGCTGGAACGCATCCGCTCTGCGCCAACCAAGTGTCCCAACTGCGGGGCAGTCTTCACCTCCCCGGTGCTGCGTGGGCAGGATGAGATCATCTGCGAATTCTGCGGCGTTTCAACCCGCATCTAAAGCAACCGAAAGCGAGTCAGGATGGAATTGGAACAAGGAGCCCTCTTACACCACCGTTACCGCATCCAGGGGATTCTGGGCAAAGGCGGGATGGGCATCGTCTATACTGCTCTGGACGAAAGCCTGGGCGTGAATGTCGTCGTCAAAGAGAATTCCCTGGAAGAGGAAGACGCCATCCAACAGTTCCGGCGTGAAGCCACTATCCTGGCAGGCTTGCGGCACCAGAACCTGCCGCGGGTGACCGATCACTTTGTGATCAAAGGCCAGGGGCAGTACCTGGTGATGGATTTCATCGAGGGCGAAGACCTGAAAATGCGATTGCAGCGTCTCGGCGCTTTGCCAGAAAGAGAAGTCTTGCTAATGGGGATTGCGATCTCCGACGCGCTGGATTACCTTCACAGCCTGACCCCGCCAGTCCTCCACCGGGATATCAAACCGGGGAATATCCGCATCACCCCCGATGGGCACGTTTTCCTGGTTGATTTCGGGCTCGCCAAACAGGTGGAGAGCGGTCAGCTGACCGCCACCGGGGCACGCGGCCTGACCCCCGGCTACTCTCCTCCGGAACAGTACGGCACCGCCCGCACAGATGGGCGCTCCGATATTTACGCCCTGGGGGCGACCCTATACACCGCCCTGACCGGCTTTCCACCGGAGGATGGGCTTGCCGATCGCCATCAAGCAGACCAAACTGACCCCGATCGTCACACAAAACCCCAAGGTCAGCCCGGAGGTTGGTTCGGTGATTGAGAAGGCCCTGCAGGTGGAAGCTGAGGACCGCTACCAGACCGGCAACGAGTTCAAAAAATCGATGATGGAAGTCAGCGAGACGATCAACCGCCAGGTGGCTACCGGGGATGTCACCGTGACCCCGCCTCCGGCGGAAGCGACTCTCCTGGCGGGCAGTGATACCCTGCCCAGGCCTGTCCCTCCAGGACAGAGAGCCGCCCGCCGCCCGGAAGAAAAGCAAATTCCCCTGGGGCTGGATCATCGGAGGGGGCGCAGTTGGCATCATCGGCCTGCTGGTGATCGGATTCGTGCTCAGCAGGGTGTTTTTGCCCAATGGACAGATCCTGATCGAGGCAACCCTATCCGCTGTCCCGGAGACCGCCGCTGTCCAGCCTGAAGAGCCAACCATACCGCCGAACAGACACGCCAGCCGCCACCGAAGACACCGCCCCGACAGAGGATATCTTCTCCGATCAACCCGCTGATCCGACCGCCACTCCCGAACCACAGCCGCTGACCACGCCAAACGGCGGCGGCGGGTTGATCGCCTATGCCTCCACAGCTGACGGCGAGCCGCAGATCTTCCTCTATAATCTGGAGAGCGGCGAATCCAGCCAACTGACCAATATCGGCGGCGGCGCCTGCCAGCCATCCTGGTCGCCAGACGGGCAATTCCTAGCAGTCGTGGTGCCATGCAGCAGCAACCAGCAGCGCTATGACGGTTCCTCGCTGTTCAGAGTCAATATTGCCGATGGGGGCATGACCCCCCTGCCCTCCTCCCCGATCGGGGACTATGACCCCGATTGGTCCACGGTCGAGAACAAGATCGTCTTCACCACCGTGCGTGATTTCAGCCGACCGCAGATCTGGGTGCTGGATGTGGATACCGGGGAGACCACCAACCTCTCCAATAATTCCCAGTCCGATTTCCAGCCAGCCTGGTCGCCAGACGGCAGCAAGATCATCTTCTCCTCCAATCGGGTGGTCAACCGCGGCAAGCTGTGGGTGATGGACGCCGATGGCGGAAACCTGACCGAACTGACCCATTCGGACACCCGCACCAACATTGAGCCGGTCTGGGCGCCGGACGGCGACCTGGTGCTCTATTCCCAATTTGATGGGCGCGGCGGCGGTGTCCCAAAGGTGATGGGCAATTACTGGCGTGACGGCGGACCGCAGGCTGGTGCGGTTGAATTCCGCATCTCGGAGGATTCTCTCGGGATGCGGGAAGCGGATATCTCTCCGGATGGCCTGTGGATCGTGTTCTCGGCCAATTCCGACCCCAACGGCCTGGATATCTACATCATGCGGGTGAACGGGGCAGAGATCACGCCGCTCGTGGTTAATCAGAATGCCAATGATTTCGACCCGGCATGGCAGCCCGTTCCGTAATTGGTGCGAAAACAACTCATATCAAAGATATAACGAAACTGTAATTTGATTTGAACTTCACAAATACCCTCCGGATGGTAAAATGTGAGTTGTAGTGTTGCGGATTGGCACTGCGTAATTAACCCTGGTTGCACTTGAGTATTCTATGACGCTGGAAAGAGATTCACTCCTCAACGAACGCTACCGTATCCTGGAGATTCTGGGGCAGGGCGGCATGGGGGCTGTCTATCACGCCAAAGATGATAACCTTGACGTGCATGTTGCCGTTAAGGAAAACCTCTTCACCTCGGATGAATACTCCCGCCAGTTCCGGCGTGAAGCCAATATCCTGGCAACGATGCGCCATCCCAACCTGCCGAGGGTGATCGACCATTTCGAGATCGATGGCCAGGGCCAGTATATGGTGATGGATTTCATCGAAGGCGAAGACCTGCGCCAGCGCATGGACCGGGTCGGCTCTTTGATGGATGAAGAAGTCATCATCATCGGGGCCGCGATCTGCGACGCGCTGGAATATCTGCACACCAGAAACCCAATCATCCTGCACCGGGACATCAAACCCGGCAATATAAAGATCAACCCCACCGGCGAAGTCTATCTGGTAGATTTCGGGCTTGCCAAGATTGTGGACGGCAGCCAAGTGACCACCACCGGTGCCAGAGCCATGACTCCCGGATATTCATCTCCAGAACAATACGGCACCGCCCGCACCGATGAGCGCTCTGATATTTACTCACTGGGTGCCACCCTGTATGCTGCCCTGACCAACACCATCCCTGAAGATGGACTGGCCCGGGCGATGGAACAGGCCGATCTGACCCCGATCCGAAAGCGCAACCCCAAAGTTTCCCGCCGGGTAGCCACCGCCGTTGAGAAAGCCTTGGCAATCCACCCGGAAGACCGATTCCAGAAAGCAACCGAATTCAAGAACGCCCTGCTGCAATCCTCCAATGCCACCAAGCAGATCCAGAACACCGAAGAACTGACCATCATCCCGCCGCCAGCAGATGTGATTGCGGATGTGATGGCCGGGAACCGCCTGGATGTCAAAGGCGCCCACGAACCTGAGATCACCGGCTCATCGAGCACGCGGCGCAAACGTTGAAACGCCGCCGGGTGCGCAGAACGATCTTCACCACACTGTTTGCGCTGATCGCAGTGGTAGTTGGATGGATAGGCTTTGGCATGCCAGGCCATGAATATGTAAGCGGGGTCATCCCGCATGAATGGTTAACCTACGCTGCCAATATCGCTTCCACCCTCCTGCCAGATCAGGTGGAAGCGCCAGTGGGAGATGATGCCACCCCAACTGCCACCCTGGAAGAGATTGCAGACCTGACACCCACAGCAAACGGCTACCCCCGAGCCAACAGCCACACCCACTATCACCCCTTCCCCAACACCGATCCGTGTGCCAGGGGTCCCAACATCCACACCTGCGCCTCCTGATTATGAAATGCCGTTTGCAGGAGAGCAGTTGGCATACGCCTCCCATGCGGGAAAATTCCACGGATAATGAATTCTTCCCAGATTTGGCTGTATTCATTTGCGGACGGTTCAGAAGAAGCAGCTGACTGCCATGGAGGGAGGCGCTTGCCAACCCGATTGGTCTCCGGATGGCCGGTTATTGGCTTTTATTTCTCCCTGTCCCGGCAACCAGCGCATCTATATTGAGTCGATGATCTATGTGCTGGATATGGAAACCGGCGAGATCACCCAATTGGCGGTGGAAGAAGGCAGCTTCGACCCAGCCTGGTCCCCGGATGGCAGCAGCATGCTGTTCACCAAGGCCGAGAGTGTTCTAAAAAGCGGCATTTACCGGATCAATACGATCGACTCTACCATCGAAGAGATGTTTGTAGCCGACAGAACATCTTATAACCCGGCCTGGTCTCCTGAAGGCGATCGTTTCGTATTCTGCCAGTAACAATGCCGGGCATCATTTCCTCTACATCATGGAAAATGATCCCGAAGCTGACCCTCAATTATTTGCCCGCACCAGGGAACGCCAGTACGTGAAACCAACCTGGTCTATCAATGATACGATCGTGTTTTCCACAGGTCCGCTGGACAGCTTTCATGAGTATGTGGCAAATGCCGGCATCCATGCTTGGTGCCACAGATCTGAATTATGAAGAAATACCAGTCAATCCGAATACCGACCGGCGTGCCAGAACTTGATCCGGATATTCAATTTCAACGGCCACTGGATTGCCTATCGAAAGCTGGCCGGATGGACGGAAACCGGGATATTTACATCATCCGTGAGGATGGGCTGCTGATTTTGCGAGTGACTGATGATCGAGTGGGATGATTTTGACCCTGCCTGGCGTCCATACCCGCGCCCTTGAGGCCAACTCATTAAAATCAAAAAATCCGGACAAATCGCCCGGATTTTTTTGATGTGAGATTATTGCCGGCTGGCGATCAGATCTGCCAGTTGGGTCAGAGAGTCGAAGGTATCAGCGTTCAGTTCGGTATCATCAATGCGTACACCGAAATTGTCCTCCACAAAAAGCGCCAGATCCATCAGGGAGAACGAATCAATGATCCCGCCGGAGATCAGTGGTTCATTCGGGCCGATCACCCGGTCTGGGGATTGAAGCAATTCAGTGGCAATATACTGCCCAGTCTTTGAGATTATTTCAGCGGTCATTCCAATTCCTTTGATAAGATTTTGGCATGCATTTTACCAGAATGGGGGAAAAATGCCATCTTCCGGGAACTATGGTTGAAAAAAAGCTCAGATTTTGAGATAATAGTTCAGGTAATCACAATTTATAAGGAGTTAGCTCAGCGTATTTCGTCCATTCACTAGTCAACACAAGCGAGGTAGAAACACATATGGCTGCAAAAATTATCGATGGTCAGGCAATTGCCAATCAGATCCAGGAAGAGATCAAAGAGAAAGTAGCCGCCAGAGCTGCTGCGGGTAAACCGGTTCCTGGTCTGGCAACCGTGCTGGTCGGGGGAGACCCGGCGTCTGCGATGTACGTGAAGATGAAGCAAAAGCGCTGCGCCAAGCGTGGGGATCGAATCCTTCCACGTAGAACTGCCGGCAGATATCTCTCAGGAAGAGCTTGAGAAGAAAGTGGCCGAACTGAATGCGGATCCCAACGTACACGGGATTCTGGTGCAGCTCCCCCTCCCCAAGGGTCTGGATGAGGAGCGTGTGCTGCAGGCGATCGACATCAACAAGGATGTGGACGGCTTCCACCCGCTGAACATCGGCCGTCTGGCCCAGAAAGGCCGCACCCCGGTCTTCCTGCCCGCCACCCCGGCCGGATGCATCGAGCTGCTGGTCCGCTCCGGCGTGGAGATGGAAGGCGCCAATGCGGTCGTGCTTGGCCGCTCCAACATCGTCGGGATGCCGGTAGCCCTGCTGCTGGTGGAACGCAACGCCACCGTAACAATCTGCCACTCCCGCACCAAGGATCTGCCCGGTGTGGTACGCCAGGCGGATATCCTCATCGCTGCGGTCGGTTGGGCTGAGATGGTCAAGGGCGACTGGATGAAGGAAGGCGTGGTGATCATTGATGTCGGCACTAATAAAGTTGAAGCCGATAATGAGAAGGGCTACAAATGGGTTGGCGATGTGGACTTTGAAGCCGCCATGGAAAAGGCCTCGATGGTCACCCCTGTACCGCGCGGTGTTGGTCCGATGACGATCGCCATGCTGCTGCAAAACACTTTGAAGGCTGCGGAACTGGCTAACGGATAGACCTGTTTTCGGAGTAGACAGTAAAGATAAACAAATGAGACCCTGTTTCCAGGGTCTCATTCTCAAAAAGGGTTCAGCTAGCCAGATTACTGAACGATGAAGGTGGTTGAACCAGAGCCGTCTGTATAGCCGGTCAGAGCAGCCACCGCATCAACTGTGTAAGTACCTGCACCATCCTTGCGGACGAAGGTCTTGTAAGTGAATGTGGCAATCCCATCTGCACCAGTGAGGGCAGAATAGGTCTTCTTAGCGCCGTTGGCGGTTGTGATCGTGGTGGTGACAGTTGCACCTGCCTTCGCCACGCTGCCATCGGTGACCGTCACAGTGATCGTGACCCATTGTCGGTCGCCGTAGACAGCCTTATCAGTGAGAACACTCACAACCAGGGCTCCACCGCCACCGCCGCCAATCGTGATGGTGATGGTGTCAGTATCTGTCAGGCCGCCGCTGTCGGTTACGCTGGCAGTGATGATGTGAGTGCCATCCGAGAGGGCTGCTGAGAGGCTGGCCCCGGTCCCCAGAGCGCCGTCAAGGCTGGAGGTCCAGGTGATGTTGGCGCTGAGGTTGCCGTCCTCGGCATCTGCGGCAGAACCGGCAAAGCTGACCAGAGCACCGCTGTCGAAGGTGCTGCCGTCTGCCGGGCTGCTGATCGCCACGCTGGGAGCCGTATTGACCGGTCCGCCGCCGCCCAGATAAACCAGGGCATCATAAGCCTGGATCAGGCCATAGCCGTAGTACACATCACGGCCCGCAGCGCCTAGGTCTTTGGCGGTGGCGTCGATCGCCTCGCGGATCTCCACATTGGTGGCGGTCGGATTGGCACTCCACAGCAGTGCGGCCACAGCGGATGCATGCGGAGTGGCCATGGAGGTGCCCTGCCAGGCTTCATAGCCGCTGGTCGGCCAGGTGTAAACGCTGCTGACATTGGCGGTTGTGCCAAGCTTTTGGTCATCAGGTACTGACCAATCTCCTGGGTGAAGCCAATGCTGATCAGTCGAGGAAGAAAAATCACCCATGGTGGCGTAGAGTTCTTCATCAGGAACATTATTGTAGATCAGGGCAGCCGCACCGCCGCCGGCCTCAACATTCAAGACTTTATCGGCAAAGCTGATATCGCCGCGTTCGCAGAGGACCACAGCGCCAGTCCATGCGCCAACAGAATCGCACAGACCGCCATCCACCAGCGCACCGGAGACATCCCCGCGCCCAGAGAATTCAACATGGGAACCACTGTAGGTCATCGCCATCCACTGTCACGGTGGAGCTGTCGATGTACGGAATTGTGCTGAGCACGTCCACGCCGGGGGCAGCGATCTCAACTGCGCTCGTTGAAATTGGAGAAATCAGCCCATTCTTCATTTGCATCCAGGGCAGCTACAGAAACCACCGAGCTGTAGGAAGCCGGGTAGTGGTATTGTTCAACGCCGTCATTGCTGGCGGCACCGAAGGAGAGCAGGCCGGCGGCATACAGATTATCAAAGGTGCGCTGCTCTTTCCTATTGGAGCTGCTGCCGCTCAGGCTCATGCTGATGATATCGGCGCCATTGGCAGCACATTTATTGGCAGCCGCGATCAGATCAGAGGCGTGAAGTGGCCAGACCGTCATCACCAAAGATCTTAACGATATAAAGGCTACATCCGGTGAAACACCGATCACGCCATCTCATTATCCACAGCGGCGATCGTGCCAGCGACATGGGAGCCGTGTCCATAACCATCACGGTATAGGGGGCATCCAACTGAGCCATACCGCCAGCGGAAGCGGTCAGATCTTCATGCTCTTGATAATAGCCGGTATCAATGATACAGACCGTTACGCCAGCACCGTTGGCCGGGTGACGGCAGCATCCCAAACATCTGGGGAGCCTGAACAGCCTGGACGCCCCAGGGAAGGATCTCGGCGCCATCATAATTTTCCATATCTGCCCCAGATTGCTGCAGTCTCAACAGCTGCTTCGGTCGCGGTAGATTTTACCAGGATAGCGGGGCACATCTACTTCAATACTAACCACATTCGGGTTCTTCGCCAGTCCTTTGAGCGCCTGCTCGGGGAGCGAGACCACAAATGAGTTCAGGTCATCGAAGGTATAGTGGAATTGGGCACCATCCTGGTTGAGCAACTGCTGGACTTTACCCTTTGCCCCGGGAGCAAACTCCACAAATACCCGCACTTTCTCGGGCGCACCCAACGCGGGCAAGGTGGTTGCCAGCATCAGGATCATCACAATACTGACAACCAATAATTTCTTGTAGTGCTTTTTCATCATTTCATCACTCCTCAATTTGACATGGTTTTCACGACGTGGGTTATACGGTATTTGGATTTTTGGATATGCGCCTCCTCGATAGATAGTGATTCATCCTGGGTGTTAAAACTTATAAGACGAATGAAAATCAAAAACGTTACAAAGAGATTTGAAAGGAATTGAACAAATCTTCAGGAGTAAAATTTGTCAGACAAATATTGTCTGACAATTGACTTTCCTCCAAAATCCTGATACACTTAGTCAGGCTAAGTTGTCAGACAAATTTTGTGAAAAGAGAGCAAAAGATGGCGACCTTGTTAGTCAAGCACGCAGATATATTAGTGACCATGGATGACCACCGCAGGGAAATCCCTGATGGTGGTCTTTTTATTCGCGATGGCTTCATCGAAGCCGTTGGGCCGACCGAGTACCTGCCCCAGGAGGCCGATGAAGTCCTCGACCTGAGCGGCCACATCCTGCTGCCGGGGCTGGTCAATACCCACCATCACTTCTACCAGACCCTGACCCGGGCAGTCCCGGCTGCCCAGGATGCCAACCTGTTCAACTGGCTGAAGACCCTGTATCCCATCTGGGCCGGGATCACCCCGGAAGATATCTACATCTCCACCCAGACCGCCCTGGCCGAGTTGGCCCTGTCGGGCTGCACCACCGCCTCGGACCACCTCTACATCTACCCCAACGGCTCCAAACTGGATGATGAGATCGAAGCTGCCCTGGAGATCGGTGTGCGGCTGCAGGCCTCGCGCGGCTCAATGAGCCTGGGCGAGAGCAAAGGCGGCCTGCCCCCGGACCGGGTGGTGGAAGAAGAGGAAGACATCCTCAAAGAAAGCCAGCGCCTGATCCAGACCTACCACGATCCCAAACCGGGCGCGATGACCCAGATCGTGCTGGCGCCGTGCTCGCCCTTCTCGGTGACCACCGACCTGATGCGCGAGAGCGCCAAACTGGCGCGTGAGTACGGCATCCACCTGCATACCCACCTGGCCGAGACTGAGGATGAGGACGAATTCTGCCTTGCCAAGTTTGGCCACAAGCCGGTGGCGTACATGGAGACGGTGGATTGGGTCGGGAATGATGTCTGGTTCGCCCACAGCGTGCATGTCAACAGCGAAGAGATCCAGCTTTACGCCCACACCGGATGCGGCGTGGCCCACTGCCCGGCTTCCAATATGCGCCTGGCCTCCGGGATCGCCCCGATCGTGGAAATGCGCATGGCAGGCGTGAATGTCGGCCTGGGCGTGGACGGCTCCGCCAGCAACGACGGCTCCAATCTGCTGGCCGAAACCCGCCTGGCGATGCTGCTCTCCCGCGTCGGCGCCGGGGAAGCTGGATTCTCGCTCTCCAGCGACAACCTGCCCCCGTTGATGACCGCCCGCGATGCGCTTGAGATCGCCACCCGCGGCGGGGCTGCCGTACTGGGCCGTACCGATATCGGCTCTCTGGAAGTGGGCAAATGCGCCGACTTCTTCGCCCTCGATCTCGAGCAGATCGAATTTGCCGGCGGCCTGCATGACCCGGTGGCTTCTGTGGTCTTCTGCTCGCCGATGCGGGCCAGCTATACCGTAGTCGGCGGCAAGGTGATCGTAAAAGAAGGGCAGATCACCACGATTGACCTGCCCACCCATATTGAGAAGCATAACGCCGCTGCCCAGCGTTTATTGAGCTAGGAGATTGAGAGTGAAAGAGTCAGCCGGTGTGGTCATCTGTGGCGCAGGGATCGGGGGGATCTCGGTTGCCTATTTCCTCACCACCCGGTTTGGGGTCGCGGATGTGTCTCCTGGTGGATGAACGCCCGCCGCTGTCGCTGACCAGCGATAAATCCACCGAATGCTACCGCAACTGGTGGCCCGGCCCTGGCGATGCGATGGTAAAGATGATGAACCGCAGCATTGACCTGCTGGAAGAGCTGGCTGAGGCGCATCAGAACTGCTTCCATCTCAACCGGCGCGGTTACCTGTACACCACCACCGATCCTGCCCGAATCGAAGACCTGGAAGGGTTTGGCCGGGAAGCTGAATCCCTCGGAGCCGGAGAACTGCGCTTCCACACTGGCGAAAGCCAACGCCAATTACATCCCCCACGACGGCAGAAGGATACCAGCAGGCCCAGCATGGCGCGGACCTGATCACCGACCAGGGCCTGATCCGCGAGCATTTCCCCTATCTCTCCGAGGATGTGACTGCCGTGTTGCACGTCCGCCGGGCCGGGTGGCTGAGCGCCCAGCAGTACGGCATGAAAATGCTGGAAGAGGCCAAAGCCCGCGGCGCAAAGCTGATCGAAGACCGGGTGGTAGGCGATTGATCTGGCAGATGGGCGGGTAGCAGCGCAGTCCAACTGGCCAGCGGCGATGCGATCGAAACAGAAATCTTTGTCAATGCGGCCGGCCCGCTGCTGGCTGAGGTTGGCGCGATGGTGGGCGTGGACCTGCCGATCCACCATGAACTGCACCAGAAATCCTCGATCGAGGATACCGCCGGAGCGGTAGGACGTGATGCTCCCCTGCTGATCGATATCGACAGCCAGACGCTGAACTGGCCGGATGAAGAACGCGGCTGGATGGCGAATGACCGCAGAGGCTGCCTGGCTGCTGGAGGAAATGCCCTCCGGGGCGCATCTGCGCCCGGAAGGCGGGCAGACCGCCCAGACCGTGCTGATGCTGTGGGATACCAAAACAGAGCAGGTCTCCCCGGTAATTCCAGCACCGACAGACCCGTTCTGCGCCGAGGTATCCATCCGTGGGTTACGCAAGATGCTGCCCGGGATGGAAGCGCTATCTCTCCCGGATGCCCAAACCGTATATCGACAGCGGCTATTACACCAAAACCGAAGAAAACCGCCCGCTGGCCGGAAAGATGGGTGTGCCCGGTGCATACCTGATCGGCGCCATGTCCGGATTTGGGATCATGGCCTCGGCTGCGCTGGGCGAACTGACTGCCGCCCATATTGCCAATGCCCCACTGCCCGATTATGCCCCGGCTTTCTCCCTGGACCGCTATCAAGACCCCGCGTATCAGGAAATGCTGGCTGATTGGAACAATGGGAGGATAGCCTGGCAGTTATAACAGTTGGCATAGATGGTAAACCAGTACAACTAAAGGAGTGAATGAAAGAAAAGAAAACAATGACAGAAAATGGAAAGACTTTACCCCAACAGTTGCATGAACGCCTGGTGGCCCTGATCTCAGAGACGGAATCCGGCGGCAGACTGCCCTCAGAACCCAAGCTGGCTAAACAGATGGGTGTTTCACGGGCAACCTTACGAGAGGCTATGCGCATCTTTGAGACACAGGGCATCATCCACCGCCGCCAGGGTGTCGGCACCTTTGTCGTCCCCCCTTCCCAGATCCTTGACACCGGCCTGGAAGTGCTGGAAAGCATCCTCACCCAGGCAGAACGCAAGGAACTGGATATCCGAGTGGGGCCCTATGCTCGATGATCGAGCGTCCTGCCACCGAGGAGGAAGCTAAGGCATTGGGACCTCAACCCCGGAGACGCAGTCCTTCAGGTCTCCTGGGTGATGGAAACCTCAGACCGCCCGGTGGCCTATCTGGTGGATGTGCTGCCGGCCGGGATTTTCGAGTATCAAGGATTTCAGGCAGCGTTTCCACGGCTCAGTATTGGATCTGCTGATGCAGAGCAAGGAATTCTCTCTGACCACCTCTCGCACGGAGCTGGGCGCAGTCGCCGCCCCCACCGAGATCGCCCGTTCCCTGGGCATCCAGCGTGGAGATGTGATCCTGTGCTTTGATGCAACCCTGTTCACCGCTGAAGGCAAAGTCGTAGATTACTCGCACAGTTATTATTTGCCCGGTTATTTCCGCTTCCATGTGGTGCGCCGGGTAGGCTAAAGATGGTGAAAGACGCAATAATCTTGCGTTTGAACACAAAAACAAACTTAGAAAATTTTTGGAGGTACCAAAATGCGTAGTTTTGCAGGACGAGACATTCTCTCATTGAAGGATTTTGAACGAAACGAATTTTTCCGCGTGTTTGAGGCTGCAGAGATCCTGGAGCCGATCGCCCGGAACCGCAAGAACACCGACTTGCTGAAAGAGAAGACCCTGGTGACCGCCTTCTACCAGCCCAGCACCCGCACCCGGCTGGCACACGAAGCCGCCATGATCCGCCTGGGCGGCCAGGTGACCGGCTTCTCCGACGCCAAGAATGACACGTGCCGGCGACTTCTACCAGGAGTCGATCAAGGATACCGTCAAGATGCTGGAGTTCTACGGCGATGTGATCGTCATGCGCCACTTCCAGCAGGGCGCCCCGCACGAGGCAGCCAAATGGGCCAGCATCCCGGTGATCAACGGCGGTGACGGCTGGGGCGAGCACCCCACCCAGATCCTGACCGACTTCTACACCGTACTGCGTGAGAAGGGCCGCCTGGACGGCCTGAAGTGGCTGGCCGTTGGCGATATGCGCATGCGCACAATGCACTCGCTGGCCTACGGTCTGAGCCAGTTCGACTGCCCGATCACCTTCGTCTCCCCGCCGGATATGTCCCTGACCGATGAGATGAAGGCTGATCTGAAGAATTACAGCCTGGACTTCAAAGAAGCCGAGCACGTGGAAGAGGCGATCGCCGATGCCGATGTGATCCTGGTCGAGCCGGTGGTGCAGCCCGACTACACCAAGTCCCGCGACGAGCGTGACGGCGATGTTGGCATGACCCCGTCCAACTACAAGATCACCCGCGATCTGCTGGCCAACAAGGCCAAATCAGATGCGATCCTGCTGCACTCGCTGCCGCGTATGGACGAGATCCCCGCCGATGTGGACATCACCCGCTGGTCCCGCTACTGGCAGGAAGCCTTCAACGGCGTCGTGATGCGCATGGCGCTGATCGCCTTGGTCATGGGCAAGATGGAATAGAGACAGTTATCAGTAATCAGTAGGCAGTTATCAGTATTTTCTGCCTACTGACTACTGACTACTACCTACTGAATACAAAAGGAGTTACTCATGCAAACCGATCTTAGAGGACGCGACCTGATTGGCGACCTGGACTTCACCAAAGAAGAAGTCGAAACCGTTCTGGATGTAGCCTGGGATTTGAAGCGCAAGCGCGCCCTGGGCGAGGAACATGCCTACCTGCGCGACAAAGTGCTGGCGATGCTGTTCTTCTTCTCCAGCACCCGCACCCGCGGCTCATTCGAAGCCGGGATGGCCCAACTTGGCGGCCACGCTGCCTTCATCGAATCCCGCACCACCCAGATCTCCCACGGTGACACCGAAAAAGAGATGGGCGAGATCTTTGGCCGCTATTTCGACGGCATCGCCATCCGCCACGTGGATTGGGGAATCGGCAACCGCTATCTCAACCTGGTGGCCGAGGCTTCCCGCGTGCCGGTGCTCAACATGCAGTGCGAGATCTACCACCCGCACCAGTGCCTGGCCGACATCATGACGATCATCGAGAAGAAAGGCCGCGACCTGCGCAAGAAGAAGATGGTCGTTTCCTGGGCGTATGCTTCCTCCTACCTCAAGCCGATCTCCGTGCCGCAGTCACTGATCCTGCAGATGCCCCGCTTTGGGCTGGATGTCACCCTGGCACACCCGCCGGAATTCAAGCTGATGCCCGAGATCATGGACCAGGCCCAGGAACAGGCCAAGAAGTTCAACACCTCCTTTGAGGTGGTGGACGACATGGACGAAGCCTGCAAAGACGCCGACATCATCTATGCCAAGTCCTGGGGCCCGCTGCTGACCACCCAGGATCCGGAGGAAGGCAAGAAGATCCAGGATAAGTACCAGGATTGGATCGCCGATGATGCCAAGATGGCCCTGGGCAAGGATGATGTGATCTACATGCACCCGCTGCCGGCCGACCGCAAGATCGAAGTCACCGATTCGGTGATCGATGGCAAGCACTCGGTGGTCTTCGACCAGGCCGAGAACCGCATGCACGCCCAGAAGGCCGTCATGGCCCTGACGATGCGCTAAACGGCGAAAGGTAAGAGTAGCTATGACAGACGCTAAAGTTGCTGTCGTTGCCGTGGGCGGGAACGCCCTGGTAAAAGATAAAACCAAGATGTCCATCCCAGACCAGTATGAGGCTGCTTATGAGACCATGGGGCACATCGCCCAGATGATCAAATCCGGCTGGAATGTGATCATCAGCCACGGGAACGGCCCGCAAGTGGGGTTCATCCTGCGCCGGTCCGAGCTTTCCGCCCACGAACTTCACCCGGTTCCCCTGGATTACTGCGGTGCAGACTCGCAGGGCGCCATCGGTTACATGTTCCAGCGGGCCCTCAACAATCATTTCAAAGAGATGGGCATCGACAAACACGCCTGCACCGTGGTCACCATGGTGGAGGTGGACAAGAACGACCCTGCCTTTGAAAACCCGACCAAGCCGATCGGTTCCTTCCTGGATGAAGCCACCGCCAAGGAACGCATGGCGGAAGGTAAGACCTTCGTGGAAGATGCCGGGCGCGGCTGGCGCCAGGTGGTACCGTCTCCCAAACCGAAGCGCATCGTTGAAGTCGAGCCGATCCAATCCCTGGTGGAGAACGGCTTCATCGTGGTCGCTTCCGGCGGCGGCGGCATCCCGGTAGTTGAGAATGATGAAGGCGAGCCTGGTCGGGATCGAAGCCGTGATCGATAAGGACTTTGCTTCCGCCCTGCTGGCCAGAGACGATCTCCGCCGACCTGCTGCTGATCTCCACTGCGGTGGAAAAAGTGGCGATCAACTTCAACAAGCCGGATCAGAAATGGCTGGACAAGATGACTGTGGCAGAAGCCAAGCAGTATCTGGCGGAAGGCCATTTTGCCCCCGGCAGCATGAAGCCCAAGATCGAAGCCTGCATCGACTTCCTGGAAAAGGGCGGCGAGAAAGCCCTGATCACCGATCCGCCGAACATCCCGCGCGCCCTGAATGGCGAGACGGGAACCTGGATCGTCAAGGAATAGTTTCACCAATCGTGGTCAGGCGGCTGGGAGGTTCTCCGCAGCCGCCTGTCCATTGTGAATGAGGTAGTATGATGGACAAAGTAGTAGGAACGCAATGCAGCATCTGCAAGACGACGCTACAAGATCGACGAGGTGACCTACACCTGCCCCAAAGACGGCGGCGTGCTGGATGTCGTCATGGATGTGGACGCGATCAAGGCAGCCACCAAGCCGGAAGACATCTTCAACTCCACTGACTGGTCAATGTGGCGCTACCTGCCCCTGCTGCCGGTGGATGACCCCGGTCACCTGGGCACACCGCTGCGCAGTGTCGGCTGGACGCCGGTGTATAAGCCCGCCGCAGCTGGCTACCGAACTGGGGATGAAGAACCTGTGGCTGAAAGATGAAAGCGGCAACCCCTCCGCCTCCTTCAAAGACCGGGCCAGCGCCCTGCTGATCGCCCGGGCTGCCGAGATCGGGGCGGAGGTGATCGTAACCGCCTCCACCGGGAATGCCGGAGCCGCCCTGGCCGGGATGGCCGCCGCGGCTGGCGCCAAGGCAGTGATCTTCGCCCCCAAGACCGCTCCCCCCGCCAAGATCGCCCAACTGCTGGTGTATGGCTCTGAGGTCATCCTGGTGGACGGCAACTATGATGATGCCGTCGCCCTGGCAGTCGCCGCAGCCGAAGAATACGGCTGGTACTGCCGCAATACCGGGTATAACCCCTTCACTGCCGAAGGCAAGAAGACCGCCGGCTTTGAGATCTGGGAGCAGGTGATCGCCGCCAATAAACTGGACAAACCGCTGAATGTGTTTGTCTCGGTTGGGGACGGCAATATCATCTCCGGGGTGCACAAAGGCTTCAGAGACCTGCACGCCCTCGGCTGGCTGACGCACATGCCGCGATCTTTGGCGTGCAGTCGGCAGGGTCGGCGGCGATTGCCAATGCCTTCAAGGCCGGGACGGAAGAGATCAAACCGGTTTCTGCCGATACGCTGGCGGATTCGATCTCCGTGGATATGCCCAGCGACGGGCTGCGCGCCCTGCGGGCCGCCACCCAGACCGGCGGCGCGTATGTCATCGTGGAAGACCAGGCCATCCTGGACGGGATTGCCGATCTGGGCAAGGTGGGCATCTTCTCTGAGCCGGCGGCATCGACTGCCTTTGCCGGGTTGAAGAAAGCCCTGGCAGATGGATTGATCTCCCCGGATGAACCTGCCCTGGTGCTGCTGACCGGCTCCGGGCTGAAAGATGTCAAAGCGGCGATGCGGGCTGCCGGGGAAGCCCCGGTGATCGCGCCGAATTTAGAGGCGCTGAACACACATTTTGCCAAATAAGGGTATCCTGAAGTGATGAAAGAGAAACCCGTTTTTTCAGTTGTTGTCCCGATGTTCAACGAGGAAGAATCCCTTCCGGTGTTGTATCAGCGGATCGTGGAGGTGATGGATCAGACCGGCGAAGGCTGGGAATTTGTGCTGGTGGATGACGGCTCAGCTGACCGCACGGCAGAGATGATCCGGGAGTATGCGGAAAAGGATAAACGTGTCCGCCCGGTGATCTTTGCCCGCAACTTCGGGCATCAGATCGCCGTCAACGGCCGGGCTGGATTTCACCCGCGGCGATGCGATCGTGATCATCGACGCCGACCTGCAGGACCCGCCGGAAGTGATCCTCGAGCTGATCGAGAAATGGCGCGAGGGCTACGAGGTGGTCTATGCCCGGTGCGCGAGACGCGTGAAGGCGAAACCTTCTTCAAGATGTTGACCGCCCGGATGTTCTACCGCATCATCAACCGGATCACCGATCGATCAAGCTGCCGGTGGATACCGGCGATTTTCCGCCTGATGGACCGCAAGGTGGTGGATGTGATGAACCAGATGCGCGAGCATCACCGCTTCTTCCGCGGGCATGTCTGTGTGGGTCGGCTTCAAACAGATTGCCGTCCCATACAAGCGTGCCGCCCGCTATGCCGGCGAGACCACAATACCCGCTGCAAGAAGATGCTCAAACTGGCGATGACAGCCATCACAGGGTTTTCATTCTTCCCGCTTCAGGTGGCCACTTATCTGGGGTTTATTTCCTCCGGGATCAGCATCATCGTGATCCCGATCGTGATCGTGATGCGCTTGCTGGGGAACCAGGCATTCCTCGGTCAGGCGTCCACCCTGATCGCCGTGCTGTTCCTCGGCGGCGTGCAGCTGATCTTTTTAGGCATTCTGGGCGAGTATATCGGCCGCATCTATGATGAGGTCCGCAACCGCCCGTTGTATATTGTTCGAGAGAAACCGGAAGATTAAACAGTTAGTCAGTAGTCAGTAGTCAGGAAGTCAGAAAAAATTGACTGGCTAACTGACTGACCGCTGACTAACTGACCTACTAGACTACTAAATAACTGGAGATATAAAATGATTGATCTGACTATCATGGAAGACCGAATGGTGCGTGCGGCAAAACGTGCCAAAGAACGCAATATCATCATCCCCACTTTTGCCCAGAGAAGAACCCGGCACTGATCCCGGATGAGATCAAGGCCAAGCTGGCTGGCAAGGGCCTGTGGGATATTGACCCGCTGAACCTGTTCCGCATCAGCTGGAAGAACGAGCCGGTCGCCACCGGCGGCGGGTATGGCGGCGTGAACTATATCGAGCTGCCCAGCAGCCTGACCGGCACCGAAGCCCGGATCATTGCCCTGGTGGGCAAATGGTTCCCGACCGGGGCCCACAAGGTTGGCGCCGCCTTCGGCTGTCTGGTGCCCCGCCTGGTGACCGGGCAGTTTGACCCCACCACCCAGAAAGCGGTGTGGCCCTCCACTGGCAACTACTGCCGCGGCGGCGCCTATGACTCCTCCCTGCTGGCCTGCGAATCGATCGCCATCCTGCCCGAAGGGATGAGCCAGGAACGCTTCGACTGGCTGGCCGACGTGGCTGGTGAAACGATCAAGACCCCTGGCAGCGAATCCAACGTCAAAGAGATCTTCGACAAGTGCTGGGAGCTGCGCAACTCGGGTGAGGACCTGATGATCTTCAACCAGTTCGACGAGTTCGGCAACTACCTGTGGCACTATGAGATCACCGGCAAGGCGATGGTGGAAGTGCTGGAAAAGGTGATGGGCCCCAACGATACCTTCCGCGGGCTGACCTCTGCGACCGGCTCTGCCGGCACGATCGCCAGCGGCGATTACCTCAAGCAGGTCTTCCCGGCCAGCAAGATCGTCGCCAGCGAAGCGCTGCAGTGCCCCACCCTGCTGTGGAACGGCTTCGGCGAGCACCGCATTGAGGGCATCGGCGACAAGCACGTGCCCTGGGTGCACAATACCAAGAACACCGACATGGTGGTGGCGATCGATGATAACGCCGTGGTGAACATCTCCCGCCTGTTCAACGAACCGGCCGGGAAGAAATACCTGCTAGCACAAGGGCGTGCCCGCCGAGACAGTCGAGCAGCTGGACCTGCTGGGCTTCTCCGGGATCTCCAACGTGCTGACGGCGATCAAGTTTGCCAAGTACTACGAGATGACCGAGAACGATGTGGTCATCACCATGCTGACCGACTCGATGGAGCTCTACCAGAGCCGCCTGAAGGAAATGCACGAGGAATTCGGCGAATACTCCGAGAAGGATGCCGCCGTGGATGATGCCCGCTACCTGAAAGGGCAGGGACTCGACAATATGCTTGAACTGAGCTACCAGGATCGGAAGCGGGTCCACAACCTGAAGTACTTACACCTGGGTGGAGCAGCAGGGCAAGACCTACGAAGAGATCCAGGACCAGTGGTACAAACCGGACTACTGGACCGGCGTCCAAAACCAGGTCGAGGAGATCGACGAGCTGATCGTGGAGTTCAATAAGCTGGTGGCTTCGCTGTAAAATCACAAATTGTAAGGGAGGGTTCTGGACCGGCAAGGTCTGTACCCTCCCTAGAAAGCATTTTTGCAGGCTGTCCGAGTGGGCGGCCTGTTTTTTGGCCCATTTCACTACCACCCATCAACCCCCTCACCCAACTCTGAGAGAACAAAGGAGATTTTAATAAGCCCTCTCCCTCGAGGGAGAGGGTGATGGCGCAGCCATCGTGTGAGGGGGTTATAAGTAAAATCCACCTGTCAAACCTGCAAACAATGCCTATCAGGATACACAAACAGGGACTGAACTTAGCACCTTGAACATCACCACCCATTTTGTTGTACAATATTCCTGATGAAGAGCGATGCATGGGCACCAGCGATAGAATGAGCCGGGTGTTTGCCCGGAATGCCCGAAAATCTAATTTACCAATATCCAACCCAATTCAGATCAGGGAACCTGAACCAATAAGGAGCAGCCAAATGAGCGAAGAAAGCAAGTGTCCAGTAACGGGCAAAGGTAGCAATCCCATTTCCGGAGGAGGCACAATGAACCGGGATTGGTGGCCGAACCAGTTGAACCTCAAAATTCTTCACCAGCACTCTCAGCAAGAGCAATCCGATGGGTGAAGAGTTCAACTATGCTGAAGAATTCAAGAAACTTGACCTGGAAGCCCTGAAGAATGACCTCTATGCGCTGATGACCGACTCCAGGACTGGTGGCCGGCCGATTATGGTCACTACGGCGGGCTTTTCATCCGGATGGCGTGGCACAGCGCAGGCACCTACCGTATGGGCGACGGCCGCGGGGGTGCCGGAGGTGGCAATCAACGTTTTGCACCGCTCAACAGTTGGCCGGACAACGTAAACCTCGACAAGGCGCGGCGGCTGCTCTGGCCGATCAAACAGAAATATGGCAAAAAGATTTCCTGGGCGGATCTGATGATCCTGACAGGAAACTGCGCCCTTGAATCAATGGGGTTCAAGACTTTCGGCTTCGCCGGCGGACGAGAGGATATCTGGGAGCCGGAAGAGGATATTTACTGGGGAACTGAGAGCGAATGGCTTGGCGACAAACGTTACTCCGGCGACCGCGATCTCGAGAACCCCTCGCGGCTGTGCAGATGGGTCTGATCTACGTGAACCCGGAAGGACCGAATGGAGAACCGATCCCTGCCGCTTCTGGGCATGATGTCCGAGAGACTTTTGCTCGCATGGCGATGAATGATGAAGAGACTGTTGCCCTGATCGCTGGTGGGCACACCTTCGGTAAAACTCACGGCGCTGGTGATCCTGCGCTGGTTGGTCCGGAACCTGAGGCAGCTGGCATCGAGGAGCAGGGGCTGGGCTGGAAGAGCAGCCTTTGGCAGCGGGAAAGGCGGCGATACGATCAGCAGCGGCATTGAAGGCGCCTGGAAACCGAATCCAATAAAATGGGATATGGGCTACCTGAAAGTGTTGTTCAAATATGAGTGGGAACTGCTAAAAAGTCCTGCAGGAGCTTATATATGGCTGGCAAAGGATGTTGAGGAAGAGGATATGGTCGTTGATGCACATGATCCGACCAAGAAACATCGCCCGATGATGACTACTGCCGATCTTTCTCTCAAGTTTGATCCTGCCTACGAAAAGATCTCACGGCGCTACCTTGAAAATCCTGAAGAATTCGCAGATGCGTTTGCCCGGGCATGGTTCAAATTGACCCACCGCGACATGGGCCCGCGCTCGCGCTATCTTGGCGCAGAGGTCCCGGCGGAGGAATTGATCTGGCAAGACCCGGTGCCCGCAGTCGATCATGAGTTGATCGATGCAGAAGGATATTGCCAGACCTCAAGAGCAAGATCCTTGCCTCGGGTCTTTCTGTCTCCCAACTGGTCTCGACGGCCTGGGCGTCAGCATCCACGTTCCGCGGCTCCGATAAGCGCGGCGGGGCGAACGGGGCGCGCATCCGTCTTGCGCCGCAAAAGGACTGGGAAGTCAACCAACCGATCAATTGAAGAAAGTGCTGAAGGACTTTGAAAAAATCCAAAAGGAATTCAACAGCGCGCAATCAGACGGAAAGATGGTTTCACTCGCCGATTTGATCGTCCTGGGTGGATGCGCAGGTATCGAGCAAGCTGCGAAGAAGGCAGGTAATGATGTGACTGTGCCCTTCACACCGGGACGCACAGATGCTTCGCAGGAGCAAACCGACGTAGAGTCATTCTCCGTACTCGAACCAGTTGCAGACGGATTCCGGAACTACCTCAAAACCAAATTCTCCGTACCGGCAGAGGAACTACTGGTTGATCGGGCGCAGCTGCTGACCCTGACCGCTCCTGAGATGACGGTTCTGGTTGGCGGTATGCGGGTCTTGAATGCCAACTACGGAAAATCCGAACACGGTGTTTTTACCAGAAGGCCAGAGACACTGACCAATGATTTCTTTGTTAATCTTGCTCGACATGGGCACGGAGTGGAAAGAAACTCCGGAAGATGAAAACGTGTTTGAGGGTTTTGATCGCGCAACCGGCGAACGCAAGTGGACCGGTACCCGGGTAGACCTGATCTTTGGTTCGAATTCCCAACTCCGGGCTTTGGCAGAAGTCTATGGATGTGAGGACTCCCAGGAGAAATTCCTGCATGATTTTGTAGCGGTGTGGGATAAGGTCATGAACCTTGACCGCTTCGACCTGGCCTGATCGAAAGATCAACGTCTTCGAAGGCTTTTGAAATAAATTTAGGGAAGAAGGTGATTCGGAAGAAATCGCTGCCCGCTAGTGGTACAAATCGGACTACTGGACCGGCGTCCAGATCCAGGTTGAGGATATCGACGAGCTGATCGTGGAGTTCAATAAGCTGGTTCCTTCGCTGTAAGGAAAAATAGTAAGCTGAAGACAGGCTGTCCGAGCGGGCAGCCTGTCTTTATCCCCTTTACCGTCCGCCCAACTGAGTTCTTCTGGCTAATTTTATCGGCGGAATTACGGCGGTTTAACGGCGGATATGGTGTTGTGTCACTGGGCTGGGTGGAGGATGGCTAGCCAAGCATATCGTGAGATATCCGGTAACAGGGTCTGAACCTTGCACCCAGATTATTACCCACCTGTTTTGTTGTACAATACTCCCATAAAGGAGCAAGGCATGGGCGCCAGCGAGAGACTGAGCCGGGTATTCGCCCGGGCAGAGAAAAAACAGATCACCTTCACCAACGAAGACAAGTTCATCATCTTCAGCGACGTCCACCGCGGCAAAAATGACTGGGGGGACGATTTCGCCCATAACCAGATGCTCTTCTACCACGCACTGAAGACCTACTACGAGGACGGCTGGACCTACATCGAAAACGGCGACGGGGACGAGCTCAGCGAGAACTGGAATTTCAAGCCGATCCAGCGGGCGCACAGCCATATCTTCTGGGCGATGAAGCAGTTCCACGATGCCGGGCGGCTGATCATGATCTACGGCAACCACGATATACTGCGCCGTTATCCCTGTGTGGTCAAACGCTCGCTATATCATTATTACGATCACCGCCGGGGGAAGAAGGTCAGCCTGTTCTGGGGCGTGCGCCTGCACGACGGGATCGTGCTCAAACACCAGGAGACCGGCAAGAAAATCTTCATCACCCATGGTCACCAGGCCGATTTCTTCAACACCTACTTCGTCTGGCTGGGGATCTTACTGCTCCCCTTCTGGAAAGCTATCTTCCAGAAGCTGCTGGGATGGCCCGACCCGACCAGCCCGGCGCAGAACCGCTGGAAGAAGACCCGCGTGGAAGATAACATGATCCGCTGGGCGGAGGAGAACGACCAGATCCTGATCGCCGGGCACACCCACCGTCCCTGGCACCCGCTGCCGGGAGAAGCGCCCTATTTCAACTCAGGAAGCTGCATCCACCCGCGGGCAATCACCGGCATCGAGATCCAGAACGGCACGATCGCCCTGGTCAAATGGTGGCTGAATACCAACCACCCACCGAATCTGCCATCGGGGGCGAATACAACCGCCTGGACCGCAGCGTCTACCTGGACCGGCAGCTGATCATGACCGATAAGAACGGTAACTCCAATCGAGCCGATCAAGCTGATCGACCTGGTCTTCCCCCTCCCGGAGGAGTAACCGATGAGCCACCTGCCCGCCCCCTCCGACCTGGTGCTGGTTGCCTACATCCCCTCCCCGCAAGATCTGGAGATCGCCCGCCTCCTGGGCTGGTACCGGATCCCCTACCTGAAAGCCCCTAAAGTGGTTGCGGTGGACTGGCTGGCCTTCTACCAGCCGGCCAGCTTTGGGAAGGATCACCAGTGGCAGGTGGCATTCACCGCCCCGGTGCAGGGGCATGAGCTGGCCCTGCGCGGCGAGCTGTTCAAGGATCAGCCCGATCATCCCCGGGCAAATGAGGAATATTACAAGATCCAGCTGGGGCCGCTGGTACGGCTGCCGCGCCCCATCCCGGCGGAGAACTGGAAGCGGCTGACCTTCCTCTACACCACCGGCGAACGCCTGCTGTCCGCCGAGACGATCAAAGACCTGAGCGTGCATGATGAGGAGCGCAACGTACTGTGGAAGGCGCTGCGCGAGCGTGCCCTTGCAGCCAGCAGTACCAGGTGCAGGATCTGCCGGAAATGCCGCATCGGGCCGGAGATAGTGGCGCTGTTTGGGATGCTGGGCGGGGGAGAGAAGGAATAACCTTCACCCCTCTATTACTGCGCAATCAGCATGCCCCTCTCGCTCTTTAGGTGAGGGGCATCACTTGACCTCTTCGATGAACTGGAATCTGGCATAGCAGTAATTTGGGATTGCTCACCCTTCCGCACACGATTATCTTGACCCCTTCCCCGCGATGTGCAATAATTAATCGAACCAACCAGAATTAGAGGTGCAATATGAGTAAAGACAAATACGAAAAAATGAAAGACCGTATCCCCGAAGAAGTGCGCGAACATCATAAAAAGGCGCGTGAGGAAATGCGTGAGAGCGTCAAAGCCCTCTTCCCGCCGGAATTCATCGAACACCGCAAAGCCGCCCGCAAGGAAATGCTGCTTGCCGCCCAAGGGATGATCAACCACGCCATCGAACGGCTGGAAGAAGAAAGAAATAGCCTTACTCGAACGGCGCACGCGGCCGGCGGGGGAAGACCGCCAGGATCCAAAGGTGACAGCCGCGCCAACCAGCAGTACAATGCTCAGCCATCCGGGCTGGTTGAGCTGCAGGATCACGCCGTTGGTCAGCAATCCAATAAATAACAGACTGTAAACCAGACGTCTCAGCGTCTGGTTTATTTTTATTAACTGGCGTTCCGGGCCGGGAGTTTGCACCACCAGTCCGCCGCGGTTCATCCGGTCAATGATATTCTCCGTCTTGCGGGGCAGGGCGATCAGCGTCTGGAGGATAGCGCCGGCCTCGCTTAGCCAGGAGGCCGCACCCGCTTCCTCGGCGACCATCTTATTGGTATAGGGGGCCATCACCGTCCAGAGATTGAAATCTGGGTCCAGCCCGGTGCAGATCCCTGCCAGGATCGCCACCGTGCGGAAGAGGAACACCAGGTCCTTGGGCACCTGGAAAGGCATCTCATACACCAGTTCACGGAATTCCTGCGGCAAAGTCATGCATCTCATCAAAGGAGATGTTGCGCAGCTCATCCATGCTCTTGCCCCAGAAGCGGTCGAACATGGCTTCATCGGCCTGCATGATCAGGTCAGTATCGGCGCCGGGCAGCAGGATCTGAAGGATCTTGTAGGCTTCCAGGATTCGGGCGGCATCTTTGGTGCCCAGTCCGATCAGGAATTCCCGCAAACCGGTCGCGTGTATTGGGCGGGATCCGCCCGACCATTCCGAAGTCGATGAAGGTCAGCAGCCAGGGATGCTCCTCAGTGCCGTCCGGGTCAACAAACAGGTTGCCGGGGTGCGGGTCGGCGTGG
The DNA here is from genome assembly GCA_963722735.1 of uncultured Chloroflexia bacterium. Classification (GTDB taxonomy): domain Bacteria; phylum Chloroflexota; class Anaerolineae; order Anaerolineales; family UBA11579; genus UBA11579. The sequence continues at coordinate 53,627 of CAVROH010000023.1, forward strand.
AAGAAGCCGTCCTCAAAGATCTGGCGCATGTAGGTATCAAACAGGCGCACGGCCACTTCGCTGCGGTCCACGCCGGCCTGGTCGATCTCGGCGTAATCGTTGATCTTGATGGCAAATACATCTTCCAGGGTGAGCACCTTTTTGGTGGTCAGCGGCCAGACCACCGCCGGGACACGCACGCCTTTCAAATCCTTGAAATTCTCAGCGAAGTCATCGGCGTTGCGGCCTTCCGCCAGGTAATCGATCTCTTCGTACAGCACCGAGGTGAATTCCGAGAGCAGCGCAGGGACATCGATCCGCTTGCTGATCGCCTTATAGCGCATCACGATCCGGCCGGCCCACTGCAGGGCGCTCAGGTCGGTGGCGATGATCGTCTCAATATTCGGGCGCTGCACCTTGACGACCACCTCGGCGCCGAAGTCCATCTCGTCCCCGGGCACAGGCGTGGCCCGGTGCACCTGTCCCAAGCGAGGCAGCCGCCATCGGTTGGCGCTCAAAACTGGCAAACTTCTCCGCCAAGCGGGGCGCCGAGTTCATGTTCTGCCAGGGCGATGATCTTGTCCGGGTCTTCCGCAGGGACCTCATCCTGCAGGCCGGCAAGCTCATCGGTGATCTCGGCGGGGAAGACATCCATGCGTGCCGAGAGGAACTGCCCGACCTTGATCATCACGCCACCCAGCCGGACGGCGAGTCTGATGATAGCTTTTGGCGATCTTCGTCAGGCGTTGCGAGCGGGTGCGGTCGCTGAGTTTGCGCAGCCCGATCTTCGGGAAGATCATCTCCCAGAACAACAGACTGAATAACACTTTTCCAAAGAAGTTGGTAATGCGGCGGTATCGTTTTCTGTCCATAGATGAATTATAAATTGATTTTGGGCTTAAAAATGGTAAACTTAACTTTGCGGGCGAAAATTCCTCGCCTAACAGGAGATGATGGCATGATCTTGATCAAATCTGGCCAACTGGTGACAGCTGAAAGCACTTTCAAGGCTGATATTCTGATCGATGGGGAGACGATCTGGGCAATTGGCGCCAACCTGGAGAAATCCGGCGTTCGAGATCGATGAGGTCATCGATGCCAGCGGCAAGCTGGTCATGCCCGGCGGGATCGACCCACACGTGCACCTTGATCTGCCGATGTTCGATACCGTCTCCTCTGACGACCACTACACCGGTCACAAGGCGGCCGCATTTGGCGGCACCACCACGGTGATGGACTTCGTTCCCCAGCCAGATACCGGCACCCTGGCCGATGGTGTGGCCGAATGGCATGCCAAAGCCGATCATAAAGCGGCGATCGATTTCGGCTTCCATATGAACATCACCCGCCTGGATGCCGCCATTGAGGCCGAGATCCCCAAACTGCTCGATCTGGGCATCCCCACCCTGAAGGTATTCACTGCCTATAACGGCCGCCTGCGCCTGCAGGATGGCGAGATCTTCCGGGTGATGCAGATCGCCCGCCAACACGGGATGCTGACCATGCTGCACGCCGAGAACGGCGATGTGATCGAATATCCTGGTGGCCGAGGCACTGGCAGAGGGGCAGAAAGACCCGATCTGGCATGCCAAAACCCGCCCGGCCTGGGGTGCGGTTGAATCCGTACTGCGGGCCTGTGCGCTGGCCGCCCAGGCAGATGCCCCCCTGTATATCGTCCACATGAATACTGCCGGCGGCGCACAGATGCTGCAGTATGCCCGTGAGCGCGGTGCACCGGTGATGGGCGAGACCTGCCCGCAGTATCTGTTCTTCAGCGATGAAGAGCTGGAACGCGAGGACGGCGCTAAATGGATCTGCTCACCGCCGATGCGCACCCGGGATGACCAGAACGTCTTCTGGGAGGCGCTCGGTGCCGACCAGATCCAGACGATTGGCACCGACCATTGCCCCTTCTTCTATGACGGCACCACACCGATCGAATATGAGGGCGAGCAGATCGCCATCCCCGGCAAGGAACTGGGAGCAGATGACTTCACCAAGATTCCCAACGGGCTGCCCGGCGTGGGCGACCGGCTGCCGGTGATGTGGAGCTATGGTGTCGGGCGCGGCAAGATCAGCGAGAACCAGTTCGTGGCTCTCACCAGCACCAATCCAGCCAGGATCTTCGGGCTTTACCCGCAAAAGGGCGCTCTCAAACCCCGGCTCAGATGCTGATATCGTCATCTGGGACCCGGAGAAGGAACTGAATTACGGGGTGGCAACACAGCCATCACCGCACCGATTACAATCTGTATGAGGGCTGGCCGCTGAAAGGCTACCCGGAGAAAGTTTTCCTGCGCGGCAAGTTGATCGTTGATGGCGACCATTGGCTGGGCAAAGCCGGAGAGGGAAAATTCCTCAACCGGCAACCCGGCGCACCCCTGATCTAGAGGAACCTGTGCTGCTGCTGATACCTGTTCTGATCTTATTGGCTGGGTCTGTGCTGATCAGCTTGCTGGGCTTGCTCCGGCCGCGCTTTAATACCACTGGCTGATCGCCTTGGTCAGCGCCCTGGCTGCCTGGATCGTGATGTGGGTGCTGGTTTCCCGGCTGCCAGTCGAGATCGGCCCGTTGGAGGGGGGATTCCAGGGCCTGGCGTTGCCGTCACTATCCTTCAGAGCCGATGCGATCACCTGGCCGATGGGCATGGCGATCAGCACACTGAGTTTTAGCCGTACTGCTGACCGATGTCAGCACGAGCCGCAGAGAGCAGGCTGGCTGGTCTGGGCGGGAGATCTCGGTCTGGCGGCACTGGGTATGGCAGCCGTCATGTCCGGGAACCCAAGCACGATGCTGTTGGCCTGGACGGTTGTGGATCTGATCGAATTGGGCATTTTGCTGCGCCAGTTGAACGAAGAACGAATGCGCCGCCGGGCAGCGGTATTCTTTGCCACCAATCTGTTGGGGACAATAGTGGTTTTCGCTGCCCTGATCGCTGCCGGCGGTGCCGGGGTGCGGATGAACCTCACCAGTATCCCAGAACAGGCGGTGCATCTATCTGATCCTGGCGGTCGGGCTGCGCATCGGTGTTTTCCCGCTGCAGGTGGCCTTTCTGCGGGATGTGCATCATCAGCGCGGTCAGGGCACCTTGCTCAGGCTGATCCCGCCGGCTGTTAGTCTGGCCCTGCTGGCTCACAGCGCGACCGCCCCGATCATCAGCCGGATGGAGAACTGATTCTGCTGATATTTGCGGCCCTGGCTGCGGTTTATGGGGCAATCGTCTGGATCCGGGTCAGCGGATGAGCTCAGCGGCAGGCTCTTCTGGATCATTGGTTTTGCCGGGATGGCATTTCGCTGCGGCTGCCCAGGCCCAGCAGGGGGCAGTTTTGGCCTGGGGACTGGCGATCATCTACCCTGGGGCGTTGCTGTTCCTCTCCTCGGTACGTACAAAGCTCTATCTGCCGCTGGGAATTTTGGGCCTGCTTACTATCACGGCAATCCCATTCTCGCCAACCTATGCCGGACTGCGCCTGTACCAGCCGGTCCATATCCTGCTCTTCCTGCTACCACTGGCGCACGTCTGCTGATCGGCGGCTATCTGCGCCACATGCTGCAGCAAACAGAACCGCTCAGCGGGGTGGAACCCTGGGTGCGGGTAAGTTATGTGCTTGGCCTGGCCCTGCTGCCGCTGACCCATATCACTTCAAGTATCCTGGGGCCAAAGATCACCGCCGAGGGGCAGGTCCCATCTGGCCGCTGCTGGTGGATCTGGCGCTGATCGTTCTCGGCGTGGTGGCCTACTGGCGGAAATGGCACAGTCCCCGCCGAGGTTTTTGACCGTCTGGACAAGGTTTTCTCGCTCAGATGGGTCTTTACAGTCATCCGCTGGGTGGATGCAGCTTTGCGGCAGGCAGCCGAAATGGTCACCCAGTTGCTGGAAGAAGACGGCGGCGTATTATGGACGCTGGTGATCCTGGTGATCCTGGCCTCGGTGATGGGCCAATTCGCCACTGCAGGGGGCGGCTCCGTGAACAGCTTCCTGATGCAAATACGCATTTGCCGCGGTGATTCTTGTGGCGATCGCCAGCGGCCTGATGCTGCTGACCAGCAGTTGGCGCGGCGGGTGACTGGGTTGGCGTTGATGTATCTTGGCGTGTTCTGGCTGACCGGCCTGTCATGGCCGCTGGGGCTGGCGGCGATCAAGCTGGTGGTCGGCTGGATGGCAGGGGCAATCCTCGGCGTATCCGGGATCAATCTGCTGCCGCCGACCCGCAGGCGCTGGCCGACCGAATGGATCTTCCTCGGGCTGGTCTTCATCCTGGTGATCGTGGCGGTCAACCAGTTGGCGCCGATGATTTTGGTATGGTTCCCCGGCTGCAAGCCGACTCAGGCATGGGGCGGCTTGCTGCTGATCGGGAGCGGATTGGTACACCTGGGGATTGCCTCGCGCGGCTTGCGGACGATCATCAGCCTGCTGACGATCTTGGCCGGATTTGAGATCCTTTATGCCGTGGTGGAGACATCCACCCTGGTGAGCCGGGCTTCAGGCAATCGTCACCCTCGGCGTCGCCCTGGCCGGTGCTTATCTGCTCGGTAATACTGCCGGAGAGGAATCTGCGACTATGAGCGGCCCCCTGCTCTGGATCGGTTTACCGGTGGTCATCGGCGTTGTGTTATTCATGCTGCGCGGCTACCGGCTGGGAACCGGGCTGATCGGCGGATTGCTCGCAGCCATGCTGAGCATCTCCGCCTGGTTGCTGCCGGTCAGTGAGGTCATCACCCTGGGCAGCCGGGTATTCAAGATCAACGAGCGGTTCAGCATCCTGGGGCGGGATTTTATCCTGCTGAACACCGACCGGGCCTGGCTGATCCTGATCTATTTCTTCCTGACCCTGTGGATCATTGGTTCACTAATCAGCCGAGCCCACAGTGGATTTCCCGCTTTCGGCTATCATCTTCACCGCCCTGCTGGTGGCTGCCCTGGCGGTGGAGCCGTTTTTGTACGCCGCCCTGCTGATCGAGATCGCCGTGCTGCTGGCAGTACCCTTCCTCTCGCCTCCCGGGCAACCCCTGGCAACGGCATCTATCGCTTCCTGGCTTTCCAGTCACTGGGGATGCCGTTCATCCTGCTGGCAGGTTGGTTCCTGGCCGGCCTGGAAGCCAGTCCCGGAGAATCGGAATTGGTGCTGCGAGCCGGCGTTCTGATCGGGTTCGGGCTGGCTTTCCTGCTGTCCGTTGTGCCATTCCACAGTTGGATCCCCACCCTGGTGGAGGAAACCGAACCATACTTGGCTGCCTTCCTTCTCTTCATGCTGCCAGCATTTATCGCCGTTTTTGGATTGGGCTTCCTGGACCGCTTTGTCTGGCTGCGCGATTCCGAATCGGTCTATACCGGGCTGCGCCTGGTAGGCGCGCTGATGGTGCTGGTCGGCGGTGGTTGGGCAGCCGCTGAGAAACATCTCGGCCGAATGCTGGGTTATGCCGCGATCATCGAAACGGGTGTCAGTCTGCTGGCCGTGGGAATTGGCACGCATGAAGGGATCCTGCTGTTCTTCTGGCTGATGGTCGTCCGGATTTTGGCGATGATGCCCTGGGCAGCAGCCTTATCCAGACTGCATGCCGATCACCCCGGTCCTCTGCGGCTGGATACCCTGGCCGGGGCCGGACATCGTGCCCCGATCACTGCCGGTGTCCTGATTACCAGCGGATTATCGCTGGCCGGTCTGCCGCTCCTGGCGGGATTTTCAACCCGCTTTGCTCTCTGGCGAGAGCTATCAGGGATAGCCCCGCTGCTTACCCTGGCCGCTCTGGTAGGCAATACCGGTCTGGTGATTGCCTCGCTGCGGATATTATTCACCTTGTTCATCAATGAACCATCCCAACCAGATAGAGATGAACACGATCAAGCAATTGGCGCTTTTCAATGGTTCCTGGTTGGCTTCGTTGGGTATCACCTTAGCCATCATCGGATTTTTCCCCCAGATCTACCTGCCTGCGATCGAAAAATTGCTGTTTGTTTTTGAACGTCTGGGAGGCTGACCCGGGAAACCGGCCGGGTGTGCTTCATGCTATAATCAAGCACCTTTTGGCCTTTTCAGGCCGTTCGTGGAGATTGTTTTATGAAAGAAGAACAAATCGAAAAACAAATGGAATGGCTGGAAAATGAACGCCGCCAGGATAAGCAAACCATCTCTCAGATGCAGAAAAAGATCGACAATCTGGAAACTCTGCTGGAAAAGACCAACAAAGCTATTCAAGCCCTCGATTCCGAACAGACCAAATTCGGCGTGCGGATCACCAAGATGGATGGTTATGATGACGCCCTCACTGCTCATCGCAAAGAAGTGAAAAAAGAACTGGGCGAAGCAGAAAAACGCGCCAAAAAGAGAGAGGGCTACGCCAAACAGAAGTTTGAAGACCAGGTCAATGACCTCACCAAGGGGATTGCCAAGGTTGAGCAAGGCCTCACCAAGATCCCCGCATTGAAGGATTCCATCGATGTACTCAAACGCGATACTATTGGCCGGGACCGTTCGATTGCCAAACTTGGAAGTTGCCCTGCATGAAGTCAAAGATAAAAACATCGATATCCAGCAATAGTATGCGCCTGGTTGAGGAAGACCAGAGCGCGGACAAAAAGCGGATCAACGATGTGCAGGGAGAAGTGACCGCCCTGCGCAAGCGGCTGGAAGAGAACCGCGCCCTATACGATCTGGCCAACGAAGCCCAGAAAAAGATGGATACCCGCCTCAACGAGCTGATCGCCTCAGAAGACGAACGCCGGGAGAACCAGCGCAATTTCGTTGAGGAGGTCTCCCGCAGCAAGATGGAGGTGGAGAAATCCTTCACCGAGTGGACCAAACGCTTCTCAGCGATCGAGGAGCGCGCCGAGACCCTGACCACCGCCCTGCAAACCTATGCCGAGATCGAGGTTTCCCTGCGCCGGGCACAGAGCGAATTTGAGAGCATCATCGAGCAGATCTCCCGGCGCATCCACGAGATCACCGAGATGCAGCGTCTGGGCGAGGACCGCTTCCGCCAGGAATGGACCACCTTCAAATCCGATGACCAGAAACGCTGGGTGAACTATACCCTCACCCAGGAAGAGCAGAGCAAAGAGACCACCCGGCGCAATGATCGGATGAACGAACGCCTGACCACGCTGGAGGAACTGCTCCAGGATATGCAGGATTCTGTGGAACAGAACAGCGAGCAGATGGAAAACCTGATGCAGGGTTTCTCCGGTGTGCTGGGAGACTGGCTCTCCGCCAATGATCGGTCTGCCGATAACCGCTGACCCCTACTGAGGAAGGAATTCATCCATGCGAGTGATAGGGACCGCCGGGCATGTCGATCATGGTAAATCCACCCTGATCCAGGCGCTGACCGGCACCCACCCCGACAGGCTGAAAGAAGAACAGGAACGCGAGATGACCATCGATCTGGGCTTTGCCTGGTGGCATCTCCCGGACGGGGAAGAGATCGGCGTGGTGGATGTGCCCGGCCACCGCGATTTCATCGAAAATATGCTTGCTGGCGTCGGGGGAATTGATGCAGCCCTGTTCGTGGTCGCTGCCGATGAAGGGGTCATGCCCCAGAACGCGTGAACATCTAGCTATCCTGGATATCCTCAAGATCAAGTCCGGTGTGGTCGCCCTGACCAAGATCGATATGGTAGACGATCCCGAATGGCTGGACCTGGTAGAAGAAGAACTGCGCCAGGAATTCAGCGGCACGGTATTGGAGGGAGCGCCGATCGTGCGCGTATCAGCAAAGACCGGCGAAAACCTGGAACAACTCCATCTGACCCTGCAGGAAGTCCTCTCCCAGAACCCGCACCGTCCCGACCTGGGCCGCCCGCGGCTGCCGATCGACCGGGTCTTCACCATCGCCGGGTTCGGCACGGTAGTCACCGGCACGCTGGTAGATGGACATTTCTCGGTTGGAGATGAGGTCGTTATTCTGCCGGGAGACCAGCACGGCCGCATCCGGGGATTGCAAACCCACCAGCGCAAGGAAGACCGGGCCGTGCCTGGTTCCCGCACGGCAGTCAATATCTCCGGGGTAGACCTGGATGAGGTTCAGCCGCGGGCAGGTGGTCGCCTTCCCAAAAACATTTACAGACAACCCGCCGCATGGATGTGGCCTTTGATCTGCTGCCAGACAGCAGCTTTCCCGCTGGAACACAATACCGAGGTCAAGCTGTTCATCGGTGCCGCGGAGATGATCGCCAGAGTGCGCCTGATTGGTGCCGAGGCGCTTGCGCCGGGTGAATCTGGCTGGCTGCAACTGGAAACCCCAGAGCCGGTAGTCGCGGCCCGCGGGGACCGCTATATTCTGCGGCGCCCCTCACCTGGAGAAACGATCGGCGGCGGCGTGGTGTTGGATCCCAAACCCAAGATGGCGGCATAAACGATTCTCCGAGGCGAGTGCAGGCTCGTCTGAAAGCACTGGCTCAAGGGCAGCCCGGAAGAAGTGCTGCTGCAGGCGCTGATCGCCCTGGGAACAGGCACTTTTGGTGAGGTGCAGCAAGCCGCCAACATGGAAGATGCCGCCGCGCAGGCGCCGTGGAATCCCTGCTCGCTTCCGGCCAGATCATCCCGCTGGACGGGGATGGGAAGGCCCTGATCAAATCCAAGACCCGGCTGGCCGCCCGGCCGTATTGGGAGCAGACTGCCGCTAAATTCCTCGCCATCCTGGAGGAGTATCACCATAAATACCCCTTGCGGCTGGGCGTGCCGACTGAAGAAGTCAAAAGCCGGCATAAAGGTGGATCCAAAGCTATTTGCCGCTTTACTCAAGCAGCTTGCAGAAAATGAGGAGCGTGATGGTGCAGGGATCAATGTGCTGGCTGCCAGAGCACACGGTCAACTTCACCCCCGAGCAGCAGCACCAGGTGGACGGACTGCTGGCAAAGTTTGCCAGCCAGCCCTTCTCCCCGCCGACGATCAAGGAAAGCATTGCCGAGATCGGCGAGGACCTCTATCAGACTCTGGTGGCGATGGGCAAACTGCTGCCGGTCTCACAGGAAGTCGTTTTCCGAGCAGAGGATTACCAGCAGGCAATTGCAGATGTCCGAAAACTGGCCGAGCAGCATGGCACTTTCACCCTGGCCCAGGCGCGCGACCATTGGGGAACCACCCGCCGCTACGTGCAGGATCTGCTGGAATATATGGACCGGGAAGGGGTCACCCTGCGCATTGGGGACGGGCGCAAGCTGAAGGCTAAATAACCCCCAAGATCAGTTTCTGTAATTGGACACCGTTCAGGCAGCTAGGCTGCCGCTTTCCTCGGCTCGCGCACAAAGACCACCAGGTAGAGCACCGAAGATCAGGCTGAAAATGATCGAGACCCAGAATAACGTCTGGAAGCCGGACTGCTCGATAATCAGGCTGGCGATTAGCGGCGCTATCGCTCCGAAGATGCCGTTCACGGTATTGGTGATCCCGATATAAGTGGGGCGGACATCCTCATCACAGAACTCAAACACGATTGTGATCCCGGAGACCATGAATCCAGCCTGATTGGCGCCCAGCAGGGCGAATACCAGATAAAACCATGCCGGGGAGGGGGCAGTCAGCGCTACAGCGATGGCGGCAACCGTCAGAAAGCCGTTGATCACAAGCACTTTCTTATGACCGAATTTGTCTCCCAGCCAGCCGAGGAGCGGATTAGAGAGGGTATTGCCAGCCAGCATACTGGTGGTGTACAGGCTGACCATGGCATCACTGACATCCCAGGTGCGGAGGGCATACACGGTGAGAAATCCCACCGCCATGAATCCGGTCACGCTCAAAATCGCTGCTGATCAGGAAGCGGCGAAAGTTCTGATCTGCATTGATGATTCCCGGGGATGCTGCGCCAGTAAGTCTTGCTATCCTGTCGCGGGGATTTAGGTTCCTTGGCAGGTTCACGCGTCATCCTCAGGAAGACCCAGGAGATGAAGATGAATATTCCGCCAATGCCGAAGGCAAGCATGAAGTTATAGGGAAACTGCATCGTCTCCAGCATCCAGGCAGCCGCGGTGGCCCCCAGAATCCCGGTACCATTGCCAAGGAAGTTGGCAATCCCAAAATAGCGCCCGCGCCATTCCACCGGGAAGATCTTGGCAATCATATCCTGCCAGCCAACCGCCACGATGCCTGCTCCAATCACATGCCAGGCAATAAACAAGAGGAACAGGAAGATTGCCAGGGTGTTAGATTTAGTGCGGCTAGCGCTGCCAGGGGCAGCAGCAAGACAGGCAACCGCTCCCAGTAGAACCCATGCACCACAGGGACAATCTTCTTCACCGGCAGGCGCTGGACCCAGTTGGCGGTGAAAAGCTGCGGCAGGCTCCATCCGGTAGAGGCGATCATGGCGAGTAGGCCAAAGGCAAAAGTATTATCTGTCAGATAGCTGAGAAACAGCGGACCGATAGTCCGGGTAGCTATGAAACTGGCTCCGAACCAGAATGTTGCGCCATCGAATACGTTGACGCGGAAATTATGCTTGAAGTGTTTGTCCAGTTCTGCCTGGACCTCTGCTTGTGCCATGTCTCACCTTGTGCGTTTGCTGAATACCAACGCAGGATTATACCTGAAATAGCAATCAGAAGACAGTCGTCAGTCGTCAGTTTGTTCGTTTGTTCGTTTGGGATTCGAATTTGACAAGTCAGGATCAGAAAAGCTGTCCGTAGAAAGGATTTTCCCTATTTATTCATCCATGGTCATCTGCAGAATCAATCTCTTCAACCAAAACTTCGGCTTCCCGTTTCTTCCGGTATTCGCGGATCTCCTCAACCAGCACAGCCAGGATCATCAGGCCGGCGCCAACCACCAGGCTGGAATCGGCAATGTTGAAGACCGCAAAATTCCCCACCGAGATGAAATCGAGCACGTAACCGAACTGGATGCGGCTGATCAGGTTGCCGATCGTACCAGCCAACTGCAGCAGGATGGCAATCCGCAAGGCACGTTCGTTCGGGTTAATCCGCGGATAGATCACGATGATCACCAGGGCAACCACGAGCCGCGAGGATGCTGATGATGATGTTGATCTGACCGGTTTCATCAAACATACTGAAGGCAGTCCCCCGATTATGCAAATGGGTGATCCGGAAAAATTCGAGGAAGCGGCTCATGCTCTCCGGCAGCCAGGCACCACCCACGGGGATATGCTGATTGACCAACTGCTTGGTCCAGGTATCCAGAAAGATGATTGTCCCGGCGCCTAGGAACAAAGCCAAATAATCCTTGATCACCTGACCGGGTCGGCCTGCCGGAAGGTTCTCTGCCTGTTCGGTGGTCTCCTCGATCTGGGGGTGTAAATTTTCCATCATCAACCTCTAATCAAAAAAATTTCCAACCAGGATTATCCCGGCTGGGTTCTATTGTATCAAATTCCAGGGGACAATTGAAGACGTTTTTTCCAGGAGACGGGATTACTTGCTCAGCCAGCGCCAGACCAGACCGGCTGCCCATCCGAGCAGACATCCGCCAGCCACAGCCAGCACGATCCCCCAGATATGGTATTCCCGCACCAGGAAAACCGCACCCGGCAGGTTGAAGGAGATATAGGCATTCACCAGCAATCCGCCAACCATGAGGTCAGCCCCCAGCGCACACCCCAGCGCACCTGTCCGGCCAGAGCGCCAAACTGGTAGGCAAACAGGCTGAGAAACACGATCACCACGATAGCCAGCAGCCAATCCACCAGATTGGTGACCTCGCGAGGTCAGTCGTATCCACTCCGGCTCTACATCCGGGACTTCGGTAGGGGTTGGCTGGGTGGGTTCCGGCACACACCGGTTCTTCACCACCAGATGCCTCTCCAGAGCTCATCACCGTCGATCTGCAGGGTATCCGACAACGCTGTCTGGCTGACCACTGGCCGCCTGCACCTGAAGCGTGCCGGCGGTTTCCAGATTCAACAGCTCGCGGTGGTCTTCCCGTCAATGGTCAGCGCAGTCAATTCCCGCTGGCTGGAAACACCTTCCACATTGGTGGTGTTCAGATAAAACTGCACCAACGTCCCATCCCGGACCGGGTTGCCGTTATAGTCCAGGATTGGACCGGCGGAGAGGATAATGCTCTCTCCCTGCATAAAGGGAGGCGGCCCCGGTGTTCCGGTGGCTTCGATCTCATCCAGTTCATCATCGCGGGTGATCTCGAAGGGGATGATCTGGTTGATATCTGGGGCGAGGGTCTGTTCCAGCACATACCCGACACTGTTGACCGCCACCGGCGATGCACCGGTGGTACTCAACTCCGGAAGAGCAAACGGGCGGCTACTTCAATGAACTGCGGCTGCTTGCTGTACAGGTTGTAATAGGCCGTCACAGTTGAGATCTCGTTGGCGCTGAGGTAATACGGGGCATGCATCCCAAAGACAACGATCTTCTTATCCTGAATCAATTCCGGCGTCTCGACAAGGAAGCGGTTGAGGGCAAAGGAATCCGGGCGACTCTCTTGCCGGTCCAACTGGAGGAAGACCAGCCATTCCGCCCGGTTGATATTGGCGATCACCAGACTTTCAGGGTCATTTTACTGATCGACGGCTTCCGTCAGATCAGCATAGGTATAGGAAGCCACATTCCCCGGGACGATCAGCCCATCACCGGAAGGCCCATACAGCCGCAGGATGGTATCTCTCCAGTGCGGTGCGGAAGGAGCGTTCACTTCCTCACAGGTCTCACAATTCTGGAAAGAAACCGTATCGGTGAATATCGTGATGAAATCATTGGATGCCGGCGGGTTGGGCAGCACGGTGTTCAAATTCTCCGGCTGCGGGTTGATCAGGGTGGCGCCTTTCCTGGCAATATCAAAAGAGATTCTGGGCTGCATCGCCGATGGAGGCCAGTTGATCCACCGAGGTCAGAATATTGGTTTCCTGGAATGAATTGTTATACAGCTCGATATTTCAAGGTACAGGATCCGCAAAACTGCTTCATCCACTTGCTGGGCAAAAGCCACATCATCCCGGTATTTCTGGGCAAAGAAGATCAGCGTGCGCACGATCGAGGTGTACAGGTCCTGGATCGTCGGGAGCGATGAAATTCCCGGTCAGCAGCAGATCGCTGCCTGAGAGGAGCGCATCGCGGGAGATCAGGCGCGGATCATACTTCTGGCCGATCTGGACATAATAGCGGCGCACAGCCTGGCTGCCGAATTCATCGCTGACCACCAGGCCGCCATTGGCATGCCAGTCTGGAGAATTCTGCAGACGAGAGCAGTTGGGTCAGTCGCCTGGGGATTCAGGGTGATCGGCGGAGAAATGGCCGAGACATCTGTCTGGAAGGCTTCATAACGGCCATGGGTCAGCAAAAGCCCATCTGCCCTGGCATCGGGTGAGCTGTTTCAAATCTGTCACCGCGAAGAATGGCGGCAATTCGGTCTGCAGCAATTGGTCCAGCGTTTTGCGGACAGTATGGATCTCATCGCTGAGGGGTTGGTCTGAGCCGATATAACCAGGGAAGTTCTTGCCGATGACTGCCAGACGGTTCTGGCTGCCCTCATGCAGACCGGTGATGAAAGCCTGCTCCGATTTCGCCAACCCAGAAAGGGCTGCCCGAATAACTGTTGATCCCAAGATCACCATTCAGTTCTGGACTGGGGTTGCTATGCACATTCAGGGAAGGGCCAAGCAAGAGGTTGATCCCCAATGCGCTGAGTTCCTCGCCAAACTGTTCCCCGGTCTGCTTGGGCCAACCGTGGATCCCAGGTTGCGCCGATCGCCATCTGGCTGGGAAACGAGCGACAGACCCTCCGGGAGATCGACAGGTCCGGGTACCCGTCCATCGGCTGCTCGATGCCGATGAACAACGGCACAAGTGCCGGGTTGATAGGTCTCACCGGTGTGCTGGAAGATCAAGGTATTGCGGGAATTATTGATCTCTGTTCGCTGGATATCCTGGATCATCACCCAGGCATCCAGCAGGCTGTTCTCCCCCTGGCTGAAATTTTGATTAGCTGGCTTTGAGACTGACCCCGCCGATGTGATAATTGGTGATCAGGTCGACCAGCTGGGAATCATCATCAAAGGTATTGCCGTCAAATTCGACCACAAAGAGCTGCCCGACGCGCTCTTCCGGCTTCATCCGCATCAAGCAATTCCAGGGCCAGTTCATCAGTGGTTGGTACCTGCGGAGGCGGGGCAGCAAAGCTGGTGCTGACAGCCACCAACTGGCAAAACACCATCAGGAGGATCAAAATCCGCTGGTAAAGCCGGGGCCTCTTCATCTATGATCCCTCACGCACCTCAGGCGCCAGCAAGCGGAACATCGGTGATAATGCCATCGACCCCCAGTTCGATCATCCGCTGAATATCTTCTTCCTGGTTAACCGTCCAGGCAAACACAGGATAACCAGACCTCTTTGCCCTGCGCATGAACACCTTGAGTCACAGACTCGAAATGGGGATGCAGCGACCAGGGATCTAACAAATTGGGAGAATATTGCTCTGACTGCAAATGGCACCCGGGAGAAGCAGCATCCCGGCCCGGGCATCAGGGTCGACGCGGTGCAGATGGATCAGCATCCGTGGGTCAAATGAGGAGTAAGACGATCTCTCTCTTGCAAGCCAAAATCTTTCACCAGACTCGAGAACAGCCTCGGGCAGTCTGCGGATATCACTGGAAAAGCCTTTGAGTTCAATATTGATGGTGAGTTTATCTCCGACCAGATCAAGGACTTCAGCCAGGGTGGGGATTCGCTCCCCTTCGCCGGCATCCAGTTGGCGGATTTCTGCCAGAGTGCGTCTCATCCACCCGGCCGGTGCCATTGGTGGTGCGGTCAAGATCGCCGTCGTGGATCACAACCACTTGCTCGTCTGCGGAGAGATGGACATCCAGCTCAATCCCGTCTGCCCCTTGCTGCAGGGCAAGTTGAAAAGCCTTGAGAGTGTTCTCAGGCGCATCATGGCTGGCGCCGCGGTGGGCAAAGATGGCCGGCATGTCGATACCCGGTCTTCATAACCTAGAGATCAACAAAATAGGCGGCAGAGGCGCGGTCCAGCAGTTCCTTGCTCATCACCGGTTCAATGTTGAGATAGGCGGCAATATCGAGGATCTGGTCACAAATATCGCGTGGGTGTGAAGCGCGCAGCTTGCGGTTGGGCTTGATATACCATTCCTGAAGCAGGTAGGCCAGACCCTGATCGCTGTACTTGACACGTTTACCCGTGGCGACCGATTTGAAGATCTCGCGGTATTCCTCATAGGTTCGGGTCACCAATCTCGATCTTGTGGCGCAGGCGGCGCAGGAAGGCCTCATCCACCAGGTCTTTAGGCGGCAGGTTGGTGGAGAAGATCACCAGCACATCAAAGGGAATTTCGATCTTGCGCCCAGTGTGCAGGGTGAGGTAATCAATCCGGTTTTCCAGCGGCACGATCCAGCGGTTGAGCAGGTCACGCGGGCGCACCTGCTGGCGGCCAAAGTCATCGATCAGGAAAATGCCGCCATTGGCCTTCATCTGGAAGGCGGCTTCATAGTATTTATTGGTATCGTCAAAAACCAGGTCCAGTCCGGCCATGGTCAGCTCACCACCGACGACAATGAATGGGCCGCTGGATGTGCACCCAGCGGGGGTCCCGGCGGGATCCGGAGCGGAGAGAGCCGGTCCCAGAGGAGGTGGTGTCATCGCCATCTTCGGCCAGCTGGTGGTTGACCGAGTCGTACAGCTTAACCACCTGCCCATCAACAAACAGGGCAGAAGGGGATATACATGGTGGTTTCACCGCGCATCGTGCCGATGGCGCGGGCGATGGTGGTTTTACCGTTTCCGGGCGGGCCATACAGGAACATGGAGGTATTTGAATTCACCGCCGGGCCGATCTGGTGGAAGGTCTTGCGGGAGAGAACCAATCCCCGCAAGCGCCTGGCGCATGATGCGCTGGTTGACGCTCATCTGTGAGCGTGACTGGCTCAGAATGGCATCGTTATAGACTTCGATCGGCACAGGGGCAGGGCCGGCATATTGGCTGCGGTCCAGCGCCTCTCGGGCGCGCACGATCCCGGCGTTGGTGATGGCATATTGGTATGCGCCCTCACCATAGCCGCCCGACTGGCTGCGGACCTCAACAAACTTCTCCCGTTTGAGATTCTCAAGGATCTGATCCACAATCCCGGCAAAGGGCAGGGCGATCCGCTCTGCCATCTGATAGCCATTCAGGTAACCGCCAAAATAGATGATCTTCAAAGCCAGGTCTTGCAGCCACAGAACAGTCAGACCGGTATCTTCAATTTTGGTGATCGCCGGGGGCACGAAGTTGATTTTCTCTTGAACTCTTGCCATGGTCTCTATCCTCCAGGGTATAGCATTCCCTGAGATTGTGGGTGATGCTACCGAACATTTCCATTATAGCATGCAGACCAAGATCAACCACCCGGAAGAAGGGGTGTTTTTGAAGTCTCGGTTACCTCCAGAAAGCAAAATCCCGCTATAATTGGAGGATGGAATTCAAACTCACGGTGATCATGCCGGTTTACAACGAAGAGAGCACCCTGCGGGAGATCACCGCCCGCGTGCAGGCAGTCGGAATAGCCAGACGAGATCGTGATTGTGAATGATGGCTCTGAAGACAGCACCCGGGCGATCCTGGAAGAGCTTGGGCAACAGCCGGGGATCAGAGTGATCCACCACGAGAAGAACCAGGGCAAAGGGGCCGCCGTCGTCACCGGGATCCACGCTGCCAGCGGGGATGTGCTCGTGATCCAGGATGCTGACCTGGAATATGACCCGCAGGATTATCTCAAACTGCTCGAACCGATCCAAGCCGGGGAAGTTGACGTGGTTTACGGCTCACGTTTCGCCGATTCGGAAACTGAGAAGCCGATGCTGATGAGCTGGTTGGCCAATCTTGGGCTGACCCTGATCACCAACCTTCTCTACGGGGCAAAGCTGACCGATATGGAGACCTGCTACAAGGTTTTCAGGCGGGAAGTGGTTGAGGATATCACTATCCACGCCCGCGGTTTTGAATTTGAACCGGAATTCACCGCCAAGATCCTTAAAAGGGGGATCAAGATCAAGGAACTGCCGATCTCTTTCAACCCGCGGCGCTATTCGGAGGGAAAGAAGATCACCGCCTGGGACGGGGTGAACGCCATCTGGACGCTGGTCAAGTACAGATTCGTTGATTAGGTAGTTTGATAGTTTTTTGTTTGAAAGTCATCAGCAGCCTGCAGGCAGACAGATGCCAACCTTGCCAATCTGTGGTGAATTTGGATCAGCTGTCATGGCGAGAGAGCGCACCGTAAGGTGCAGCGACCTAAGCAATCCCACAAATTAATCAAATCCTATAGTGAAAATCCAATCATAGTAAATATTCCCCTTCTGCGTTTTGCTGTGGCGAATTTATTTTTCCCCAATCACTAAGAGTCTATCCGTGAAATGCCATAGTGAACAAAATATGAGCACAAGCGATCTTGATCAACGCCATCCAGTTTTCATCATTTTTGCACCAACACACGCGTATGCGGATCGATCATGCGGCAATTTTTCGATCGGATAGCTGGTAGTCAAACCGTCAGAGACAATAAATGATAACCGCAGTGAGTGCAAGCTTCGCTAGGTCATGTCCTCAATTCAGAGTCCGCGTAAAATAGAGACAATTTAGGTATTCTATGGTAGAATATCTAAATTCAGAAAGCGCAACGCCTTGAAGGCGTTGCGCTTTCTGAATCTACTCCGGCAGAATGGCAACCGGATACGAAAGTTTGTTGATATGGACGTATTCAAACTTAAAGGTAAGAGAGGCTTAGCACGCGGTATGAAAACATGGTTAGGATTACTCATCGTTTGTATCCCCATATTTGTTTTAGTGGCGTGCGCTAGTCAGGCAGCCGTTCCAACTACACCAACCGACCTGCCCCCTGCGAACGAAGTAGCCAGCGCCGAGGGAGTAGAATCCACCGCAACCACCGAACCGGCAGTCCCAGCGCCATCACCGACCAGTGTGCCGACCGAAACGCCAACCCTCCCATCGACACCTACTCCAGACCTACCGCCAATGTGGATATGGGTCTGGACACAAGACCCGGCGCAGATCATCTCGATCAACACGGATGGACAATCCAATATTCTGATGGACGCTCCCGACCCGGCGGCATACAATAACGCCAGCCTCTGGCGGGTCGCGCCGGACAAGGCCATCGCAATGTACGTGGTCGGCAGAAAACCGATCGCATACCTGTTGACAACCACTGAGGCAATCGAGTTGATGATGCCGTCCGTTCAGATGGCTGTACCAGAAAACCCCTGGACCCTGGTCGCAGTCAGCGAACCTTATGCTGTAATCAAATACTCATATGGCATAGCCGAAGCGGCCATCCTAATCAATACCGACACAGCAAACGCCACGCTGGTCGCGCCAAACGTGGCAGACCTTCCCCCGGAAGCGCATTTTTCTTCCGATGGTCGATACCTGCGATTCGTAACCACTTCCAAAGATATGGGAAATCCTTCCCAGATTGTCGAGCGGGACCTGACAACCGGGCAGGACCGGATATTGTACGCTTTCAGTAACTCTAATCACGTCTACAGCGATGCTGCTGGTGATGTGTGGCTCGACTTTCGAACCGGTGTTGTGACTGTTGCAGATGGCCGCCCAATCAATCCTCAACCCCCCATTAACACTAACCTGTCCCGGCGCTTGGTAGGAGATTGGATTATGATCAGCGAGTACGCCTGCGAACAAGATTGCACCCTGAATTTATCGCCGATCTTCGGCAACGAACCGACTCGGACCTACATCCTCCCGGAAAAAGTCGCAGGTTTTGGCTTGTCAGGCTGGGTGCTCGACGATCAGAGTCTGTTGGTATTCCAAAACGCCTCCACGCAATACTGGCGCCTTACCAGTGATGGTCAAGGACAGTTTGTCGGGAAAATTGACCCCTTCGGGCTGTCTAGTACCATCATTTCAACCAATGCCGAAGAGCCAGCTATTTACGATTCGATTCTGGATCCCGAGACAGGTGAGGTTTTTCCCTTGCCGGTCGCGTCCGAGGACACGGCCGATTTCTGGATTGATCGATTTCCGAACGGGCTGATTTGTAAGTTTTTACAAGTCCGAAAACAATCAATCAACCTGGGTCAGGACCGACGACAGCCCAACATTCAGTGAGCTGCCTACTGACGCAAATACCTACTGCTACGAGTTATTGGCTGATGGCAGCGTGATCTGTCAGTCCTATGTATCACCCGACGATCAAGGGATCTATCGTTACGAACCGGCAACTGACACATTGACCAAGCTGTCCGACCTGCCAGTCTACTTCCTGTCAGCAGGGCAATAATCCAATAAGGCACGATGCTTAACAAATCAGACACGATACTGGGTGATATTCCCCCGCGAGAATGAATCCTAGTCGGCTTAAGCTCCTCCGACATAGCCTGTAAGAGTGGGGAATTATTCCTGTCCTGTTATGACAACGCGAGCTTCTTCCAAGATAATTTTGGCGACTTCATGGTCTTCGTCGGACCGTAAGCTGATCCATACATAAAATTTTTTATCGCAATGCAGCATCCGGGAATCCCGGGTTCTGTTTTGTTTGGGGGAGACGGGCTTTCAAATTCGATCGAGCACTCGGTTCATCTAATAGCAAATAAATAGGATAGTTCGATCTGTTGGTAAAACCTGGGAGAGCAAGGCACTAAAGCAACAAGTACTGACGTTGGAAAGAAAGGGGGTTTTATAGAGGGAAATTTATAACTGGGGGGGGTTATCTTCTCGCACTTTATCCACCCTGATTGCCAGACGTGCTTCCCCAATCATGATAAAAATTATTAGTAATCCTACTGTGACCTCTTACATTTCTGATACCTTATATACTGTAAGATCGCAATTTTCATACCGATGTAGAGGATCCAATTTTCGATAATATTCCAGCCACGCAAACATTCGGATAATCATTAAGTGCCAAATCAGTAACCACTGGTTCATCACCAGGCGAATTTTAAGTCTTTGATATTCAGCTGCAGGGTTTGTCGTGCCGTTGAACTCGTTCATCTCGAAAGCATACAGGATGTCGATCTGACCGGGGATCTCATTCACCAGATGTCCAAAGCGGAAAGCGATGGCGTCAAAGGTGACCCCGTCCTGGCTGAGGATCAGTTTGAGATGACTTTTATCCTTCCCCACAGTGCGGGCACCTCGTACATCCACCTTATAGCTGACAAATAACGGGGATCGGTTGTTCTGGCCGGTCGGTTCGAGCATCTCGATCTCTTTGAGCAAGCCAGGGTCCAGACTGCTTCAGGCGGACGACCACATCGGCGGTAAGGCTGGGAGTCAGCTCAACAGACTGGAGCTGTTCCCGGGCAATTTCTTGCAGCCGGTGGGCAAGCTCATCCAGATGCTTGTTCAGCACGGTAAAGCCGGCTGCGGCAGCATGACCGCCATATTGCTCTAAAATATCACTGCATTGGTCCAGGGCGTGGGTGATATGGAACTCCGGGATGCTGCGGCAGGAGGCACGGGTGAAATCCTCGCCATGGAAGCCGACCACCGCTGGGCAGATAATGTTCATCCACCAGCTTGGAAGCCGCCAGACCGACCACACCGGGGTTGAAATCCGGGTGGTAGGAAAACAGCAAATAGGTATCCGGCTCTTTTGCGTCCGATAGGGCATCGGACTGTTCCTGGATCTCCCGGGTGATGCGCTGTCGTTCCCGGTTGCGGTTATCCAGCACCTGGGCAAATTCTGCGCTGGTACGGATATCAGGGGCAGTCAGCAGATTCAAGCGCATCCTGAGCCGAACCGATCCGCCCGGCGGCATTGATGCGCGGTCCGATCCCGAAACCGATGGTTGAAGCATCCACTTTGGCGGGGTTGGTGCCGATCACACCCAACAGGGAGACAATCCCCTGGCGACGCGGCGTTCTGATATAGCGCAACCCCTCCCGCACCAGAGAGCGGTTCTCTCCAACCATCGGGACCAGATCCGCCACGGTCCCAATGGCGACCAGATCGAGCAAGTCTTCGGGCAGCAAGCCGGGGGGATTGAATTCCTCGATCAAGGCTTTGGCCAGTTTATAGGCCACGCCGACACCCGCCAGCACCTTCTCGGGATAGGATTCATCGGGCTGTTTGGGGTTAATGATCGTCAAGGCCCGCGGCAGTTCAGCTCCAGGGGTATGGTGATCGGTGACGATCAGGTCGATCCCGATCTCGGCGGCATGATCCGCCTGCTGGATCGCCCGGATACCGCAGTCCACAGTCACTACCAGAGAAACGCCATCTGCCTTCAGTTTATCCAGAGCAGTGCTGTTCAGCCCATACCCTTCGGTAAAGCGGTTAGGGATATAGGATTGCACATCAGCACCAAGAGCAGTTGAAGGTTTGCAGCATCAAAGCCGTGGCGGTAACGCCATCGGCATCATAGTCCCCATAGACGGCAACCTTCTCACCTCCTGCAAAGCCTGCCCAATCCGGGAGACAGCTTGCCGAGTGCCCAATAATTCCGTCTCACTGTGAGATGGATACCCGGCATGCAGAAATTCCTCTGCCTGCTCGAGTGGAGGTGATCTCACGGTTATACAGAATTTGTTGAAAGATTGGGGAGTAGGGGTTCAGTGCCTTTGCAACTGATTCGGGAAGGGGGGGGGTGATTTGCCATCTGGTTTCTTGGTCTGCCATGTAAGGTCCTATATAATGAGGTAGGAATAAGTATACCCGATGATGGAGAGTTTCCCAATCCTGACTTTGACCGGAAGGGGCGTCCAATAATATCGGAGTTGACGCAGGGTTCAAAGACTGCTATTATCGCATTAAGATGACCGAACAATCCCCATCATTTTTCTCCCGCATCGGGAAGAGCATCCGACAATTGATCCTGTGGTTCAGCCCCGGACTGGGTGTCAAACGCTGGCTGGGATTGATTCTGCTAGGTACGACGATGCTGGCCGTTGGGCTGGCGTTCATTTTACTGGATATCTACCGCCAGGCGCCGGATAACTGGATTTCCACCCTGCTGGCCCTGATTTCCCTGCAGGCCCTGCCGCGCTTGCTGCGCGCCCTGATCTTTGGCAGCATCGGGGTTGGTTTTGTGATCTTTGGCTTTATCAAGCTCAACAGCACCATATTGCGCCCATTCCGCCAGCCGGGGAAGCCGGTGGTCAACACCCTGGTGCAGTACAGCCGCCGGGACCGCGGCCCGAATGTAGTGGTGATCGGCGGGGGACATGGTATGTCCACCGTGCTTCGGGGGATGAAGAAGTACACCCGCAAGCTGACCGCGATCGTAACCGTGGCCGATGATGGCGGTTCTTCCGGCAAACTGCGGGATGCCAAAGGGATGCTGCCCCCGGGGGACATCCGCAACTGCCTGGCAGCCCTTTCCAATGATGAGGATCTCACCAGCCAGTTGTTCCAGTACCGCTTCTCGACTGGAGAGGACCAGCTGGAAGGCCACTCCTTTGGCAATCTGCTGATCTCGGCGCTGGCGGAGATAACCGGCAGCTTTGAGAAAGCCGTGGTGGAAGCCGGCAAGGTGCTTTCGGCCAGCGGACAGGTGATCCCCTCCACCCTGCACGATGTCCGCCTGGTAGCAGATAAAACTGTCCCCAATCTGCGCAACGAGGTCCGGGTCAAAGGCGAAAGCCAGATTCCCAATGTGGCGGGAAGGTGCGCCGCCTGTGGCTGGAGCCGAATCTCTCCCCCGGCCTATCCCGCCGCGGTGCGCGCCTTGCTGCAAGCCGATATGATCGTGGTCGGGCCGGGCAGCTTGTATACCAGCATCCTGCCCAACCTGCTGGTGCCGGATATTGTTTCTGCCATGCGCTCCAGCCAGGCTTTCAAGGTATTCATCTGCAATGTGACCACCCAGCCCGGGGAGACGGATAACTACGACTGCGGCGACCATCTACAGGCGATTGCAAACCATGTGGATGGTGATCTTTTCGATCTGGTGGTCAGCAACTGTGAGACAATCGGCCTGCTGCCAGAAGGATTCCAGTGGGTGGATGCCCCCCCCGAACTGGATGACGAGTATGCCATTTACCGCTCCAACCTGGTCTCCGAAGACACAGCCTTTCCGCCACGATGGAGACAAGCTGGCCCAGGTATTGATCGACCTATACATGGAGCGCACCGGGCCATTGGTGGCTGATAGTCACATAGCATAGACAGGTAGTCACAATCTCATCCAGGCATTGATAATCACTGCTCTGATAACGAAATTCATCAAACCATCCTGTCATTTCTGCTCTAGTTTTGATATAATTGACGATTGGTAGGCAGCCTGCTGCCTGCCCAATTTATGTGGACCAACAGTTGCAAGAACTGTAAAAATCTAATTCATTTTTCGGAGGTTAGCATGACAAAGCAAATTGGTATTAACGGTTTTGGACGGATTGGCCGCCAGGTTTTGAAGGCGATCAACGAAAAGTATCAGGGTGAGATCGAGGTTGTGGCAATTAACGACCTGTTCCCGACTGAGACCAACGCCCACCTGTTCAAATATGACTCTGCCTACGGCAAATACGACGGCACCGTCGAGGTTAAGGGCAACGACCTGGTTGTGGATGGCAAAACCATCAAGGTTTTCTCTGAGCGCGATCCCGGTAACCTGCCCTGGGCAGACCTGGGTGTTGAGGTTGTGGTGGAATCCACCGGCGTTTTCCGTGACACCTCCAAGGATCCCGGCCCGCAGACCCACATCGAGAAGGGCGGCGCCAAGAAAGTGATCATCTCCGCTCCCGGCAAGGGTGTGGACCTGACCGTGGTGATCGGCGTGAACGATGACAAGTACGATCACGAGAAACACCACATCATCTCCAATGCCTCCTGCACCACCAACTGTATCGCCCCGGTGGTCAAGACCCTGAACGACAAGTTCGGGATCAACAAAGGCCTGCTGAACACGATCCACTCCTACACCACCAGCCAGAAGATCCTGGACCTGGCCGACAAGGATCTGCGCCGCGCCCGCGCTGCTGCTGTCAACCTGATCCCCTCCACCACCGGCGCTGCCATTGCCGTTGGTCTGGTGCTGCCGGAACTGAACGGCAAGCTGGACGGGATGTCCGTCCGCACCCCCACCATCACCGGCTCGATCTCCGACCTGGTGCTGGAACTGGGCCAGGACGTGACCGAGGAAGAGGTCAACGCCGCACTGAAAGCCGCCTCCGAGAATGAACTGGCCGGCATCATGGGCTACACCGAAGAACCGCTGGTGCTGCAGGACTACGTTGGCGACCCTCGCTCCTCCATCGTGGACGGCCTGCTGACCAAGGTAATCGGCGGCAATATGGTCAAGGTATTGGCCTGGTACGACAACGAGTGGGGTTACGCCAACCGCACTGCCGACCTGGCTGCCAAACTGGCAAAATTCTTCTAAGACGCAACTCTTTTGGGTGGCGGGGTAGTCCGTAAAGGGCTGCTCCCCACCCTTTTTTTGTGAATAGGTGAAATCATGTTCAACAAGAAAACGTTCAAAGACCTGAATGTTGAGAAGAAACGCGTCCTGGTACGCGTGGACTTTAACGTCCCCCTGGCAGATGGCAAAGTGGCCGACGATACCCGCATCAAAGCCGCCCTGCCGACGATCAACTACCTGCTGGAGAAAGATGCCGCCGTCATCCTGTGCTCGCACCTGGGACGCCCCAAGAGCGCCGAAGACACCCAGTTCTCCATGCGCCCGGTAGCCGATCATCTGAAGACGCTGGTGGATGCCCCGGTCTTCTTTGCGGAGGACTGCATCGGCCCGGTAGCTGAAAAAGCCGCCCAGGCGCTGGAATTTGGCCAGATCCTGGTGCTGGAAAATACCCGCTTCCACAAGGGTGAATCCAGCCAACGACCCGGAAATGGCCAAACAGCTTGCCAGCCTGGCAGAAGTGTTCGTCAACGATGCCTTCGGTACCGCCCACCGGGCGCATGCCTCGAATGTCGGTGTGGCTGAGGAACTCCCTCCGCAGCCGGCTTTTTGCTGGAAAAAGAGATCGTCTACCTGGGGAATGCAATTGCCGACCCCAAACGCCCCTTCGTGGCGATCATGGGTGGCGCCAAGATCAGCGACAAGATCGATGTGATCCAGAATCTGCTGACCAAGGCAGACAAAGTGCTGATCGGCGGCGGGATGGCGAATACCTTCTTCAAGGCCCAGGGCTTTGAGATGGCCGATTCCCTGGTGGAAGAGGATGCGGTTGAGACCGCCAAAGAACTGCTCGCCGCTGGCGCTGACAAGCTGGTTCTGCCGGTGGATATGGTGCTGGCCGATGCCTTCGATAACGAGGCTGCCTCAGCAAACCCTGCCGGTGGGGGACGTTCCCGCTGGCTGGCGCATTCTGGATGTTGGTCCCGAAACCCTGAAAGTTTTCGAGCAAGGTGCTGGCGGATGCCGGTACAGTGGTCTGGAACGGCCCAATGGGCGTGTTTGAGTTCGAAAACTTTGCCAAAGGCACCTTCGGCCTGGCAGAGATCGTGGCCGAACAGCCCGGCAGTTACGATCATCGGCGGCGGAGACTCCACTGCTGCGGTGAATAAATCTGGTCTGGCAGACAAGATCACCCACATCTCCACCGGCGGCGGCGCTTCCCTGGAAATGCTGGAAGGCAAGGATGTTGCCTGGTCTGGCGGCACTGGACGATAAATAAATTAAACGAAGGGAACGGCATACCGTTCTCTTCGTCAATCAAGTGAGGAAATTATGCGTACCCCTCTGGTAGCAGGTAACTGGAAACTGAACAAGACTGCGGCAGAAGCCAAAGCCCTGATCAAGGAGATGCTCCCCGGTCTGGAAGCGGTCACCAACGTGGATAACCTGGTATGCCCCTCTTACCTGGCGATCCCCGCCGCAGCAGAACTGCTCAAGGACAGCAAGGTTGCCCTGGGCGCCCAGAATGTGTACTGGGAAGAGAAAGGCGCTTTCACCGCTGAGGTAGCCCCCAACATGGTCGCCGAGTTCTGCGAATTTGTGATCATCGGCCACTCCGAGCGGCGGGCATACTTCGGCGAGACGGATGAGACCGTCAACCGCCGCACCAAAGCCGCCCTGGGCGCTGGCCTGATCCCGGTGGTTTGCGTGGGCGAGACCCTGGAAGAGAACGAAGCCGGGAAGACCGATGAGGTTGTCTCCCGCCAGATGCGCGACGGCCTCGCCGGGCTGGAGATTACCTCCGCCAGCCAGTTGGTGGTCGCCTACGAGCCGGTCTGGGCGATCGGCACCGGCAAAGCCGCCTACCCGGAAGATGCCTCCCGTGTGATCGGGCAATCCATCCGCCCGGTGCTGACCGAACTGTTTGGCGAAGAGATTGCCCAGGGAATCCGGGTGCTGTACGGCGGCTCGGTAAAACCGGGAAATGCCAGAGATTTCTTCAGCGAGGAAGAAGTGGATGGCGCTTTGGTTGGCGGTGCAAGCCTGAAAGCGGCTGATTTCATCGCCATCACAGAAGCAGCAGCCTGATCGGCAGAATCACATATCCTAAGTAAAATTAAGGCCGGGCAATTGCCCGGCCTTTTTTGTCACTGTTTATCAATGAATTTTCAGTCCAAAATTTTGAAATCCAGATCAGGATCATTCTTCGCCATATACATGGCTGCATCAGCTTGCTGCAGCAAGGTCTCAAAATCCTCGCCGTGATCGGGAAAAATGGCACCCCCGATACTGATGCTCACATCCAGCACGTGCTCCTGGATCTGGTATTTTCCGCAAAGCAGATTCAGCGATCTTGCCAGCGACATAGTTGGCGTTCTCTAGACTGGTGATCTGTTCAGCGATCAGCGTAAACTCATCTCCGGAGATCCGGGCAACAGTATCATATTCGCGCAGGCTGTTCCGCAGCCGCCCGGCAATTGATTTTAGCAATTCATCCCCAATATGGTGGCCGTAGGTATCGTTGACCTGTTTGAACTTATTCACATCCAGGAAGAAGACCACCAATTTTTCCTCATTCCGTTTGGCATATATCAGGCTGTGCTCCAGAACTTCCTCAAAGAGGATGCGGTTTGGAAGACTGGTGAGTGGATCGTGGGTGGCCAGAAAGCGGATGCGATCTTCCGTTTCTTTACGCTCGGTGATATCCAGGATGGTGGCATAGACCATCAAATTGCCATTCTCCCCCTGAGTCACCTGGGCATTATCGCTGACCCAGATCACTTGCCATCCGCTCGAATGATCCGGTATTCGATCTCGGTACTGTTGCCTTTATAGATCGTGTTGGTCGTTCTCCTGGCAACGCTCCTGATCGTCGGGATGGATCAGCGTGCTCCAGAAGGACCAATCCTGCATGAATTTTTTGGATGGATACCCGGTAAGGATCTGGAAGTTATCGGAGATATAGCGGTTTACGAAGACGCCTTCCGGCGAGACCTCTGACATATAAAAATGGGCGTGCACAGTATTGATCAGCCGGCGGAAGCGTTCTTCACTGTCCTCCAATGCTTCTGCCGCCTCGCTGGATGGCAGTCACATCTTCCTTGATCGCCAGATAATTAACGATCTGGCCAGATTCATCCATCACCGGGGTGATGGTCATTTCCTCATGATATAAGGAGCCATCTTTCCTGCGGTTGATCAGATTGCCGCGCCAAACATCCCCGGATTGGATCGTGTTCCACATTTCCTGGTAAAAGGCTTTGTCATGTTTGCCAGAATTGAGGATACTGGTGCTTTGGCCGATCAATTCTTCCAGAGAATACCCGGTCAGGCGGGAAACCGATGGGTTTGCCCACAAGATGATTCCCGTCCGTGTCGGTAATCACAACCCCATTGGCCGCAGCTTCCAGGGCTTTTGCCTGAATTTGGAGTAGATCAGGTGGGTTTGGGTCTATTTTTGAGGGTGCCATTACTTTATTCGTATCACCTGATTATGCAGGATACACACAAGATCGATATAGATCCTGAAGGCTAAGCCGTCCCAAACTGGCGGTCGCCAGCATCTCCCAGGCCGGGTACGATGTAACCGATTTCGTTGAGCTTCTCATCCAGGGCCCCCAGATGGATCGGCACCTCCGGATGGGCTTCCTGCATGGCGGCAACCCCCTCCGGAGCAGCCAGCAGGCCGACAAATTTGATCCGGTGCACGCCCCAACGCTTGAGTACATTCACGGTGGCAACCGCAGAACCGCCGGTAGCCAGCATTGGATCCAGCACCAGGCAGACCTTGACCGTGGGGGCGATCGGGAGCTTGTTGTAGTATTCCACCGGCTTGAAGGGTACGTTCATCCCGATAGAGGCCGATATGCCAGACCTCGGCATTGGGCATCAATCCCCAGACGCCTTCGACCATCCCCAGCCCGGCCCGCAGGATCGGTACCAGGCCAATCTTATCGTTCAGTTCCGCTCCGGTGGTATCCCCCATCGGGGTGGTGACTTCGAGAGGAGCTGATCGCCAGATCCTGGGTGGCTTCGTAGGTCATCAGGGCCGAGATCTCACGCACCAGCTCCCGGAATTTCTTCGGGGAGGTGTTGACATCTCTTAATTTGGTTAGTTTGTGGGCGACCAGCGGATGATCGGAAACGAATACGTTGGACATTTGCTCCTCCAATGGCAGGGTATGATTTCGAGGTTGATATCATTATAAACGATTCCCGGATGAAGCCGTAAATTACTCCATCGGCATTATAGACACCCGCTACAACCCGACGGCGCAAAAAACCGCGCGATATTGTATAATCA
The DNA here is from genome assembly GCA_963722735.1 of uncultured Chloroflexia bacterium. Lineage (GTDB taxonomy): Bacteria > Chloroflexota > Anaerolineae > Anaerolineales > UBA11579 > UBA11579. The sequence continues at coordinate 82,143 of CAVROH010000023.1, forward strand.
CCCTATGACTGAATCCGAAGACAGATTGGTCAATCCAGTCCAACAAACCAGAAGACCAGCAAATTGATCCGTCTCTGCGGCCGCAGACCCTGGCAGAATGATCGGCCAGGAAAAGATCAAGGAAAATCTGCAAATCCTGATCGATGCGGCCCGACACCGTGGCGAGCCGCTGGACCATGTGCTTTTCTACGGCCCTCCTGGGCTGGGGAAGACCACCCTGGCGCATATCCTGGCGAATGAGATGGGGGTCAATATCAAAGTGACTGCCGGTCCGGCGATCGAACGTCAGGGCGACCTGGCGGCGATCCTCTCCAACCTGCGGGAGGGCGATATCCTCTTCATTGATGAGATTCACCGCCTGGGCCGGGCAGTGGAAGAAGTGCTCTATCCGGCGATGGAAGATTTTGCGCTGGATATCGTCATCGGCAAGGGACCGGCAGCCCGGTCTGTGCGCTTGAAGCTGCCGCGTTTCTCTGTGATTGGCGCTACCACCCGGCTGGCATTGGTGACTGCCCCACTGCGGGCGCGCTTCGGTGCGGTCTACCGCATGCACTTTTACACCCAGGAGGCCATGGAACAGATCGTCGCGCGGGCGGCCGGCCAATTCCAGGTCGATGCCGAAGAAGACGGCATTCAAGAGATCGCCCGGCGGGCGCGCGGTACCCCGCGTGTGGCCCTGCGTTTGCTGCGCCGGGTGCGGGACTATGCCCAGGTGCGTGCCGGCGGCAGCATCACCGCTTGAGGTGGCCGACAGTGCCCTGGACCTGATGGATGTGGATGCACTCGGTCTGGATGATATGGACCGCCGGGTGCTGCGGACAATCATCGAGAAATACAACTGCGGGCCGGTCGGTTTGAACACGATCGCTGCCTCGGTGCACGAGGAGCAGGACACGATCAAGGATGTGGTCGAGCCTTATTTGCTCCAGCTTGGCTTCCTGGAACGCACCTCTCAGGGCCGGATGGCAACCCGCACCGCTTGCGAGCACCTCAGCCTGCCCTACCCCGATAACCAGCCGCCCAAACTTTTCTGATTCTCTGCTATTGTTCTCCCCATGAAGCTAACCGAATTCGATTACCCCTTGCCTCAGGAACGGATCGCCCAGACCCCATTGGATCCGCGCGACAGCTCCCGCCTGCTGGTCCTCGACCGGCAGACCGGCAAGATCACCCACACGATATTCTCCCGCATCGGGGAGTATCTGCGCCCCGGCGACCTGCTGGTGATCAACCGGACCCGGGTGCTGCCGGCCAGGATCTATGTGCACCAAGATCCGATACTGGCGGGAAAGTGGAACTGCTGCTGCTCAACGAGCGGGAACCAGCCCTGTGGGAAGCACTGGTGGGCGGCAAACGGGTCAAGCCGGGATGCGACCTGAATGTGACGGAGGGCCTGCAGGCAGAGGTAGTCGCCGACCTGGGCGGGCCGCGCCGGCTGGTGAAATTTGACCGCCCGATATCCGAGGAACTGGACAAGATCGGCCAGATGCCGCTGCCGCCTTATATCCATGAACGCCTGCAAGACCCGGAACGCTACCAGACCGTCTATTCCCAGGAGACCGGATCAGCCGCTGCCCCCACCGCCGGGCTGCACTTCACCCCCGCCTGATGGACGAACTGCGCCAAGCCGGGATCGGGCTGGCTGAGGTGACCCTGCATGTCGGGCTGGACACCTTCGCCCCGGTGACCGAGGAAGACGTCACAGAGCACCAGATCCATACCGAGTGGTGCCAGTTAAGCCCGGAAGCAGCCGAGCAGATCAACCAGACCCGCCGCGCTGGCGGACGGGTGATCGCCGTGGGCACCACCAGCGTGCGCACCCTGGAAACGGCCGCAGCCCGGTCTGAGACTCCGGGTGAAGTCGTGCCGTTTGAAGGCCATACCGACCTGTACATCCTGCCGGGATATCAATTCAAGATCGTGGATGCGATGGTCACCAACTTCCATCTGCCTAAATCCACCCTGCTGATGCTGGTCAGCGCTTTTGCCAGCCGGGAGATGATCCTGGATGCTTACCAGACCGCCCTGGAGGAAGAATACCGCTTCTTCTCCTTTGGGGATGCGATGCTGATCGAGTAATGCCAAACAGGGATCAGAAAGACCTTAATTCACCATAGATGAACGCAGATCAGGTGTGATGACTTCATTTCCAGGCAGCCTTCCACGGTCTTAGACACCTCGAATGGGCAGGGGTTCCCACCTCAAATCAATGCCCCCACCCTGAAAA
>CAVROH010000024.1:0-18398 GCA_963722735.1 uncultured Chloroflexia bacterium
ATTCCTGGGTGCCTGGGTGCCTGATCCCTATCTTTCACACATGAAAAACATGATTGCGCTTGGGATAATGCACAAACTCCAGGCCGCCATCATTCAGCAGATAGGTCAGCGGCTCGGCGCCGCGCTCCTCGCCGTGTACCAGGAAGACATCCTTCACCCGGCCCTTGAGCTGGGTGGCATACTTCACCAGCAGGTCCTGTCCGGCATGGGCGGAGAATCCCTGGATGCTGGTGACATCGATCCGGTTTTCATACACCTCACCGTAGATCTTGACTTCTTTGCGCCTTCCATCATGCGGCGTCCCAGGGTGTGGGGGGCCATCCAGGAGACGATCAGCAGGGTATTTTTGGGATCATGGATATTGTGCCGCAGGTGATGCAGCACCCGCCCGACTTCCATCATCCCCGAGGCCGAGATGATGATCATTGGGTCGTCGCGGATAGTTGAGCGCCTTTGATTCTTCCACCGAGCGGATGTAGGTCAGCCGGTCAAAGCCAAGGGCAGCCTGATGAGGATCCTCACGCACCATCTCGATGGCTTCTTCGTCAAAATCCTCCTGGCGCTTGCGGAAGACATCGGTGACATTCACGGCCAGCGGGCTGTCCACAAACACCGGCACGCTGGGGATATCGCTGGCATCCATCATCCTGTGGATGGCATAAACCAGCTCCTGGGTGCGCCCGACGGCAAAGGCTGGGATGATCACCTTGCCGCCCCGGTTGAGGGTACGGTTGAGCACGAATTTAAGTTCTTCACAGGCATTCTGATAGGGGGGATGCGGCCGGTCGCCATAGGTGGATTCCATGATGAGGTAATCGGCGTCATAGGGCAGCACCGGGTCCTTGAGGATCGGCATGCCAAAGCGTCCAATATCCCCGGAGAACCACAGACGGGTCTTCTGGCCTTTTTCTTCAATATCCAGGATCACTGCGGCCGAGCCGAGGATATGCCCGGCCTCCACAAGGGTGGCCGTCACCCCGGGGATAACCTCAAAGGTTTGGTCGTAGCGGCGGCTTTTCAAATTGGCTGAGGGCCAGCTTGGCATCGTCGGAGGTGTAGAGAGGTTCAACCAGCGGCTTGCCGCTTTTCATGCGCCGTCTTGTTGACAAAGGCGGCATCCGATTCCTGGATGTGGGCGGAATCCATCAGCATCAGTTTGCTCAGTTCAATGGTGCGATTCAGTGGCGTAGATCGGGCCTTCAAATCCGTGGCGGACGAGGTTGGGCAGGTTGCCGCTGTGGTCAATATGGGCATGGGAGAGCACGACCGCATCCACTTCCTTCGGCGGGAAACGGAAGGAACGGTTGATCGCAAACGTTTCAGAGCGGCGGCCCTGGAAGAGACCGCAGTCCAGCAGCAGGGTATGTCCATTGGCGCGGATGTAATGCGCCGAGCCGGTTACCGTTTGTGCAGCACCCCAAAAATGAATTTCCATGGCATCCTTCCTTTGGTGGTCTATGCCGTTCTAGAGATCTTCGTCTCTGGATTACCTGGTAGATCTTGTCTCCGAATTGTTGATGACGAAAGGGTACCTGGGTCATCAGATCGGCAAGTTCATCTCTGATTTTGGGAGGGCATTGCCGATCTCTTCCATCACGACCCGCGGCAGGATCACATCGGACTCGACGTTCATCTTGACGGGCGGTGACCTTGCGCCAGTTGCGCAGCGATTCGGTGAGGGCGATGATGCGGTCATCCCGCCTGGGGCTGCGCGGGCGGCGGAGGGGCGGCTTTTGCTTCCCTTCCCAAACAGCCTGCAGCAAAGCCTTGCCATGGCGGCGGACCTGCTTTTCGCTCATCCCGGGCAGTTCGGCAGAGAGCACCCAGGGTCTTGGGCTGTTCATCAGCGATGGCGACAAGGGTCTTGTCGCCGATCACTTTGAAGATCGGGCTGGTTGATGCGTATGGCGCGTTCTTCGCGGTACTCGACAAGCTCCTGCAATATGGCCACCTGGGGCGGCTTGAGATCGCGCACGCCGTTGACCCGCCAAACATCGCGCGCCGTTGGATTCGGCAGTTTCCGGCAGGGTCCCATTGGTGATCTCCAGGCGGGCAAAGTCCTCGGCGGCAAACGGCCAGCGGCCGGTGGATTTCAGTTCCTTCAGTCAGCAGGTTGCGCAGGCGGATGAGGTAATGGGTATCGTTGATGGCGTATTGGCGCATGGCGGGCGGGAGGGGACGCTTGCCCCAGTCGGCGCGCTGGTATTTCTTTTGCAGGTGGATGCTTGAATTCGTCTTCCAGCAGGCTGCCGAGGCCGACGCGCTTGCGTCCGAGGATCGCGGGCGGCGATCATCGTATCGAACAGGTTGCGGAACTTGAAGCCGAAGTCTCGGCGCAGGGTCAGCAGGTCATATTCGGCGGCGTGGAAGATCTTTTCGATCTTGGGGTTGGCAAAGATCTGCTCAAGGGAAGAAATATCCTGCAAGGTGAGCGGATCGACCAGGTAGTCATGTCCGGGGATGGAGAACTGGATCAGACAGACCTGCTCCTGGTAAGCAAACAGGCTGTTGGACTCGGTATCGACGGCCACGATCGGCTGGGCAAGCATGGCTTTGACTGCCTGCTCCAGCTGATGCGGGCCTGGTGACCAGTTCCGGTTGGATGGTGGGTGCATTCATAACAAGGTTTATTATAGTACAGCATTGCGCCTTCCGGTTTATAAATCTGTTAGGGGTGCAAAAAAACCGCCCGGGATTTTCCGGGACGGCTCCTTTTTAGATGCACTCAAATCACACTGTGACCGGCTCCACCCTGCCCCGGAAGACGACCAACGGCAGCAGGATCATTGCCAATGGAGGTCAGCCAGGAGAGGGCGACGAAATATCACCACCCGCTTCGATCTCAAGACCAGCTACCGACACCGTCGGGTGAAATGTAATTTAATAAAAGCAGGTTCGCAGTCAGACCCAGGGCGGTGGCAACGGTATTGCCGATCACCAGCGAAAGAAGCTGTACCCGCACCCGAGATGCCCGCAGGTATCCCCACCTCCCAGCAGCATGGCTGCCGCGGCGGCGATCAGGTACCAGTGCGCCCCGGAGACATCATCAAAAATCGCCAGCATAACGATCAACGTGCCGCCGTACATCATGAATGAGATCAGGGAGGGAGCTGTGGTGATCTGCCGGTGAAATTCAGCGACCAGGGGAATCTTGCCCGAGATGCGGATGATGGAGGCCACCAGGAGAAGCAGGACCACCAGGTGAAGGACGAAGGAAGGTGGCGGTGGTTTGGTAGGCGCCCCAATTGATCGGCAGATTGCCAAAATTGGCGATGACTGCCAGCCCACCGAGGGTACAGAATGACAGGAAGGCGCCGGCGTAAATCAATGACCAACGAGGCAGCTTCAAGATAAGCCCGATGATCCCGGCTCACGATCAGGGTCAGCATCATCAGGGTGATGATCATGTATCCTGACTGTGAGGGGCAGGTTCATGATTACAGGGAATTGTATGAACACCCCCGGTAAGACCAAACATCACAAACGGCAACCCGGCAAGGATCATTTCCTTCCACGAGCCTTCAGGCTGGACAAACCAGCGTTCCAATCCGGTTTTCATCGGGTACTTTCTCCTTTCTCGCCAATAGGCGGTGAATAAAAGCCTGGGCAGGGGGAGGAGTTCGGTCCAGGCGATCCGGACAAACAACCAGAAATCCACTGGTTGTTTGTTTAACTGCATCTGGAAGACGGTGCGCATCTCCTCGGCGTATTCGTCCCTGAAGCTGGCGGGGTAGAGCTGCAAAATGCGGTCATAGAAGCAGGTGAGACGGTCGATGGAAGATTTCATCGCGTCCCTTCCGGCAGGTGCTGGCGGGCGGTGCTCACCAGTGCTTCCAAACGGGCGATCTCGGCAGACAGCACAGCGGCTCCATTGCGGGTGAGCTGGTAAGCCTTGCGTGGCTTGCCGCTGGTGGCTGGTTCATTACTGGGGACGCGCTCGATCAATCCCCGGTCCTGCAGCCGGGTAAGGGCGCCGTAGAGAGTGCCGTTGCTCAGCCTGATCTTGCCGCCGCTGAGGGTTTCGGTATCCTGCAGGATGGCGTAGCCGTGCTTCTTGTGCGCCGAGAGGCTCAGCAGAATAAAAAAGGTGGGTTCCCGCAGGGGGAGGAATTTCTCGGTCATGATGTCTGCCTCCGATCCATATATGTCGGTTAACGACATATTACAGAAAGAGGAGAAAGTTGTCAAGGGAGAAAATTTAATTCACCACAGATGAACACTGAAAACACAGATTGAAAATAACTTGCGATGGGTTTGGATAAAAGTGTTGACCTTCTAAATTTATTTGGCCGCCAGCTTCTGAGCCACTTCATCCCAATCGAGCGATTCTACCAACTCAGCGAACCAGGTACGCGCTTCATCGAATTTGACTTTCAGCGCGTCCAGGTCGGAGATGTAGTAGAAGCTGGCCAGATGTTTGGTGATCTCCGGCGGCAGGTCATACTGGGGGTAGCGGCGGTAAAAATGGCGCACCGGGCTGTAGATGATCCGCAACATCTCCTGGAGGGGGTAACAACCATGCCGTAGTAGAACTGGAAGGCTTCGATCTCGTTCTTGCGCCGGATCTCTTTCTCGGTGAGCACCCAGTAAAGGTCGAAACGCATCTTGTTGGCCTCGACGGCGGCTTTCATCTTTTCGATCATCGCCGGCTCATCCAGCGGTTCTTCAACGATCAGACCGTCTTTATCAAACAGGATATTGGGCTGGCCGTGTGTGCGGAACTGCATGAAACGGTCGGTCTCGCTGCTCTCCTGGATAAAGACGATATCCAGCATCAGGAAGGGACTGGCATCCTTGAGCCGGTAAAAGGCCTGGGAATGGCCGTGCCAGGTCGGTTCCGGCAGGCGGTATTTATAGTCGGTCTCACTCAAAGCGGCCAGGGCAGTCTCCAGGTCGGTAAAGGCTAGCTCCACAGTGCCATCCTTGACGATAATCTGCACATCAAGATCAGACCATTCATCCACCCGGTCAAAACCAGCCGCGCCACCCTCATACATTGCCAGCGCATAGTCCTTTGTCTTCGAATGTGGCGGTCAGGGTCTCCAGGATGGGTCCTCGTTTGAGCGGATAGTCGGGCATGATATTCTCCTTGTTCAATAAAAAGAGAGGGTTCACGATAAGACATGATTCGTTGAACCCTCTCGGATAGTGAGCGAAATTTGGCTTAACCCTCCGGGGTGGAGGTGGCTGTCGGCTCCGTAGTGGCTTCGGTGGTCGGGGTTGCCGAGGGGCCGAAGGTGGGGGTGATGATGTAATACGGGATCGTCAGGATCTGTCCCGGATAAATGGTGGCGTCATCTTCCAGTTCGTTCTCCTCGACAATGTCATCAATCGTGGAGAGGAATTGCTCGGCGATTAACTGAAGCGTATCTCCCGGGAGTACAAAATACTGGATCCTGGCACCGCGCGGCAAATTGGGCGGCAGCGGCGTGGGGGTCGGGCGGTCCATATCCGGGTTGGGGATCGTCAGGGTGTCCCCGGCATACAGCACGGATTCATTGGTCAACCCATTCATCAGCATGATGCTGACATATTCCACCCCAAACTGGTCGGCGATCGAGATCAACGAATCGCCTGCCTGCACCTGGTAGGTCGAACGGCTCTGCCGGGGTGGGGACCAGCGTCTCGGTTGGAGGCAGCGTGATGGTCGGTTCCAGTGTGTCGGTGGGCATGGCAGTCGGCGGCACTGGGGAGGCGGTAAAGGTCGGTGTAATTGTAGGGGTCTCGGTGGGCCGAAGCTGAAGGACAACCCGCCCCGCAGTGAGAGGAAGATCAGCAGCGCGCCGACGGCGACTAGACACGATCGCCAGTCCGCCGAAGATCAGCGGGCCGAAGCGTTGTCGGCGTTGGCGCGATTGCTTGTAATCACGAAAAGATGATTGATTGGACATAAAGGCATCCTTTTCAGATTTCGTCAGGACAAAATGCGTTTTTGTTACCCCGATCGGGAAATCCGATCATGCATGGACTGTGATTCTACCTCATTTTGGGGCAATTTTCATATAGGACAACCGTCTGAATAGTCCCCTGAAACAGTTTTGGACCCAGGATTTCAATTGAACGAGATCAATTCAGCCTGCACTTGGTCTCCCTCGAATGCGCAGCAAGAGCAGCGCCTGGTTTTGAGCCGCGCCGCGGGCTGGTGGGGCTGCCGGGATTGAGGAACAGGATCCCCTGCCGATCGGCGCACTCCGGGCACATGCAGATGGCCGTGGATGACCACCTGGAAGCCAGCGGCACGCGGATCGATGTCCATATCCAGCAGGTCATGGATCACGTAAATAAACACCTCCCCCACCTGCACCACTTCCGATTTTGGCAGCCGCACCAGGTCACTTTGATAGTCGGTATTGCCGCGCACAGCTTTGAGCTTTCCCAGCTCCCTGAACTGGGCAAGCACCTGGTTGGTGTTGAAATCGCCGGCGTGGATGATCAGATCGACATCCGCAAAGGCGGCTGCCACCTGAGGTGGAAACCGCCCATGGGTATCGGAGATCACGCCGACGAGATATTCTCTTTGGGTTCAGGGTCATATAATGTCCACGCGGGTGAAGACCAGCGGACGGCGGCGGCTATTTTCGGAGAGCATTTGCGCAGGGCGCGTTCCAGGTCCTTCTCGATGGCGACCTCGTCAGCCTTTTTCTTCTCGCCCTTGGCCTGTTTGAGGACTTCCTCAACCTCATCATCAATATCGATCATCAGGTCAGCGAGGTCGTCCTTGTAAACGTAGCCGCGGGTGACAATGTGCGGGTCGCGGCGCTGGATCAGATCTTTGTCCAGCAGCACGCTGACGGAGACAAAGCCATCCCGGGAGAGATTGCCGCGCTCGCGGACCACTGCCGGGCCGACATCGCCGACCCGGGAGCCATCCACGAAGACATAGCCGCCGGGGATGCGCTTGCCGATGGTCATCTTCTCATCTTCAAATTCGATGGGGGTGCCGTTCTCTACCACGGCGATATTCTCGGCGGGGATGCCCAATTCCTCGGCCATCTTGCCATGCTGGCGCAGGTGGCGCAGCTCGCCATGGATCGGGACGAGGAACTTTGGGCGCACCAGATGGAGCATCAGCTTCATCTCTTCCTGGCTGGCGTGCCCGGAGACATGCACCGGCATGATCGGGTCATAGATCACATTGGCGCCGCGCTGGAAGAGCTTGTTGATCGTGCGGTAAACGGATTCCTCGTTGCCGGGGATGGGGTGGGAGGAAAGCACGATCGTATCTCCATCCTGGACATCGAACTGGCGGTTGCGTCCGGTAGCCAGCCGCCCCATGATCGAGGTTGGCTCGCCCTGCGAGCCGGTGCACATCAGCACCACCTTCTTGGGTTTCATCTTCAGGGCTTGGTCGATAGGCACGATCAAGTCATCGGGCAGATCGAGATAGCCCAGCTTGCGTGGCCATTTTGGCGTTCTCGCGCATGCTGGTGCCGACAAAAGCCATCTTGCGGCCGTGGTTCTGGGCAGCATTGGCGACCTGCTGCATCCGGGAGATCAGCGAGGCAAACGAGGCCACCAGAATGCGGCCTTCGGCCTCGCGGAAGACCTGCTCAAAAGCGGGGTCGATGACCTGCTCGGAGGGGGTCCAGCCGGGTTTATCGGCATTGGTGGAGTCGGCCAGGAGGGCGAGCACGCCGCGTCCGCCCCATCTCGGAAAGCTTGGCATAATCGGTGGGCCAGTTGTCCACCGGGGTATGGTCGAACTTGTAATCGCCGGTATGGACGATCAGCCCTTCCGGGGTGGTGATCCCCAGGGCGACGCCATCGGGGATGGAGTGGCAGACATGGGCAAATTCGACCTCGAAGACGCCAATCTTGACCTGTCTCGCCGGCGTTGACCGTGATCGAGTTGGGCATTCGCCAGCAAGCCGCTGCGGGCCAGTTTGACTTCGAGCAGGCCGCAGGGTGAGGGGGGTGGCATAGATGGGGGCATTGATCTCTTCGAGCACGTGGGCGATGGCGCCGGTGTGGTCTTCATGCCCGTGGGTGATGATGATGCCGCGCACTTTGTCCTTGCGGTCCATCAGGTATTGAAAGTCGGGGATGATGTAATCGATCCCCAGCATATCATTTTCGGGGAACATGATGCCGGTATCGACGATGAGGATATCATCCTCATACTCGTAGACCATCATGTTCTTGCCTATCTCGCCTAAGCCGCCGATAGGTACTAGCTTTAAACTACTTGTTACTCATTATATTTTTCCTTTATTTAGACGGGGAGAAAGCATACACCAAGATACAAGGCACCTTTCCGGTTCCTTGCTCTCGAAGAGTGGTTCCTACTCCCCTGAGATTTTGATTTGTATTCTGTCACTTCCAGGGCGGACAGACCAACCCACAAACAAGACGCGAGGTCTTGTAAAGTTCGGATTAAGAAAACAACCCGGCTGAAGAGCGGGCCGGGCCATACCAGTCATCCACGATATAGGATACCACAGTTAGTTCGTCCTGTCAAAACGAGATATGTTCTTTCTGCGCTAGGCTAAGGGTGAAGTTGATAGCTTTATTCTCCCCGATGTCTCGCAGATTTATCTGTAGGAGTATGATACGTTGTTGGAAATTGGTTAGCTTCTTCTAAGTTTGATGTAAATTTCAAATGTATCCGAGTAATTATTTGCTCTGGTAGCAATCTGATGGGGTTTAGGGGCTTTACCCTTTTTTGTTTTATATAAACCCCGGCGAACAATCTCCGCCTGAATACTTTTCTATGGTGGTGATCTCGTGTGGTTCTGATGCTAATATATCCTTCATGGCTTCATGCAGGGTCATCTGTGTTAAAGATGGCTCCTCCATTCTAATTGACTTAACAGCCCTGACAAATGTGACCGTTTCTCTTCCCTGATCAACTGAATCCACCTTCCAGCCGGCGTTCATCCACGCTCTTGCTTGAACATGAGGCCCATTCTTTTCATTTGCCCACCATGGACGATGTTTATAGGAAGCAGGAGGCAATTTATCCTGAATTATCTTTTCAATCAATCTGAAACTCAACTGAATCTCATCCTCATCAGGTTCCAAGCTTTTCAGATATTCTTGAAGCGGTGAGTACTTTCCCATTTTTTACTCCCTTTCAACGAATTTTATTTGCTTTCTGTTGTATTTATATCTTCATCCTCCACTGGATGCTTAAGTGCATGGACTGCGTCAAGTAGTAGAAATAACTTTAGCGATTGAGAATGTGTATCATATTTTGTTATTGCTCCATGTGCTATTGTATGCCTTGTTATCTTCCGATTATTGATGGATTTCAAGTACTCCGCATCCAAATCAGTAAATGCATAAGTTGATGTCTTGAATTGATGTAACATTGCTTGAGCAATTGCCCATGTGGCTAGTGATTGATTATCCAATTCCCCAACAGCTGCTTTGTAAATTTTGTCTACTTTGCCTATCTTTGCAGCTAGACCATTTTCTTGGACATAATAGGTTAAAATTCCCTCAATTAGCGGTAAGAGTGCGGGTACAGACAACGTAAATTTTCTATCACAATGAGCCACATATGAATCCTGGATAATTTTCATTCTCAATGAAAACAAAGGGTGAGATTCCCAGCGACGAATCATTTCACCCAAATGCAAGAAATTATCTCGCCGGAAATATCCTACCAAGACATTGGATGCAAATCTACTTTTGCCTAAATCAACTAAAGAGATGACCTTTGATCGAATATCTAAGGGTATTGAGGGAGATAAAGGCCAACCGATTTCCATGAATGCTTTCGCAGAGCTTTCCTCATATTCATATCTTCGAGTCAGATTTCGAAATAATTCCGAATCAAAAATTTCTTCCACTGCAGTACATTGTGCTGCAATATCAGCAGACATGCGCCGAAAATAAAAATCCTGTTTTTCAAGCATTTGAGCCACATTTGCTTGAAAATTTGGAAAACCGAGCTGCTGGATAATTTGATGTGATGCAGAGAGGATTTCTTCGAATCGATAATTACTCACTTCTGATGCGACGGAATAAATATCCAAAATTGTCGCCGATGATGCTATTGCATTAATTCTCTAGCTAGTTGATCAGAGAAATCCTTGGAAGCACTAACCATTAACCTATTTTGTGCATCAAATTGCGCATTCAATATTTTCCCAATTCTCAGCATTTCGTTCATAATTGAATCGCTAACACGATAGTTTTTCAATCCTACACCCATAAATCCTTACATATCAATTGTGGTTGAAATCTTCCTCTCCCTATTGATTATCATACCCTATAATCATTGCTGAGCAATCACAATATCCCCCCCTTTTTGATACAATACGGCTACTCTAACATTAGGAGAAACCATGAGCAAAGACCGTTTTGAGATCCTGCTGCTGATCGCCCGGCCCGGCGCCGGCAAGAGCGAGGTGATCGATTACCTCAAACGCACGCCGCTGGAAGAGCGAAAATCCCGCTTCCATATCGGGGAATTTGAGGAGATCGACGATTTTCCCGATGCTGTGGACCTGGTTCGAGGAGGACCACCTCCTGCAGAAAATGGGGCACCCGCGCCTGCACTCGGATGAGGAGGGCTATTTCTTCTATCCCTACCTGTGGGATGTGCTGATCGAGCGGATCTGCCTGGAGTACACCAAAAAGCTGCGCGATACCCCCAATTACCACGAGAGACAGACCACGATGATCGAATTTCCGCGCGGCAGCCAGCACGGCGGGTTCAAGCGCGCCTTCGAGCATCTCAGCGAGGAAGTGATCGAGCAAGATGGCGGTGCTGTATATCAATGTCTCCTGGGAAGAATCGCTGCGCAAGAACCGGGCGCGCTACAATCCGGATAAACCGGACAGCATTCTGGAGCACGGCCTGCCGGATGAAAAGCTGGAAGTGATGTACAAGGAATCGGACTGGGCAGAGGTCAGCGCGGCCAGCCCGACCCATCTGGAGATCCAGGGGCACAAAGTGCCTTATGCTGTCTTTGAAAATGAGGATGATGTGACCACCGGGCGTGGGGAGGCATTGGGCCAGCGCCTGGAAGAGACCCTCAATCTGCTGTGGGAGCGGTACACCAAATAACCATGCGCCGAAAAAATCTGATCTGGGCGGTACTGGCCCTGATTGTGATCCTGCTGCTGGTCAGCCAGATCCCGGCAGTCAAAGACCGGCTGCTGTGGGGCTGGATCCAGGCGGAAGCCTGGACGCGCGGCGCGCTCAACCCGGCCGGGGAGATTCCCACGCCGCTGCCAACTGCGACCGGTCTGCCCACCGCCACACTCCCCCGCGCCGACAGACACCCCGGAACCCGCCTCAGATAGCTGCAGCCATCTCCACCCCAACCGAGACACCGCCGACGCCCACGCCGATCCCGGCGAATGTCTACCTGGAGCCGCCCGAATGGGAGCGCCAGGATATCAACGGCTGCGGCCCGGCGACGCTCTCCATGTATCTGCGCTATTACGGCTGGGAGGGCAACCAGCACGACATCGACGAGGTGATCAAACCAGACCGCGCCGACCGGAATGTGAATGTGGAGGAACTGGATTACTACGTCCGGGTGTATGCCGGCTGGCTGAATGTGCTCTACCGGGTGGGTGGCGAGATCGAGACCCTCAAAGCATTGGTCGCGGCCGGGATTCCGGTGATGATCGAGGAAGGCGACGAACTTGAGGAGCAGTACTGGCCCACCGACGATAAATGGGCCGGGCACTTCCTGCTGCTGACCGGGTACGATGATGCCCAGGGCGTCTTCTACGCCCAGGATTCCTTCCGCCAGGCCGACCGGCTGGTGAGCTACGAGAAGACCGATGAACGCTGGAAGCCATTCAACCGGGTCTATCTGGTGGTCTTCCTGCCTCACCAGGAGGAAACTGTGCGCCAGATCCTCGGCGAGGACTGGGATGTGGAGGTCAATCGCCAGAAAGCGCTGGATGCCGCCCAGGCGGAGATCGATGCCAACCCCGAGGACGGGCTGGCCTGGTTCAATCTGGGCACCAATCTGGTGTGGTTTGAGCGCTACCGGAAGCCGCCGAGGCCTACGACCAGGCCCGCATCCTCGGCCTGCCCCAGCGAATGCTGCGCTACCAGTTCGGGCCGTACCATGCCTACTTCCATACCAACCGCTATGAGGATCTGCTGGCGATCGCCGACCACACCCTGCAGATCACCCCGAACTCGGAAGAGGCATTCATCTGGAAGGGGTGGGCGCTCTACAACCTGGGCGACAGCACCGGGGCGATCGAGGCTTTTCGGGATGCGTATTGGGCGAATCCACGAGATCCACTCGGGCAGGCGTTATATGCTCTGGATTTTATGGGGGCGAGTCCGTAAAAGCAATTCGCCACAGATGGCCGCATAACCTGCGGTTTGCTATAGCAGTTAAATACTGATCAGAAAATTCCCCTCCCTGGATTCCCGCTAGAGGCGTGCGGGAAAGACATATAGACGTCTGGGTGGCTTGTCCTTCCCGCGAAGTGGGAATCTACCTACCAACAAAAAGACTGGGACAAACCTTGCGGTCTATCCTAGTCTTTCATCTGAACTACAGACTATCAAATCCGGACTACTAAGAACTGTTCCTGACTGAACAGCAGCTTGAAGTAGGCCGCCGGTTTGACCTCCTGCCCGGAGAGCAGGGTCTGCGCCCGGAAGAGGCGGGCCACCAGGGTGATGATCAGGTAAGCGGTCGCTGCCATCAGCGCAGCGAGAGATAGGACTGCCACAGGGGGATATTCCCCGCTGCCAGGCGGGTCATCATCGCCACCGGCGCTGAGAAGGGGAACATGCTCACGATCACCGCAAGCAAGCCATTTGGATCTGTGATCAGCACGCTGATAAAGAACAGCGGGATGATCAAGGGGATGATCAGGATAAAGGTAAGCTGCGAGGCTTCCCGGGCATTCGGCGCCAGGGCCCCAGCCCCAGCCATCAGAGAGGCGTAGATGCTGTATCCCAGCAGGAAGAAGACCACGCCCCACGCAATCAGATTTGAGGGGATATTGAAAGTTGGCGGCGACATCAAAACTTCGCCCGCTGAGCTTCAGAAGCACCTGCCGATCCCGATATAGATCCCGGTCTGTGCCATTCCGATCAGCCCCAGGGCGGCGATCTTGCCGACCAGAAGCTGATGTGGAGAGACCGAGAGCAGCAGCACCTCAATCACCCGGTTTTGCTTTTCGCTGCTGATGCTGTTGAGCATCAATGACTGGCGGAGCTGAAGATCATCATATAGAAGAAGATCGTGATCGCATAAGGCACGGCAAAGGCCAGCGGGTTATCCTCATCGGTTGCCGGCTCATCAGGGGAGCGGGAAATGCGGTTCTCGATCATCGGATACTGCACCTGGCTGGCAAAGCTCATCTCCGCCAACCATGTTGAAGGTCAGCACCCAATCGATCGCCCAGTTGTTGCTGGCGCCGTCCAGCGGGTTGAAGTCCGGTGTAACCAGGTAGTATTCTCCACTTTCGATCAGATCTGCCGGGAAGAAATAGTATACCGAGATCTCTTCGCTGTGCAAGGCAGCTTCAGCACTTTCAGTATCCGGGTACAATTCCAGGAACACACCAGATTCTTCCAGATCAGCAGGGAACTCAGTGATCAACCCCGATTCATCTACCAGCCCCCAGGTTTCCACATTCTGGGAGGGAGCGATCAGGTTGAGGATCGATTCCTGGCTGTCACCGCTGGCGCGGGTGAAAGCCGAACATGATCAGGAAGGCCACTACCGGCAGACCAAAGGTGAAGATCCAGAAAGCAGGGCGAAGTACCCGGTTCTTGATCTCAGTGATCAACACAAAGAAAATCTTCTTCATTTCGTTCCACCTCCTTTGGTGGATTTCGCAGCAATTCTCCCAGTCGGATCCGCTTGCCATACTGCATCATCCCCAGTTCATAGGCGCGTGCTGCCAGCCAGATGGTGAAGACTGCCCCCAGGGTCATGATCCCGATCCCCAGGGCGATCTGCGACCAGGGCACGACCCCAAAGGCGAAACGCAGTGGCATCAGGGTTGGCATGTGAACGGGATCAGGCTGAGGATCACACTGAAGGTGCTGCCCGGGTTGGAAATGATCAGATAGGCGAACCAGTAGGAGAACCCCACCGGCATTGAGATAATCCCAAGCGCCTGCTGCGCCTTCAGAGGAATCGGTGACCATACTGGAGATCGTCAGGGCGATGCCAGAGAAGAAGAAAAACGCCGGGATGAACAGCAGCAACAAGATCAGCAGCAAGTTGAAATCGATCTGCGCCGCATCTATCCAGTCAGCATCGAAAGCCGCCCGGGCCCCAAAGAAGGCGATCACAAAGAACAGGATCCAGCTGATCACCTGGGTAAAGATCACCATCACGATCCCCAGCACCTTGCCGAGAATGAACTCATTGGCCGACATCGAGGTTGAGAGGATCTCGATTGTGCGATTCTCCTTTTCTTCGGTGACCGCATTGACAGATAGCCCGAGCCGGAAGTGAGTACAAAGGTGAACAGAAATCCAAATACGATCGGCAGGATCAGATTGAGAGATTTGCTTCTCGCTGAACTCACGGGTGCCATCCACCGAACGGACGGTGACATCAAACCCATCCAGCACCAGCATCCGTACCTTTTCTGGCAGATCTCCGGAGACATTGGTGCTGCAGGAAATCGAAGAAATCTGCCTCGGCATTCTCGCCAGGGTCATCGATGATAGATCAGATCCACTTCGCGGGTTTCTAGAATATGTGGCCGGGATCAGGTAATAGGCCTGGATCTCTCCTGCTTCGAGGGCCTGTTCGGCGGATTCCTGATCGGCAAAGGCTAAGAACTCCACCTTTTTTCAGTTAGCCCACTTCCTCCGGGACAGGGATTGTTCATGCCAGAACACCAGCCTGATCCACGTAGCCCACTGGATCCATATTGCGGGTGAGAATGCTCGGTCAGGAATCCGGCCAGAAAGCTGACCGCCAGCAGGGCCGGGACGCTGATGATCGCCAGGATAAAGCGCTTCTGGAAGACGTGCTTGCGGTACTCGTTCAGCGCCACAAACCAGAATTTAGCTCGCATCGCTGCTCTCCCGGCCACCACTTCAATGAAAATCTCATCCAGGCTCGGTTCGGCGATCTCGAATTGGTCCAAGTTGCACATTGGCATTCACCAGTTGGGTGAGCACATCCTGGGGAGTGGTATCCGCAGTCCAGGCGCAGCAGCCAACTGCCGTTGACCGGCTCCCGGCCGTTGACGCCGGCCAGTTCGGGGATCTCCTGGGGAGAGCGCACGATGACGGCGTGGCTGGCAAATTGCTTGCGGATCTCAGCCAGCTTGCCATAGAGCACATCCTCGCCCTTGTTGACCAGCAGGATCCGGTCGCACATCTCTTCCACCTGGTGCATCTGGTGGGTGGACATCAGGATGGTAACGCCTTTGTCGCGCTGGGCGATGAGCAGGTCTTTGATCATCTGGGTATTGACCGGGTCGAGGGCGGTGAAGGGTTCATCGATGATGATCAGTTCCGGCTCGTGGAGCAGGGTGGCGATGATCTGGGCTTTCTGCTGCATGCCCTTGCTGAGTTCCTTGACCTTTTTGCTTGCGGTGGGTGCTGAGGTCGAACATCTCCAGCCAGCCCTCCAAGTCGCTGTGTCGATCTCCGGTTTGGCCAGGCCTTTGAGCCGGCCAAAATAGACCAGGCATCGTTCCAGGGGGATATCCTGATACAGGCCGCGCTCTTCGGGCATATAGCCGATGCGGTTCTTTTTCTCTTCCGTAACCTCACCGCCCAGCACGGCGATCTCACCGGCATCCGGTTTGAAGATATCCAGCAGCATGCGGATGGAGGTGGTCTTTCCGGCTCCGTTGGGGCCGAGCAGCCCGAAGATCTCTCCTGGGCGCACCTGGAAGGAAACATCCTTGACTGCTTGATTGGCGCCAAAGGCTTTGGCAATATGACTGACTTCTACTGAGTACATGGTTCTCCTGTCCTGAGTTGGTACAATTATACAATGATACAATGATACAACGAAGGTCTACTAAAATCAAGTATTGTGAGGTTAAAGCAGAGTTAATATCATAGATAATACTACAGGCGGCCGTTCCGGCCGCCTGTAGTATGCCTTGCCAGGTAAGAGTCAGCTTATCAGGATGTGTGATGTTCCATCTGCCCATTGCGCAGGATGAACCAGGCAATTCGCAGATAACGGCGGTACCGCAGCAAATGGGCAGACACCAGCCATCCCAATGAGGCGCCGGCCAGATCCACCCCCAGATCGAAAAGCTCGGGACGGCCAAAGCCGCGCCCCTTAACCTGGAGCTGGAAGTATTCCTGCCCCAATCCGACCGCCAGCACCCCTATTCCAAGCAGCAGCACGGTGCGCGTATCCAGCCTGAGATCGAAGAGCAGCACTGTCAGGAAGACCAGGCTGGCGAAGAGCAGGGTATGGCCGATGATATGGGCCAGTTCGGTGCTGGCGACGATGTCGAAGCCGCGGCGCACCAGCGGCAGAGCCTTGGTGATGTACTCATACGGGATCAGGATCGCCACCAGAAATAACACGAGAAAACCTATGCGCTTGTCCATACCAGCATGATACGCCGATAAGGCCGGTTCTCTCAACCTGACAGGTGGGCGGAATTAAGCACCTGAGTGCTTGACGTTCGGGCCGGAGGCCCGAACGTTTAAGCGTTTGGCGCAGCCAAACGCTACGTGTTGCCTCGATTCCTGGCCCGAACACTTAAGTCTTAGGCTGCGAAAAATGCTGCGAGATGCCTCGATTCCTGGCCCGAACACTTAAGTCTTAGGCTGCGAAAAATGCTGCGAGTTGCCTCGATTCCTGGCCCGAACATTTAAGTCTTAGGCTGCGTTAAAGTGCAAAAAATTCAAAAATCATGTAACCACAGAGGAACGCAGATGGACACAGATAATGGCAGGAATCTATGATCCTGCTCGCAACTGCCATACTAAAGCAGTGGCAATTGCGCCTCGTCGTTGGTGATCGGATCGAGTGCCAGGAAGCTGGCCAGGTTTTCAGTGCTGAGCGATTCACTTTCTGCCATGCGGCGGGCGTGACGGAATTTGAGAAAGTGCCATCCCCCGTCCAGGCGGTAATTGATACGCGGGTCTTGCTCGCGTTTGTACATCACCAGTTCGGAGCGACCGCCGGGGAGCACCACGATGCCCTCCTCGGGGCGGTGGTTAGCGCCATCCAGGACGCGGGTCAGCACGCTGGATGCGATCAGGTAGAAGTACAGATCGGAGCCGTTGAGCGCATTCTGCCAGACTAAGCGGGGGACCTTTTCCACCTGGAATCCCAGCCGCTTGCCAGCCTCCAGCAGCAGACTCTCGATCTCGGCGATATCCTCTCGACGGGCAGTGGTGGCGTCATTGGGGCGTAACTGCCAGGTGCCGGGTTCAAGTTCTTCGGCGTAAGAATCGAGGATCTTCTCGATCAGCTGGCGGTCGGGGGTTTGCAGGCCGGGGAACTCCTGGCATAAGGCACTGTCGAGTTCAGACCAGGTGCGGGTTGTGTGGGCCTGGAGGTGGGTTACCAGGTGCGATCTCCACCCGGTCTGCAAGGGGAGGCTCGGCATTTTCCAACTGTTTGGGCCACCACTTGCCGATCTCGATGGAACTGCGCCCGCCCTGGTAGCGAATGAAATCTCCGGTGGGGGTCAGGGCTTCAAGCATCAGTTGGCGCACACGGTTATAGGTATTGCCCGCTTGCATGGTGGTGGAGTCGTCCGGTTCGGATTTAGGCACGCCGATGGCATTCTGCTGGCTGAGGTTGAGCAGGGCAGCAGCCTGCAGGTGCAGATATTGGGTCGGTTCTCCCCGGGCAGCGATGATCTCCCGGGAGGCTTCGCTTGACAATTTGCAGCCCGCCAGTGAGGTTAGGCGCCGGTCTGCCGGCTGGCTTGCGCCACACAAATTGTGTCTGGGCTTCCCGCCGTCGCAGAGCAACCCCTTCCATCACCAGGCCGGCCAGATCAGCAGCCGAGGCCGCCGCTGCGTCGAACCCAGCTTCATTCTCGGTGACCATACCGAAGAAGGGGGTATTATCCGGCAGGATCTCTGCCAGGCCCTGAAGCGAGCGGGCCAGGGCGGCGGTGTGCCAGACCCAGTCATAGCGGCGGCGCTGCAATACTCTGGAGAAGGGGCCGATCGCCTCGCGTCCCCACAGCCAGCCGGCCCACAAAGCGGAGAGGGTCCAGAAGGCCT
This sequence comes from uncultured Chloroflexia bacterium, assembly GCA_963722735.1. Lineage (GTDB taxonomy): Bacteria > Chloroflexota > Anaerolineae > Anaerolineales > UBA11579 > UBA11579. Next base: position 18,122 of record CAVROH010000024.1, read on the forward strand.
GGTTGGGCCGCGGCAGGGCGGAGATGACTGCCCCAACCGGGATCTCATCGATGCGGCGGGCGAGATCGGAGATACGCCCCTGATAGAGACAAATTCCGCCGGATTCGGGCGGGCCTTCCGGCCAGTAGGTCAGAGGAACGGATGGCGCACCGCTGGCCCAGAAGCTGACCGCGTCTTCAATCACTAGCCAGAGATTATGTTCGATGAAGCGGCGGCGGTGTGGTCAATTGGCGCGGGCGGGAGATCTCGGCGTCGATGCGCCAGAGGTTGCTGCCCT
>CAVROH010000025.1:0-88054 GCA_963722735.1 uncultured Chloroflexia bacterium
GAAACTCATCTCGAATCCACTACTAATTTACCAACAATATGGTTACAATTCCCCGCCATGAATATAAACCGATATTTTAACTGCATCAGACCAGTGGGCAGAAACCCAACCGTCACAACCCTATCGGGAAGAAGGCGAAACCCCGCCGCACAAACCCAAAAAGCGAGGCAGGTTTCTTCTCCTGTTCATCTTGCTCCTCGCCGGGTACCTTTTCTTCCCATCCAGACATACCCTGCTGATCCTTGGTATTGACCGGGTTTTTGAGGGCACCGTTATCGGTAGAAGTGATACTAATTTGCTGGTTGGGGTCCGGCCGCTTCCCGGGTCGGTTTCGATTCTCTCCATTCCCGCGTGACCTGTGGGTGACCATCCCTGAGTATGGCGAAAACCGGATCAATACCGCCCATTTCTTTGGTGAGAACGCCCAGGCCGGGCAAGGTCCCGATTGGGCAATGAATACCGTGGAATATAATTTCGAGACCCAGGTGGATACCTACATCCGCATCCAGTTGGAGAAATTCCCCGCCCTGGTGGAGGCAATGGGAGGGATCGAAATCGAGCTTGAAACCGATATGGCGGGATACCCTGCCGGCACACACCACCTGGATGGTGCTCAAGCGCTGGCCTTTGTGCGCGACCGTGCGGGAACAGATGATTTTTACCGCATGGCGCAGGCACAGGTATTCCTCAAATCCTTCCTGAAGGCGATCCTCGATCCAACTATCTGGCCGAGGATGCCCGCAATCCTGGGAAATGTGGGTCAGACGATCGACACCAATATCCCCCTATGGCAGATCCCCCGCATCGGTGTGGCGGTGATCCGGGCCTATCTCACGGACCAGATCAATTTTCTGTTAATCACACGCGAGGATGTCACTCCCTGGGTGACAGATCAGGGTGCCCAGGTCCTGCTGCCTAATTGGCCGTCGATCAGGGCAAAAATTAAGGATCAATTTTAGGAACAGCGATTCCACGATCTCAATCCCCCCTGCTGGAACCCCGGACTAATTAGCTGAGCGTGACCACCACCGGGTCGCCGATGCGGGCACCGAGTTTTTCAGCTGCGCTGCCATTCACCCGGGCAATCAGCAGTTCATTGGTGCTGGAATACAGGGCGATGATCTCACCGGTTTCCCGCTGACCAAATGTCTCCACCATCCCGGGGATGTGCACGCCCGCCAATTCCACGGAAAGCACCTCCACACCGGTCAGATCCTCCACACGGATGCTGGTGAAAAGGTTGCCAAAATGGTCGATGTAGCTCACCTCGCCATGGATCTGCGTTGCCCTCCCGGATAGCGCCCGGCCACGGGATCCGCACCGGATCGGAGATTGGCGTACCCACCTCATCCAGCGGCACACCGGCTGCCAGATGCGCCCCCACCGGGGAGAAGATATCCCGCCCGTGAAAGACATGGCTGATCTCACCACGCCAGTACTGCGGTCTGGAGCTGAGATCAACGATCTCCAGCGGCCAGCCCTGTTGCTCGGCACGCAGGTACAGGGGCGAGAAGACACCATTGTCCGGCCCGACCAGCAATTGGTCGCCTACCCGGACAGCAATCGGACGCCGGTGGGTGCCCACGCCCGGGTCGACCACCACCACATGCACCGTCCCGCCGGGAAGTAGAAGATCTGCCGGTTGAGTACAAAAGCCGCCTGGCGGATATCCTGCGGGTAGAATTTGGTGGGTGAGATCGACGATCTGGATATCCGGCGCAATCCCTAGGGCGACGCCCTTCATCACGCCCACGTTGCCGTCTTCGGTTCCAAAATCGGTGGTAAAGGTGAGGATCGTCATGATTGGGCTAGTCCAGCAGTGATTTGACCATATACAATTACCAATCTCAAAGCCGCGGTTGGCGTAATATTCACGCGTCGCCCACTGCAGCGATGACTGCCATGCGGGTAAAGCCCTCTGCCGGGCAATTTCCTCCGCCCTTTCCAGCAGCCGCGTCCCTAGGCCAATGTGCTGGGCAGCCCCTTCCTGGTTGTCCCCTACTTCGACCGACTGGCCGTACACATGCACTTCCCGAATCAGAGCCGCACCTTCCAGATCGGCCAGGCCGGTCTGCGGTGAGTCCTCTCCCGGCAGAGAAAGGCGCAGGAATCCAGCCAGCTTATCACCGGGAGTATCAAAGGAGAGGAAATGTTCTTCTGCCTCCCCGGTCTGGTAGACCAGGTCATTGAGAGTCAGGGTCACCCTCATCCACTTGCTTGCCGCGCACTTCCCGGCAGCGCACACACTGGCAGGCTGTCCCCCGGGCAGCCAGTTCCTGGTGGACATCCATGCGCAGGCTGGTGCGCTTATTGCCCTCGACCACATTGGTGGAGGGAATATCCCGGATCACCCGGTTGACCCGGCAGTAACGCGGCACGGTCGGCTTGATCTGCACCAGCAGCTCGACAATCTCCTCAGTGGTATAGGGTATGAATTCTCCGCGCTGCCAGATCTGGTAGAGTTCGGCGTTCTCCAGCAGTTGGTTGGGATAGATCTTGATCTCATCCGGGCAGTAACCCTGCCACATACGGGCGAAATCCTCCCGATCACTCTCCGGGGTGGCGCCGTACAGGTTGGGCATCCAATGCAGCACGATCTTGAATCCCCCCGCCCGCAGCAAGGCGGCGGCCTGGCGGGTGGCTGAATGCCTCATGGCCGCGCTGGTTCATCTCCAGGATGCGGTCATCAAAGCTCTGTGCGCCCATCTGAACTTTGGTCACCCCCAGATGGCGCAGCCAGGCCAGTTCGGCCGGGTCGATATGGTCGGGGCGGGTTTCGATCACCAGCCCGACATTGCGGTGGCTGGCCGTCTGGTTGTAGGTCTGGGCGGCATCCAGGTCCAGCAGATCGGGTGACATGCGTTCCTGAGTATTCTGCCGGGGCATGTTTTGCATCCGGGCCATTCATGGCATCGAACAGGCGGTGGACGAACCATTCCTGGTAATCCTTGCGGTAGGAGCTCCAGGTGCCGCCCAGGATGAGCAGTTCGATCTTGTCGGTGGGATGCCCGACAGCTTCCAGCGCCTCGATGCGGGCTACGACCTGCTCATAGGGATCGAATTTGTGGTGATAGGCGCGCATCGCTCCGGGTTCATCTGGCAGATAGCTCTTGGGCATGCGCACATCGGTCGGGACAGAAAATGCATTTCCCCGGGCAGGGATAAGGCTTGGTCAGCACCGTGACCACCGTCACACCCGATTGGGTGCGGGTGGGCTTCATGCGGATCTTCGCCAGCAGGGCCGGGTCGGGGTCAATCTCACCGGCTGCCACCATCTCGCGGTAGACAGCCACCAGCATCTGCTTGCCGATATAGCCGCCCCCTTCCGCGGTGATCGGATGAGCTGCGGATGGCCTCAAAGACCTTCGACCCCATTGCGGATATCTTCCAGGGCAGCGACGTGCCAGACGTTTCTTCTCAGGCGTGTGGCGTTTCAGATCATTCCAGGCTTCTTTTTGTTCTTCAAACGGGTCCATTTCTAATCTAGCCGATCGGAGTTCCCATCCACTATTCAAGTCTTTGCCGGGTTGGCGGTCAATCCCGGTTGCCGGATGGGGCAACATCCTTTATAATTGAATTATGCAGCCCGAAATCGTATCACGAATTACTCAGACTTAATCATGAATTTTACCAGACCTTCGCCGAGCATTTCTCTGCTACCCGGCAGCGGCTCCAATCCGGTGTGATCCAGGCTGTCAACTCCATCCCGCATACCGCCAGATCTGCTGGACCTGGGGTGCGGCAACGGCCTGCTGGCTGCCCACCTGCACAACAACGGTCATACCGGCCCTATACCGGAATCGACACCTCTTCAAATCTGATCGAGATCGCCAGAGAGCAGCAAATCCCTAATACCCAGTTTCAAAGTAGCAGACCTGGCCGAATCGGACTGGGATGCAGATCTGGACGCTGGCAGCTTTGATTACATCCTGTGTTTTGCCGTCATGCACCACCTGCCTGGTAAAGCACTCAGGCTCCGGTTCCTGCAACAAGTGCACCGGCTGCTGGCTCCCGGCGGGCGCTTCATCTTCTCTAACTGGCAGTTCCTGGAAAGTGAGCGGCTGCGCAGAGCGGATCGTCCCCTGGAAGCAGATCGGATATCGGGGAGGACGAGGTGGATGAACATGATTATCTGATGGATTGGCGCCGCGGGGGAGATGGACTGCGCTATGTACATTACTATACCAATCAAGAACTAAACGCACTGGCGGAAACCAGTGCGTTTAATATCCAGTGGGTTATTCACTTCTGATGGCGAAAATGGCAAATTGGGCTTGTATCACATCTGGGCAGCACAAAACACCTATTCGCGAGAAGCGATCAGAATAAAATCAGCCTACATACTCGCCCAGAGTCAGATGCAATACTGTTGAATACATTGGCAACTGGTGGTGGTACCAAAGAAAAGGACACCACTATCACCATCGCGATGAGAATGATAATCAGCGCGTATTCGACCAGTCCCTGTCCAGCTTCACCGTCTTTGTTGTTTAAACATGAAAATACCTCGTGTTCCAAGGTATCTAGAACTTAGCTGATTTCCCAATAGTTAATTCAAATTTCTACTCTTAATATTACCAGAACGAAACTCAAAAGCAAACATTTGCCTTAAATACAGGTGCTAATAGTACCAGAGAGCTATTCGATTTGCAATAAAATAGCTGATTTATGCCTGAACAAGAAGTTTACAGTCCCAATGAGACCAATTCTCCTCATTTGGCTCTGCTGATATAATCCTGTATGGCGAAGGAATTCAGGTCTTTCCGGGTTGATTCGATCGTGCTGAAGCACCAGGACTATGGTGAGGCAGACCGGCTCCTGACCATCTATACCCGCCAGAAAGGCAAACTCAAAACCATCGCCAAAGGTGTCCGCAAAGTGCGCTCGCAAAAAGGCGGGCACCTGGAACCTTTCACCCATGCCAGCCTGCTGCTAGCCACCGGCCGGACCTGGCATCTGGTCAGCCAGGCGGAAGCCCAGGAATGTTTACCCCAACCTGACCAAAGACCTGGAAATCCTCGGATACGCCTCCTATCTGGTCGAACTGGTGGACCGGTTCACCTATCGAAGAGGAAGAAAATCCGCCGATCTTCAACCTGCTGCGCAATTCACTTGCCCGCCTGGATTCCGGAGACCCACCCGCCCCACTGGTCGTGCGATATTTCGAGATCCGCTTGCTGGACCTGCTCGGTTTCCGCCCGGAGCTGAAGAACTGCGTGGTCACCAGCAATGAGATCCAGCCCGAGAACCAGTATTTTTCTGCTGCGCTGGGCGGGGTTGTCTCTCTCACAGGCGGGCAGAAGCTCTGACCGGGGCGGTGCCGGTCTCCATGTCTGCGCTGAAATATCTTCGCCACTTCCAGCGAAGCAATTTTGAACAGGCGGCAGTTGCCAAACCACCCGACCAGGTATACCAGGAACTTGAGATCCTGATGCAGTACTACCTGACCTATATACTCGAGCGTGGTTTGAATACCCCCGGCTTTCTGCGCAAAATCCGGCGCGATGCCACCAAAAAGATGGAATAGCTGTGGACAAATCGGAAGCTAAATCCCGGAGTCTGCTGTTTGGCAAGAAATGCGCCATCCCGGTGGCGCTCTTATTAATAATACTCCGCCGCGATCTGACCCCGGGCCTGCTGATCGGCGCAATTAAGGAGTGAATCTGATGAATTCCAATAGATATATCAAATTATTGATCCAGATCCTGATCGCCCTGGTTTTGATCGTCACTTCCCTTCTGATGATCATCCCTGCCACCAGAGACGGGATTCTCAGTTCCCTGGGGATCATCGAGGGCAAACCGGTCTACAACGGGTTTGAGCCTTTTGTGCCATTCGTACCCGGCTACTTTCCGGATGATTTTGAGATCATCCGGGTGGAAACCTACCAGTCTGTCGCTCAGGAACTGAGCTTGTACTCCGAGCTGTATGCCAGTGATACAGCCTTCATCAAGATCATCCAGCAGCAGGGATGGGCGGTCCCGGGCTATATGCCGGAAGCTAGATTCGTGATCCAGGATGTCCCCGCCAGCCTGACTGAAACTGATCCGGATGAATGGCTGCGGGAGAAAGAGAAAGCCGGTCTCCAGCTGGATCTGTCCAACGGCTGGATGGTGTCATCTGCTGCTGAAAGGAATACCTACATCCAGGTGATCTCCAATCTGCCGCCTGATCAGATATTGGAAGTGGCAGAAGGGCTGGTCCCGGCGATCTGCACCACCAAACCAACTGCTACGCCGGATAACTAGAAGTCTGGGGGGCAATCAGTATATAATGGATAGTGTTGAGAATCAGACTAACGAGGACCCGATTCAACAGAAAAAGGAAATGAGATGGCAAAGAAAAAACTAGGATATGTTGAATTGCATTGGGAATGCCCAAACTGCGGCACGATCAATCCGGGTGGGGAAACCACCTGCAAAGGCTGTACCGCTCCGCAGCCGGAAGACGTGGAATTCTTCCAGGCATCCCAGCAGCAGTTGATCACCAATGAAGAGAAACTCAAGCGCGCCCGCGCCGGGGCAGATATCCACTGTGGATTTTGCGGCACACGCAACCCGGCTGGCGCTACACACTGCTCGCAGTGCAAAGCGCCGCTCTCCGAGGGCAAGAAACGCGAGGGTGGCCGGGTGGTCGGCGCTTTTCAGGCGGGCGCTGCTAAGGAGATCGACTGCCCACATTGCGGAGCTAAAAACCTGGAAACCAACAGCCGCTGTGCCCAGTGCGGCGGCAGCCTGCGCTCTGCTCCGGAACCTCAAGCCCGGCCTGAAGCGCGCCGCGCAAAGTTAACCCGGTTACCCTCGGGTGTCATCGGGCTGGTATTGGTTGGCCTGTGTTCAGCGATCTATTTTATCTTCCTGCGCACCGACGCGCTGACCGGCACAGTCAGCGGCGTGGAATGGGAGCGGGCAATCATTCTTGAGCAGATCGTCCCTGTCAAGTATCAGGACTGGCTGGACCAGATCCCGGCGGATGCAGAGGTGATCGCCTGCACCGAGGAACAGCGTTATGAATCTGATACACCTACCGAGGGTTCGGAGGAGGTTTGCGGAACACCCTACAACGTGGATGACGGCTCCGGATATGCCGAAGTAGTCCAGGATTGCGTTTACCTGATATATGATGACTTCTGTAGCTATACGGTAATGGAGTGGGCTGCAGTGGAAACCCTGATCACCACGGGTATGGATATGAACCCTTACTACGCCAACCCGCCCTGGCACAGGACCAGCGTCTGGGAGTCGGAACAGAAACCTTCACGATCAACTTCGATGCCGGCAGCAAGGACTATACCTACCAGACAGAAGACTATCAATCACATTCAGCCAGGCAGAACCCGGCACCCGCTGGGAATTGCAGGTGAACTCAATTGGTGGAGTGCAGTCGATCAGCCCAATAAACCGGATGAAGTGCTTTGGCCGAGCCCGTTTGTTAGGCTGAGTTTAAAATTAAAACGCCCTGCTGTGCGTAAGCATGCCAGCAAGGCGTTCTGCCATATGGCAGGAATAGACTAAAATGCAGGGACCGGTTGCCCGTAGAGCTGGTCCCGGATATCCACCACCTGACGGCGCAGGCGGTCATCCTCCTCCAGCAGGTCTGAAACCTTGTCACAGGCGTACATCACCGTGGTGTGATCGCGCCCACCCAGAGCCTCACCGATCTGTGGCAGCGAGATCTGGGACTCTTCCCGCAGCAGGTACATGGCGATCTGGCGGGGCAGTGCTACCTTGCGGGAGCGGTCGCGGGCCAGGATCTGATCCACAGTGATCCCGAAGGCATCGGCCACCAGCTGGATCACATCTGCAGGGGCTAGTTCTCGGCGCTGGGGCAGCAAGTCCACCAGGGCTGAATCCACCAGTTCTTTGGTCAGCGGGATGCCGCGCAGATCTGCATGAGCCACCAGCCGGTTGAGAGCGCCTTCCAACTCACGGATATTGGACTGCATCCGCTGGGCAATTGCTTCCATGATCTCGCCGGGAATCCGGCGTCCCATCCGCTCTGCTTTGGATCCCAGGATCGCCAGCCGGGTCTCATAATCTGGCGGTTGGATATCGGCGATCAGGCCCCATTCAAAGCGGGAGCGCAGCCGTTCTTCCAGGGTGGACATTGCCTTTGGCGAGCGGTCAGAAGAGATCACGATCTGCTTATCCTGGCCGTGCAGGGTATTGAAGGTATGGAAAAATTCTTCCTGGGTGGATTCCTTGCCGGCAATGAACTGAATATCATCGATCAGGAGCACATCAGTCTGGCGGTATTTATCCCGGAAGGACTGGGTGGTGTGGGTGCGGATGGCAGTGATCAGGTCGTTGGTGAACTCCTCGGAGGAGACATACAGCACATCCAGCCCATTCTGCTGAGCCACATTGCCGATGGCATGCAGCAGGTGGGTCTTGCCCAATCCCACGCCGCCATAGAGGAACAGGGGATTGTAAGCCTTGGCCGGGCTTTCGGCCACAGCCATTGAGGCGGCCTGGGCCAGGCGGTTGCCTGCACCAACCACAAAGGATTCGAAAGAATAGCGGGGATTCATCCGCATGCGGGGTTGTTTGGCTGGCTGGGCAGCAAATATCTCTTCCCCGGCGGGTTCGATCTCGGTTACGGGCTGAGGTTCGATGACGGCTGGTCCTGCCAGACGATGAAGCGAACCTCAACAGTACGATCCAGCAACCCAATCAGCAAGCGGGTGACCGTACTGGTCAGGCGGCTCTCCAAGCCAATCACGGGCATAGGCATTCTTCACACCAATGATATAGGACCCATCCTCAAATGCAACAAATGCGGCATCACGCACCCAGGTATCGAAGGTGGCCTTGGCCATCTCCAACTGCAGCTGCCCTAAAACTGCTTGCCATGCTCCTTTTGCGTCCATCTCTCCATTACCTCTACTCGTAGGTTGCGCATTCCGGGCCGAGAGACAGTTAATACCAAGCCCTCAGCTAATTGAATCTGAGGGAAAACCCCTGACTATGATGCTAAAATGTTGCTACCGATCTTGAAATACTGTCGCCCAAATAAGATCAATGCGTGTAATGATTGTATCAGTAAGGGATGTGAAAGACAATATCCGCGGGGTGTTTTTACCTAAAAATTTTGGATATTTTAAGAATTACTAATGTTAAAGAAAAAAATTCCACAGACTGAACTTCGCACTTCAACTAAATTTAGCTGAACAATCCCCTTGCTTATGGGGAAGAAGCCCACACAACCCCCCATATCTGGGTCAAAAGGACGTGTGCTTACACTATCTATCCATATATGCGTATTGTAATCTTAAGATCTTTTAAGATAATCCTGTAGTTGCACAATTACCGGATCCTGTTTCCAAAAATGGTATTAACTTGACATTTTCTTAACAATTCCAGCCCGTACAAGCGGGATGGCCCTGATGATTTGCAGTCAAAACGGACAAACCCACGTTATTTGGTTTATAATCTGCGGAAGATCTTATGACAGAACAACATACCCCTCCCTCATTTTTGCATCGCTGGTGGCTGGCTATCCGGCCCAAAACCCTGCCCGCAGCCATCGCTCCGGTGATCCTCGGCTGGGGGATCGCTTTCAACAGCGGCACTTTCCGCATTCCGGCTGCCCTGGCCGCCCTGCTGATCGCCCTGTTGATCCAGATCGGCACCAATCTGGTCAACGATGTGGTTGATTTCTCAAAAGGGACCGATACTGATGCCCGCACAGGACCAACCCGCGTCACCCAGAGCGGGATGCTCACCCCAAGACAGGTTTGGGGCGGGGTGATCGTCGCTTTCGGGCTTTCTGCGCTATTGGGTTTTTATCTGGTGTTGATCGCCGGCTGGCCTGCCCTGGTGATCGGGGTCGCTTCCCTTCTGGCAGGGATGGCTTACACAGCCGGGCCGTATCCTCTTGCCTACCACGGGCTGGGCGGATTGTTCGTGCTGATCTTCTTCGGCTTTGCCGCCGTGGGGGGCACCGTACTCGTCACCGCCGGTGAACTCCCAGCAGCAACCTGGTATGCGGCGCTGGCGGCCGGGGTGCTGACAGTCAACATCCTGGTAGTCAACAATATCCGGGATATTGAAACCGACAAGGCAGCCGGGCGCACGAATCTGGCCGTCCGTTTTGGGAGGCAGGCAGCCGAATGGCAGTATGCCCTCAATCTGGTGCTGGGCTTTGCAGTCCCATTCCTATTGATCTGTGGTCAGATAGCTTCGTTCTGGGCCTTACTCCCCCTGATCAGCCTGCCGAAAGGCGTGGAAATCTGGCGAACCCTACGCTCCGGCCTGTCCGGACAGGCGCTAAACCCCCAGCTAGGAAATACTGCCCAGGTATTGCTGATCTATTCCCTGCTGCTGGCTGTTGGACTGGCGCTCTAACCCAGGAATGTTCCCAGCCGAATCAACCGGATGATCTGCCGGTCGATCTGGTAGAGCAATTCCGTGGCTTCTTCAGGGGCAGTCGTCCATAGATCACGGTAGAGCTGTTCCACCGATTGGACATCCCGTCCCACCCTGGCAGAAGCAGTTCGGCGCTGGGGCCAAAGTCCGCCGCTGTTCGCCAACCACCTTCCCCAATTCGAGGGCAGAAGCCTCTGGACCGACATACGAATCGATCAGGTAATTACGCGGCTGCGGTTGCCCCCCCTCAAACAAGGTCAGCAAAAAATCGGACAGCGGCAATCCTTTCAACTCAGATGCTGAAACGATCTGCACCATGCGGGTTTCTACTCCTCCCAGGGGCTCCTCGAATATCGAAAGCCTCACCGGTAAGCACCAGATAGCGCACCTGCTGCCGTCCAAAACGGCGCTGGACTCGCTGCTTCCCCAAGTAGAGAGTCCCTTGGGCAAACAACTGGAGCAAGGCCGTAGAGACAATATCGGCAGCATTTCCCTGACGGTAAAATTCTGCCACGCTGGCCGGATAGCGGATCACCCTTGCCGGAGAGCCACTCCAGGGCACTTGTTGGAAGCCGGATTGCCAGACCCAGTCAAGCTCAATGCCGAATAGAGTGGTGCGCTGCCAGGTCTGCCCACTGACCGGGTTGCGGCCCGACTGGATCGATCCCCATTGGCGGCAGCCTCCGGTGAAGAACAATCCCAGCCCAGAGACAGCCAGTAGGATTCTGCCCACCAGGAGAGCAGATGAAGGCTGGTCAATGCCTGACGGCAGCCAGAATGCCAGCCCGATCAGGACAGCCCCCAATACCAGCATTGGCGCGCCAGCTCCGGCAAACCGGCGATCCTCTACCTGATAGGCGCAGCGCTCGTCCTCCGCTGACTGGCGGCGCGGACAATCGAACTGCCGGTCACCTAGAGGCTTGCGGCATTGTTCGCAAAGTCGTTCATTGGTCTGCTGATTGAAACGAAAAAACATCTACTCCTTATTTATCACAAACCCCCGTTTGAAGCAAATTATTCTTAACCTGAGCTAATCTGAGGTCAGCCCCCGATGACCAGATAGCCCAGGCGCCAGGCCATATATCCAACGGTCCCCACCCAGGCGATGATCAAAAGCAGGAACAGCCCGCCAACCCCCGCACCCAGTTTGATGAAGAACTTGCGATTGGCCTTGACCAATGCCTTCCATGAAGATGCTTTCTTCACGACCGCTTTCGGCTCATCCACCTCAGGAACGTCCTCGAACAGCGGAAACTCATTGATCTCCTCTTTGGCGCTGAATGACCGCTCCACGGCATCATCCACAGATAATGGCTGGCTGAACAACAGCTTGAGCCGTTGTTGGGCAATCCAGTTATCCGGGCTGATCTCAAGGACCATCTGATAGCACTGACGGGCTTCATCCTGATCTGCTGCCAGGTCTGCCAGCAGCAGCCAGGCTTCAATATTATCAGAACTGTCATACAGGGCTTCTTCCAGGATCATGCGGGCATGGTCAAAATCCCCACGGCTGGCGATCTGATAAGCATTGACTACTTTTTCCTGAATTTCATCCGTCATAGTCCACTTCTTTCATTCCGGTGATTGAACATCCAACGATTTCATCCATTATAAACCTGTAATAATTATGCCATGCCTTTTTCAGGAACACTTTTTCAAATCAATATCATCCGCATTGCAAAAATCTAGCAGAATGTTACTCACAATTGCCAGGGGAAATTTCAGCCATCAAGGCAAACTTGGCACCAATCTTGGAACTATAAACGTAGACAATTCAGCACAGGTCAGTGTGTGAACAGTTGGGTCTTTACATACACCAGACCTGGTTCCAATCATCGGACAACCAAGCATGATCAATCCAGAAAACTTATCATACAGGGCTAAGAATTCCGGCTTTTCACTAGAAGAAATCCAGCGCTTGATCCTGCTGGCCGCCCAAAACCAGATAACCAGAGCAGACAAAACCCTCCAGATCTGCAATCAGGTAATTACTGCGCTGAAATCAGCCCCGTCCCTTTCGGATACTCTCCACGAGCAGATGGCAGAGATCACTCTGATCCAGGGGAATACCTACCACAACCTCTGCGACCATCAGAACGCTTTACAGGCACTCTTATATTCCCTTGAAGCGGTCAAGACGGGCAAAAACAGCCTGTCTGTCGGTGAGCGGCTGGTCATGGTCGCAAAGACCCATACCCATCTGAAGAATTACTCAGAAGCGTTGTCCGAGATCTATCGCGCACTCGAGATCGCCCAGAAGATTGAAAACCGGTTCCTGGAAGGATTAGCCCTCAATACTCTGGGAATGATCTACCTGGACCTTTCTGAACCATTTAAAGGGCTTGCGTATCTTCAACAGAGCCACGACATTCTGGAAGAATCGGATACCCCAGAAAAAGTAGAGATCACCTATCCCAACTTTTGTCTGGCCTATCTGAAAATGGGCGTGTTAGATAAAGCCCTGAAATTCGGTAAGATGGCGGTCAAATCGAACCGAGAATGTGGTGACTTTAAGCAAATGGCCATTTCGCTGATCTACCTCGGTGAGGTATATCATGCCCGAGGAGAAGAGCCAAACGCCCTCGAAACCCATCAGAAAGCCCTGGAAGTTTCCCGCAAGTTCAACTTTCAATGTGAATCCAGTGCAGCCCTGTGCAGGATCGGGGAACTTCTGCTGGCCCAGAAAAAGTTCTCCCAGGCCCAAAAGCATATTGAAGAAAGCCTGGCTCTGGCTCAGACATTCACCGATCACCCGAATTTTGCCGAATGCCACCGGCTGCTGGCCGAGATGTTCTCACAGCAAAAGAAATTCCGGCAAGCCCTGAAACACCACAAACTGTATCACACCTCTATCTCACAGCGGTATCAGCAGGATTTGGCCAGCCGGGTGAAGGCCCTGGAGCAGGCCACCAATCTGGAGACAGCCAATAAAATCTCCCACGCACTCAACCAACAGAATCAAGCTCTTCGAGAAGAGATCCGGCTGCGCAAGCAGGTCCAGGCAGAGTTGGAGGAGATCTCACGCCTGGACGGCCTCACCGGCATCTTCAACCGGCGCTATTTCTTTGAGCTTGCCAGACGGGAATATGGCAGTGCACAGCGCTACAACCATCCCCTGTCAGCAATCATGATCGACCTGGACCATTTTAAAGAGGTGAATGATACCTATGGGCACACGGTCGGCGACCAGGTGCTGATCGAAGTCGCCCAGCGGATCCAGGCGGGCGTCCGCGATGTGGATGTGGTTGCCCGGTACGGCGGGGAAGAATTTGTCGTAATGCTTCCCGAAACCGAATTGGAAGACGCCATAGCGATGGCCAAACGCATCTGGCATAAGCTCACCGAACGCCCGACCCAAACCAGCAAACTCACTATCCCGGTGAGCGCCAGCATCGGGGTGGCTTCCTGCCGCCCGGACGGGAAAATCTCGCTGGATATGCTGATCGACCAAGCCGACCAGGCGCTGTACCAAGCCAAGGAACTGGGCCGTAACCGGATCGAGACCTTCCCATCCTGAGACAAAATCCATATTATAATTTCAGCAAGAACAACTATTATCCAGCGACTCTACCGATTGGAGGGTACCACTTATGGATAACCATGCTTCATCTTCCCCGCGCAAGAAAGTCACCACGCGCAACTTCCAACTAAAGAAGGAACGCAAACAAAAGATCAGTATGCTGACTGCATACGACTATCCCACCGCCCTGGCGGCAGATAAAGCCGGGATCGATTCCCTGCTGGTCGGCGACTCGCTGGGGATGGTGGTGCTGGGCTATGAGAACACCCTGCCGGTGACGATGGCCGATATGCTCCACCACTGCAAGGCAGTCGCCCGGGGAGCTTCGGCACCGCTGCTGGTCGGGGATATGCCGTTCATGTCCTATCAAAGCTCGGTGGAAAAAGCCGTGGAGAACGCCGGGCGCTTCCTGCAGGAAGCCGGGATGGACGCGGTCAAGCTGGAAGGCGGCCGCGAACGCGCCGAGGCGGTCTCCGCGATTGTCAGCGCCGGGATCCCGGTAATGGGCCACCTGGGGCTGACGCCGCAATCGGTGCATGCCTTTGGCGGGTTCAAGGCGCAGGGCAAGACCACCTCAGCGGCCAAACGCCTGGTGGAAGACGCTCTGATCCTGCAGCAGGCGGGCGCATTCAGCATCGTGCTGGAAGCCGTCCCTGCCCGGCTGGCAGCCCTGATCTCCGAGCGGCTGGAGATCCCCACCATCGGGATCGGGGCCGGCATCGGCTGTGATGGGCAGGTGCTCGTCACCCATGATCTGGTCGGCCAGTTCGACCGTTTTGTACCCTCGTTCGTCAAGCAGTATGCCCAGATCCACCAGATTGTATTGGAAGCAATGCAAAGCTATCACCAGGATGTGCTGGATGGCATCTTCCCCGGAGAGGAGCACAGCCTCGACATGGATGAAGACCAGTGGCAGGCGCTGATCGAGGAACTGAGCAGCAAAAATGGATAGCATCCTGATCGTGGGGACCGGTGCGCTGGCCTGCCTGTTCGCTACCCGGCTGGCTGCAAACGGCACCGCCGTGACGATGCTGGGTTCCTGGCGGGAAGGCCTGGCCGCCCTGCGGATGTACGGGGTGACTCTGGTGGAGGAAGACGGCCGCCAGCATTCTTATCCAGTACGGGTAGTGGATGACACGACCCCCTGCAGCGGATCGAATGTATGCCCTGGTGCTGGTCAAATCCTGGCAGACTGAACGGGCAGCCCGACAACTGGCAAAATGTCTGCACCCTGATGGGCTGGCGCTTACCCTGCAAAATGGGTTGGGCAACGCCGGGAAGCTGGCTGCCATCCTCGGGGAGGAACGCGTCGCCCAGGGTGTCACCACCACCGGCGCAACCCTGCTCAGTTCAGGACGGGTACGGCCTGGCGGCAAGGGCACCATCTCGCTGGAGGGCAATCCCCGCCTGCAACCGATCACAAGTGTGCTCACCTCTGCCGGTTTCACAGTGGAGACCGCCCCAAACGTGGAAACCCTGATCTGGTCTAAACTGGTGGTCAATGCGGCGATCAACCCGTTAACCGCTGCTCTCAAAATCGCCCAATGGCGCCTACTCGACCTGCCCTCCGCCCGCCTGCTGTCCGCCGATCTGGCCCGGGAAGTGGCCGCGGTCGCCGCCGCCATCGGGATCGATCTCTCCCATCTGGACCCGGCAGCCATCTCCGAGAAGGTTGCCGCCAATACTGCCAGCAATCATTCCTCCATGTATCAGGATATCCTGCGCGGTGCACCTACCGAGATCGATGCGATCTGCGGTGAGGTCGTCCATCTGGGCGAGGAGCATAAACATCCCCACCCCGGTGAATTACACCATGTGGCGGGTGGTGCATGCAACCTCAGTCGAGAACGCAAACAAAGGAGACACATGAAAGTAATCGAATCTCTTGAAGCATTATGGCAGACCCGCCAGAAGATGGATGGCCCGGTCGGGTTCGTACCCACCATGGGATTCCTGCATGAGGGGCATCTAGAACTGGTGCGGCAGGCTAAAAAACAAACTGCCTCCGTGGTAGTGAGCATCTTCGTCAACCCGACCCAGTTCGGCCCCAGCGAGGACCTGGACTCCTACCCACGCGACCTGGACCGCGATCTGACCCTGCTGGAAAGTGTCGGCGCAGACCTGGTGTGGACGCCGACCGCAGCAGAGATATATACCCGGCCGGATACCAGACCTGGGTAGAGGCCACCGAAGTCACCCAGCCGCTGGAAGGCAGCTACCGGCCCGGGCATTTCAAGGGCGTGACCACCGTGGTAGCCAAGCTGTTCAACGCCGTGAGGCCGGACAAGGCCTTCTTCGGGCAGAAGGATGCCCAGCAGGTGGCAGTGATCCAGCAGATGACCCGTGATCTGAGCTACCCGATCGAGATCGTGGTGGTGCCCACCGTGCGCGAGCCGGATGGCCTGGCCCGTTCCAGCCGCAACACCTACCTGAACGAAGAACAGCGCAAAGCCGCCACCGTGCTCTACCGGGCTTTGCGGGCTGCCTGAATCTACCTACCAGGACGGCGAACGCAGCGGCGCCGCCCTGCGCAGCATGATGGCCGAAACGATCAAAGCCGAACCGCTGGCCGAAGCCCAATACGTCTCCTGCGCCGACCGGGTCAGCTTGCAGGAGCTGGACCGGGTCACCGATGGGGCGCTGCTCTCGATGGCGGTCTATGTGGGCAAAACCCGCCTGATCGACAACTGGATCCTGAAATAGGAGATAACTATGCTGCTGACAATCGATATCGGAAATACCAATATCACCCTGGGTCTGTACGAAGGTGAAGAACGCGGCCCCAGCTTCCGGGTAGCCACCATCCACCAGGAGATGCCGGACGAGTACGGGATGAAATTCCTGGCGCTGCTGGAATGACGGCAGCATCTCCACCGACCAGATCGACGGAATCTGCATGGCTTCGGTCGTCCCCCCGCTGACCTCCAAGGTGATCCAGGCCTGCGAGAAATATCTCGGCACACGCCCGCTGAACGTGGACGCCGGCTGCAAGACCGGGGTGCGCATCCTGTATGAAGACCCTAAAGCCGTCGGCGCAGACCGGATCGTGGATTGTGCCGCGGTGCAGCGTCTGTATGGCGGGCCGGCCTGCGTAGTGGACTTCGGCACCGGCACCACCTTCGACGCCATCACTGCTGAAGGCGATTACCTCGGCGGGGCGATTGCTCCCGGGATCGGGATCGCGGCCGAGGCGCTGTTCTCCCGGGCCGCCAAGCTCTCCCGCGTGGACCTGGAACGCCCGCCCTCGGTGATCGGGCGCAACACCCCGCATGCGATGCAGTCCGGCCTGCTGTTCGGTTATGTCGGCCTGGTAGAAGGGATGGTCGCCCGCTTCCGGGAAGAACTCGGCCCCAAGATGAAAGTCATCGCCACCGGCGGCCTGGCCGAGATCATCGCCAAAGAGACCGATGTGCTCGAGATCACCGCCCCCTGGCTGACCCTGGATGGCCTGCGGATCATTTGGGAGCTGAATCAGTAGGCAACTCAGATGCATGCAATCTTAGCAAGCGATCCTTCCTATTTCCTCGAACTGCAGACCCACACCGGCTGGGGACGGATGCTGGATTCGTTTGCCCGCTGGTGCGCGCCACCACCCGGCCAGAGAATCCTCGATGTCGGCACCGGACCGGGGCTGCTGCCAGCGATCTTTTCTGCAGACAAGGGCAACCTAGCCACCGGGATTGAACTCGATCCCGGCATGCTCACCGATCCGCTGCACCCGGACCTGAGCCTGGGCGACGCGGTGGCGCTGCCTTTTGCAGCAGGCAGCTTTGACCTGGTGACTGCCTCCAATCTGCTCTTCCTGGCACGGACCTCTCCAACTCCTAGCGGAAATGAGCCGCGTCATCTGGCCCAACCGGGTCTGCCTGCTGAACCCCTCTGAATTTATGAGCCTGCAGAAACCGCAGCCGCCCTGGCAGTACGAACATGGCCTGACCGGACTGGCCCGTGAGACCCTGATCAACCTGGCCAAGCCGGGCGGAGCCCATTTTCGCTGGTCCGAGCCGGATCTGGCGGAACTGTTCTCCCGGGCTGGAGTGAGTCTCACCAGCAGCACGTTGCGCATGGGCAGCGGCCTGATCCGCTATGCCTGCGGGAAGAAAATTGTTGTATGATTATACAGAATCGAGTAAAGGAAAGCGCATGAACCCGATAAAAGACAAACACATCATCCTCGGCGTGACCGGCTCAATCGCCTGCTACAAAGCCGCCGATCTGGCCTCCAAGCTGACCCAGGCCGGCGCGCTGGTCGATGTGATCCTCACCGAGAGCGCGGTCAGATTCGTCCAGCCGATCACCTTCCAGTCGGTCACCGGGCGCAAGGCTTACGTGGATAAGGACCTGTGGAACGACCAGGGGCACGTCACCCATATCGGGCTGGGCCACGCCGCCGACCTGGTGGTGATCGCCCCGGCCACGGCCAACACGCTGGCAAAGCTGGCCCACGGGATCGCCGACAACCTGCTGAGCGTGACCTCATTGGCCGCCACCTGCCCGCTGATGATCGCCCCGGCGATGGATGGGGGTATGTTCACCCACCCGGCCACCCAGGACAACCTGGAGATCCTCGAAACAGCGCGGCGCGATCATCGTCGGGCCGGAAGAGGGGCGTTTTGCCTCCGGGATGGTCGGTCTGGGACGGATGAGCGAGCCGCTGACCATCCTGGGCGAGATCCGCCGGGTGCTGGGAGCAGACGGGCCCCTTGGCGGGCAAGAAAGTCGTGGTCACCGCCGGGGGGACGCAGGAACCCCTCGACCCGGTGCGCTACCTGACCAACCGCTCCTCCGGCAAGCAGGGCTACGCCCTGGCCCAGGCCGCCCTGGACATGGGCGCCGCAGTGACCCTGATCAGCGCGCCAACCAGCCTGACACCCCCAGCTGGCGCAGAGCTGGTCCCCGTACGGACTGCCGCCGAGATGCTGGATGCCGTGCTGGAACATACCGCCGATGCTGATATCCTGCTGATGGCCGCCGCGGTGGCAGATTTCACGCCGCAATCAGTGGCCGAGGAGAAGATCAAAAAAGGCGAGGATGCTCCCACCCTGCCGATGGCCCGCACCGCCGATATCCTGCTGGAAGTGGGGGCACGCAAGGAGAAGACCGGCTTCCCGCGGCTGACGGTGGGATTTGCCGCCGAGAGCGAGAACCTGCTGGCCAATGCGGCAAAAAGCTGAGCGCCAAGCACCTGGACATGATCGCCGCCAATGATATTTCCGCCGCAGATGCCGGCTTTGGCGTGGACACCAACCGGGTCACCCTGCTGTTCCCCGATGGAACCCAGCAACCACTGGACCTGATGAGCAAGGCCGAGGTCTCCGCCGCCATCCTGAAAAAGTGCGTCGAGCTTCTCGGTGTCAAAGGGGATTGAGATTTCATACGATACCCAATCTGGCTGTTGGGAGATCGATTATCGAGTCGCTTCGCTCCTCGAAAAATGGGAGTTTGCAAAGCAACCCTGGCTGTTGGGAGATCACGGCAACTGGAAATCAATCCCCATCTGAGTTTATCGGCGTGCATCCGTGGTGAATTAAAATGGAACCGGAGGTGAATAATCACCTCCGGTTCCATTTATAACCCAAATTTTTTGTGTTTATCTCAGGCGGTATTAGCCCTCAGCCGGCGGGCGATGAAGATCACCAGCACCAGCAGGCCGGCCATGGCGATCAAGGTCGGGGCACCGACATCATCGGCGAAACCAGTATCTGCCAGGGCGGTCACCGTCGGGGTGGAGGTCTGCGTCAGCAGCTGCTGGGCAGCCTGGGTTTGCGCCAGTGCAGCCTGGGTCAGCAGGGCTTGCACGGTGGCGGTGCGCGGGTCTGGCGTCGGACCGCCGCCGCCTGTACCGTCATCGACCTCCGGGGTATCGGTGGGCACCGGTGTGTCGGTCGGAACGGGTGTATCGGTCGGTTCCGGCAACGGCGTATTCGTAGGCGGTACCATCACCGCAGCCGTCTGAGTCTGCGCCTGATAGGCGGCAAGCTCTGCCTGAACAGTCTGGGTCTGATAAGCCAGTTGGTTGGCAGCGGAGCGCGGGCGGATCAGGAAAACATAGACCGCCACACAGATCAGGGCGATCACGATCAATGCGCCCAAGCCGCCAGCCACCAGCATAAAGGTGCGGTTACGGCCTGACGAACCTTCACCCTCTTCTTCGAAGTCTTCTTCCTCGTCCGGGAAATCCATATCAAAATCGTCTAACATAACCTTATTCTCCTTCCGGATACTTATTTTTACCCTATTATTTCCAGGTTCGCCAGCGGAATGACAACTCTTTCTCCCAGTGGCCCGGTGTCCTTTCCGGTTTCCTCGGTTGGCGCAGCCGGCAGCAGCACTTCGACTGAATCGGCATGCAGTCCATTCTCAAGGCGGGTAACGCCCAATATCTGGCTGACCGTGCCGACCCGGCCCTGGTGCGGATCGCGCAGGATATGCACCTGCTGTCCGATATCCACCGGGGCGAGCTGCACCGGCATGGGCACATCACCCTGCCCGGTCACCGGGATCACCGCTTCGGGGCGCTCACCGGTCGCGCGGTTGAATATAGCCGCATTCAAGGTGATTGCCCGGGCAGAGCTGGTGGAGAGCAGCCTGTAAGCCATTTCATTGATCGGCACCTTGCCAAAACCGCTCAGCACCATGATCGGATAAGGCATCTGGGCGGCCATCGGGCGCAGCCGGGTAGAAAGACTCCCCAGGATCAGCCCCTTCATCTTGATCTGGATCAATCCATCCAGCACCTCACCATCAGCGCAGTGCCCTGCAAACATCACCTGGCCGCGCTGGCTAGGATCCAGGTCCCGCACGGTGACGATATGGTCCGGTGAATCGGCGGAGATGAATAAACCGCCGGTCTCCAGCTTTCCGTTGCCCCAGACACCCTGGACCCAGGCACCGGTCATCCGAATAATAGCGCCGTAATCGGCCTCCACCTTGAAGACCTTGCCGGGAATCCCGGCCTGAAGTTTGAATGGGGTGCGGCTGACCTGCATCAGGGCTTGCCCGCCGCCAACCGCCACCAGCTTGCCGTCTTTGGGCGCCCGTACCGAGCGGGTCATCATCCCGGGGCGGCTGGCGATCACATCTCCCTTCTCGATCTCCTCGCCAATCTTGCGTTTGAGCAGCGTAGCGACCTTGTTCTTGGGGACACCCAGCCCGCGGGCCAGGTCCAGGGAGATATGCTCGGCGTAAACATCTGCAGAGGCGATCACATCCGTAGCCTGCACATCCTGACCACTGCGCACCAGCACAGTGCCCGCTACCGGCAGCAGCCGGCGGCGTTCGATGGTTGTCAGAGGGAGCACATGCGTCACAGGTAATAACATAATTTTCCTAGTTCATAAATTGCAAGGTTTATACCAATCAGCCCAGCCGTTTGAAGGCACTTTGCCATTTTAACAGCAGATTTCTGCGGGTGGTAGCATCCTCAGGGAATACCAACGGCCGGCCGCGGGCATCTACAACCAGCCCGAACAGCCCGCCCACCACCTGGATGCTGGTCCCCTTGCCAGGGCCAAAGCCGATATTCGCCCGGTGGAGAGGATCAATGAAGACCCGCGCCCGCTGTCCGGTGGGGATCGGAATTAACTGGATATTCCCCTGGTGGATATTCACGGTGGACTCGTATCCGCTTTGGTACTGCACCCGGATGCGCAGCACAGCAGTACCTTCCTTGGCGCTGCACCACCGGTGAGATCACAAAGCCAAGATTGAGCAGCACAGTCGGGATCAAGGATCAGCTGTGAGACCAGTCCCGGCACCACTGAGGAGGCTGCGCCAAGCCCGGGGGCCAGGTGGTTAATATCCAGCAAGATGCGCTGGATTCCCGTCGGCTGGAGGGCATCCAGGATCATCAGCAGGCTGTGCGCCGGAGAAGGCGCATTGGTCAGAACGCCCCCGCTGACCACGATCGGGTCAAAGGTGGGCAGCATGTTCTGCTCCACCCGATTGGGCATCCTTGGGGAAGCTGGGCATTGCCTCGCGGATCGCCCGTGACATCACCTCGCGGGCCAGGGCTTGCTCCAGGTACAGGTCTCTGGGTGTCACCGGCAGTGTGCCGGGATAAATGATCTTGTTTTGAATATAATCCAGAATATAGGAGGTAGAAACCTCACCGGGGATCCACTTGATCACATCCTCCATCTGGCTGCGCTCAAGGATGCCGGCAAGACCTTCGCCCAAACCCAGGTCAGAGAAGACCCGCAGACGCAGGTCGCCGTCGAAGCTGGCCGCCACAGTGGTAGAGGAAGCGCCCGACATCGACCCCGAGCACACCAGTGTGGTTTCCGCCAGGCACGATCTTGCTGATAAAGCGCATCATCCGGCCCATCGCATGGGCGGTTGGCGTCAGGTTATTGCCCGACCAGGCGCTGATCTCACTCAGGCCGGCGACCCGGTTGATGTGCACATTGCGGAAGGTATCCATCAGCAGGGACTGAGCCGGACCAAGACGTTCTGTGGTCAGGGCCGGGCGGATATTGGGGGCCAGATGGATGGTGGTCAGCGGTTTGATGAAGCGCTCCACCTGTTTGGCCAGTGCGGAATTTCCGGCAAAGACCACTTCGGGCCGGCTTTCTTCAGGGAGCAGGTACAGAGACATGCCGATCATATTGACCAGGCGCAGCACCGATTGAGTCGCGCCTTTATCCGTTCCGCCGGCGATCAGGATCAGGTCCGGGCGGGTATTCTGGATGATCCCGATATACTCTTCGGGTTTATTGGCATTGTTCAGGCCGATCGAAGCCACGATCCGGGTATAAGCCGTCTTTGCCAGGTTAGTCACGCTAGCCAGGGAGACCTGGTCCAGCAGCCCGACGACCACGGTCTTCAGCGGTGGGGCAATCGAAAGTGTGCTGGCCATGTAATCCACCCCATGCCCCTGCCTGTTACTGGGGATCACAGGGCGGCCGTCCTCGGCGATCAGCAACCGGCCAGAGATCTGTTCCACCTTGTCGATGGCAAACCGCATCCCCTCGCTGGCGTCGAACAAAGGGGCGCCGGCAGAGGTGAAAGACCGCCCGGCAGCCAAAAAGCGGGCGCGGCCTTCGACAATATCGAACAGGGCCGCCCGGGTATGCACAGAGCCGACATCCAGAGTGAGCAATGACCCAAACCGGTATTCAGGTCCGGATAAATCCCCAATCACCTCGCCTTCCTGTGTTTCGGCCAGGTCTTCTATTTCATCAAATTCGTCGTAGAACGCTTTGCTTTCGGTCATGATCAAATTTCCTACAGGCCGGAAATGAATAGCTGGATGAACTCGTAAACGAACGACAGGCGTTCGATCAATGCTGTCAGGGAGGCTGACAGAATCCCCGCAAAGATGACCCCGAAGGTGACGGCAATGAAGAATTGCCCCACCTTGCTGATGATTTCAATGAAGCGGTGCCGCTGGGGGATCTGGTTGGGAGCCGGTTTGGCGCCAAAATGGAAATGTGCCAGGGTCGCCACGGTGCCGACCAGGATCGCTAAACCTCGGATCAGGTACCCAACGGCATCCCCCATTGCACCTGCCTGGAAGGACTGCTGCATCAGGGACGGGGCAAAGAAATCGCCAGCCGCCATCACCTGAGGGATCAATGTCCCCTGGATGGCGCCGCCAATGGCAACAGCTGCCCCCACACCCACCAGCAACCCGGCTGCCGGGTTGCCAATGCGGGCGGTTTTTGGCGAGAGTTTCATTGCCAGCAGTACGATCCACAGCACTACCAGCAGCAGTTGATCGCGGTCCAGGCTGAACAGGCGGGGGAAGATCACATCTTTAAGCGCCACAGCGCTGGCATACCCGGCAGCCACCCCCACAAATAAATATACCGCCACCCGGAACAGGGCGTTATCATCAAAGGCATACAGCAGCACAAGCACGGTCAGCACAAAGGAGACCAGCAGGCCAATCAGATCCATCATGGTCATCTCGAACAACATTACGCCCGTCCTTTGGAGGACCCGGACAGAGAATTTCGGGCCAGATTGTAGATACTGCCGATGGCAATGATGATCACCGCCAGCATCATCCCGACATTGTAGGCTGTCCAGTACTTTGCTGCAATCGACGGACCGGTGACATTCTCATAATACGCCCCGCCGCCGATCCCGCTGACCAGACCGGCAATCTGCTGCGGATTGGTGTAATAGTAGGGGTAAACCAGTGGTTCTGCCTGGGCGCTGACCACCATCACCAGCGGAACCTCGGTGAGGTAAACCGTGTCATACAGCAGCGGGTGGACCTGCTCAACCCAACTACGAGCTGTATCTGGATCATCGGTCAGCACGACCACGAGGGCAAAATCCCTGATCGTCTGGATCTGATTCAAAGGCGCCTGATCCCAGGCCATATCCGCCTTTGTCTGGCGGATATCGTTGGCAAAACTCAGCAATCCGGCCGCACCACCGGAGACATATCCCAGATTGACATACTGGTGCGTGCGGATATAGTCATCGTCCGAGAAATTTTCCCGCAGGAATGCCTCACCCAATCCCGGCCCGGTGGGCTGAGAAGACACCAGCACGATCTGGGCATCCCGCAGGAGCATGTGCTGGATCAGGGCTGCCGAGGCAGCCTCGATCTCTCCGGACAGTCCAGGCTGATATTCAACAGCCATCAAGACCTTATCCTCGGGGGTTAGTTCATTGACCAGGCTGATCACCGAGAGGGTTTCGCCCGGCATTCCTTCTGCCAGCGGTAAAGCCAATTGGAAGCTGCCTCCTAGCCAGAGGGCGGCAAAGGTTAAGGTCAGCAGCAAAATGGCGATCACCCAGCGCAGGATCTGCTGCGGATTCGCTACCGTACGACGGTTGGTGGGCGTGGATGCCGCTTCATTGCCGATCAGGGACTGGAGTAATTCAGCATGCTGTTTCTGCACATCGGAAAGCTCGAATCCTGGAATGGCTTTCGGCGGAGTGCCAAAATGGATGATGTGCGGTTCTGCCGGAAGCACATCACTCAGCCCTGATAGCGGGCCGACACGTTCTTTATCACCCGCAGGAACCTCTTCCTCTTGCTTCAGATCAGCATCTGATACCGATGTAACCGCCTCTACCGGGCGCATGGCCTGGAGCCAGCCAGGCAGTTCGGCACGTTCAATTGGCTGATCGCTCTGCTCACCTAACAGGCTTGATCCCCGCGATAATGAGCCAGCCGAATCAGCCGTGAGGCCGGTATCCGGGGCGGAGTCTGAACCCAGCCAATCAGGGAGGTCGTCCTGCTCAAAGAGAGTGGAGATTTCCTCTTCCGAATAACTTGCCCGAGGGAGTTCCTCCTCTTCTTCCTGCTCACCTGGCAGCGCCAACCCAGAGGTTTGCAAGGTCTCCATCCAGGAGGGCAAACTCCCGGTAATCTTGGGATCCTCGGAGAAAGCCTGCGCCTTGGGAAATGTATCTTCTTCGGCGGGTGTTTGTTCTTCGGCAGGTGGCAATTCTTCTTCAACTGCTCCCCGGTCGGCGGCTTCCTGTTCCCGAATGTTTTTCAACCAATCGGTATTCACAGTATCTTCATCGGATGCGTCAGGAACGTCCGCAGCTTGATTCTCAAAATCCATTGCCGGTAAACCACTAATCCAATCAGGCTCACTTTTTTCTTCAGGTTCAGGAGGTTCTTCACCTTTATCGGCGAAATAATCCTTCAGCCGGATGGTTGGCTCATCATCACTGACCGGCGGCAGGTTTTGGGCATCCTGATCTTTCAATGCCTGGATGGTGTCCAGAATGTCAGTGACGGCTTCTTCCTCTTCAGATTCCTCAATTTCTTCATCATCTGTGTTCTGAGTGCGGATATTCTTCAGCCAGGTTTCCTCATCATTATCGTCGACCTCTGAAGCAGAGGGGGACTCTGGAGCTGCTTCCTCAGCAGAGCCTTCCTGCTCCCGGATCGAAGAAAGCCAATCGGGGACACCTTCTTGTTCCTCTTCAGGCAGGTCAAAACTTCCCGGGGAATCCTCAGAGGCCCATTCGGGTTTATCCTCTCCAGAGCCGAAGGCCGAACCATCGGTGAATTCCACACCCTGGTCGCCCTGATCGGAGCCGAGGTCGCTCAACCAGTCTGGAAGATCATTGTCAGAATCGTCAGTAAAACCCATAAACCTTTTGCCTTATTTCAGCGTGTTATCCGCCGTACGGGCGGTCGAATCCCATCAGGATACGGAAACCGGTGGCAATCGTCCCCAGGGCAACACCAATCAGGATGCCGCGTGCCCCACCGGATGCCAGACCGTGCGAGATGAACTTCTGGATCGACTGTCCCAGACTGGAATCCATTCCAAACTGGGTGCTGGCGATCAGGGTGATCAAAAGAGTAAGCACAAAGATCACCGAGAAGATATTGGGGCGCTGGGTGACCATACGGGCAGCCGCGTACACCAGGGTGACTGCCATCACACCCATCAGTGCGGATTCCACCGGCACCTGGATGTAGTTCAGTAACCAATCTGCTCCCGGCAAGGCGCTGGGGTAGAAGCCAAAGTCCTGCAGCAAGGTGACCACAAATGTAATGATCAGCGCCAGGATCAGCGCCACACTGCCAAGCGCATTATTGTCATCCTTGACACGTTTGGCATGCACGGCAATCAGGTTGAACACCCCGATGACGAGTGCCGCCGCCGCGCCGATCATTACCACATTGAGGATGATCACCCGCAGACCGTCCAGGGGCAGGACGTAAGTCATCAACATGATCAACCCGGCAGAGATGGCGAAAACCATCCCCAACGGTGCCTGGAAGCTGGACATAAACTTTTTCACGGTGTCATCTATCCTTGTACTAAGCCAAACAGCGCCAGCACGATCACCAGCCCGATGATCGCCCAGCGAAAGACATCCTGAGCGTGCAGGCTGGCTTCATGCATCGGGTTGGCATCCATATATGCCCCGCCGGCATACAATTCCTCGCCGATCAGTGGATCATGAGCCGTGGCATACAATATCGCCTGTCCAGGCAGGTTATCGGTGCCTGCCAGAGTTTGGGTCTGGCTGCGTTCACCCGCGCTGGTGATCAAGGCAACTTCATTGCCAAAGCTGCCGATCAGCAGGTTGGCAGAGATGGGATCATCGAAGATCATCGGCATCGTCCCAGCCCCATAGGAGAAGGGGGTCAGCCCGGTGACGCGGCCCAGGGTGGGTTCATAGTTAGGGGCCAGATTGAGCTCGTTAAAGCTGGCTCGCAAGGTGTCCTGTGCCAGGATGCCCAGCAGCCCGTCACCAGCCGTAGCCAGCGGTGGGTGATCGCTGTCCGATGCCACCTTGGCGATCTGGCGCAGCATGCTCAATCCCACCATCGCCGATGCCCCGCGCGGGCTGAGCACATCGCCGCGGCCAATCGCCACATGCACCCGGGTGCCATCCTCCACGGCCAGTTCCACCGTCCCTTTCAGGCGGTAGAAGGCCGGGATATCGCGCAGGTGGCGGGCATCACGCCGCTTGCCAATGATGTAATACGCCACCATCAGGCCGGCAAATGCCAGGATCATGAATAGTTTGAGCGTTGTCATTCTTGCGTTTCCTCTCGAAGGAATCGGATGAATGTGTCGGATTGCGCCGGTTCTTCCAGGATGCCTGCCAGCAGATCAAGCCTGCCGCTGGAGAGCAGCCCGGAAAAGAGCGGCTGGCTGATGAAGACCAGTTGGGCTCCGATGAGCTTCAAAGGTCCCCCGGCTTCCAGCAAAGCAGCAGCCAGATGGTTCAGCCGCCAATGCTGCAGGCGCGCCGCCCAGGACTGCATTACCTCTGCATATTCCGGTTGCAATTTTGTTGCCTGCAAGAGAACTCCTTAAAGCAACAGCACGCCCGCCCCTCTCTATCTGGGCGTCCCTTCAATATATGTTCGATTGTATATTCGCCTCTAAATACGGGCAAGCTGATTTGGAGTCGAGAATTGAGGAAAGACAGGAATCAGGCAACGAGTGATCAGTGACCAAGTAAGCGAATTTCAATTGTGTGAAGAAAAATCTCAAACAAAGTATTCCTCCCCCAAGTGACGCAGCGCCTACCTCCCAATCACCAGCTTGTACTTATCATAATCGGCCAGCGGTTGGTAGCCAATCTGCATGTAAATGCTATTCGAGGTCGGGTTGGCAAGATCGGTGAACAGTGAGGTGAAGGCATAGCCCTCATCCAGCAGCAACTGACTGAGCGCAGCAACACAAGCGCTGGCATACCCCCTGCCGCGCAAGTCCCTGGGTGTGTACACGCCAGAGACAGAAATGCCGGTCCTGGTGGGGCGCGTGCGCAAGCACATCGAGACCGGCCGCCCCTTATCCCGCCATAAATACCAATCCGCACGTCCGATAAGAACTTCAACTGCCTTGAGGATCCGCTCTTTGGGCCGGTCTTCATTCAGCGCTTCGGTCTCGAAGCCGTGCAGCCATTCAGAAATCGTCTCAATATCCTCGATCCCAGCCTGGACGAACTCACCCGGTACATTCTCCGGCGAGGTCACCTGGCGCAGCACGTAGATGCGCATGTCCATCACTTTGTGGCAGCTGCCGCCGGTCTGGACTGCCCATTCCTCAGCGAACAGCCGGGCAAAGCGGGTCTCACCATGCACATCGGGCAGTCCCCACTCGCTCTCTACCAGATCAGCGACCAAGTGCGGGATACCTTGTGCGGCATCCTCCCGCAGAGCTGCTATCACCACACCAAATGGCGGGGTCATCGTACCCGCCAGCAGCGGTCCCTCCTGATCAGAGACCACAGCCAGGTAGGGGAGATCCTCACCATAGAAATCAGGTTTCCCTGTAAGGCGTTCCACGATCCCGATCATCAGGCTGTGAAGGGCTTCATCGGCATACAGCAAATCCCCGGCTACCCCCAGAAAGGCATCCGCACCCGAATAGCGGGTCACAGTCGGCATTACAGTTCCAATCCGGTCAAATCGAGGAACTCTTCCTCAGACATAGCACTCAGGTCAGGATAGATCCTGTTGGCTTTTTTAAGCTCCTCCGCCGGATGGGTGGTGGTCACGGCAATGCAGATCATCCCGGCAGCCAGCGCCCCGCCCAGGCCAGCCAGAGAATCCTCCACCACGACGCAGCGCTCCGGGGGCACGCCCAACTCAGCCGCGGCTTTGAGAAATACATCCGGGTTCGGCTTGGGGGGTAAATCGGCTCCGGAGACGATCGCATCGAAGAACCGGCGCAGGTCCGCCCCATCCAGTTCGGCATCGATATTCCCCCAAGGGGCGGAGGACGCCACTGCCTGCCTTACTCCCCAATCCTTCAAGCGGGACAACCAGTCCACGATCCCGGGGAGCGGCTCTACGCCCTGGTGGATGATCTCCACGAAGGCCTGCTCTTTCTTCTCGATCAGGATCTCGGCCTGTTCCGGATCGGGTTTCTCGCCCAACACATATTCCAGCACGGCGTGGTTATTCATCCCAAAAGTGTGCTGGAAATCCTCCCGGGTGTATTCCACCCCAATCTCGGCTAGCGTCTCGCGCCAGGTAATGAAATGCGGCTCGCCGGAATCGATCAGCACGCCATCCATATCCCAAATGACTGCATAGTGCGGGTACTTTTGCTTCATTGTCACTTCCTTGTGTGTAAAGATGGGGAAATTGTACCGCTAAATTCCCCTACCCCATAAAAATTTGAGAGTTTCCGGGCAGCATCTCCTTCTCAAAAGGATGATATGATGGCATGGAAGTTACCCGCTAAAGCGCAGCAGAACCAATTAACAATTTAGACTTCATTTTCTGAACTTTTTGTCTTATGATTATCATGAGGAGAAATTATATGAAGAAACTCACCCTGATGATTGCAATCCTGATGCTGGCTGCGCTGGCGTGTTCAGACATCCAGTTCGTGGATCCGCTGGAGCCGCAAGCTCCTGTAGAGACTCCGGATGCGCTGGCAACTGTCCTGGCGGAAGTAGCCTCCGTCACCCAGAAAGCCCCGACGCCGACCGACGCCCCACCGACTGCCAATCCCACCGGGGAAGCGGATTCTCCGGTTGAAACCGGAGATACCTCTGAAGACCCCGCGGATGAAGCCACCGCCACACCAAGACCCAATGCTGGCAACACCGGTTACCCGACCGCCATCTCATTGCCCAACCCAGCCACGAGCAGCTTCTTCACCTGTCTGGAAGAATGCTTGGGAGACGGCAGCAATCACCAGGCCACTTTCCCGGAGCGGACCGAGAAGATCTACTTCCGCTTCGACTTTGAAGACTTCCCGGTCAAAGCCCCATACGTGCGCAAATGGACCAAAGACGGCATGCTCTGGGCGCAGTACACCTGTCTGTGGCCCGGCCCTGAATCCGGCACGGAAGAGATCACCCTCACCGACCCGAACGGACTCGACTCTGGCATCTGGACGGTTGAGATCACCGTTAACGGCGAGAAAGTGCTCGACCAGACCCTGCTGATCGACGGCAGCTACTCCCACTGGGACCCGCCAGGGTTCTTCAACGGGTGCTACGGTAAGCAATAAAGAGGGCGCTGACCAAACCGCCTGAGCAAATTCGACAGAGCTGAAGATGGAGAACTGTTTTCAGCCCGGTTGATCGAGCAGCCAATTCCCTATCCAGAAACCGCCAATATTCCACAAGACCATGTCACACAGAATCCAGCAATTAGCAGCAGCCAGTGAGATGATTGATACCGCGTGTGGACCGGTCGAAGTGCTGGTCTGCGGTGAAGGGCCGCCGATCGTGGTACTGCACGGCGCCCTCGGCGGGTATGATCGCGCCAAGGTGTACAGCTTTCCGGATGCCGGGTTCAAGTTCATCTGCCCCTCTCGCCCCGGCTATCTGCACACCCCAGTCTCCACCGGAGAAACCGCCGAGGAGCAAGCGGATATGACCGCCGCCCTGCTAGACAGCCTGGGGATCGAGAAAGCCGCCGTGATGGGGTGCTCTGCCGGTGGGCCGCCTGCGATCCAGTTTTGCCTGCGCCACCCCGACCGCTGCTGGGCGCTGGTGATGGGCAATGCGATCAACGCCCCGCTTTCCCGCTGGCATGGACTGCTCTCCCCGATCGCTAAAACCTTCTTCGGATGGGACTGGTTCACCTACATTGGCGTCAACCGTTTCGTGCTCTACCTGTTGCAGCCCAACCTGGGTCTGCAAACTATGGGAGATCCGGCCAAACAAGCGCATATCGTGGCCATGCTGAATTCGATCTACCCCACCAGTGTGCGCCAGGCTGGCTTCCTCAATGATATGAACCAATTCCAGGGGCAGAGCGGATACCCGCTGGAAGAGATTGCCGTTCCCACTTTAGTGGTGCACGGCACCGCCGATATCGTTGTCCCCTACAGCCAGGGGGTCGCCAGCGCCGAGAGGATCCGCGATGCGGAATTCATCTCGATCAAGGGCGGCACCCATCTTTGCTTTATCTCGCACCAGGAAGAGATCAAGCCAAAGCTGGTAGAATTCCTTCATCAACATGCACCAACAAATGGATAATTGGAATGACAGCATGAAAAAGTTCAGCAAGCCAATATTTTCAGCAGTCGGGGCCGCGATTGGAGCCGCCGCGGCAGTATGGGGCATGCAAAAGCTGCAAGCCCGCTTCGAGCAGGATACCGAGTCCGCCATTGAAAAGCTAAAAACCCACAGCCAGGTGATCGAAACCTCTGCCGGAGAAGTGGAGATCTCGATCCACGGCGAAGGCCCGCCGGTATTGGTCGTGCACGGGGCCGCTGGAGGTTACGACCAGGGAGAAGTGCAATCCGAGGAATTCAGGGGAATCAAATACATCTCCGTCTCCCGGCCCGGCTATCTGCGCACCCCATTGGCGACCGGGGAGACTCCCGCCGCCCAGGCAGATGCAATGGCCGCCGTGCTGGATGCGATGGATATCCCCCGGGCAGCCTTCATTGGCACCTCAATGGGTGGGCTGGTGGGGCTGTTCTTCGCCCTGCGCCACCCGGAGAAATGCGCCGCCCTGGTGCTGGTCTCGGCAGTCAATGCGCCTATCCCCGGCGGCCTATCGCACTACACGATGCTCTCTCCGCTGCTCTCTACCGACTTTTTACCGTGGGCGCTGCTCCATCCCGAAGCGCTGATGCTGATCCGTCCTACCCTGCGCAAGCAGATCGGCGCTGACCCCGAAAAGAAGAATATGCTCAGCCAGTTGATCCAGACCGCCTACCCAACCTCGCTGCGCGTCTCGGGGATGGTGAACGATGCCCGCCAGATCGAAGCGCTGGGAGAAGTCCCCCTGGAATCCATCCGTGTACCCACCCTGGTGATCCACGGCACATCCGACGAGGTTGTGCCCTACGCTCAGGGCGTACGCAGCGCCAGCCGGATCCCCGATGCGGAATTCATCCCGGTGCTGGAGGGTACGCATTACTGTATCCTCACCCACCTGGAAATGCTGCGTCCGGCGATTTTGGAATTTCTCGAAAAGCATCCTGCTAATACAGGGAAAAACTAAAGTCTGAACCCCCATTCCTTCATTTTTGTACGCTGCTTCTCGTCGAGGGCTGGCGCCAGCCAGGCGAGCGCGCTGGCAGATAATCCTCTTATCTCCCCCTGGTCCTTTTTGGTGCGCAGGATCAGCGGAAAGAGATTTGCATCAATCCGGATGCCGCTGGCCAGCATTGCGGAGAACAGCCAGCCCAGGTCCGCCGGGGAGAAGCCGCCCCGCCGCTGGAATTTTCCCACCATCCAGCGGATGTGGCGCTGCTCGGAGGGGCTGGCCATCTGGTAGATCCCTTGAAGTTGGGCCAGCATGGCGGTCAACTGCTCCCGGGTGGCTTCCAGGTTGGCGGCTTCCTCGGTTTCCAGCCGCGCCTGGCGCTGGCGGGACAGCACCGCCCTCTCGGAGAGATCGAAGTTAAGCACACACTGGCTCCCCACCCAAATCGCTTCTCCGGTGCGGCGGTTTGCAACCAGGAAATGGTAGCGCAGCCCGGTGTTGCCGCACAGCTCACAGACTGCCGCCTGTTTGCCGTGGTCGCGGAACTGGCCAGTGTGCGTCCATTGGCTGAAAAATGCCGGTTCATCCTCATCCACACGAAAATCTGGATAACGGGCTGCCAGCCGCTGCTTCCATTGATCAGTGTTGTGCATACCTTATTCTTTCCAAAGAAAAAAGACCCCTGTGTGAAGGCAAGAGGTCTTTTGGCATTTCAAACCAAGGTTATTCCAGTATTCTTTCCTCAACCGTGATCTTGATAGCCGTCCGAATCTTTTCATCGATCTCAACATCGGTGAATTCGGCGAAAAAGATCACCTCATAGCCATCTTCGGCAAGGTAGCCCCTGGAGAGAACCAACGCTTTGACTGCCTGGTTGACCGCCCCTGCACCTATCGCCTGAACCTCAGCTCGCTTGTTCTCTCTGAAAACCCCGGCGATCGCTCCGGCAACAGCGGACGTTCTTGACGTGCCCGAAACCTTAATCACATCCATGTCATTCTCCTTGGTGGCCTGTTTGGTAAAGCAGTGAGATGTTGCCAATCTCCCACTTTGTTCTTTTTCATTGTACAGGATTTAAGAATGTGAATCAAGATGTCAAAATAAATTGTCTAGACAAGTTTGGGTTTGAAAATTACTCGCCTCACTCTTTGGCCATCAGATAAGGCGCACCCCACATCAGCATGGCGGTCAACGCCACCGGACCAAGGAACTGCGCCCAGGCGGTGGCCAGTTCCGTGATGATCGAGCCTAGAACCGGCAGTGCATCCATAGAGGCTGCCGCGGTCACCATAGTCAGATAGATCACTCCCAGGGGCACCAGTTCTTTGCGGATCGGGTGGAAGATCCCGACAAGGATCCCTAGCACGATCATACCCGGACGTCCCCACCCGCCCAGGTCGAAGAACACCCCGGCCATCGCCAATACCAAACCAAGGATAAATGCCCATACGCCAATCTGTTTTGTGTTCATCATAAACTCCTTCTCATCTGGCTAATATCCACGACACTCTGTATTATGGTACACTTTTTCGGCGATGGATAGTAAAACTTTGCACACACTCGAATTTAATAAAGTTCGGGGAAAACTGGCTGAACTGACCGCCTTTG
The DNA here is from genome assembly GCA_963722735.1 of uncultured Chloroflexia bacterium. Taxonomy (GTDB): domain Bacteria; phylum Chloroflexota; class Anaerolineae; order Anaerolineales; family UBA11579; genus UBA11579. Next base: position 33,851 of record CAVROH010000025.1, read on the forward strand.
GCCCCTCAAACGAGCTAGCCCTGGCGCTGAAGCCGACCACCAATTTCCATACAGCCCGGCAGTGGCTGGATGAGACCGCTGAAGCTCGCCTACTGCTCGAAACCGAGCCGCATACCTCCATCGGAGGGGCGCGTGATATCCGTGACCTGGCCAAATCGGCCAGCAAGGGAACCATCCTGGTTCCGGTCGATCTGCTGGACATAAAATTCACGCTGATCGCCGCCCGCAGCCTCGGCCGGCAGTTGGAACGCAGTGAGACCAGCTTCCCCTTTCTGGCCGAGATCGCCCTTGGGCTGCCAGCCCCCATCGGGCTGGTGGATGCGATCTCCTCCACGGTCTCAGACCGTGGAGAGATCCTGGACAACGCCTCAGACAAGCTCAACCAGATACGCAGCCAACTGCGCATCGTCCACGACCGGCTGCTGGACCGCATGCAGAGACTACTCAACAACAAGACCATCACCCCCTATCTGCAGGAATCACTGGTCACCCAGCGGGACGGGCGCTACGTGATCCCGATCCGGGCGGATGCCCGCGGGCGGGTCAAATCTGTGGTGCACGATGTCTCCTCCTCGGGGGCCACCCTGTTCGTCGAGCCGATCCAGGTGGTAGACCTGAACAACGAATACCGCCAGCTTCAGGCCGAAGAGAAGGAAGAAGAACGCCGCATCTTGGCGGACCTTTCCAACCGTCTGGGACAGCATGCCGCCGAACTGGTGGCTGCTGTGGATACCCTCGCCGCCCTGGACCTGGTCTTCGCCAAGGCCAAATATGCCGAGGAACTTGAAGCCATCCGTCCCAATCTGATCCGCCCCCGCAAGCCCAGTGACGGGGTCAACCCCAACCTGACCCTCAAGCTGTGGCAGGCGCGCCATCCCCTGCTGGACCAAAAAACCGTGATCCCGATCGACGTTGAAACCGATCCCGAGACCTACATCCTGCTGATCACCGGGCCGAATACCGGCGGCAAGACCGTCACCCTGAAGACCGTCGGGCTGCTGGCCTGCATGGCCCAATCCGGGATGCATATCCCCGCCGGGGAGGATTCCGAGATCAGCCTGTTTGCGAATATCTACGCCGATATCGGCGATGAGCAATCCATCGAGCAATCCCTCTCGACCTTTTCCGGTCATATCACCAACATCATCCACATCCTGGACAAAGCCGGGCACGAAACGCTGGTGATCCTGGATGAGCTTGGCGCTGGCACCGATCCCCAGGAAGGCGCTGCTCTGGCCCAGGCGATCCTGAGCTATCTGGTGGATGCCGGGATCCCCACCCTGGTGGCAACCCACTATCCGGAACTGAAAGCCTATGCGCACAGCACACCGGGGGTCGTGAATGCCTCGATGGCCTTCAATATGGAAACCCTGCGCCCCACCTACCACCTGACCATCGGCCTGCCGGGGCGCTCCAACGCCCTGCATATCGCCGAGCGGCTGGGATTGCGCAAAGAGATCATTCAACTCGCCCGGGGAAAGATCAACCCCACCGACCTGAGGGCCGATGACCTGCTGGACGAGATCCACCGGCAGCGCGACCTGGCCCAATCGGCCCGCGCCGAGGCAGAAACCCACCGCCGCAAGGCAGAAGAAATGCGCCATGAACTGGTCGAACGGCTGGAGAATATCGAGGATGAACGCTTCGCCATCCTGGCTGAAGCACAGGAGAAAGCCCAGCAGGAAATCGTGGAGATGCAGGAAGAACTGCGCGAAGCCCGCCGCAAGCTGGCTCTGGCCCGCCAGCCGCTGGAAGTTATCGATGAGATCGAATCCAGCGTGCAAGTGATCGAAGAACAGGTGGAGAAGCCAAAGACCGCGCAAGCGGGTGACCCAGGAACTGCCCGCCCCGGTCAAACAGCGCCCTATCCGCCTGGGAGATAAGGTCAAGCTGCGCACTCTGGGCAAGGAAGGCGTGGTCTCCTCATTGGGACAAGAACAGGCTGAGATCATGGTCGGCAACCTGCGGGTGCGGGTGGACCTCTACGACCTCGAATTGGTCGGCGGGTCAGATGCAGGAAAAGCCCAGGCAGGAGGTCAACACCGAGGCCGCTGATTTCCGCACGCCCTCCCCCGGCGTGGAACTGCAGCTGCGCGGCCTGAATGTGGACGAAGCCCTCGAAAAGCTGGAGCACTACCTGGACCGGGCGTACATCTCCGGCCTGCCGTATGCCCGGCTGGTGCACGGCAAAGGCACCGGCAAGCTGCGCGATGCCGTCCGAAAAGCAGTCGCCAGCCATCCCTATGTGGAGCGCTCTGAACCCGGTCAACGCAATGAGGGCGGCGATGGAGTTACGATTGTACATCTGGTGAAGAGTTAGAAAATCCAACCTCACCCCGGATACTCGATCAAAAAGTACAAAAGCAAACTGCCCCTCTCCTTCAAAGGAGAGGGGCAGTTAATTTAACGTCTAATAAACAGGATATTGGGGTGAGGTTGATGTCTCCCTACACCACGATCTCGGAGATCTACACCGCGATCTCGGAAATCAAACTACGATTTCGGAAATCAAACTACGATTTCTTTGGCGCGCTTGCGGCGGCGGTTGATCAGCAGAATCCCCCCAAAGATCAAAATCATCGCACCGCCCATCCCCCAGGTGATCTCTTCCCCCAGCAGCAGCGCCCCGCCAATGCTGACCACCACCGGCATGATGTAGGAAGTCATTGCCGAGGAGGTAGCGCCAAATCGCTGGATGACATAGAAGGACAGCAGCTGCGCCAGGACGGTGCCAATCAGGGTAGCCCAGCCGAACACCATCCAGCCCTCGATATTCACCCGGCTGAGGTCAAAGCCCACCAACACCACAGACAGCGGCATCACCACTATCCCCGCAATCCACATACGGATACTAGAGACATCGACTGGATCGTAACCCTGAAGATTTTTGCGGGCGAAGATGGTGGTAAAACTGCCTGAGAGCATCGAAATGAAAACCAGTAAATAACCGACCGGGTTGGCTTCTGAGACATCCGGCAAACCGGTCTCCCCCAATCCCAGCATCAACACCGCCCCGCTGAGGGCCAGCAGCACGCCAAACCCTTTACGGGATGTGAGCGGTTCATCATCAAGAAAGAAATGAGCCAGCACCACAGTAAACGCCGGGCTGAGGGTGATCAGGATCGAGGTGACCCCGCTGGACTGGTAGAGCAGCGATAGGGTGATCAAGTTCATCGGCACCGCCGTGCCGAAGAGCGCCAGGATGGCAGCTTTCCACCAGATCCCTCCGCCGCGCGGCCAGGGGCGTTTTGCCCCGGTGACGAGGTAGATCAGCGTGTGGATGATCCCCGCCGAGACCAGCCGCAAGCCGACATAGGTCATCGACTCAAACTGGCCGACACTGAATCTGGATGCCAGCAAAGTGCTGCCAAACAAGGTGCCCAGCACCAGAATATAAGGAATCGCCTGGAGGGTCAATGGGAACCGCTACTGGTAACGCTTGATATCTTCGGGAGCGAAGTAGACTTCTTCTTTGCCGTGGAGCTTATCCTCCACCTTGCTGGCGATCAGCTCAATATGGCCGGGGATATGGGCAAAATCGAGCTTGTCTGCCGGAATCTGCAACACCGGGCATAGATTGAAATTGCCGATCCAGTCCTTGTACAACCGATTAAGCTGCGCCAGGTACTCAGCAGAAATCGTGCTTTCAAAATCCCGCCCGCGCAGGTTGATGCGCTCAAGGAGCGTTTCCACCGGTGCGCTGAGGTAGAGTACCAGATCTGGCGGCTCCAGCATGGTGATGAATAAATCAAACAACTCACGGTAAGTGGCATAGTCCCGCTCGGAAATATTGCCCTGGAGGTACAGGTTGCGGGCAAAGATATTGGCATCTTCATAGACAGTCCGGTCCTGGACCACCGAGGAAGGGTGCTGCAGCAGCTCAAAATGAGACTGCATCCGGTGGGTAAGGAAGTACACCTGGGAATGGAAAGCCCAGGTGTGCATATCCTGATAGAAATCGATCAGATAGGGATTCTCAGCCACCGGTTCATAGTACGGCTCCCAGCCCAGTTGTTCACATAATTTCTCGACCAGGGTCGATTTCCCAACACCAATATTCCCTGCAACGGCTAAGAACTTTTTCACGCGAGATCCTCCTCTAAAAATGCAACCGCTTTGCCAGCCTCACCATCGATGATCAGGTGAATGGCATGCTTAGGACGAAAATCCTTGACCCGGATCACCCGCAATGAATCCGTAAGAGATTCGGCATCTGGCAGATATTCCAATACCCGGTTGCGGGTTCCGTAAAAAAATGGACGGTTGAAGAAGACATCCTCATCATCCAGGAAAATCGCCAACGGATAGATGGACGATTCCAGCAGGTCCTGGAAGAAGTGGGTGCCAAACGAAGGTTCCGGGGCAGTCCCGACACCCTGCCCGGAGAGTTCGACCAGCGCCCGGGCGTGATAAATATCCGAATAGCCGACCCCGACTCCCAGATCGGGTGTGGACGTACCCCAGCGCCCCGGACCAACACAGATGAAGGTCTTCCCCAGCAGGCGCTTATTCAATTGTCCGATAGCCCGCACCAGGGCAGAGCGCTCCTGGCTGGTCTTTAGCGAGAAATACCCTTCGGGAGTGACAAAAACAACATAATCGATATTCTCCACCTGCCCATGCGGCAGCACCTGGCTGGTGGTGAAGACCAGGTCGTTCTCATCAAGATGTTTGGGGATCGAGACCTCGGTCTCCTGAAGCAAACTCTGCGGGCGGCACTGCAATATACTGATCTCCACATCCGGGCTGGTGGAGCCCATATTGACGAACTTGACGGCAAACTCCATATCCACCGGTGCACGGTAATGTTCTTCCAGCAGGGTCAGTATCCGCCGCATGCGGTCTGCAAATGGGGTACGGCGCAGCATCTCATCCATATTGACCACCAGATCCTTGGGGTCCACCTTGAGCGAGCTGCGGATCGGGGTGAGATAGCCATCGTTGGACAGTTGGGCAATATACCGCAGGATCGGGTAACGGGCATGCAGAACTTTCTCTATTGGCAGCGTGCGGAACTTATTGGCCTTGAGATCGATCAGGTCCACGTATTTCTGGGAATAACGCTGCAAGGAAAGCGGATCTGAATGGGCATACAGCAGCGGATGGCTGAGGGCTACCAGGCGGGGGAAATCATCGCCCACCCGGTCGACAGCCCGCGTACCCAGCCCCCATACCAGACGCAGGAAACCTGCCTCCCGTCTCAATCTGCGGAGACCAGCGGTACAGGTTGCGGCTGAAGCCCACACCGGCGGCATGCGGCATGTAATAGCCGCCCATCTCTTCTCCCTGCACCACCTGGATCAGCACGGCAATGCGTTCATCGTAATCCTGGAGGTCTTTGCTGCGCCGGTAGAGCAGCGGGTCAGCGCTGAGGGCGCTGGCATACACCTTGATGATCGCTCGCTCGAATTCCCTGAAATTCTCTTCCGGGGTGCCCTGATTAGGGCAGAAATGGGATTCATACTTGCCAGCGAAAGAGGTACCGAAGTTATCCTCAAGCAGGCTGGAAGATCGCACAATTAATGGTCGTTTTCCAATACTATGTAAAATATATTGCAATTCTTCGCGGATATCCAAAGGGAAGACCCCCGCCAGATACTCTTCCATGACCTTGGAGTAATTGGCCCGGATCTCATCCTCAGACTTATATTTCTGATTGTTCCAGTGCATCAGATTATTGTGCGCCATGAAGGCGTACATCACATCTGCGCCGAGGAAATAGGATTCGGGAATGCGGATCGATTCGCGGATATCATCTTCTGCTACCGCCGAGAGGATGCTCTTGGCCAGCAGCATCCCAGCCGCCTTGCCCCCCACCTTGCCGCTGCCGATCTTGCGCTCGCGGATATCCAGCAGATCTTCCAGCGTGAACCAATTCTTGGCAATCTTGATATACGCCAACTGGTCGCTGATCATATTGCGGATCAGCACCACCTTGATCTCTTCCAGGGTTGCCTCAAAGGCGACACGGTCCTCCTTGGGCAGCCGGCTGATGCGCAGAGCCTGCTCTACCAGGATCTCCTGCGGGGCGAGTTCAGCATTCCAGTTCGTCTGCCACTCATCCTGCAGGGCGCCGCGTTCTTCCAGCACGTTTTTAACGATCTCATCAAACAGTTCGTAGGAAAGCTCATTGGCGAAATAAAAATCGGTCAGATAATTGCGGATGTATTCCAGGCGCGCCAGCCAGACATCTTCCGGCTCATCGGCAAAGGGATCCAGCAGCCCCTCACGCCGCTGCGATTCGATCGCCTGCGTCCGTATCTGGCTGTTGAAATCCTCCTTCGAGATAATCCCGCGTTTAAAAAGCTCATGGCGCATCTGCGCCCTGATCCGCTTTTGCAGGATAGGGTATTGCACCAGTGAGAGATAGATTCGAAACGCAGGATCAGTTGATGTTTGTGGCAGGGTCATAGGACAACACCTGTAGCAGCAAGCTGTTTTCGTTCAAATCCGATTGTCTGTTAAAGGGATCGGGAGCCGCCCCTATCCTCCCAGATGCATCGGCATGATCACATGCAGGAAGCCATCATCACCCATCGGGCGGATCAGCCCTGGAGCGGCGGCAGCCGTGGTCTCAAGGGCCACATTCGGCGTCCCGACCACATCCAGCACCTCACGCAGGTAGCGCACATTGAAAGCAATCAGCACCGGCTGCCCTTCAATCGTGGCTTCCACCACAGCCTCACTGGAACCGGTCTCCTCAGACTGGGCTGAGATCTCCACCGAACCGGGCTGGAGTTCATCACCGGGGATGATGTTGAGGCGGGCAATATGAGAGCCGTCTCGGGCAAAGATCTCGGCCTGCTTGCAGGCTTTGAGGAAGGCGGCGGAAGAAACCACTGTACGGGTGTTGTGCCCGCCAGGGATGATCTGCTCAAAGTCCGGGAAGTTGCCCTCGATCAGTTGAGAGGTCAGTTCCACATCATCGGTGCGAAAGATCACCTGGCCGCGCCCCTGCGGGAGGGTCATGGTCACAGTGTTATCGCTGTCACCAGCAATCCGGGCGAGTTCGTTCAATGCCCGGGCGGGGATGATCGCTCTCAGCGACTGACCTGTACTATCGGAAAGCTCTTCCGACCTGACTGACAACCGGAAGCCATCCGCCGCCGCCATGGTGACCAGATTATCTTCCACAGTCAGCAGCACGCCGGTCAGCACCGGGCGGGCTTCATCCGATGAAGCCGCAAAGACCACCTGTTTGATCATCTCGCGCAATTCGGAGACATTGAAATCAACCCCATCAGCCAGGTCAGGGACGGGCATCGGCGGGAATTCCTGGGCATCAATGCACTTGATATCTGTGTTGGAAGACCCAGAGCGCACATGCAGGGTCTGGGTCTGCACCACCAGGTCCATATCCACCTGTCCATCCGGCAGCGTGCTGACCAGGTCAGAAAAGGTGCGGGCAGGTACGGTAGTGGAGCCTTCCTCGGAGATCTTGGCCCCTATCCAGCAGGTGATCCCGATCTCGAGGTTGGTAGCAGACAGGCGCAGACGGCCTTCATCGGTGGCGACAAGCACATTCGCCAGCACCGGGAGCGTCGTGCGAGGCGCAACCGCCCTGGATACAATGCTGAGTCCATGCGCCAAGTTCTCTTGCAACACAGATACTTTCATGGCTGTCTTCCCTTCGTGTATGCGAATTTTCTACTTAAGAAGTATACAATGAGAGTTGATTTTTGGCTAGAATCAGCCGCTCGAGGAGGCATTTTACCCCCTTCAAGCGGACTATTCGCTTGAAAGCGGGAACCCGGGGCGGTAGGCGATCACGAAATAAGGCCCGACCACCGGCAGCACCAGAGCCAGGATCCCCCAGCAGATATACCCCAATGTGGAGAGCTGACGCCCTCGCAGGAACAGGACTGCCAGCATCAGCATCCCGAACAGGTCAGCAAACAAGATCAAACGCAGCACTTCTCCGGTATCCGTCATATCAAAGAACATTTGTTCAGTTTTATTATACCCAATTCGCCCAAAGAAATCAATTGCTTTTCAGGAGAAGTTCCATTGTAAAATTAGGTGTCTGTACCTGGAATCGCCAGAAGGAACTTTTATGCCCAAACCCAATGTATTCGTTACCCGCCGCCTGCCCGAACCGGCCCTCACCCACCTGCTGCAAGCCGTGAATGCCGATGTCTGGCCGGAGGAACTGCCCCCCGACCGGGAAACCCTGCTGGCAAAGACCATCGGGCGGGATGGATTGCTCTGCCTGCTGACCGACCAGATCGACGCCGAACTGATGGATGCCGCCGGGCCGCAGCTGAGGGTGATCTCTAACTGCGCCGTCGGGGTGGACAATCTCGATCTGGAGGCTGCCACGCAGCGCGGCATCCCGATGGGGAATACCCCCGGCATCCTGACAGAGACCACCGCCGATTTCACCTTCGCCCTGCTGATGTCTGCCGCCCGCCGGGTGGTGGAAGGGGACCGCTATGTCCGGGCCGGCAAGTGGCAAACCTGGGGGCTGACCACCCTGCTGGGAGAAGACATCCATGGCGCCACCCTGGGGATCATCGGCTATGGGCGCATCGGTCAGGCAGTCGCCCGGCGGGCTGCCGGTTTTGAAATGCGTGTGCTGGTGTTTGACCCCAGTTTCCAGAATGAAGATGACCACATCACCCCAATAGACCTGGAGACGCTGCTGGCGGAGTCGGATTTCGTCAGCCTGCACACCCCGCTCAACGAGCATACCCATCACCTGATTAGCGCCGCCGAATTGGCGCAGATGAAACCGTCGGCGATCCTGATCAATACCGCCCGCGGCCCGGTGGTCGACCCTGGCGCGCTGTATACCGCCCTCAAAGAGGGCCAGATCGCCCGCGCCGCCCTGGATGTCACCGAACCGGAGCCGATCCCCGCAGATCACCCGCTGCTGACCCTCGACAATCTGGTCATCGTCCCACACATCGCCAGCGCCAGCCAGGCGACCCGCGGCAAAATGGCCGGCAATGGCCGTGGACAACCTGCTGGCCGGCCTGGCTGGTGAGCACCTGCCTAATTGCGTCAATCCACAGGTGTATTCACGATAACCCCCCAAAAAATCTACAAATAATCACACCTTCTTCACAATTTCTTCACAATTTTCAACTATCCTAAAGCCAATTAAACCTTAGGAGAGTATTATGTTGAAGAAAATCATTATTGGCATCCTTGCCATCACCGTTTTCTCTGCCGCAGCCGCCGCTGCAGCCTATAACCTTGGAAAACAACAGTCCGCCCCGGTAGTGGCACAAGACACCTACACTGCCCAGGATGTGCCTGCCAGTAACCCAGAGAACCCAACTGTCCCGCATCAAGCCAGCCCGCAAGTCCAGGCTGAGGAAATCATGGGAGAGCCATTCAGCGCACTGGCCCAAATCCGCGGCTTTGATGCTACCGGTATGGATGTGGTCTTCGAAAGCGGAGAAACCGCCTATATCGAACTCGGCCCGGAAGACTACTGGCGCTCGCAGAACATTGACCTGCGTGAGACCGACATCGTCACCATTGAGGGCACCGTGCAGGAAGACATGTACCACGCTACCAGCGTGACCACCGCCGGCGGCGACATTCTGGTGCTGCGCACAGAGACCGGACAGCCTATGTGGAGTGGCGGAGTTTCCAATTCCCAGGGGCAGGGCGGCACTGGTGAGCACACCGCGGACAGCGCGGCAGGCGAAGCCAACTTCCAAACCCTGGATGTGGACTGGGTCACTTACTCTGGGACCCTGTCTTCCATCGCTAACGGCAGAATGACCATGCTGCTGGAGGACGGCTCCTCACTCAGCTTCCGGACCGGCCAGCCGCGCTTCTTCCAAAGCCAGGGTGTCACTTTCGCCCTCGGCGAGCAGGTTGAAGTAGTCGGGTTCTACAACGGAGATACCTTCAGCGCCGGCGATATTGTCCAGGTCAGCACCGGCATCCGGGTGATGATGCTCGACCCGAATGGCAGACCACTGTGGGCCGGCCCCGGGAATGGCGGCGGCAATTAAGTCTCGCTGCCTGCCAGTTTAACGACCGAAACCAGATCATTCTGCATTCCTTATTGGTGAGATCCGATGTCTGAAACACAAGAAAACCAACCCAAATCGCTGATCAGCCGCATCAGCAACTCGATCCAAAGAGGGCCGCTGTTCCCTTCAGAGGAACGCGAGCGTCTGCGGGCCACGGTCAGCAACCTGATCCTGCACATTCATCCCCCCAAGGTGGAGAAACGCGCCCTCAAGTTCAGCTATACCTTTGGGCTCGGGGGACTGCTGATCCTCCTTACCTCCGTCCTGGCGGTCACCGGCGTACTCCTGCTGTTTGTCTATACCCCCTCCCCGGAGGCAGCCTATGACAGCATGATCGCCCTGCAAACTGAGATCCGCTTTGGCAACCTGATCCGCAACCTGCACCACTGGTCGGGGAATGCCATGGTGGTGGTCGGTGTGCTCCATCTGTTGCGGGTGTTCTTCACTAGCGCATACAGCGCACCACGCGAATTCAACTGGATCATGGGCGTGACCATGCTGCTGCTAATCGTCGGGGCCAATTTTACAGGCTACCTGCTCCCCTGGGACCAACTTGCTTACTGGGCGATCACCGTCGGCACCAGCCTGCTGAATTACATCCCGCTGATCGGGGACCCGCTTGCCCGGTTGCTGCTCGGCGGCCCAGAAGTGGGAGCCGCCACTCTAACCAACTTCTACGGCCTGCACATCGCTGTGATCCCGCTTTCGATCTTCGCAATCGCCTCCTTCCACATCTGGCGGGTACGCAAGGACAGCCTTACCTCCCCGCGTAAATTGAAAGAAGAGCCGGTCACCAAAAAGGAACGGGTAACCACCATGCCTCATCTGGTCAACATCGAATTTGTGTTTGCCCTGGTGATGCTGGCGCTGCTGATCGGATGGTCCGCATTCGTCAATGCACCACTGGAGGAAGCTGCCAATCCGGCTCACAGCCCCAACCCGGCCAAAGCCGCCTGGTACTTCATGGGCTTCCAGGAGCTGCTGCTCCACTTCCACCCGGTATTCGGCGCAATTGTGATTCCCGGTCTGGGCTTGCTGGGGATGTTTGCCCTGCCCTACCTGGAACGCGACCAGGATGTCACCGGCATCTGGTTCCAATCGGTCGAGGGCCGCATCCTGACACTTGATCAACGCCCTGGCCGGGGTTGGATTGACCGTCATCCTCGTGCTGCTGGATGAATTCTGGCTCGATCTGCCCGGGTGGCTGCCCTTCCTCCCCAGCAGTATCAGCAACGGATGGGTGCCCACGGCAGCGATCCTGCTCGGCTTGATCCTGTATGCAGACTTGCTGAAAAGCTTCAAATTCAAGAAGACTGAAATCTATCAGGCCATCTTCACCTTCCTGTTCTTCTCCTTCGTCACGCTGACGCTGATCGGGATCTACTTCAGGGGTGAGGGAATGTCACTTATCCTCCCATGGATTTAACCTCATGACAGACACACAAGAAAAATCCCTCAACCGGCGCGATGCGCTCAAAGTCCTCTGGTCGGCAGCCGGCGCTCTGGTAGTTGGCGAGCTTGCCTTTATCGGCTACCAATTCCTCTCACCGAGGAAGACAGACGGCGAATTTGGCGGCATCTTCAATCTCGGTCCGGCCACGGATTTCCCCAACGGGAGCGTGACCCCAATCGAGACCGGACGCTTCTACCTGGTCCGCCTGGAAGATGGCGGTATGCTGGCCCTATATCGCAAATGCACCCACCTGGGCTGCGCCGTGCCGTACGAACCCACCCTGGGGCGGTTCGTCTGTCCCTGCCACGGGTCTGCCTTTGACCTGGACGGCGATGTCCAGAATGCGCCTGCGCCGCGGGCTATGGATTTATTCCAGGTCACCCTGGAAGATGGCAACGTCCTGGTGAATACCGGCAAGGTGATCGAACGCCAAAAAACCAGTCCGGATAATATTGTCTACCTCTAGGAGCCGGACATGAAACCCCTAATGAAACTAACTGGTTTTGCCGCCACAGTCGCCTTGTTGGTGATCCTGCCGCTCTACTTTCTACAGGAGCCGGTGAACCAGGCCCAGATCCAACAGGAATATCTCGACCGGTCCGTGGAAAATGCCACAGATCTGTATGCCGAAAATTGTGTGGTCTGCCACGGCGCGGCGGGAGAAGGGATCGCCACCATCCCGGCCCTGGACAGTGAGGCTCTGCGCAGCATGCCGGAAGACTCGCTCTATAAGATCATCGCCCGCGGCGTGGACGGCACCCAGATGGCCGCCTGGGATGTGGATGAAGGCGGCATCCTGACCCGCGCTCACATCCAGGAACTGACCATGCTGATCCTCAACCCTGCCTGGGATCAGGTGGGAACCCGGGTCGCCGATCTTGGCCTGACGCCGCCCACCCTGGCCAAACTGGAAATCTCCGATGAGATGGTCAGCGCGATCAGCAGCTTGGAAGGCGGCGACACCCTGCTGCTAGGCTTGAATGTATATGCTGAGAACTGTGCTGCCTGCCATGCCGCCAATGGGGAAGGCAGCTCTATCGCACCGGCGCTGAATACCGATGAACTGCGCCAGACCCCGGTGGAAGACCTGACCTCCATCATCCAAAATGGCGTATCCGGCACCCTGATGGCTTCGTGGAAGAACATTCTCACCCCCGAGGAAATCGACGCCTCGATCTCCTTCCTGCTGCATTGGCCCGAGATAGAAAACTCCGGTGTGGAATTCCCCGAGATCGAAATGCCGGTGTTTGAATCTACCCCGGAGATGATCGCTAGCGGCGACCGGCTGTTCCATATCGCCTGTAAATCCTGCCACGGCGTGGATGCTTTTGGATCTCCGATGGCGCCTTCGCTGAATAATCCCACTTTCCTGGGGGAGACACCCGATGCAGCCATCTACCAGATCATTGCCGGGGGTGTATCCGATACACTGATGCCGGCCTGGGGAGCACGCCTTTCCGAGCAGGATATCAACTCGCTGGTGGCCTTCATCCGCAGCCTGGAGAACAATACCCAGCCGATCCTGCAGCCATAGACCAAAATTCTCAGCATTAAGGGTTCGCTTGATTGGTAAGCGAACCCTTTTTTATTGCTCTTGACAAATCAGACAAAAAAATGCTAAAATCTATTTCATCACTAAAATTAATTTTAACGAGAGAATAGATATGAACAATAAAATCCCCCAACCCAAAGAAATAATCACACTCACCAGCTTTGATGGATTGAAAGCCCTGGCAGACCCGTTGAGAAACCAGATCATGGAGGTGCTCACCCCCGCCCCAATGACGATCAAACAGGTCGCCGGCAAGCTGGGCGAAGAGAGCAGCAAGCTGTATTACCACTTCAACCAGCTTGAAAAGCACGGATTCATCCATGTCGTCGAGACCAGAGTGCAAGGCAATCTGATCGAAAAGCAATTCTGGATCACCGCTTACAAATTTGAGCTAAAAGATGAGCTGTTCGACTTCAATGTGGATACCCCCGAAGGGACCGAGAACATTCTCACCATGCTGTTGACCAACATAGATGCCACGCGGGAAGATTTTCGCCGCAGCATCTACGCTCGCCACTACCAGATCAGCCAGGGTGCGGAAGAAAATCCCCGCCAGGTACTGGATACACGCCAAATCCTCCACCTCCCCGATGAAAAGGCAGCAGAATTTCACAAACGCCTTCGCGATATGGTTGAGGAATTCTCGCAGGAAGCCAAAGAGATCAATCCAGAGGAGGAAACCCAGACCTGGGCACTCTCAGTGATGTTCTATCCCAGCTTCTACTATGAAGAGAATGGGAAACAAGATGACTAACGAAACAAATCAACAGCCCAAAAGCATGCGCACTTTCCTGTTCATCTGGATCGGACAGTTTATCTCAACTGTCGGCTCCGGACTGACCGGGTTTGGCCTCAGCGTGTGGGTGTACACCCAGACGGGCAGAGCCACACCGATGGCGCTGACCGCCCTGGCCTTTAACGTGCCGCGGATATTGCTCTCACCGATCGCCGGCTCTTTGGCTGATCGCTTCAACCGCAAGACGATCATGATCATTGCTGATACCGCCGCTGTGCTGGTGACCGTGTGGTTCGGCTTCCTGATCTTCACCGACAGTCTGCAGATCTGGCATATCTACCTTGGCTCGGCGGTCTCCGCGGTGTTCAGCTCCTTCCAGGGACCGGCATATAGCGCCTCGATCACCATGATCGTGCCTAAGAAACACCTTACCCGGGCTGCCGGCATCCAGCAGATCGGCTCAGCGATGCAATCTATCCTCGTGCCGGTGCTGGCTGGCGTGCTCTACGGTCTGATCGGCTTTCGCGGGATCATCATCATTGACTTTTTGACCTATTTCTTCGCCATCGGCGCGCTTCTTTGGGCAACCATCCCCCAGCCTGAGATCAAAACTGATCCTGAGGCCGGAGAAAAGACCCCGATGTGGCGGGATGCGATCTACGGCTTTAAATGGCTGCAGGAACGCCCCGGTCTGCTGACTTTGCTGTTCTATTTTGCGACGGTGAACTTCTTCCTCAGCTTCTCAGGTGTACTGATCGCCCCGCTGGTGCTGTCCTTTGGCACTTCTACGGATATGGGCCTGGTGGAAACAATCGGGGGGGTTGGTATGCTGGTCGGAGGCTTGCTGATCGGCTCATGGGGCGGCCCGAAGTCCAAACGCATCTGGTGGGTGATCCTGACGATCTTCCTCTCAGGATTCGGCTTCTTCACCATCGCCCTCAAACCGCAGGTCTGGACGATCGGGCTGGGGATGTTCGCCTTCTTGTTTTTCATCCCCATCGCCGCTGCGGTCAGCCAGGCAGTCTGGCAGCTAAAGACCCCCCCTGGCGTGCAGGGGCGCGTGTTCGCCATCCGCGGGATGATCGCCTCAGCGATCGTACCATTCGCCAATCTGCTGGCTGGCCCGCTGGCAGACAACGTCTTTGAGCCGCGCATGGCTGCAGATGGCCCCTGGGCAAATACCTTAATCGGAAATTTCCTCGGCACCGGGCAAGGGCGCGGCATTGCAGTCATCTTCCTGATCTCAGCTGTCCTGTTATGGGTCTCCAGCCTAGTGATCTTCACCTACCCGCGGGTGCGCAATCTGGAGGCGGAGATCCCCGATGCAATCCCAGATGAGGAGGATGTGCCAGCCGATCCAGAATGATCCGCATCCAACTGCAAAACTGAAGGGACACTTCCGGTGTTCCTTCTTTTGTATCCTGCAACCTTCCCGTAGTGATTACGTATATAGGATAGAATAAAGTAAATCAATCCAGGAGTAGTGAAATGAGTTCTAAGTCTGATCGCAAAATGATTTTTTCGGATGGGCCAGGGCCTTTCGGGTTCATTCTGATCCTGCTCGGAATCATCCTGCTGGCGCAGAGAGTCGGCGGGTTTAGCTTCGAGAACTGGTGGGCGCTGTTCATCCTCATCCCGGCGTTGAGCGCAATTGGTACTGCCATCGGACTGTGGCAGAAAGACGGCCGATTCCATTTTGGGGTCTGGTCCGCTTTCTACGGCGGATTGTTCCCTCTGCTGGTGGCAGTCATGTTCCTGTTCAACCTGGATTGGGGCACCTTCTGGCCGTTTTTCGTGATTCTCGGCGGGTTCGGTATGTTCCTCAGCGGGTTCCCCTTCTCCCGCCCGGAAGATATCAAAGTACCTGATATGCTTTTGCGCCACCGTCCCTGGCCGCTGTTCATCGGGCTGGGCGGGCTGCTGCTGGGCGGCGCCTTCCTGGGGCAGAACATGGGCTGGCTGGATATCGCTGCCATTGTTCCTTTTGAGAACTGGTGGGGCATCCCGATCCTGATCGCCTCTCTGGGCGGGTTCGGCACCGCCCTGATGCTGTATCTCAACAAGCATCCCAACTTCATGGTAATGCTCAACCTGGCCGCAGGCGCGGCTGCCGCCCTGCCAGCGATCATCGCAATCCTCAACCTCGACTGGCATTACATGAACTTCATCACCCCGATCATCCTGATCCTCGCCGGGCTGGGACTGCTGTTCGGATTGGGCCGCAGGAAAGAAATCTAAACCCATCTTCGTCTAAATCCTCACAACCATTGTGAGGAAAACATATGCCGACGAAAGTCTCCCTACCTGAAATGGGCGAAGGGGTAACAGACGCAACCATCACCTCCTGGCTGAAGCAGGAAGGGGATGTTGTGCGTCAATACGAAGCCCTGGTGGAAGTCAACACCGATAAGGTGGACACTGAGATCCCCAGCCCGGTGGACGGCACGGTCATCAAGATCCTGCACCCGGCCGATACCGTGGTGGTGGTAAATCAGGTGCTGTGCTGGATCGGCGAGCCGGGTGAAGAGATCCCCGCAGATACTGCCCCACCGATCCCCACAGAAAAACCTACTGAACCAAAACCAGCCGCCCCCAAACCGGCAGAACCAGCGCCTCAACCAATCGCTATACCAACTCCCCAACCCCAGCAGACTGCGCCGCAGAACACCGGCAGCCATCTTTCCGGCACGGTCAGCCCGCTGGCCGCCAGACTGGCCGCCGAACTGGGGATTGAGATCGCCAAAGTTTCCGGCAGCGGAATTGGCGAGATGGTCACCAAAGTGGATGTGCTCGCCCATTTCCAGAGCGGCGGCTTAACCCGTAAATCCGCCCCCGGTGAAGAGATCGACCCGCGCAGCACCTTCATCTCGCCGGTGGTCTCCCGGCTGGCAGTCGAGCACAACATCGATCTCAACACGGTCACAGGGACCGGTAAGTTCGGCCAGATCACTAAAAATGATATGCAGCGGATCATCGAAAGCCAGGGATCAACCGCATCCGGGGACATAAAACCTCACCCGGCCTATGCCAACCTCCAACCCGGCACTCTGCTGAAGCACACCCCGGTACGCCGCTCAATCGCCAAGCACATGCTGGAGAGCAAGCACACTTCGCCGCACGTCAGCACCTTCATCGAGGCCGACCTGAGCGCCATCAGCGCCCACCGAGCGGCGAATAAAGCTGCCTTTGCCAGCCAGGGAACCAAGCTGACCTTCACCGCTTACTTTGTACTGGCGACCGCCGCCGCCCTGAAAGCCTACCCGATTGTGAACTCCTCCTGGTCGGAGGAGGGCATCATCCTGCACCCGGAGATCAACCTCGGGATGGCGGTCTCGCTGGACGCCGACGGACTGATTGTGCCGGTGATCCGCAATGCAGACCAGCTATCCCTGTTCCAGGCATCCCAGGCAGTCAACGACCTGGCAACCCGGGCGCGCAACAAGCAACTCTCCCCAGAGGAAGTGCGCGGCGGGACCTTCACAATCACCAACCACGGCACCTCCGGCTCGTTATTCGCCACCCCGGTGATCAACCAGCCGCAGTGCGCCATTCTTGGCACCGGGGCGATCCAGAAGCGCCCAATGGTGATCGAGGACGCCATCGCCATCCGGCCGATGATCTATCTGAGCCTGACCTTCGATCACCGCATCCTAGACGGGGCGGTGGCCGACTATTTCCTCAACGCCATCCGGGAAGGGTTGGAGAAAGACACCTTCTGAGCTAAAATATCGAGTGGATCAAAGCAATCATTTATTGAAAGAGGTAACCTATGAGCAACTATGATTTAATCGTAATCGGAGCCGGCCCGGCCGGCTATGTGGCAGCCATCCGGGCGGCACAACTGGGCCAAACCGTGGGAATCATCGAGAAAGAATATCTCGGCGGCGTGTGCCTGAATATTGGCTGTGTGCCCTCCAAGAGCTTGCTTAAGAACGCCGAGGTGGCCCACACCCTGCGCGAGCGCGGCAAGGAATTCGGCTTCTCCTTCGACAACCTGAGACTGGACTACGGCGTGGCGCTGAAGCGCAGCCGCCAGGTCTCCAACCGCCTGACCAAGGGCGTGGGCTTCCTGATGAAGAAGAACAAGATCGAAGTCCACATGGGGACGGCTAAGTTCACCGCCGCCAACACCCTCGAGGTCACTGATGCGGAGGGCAAGACCGAGACCCATACCGCCAAGAACATCATCGTGGCTACCGGGGCGCGCCCCTTTGTAATCCCGGGGATCGAGGTGGATGGGAAACAGGTGCTGACCTATAAGGAAGCCATCCTGCAGGAAACCCTGCCCAAGTCAGCGGTGATCATCGGCGGCGGGGCAATCGGGATGGAATTTGCGACCAT
Source organism: uncultured Chloroflexia bacterium (assembly GCA_963722735.1). GTDB lineage: Bacteria > Chloroflexota > Anaerolineae > Anaerolineales > UBA11579 > UBA11579. The sequence goes on from CAVROH010000025.1 coordinate 51,925, forward strand.
CTGGCACAGCTACGGCGTGGATGTGACAATCGTTGAGATGCTCGACCGCCTGGTGCCCAACGAGGACCCTGAGATCAGCAAAGAGATCCAGAAAGCCTTCGACAAGAAGAAGATCACCACTATCACGGGCGGCAAGGTGACCGGCGTGGAGAAGCTCAAGACCAAGGTCAAGGTGAGCGTGGAGACCGCCGAGGGCAACCAGATTGTGGACGCCGAGCAGGTCCTGATGGCGGCCAGCTTCCTGCCCAACAGCAAGGGACTGGGTCTGGAAGAGATCGGCGTCAAGTTGAGTGAGCGTGGCTTTATCGAGATCGACGAACGCATGGCGACGAATGTCCCCGGCGTGTGGGCGATCGGGGACGTGACCGGCAAGCTGATGCTGGCGCATGTCGGCATGTCCCAGGGGATCGTATGCGCCGAGAATATTGCCGGTGAGCCGACCGTGACCCTCAATTACCAGAACATGCCCAAAGCGACCTACTGCCAGCCGCAGATCGCCTCCTTCGGGATGACCGAGGAGCAGGCCAAAGAGGCCGGCTATGAGGTCAAAGTCGGGCGCTTCAACTTCCAGGCCAACGGCAAAGCCCTCGGACTGGGCGATTATGCCGGGTTTGCCAAGCTGGTCACCGATGCCCAATACGGCGAGATCCTCGGCGCCCATCTGATCGGTCCCGAAGTCACCGAATTGCTCCCCGAACTAACCCTGGCGCAGCTGATGGAGATCACCCCCGCCGAGATCGCCCGCAACGTGCATGCCCACCCGACCCTGAGCGAGGTGCTGCTCGAGATCGCTGAGGACTCGATGGGGCATGCGATACATCAGTAGATGGTAGGCAGCAGGCAGTAGTCAGAACTAGCGAGAGCGCACGATCTGTGCGCTCTTTTTTTGCACCCCCATCCGGCGGCCGTGCCGCCACCCTCCCCCGCGAAGCAGGAGAGAGCCAGGAATTCTTCACCCAACTGCCAACTACCTGCTACCTGCTTCCAACTCCCTCAACAGCTCATCCAGCTCTTCCGCTACTTTAGGGCGGTCGAAATGCTTCTCGAGATAGGCGCGGCCATTGAGGCCCATCTGCTTGACCCGCTCAGGCTGGGCGGCCAACCAGCCGATAGTGAACGCCAATGCCTCGGGGTCGCCGGGCGGGACGAAGATACCTGCATCCCCGGCCTCGATCACCTCACGGATCACCCCGTCGATCGCCAGGACTGTAGCCCGTCCGGCAGCCATATAATCGAAGACCTTGTTGGGATAGACCGTTTTATACATCTCGACCGGCTTGAGGATCGCAATACACACATCTGCCATTGCCAGGGCAGCGCGCATCTCAGCTTTGGGCAGCGGCGGCAGGAAGAGCAGATTCGACAGGCCCAGTGCCTCCGCCTGAACCACCAGGCTGGCCTTCTCTTTGCCATCCCCCAGCAGCACGATGCGGATATCCCGCTGGCCGGCCAGCTTGACAGCCGCCCCCAGCACGACCTCAAGATTGTTAGACATCCCGTGCGCCCCGGCATACAGGGCAACGAACTTGTCCTCAAGTCCATACGCACGACGCAGATCGGCGCCATCATCCTCAGGGGAGAACATACTCGCCTCGGCTCCGTTGGGGATCAGCACGATATCTTTCCCGCCGCGCTGGTAGATGTGATCGAAGAATCCCGGGGAATTGATCACCAACTGGTCTGCGCGGCGGTAAAGGAAGCGCTCCAGCCACTTCGACATGCGGATAATGGTTTTGTTGGTCAGCACACCGACAGCGACAGCAAACTCCGGCCACAGGTCGCGCACCTCAAAGAGGAACTTTACCCGCTTGAGCCGCGCCAACAGCCAGGCGGTGATTCCCTGAAAGATCGGCGGTGAGGTCCCCCAAACTACATCCGCCTTTTTCACGCCCAGTCCGATGAAGAAGCTGGAGAACATGAAGCTGAAGAAGCTCAGCAGGCGGTGGAAGAAGCTTTTGTGCAGGGCGTTGTAGGTGTAGGCCCGCAGGATCGTGATTCCATCTCCCCCATCCTGCTCCCGCACCCAGGGCATCCGCCCGCCGACAGCCTCACCGGTCAGGAAGGTCAGCGCGCTGGCAATCACCGTCACCGTGTGACCGTGGGTCACCAGATGGCGGGCCAGCTCGTGATGGCGGGTGCCCCCGGGTTCATCCAGGGCGGCAAATGCCTGGTGGATTAGGAGAATGTGCATGAGAATATTATACAGTAGGCAGAGTGAAAAAACAGGGATCAGGTACCCATTGGCCAGAAAACAAACCAATGGAACCACAGATAGACACAAATGAACACCGATAAGGGTATAGTGCTTCAATTGGCTATTGAAAAAAGTTGGGTCTGCCGTGTGGATCCCCGCTGGAGGATTGCAGGGATGACATATTGTTATCTACGGGGATCGACGAATGACTATCCGACTAACGACTACCCAAATGAACTATCAAACTGCCTGCTACCTACTGACCGCTGCCATCTATAAACCATCCCCCTGGATGTTGACAGGATGGGATTAATCTGCTATTATCTAGTTAATACCATCCATATGGATGGTGAAAGGATAACAAACAGATGGCTTTACGCAACCTCTCCCTCCCCACAGACCTGAAAGAACTGGGACCAATGCTGGCGGAATCCTTCCAATACCCGGAAAACCCCGATTGGAGCGTGCAGGACGATGAGCGCGAATCCCTGATCGAGGACATCAACTCCCTGCGCCGCTGGTGGTGGATCGTCCAGATCGCCCAGGTATTCTCTAAAAAAATGCGGGAACTGCTCCCCGGCAAGGTCTGGATCGAAGACGGCAAAATCGCCGGAGCGGTGCTCTACCAGCGGCGAGGTTCCAGCGACAATTGGCTGATCGGCACGGTCGCCACCCACCCGGACTACCGCCGCCGGGGCATCGCCCGTAAGCTGGTGGAAGCAAGCATGGAAGACATCAAATCTAAACAGGCTCAGTCCGTGGTGCTGGATGTGATCGACGCCAACCTCCCCGCCTACCAGCTTTACACCTCGCTCGGCTTTGAGCACTATTCCGGCAACCTGGACCTGGAATTCACTCCCACAGGGGTTATCCCGGAGCCAGAGTTCCCCACAGAATACCGGCTGGTACCGACCAGCTACTTTGATTGGGAAGACCGCTACCAGATCATGAAACGCATCACCCCGAAAAATCTGCAGCAGTACGAACCGATCACCGAAGCGCTCTTCCGGCAGCCCGGTTTCATGCGCCTGATCATCCCGCTATTCAACATGGCGCAAAAGATGGAAGAGAAGATCATTCATCGTCGAACATATCGCCAGCGGGGAGAAGGCAGGTTATTTCCGATCCAGCGCACGCAAAAGCGGCAAGGGACGCCACAGCATCGCCATCCGGCTGGATCCGAAGCATGCACAGCTTGCCCGGCCGATGTTAGAATATGCCCTGCACCAGGTCACCAGCACAGACCCAAACTTGTTGGTGGAGATGGCACTGCCCGCGTGGCAGGATCAAGCCGCCGAAGCCGCATACAAGCCGGCTTGAGAAGCGGCTGCTATACCACCGACTTGGCTTGAGATTCAGCCGGAATCCATGGAGGCTGCGGTGGTGTTTGAAGTGCGACCTAACGAAGATGAGACTGGCCTGAAAGCAATATCTCAATTGTTCAAGGCCTTCCTGACTGCCCAGAAAGATAAATTTCTGGCTCGAAGATCCTCACCACCGCTGCATGGAATCAACCTCATCCAGGGTGATTTCTCCCCCTCCAGGAGAGCATCCCGGAGGACCACTTGAAAAGATCAACCCTGAAAAACAGGTGAAAGGACGTAAAAATGGCAGATACCGAAAAGATCACCATCAACCTCGGCGTGGTAGACCTGGGCAAGATCGATTTGCTGGTCGAGCAGGGCTTCTACACCAATCGCACCGATTTCATCCGCAGCGCCATCCGCAGCAACCTGGATAAACATCAAACCGCCGTCCAGGAGACCGTCACGCCGCAAGAATTATGTCGTCGGGTATACTGATCTACGCTGCCAGTGATCTGGAGAAACGCCTGGCAAAAGGCGAAAAGATGGAAATCCACATCATCGGGATGCTGAATCTAGGCAACGATATCACCCCCGAACTGGCCCGGGCAGACAATCAAATCGATCAAAGTACTGGGAATCTTCAACGCCTCGGAAGACGTAAAACAGGCCATCGCTGACAGAATCACTATAGAGCCACATGACCACGATCACCAAACCCCGCCCCACTCATATCACCCGCCCTCCCCAGCTCAGGCCGATCCGCCTGCCGGATGATCTCGGCCCCGTCGCCGACCTGGTGGAACTGTGCTTCGATGCAACCCTGGATGCCGATGGGCGGCGCTTCATCCGCCAGATGCGCCAGGCTGCCAGCCAGAAACGCGCCTACCCGGGCACGGCGGGGTCGTTTGCCACCGCCAAGGGGTTTGTCTGGGTCGAGAAACGGCAGATCGTGGGCAATATCAATCTCATCCCGGTCACCATCCAGCATCGGCGGGCCTACCTGATCGCCAATGTATCTGTCCACCCCGATTACCGACAGCAGGGCATATCCCGTGCCCTGACCGAAGCGGCCCTGGACAAGATCCGCGCCAGCAGGGTCAGTAAAGCCGTCCTCCAGGTGGATGTCAATAACGACACTGCCCAGGCGCTGTACCGCAGTTACAATTTCGTTGAACGCGCCCGGCGCACCACCTGGCACAGCGATGGCATCTCCACGATCAAAATGCCCCCTTCAGTCACCGTCCGGGAACGCCGCCGCGCCGATTGGCCCCTCCAGCGCCAATGGCTGGAGTACTTCTACAACCGGCATGTGCGCTGGAACCTGCCGCTCACGACACCCTTTACATGCCGGGCATCCTGGGCACCTTGGCCCGGGCACTAAATGATCACAAGGTAAGAATATGGAGTGCCGACCACGGCGGGCAGTGGATCGGCTCGTTGATCTGGCAGTCCAGCTACAACCAGGCCGACTGGCTGTGGCTCTCTGCCCCGCCGGAAAAGCTGGAACTGGCCGCCTGTGCGCTTCTCCCCCATGCCCGCCAGGATCTGCTCTCCCACAATCTGATCAAACCTGGGCGGGTACTGGCAGTCAACTTCCCCGCCGGGAAATTCGAAACCACTTTTGAAGCCCTCGGCTTCCAGAATCACAACACGCTGATCTGGATGCAGAAGGACATGGAATAGATAAAAAATCCCGGCCTGGTCAGCCGGGATATTCATTTACAATTCGTGGGGAACTTATACTACACGACTTTCGTTGGTTATCGTCGGTATCATGCAGCCTGATCCGCTCTTCCAGATTTTCCGGCATATCGAGCAGATCAGGATAGGGCTCATCAGAGATCAGGCTGGAATACTCCTGCGAGAACAGCCGGACGGTGTTGCGCCCAGCGCGCTTTGCCATGAACAGGGCCACATCAGCGTTGTGGATCAACTGGTTCTTGGTGATATCAGCATCCGGTTTACCAGCCACGCCAAAGCTCATCGTGATCTTGATCGGGACGGGAATCGTCTCTACGTCAAATTCCATGTCGTCAATCTTCTGCCGGATCTGATCCACCCGCGTGAAATGCATCCTCCGGTTTCGTCTCCGGGAAAAGGATGGCGAATTCCTCGCCGCCAAAGCGGGCAACCACATCATATTCGCGCACGTTTTGTTTGAGTATCTCTGCCACCCCTTTGAGCACGATATCGCCAGCCAGGTGTCCATAAATATTGTTCACATTGCGGAGAAAGTCCAGGTCAGCCATCACAATCGTCAGCGGGCGGTGGTAGCGATTGGCGCGGGAGAGTTCTTCCTCCATTGAGGTCACCAGATATTTGGCATTATAGACCCCGGTTTTCGGATCCAGCGTACTTTCGCGCTCCAGGGCTGGTACCCGGAGTACGCTGTAGACCACATACAGAGAAGCCAGCAGCAGAATCACCGAAAGAGGCTGAACATTCCACAGAATTGTGGCAGCCGCGCCCATCCCGAGCAGGGTAAAATCCAATATCAGCGGCAGGAAGTTGAACACCCCGGACTTCTTGAATCCGATTCCCCTGGTCAACAAGATCACCGTTCCGACCAGGAGCGCATTCAACACAACGAAGAACAGCAGAGAAATAATCACCGACAGGCTTCCTTGCCAGGTGTTATAAACCCCCTCAGGATTGAGAAGCCAGGTACAACTGACCCACTGCATACGCAGTGATGATATATTGCCCGAGATTGAATAACTGGATGAACCAGGCCCACTTTCCAACCGGCCACTCAGCCAAATGCGCAATTGCGATAATCAAAACTATCTCGGGAATCCCGAGATAGAAAAGAGTAAAACTAAAAACCAGAAGGCTGATGTTGTAATGGGTATTGTCGGTGGTCCCCCTGACATTGAAGATCAGCGCCAGGGAGCCAAGTATCGCCAGAACCAGCAGCTCCACCCAATGGCTGAAATCAAGCTGCGGTATCGCAATACCCAGGATCAACAAACCGACCAGGATCACGGCAATGATATAGAGTTGTGCCTTTTCGGGTAATTCTTTCATTTCAATTCTTATCTTTTCCTGACAGTCAGACAATCCTCAGATAGACAGGCATAGCAAAACAGAAGGGAACCCCAATTGTTTTGCTTATTCTGCCTGAGATACTATATCTTTTGGTCTGATCAGGACAGGAATATCCTGGTCATACTCCCGCCTTGAGAAATTGCTGGGCGCGTTTTTTCAAGGGGCTTGCTTGCTATTGCTATCCAGCCCAGGAAACCAGCGGCTGGGGAAAAATCGGTAATACACTAATAAAGAATGCGATCACAGATACAAATAAAATCAATGCAACTTTCTTGATGCTTTTTCATAATTCCTCCGCAGTGGGATAAATATTTATTTATTCAATATAGCATATAATGTACCATCCGTTGCCTTACAAAAATGTTAGGCGAACCATGGTCAAATTGAATTCCCCACCACCACCCGATCAAATCGGTCAGCGCTTGCCCACCCAACTGATCTCGACCCCACCAGCTTGCCACAGACGTTCGGCTAACTCACCGGTATGCAGCACGAGATGACGGAGATTGTAGAATTGCAATTCCAGCTTATCGAACGGCAGCCAATGAAAACCGGACTCGGCTTCCAGGTCCAGGGCATCCACCATCGGGTCGATCTGCCCGGCGAGGAAATCAATGAAGGCGAGAGTATCTTCCTGGGAGACTGTCTGCCTCTCCTCCTCTTCAGATTTATCATCGAACATCCGCCCATCCAAATGTACCTTAGGCCAGGGCTGGAAGTCCTCCGCTGCAGCATGCAGGTAGAAGTGGGCGTAAAACAAGGCATGCACAGCCACATTCCAGGTGCGGTTCTTATAATCAGATGAAACCCACAATTCGGGTGGGCATTCTTCCACCACCTGGCGCAGCATTGCCAGGGCGGCGTGGTACTGAGACTGGATACTAAATTTCACACTCATTTCTACCTCCATATCGTCTTTACTTGGATACCTAATGAGTTAATCCATACATATTCACAAATTTGTGACTAGATTATATCGCCATCAAACTCCGAAACCTGTTTCATTACCAAATTGGGAGATGGTAAAATTATAGCGAAATGGTGGAACGAAAAAGATACAACTTGATGCCGGCTGCGTTGATCCTCTCCGGAGTGGAAGGGCTGGCGGTGCTGGCCAACCTGGTGCTAACAAAATCAGCGGAAGGCGGGGTATTCCTCGGCCTTTCCGCCACCCGTCTGGCCCTGGCAGCTTTGGTGCTGGCAATCTCCGCTGCCCTGTTCTGGCTCGGCATCAGTTGGAGGAAAGAGACCAGACTGGCGCAGCGGATCAAGCAATCGACCGGCAAACACGCCAGGTCTTTGGTCTTCATACTGGCATGGGTCTCAGTCTTATTTTTACTGCTGCAATCCGAGGCAACCTACCAGATCATTTTCAGGCCGTTCAAAACCCTGCTCTCGCCAGAACTATTTCCCCAGCTGCGTCCATTATTCATCTGGGCCTGCCTGGTTTTGATCCAGGCTGCCACGGGGATCACGCTCGATCAACGAGACCAATTCAGGAAGCATCCACCTCAAAATCACAGCCTCCTGGTCTGGCTGCTGCTCGATCTCGGCAGCCTGCTGAAGGGGCCAGACCGGCCGCGCTGGCAGACCTTCTGGCAAAAACATAAAGCCAGCCTGCTGATCTTTGCTCGGAATGGGGGTTGTGTGGGTCTTCATTGCCGTCACCGGGATCGGGATCGTGCCGGATGACCGCTTCTGGAATATTGCCGGCGTGCCGGTACTGTGGCACCAGGTGATCTTCACTCTGCTGCTGATCCTCTTCTTGCTGGATCTGAAACATATCAACACCGGCTCCAAACTCGCCTCTATCAGCCAGAAACCGGCGTTCCCCTATCTTCTCATGACGCTGATCTGGCTGGCTGCGGTGCTGGTCTGGCAGGCAGAACCGCTTAACCACACCTATTTTGCAGTAAATACCCCGCCCAACTACGATACCTATCCCTTTTCAGACGCAATGTACTTCGATGTTGGCGGGCAATACTTCCTGATGGGCGAAGAGCTAAACAACGGCCAGATCACCGACCGCCCCTATCTGATGCTGTACACCGCCCTCCTGCACCTGTTAGGCGGGCAGGACTACCAGATGATGATCCTCTTCCAGATCATGCTGCTGGCCCTGATCCCGGCGGTCAGCTACCTGATCGGCTGGAAGTTGCATTCCAAAACCGCGGGCCTAGTCGCCGGCCTACTGATCATCCTCAAGGAAAAGAACGCCATCGCTTCGGCATTCAAGGTAGGGCTAGCAAACTCCAAGGTGCTGACCAGTGAACTGGTTAACGCCCTGCTGCTTGTGTTGATCGCCCTCTGCCTGCTCAACTGGTTCCGGCAGGGACGGGATGCCCGCCTTTGGCCGATCCTGGCCGGCGGACTGACCGGGCTGGCGATCGGTATCCGAGGCAACTCGCTGTCGATCCTCCCGCTGGCGCCCCTGCTGGCCCTGCTGGTGATGCTGAAACAGCCCAAATTCCTCAAGCAGTGGGCGTTGGTCAGCCTGCTCTTCCTGCTGGGGGCGACCGCAGTGTTAGCGCCATACTCCATCGATACTGCCCGCGAATTCGGCACGCCCTTCTGGCTGGACAAGATCAAGAATGTGATCGACCGTTCTGATTACGCCTCGCACGAGATTGAAGCCAATACCCATCTCAACCGGCCCGCGCCGGAGACATCTTCGGATGGCTTCGTAATCCTGACCCTCAGACATTTCCTCCACAACGAGGCCACCACAGTCTTGATGCTGCCGATCAGGTGGCAGGCCAACCCGTTGAAATCCACCCTGGATCATCCCATCTGGGACAGCGCCACGCTTTGGCAAGGCTCGCTGACCACCGGGGAGAAGCTGACGCTGGGAGCCAATCTGCTGGTCCTCGCCTTCGGGATCGGAGCAGCCCTCCGCCGCTGGCAGATCACCGGCCTGGTACCCCTCGCCATTCATCTGACCTACAACCTGACCAATGCCGCGGCGCGCACCTCAGGCGGCCGCTATCTGGCACCCACCGATTGGGTGGTGCTGCTGTACTTTGGAATCGGCATCTGTGCTCTGGTGTATGCGATCCGGCAGTGGGAACCAAATCCCCAGGCTGAAAAAAGCATCCCAACACAACTCCGTGGCAAGCTCTGGCTGCCAGCTCTCTCCCTGGTTGGATTCCTGCTGGTGGGCAGCGCTTATCTGCTCTCCGACCTGATCCCGCAACCCTATGACCTTGCCAGCGCGGAAGCCAGGCGCAGTTATCTGAACGCCGAGGTGGAACGGCTGGCGGATGCAGGTATCGACCCGACAGAGGTGACAGCTTTCATCAATTCCAAAGGGGCAATTCTCAGCATCGGTAAAGCATTGTACCCGCGCTATTATCAGGCAGGCGAGGCAACCCCCGCTTCCTCCCATCTTCCCGAGATTCCGCCTGAGAATGCACGGCTTTACTTTATGCTGCTGGAAGACCGGACTACCAGCCATATCAGCGTCCCCCTGCCAGATGACCAAGACCCAACCAGATTCCCCCACGGCGCTTATGGACTGATCCTCGGCTGCGCCAAAGAAGGCTATATCGAAGGTCTGGTCTTCATTCCCCTGGACCGCCCCAACAGCCAGATCCTGACCCAATCAGACCCGACATTCATCTGCGACTGACCTCAATATAAAACTGGAGGCGAATGCGCTTTTCGAGCAATCCAGCCTCCAGTTCGTTTTTCAGATTCATCCCATGCCTGGCTATTCTACGTTTCCACCTCAATCTCCTGGGTGGAAAACTCATCGGTTTTGAGCATTTCGATGAACTGCTCAACCACACCAGGGTCAAATTCCTCTCCAGACTTTCTGCGGATATATTCGGCGGCATCCTCTTTCGCCCATGCTTTTCGATATGGCCGGTCGGAGGTAAGCGCATCCCAGACATCCACAACGGAGAAGATGCGCGCCTGGTAGGGGATATCGTCGCCCTTCAGCCCACGCGGATAACCGGAACCGTTCCATTTTTCATGATGGCAATAAGGAATATCCAGGGCAGGCCGCAAATAGTGGATCGGTTTCAGCAGCTTATAGGCCAGATTGGGATGCTCACGCATCACCTGCCATTCAGTCTTGTCCAATGGACCGGTCTTATGCAGGATCGTATCCGAGACTGCCAATTTACCAATATCATGGAGCAGCACCCCGCGGGAAATATGAACCAGCATCTCATCCGGGACGCCCAGACGCGAAGCCAAACGCAGGGTCATCTCCAGCACCCGGTTGGTATGTCCTGCAGTACACCGGTCCCGGATCTCGAGGGCGCGCACCCAGGCTTCCAGAGTCTCACTGTACGCCACTTCCAGTTCAGCAGCAGAGATGTCCTGCCGGATCAGCAATATCTTTCGCTGGATGGTATTGGCTGCCAGATTATGGACGAATCCGAGATGCAGCTTCCAATCCGGCGTCGCATTGATCGGTGTCCGGTTATACAATTCCAGGACACCTAATAACTGATTTCCTTCCTTGATCGGGATACCGAGATAATCATAGAAGCCCTCATCCTGCATAAATGAAACGAACTTCTCCGATGACGTTTTGGCGAGGGTCGGATTGTAATGCAACGATTGCCTGGTGGTCATCACTTTGTGGGACAGCCCAAACCCGTGATCCACGACCTCGCGCAGGGTATCACCAGTCCTGAAACCGACCTTGGCAATGTTGCTCAGACGGAGGTAATTATCCACAACATGCAATGCAGATGCACTCACCTCTAAATGGGTTCTAATGTAATCCAGCAAAATGTAATAGCATGTATTTGACTTGATCTCAACATTGACAACCCCCAGGATATCGGCCATAGACCCCAGCCGATTGGCGTATTCTTTACACGGGTGTTTAGTGTCTAATTCCATTATGGGATATAGATTTCCTTTATGTATGGTGCTCTATTATGTGCATCTTTTGTACCAATTTCGTTAATCCCTGTAATTTTGAGATTTTTCCAAATCAGACCGGGAGAACTATTCCTTGATTGTATTTTCTGATGAGTATTCAGATCATTTCGGCTCAATCTGCCGGTTGGGGGTAGTCATTCGGACATTTTTCCAGTAAAATAATAGGGAATATTTGTGAAATATTACACATAATGATAATGTGGACTATATTTCTCAACATTGTGTGTAAAGGACAAATGCCCCACCATATTCAGGACATCTGCAACTGCGTTGCGTTGAGGGACTGAGATTTAATAGGATAGGGAATATCCCTATAGTTGAATAAGGAGCAGATTATGCAACGAATCCCTGGCGATACTCTTGATATTAACCGCAAGCAGCGCGCCCAAACTCCTTCTTTAGAAATTGAAGACCGGCTGCCAACTCTGCGCATCTGTGACTTTGAAGAGGTGCGCATCCCGTTTACACCCGAACAGGCCATGTATGAAGCATCACGGTGCATTGAATGCCCAGACCCAGCCGCCTGTGTCCGCGCATGCCCGGTGAACAATGATATTCCCTCTGCCATGTGGCTGATCTCACAGGGAGAATTCATCGAAGCGGCTAAGATCTACCACGAGACCAGCTCCCTGCCGGATATTTGCGGGCGCGTCTGTCCGCACGATATGCTGTGTGAAGGCTCCTGTGTACAGGGCAAACACGACGACCCGGTTGCCACCGGCGCCCTGGAAGCCTTTGTGATCGATTATGAGCGCAGACACGGCCAGGCGGACTTTTCAGTACCTGATCCGGTAGGACAAAAGGTAGCGATCGTCGGCTCCGGGCCTTCCGGGCTGAGCGCTGCCGAGCAATTAATGAAGCGCGGTTATAAAGTTACCATCTTTGAATCCAAACCCCAGATGGGCGGCCTGCTGCTTTACGGCATCCCCAATTTCAAACTGGACAAGAACGTGGTCTACGACCGGATCGAAGAGATCTGCCAACTGGGCCTCGATTTTGTCGGCAATACCCTGATCGGAAAAGATAAAAGCCTTGACGACCTGTTTGCAGAAGGCTATGACGCTGTTTATCTGGCCGTGGGCACCTGGGTAGATGCGCCCATGGACATCCCCGGTGAGAACCTGCCCGGGGTGTACAAAGGCACCGAATACCTGATCCGCAACAATGTGTGCGACGATCTGTTCCCCAAGGAACTGGACCCGACCACGATCACGGGCAAGAAGATCGTGGTGATCGGCGGCGGCGATACTGCTTCCGACTGCTTGCGCACTGCCGTGCGCATGGAAGCAGATGAGGTCACCTGCCTCTACCGCCGCACCGAACATGAAATGCCCGGCAGCCCCAAAGACCGCAAGCTGGCCAGAGAAGAAGGCGCCAATTACCAGTTCCTCACCCAGCCGGTCAAATTCATTGCCAATGAAGAGGGCAACCTCTCTGCGGTCGAATGTATCCGGATGGAACTCGGTGAACCGGACGCCAGCGGACGCCGCCGGCCGGTGGCAATTGAAGGCAGCAACTTCATGGTTGAGGCTGAAATCGCCGTACTGGCGCTGGGCTACTGGCCCGACGAAACCATCGGCAAATCCGCCCCGGATATCGAGACCCATAAATGGGGGCTGATCGTGGCGGATGAAGAGCAGTCCACCTCTAAAGAAGGCGTCTTCGCTGGCGGCGATGCCGTCACCGGGCCGGACCTGGTGGTGACTGCGATGCGCGCCGGACGCAAGGCGGCTGCCTCGATCGACCGTTATCTGATGGAAAAGCGCGGGATTGTGCTTGAGGAGAGAGCATAATTCTTTTGACTGCATAGCTGCTCCTATTGCAGTGCGGCTCTGGCTAACGCCAGAGCCGCTTATTTAACCACAACTGTTTGCAGTTTCCCCTCCTCTCAGCTACAATAACACCATGACCAACAACTGGGACATTCTGGGCCACGAATGGGCCGTAGACCTGCTGCAGAAACACCTTGCGCACGATCATCTGCGGCACGCCTACCTGTTCACCGGCCCGGACGGGATCGGGCGGCGCACCCTGGCGCTGCGCTTCGCCCAGGCGATCAATCACCCCGATCTCCGCTATGACCCCGAAGACACCCAGAGCAAGCAGATCGCCCGCATGCAGCACCCCGACCTGAGCGTGGTTCAACGCCAGGAAGGCGACCGCGACCTGAAGATCGAAGCCGTCCGGGAGCTGCAACGCAGCCTTTCCTTCTCCCCCTACCAGGCCAAAACCCGCATCGCCCTACTGCTGGACTTCGAGCAGGCCAGCGAAGGCGCTTCGAATGCTCTGCTGAAAACACTGGAAGAGCCCCCCGGCCGGGTGGTGATGATGGTCACCGCCGAGAGTGCCGATGCCTTGCTGCCCACGATCGTCTCCCGCTGCGAGGTGCTGCGTCTGCGCCCCATGCGGCTGGATGAACTGACCGCCGGTTTGCAGGAGACCAGCGGCCTCCCCGCCGATCTGGCCCGGCTGCTGGCGCATCTCTCCAACGGCAAGCCCGGCACCGCCATCCATCTGGCCGAGCACCCCGAGATCCTCGAACAGCGCGGCGAAGCGCTGGATGCACTCTATACCCTGCTTTCCGGCAGCCGCACCGAGCGCTTTGCCTACGCCGACCGCTTCAAGGGCAGCAAGCCCGATTTGATCGATACGCTGACCATCTGGCTGACCTACTGGCGGGATGTGCTCCAGCAAACCACTCAGAGCCAGATGCCGCTGACCAACCTGGACCGCGGCGAAGAGATCGGTGCAGTGGCCGAAGCCCTGGAACTATCTACCGCCCACCAGGCCACCGTAGCCGTAGAGAAAATGCTGCGCGACCTGCGCACCAACATCGAACCGCGCCTGGCCGCCGAAGCGCTGCTGCTCAACCTGCCCAGGATCTAACCCCCCGGCAGCAATTGGCAACTCGGGGGGGAGAGCGAACAACATTTTGGCTCATTCCAAAGATATGCTATACTTTGGCAAAGGTCAAAATTAGAGAGGCGATACACACAATATGGATTTCCCTGCCCGGGATAGATACGACTCCCTCAACCTGCTGTACGACATCAGCCGGGAACTGGTTTCCGCGCTGGACCTGGCTACCGTTTTGCAGCGGGTCCTTTCCCGATCACTCGAAATTGTAGAAGCTGGCAGCGCCAGCATCATTATCCTGAATGAAGCCGGAGAACCCGAAGACGCCGCCATCATCGTCGATGGCAAGGTGCATGAAGGCACAGTTGAACGCCTCAAATCCACGCTGGACGAAGGTCTGGCTGGATGGGTGGTGCAGCACCGCGAATCGGCCCTGGTGCCGGATACCAGCCAGGATCACCGCTGGATAAAACGCGGCTATCAGGACGGCATCCAACGCGGGCCTAAATCCTCGTTATGCGCACCGCTGATCGCCCGCAATATGCTTATCGGGGTGATTACCTTTACCCATCAGCAAACCAATTTTTACAATCAGGAACATCTCGATCTGGTGCAGGCAATTGCCGACCAGGCCGCAATCGCTTCGTTGAACGCCCAACTGTACCAGGCAAGCCAGCGGCGCGCCAATGTGATGGCCGTCCTGGCTGAGACTGCTGCCGCCATCACCAGCACGCTGGACCTGGACGAAGTCTTCTCCCGCATTCTGGAAAGCACAGCAGACGCCTTGCAGGTGGATGCCGTGCTGATCGGCCTGGTGGACCGGGCGACTAACGAAGTCGTGCTCAGGGCTGTCTCCGGAGAAAATTCGCCCCGCCAGATCGGCCACCGTTTGAAGATCGGCGAAGGAATCGCCGGCTGGGTGGCTCAAAAAGGCAAACTCGCGGTGGTGCCGGATGTGCGCGCTGATAAGCGCTTCGAGATTGACCCCGAAGTCACCGATGACTATACCGTCACTGCCTCCGCGGCTGCCCCGATCAGCGCCAAGGGAGAGATCGTGGGTGTGCTGCAGGCAGTCAATCCCAAAGACGGCTTCTCAGAGGAAGATATCCTCATGCTGCAAGGCATCAGCAATCTGGCAGGAACTGCCATCCAGCATGCCCGCCTTTTCAATGATGTCCAGCAGGCACAAACCCGCTACCGCCAATTGTTCGAAGACAGCATCGACCTGATCTTCATTTCTGATTGGGACGGGCAGATCCTTGAGGCCAACCGCGAGGCGGTTGAACTCAGCGGATACACCCGGGAAGAACTGCAGGAAATGAAGATCTTCCACTTCATGATGGTGGACTGGAACGTGGTCGGGATCAACTTCGATGCCCTGCGCAAAGGAGAGAGATTCACCTACGAATCACATCTGCAGCGCAAACCTGGGGACGGTTTCCCGGTGGAGGTGCATGTCCACACAGTCTCGATCGAAGATCAGACCGGCCTGCAGTGGATCGTGCGCGACACCACCGAACTGAAGAAGCTGGAGAAAGTGCGTGAGGAGTTAACCTCGATGATCTACCACGACCTGCGCTCACCGCTGGCGAATGTAGTCTCCGGATTGGACCTGATCCGGGGGATGGTGCCGCCTGAATATGAGATTGAAACGATCCTCCAGATCGGAGAACGCTCGATCAGCCGGGTGCAGCGCCTGGTTAGCTCCCTGCTGGATACCAGCCGTCTGCAAGCCGGACAAAAGATCGTCACTAAAAACCCAACCATCTTCCAAAATCTGGTTGAGGAAGCGGTCGATACCATCCGTCCGAATGCAGATGCGAGCAACTTCATAATCAAACTGAACCAACCCAAAGAGCCAATCACCGCCATACTGGACGGTGATATGATCCGGCGGGTGATGATCAACCTGCTGGAAAACTCGTTAAAATCCTCCCCGTCGGCCGACAGATCGAGATCAATGTCTGGCTGGAAGATCGGATGTTGTTCTTCTCGGTCAAGGACCAGGGGAAAGGCATCTCCAAAGAAGACCAGAAAACCGTCTTTGAGCGCTTCATGCGCGCCGATTTGACCGCCAAGCAAACCAAGGGTCTCGGCCTGGGACTGGCCTTCTGTAAACTGGCAGTTGAGGGCCACGGCGGCGAGATCTGGGTGGAAAGCCAGATGGATGTCGGCTCTACATTCACATTCAAATTACCAATTAATCAATAATTTATTCATGAAAGGAACCTGAACAATGCACTATCGAAGACTTGGACAATCCGGATTAAAAGTGAGCGAGGTCTCACTGGGGGCATGGGTCACAATGGGTTCGCAGATCGATGAAAATATCTCCAAAGAGCTGATCCTGCACGCATTTGAGAACGGGGTCAACTTCTTCGACAATGCCGATATTTACGCCCGCGGGCAGGCAGAGCTTGTGATGGGAAATGTGATCAAGGACCTGCCGCGCGAGCAACTGGTGATCTCCAGCAAAGTATTCTGGCCGACGATGGAAGGTCCCAACGGGCGCGGCCTCTCGCGCAAGCACATCACCGAATCGATCGAGCACTCCCTCAAGCGGCTGGGCACCGATTATATCGATCTGTATTTCTGTCACCGCTTCGACCCGGACACCCCGATCGAGGAAGTCGTCTTCACGATGAACATGCTCATCCAGCAGGGCAAGATCCTCTACTGGGGCACCTCTGAGTGGCGCGCCTCACAGATCGCCTCCGCCTACGGCATCGCCCGGCAGTACAACCTGATCCCCCCAACGATGGAACAGCCGCAATACCATATGTTCCACCGCCGCCGGGTGGAATCCGAGCTAGCCCCGCTGGCCGAATCGATGGGCATCGGGCTGACCACCTGGTCCCCGCTGGCCTCCGGCATCCTGACCGGCAAATATAACGATGGAATCCCTGAGGGCAGCCGCGCCTCTCTGGAGAGCATGTCCTGGCTGCAGGACCACATCACCCAGGAGCGGATCGCCAAGGTGATCCAGTTGAAAGAGGTTGCTGATGACCTCGGGGTCACCACCGCCCAACTGGCAATTGCCTGGCTTCTGCGCCGCAAGGAAGTCAGCGCGGTGATCACCGGTGCGACCAGGCTCTCTCAGCTCAAGGATAATCTCGCTGCCAGGGAGATCGTCCCCCAACTGGACGATGACCTGCTGGAGCGGATCGAAGCGATATTGGATAACAACCCGCTGAACTCGGACTAGCATACGCACAAGGAGAACCACCCGCCATGAGTGAAGTAAGAATGAAGAAACTGGCCGATGTCCTGGTCAACTATTCGGTCAAGGTCAAACCAGGAGAAATGGTCTACATCAATGCCAGCATCGCGGCTATGCCGCTGTTGAAAGAGGTCTATAAGCAGGTACTGAGGGCTGGTGGATACCTGATGTCGACCAATATCTACCAGGATGACCTTAATGAGATCTACTACAATGAAGCCAATGATGACCAGTTGGCCTGGGTTTCTCCAACTTCTAAAATGCTCTACGAGAAAGCCGATGTGATGATCCACCTGCGCGGGGCGGAGAATACCCGCTCCCTCTCTGGTGTGGACCCCAAGAAACAGTCAGCCCGCTCAATGGCGACCCGCGGCCTGACCGAGACCTATATGGCCCGCTCGGCGACCAAGGAACTGCGCTGGGTGCTGACCGATTTCCCCTGCCCGGCCTTTGCCCAGGAAGCCGACATGAGCCTGAGCGACTACGAGGACTTTGTCTACTCCGCCACCTATGCGGACAAAGATGACCCGGTGAAGGAATGGCTGCGGGTCCACGATGAGCAGCAGAAGGTAGTGGACTGGCTGAAAGGCCGCAAGATCGTAACGGTGAAAAGCCCGAATGCCGACCTGACCCTCTCGATCGAGGGACGTACCTTCATCAACTCGGACGGCGAGCACAATATGCCCAGCGGCGAGGTCTTCACCGGCCCGGTGGAAGATTCCGCCAACGGCTGGGTGCGCTACACCTACCCCGCCATCCTCCAGGGACGCGAGGTCAACGGCATCTACCTGGAATTCAAGGACGGCAAGGTGGTCAAAGCCAGCGCCGACAAGAACGAGGAGTTCCTGCTCTCCCAGATCGACATCGACGAGGGCGCCCGCTACCTGGGCGAGTTCGCCATCGGCACCAACTACGGGATCAAGAAGTTCACCAAGAGCATCCTCTTCGACGAGAAGATCGGCGGCTCGTTCCACATGGCGCTGGGCGCCGGCTACCCGGAGACGGGCAGCGTCAACAAGTCCAGCATCCACTGGGACATGATCTGCGACATCCAGACCGACAGCGAGATCCGCGTGGACGGGGATCTGCTGTACAAAGATGGCAAATTTGTGATTTAGATAAACTCCGTAGGGACAGTACGACTCGTCCTATCCCTACAAAATCGACAACATCGCCGATCCATAAATACAAAACGAGCCGGGAAATCCCGGCTCGTTTAAGTTTCAAAAGAGGTTGGTAAACGAAGTGTGGTCCTATTTTGCGCCCGCCTGTTTTACAACAGCGGCGAAAGCCTCAGGATCACGCACGGCCATGTCAGCCAGCATCTTCCGGTTGAGGATGATGTCTGCCTGGCGCAAAGCGTAGATCAGTCGGCTGTAGGTGGTGCCATTGAGCCGTGCGGCGGCGTTGATCCGCGCGATCCACAACCGGCGCAGATCGCGTTTGCGATTGCGGCGGTCGCGGTAGGCGTACCACAGGCTCTTCAGCCGGGCTTCAGACGCCCGACGGTAAAGCTTGGAGCGCGAACCGTACTGCCCCTTGGTGATTTTCAGTACTTTTTTATGCCTCTTACGGCGTGTAAAACCTGTCTTTACTCTTGCCATTGTTACCTCCTGCGGTCCCCTGGGCGCCGGCAGCCTGACCGGAGTCTACTGCCCGTTGCGAACACCCAACAGCCGCAATAAAATTGGCTACTTTGCAGTCCGAGCGGTCGGGGTGGTCCGATACTTGTTCATATACGGGGCCAGACGCTTGATCCGCTTGATGTACCCAGATCCCTGCACAACCACCATGCTGCTGAGCTGTGCCTTGGCGCGCTTCGAACGGCGGCGACGGAAGTGACTCTTCCCACCTTTGGTGCGGACGATCTTCCCTGTGCCAGTGACGCGAAAACGCTTCGCCGTGGACTTATGGGTCTTCAGCTTAAACTTACCAGCTTTCTTCTTGCGTGTCATTGCTAATACCTCTCACACTTTCTGCGCTTGTGCAGGGTTGCAGTCTGTGACGACAAGCGCAGGTTTACCAAAACTCTTTTGAGTCCTGTATTTTACTCTATTTTTTGCCCGTATTGGGGGCCAGCACCATCAGCATATCGCGGCCCTCAAAGGAGGGTTGCTGCTCGATCACACCGACATCTTCCAGCGCGGCAGATATCTCATTCAGATCTGCCACAGCAATCTCGGGGTAATCCCGCTCACGTCCGCGGAAACGGATGCGCACCTTGACCTTTTTGCCTTCCTCCAGCCACCGGCGGGCATCACGGATCTTGAAAGACTTGTGATGGTCGGTGGTCTTGGGGCGCATCCGGATCTCTTTGATCTCGATGGTCTTCTGCGCCTTCCTGGCTTCCTTCTCCTTCTTGGTGCGTTCGTACATGAACTTGCCGTAATCAATCACCCGGCACACCGGAGGATCAGCCTTGGGTGCAATCTCGACCAGATCGAGGTCTGCATCGTAGGCCATCTGAAGTGCTACTTTGATGTCCACCACGCCGATATTCTCACCTTCAGCGTCGATCAGGCGCACTTCCTTTACCCTGATCTGCTCATTTATCCGATAGTTTGATGTACTTATCTCTGTTCTCCTTACTCCTAAAACAATTTACATGAAAACTAACTCTGCCTCGGCGGCAAAGCCAACCGCCATAATACCACGTTTTGCCCCCAAACGTCAACTTTCGCGGGCAGATTTTGGAAGAAATCGATCTTCTACGAGGCAAAAAGCGCACTGCAATTGACCGCCCTCGACCAGATGATGGCGATCCGGTTGGACCCGCAAGACATCTCCTGAATCCTGATAAAACAGCCCCTCTGTGTGGTGATACAATCATACTGACGGTCATCAGACTGAAAGGACACCGGCATTGAACGATCGCCAGTACACCATCCCCTACGGCAAATCAACCCTCAATTTCACCCTCCCGACCGGCATTTCTGCCGATCTGGCTGCCTCGAATACATTTCCCCCGGCCAGGGACAGGATCGCCGCCGTCCAGGCTGCCCTGGCAGACCCGATCGGCAGCGCTCCCCTGCGGGAGATCGCCCGGCCCGGGGATAAAGTCTGCATCGTCTTCACCGACATCACCCGCTCGACCCCCGACGAGGTCCTCGTCCCTGCCCTGATCGATGAACTGAAAGCCGCCGGGGTGCGGGATGAGAATATCACCCTGCTGTGCGGGATCGGGATGCACCGCCCCTCCACCCCGGAAGAGAAGAGCTTCATCCTCGGCAGCGGGATCGCCAGCCAATACCGGGTGATTGACAACCAACCGCAGAACCCGGCGGCCCTGGTGGACCTGGGGATTACCCCGGGCGGGACACCGGTTTTCACCCACCGGGCCGCCGTTGAGGCCGACCTTCTGATCGCCACCGGGATTGTCGAACCGCACCAATACGCTGGCTACTCCGGCGGCCGCAAAACCGTCGCCATCGGGGCGGCGGGAGAGCCGACCATCTACCACACCCACGGGCCAGCCTTCATCGACCACCCCAACACCCGCCTGGGCCAGATCGAGGGCAACCCCTTCCACGAAGCGATCACCGAGGCAGCCAGGCGCGCCGGGCTGAGATTTATCTTCAATGTGGTCCTGGATGGGAATAAGGAGATACTCCGGGTAGCGGCCGGTGACCCCGATGAAGCGTTCCTCTCGCTGGTGGATTTTGCCAAATCGGTCTACGAAGTCCCGATCCACAAGCAGTACGATCTCGCCATCGGCGGGGTCGGCTACCCCAAGGACAGCAATCTCTACCAGGCCAGCCGAGCGCCATCCTACCTGTACTTTGCCCCCACCCCGGTGATCAAGCCTGGAGGGTTCTTCATCATCCCAGCCCGCTGCGAAGAAGGCGCCGGGGCAGGCGTTGGCGAGCAGCGCTTTCTGGCTGCCATGCGGGATGCGCCGGATATCCAATCAATTCTGGAGGATGCCCGCACCCACGGCTATCCTCCGGGGCAGCAGCGCGCCTTTGTCCTCGCCAAAGTGCTGGAACACAACCCGATCATCATTGTGGGGTCCGAAACCCCGGAGATCGTCCGGGACTGCAAGATGATCCCGGCGGCTACGATGGAAGAGGCCTTCCAGATCGTTACCAGGGAGATGGGCAGGTCGCTGGATGCCCTGATCGTGCCGCATGCCCTGCAAACCCTGCCAGTGGTTGAATAAAAAACCTGATCCCCTGGTTGTGGTGAGGGCGGCAGATCACTCCAGCGCCAAGGCGCTGGTATTGAATACCTCCAGCCCGTCATCCTGGTAATAGATGTGGATAATCCCGCCCTCCCCGAGGTCAATAACCTGCTCATAAGGCGCGCCGCCATCCACCACCACCCGGACGGTGACGATCTGCTGATCTGTCGATCCGCCGCCGAGTATCTTGGTCCCCAGCAGTTGAGCAAACTCCTCGATCTCCTCGGTGCCGACCACCGAGAGCACTTCTACCCCATCCACGCTGACCAGCACATGCTTACCGAGGAAACCATATCCCAGACCGACCCGGTACTGGTATTGGCCTTCCGGCTCAGTCTGAGCAGGCTTCGCCGGCTGGCTGCCGCAGGCAGTGAGCAGCAAAAGAAGGAACACCAACAATTTTTTAGTTTTTGACATTCAGCAGGAATACCCCAGCCACGATGATCACGATCCCCAGGATCCTGGGCAGGGTCAGGCTCTCTTTGAAGACAAAGTACGAGATCAGGATGATCGCCACCTGGGTGATCCCGATCGTCAGCGGGGTGATATAGCTCAGGTCGTATCGGGGGATGATATTAAAGAACAGGATGAAGCTGACGCCATAGGAGAGCAGCCCTAACAGGGTCAGCAACTTCATCTCAAAATGGAGCTTAGCCATCGAAATATCGAAGACCACATTCGACCCACCCATTTTGACCAGCGTGATCCCGAGGATAGAGAACACAAGATAGAAAAAGACCTGTAACATGATGTACTCCTATTCCTGCCCGCTGATCAGCGGTTTAGTGATTGGGCGGCTGGGGCTGGCGTTATAGTCCATGGTGATCGCCTGAAGCAGAAGCTGGAAGGCCATGATCACGGTCAGCATGGCAACCATGATCGTGCCAGTCGGCGCGCCAACGTCGATACTGTCGTAATGCACCCAGTTGGTGATCCCGAAGATCAACCCGAAAAGCCCCAAAATTGTGCCAAAGAGGATATAGATCGAGATCAGGGAAAAATCATAAAGAAAATATTTGAACGTGATCCGGTGTATCCCGGTAGCTATGATCTTGAGCGGATACTCGAGCAGCACCCGTCTGACCCGCAGATTAGAGACCTCGCTGCCATAGATCGCCGGCATGGGGATATCCAGCAAATAGGCATTCGCCAGGTAGAGCTGGCTCAACAAAGAGATCTCGAAGAAATAGCCCGGATCCAGCCGGGAGAAATTGAGCTTGCGCAACACCTCTCCCCGGATGGCGATAAACCCATTGGTGGGATCGAAGCACTTCCAGTAACCAACAACCGCCTTGACCACAAAGCTCAAACTGAGGTTGCCAACCAGACGGATGAGGGGCATCTGCCGCAACGCGACAAAATCATAGAAGCGGTTCCCTTTGGTGACATCCGCCTGCCCGGTTAACAATGGCATCAGCAGTCCGGGGAGCTGGCCGGGGTCCATCTGGGCATCCCCATCCATCTTGACAATGATATTGGATCCCAGCTCAAGCGCTCTTGCGAACCCGCTGACCATCGCCCCGCCCACACCTTTGTTGTTTTCATGGCTGACGACCGAGATGCGCCCATCCTGACCGGCGGCTTGCCCAACTACCTGTGCGGAATCATCGGTTGGCGCGTCCAACACCACCACAATTTTGTGGATATACTCCGGGATGGTTGCCAATACCTCCAGAATATGTCCGGCAACATTGTATGCAGGGATCACCACCGTAATCACTACATCCGGGTGCCGATCAATGATCTGTTTTAGAGCCAGGTTCTTATCCTCAGACACAAATCGCTCCCTGATTCAGGTTACCGCAAATTATACCCCACCCGGATCGAGCCATCTGCACCTGATTTTTCGCTCCGGTGCATGACAGCCTTTTCTCGCTTTTTGGAATGACCACTAAAAAATGGCCTTGGGGTGGCGGAAGGGGTACAATACTAGCAGGCGGCCAGTGAGACTCCCAACGCGGCCGCTGGAGGAGATCCCTAATGAACCCGACCAACTACTCTTACATCTTGGCACTCTCGTGTTCTGCCTGCGGGAAGGAATATTCTGCCGGGGAGGTCAACACTTTTTGCCCGGATTGCAATGCCCCCCTGCTCGTAGATTACGATCTCGATGCCGCCCGGGAGCGCCTGGACCGGGAGGAATTTACCTCCCGCCCGTCAGGGATGTGGCGC
Source organism: uncultured Chloroflexia bacterium (assembly GCA_963722735.1). Taxonomy (GTDB): domain Bacteria; phylum Chloroflexota; class Anaerolineae; order Anaerolineales; family UBA11579; genus UBA11579. The sequence continues at coordinate 75,804 of CAVROH010000025.1, forward strand.
TGGCACGAGGTCCTCCCCGTTCAGGATCCTGCCCATATCGTCTCCCTGGGGGAGGGCGACACCCCATTGCTGCATCTCCCCAACCTGGGCGCGGACCTGGGCCTCAGCCATCTGTACACCAAAGATGAAAGCCTCAACCCCACCGGATCGTTCAAAGCCCGCGGATTGGGTGCAGCGGTTTCCAAAGCCAAAGAACTGGGCATCACCAAAGTGATCATTCCCACCGCCGGGAATGCAGGCGGCGCGATGGCCGCCTATGCCGCCAGAGCGGGGATGGATGCCTGCGTATATATGCCTGCCGACACCCCCAAGGCCAATAAGGTGGAATGCCAGATCGCCGGCGCAGAGGTGATCATGGTGGACGGGCTGATCAGCGACGCCGCCAGACTGGTGGGCGAAAGATCGCGGGCAGAAGGCTGGTTCGATGTCTCTACTTTCAAGGAACCCTATCGCACGGAAGGCAAGAAGATCATGGGCTATGAGCTGGCCGAGGAATTCAATTGGGATCTGCCGGACGTGATCATCTACCCTACCGGCGGCGGGACCGGCCTGGTCGGGATGTGGAAAGCCTTCCAGGAGATGGCCGCCATGGGCTGGTTGGAGACCGGCAAATTCCCGCGCATGGTAGCAGTCCAGGCAGAAGGATGTGCCCCAATCATCAGAGCCTTCCATGATGGTGCGGAGAGAAGTGAGTTCTGGGAGAATGCTGAAACGGTCGCATCCGGCCTGCGCGTCCCATGGAGCTTCGCCGACCGCATTATCCTGGAAGACCTGCGCCAGAGTGACGGCAATGCCGTCGCAGTCAGCGATGAGAAGATACTTGCCGCCCAAAAACGCTGGGCAAACAAAGAGGGAATTTTCACCGCCCCCGAGGCAGCCGCCACCCTGGCCGCCCTGGAAACTCTCGTCGAGCAGCGCTGGGTACAGCCAGACGAGCGCATCGTTCTCTTCAATACCGGCACCGGCCTGAAGTATATCTAGGCTAGCTCCACACCGGATTAGATTGTTTTTGTAAGCCAATTCGAACAGGTTATTGGCACTGAATTCTCCACGGAAATTTTTGCACCTGTCTTGCAATGAAATGTGTAAAACTATTAACAGAAATGTAAATATAAGAATATACAAACTCTGCTATACTCAAACTAATCAATGGCATATTATTGCCAAAACAATATTTATTTGGAGGTTATTATGTTTTCTAAATTGCTTCGCCCCCGTACCCTGACCCTGATCATCCTACTGATCATCGTAGCTGCACTTACCTTCGGTTTTGCTGCCACCCTGACCCCGTCCAGCGATGATGTAGCGGCGGGTACATCTGCCCAGATGAACGACATGGCTGCGGATGTGACCTGGGCCCTGAACTCCACCACCCCGGACACCAGCCCTGTGGCAACTCTTTCGTTCACCACAGGCGCTCCGACCACCGTCTATGCTCAGGTCCAGGACACCACCGGGACCGCCCTGGCACTGACCAGCGGCGACACCTGGGCTGCCTGCGTGCTGAACGCGCCCGACTGGGACTGCACCTTCACCGGCGTGGACGTGGAAGACATCTACTACATTCGTGTAGCAGCCGGCGAGTAATATTCAACAAGGATTTCATAACCGAATATTTCTCATATCAAATGAAACTGGGCAGCTTCACGATTTGTGAGTTGCCCGGTTTTGATTATATAATCAAAAAATGACAAAGAAAGGGTTCGAGGATTTTTACCGGTATTTTCTGGTTGCCACCACGGTGGCCCTGTGGATCCTCTTTGCGCCGGTTCAACTCGGTGGAAGAGCCACCTATATCCTGGTCTCCGGCAATTCAATGGAACCCAACTTTCATCGCGGCGACCTGGTGATCACCCAGAAACATCCAAAATACCGGATCGGTGAGGCAGTGGCATACTACGATCCGATGCTAGAAGGCGTGATCTACCATCGCATTGTTGCTCAGGAGCAGGATGGTTTCCTTGTCCAGGGTGACGCCAATTCATGGTTGGATAGTCATATCCCGACCGATGAAGATATCCTTGGGGCTGAATGGATCTATCTGCCCGGAGTCGGTAATATCCTGGAGAAAGCCCGCCAGCCAGGCTGGCTGGCAACAATTGTGGTCGCGTTTGTGTTAATGACAGTCTGGCCAAGTGGTGATGGCGATCTGAACGTTGATCCTGAAGAAGCCCCTGATACCGATTTCAAATTCCGTAAAGGGAGTGCTGGCATGGCTCAAAAACAACAGATAGAAGAACTATTTTATTTATCGTTGGCAGTTGGCTTTTTGTCGATTGTGAGCCTGGTATTCTTCTTTACCAAGCCGTCGACTGAGATCATTGAGAAATTTTCGGCCCTCCAGCATACGGGGACTTTTGGCTACACTTCCCCAGCGCCCACCAGTGTCTACGATGCTGGTTTTGCCCAGACAGGCGAGCCGATATTCCGCCAGGTTTCCAATTATCTGGAGATCTCCTTTGAGTATGCCCTTGTCGGGAGTGATCAAATAATATGGATGGCGAGTACCGCCTGATGCTGGAGATCTCCGATGAATCCGGATGGCGCAAGGTAATCGAGCTGGCGCCTTCCACCAAATTTACTGGGGGTGAATTCAGCGTGAAGGAGAAGGTCTGGTTTTACAATGTCCAGGGTGTGATTGATGATCTTAAAAAGGCAACCGGAGTTGAGCGGAGCACATATTATCTGAGTATCACTCCGGAGGTGCGGGTGATCGCCTCAGAAGTCCCCCTCAAGGTATCCTCCTTTATGCCTGCGATCGGGTTCAATTTTACGGCCACTGAGGTCTTGCTCAGGTACCAGGCTGATGAGGTTGTTAACCAGAAAGAGGATTTTATTCTGACCAGTGAGGATCAGAAGGATGCCTCAATCAAGCTGCTCGGCATGGATATCCCGATCGTGATTGGACGATATATCTCCGGCGCGCTGCTGCTAATCGCAGGGTGTGCAGTTGGGGGTATACGCTGGTATGACCAAAAAATGATGAACACCGACGACAGAAAGTCTCTGGAATATCAATATAGCGACCTGATCGTTGATGTGAATAAAATTCCTGCGTTTGAGAATCTGATTGAGGTCAACTCAATGGAGAGCCTGATCAGAATGGCAGAAATGAACCGGGTGAGTGTACTGCTGCATGAAGCCAACGATCACGAGCATTTCTACGTTCATATTGCAGAAAAAACTTATCATTTTTTGAGGGTCAGACCTCCGGTGATCATAGAAGAAAATTTATCAGAAGGAACGAATGAGGACTAAACGGTTTATCTTCTTATCACTAAAAATACTGCTTGCAGCAATGATATTATTTTGGGTCATCGGATACGCCACGCAAGCCACGATCAATCCCGGGCGTGTGGATGTACAGCAAGCCACGGTTGACCCCTCCCAATTCATCCCCCAGATCTGCCGGGACCATGGGATCACCTCGATCGCAGGTTTCACACCATCTAACGGAAACGATCTGCTGATCGGTACAGATAGCGCGGACAATCTCTCTGGGGGCAACGGCGATGACTGCATTATCGGGAATGGCGGGGATGATATCCTGGATGGCAATAACGGCGATGATGTCATCGTCGGCGGGGCTGGCAACGACACGATCTCCGGCGGAGGTGGTGATAACGTGATGTACGGGAACGCAGGGACAGATACGATCTCCGGCGGGAACAAGACTGACCTTATCTATGGGGGTGACGGGGATGATCTGATCAACGGTGGCAATGGGGATGACGATCTCTACGGCGGCGCCGGAGATGATACGATTGAAGGACGGAACGGGGGTGATACCCTGACCGGTGATGCTGGCGCTGATAGTCTTGATGGCGGGAACCATAATGATATCTGCAATGTCGACGCCTTCGACGTATCCATAGTTAGCTGTGAGACAATCAACTAGCGCCAAAACAGAAGACCTGCGATAATCTCAGCTTAGTAAAGGATTCGGTATGACCTTTCGGGTCAACCTGTCCTTTTGCTTCGTAAAACGCACTCTTGTTCCAACAAACTCCAACAAAAATCCCCCGCAAGGGGGGTTTTGTTTTGTGGGCCCAGTAGGATTCGAACCTACAACCGACCGGTTATGAGCCAGGTGCTCTGCCATTGAGCTATGGGCCCTTCTTGATGCGCAATGCTTCGCGCTCTAGATTGTAACCCGGATGGATTGGTTCTTCAAGTTTAATTCGACGCGGGCTGGTGTTATCCTCTCACCCTAATCCAGAGTATAATCCTGAAAACCCCGCCTTCACAAATTCAGGAGACTCATCAAATGAGCCAGATCAACAGAATACGCGCAGCACTGGATGAGCTGCGACCCGTCATTCCCTCGCCTCTCAAGGCGGTCTTGTTCAAGCTCTATATCAGACGGCCCGATCTGCGCGCTGCCAAAACCTTCAAATTCTAATGGAACGGGCAGGATTTCTGGGGCCGGACAGTTGATTTCTACAGCAGCATCAGCGATGTCTTCCTCGAAGACGACTACGCCCCGATCCTCCGCCGGCATTATCCAAAGCTCGAAAACCTGAAAAGCAACCAGGACGATTACAAGATCCTGATTGCCTCCAAAAGCGGGAGATAGGGGACCGGGAAAGAAAATATCCCCTCAATATCCAAACAAAATGGCCAGGGGAAACCTGACCATTGGAACATCCAGAGCGGGCGACGGGATTCGAACCCGTGAATATCAGCTTGGAAGGCTGATGCCTTACCACTTGGCGACGCCCGCAATTGTGATACTTGAGCGGGTTAAATTCTACCTTGAGCAGGTCAAAGGGTCAAGCACAACATCTGCCCCCAACAAGTGATAAAATAATTTTCGGGAACCGAATAATCTGGAGGAAAGGTATGAAAAAGGTATTGAAAATCATGCTCGAGATCCTCGGCGGTATGGTTGGTCTGGCCGTCCTCGGCATCGCCATCCTGTACTTCACCGGTCAGGCGCGCTTTGAGCAGAATTTGATCTCGTCAGAAGCCCGTTCAGTCCAGATCCCCACCGACGCCGAGAACATCAAACTCGGCGAGAAATGGGCCGAGACCCTGTGCACCAACTGCCATGCCCCGGACCTCTCGGGGCGGCCGCTGATCGAGGATGATGCTATTGGCGTGATTGGTTCTCCTAACCTGACCAGCGGTGCGGGAGGGGTCAGCGCTTCTTACACCGACGAGGACTGGGTGCGAGCCTTGCGCCACGGGATTGCCCCGGATAACACCCCGCTGATGGGGATGCCCTCCGATGCCTTCTATTATATGAACGATAAAGACCTTGGCGCTCTGATCGCCTATCTCAAGTCCATCCCTGCAGTCAATAATCCTGTCTCCCCCACCGATCTCAAGCCCCTGGCCTATATCCTGGTGAGTCTTGGTACCTTTGGCGATGTTTTTCCCGCCGAACACATCCCCCATGACAAGATCCCTCCCCAACCGAAGCCCGGCATCACCGTGGGCTACGGCCAGTACCTCGCGAGGGTGGGTGATTGCAACAACTGCCACGGTCCCAACCTCTCCGGCGGAGAAAGCCCGGTCCCCGGATCCCCGCCCGGGCCCAATATCACCCCTGGTGGCACGGTCGCCTTCTGGAGCGCCGAGGAATTCATCACCACGATGCGCACCGGGATGACCCCCTACGGCCGCCAGTTGGACCCCGACTTCATGCCCTGGAAAGAATACATCAACCTCTCCGATGAGGAACTCAGCGCCATCCTGATGTATCTGCAGTCCCTCCCGGCATTACAGAATGGTGAATAGATCAAAATGAAAATAACCCGGATCACTACCCTAATACTACTTGTCCTGCTCCTGGCTGCCAATCTGCTTGTGGCCCAGGCTCAAAGCGATACCCCCACAGCGTTGGTGCTGGAGATAGACGGCGTTCTGACGCCCTCCTTGGCCGAATACCTGGAGCGCGGCCTAACCGAAGCCGATCAGCAATCTGCCGCCCTGGTGATCCTCAAGCTGAATACCCCCGGCGGTGCGGTTGATCTGATGTCCCGCATGGTTGCGGCGATCCGGCAAAGCCCGGTGCCGGTGGTGGTGTATGTCTCCCCGCGCGGCGCAATGGCTGGCAGCGCCGGGACAGTCATCACCCTCGCCGGGCATTTTTCCGCCATGGCCCCGGAGACCGCCATTGGGGCCGCCTCCCCGGTGGACCTGGAAGGCAGCGACATCAACGAAACGCTCGAGACTAAGGTCAAGGAGATCATCAAAGCCCAGATCCGCTCGATCACCGAGGGCCGACTCTCCCCCGAAGCCGTCGCCCTGGCTGAGGACACTGTCGAGAATGCCACCGCTGTTTCCGCCGGTGAAGCGCTGGAGATTGGGATGGTGCAGTTCATCGCCGAGGATGTCACCGACCTACTGCGCCAACTGGATGGGCAGACCGCCGAGACGGTGGCCGGCCCGGTCACCCTGGAGACTGCCTACCTCCAGGTGCAGGATTTCTCGCTGACCTTTATCGAAGAACTGCTCACCATTCTGACCAATCCCAATATCGTCTTCCTGCTGCTCTCCGTGGGTGTGCAGGCGATCATCATCGAGATCGGCAGTCCGGGCGGCTGGGTGGCAGGTTTTCTCGGCGTGGTCAGCCTCTCGTTGGCCGCCTACGGCCTCGGATTCCTGCCGGTCAACTGGTTTGGGCTGATCTTCATCGGCACCGCCTTCGTGCTCTTCTTGCTGGATATCAAAGCGCCGACCCACGGCGCTCTGACTATAGCCGGAGTGGGATCGTTCATCGCCGGGGGACTGCTGCTGTTCAATTCCTCCAATACGCCTTCATTCTTCCACGTCAGTGTCCCCCTGGTGGTGGTGACAGGCGTGCTGACCGCCGGGGTATTTCTCACGGCAATGGCCTTTGCGATCAAAGCCCAACGCCAGCCAGCCCGCACCGGCGGATCCTCGCTCCTCGGGCAGACCGGCCGCGCCCGCACTCCGCTCTCCGTGCACCAAACCGGCAAGGTCCACCTGGCCAGTGAATTATGGACCGCCGAATTAGCCCCTGGCAGCCCCGCCGTGGAAGAAGGGGATGAGGTCGAAGTGGTTGAGGTGCAGGGATTGAGATTGAAGGTACGGAAGAAGGAGGAATGACCTGAAACAAATCGAGTTTATATGATTAGCGGAATTTTCACAAGTGCCTTTCTGATCATCTTTGGTATATGGATAATGAAGGAAGGGAAAAGAATGCGTAATGGCGGAGAAGAGAATCTGCCATGGAATGATAAATTCACACTAAATTTCTACAGGAAATGGAAGACTGCTCTCGAATATGGTGCAATGCTCGAAACTCTCACTGATCCAGAACGCATGGTAAGGCAAGGGAAATACCAATATTCACTCGGGCTCCAACTGCTAATTTTTCTTGGACTATATTGGATAGTTGTTGCCATTCTATTTATATTCGTTCCCTAAAGAAATCTCCCACTCCCCAAAAATAAATCCTAGTTTTGGGGTCCCTCCCATCCCACCCGTTCCCGCCGGAAATTAGGCACATCCGGATCGACGACCTCGTCAAACTCCTGGGCTGCCAGGTGCCCGGAGAAGACCGCATTGGCGATGATGTTGGGCGCTTCGGCATCCCCAATCACCCGCAGAGAATCCAGTTTCCCCGCCGCCAGGGCGGGTTTCAGCTCCCGGTAAAGGGTATCATTGGGGATCCGATTGCTGACCAGCACCACCGCGTCAGCCTCCAGCCAGTCCGATCTCACTCTGATAATCATGCTGCATCTGCTACCCGGCCCGGCTCGATCTGGGTCAGATGGATGTGGGTATGCATCTCCACCCCCAGGCGCTTCAGCTTGCGGATGATGTGCGGCTGCTCCAGGGTATAGTCCGACCAGGCGGCGATCGAATGCCCCGGCGTGACCATCGTCATCTGGCAGCCATTCCCCACCAGCAGCTCTGCCAGCACGCTGCCCATGTAATAGTGATCATCGTCATACACCAGCACCTTCCCATAGGGTAGATTACCCGCCATCAAGTCATCCGGGGAGTAAACCTGCTCCCCCTCCCAGCCGGGGATCGGCGCTAACAGCGTGCGCCCGACACCGTCACAGCGCCAGATGCAGCCAGTCGCCACAATCACATTCCGGATGCCGGATTCGAGCACATCGGCGGCGCTCATTTTGCTTCCGGGGTAGATTGTTACATTAGGCAGCTTGTCGATCTGGGTCAAACGCCAGTCTACCACCCGGCGCCACTCGCTCAGCCGGGCAGGGCTGCCTCACGCATCACCCGCCCGCCAGGTTCACGCCCCGCTTCGGTCACGGTGACCTCATATCCCCGCTGACCCAGGGCGCGGGCGCATTCCAGACCCGGCCGGTCCGGCCCCCACCACCAGCACAGCTTTCTCGCTCTTCTTCGCCGGGATGCGCTCGGGATGCCAGTTCCGCCGCCATTCCTCGCCCATCGTCGGGTTCTGCGTGCAGCGGATCGGGATGCCGACATTATCGGCGCTGGCACAGATATTACAGCCGATGCACTCGCGGATATCCTCTACCCGCCCTTCTTTGATCTTCTGCGGCAGGAAGGGATCGGCGATCGATGGCCGCGCCGATCCGATCAGGTCCATCACCCCGCGTTGGATAGCCGAGACCATCGCCTCGGGCGAGGTGTAGCGTCCCACCCCGACCACCGGCTTGCTCGTCAGCCCCTTGACGAAGGAAATATACTGCTCCTGGTAGCCCTCCTTCATGAACCGGGACGGCCCAGAGTCGTTGCTCCAGTTGCTCACGTTCACATCCCACAAGTCGGGCATCTCGGCCAGCATCGCCACGATCTCCTGCCCCTCACCGTCATGGGTCAGCCCGGCGGGGCTGAGCAATTCATCCACCGCCAGACGCAGCGCCACGGCACAGGTATCACCAACTGCCTCGTGAGTATCCTCCAGCAGCTCACGCAGCAGGCGGGTGCGGTTCTCCAAGCCCCCGCCGTACTCATCGGTGCGCTGATTGTAGCGTTTTAGGAGCATGAACATGGCAATCGACAGAGTATGCCCGGCATAGCAATAAATGATATCGAAGCCGGCCTGTTTGGCCCTGATGGCTGCTTTGCGGTGCCAACTTCGCAGGGTGCGCAGGGCTTCTTTGTCAGCGGCATGCGCGTCTGGGCAGGGAAATACTCCGGCACGCTGAACGAATCCACCCCAAATGCAACTGCCCGAGTGTAATTGTTACGGGCATGCTGCCCACTATAAACCAGCTCGATCCCCGCCAGCCCGCCATGTGCATGGACGGCATCCACCATCTTGGCCATCGCCGGGATATCGCCGTCATCCCACATACGGCCCTCAAAGTTGGGAGACAGGTCGCTGGTGTAATGCATCTCGGTCTCCTCGGTACACACTACCCCCCAGCCACCCTCGGCCTTCACTCCCCGCATGGCCGCCAGACTGCTTGGAAAGCCGTAGCCCATCCCATTGCAGTGCGGCACCTGGTAAAAACGATTGGGCGCCGTCACCGGCCCGATCTGCACCGGTTCAAAAAGGATCGCATAAGGGTTGCTCATGTGTACACCTCAAAGTTTTCAGGATACCTGATTATAGCAAAACACCCGCATTAGATGCGGGTGTTTGCCGTGGAGAACTCAACTGCTTATTGGAGGTTAAATTTCAGCTCACGTTGTCCCCGGGTGGCCTGAAGATATCCCGCACCAGGAGGACAAACTGGATCGCCAACTGAATCCAAGATAGATGCTGAATCCAGTATTCCATTCGGGAAGCCCGGATTCCACAACAACGCAGGGCAGCAGAGGGATTATGGATGGCCATATAGGCAGGGTTGATCCCAAACATCTCCGGCCCAAACATCATGCAAACAGGAGCACAAGGCCAGCCGCCCGAATCCCCATGCCGATCCACTGCATCTCGCGTGTCCCAGTAGGAACGCCGGGCAAGGGCGATATTGAAGACCATCTTGGCCAGCAGGTAGGCCACGATCCATGGCTGGTAGATTTCAAAGTTCGCCGAGAGGGCAGGGACAAAGCCCCAGACGCCATTCCGGTTGACCCCAACCCCCACCCATTGCGGGAAGAAGGCCAGGAAGACCGCAAACCCGCCGAAGAAGACCAGCTCAAACCAGATATCCCTCATCTTTGCCGCTTTCTTTTTCTTATTAGCAAGCAGGCCTTTCGGATCCCAGGTGCGTTCAATTTCCCTGAAAGGCCACGCAGCCAGCTTTCAGGTGTGGTGCGTTCGACGAGGGCGAACACCAAAACCAACACACCCAGCATCTGAAAGCCCATATCAAAGAAATTATCGAACGAGGTCAGGAAATCAAACCCGCCGTTCCTGATCGCCAAGGATAAGCCCAACGAGAACTGGATCAGGAACAGCGCCAGGGCAAAGGTCAGCACCGGCTTGAACAGCGGGAAGATCGCCGGCCCAACCAGATACTCATGCCGGCGGTACTTCTCCGCATAGGTGATCGGCGGGCCGAACGAATGCATGACTTCAAAAGCCATGTCCTCATCCGGCTGTTGCCCGGCGGTTTCGCTGATATCCTCAAGGGCATCTTCCAGCAGGGAGACAATCTCCATCTGGATATCCTTGCGCTTGCGCCGCGGCAGGTAACGCCCGCACTCCACCGCATATTGCTTGAATAATTCTTTATAATCAAACTCCGATTTCATGACAATACTCCTTCTAGCACTTTCACCATCGCATCCCATTCGGTTTTCAACTCTGCCAGAATGGCTTTCCCGGTCTGGTTGATGCGGTAGTATTTTCTGGGGCGGGAATCATCGACCACCCAGTCGCATTCCAGCAGCCCCCTCTCTTCCAGGCGGCGGAGCAATGGGTACAGGGTGCCCTGGTCAACTTCAAAGCCTTTCTCGCCAAGCTGCTTGATCAGGGAGTAGCCATATTGCGCTTCATCCAGCTGGCTCAAGACCGCCAGGATGATCAACCCACGCCGCAACTCATTCTGATATGGCTCCAGCAGTTCTTTGAATTTCTCTTCATCGGTCATGAGTGGCTCCTTATCCTGCTGATCTTCTCACAGACGATTGCCAGCGTCAGGGCAGTGGCGATGACTGCCAGTGGATACGGCAAAGTCTCTAAGAGATCAGTCTGAATAGAGATTTTATTTTCTGCGTCCATCGTCATACTCCTTTTCAAGCCTTGTGTGGCTTACAGTTATAATATACTATTTTATACACAGTATTGTCAATAGAATTATATTAAAGGAATATTAATGCTATAAATCACCCTGCCAGGTATGAGAAATCTCTAAGATCAGCCGCGTAAGGTTTGATGGAACTGCCAACGTCAGGTAAAATGACTGGGTTCAAAGGAGATATAATGGCCAAACAACCAACCAGAGACCGGGTAAACCCCGAAGAGATCAATACCCCCCCATCCGCCGCCCCGACTGGATCCGGGTGCGCGCCCCGATGGGCGAGACATACGAAGAGCTCAAGACCCTGATGCGCAGCAAAGAGCTGCACACCGTGTGCGAAGAGGCGATGTGCCCCAATATGGGCGAGTGCTGGGGATCCGGCACCGCCACCTTCCTGATGCTCGGCGATGTCTGCACCCGCACCTGCGGTTTCTGCGATATCAAGCACGGCAAGCCCGAAGCCCTGGACTGGAAAGAGCCTCTCCGCATCGCCCAGGCCGTCAAGAACATGAACCTCAAGCACGCCGTGATCACCAGCGTCAACCGCGACGACCGCAAGGACGGCGGCGCGCCGATCTTCGCGATGGTCATCAAGGCGATCCGCAAGGTCCAGCCCGGCTGCTCGATCGAGGTGCTGATCCCGGATTTCAAAGGCAGCGTGGAAGCCCTCCAGATCGTGATGGAAGCCCGCCCGGAGATCCTCAACCACAACGTCGAGACCGTGCCGCGCCTCTTCAAACAGGTCCAGCCGCAGGACAACTACGAATGGGCCGCCGCCACCCTGACCAACGCCAAGAAGATCGACCCCGAAGTGCTGACCAAGTCCGGCATCATGGTCGGCCTGGGCGAGACGATCGAGGAGGTCAAAGCCGTGATGCGCGACCAGCGCAGTGGGGTGTCGATATCCTCACCATCGGCCAGTACCTGCAGCCCAGCAAAAAGCACCTGCCGATCGAACGCTACTACACCCCGGAAGAGTTCGAAGACTTCAAGGAATTCGGGCTCGAGATCGGCTTCAAGTGGGTCGAGAGCGGCCCGCTGGTGCGCTCCTCCTACCACGCCGCCGACCAGGTGCGGGCCCTCAGCATCGTCCACCGCAAGCTCTACGGCGAAAACTAGCCCCCATTCACCCAATAATAGTACCAATGT
>CAVROH010000026.1:0-16797 GCA_963722735.1 uncultured Chloroflexia bacterium
GGTGATTCGAGGTTGTCAAAAAATCAGAAAATTGCAATCGGTGGTGAAGAAGTTCTCTTCGCCACCGAGTGCAATTTAATTCAGGGGATTGAAACTGTTTCGCCCGTTGCAACCCGGGAAAATCCGAATGTGCTATCCGCGATTTTGTGCCACTTTGGGGGTGTTAATCTAATTGTAAGGTTCATGATAGATTGCTATCCAATTGCATCGGAATTTTTGTGTTACCAGCGACAAGCCACAATACAATAAAGGTGTCTTTGGCAAAGATAATTCGATGATTTCAAGGATCTGCCCGCGATGCATAATCCGCTCAAACCATATTTATTGGTCATCACTCTCCTGGTGCTGGTATCCAGCTCAAGCTGCGTAAGTCCGCTTCCAGCGGCTGCCAGTCTGGTGAACACCGTTTCCTTGACCAGCGCGGAGATCGTGAAAAGCCTGCACGCTTATGATGATATCCGCAGCCCTCTTTCCGCGGTGAGCACGATCCTGGAAGATGTGCCTGAGGGCGATCTTTATCCGGAGACATTCTCCACGTTCACGTTATAAAAGCCCACCGATCCCACGATCAGCTATATTACCCGCCCGGGAGATACCCTAGCAAGTCTGTCTTCCCGCTTTGCGGTCTCTCCGCACCAGATCCTCGGTGACCAGCCGCTTGACTACCGGGGGCTGCTGCCTGCCGGATTATTGCTGAATATTCCCAAAACCATCGAAGCTGAGTTAACCTCTAACCAGTTGTTGATCCCCGATAGCGAGGCGATCTTCTCTGCCTCGGCGGAGGATTTTGATACCCAGGCGTATGTCAGCAACGCCGGAGGGCTTCTGAGTATCTATGAAGCCTTTGTCCCGTATTATAAGGATGCTGAGGGTTGGGAGATCGTCCAGTATGTTGCCCAGACCTACTCGGTCAATCCACGGTTGCTGCTTTCCCTTCTGGAATATCATAGCCATTGGGTATCTGGAGCCCCTACCACTCCAAACGAGGAACTTTATCCCCTGGGGTACTATGATGGCAATTATGAACACCTGAATAAGCAGTTGATCTATGCCGCCCAACAGCTTTCGATTGGGTATTATGGCTGGCGAGATGGAACGTTGACCGAGCTGAGCTTCAAAGATGGCAGCCAGTTGAAACTTGACCCCAGCCTGAATGCCGGGACGGTGGCGGTGATGCAATTCTTTAGCAAAGATCAATGACCGGGCAGGCTGGGAAGCTGCCATGGCCCCCCAATCCGGTTTTGGCGCCCTGTATACCAGCATGTTTGGTGATCCCTGGGTGCGTGCTGCCCAATACCCGCCTATCTTCCCCAATTCCTCCATCATCCAGCCGGAGATGGTGCTCCCCTTTGAGGGCGATGACCTATGGTTCTTTGCCAGCGGCCCGCATGGTGCCTGGGTAGATCAGGGTGCTCAGGCGGCGATCGACTTCACGCCCTCCACGGAAAAATTGCGCTGCGTCCCGGCTGATAATTGGGTGCTTGCCCCGGTCACAGGATTGGTCACCCGGTTAAGCTCCGGGTTGCTGGTCCTGGACCTGGATATGGATGGCAGCGAACAAACCGGGTGGGTTCTGTTGATCCTGCACCTTGAGGTGGAAGAAACCATCCAGGTAGGAGAGATCGTCTATCAGGACCAGCGCATCGGGCATGCCTCCTGTCTGGGTGGGCGATCGACCGACAGCCACATCCACCTGGCACGCAAATATAACGGCGAGTGGATCCATGCCGGCGGGCCGATACCCTTTTTGCTTGGCGGTTGGGAAGTGGTTTCAACAGGCTCGACCTACGAGGGCTTCCTGACCAATGGCACCACTACCTTGCGCGCTTCGATCACCGGGACCGTTAATACCCAGATCCGGCGTGAGGACATGGTTTCGATTATTCCTTGATCCAATATCACGGGTTGCGTTTCTGGCCCCCGGTCTGTCTGCATAGCTTTCCTTTGGCATCTATTCCAAACTCCTGAATCGACGGGAGTTTTTTAATTTGAGATCAATCAATGATCGATTTTGTTTGGGATTCGATGATCGATCCTGCTGCCCAGTTTCTCGATTGTGGAATGAAAAAAAGAATGTTTCCTCTGTTATCAAGGATGGCGAAGTTTGTGAGTATAATTTGACCAATGATCGAGAAAATTCAGTTGGCGAAATGTTTTTTATTCGATATGGATGGGACCGTTTATCTGGGTGAGCGTTTGCTGCCCGGTGCGGCGGACCTTTTTGCCTATCTGGACCAGATCGGGTTCCCGTACTATTTCCTGACCAACAATTCATCCTGTTCCCGGGCAGACTATGCCGCCAAACTGGAAAAGTTGGGACTACCCACGCCACAAGACAAGATCTTCACATCCGGGGAAGCCACTGCCATCTACCTGAGCAAGCAGCAGCCGGGGGCGCGGATCTACCTGGTGGGGACGCCTTCGCTGGAGGCGGAGTTCTCCTGCTTTGGCTTTGAGCTGACAGATGAGGACCCTCAGGTTGTGGTGCTGGGGTTCGATACCACCCTGACGTACGAGAAGCTGGTTAAACTGTGCGACTTCGTACGCGCTGGACTGCCGTATATCGCCACCCATCCGGATATCAATTGCCCTGTGGAGGGCGGCTATATCCCCGATATCGGTGCGGTGATGGCGTTGGTGGAGGCTTCCACTGGCCGAGCGGCTGATGTGATCGTGGGCAAGCCGCACGCCCCCATTGTGGAAGCGATCGTGGAGAAGACCGGGTTTGCTGCCGGGGAGATCGTGGTGGTCGGCGACCGGCTCTATACCGATATCGCCCTGGGTGCGGCCGGTCTGGGAACCGTGCTAGTGCTCAGTGGTGAAACCAAGCGGGAAGATCTGGCAGCCTCGCCGTATCAGCCCGATCAGGTGGTGGCGGATTTGAGGGAGCTGCACCGGCGGTTCCATCAGGCTGGCGGGGATTAGCCGAATCTCCATTTTATCTAGTTGCAATCAGAACCGTCCTTTTTGTGTCATCGGTGTCATTGTGAAGGGGTCTGCCTGGTTTGACGGGTGACTGAAGCAATCTCCTGAATCCAACCGCACCTCAATCCCTTTATTCCAAAGTGTTATCCAATTGATGGGGTGAGGTTGTTATATAAAAAAGAGGGTTCCAATTTTGGAACCCTCTTGTCAATATTAATCTGATCTAGCTTCCGCAGCCACATCCACCACCGCCACCGTGGCCATTTCCGCCACAGCTGCAGTCACCTTCGGCTTTGGCTTCGCCCCCGCCGCACCCGCAGGAGGATGCTGGCAGCGGGTTGGGGTTATTGATCTGGAAGCCGCTGCCGTGCTCAGTGGAGACAAAGTCCACCGTGGCGCCGCCCAGATATTGGATAGAAACATCATCGATCATCAGCTTCACGCCGTGCTGTTCCAGCACGGTATCATTCTCGATCAGATCCTTCTCCAGCGACATGCCGTACTGGTATCCGCTGCAGCCGCCTCCGGACACGAATACCCGCAGTCCGTAGCCTTCCAGCTCGCGGTCTTCCAGTAGTTCGCGTACCGCTTCGGCGGCGGTCTCGGTCATAGTAATCAGTTTGGTGGTTTCCTGTGTTTCCATTGAGTTTCCTTTGCAGGTCTATTGGTAAAATATTACCGATTTTATCAGAATTGAAGTTTAGCGTCAATCCGAATTTTTGGCTAAAAATTCTTTAGGGCTAGTTCTCCCGATAGTACCAGCTCTTTAACTGCCTCGATCTCCGGCGCCCACCAGGCATCCCCCGGTTGGTAGGGGACTGCTTCCCGGATGCGTTGATAAGCCGCACCTACTCCCTTTCCCATCCGGAATTCCGGCTCATCCCGCATGCGGATATCCAAGGCGCGCATTGCGGTATACAGTTCTATTGCCAGGATGTGGGCGGTATTTTCGGTGATCATCTGGGCATGCCGGGCGGCGGTCAGCGAGTTGGCGTTGTGGTCTTCCTTCCCGCCGGAGGTCGGCAGCGAGTGGATCGAGTCCGGGGTGGAGAGGTGCTGGTTCTCCAGGGTCAGCGAGGCGGCGGTGTATTGCGGCATCATCATCCCGGAGTTCAGCCCAGCCGCTTCGCGGGTTATCCACCAGCATGGCGGGCAGCCCGGCGTTCATCTTTACATCGGTGAGATGGAAGGTGCGCCGCTCGGAGATTGCGCCTAATTCGGACAGGGCGATCTTGAGGTAATCCATCACCATCCCGATCACCTCGCCGTGGAAATTGCCGCCGGAGATCGCTTCTCCCGGACCAAAGATCAGAGGGTTGTCAGTGGCGGCATTGATCTCCCGGGTGATGATCTGCCATACAAAGTTGAGCGTATCGCGTACCGGGCCGTGTACCTGCGGCGCGCAGCGCAGGGAGTAGGCATCTTGCACCCGACCGGCAGCGTTCAGCAATGTGCTGCCATCCGTCAGCGCCCGGATGCGCGCTGCCACTTCGATCTGTCCGATTTGATTGCGGGCTTCATGCAGGCGCGGGTCAAAAGCCGCAGAAGCGCCCAGCAGGGCTTCCAGGCTGGCCGCAGTGGCTACCTCGGCGGTATGGATCAGTGTATCTGCCAGAGTGCTGGTCAGGGCGGCAATAGCAGCTGAGAAGGTCGCCCCATTGTTCAGCGCCAGGCCCTCTTTGGCCTCTAACTGTACCCGCTCGATCCCGGCAGCAGCCATGGCGGCTTTGCCGCTCATCCGCTCGCCATTGTAACTGCGCATAGCCAGAATCCTCGTCCCGGTCAGCTTCATCGGTGGTCAGCACCAGGCAGAGGTGGGAGAGCGGGGCCAGATCTCCCGAAGAACCAAGCGACCCCTGCGATGGGATGCACGGGGTCACATTTTTATTCAATAATGCCAGCAGATTTTCGATCACTTCCAGCCGGATTCCGGAATGCCCATGGGCCAGGGTATTACTCCGGATCAGGATTGCCGCCCGGGTGATCTCTGGCGAGAAATCTGGCCCGGTGCCGACCGCATGGCTCAGGATCAGATTCCGGTTCAGTTTGGCGATCTGGGAGTGGGTGATCGACTGGTCGGAAAAGATCCCAAATCCGGTATTGATCCCATAGACTGGCGTGTCGCCCCGGCTGATCTCCCGCACCCATTCATGGGCCTGGTGAATATGGGGTTTCGCCTCGGCAGCAATGGCTGACTTCTGTCCCGCAGGTGGCGACCTCCACCACTTGTTCGATCGTCAGGTTCTTGCCATCAATTTTGATCATTTCTCGAATCCTTAGGGTCTTCTTCGGGATATTGTCGGTTAGAAGAGGAAATGCCCCAGGATCAGGGCAGTGATCGTAATCGTGATGTTGTCAATCTCCCTGATTGGCAGCGATTCGATCACCGTCACTGCCAGGCTGATGATCGTTACCGGCAGCAGCAGGCTGCCTAGGGAGAATCCGCCCAGACCTGCAGCCGAAGAGGATCGCAAAGATCCCCACGGTTAGCAGCCAACTGCCGGCGAACATCCCCAATGAGCCGACCCAGCTTTTTCCCGGTGCCCAGGGTAATTTTACCTTCCCCAAGCCGCCTGCCAAGCACATCAGCCAGCCCGTCTCCGCCGCATAATGCCATCAGGGCAGTGATCCCGATCGGGGAGTCGTACCAGTAAAAGATTGTGATCAGAACGAAGATGATCCCGTAAAATAGCGGCCCCTGCAGGATCTCGCGCCGGTCTCCGGTGCGGGAGAGCGCCGCCACAGCGGCTTCGTCTTTCATTAGCCCGGTGCCAACCATGAAGAATTGGGCCGTGATCGCCAGCGGGACCAGCGCAGCCAGGTATCGGCGAGCTGGGTACATCAGGGAACAGCAGCCAGCAGAGCACGAAGATTGGGCCGGTGCCGATGTGGATGATCTTGCGGCTGAGTTTGGTTTCCAGCCAGCCGCGGTGGGCAAAGAAATCGATCAATCGCAGCCAAGCCAGGGCAGCGACAAATGTCAGTACGGTGGCGAGGATTGGGCTATTTATCATGTTGATTTACCAGTGGATTCCAGGCGCGGTGTTGATGTTGGCCATTCTTGCCCAGCGCTTTGTACATTGTGATATGTGGGGAAAGTGCTCTCCCAGAATACCGTCGTGGATTGCCCATGAGCGGTGGAAGATGCTGGTCTGCGCCTCCCGGCTTCGGAATGGGCTGCTGTCCAGCTTGCGGATCACAGAGTCATCTTCCATAAACCGGCGGTGGATCTCTGCCATGCGCCGCTTGCCGGATTGGTAGTTGAATCCATAGCGTTCAAAGATGATCGCGTTGTGATAATACAACGGCTGGTTGAAATACAGGTTATGGCCCAGGTATTCCACAAATCTCTCGAAAGAGGAGACCGCATCTTTGAGGATGTTCAGCCCTGAGCGGATCTGTCCGGGGAGTAAACCAGCTTCCATGGCGGCCAGCTCGGCCTCCAGGTTGCGCTGCTGGGTGGCGAACATTGTTCTGGTGCCATCGGGCATCACGTCGATATCAAAGCGCGGCGAGTGGGGGTCATTCATGATGTACAGCAATACGTGGATCTGTCCATTCAGCGTGTCGATCAGATGACTGTAGAGCAGGGGGTCCTGGAAGCCGTGCTCGTGATACAGGCGGAATTCCAGGCTGCCTTTGCCAGGCTCGCCTTTGATTTCCAGCAGGTTGTTGCCGTCCTTGTCGATCAGGTCTTCCGGGAGTTGAAAGCGGGTGAATAGCTCATCCGGGATCAGGTGAACGAAAATCTCTCTCTTTTCTTCTTCTGGCAGCTTGTTGATCCCGGCGATTGAGTATGCATCCATAACTATCTATCTCTAAGCGCCCGGTCGATCTCACGCTGTGAATCCCGCTCTTTGATCGACTGGCGTTTATCGTAGTTCCGCTTGCCCCTGGCGATGGCGATCTCTACCTTGGCGCGCCCATTGGAGAGGTACAGGCGGGTAGGGATGATCGTGGTCCCCTTGGTGCGCACTTCATTGGAAATCTGCTGGATCTCCTTTTTATGGAGCAACAGTTTCTTATTGCGCAGCGGGTCATGGTTTTCCGTACTGGCAGGGTCATAGGGGGCGACATGCGCGTTAACCAGCCAGGCTTCCTGCCCGTCGGTGCGCACATAGGCCTCTTTGATGCTGACCTGACCCGCTCGGATGGATTTGATCTCACTTCCCTGCAGGGCGAGACCGGCTTCAAAGGTCTCCAGCAGGAAGTAGTCGTGCCGGGCTTTTCTATTCGTGGCAAGTACTTTCACGTTCTCCATTCCATTGATTCTAGCACAAATCAGGGATAGTTGGCATGAAAGGGTTTGATTTTGCCTGAGCTTACGTATCCTAATCAAAAACAGGTATTTTGGGTCATGCAGCCCTGCAGGGTTTGTGCTAAGATTCTGTTGTGATTTCAACCAAACCGCGCAAGTGGACCAATCTGGCAATTCAGGGGGTTTTCTTCGCCGCGTGGCTGCTGTTCAGCGTTGGCTCTGTGCATGCCGCCGCCCCGTCACAGGATTCCTGCCCCGAATTGAACTGGAAGCAGAAGCAGACGACTTCATTCGTGATCCTCTACACTGCCAGCCATGTGTCACTTGCCGAGGAGATTGAGAAAAGCTATGCCCCGGTGATCGAGTCTGAATTGCAGAAGTTCGAACAGGCTTTCGGCCAACCGTTGACCACCCCAATCACCATCCGGATCTATCCCACAGAGAATGAATATTATTGTTTGAATGCCTTCGCCCCCACCATTAGTGATCGGGATGTGCATTCCCATATTGGCAGTCGGGAGATTGCCCTGATCGCCAGTACGATCTTCTACCGCCAGACGATGTGGCAGACCCACGCTGTAAATGCCCTGCGTCATCAGATCGCTGTGCTGTATGGCGAGATGATCTCGGATGGAGAAGCTCCTCCCGGCTTGCTGCAGGGGATGGGCGGTTATTTTGAGGATCCTGCCGATACATTCCAGTCCCGTTACCAGGCAGCTGGCAGCATCACCGCCCCAGACCGGGGCTGGCAGCGTCTGCTCGAGGAGGATACCCCCGCCTCGGACGATCTCAACCTCCTTCAGCAGACCTCGCTGGTCGCCTTCCTGATCGACGTCTATGGCTGGGACCAGTACGTGGCTTTCCTGGAGCGGATTCCCCAGGTGCAGGGCTACCGCCAGGCGATCCTGGATGTGTACAGCTACAATTTTCAGGATTTGCAGGAAAAGTGGGTGCGTTACTTCCCTATCTATGTCGAGGAGCGCTGGCAGGCCAATGTGATTCATGATTATGACTTGACCCAGTTCGAGGAGTTGATTGCCGGAGGGGCCTATACAGATGCCCAGGCGAAGCTGAAAGCTGCCATGCCGCTGATCGAATTGTTCGGCGAGAAGCAGAAGATTGATGCCGCCGACCAACTGCTGCTTGACGCAGGCAGAAAGGCGTTCAGGCGGGTGCATTGGCTTTGTCCTCCCGGCAGGCGATCCTCAATGGGAATTTCCAGAGCGGGTTGGATGATGCCGAGCAAGCCCTCGCCCTCTATGCAGAATTGGGCGATTCCCGCCGCAATACTGAGATCGAAATCTATCGCCAGGTCTGTCAGGAAGTGCTGGTGCTGCGCGGCGAAGTGGAGAAGATCCAGGACGATGCCACCCCCCTGGACCCGATCCGCACAGAACAACTGATCCGCATCGGTCAGCGCCTGAGTGAGTTGGGCGACAGCGACGGCACCCAAAAGGTGCAGTTTGCCCTCATGCTGCTGGGGATCGGCAGCCAGGAGATTGTCCAATGGGTTACGATCGTAGGGATCGCCATTTGCGCCTTCTTCATCTACCGGCGGCTGCGGGCAGCCCTGCGCCGTGAGGTCGGGGCGGAGGATTTGCTGTGAACGCCGAGAAATTCCTCAATGAGGTGCGCCGCCTGTTCCGTACTGCCTTCGTGCAGAAGTTCGTCTTGATGGTGCTGCGGGCTGCCTGGCTCGGCGGGGCGGTGTATATCTTTTGCTGGGGATCGCATGAGTTATGGGGTTGGTTCCCCCATCAGGAGCGCTGGATCGTTTATGCTGCCTCCACATCGATCCTGATCCTGCTCTCGATGCTGCGCTATCTCAAAGCCAGCCGGGCTTTCATCTGGCGGGTGGACCGGGCCTTCGGCTTCGACGAGCAGCTTTTCACTGTCTTCGAGCGGATCTCCCAATTGGGTGAGGGCGCTGATCAAGACCCAGGCACCATCATGCTGCTGGAAAGCGAGGCGGTTAGTGATTTCCCCAAACTCCGCCGCAAGATCACCGGACGGAGCGGAAAGTTCCGCCGTGAGATCGAGTCCACCTTTGTGGTGTTGATCCTGTTGATGATTATTTATCTTGCTGGGATTGGCAGCATCGACCGCCTCCCATTTGCCACCGGGTTGAGCTTCCTGCCTCCAGTGTCCTCCGAACCGCAGAGCCAGGGACATCTTCCAGAGTGGAATTCCCGGGAAGATGAGAGGGAACCGGATGAGGAGGATTCTGGTGATGAGGAAGCATGACAGCGCGGGGATGACCTTTGATCCCCTGTGCGACCCGACCTTGCTGCTGGACCAGGCCGTCTGGCAGCAGACCCAGGATCTGCTCTCCCATTTGGGTGAGCGCCTGTGCTGTGGATCGGCGACACTGGCGCTGAGTGAGGCATTGCGTCTGCCGGATTACACCACCGCCGCTGATGAGTTCAGCGTGATGGCGGGAAAGATCATGGATTATTCTCCTGATACCCGCCTGCTGCTCTCCGCTCAATTTTTAGAGACCTCTGTCCAGTTCCAGCAGATCGATCAGTCGGGATTTTCCGCCCATGTTTGCCAGCGCGGCGTCTGCCTTGCTGGGTGGCACTCCGGCGGAGATGGCCGAGCGGTTGGATGGGCTTTCTGTGCTGATGCGACCAGTTCGCCATGCAGCAGAGCTGCATCACGATTGCCGATTGGCAGCCGGGTGGGCAATTGCTGCCTTCCTCTTCGGATATTGACCCCGCCGACCTGCCGGTAATTTCCAGCGATCGGTAGATTTTTTACCTATCGAAGATTCATCTGCCACCGATTCCTCCGTCACCGTTACCGGCGCGGATGGCGGCGTGCAGTCCTACGAAGTTCCTATGGAAGATACAGATGTGGTTTCGTCGTATTTTTCGCCTGACTAACCGGGTGGTGCAGGCCATTCCCAAGCTGTTCTCTGCGCCTGGAAGAGGAGGCGGAAACGGCCGCCGGCTCAGCCCGGAATCTGTGCGCCAGCTGGAGCGCCTCCAGATCCGCGGCAGCCGCGCCTTGCGCGGGGACCGTGCCGGGGGACGGGTCTCTAACCGGCGCAAGCCGGCGATCGAGTTCCGCGAGCACCGCATGTATGTCCCTGGCGACGATATCCGCTTCGTGGATTGGCAGGCCTCCGCCCGCCAGGATCAGGTCTTCATCCGCCAGGGGGAGATGCCCAAGGATGTGATCGTCTATCTGCTGCTGGATACTTCCGCCTCAATGTTGTGGGGCAAGACTCCCAAACGGAATGCCCAGCTCTCTCTGGCGGCCGCCCTGGGATATGCCGCCCTGCAGAACGGTGACCGCCTGTACGTGCATCCCTATGGCGAGACACAATAACCCCGATTTCGGCCCCGCCAGCGGCAAAGGACACTTAACCTGTTTTGCCCGCTATCTGGGACAGACTGCGAGTACGGCGGTCAGTCCGACCTGGGCAGCGCCATACAGACCCTGGCACAAAAGGTCTCCCGCGGCGGCGTGGTCTTCATCCTCTCCGACCTGCTGGAACCTGGTGACTTGGGTGAGGTGCTTTCTTCCGTCCCGGCGCCAAAGTGGTGGGTCAATATCCTCCATTTACTGCACCCCGCCGAGATTTCCCCGGAGATCCGCGGCTCTTATGTGCTGGAGGACAGTGAGACCGGCCGCCTGATGAATTATGACCTCTCCAATGAGGCTATCCGCAAGTATAAGCAGCGCATGGAGACCTGGCAGGATCAGTTGGAGACCACTGCGGTCGAACATCACGCCTTCTATCATCTGATCAACACCGATTGGTCACTGGATAAGGAAATCTTGCCGTTCCTGCGGGAAAGGCAGGTGCTGATCCCGCTATGAGTTTCCTCCACCCGTGGGCTTTTCTGGGGCTGCTCAGCCTGCCGGCGATCATCGCCCTGCACTGGCATTTTGAACGCCAGCGCCGGGTGATCGTTTCCAGTATGTTCCTATGGCGCTTCCTGGATGAGAAATTTCAGGGACGCAAAATCAGCTTCCTGCACATCTCCTGGCTGCTGCTCCTTGATCTGCTGATCGCCCTGCTGCTGACCCTTGCCCTGACCCGCCCGGTGGTGAAATTGCCTGCCCTGGGTACCGGAGAACACAGCAGATCATCCTGCTGGATGATTCTGGCAGTATGCTGGCCCTGGATGGCAGCTCGACCCGCTTTGCAATGCCAAACAGATCGCTGCCGGTCTGGTCAACGCGGCCGGCCCCAAAACCCAGAATCTGTGGTGATCACCTTTGGCGGGGAGGTCGAGATTGTCGGCGCCAGTACCGGGGAGGAGGGGGACGGCCTGGCCAGATCTGGTTAGCCAGTCTGGCCCCGACGGGCAGCGGGGAGGACCTGCGCGCTGCGTTGTCGATTGCCGCCAGCCTCGCCGATCCGCAGATTCCCCAGGTGGTTACTGTGATCACAGACGGGGCTTTCGCACTTCCCCCGCTGGACGATTTCCCACTTGAGATCGACTGGCGCTTCGTGGGGGAGGGGGGCAACAACCAGGCGGTGCTGGATCTGGCTCTGGAGGATGGTGGTCAAGCCCCAATCCGATCTGTTCTTCCGGATTGCCAATTACAGCGTATGATCAGGTGACCCGCGAGATCGAGGTAGCGGTGGATGGCAAATCGGTGCAGACCCAGGTGCTGGCGCTGCCGCCGGAAGCATCACCGCCCAGACCATTACCTTACCGGCGTGAGCGGGAGCGTTTCTGTGCGTCTGCTGGGGACGGATGACATGCCCGCTGATGATCTCGCTGTGCTGGGTGTCTCAAACAGCCGTTCGGTGCGGGTGGCGGTGGTAGCGGATAATCCCTACCCGCTGGATAAAGCCATCTCGACGATTCCCAGCACCGCCCTGAAAATATTCTCCCCACGCCTCATTTGTGGATGACGGTACCTATGATCTGGTTATCTATCGCGGGGTGGTGCCGTCCACATGGCCTAATGCCACCGTGCTTATTTTCGATCCGCCGCCGACTACCGGGGTAATCTCGATCGGACTGCCAGTGAGGGTTGAGGGCAAATTGAGTTGCACCCGGAGACTATCCTGGCAGGTGCCGGGTTGGAGAGTGTGCGCTGGGAGTACGCCTCAGTGCTCTCGGAGGTAATAGATTTTGAGAGATTAGCCTCGCTCTGGTGAATCTCCCGTTTATCCTCCACCAGCAAACGCTGGAGAGCGATGTTTACCTGTTTGCCCCGCTGCTGGATGCCGGGAATTTCACCAAGCACCCGGCTTTTCCGATCCTGCTTTCTCGCTTTGTCACCCTGTCACGGGATTTCACCCCCCAGCCCTCGTATCTGGTCGGTGACAGGATCACCCTGCCGTCTGGCGAGTTACTCGATCAAAGCGCCCTCCGGTGAGTTGCTGGGAGAAGAAGCCCACCGATTCGTGCTGATCAGAGCCCGGGCTGTACCAGTTCGAAGCCACCGATCCGCTCGGCGGTGGTGCGCGGATCCGTATTCGGGGTCAATCTGGGGGAAGCGGTGGAGAGTGATATCGCCCCTCAGGAGTGGCGCGACGAATTCACCACCTCTGGAGAGGAAGCTGATCGGGAATGGCAGTTGGTGGAAGTCGATCTCGGTCCCTGGCTGTGGGCT
The DNA here is from genome assembly GCA_963722735.1 of uncultured Chloroflexia bacterium. GTDB lineage: Bacteria > Chloroflexota > Anaerolineae > Anaerolineales > UBA11579 > UBA11579. The sequence continues at coordinate 12,767 of CAVROH010000026.1, forward strand.
GCTGCGGTGCTGCTCCTGTTGATCGAAGCCTGGAGGGCCTGGCGATGAGTACCTGGCTGCTGCTCCTGCTGCTGTTGTTCGGTACCGCCGGGTTCCTCTATTCTGGCTAACCGTCTGCGTCTGCGCTGGCTGCCCAGCTTGCTGATCCGCTTGGCATTCTTCCTGCTGGTTTTGGCCGCCATCGCCGTTGGAAGCCGCAATCCGGAAGAGGATGGGATCGAGCGCCAGATCATGCTGGTGGATGTCTCCGACAGCATTTCAGAGATTTCCAGCAAGGTGGCCCAGGTGTTTGCCGAGACCTGGCAGGCGGCTGGCGAGAACCGTGAGGTGATCGTATTTGGAGCGGAGGTGGATTACCTGCTCTCGGACGGATTGGCCGCAAGTGGATTCGGCTGGCAGCGATCTGGAGGATGCGTTGCAGATTGCCGGGGAGCGATTGTCCGGCACTGGGGGGAGTATCCTGATTGCCACCGATGGGCAGATCCCCGAAGAAAAAGGATCACTGCTGCCCTGCATGAATTAGGGGGATAGGGGCGTGTCAGTGCAATTCGTCATTCTGGATGCCGGAAGATTATCCCGGGCGATGTATATATTGCCGGCGTGCGCGGCCCGGACCGGGTTTGGCCGGAGACGCCCTTCAGCTCTGGAGGTCACAATTTACAGCCGGTCAGGTGGGGAAGCCACGTTACAGATCACGATCGGCGATCAGGTACGAGGAGATTCGCTTACTCTTAGCGCCGGATACCGGGTGGTGAAGATCAACCTCAAAGCTGGTGACCCCGGAGTACTGCCGATCAGATTCCGGATCGTGGGAGAGGGTGATACCTTCCCTGACAACGAGAGTTTTATAAGTCGGTTGAGGTGCTGCCCAAGCAGGATGTGCTTTTCGTCACCTCAGCGGAGAAGAACGCCCGCAAGCTGTACACAAAGTCTGCGTGCCAAGGGTCTGCCGGTGACGGTGATCTCCACCCGCGAATTCCCCCGCCAGGTAAGGCGCTTGGCACCTTACCCGGTGGTGATGATCCACGATATCCTCGCCCAGGACCTGGATCTGGAGCAGATGCGCGCCCTGGAATACCATATCCTCCAGCGGGGCAAGTCGGCAATGTTCCTGGGCGGCAACAACAGCTTCTCCCTGGGAGGGTACCAGAATACCCCGCTGGAGCCACTCCTGCCGGTGACCCTGACCCCGCCGACGCGTGTCCAGCGGGTGCCGCTGACCTTCCTGATGGTGCTGGACCGCTCCGGCAGTATGGCCGGTGACCGGGATTCGGATATTGCCCCGATAGAGTTGACCCGCGAAGCCGCCGCCCGGGCGATCGAGACCCTGCGCCCGGACGATTATATCGGCGTGCTCACTTTTGCCAATGAGTTACACCTGGGATGTGCCTCGGCGCCGGTCGGGGATGGGCTGGTGCTGCGTTCCGCCCAGGACAAAGTCAGCCAGATCGAGGCGATCGGCGGTACGAATATGTATCTCGGCCTGGAAGAGGCCATCGCCAACTCTCCACTCAGCCCTCCACGGAGTATCTCCATATCCTGCTGATGTCCGATGGGGTCAGCGGGGACGGCTCGGGGCATGAATTTGATGCGCCTGGTCCAGCAGGCCCGCGATCGGGGGATCACCATCTCTACAATTGCGCTGGGACGCGAAAGCGACCCCGAGACTCTCTCCGCGATAGCCGATGCTGGCGGCGGGCGCTTTTATTATGTGCTCGAGCCGATTGACCTTCCACCGTGATGGTTGATGAGAGCCGGGCGGTGCAGACCGCCAACCTGCAGGAGGGGCGCACCAATCTGATCCTGGGGACTGAAAACCACCCGGTTTTGTCCGGCATCACCCTGGATGCGGAAGCCCTGGCGCTGGAGAGTTATATCGCCGTGCAGAGCAAATCCGCCCTGGGGGCCGAGGATATCCTCCTCTCCGGCAACTTCGAGGACCCGCTGCTGTCTGTCTGGCAGGTGGGACTGGGTCATACTGCCGCCTGGATGGGGGATGTGGGCGAGGAATGGCTGCCCGAAGTTTGAGAAATGGGATGATCTGGGAAAATTCTGGTTCCAGTTGATCCAGTACACCCTGCCTGATCCCTCGATCGGTGAGCCGGACGTGGATGTGACCATGAAGCATCGACAGGTGATCGTTGATCTTCAACTCACCCAGGCAGACAGGCAGGCGCTGGAGGCTGGATCGCTGCGCTTCCTGATGCCCGGTGCAGATGGGCGTATGGTGGAAGTGGCTGCCATACCAGGTGGGCGTCTCCCGCTACCAGGCGGTGATTCCCAGACCCCCGGACGGCGCATACAGCGGCGTGATCCATTACACCACCGGCGGGGTACGAAGCACCAGATCCTGGTGCCCTTTGCGGTCAATTACCCGGTGGAGTGGCAGTTTGAAGCGCCGCGGTAGGTAAGGCGCATACAAGAATGGACAGACAAACCGCCGCCGAGGAGATCCCCCTGGAAAGTGGATTGGCAGCAGAATCCGACCGCCCGGAATTGGGTTGGGGATTCGAAATTCTGATAGGATTATTGTTGGTATCCTGGCCGATGGAGATCGCCGTCCGCCGCTGGTGGATGCCCTGGCGCAGGCCGTGACTATTCAGCCTATGACTGGGAGTTCAGTATCATGGGGAATTCGCCATAGTTCATCAAGTGTTGGTGATAGTCAGGAGCGAAACATGGAAAACGGAGAAACCCGAAAACTGACTGTTGAGCAGTACCGCCAGGTTGCTGCAGCGATAGAGAACCAGCTCTCCCGCTTCATTGTCGGGCAGAAGGCGCTGGTGCATGACCTGCTGGTGACCTTGCTGGCCGGCGGCAATGCGCTGCTGGAAGGCGTCCCCGGGTTGGGCAAGACGATCCTGATCCAGACCCTCTCCGAGGTGCTGGCCTGCTCGTATGCCCGCATCCAGTTTACCCCGGACCTGATGCCCGCCGATATCCTGGGGACGATGATCCTAACCACCCAGGAGGATGGCAGCCGCGGCTTCAAATTTGAGAAAGGGCCGATCTTTGCCAACCTGGTGCTTGCCGACGAGATCAACCGGGCTGCGCCGCGCACCCAGTCTGCCCTGCTGGAGGCGATGCAGGAGGGGCGGGTGACCATCGCCGGCCAACCTACGATCTGCCCAGTCCGTTCTTCGTTCTCGCCACCCAGAATCCGATCGAGATGGAGGGCACCTATCCGCTGCCCGAAGCGCAGCTAGACCGCTTCCTGTACAAGCTGTATGTGCCTTATCCGGATGAGAATGACCTGGTGGAGATCGCTCGCCGCACGACCGGCGCTTCGATCCCCAAGGTGGAACGGGTCTCCTCCGGCAAGGTGCTGGAAGTGATGCAGAAGTCTCACCCGCCAGGTGCCGGTCTCCGATCCGGTCTTCCGCTATGCCGCCAAACTGGTGGGCGCTACCCAGCCAGTTCAGGAAGATGCCCTCCCAATCGTCAAGCGCAATCTGCGCGTGGGGGCCAGTCCGCGCGGCCTGCAGGCACTGATCTGGGGCGGCAAGGTCGAGGCCCTGCTGGATAACCGCAAGGCGGTCTCGATCGAAGATGTCCGCAAGGTGATCTATCCCGCCCTGCGCCACCGCCTGATCCTGAACTTTGAAGCCCAGGCAGAGGGCGTCAATCCCGATGATGTGCTCAGGGAGATCCTGAAGAGTGTGAAGCTGCCAAAGGTGAAGTGAAAGGCAACTTAACCACGGATAAACACAGATGGACGCAGATAGGGGAAGAATTGGTGAATGATCTTACTATTGGTTGTTGGTAGAATCCCGAGACTGATAATCCCTCATCCTGAGTGGGGCTTGGCGAATAAATTCGCAACCAGATCATCGAGAAGCACCGATGATTCGGCGCACAAAGCCCGCCCGGAGGGGGACTGAGAGATTGCGATCAATGTTGGTTTTGAACCCCACAAAAGTGGGTTTTGTATTTTTCGTGGCAGCAGTTTTTACTTCAAGCCGGTGGGATTGAGCCTGGGCACGGGGGAGAGCTTTGTGCTGTCTCTGACCAACGCCTCGTGGGGGTATCGG
>CAVROH010000027.1:0-38778 GCA_963722735.1 uncultured Chloroflexia bacterium
GCATTATCCAAAGCTCGAAAACCTGAAAAGCAACCAGGACAATTACAAGATCCTGATTGCCTCCAAAAGCGGGAGATAGGGGACCGGGAAAGAAAATATCCCCTCAATATCCAAACAAAATGGCCAGGGGAAACCTGACCATTTGAACATCCAGAGCGGGCGACGGGATTCGAACCCGTGAATGTCAGCTTGGAAGGCTGATGCCTTACCACTTGGCGACGCCCGCAACCACTACTTGTGAGTGTCTCGCTCATTTGAGCGGGTTAAATTCTACCTTGAGCGGGTCAAAGGGTCAAGCAGCAACATCCGCTCCCAACAGTGATACAAATAATTTTCGGGAACGAATAATCGGAGGAAAGGTATGAAAAAGATTCTGAACATCATGCTCAAGGTTCTGGGCGGCCTGGTTGCGCTCTCTGCTGTTGGGCATCGCCATCCTGTACTTCACTGGCAAAGCGCGCTTTGAGCAGCAGTTCGATTTCGTCGAAGCCCGTGCCGCTGGAGATTCCCACCAGACCCGAAGCCCTGCAGGCTCGGCGAAAAATGGGCTCGAAACCCTGTGCACCAACTGCCACGCCCCGGACCTCTCCGGGCGGCCACTGATCGAAGATGACGCTATCGGCGTGATCGGCTCTCCCAACCTGACCAGCGGTGCGGGCGGGGTTGGCGCTCTATTACACCGATACAGACTGGGTGCGTGCCCTGCGGCACGGTATCGCCCCGGACAACACCCCGCTGATGGGCATGCCCTCCGACGCCTTCTACTACATGAACGATGAAGACCTCGGCGCCCTGATCGCTTACCTCAAATCCGTTCCTGCGGTGGATAATCCGGTCTCCCCCACCAACCTCAAGCCCCTGGCCTACATCCTGGTCAGCATCGGTGCTTTTGGCGATGTCTTCCCCGCCGAACACATCCCCCACGATCAGATCCCCGCCCAGCCAAGCGCCGGGCATTTCTGTAGCATACGGGCAGTACATGGTGCGGGTCGGTGACTGTGACAACTGCCACGGCCCCAACCTCTCCGGCGGCGAAAGCCCGGTACCCGGATCCCCGCCCGGACCCAATATCACCCCCGGCGGCACGGTTGCCTTCTGGAGCGCCAGAGGAATTCATCACCACGATGCGCACCGGCATGACCCCCTACGGCCGCCAGCTGGACCCCGAATTCATGCCCTGGAAGGAGTACAACAACCTTTCCGATGAAGAACTCAGCGCCATCCTGGTGTACCTCCAGTCCCTCCCGGCATTGGAAACTGACGTTCAGCCGTAGGCTGAACTACGATGCAATAAGGAAATATGAACCCACCCGGATCACCATTCTCGCTAATTCTGCTCATCCTGTCCTGGCTGCCAGCCTGCTGAATGTGACCAAGCCCAGGCCGATACCCCCACCGTGCTGGTGCTGGAGATTGACGGCGCGCTGACCCCTTCCCTGGCCGAGTACCTGGAGCGCGGCCTGGCCGAAGCCGAGAGCCAAAACGCCGCCCTGGTGATCCTCAAGCTAAATACCCCCGGCGGTGCGGTCGACCTGATGTCCCGCATGGTTGAGGCGATCCGCCAGAGCCCGGTGCCGGTGGTGGTGTACGTCGCCCCGCGCGGCGCACTGGCCGGCAGCGCCGGCACAGTCATCACCCTGGCCGGGCATTTCTCCGCCATGGCCCCGGAGACCGCCATCGGGGCCGCCTCCCCGGTGGACCTGGAGGGCGGCGACATCAACGAAACGCTGGAGACCAAGGTCAAGGAGATCATCAAGGCCCAGATCCGCTCGATCACCGAGGGCCGCCTCTCCCCCGAAGCAATCGCCCTCGCCGAGGACACCGTCGAGAACGCCACCGCGGTTTCCGCCGGTGAAGCGCTGGAGATTGGGATGGTGCAGTTCATCGCCGAGGATGTCCCCGACCTGCTGCGCCAGCTGGATGGGCAGACCGCCGAGACAGTGGCCGGCCCGGTCACCCTGGAGACCGCCTACCTCCAGGTGGAAGAATTCTCCCTGACCTTGATCGAAGAACTGCTCACCATCCTGACCAACCCCAATATCGTCTTCCTGCTGCTCTCCGTCGGCGTGCAGGCGATCATCATCGAGATCGGCAGCCCGGGCGGCTGGGTGGCCGGTTTTCTCGGCGTGGTCAGCCTCTCGCTGGCCGCCTACGGCCTCGGATTCCTGCCGGTCAACTGGTTTGGGCTGATCTTCATCGGCACCGCCTTCGTGCTCTTCTTCCTGGATATCAAAGCGCCAACCCACGGCGCTCTGAGCATCGCCGGAGTGGGATCGTTCATCGCCGGGGGGCTGCTGCTGTTCAATTCCTCCAATACGCCTTCTTTCTTCCGGGTCAGCGTCCCCCTGGTGGTGGTGACGGGCGTGCTGACTGCCGGGGTATTCCTCACCGCGATGGCCTTTGCAATCAAAGCCCAACGCCAGCCAGCCCGCACGGGGGGATCCTCGCTCATCGGGCAGACCGGCCGCGCCCGCACCCCGATCGCCCCTCACCAGCCCGGCAAAGTCCATCTCGCCAGCGAGCTTATGGACCGCCGAACTGGCCCCCGACAGCCCCGCCGTGGAAGAAGGGGATGAGGTTGAGGTGGTCGAGGTGGAGGGGCTGAGATTGAAGGTACGGAAGAAGGAGGAATGATCCTGAAACAAATCGAGTTTATATGATTAGCGGAATTCTAACAAGTGCCTTTCTGATCATCTTTGGTATATGGATAATGAGAGGAAGGAGAAAAGAATGCGTAATGGCGGGAGAAGAGAATCTGCCATGGAATGATAAAATTCACACTAAATTTCTACAGGAAATGGAAGACTGCTCTCGAATATGGTGCAATACTCGAAACTCTCACTGATCCAGAACGCATGCTAAGGCAAGGGAAATACCAATATTCACTCGGGCTCCAACTGCTAATTTTTCTTGGACTATATTGGATAGTTGTTGCCATTCTATTTATATTCGTTCTCTAAAGATAATCTCCCACTCCCCAAAAATAAATCCTAGTTTTGGGGTCCTTCCCATCCCACCCGTTCCCGCTTGAAATTAGGCACATCCGGATCGACCACCTCGTCAAACTCCTGGGCCGCCAGGTGCCCGGAGAAGACCGCATTGGCGATGATATTGGGCGCTTCGGCATCCCCAATCACCCGCAGAGAATCCAGTTTCCCCGCCGCCAGGGCGGGTTTCAACTCCCGGTACAGGCTGTCATTGGGGATCCGGTTGCTGACCAGCACCACCGCGTCAGCCTCCAGCCAGTCCGATCTCACTCTGATAGTCATGCTGCAATCTCCACCCGGCCCGGCTCGATCCGGGTCAGATGGGTGTGGGTATGCATCTCCACCCCCAGGCGCTTCAGCTTGCGGATGATGTGCGGCTGCTCCAGGGTATAGTCCGACCAGGCTGAGATCGAATGCCCCGGCGTGACCATCGTCATCTGGCAGCCATTCCCCGCCAGCAGCTCTGCCAGCAAGCTGCCCATGTAATAGTGATCATCGTCATATACCAGCACCTTCCCAGTAGGGGAGATTACCCGCCATCAAGTCATCCGGGGAGTAAACCTGCTCTCCCTCCCAGCCGGGTATTGGCGCTAACAGCGTGCGCCCGACACCGTCACAGCGCCAGATGCAGCCAGTCGCCACAATCACATCCCGGATGCCGGATTCAAGCACATCGGCGGCGCTCATCTCGCTTCCGGGGTAGATTGTTACATTAGGCAGCTTGTCGATCTGGGTCAAACGCCAATCTACCACCCGCCGCCACTCGCTCAGCCCGGGCAGGGCTGCCTCACGGATCACCCGTCCGCCAGGTTCACGCCCCGCTTCGGTCACTGTGACCTCATATCCCCGTTGACCCAGGGCGCGGGCGCATTCCAGCCCGGCTGGCCCGGCCCCCACCACCAGCACAGCTTTCTCGGTCTTCTTTGCCGGAATCCGTTCCGGGTGCCAGTTGCGCCGCCACTCCTCGCCCATCGTCGGGTTCTGCGTGCAGCGGATCGGGATGCCGACATTATCGGCGCTGGCACAGATATTACAGCCGATGCACTCGCGGATATCCTCCACCCGTCCCTCTTTGATCTTCTGCGGCAGGAAGGGATCGGCGATCGAGGGCCGCGCCGATCCGATCAGGTCCATCACCCCGCGCTGGATGGCTGAGACCATCGCCTCGGGCGAGGTATAACGTCCCACCCCGACCACCGGCTTGCTCGTCAGCCCCTTGACGAATGAGATATACTTCTCCTGGTAGCCCTCTTTCATGAAGCGGGAAGGGCCGGAGTCATTGCTCCAGTTGCTCACGTTCACATCCCACAGGTCGGGCATCTCGGCCAGCATCGCCACGATCTCCTGTCCCTCACCGTCATGGGTCAGCCCGGCAGGGCCAAGCAGTTCATCCACCGCCAGACGCAGCGCCACGGCACAGGTATCCCCAACTGCCTCGTGGGTATCCTCCAGCAGCTCACGCAGCAGGCGGGTGCGGTTCTCCAAGCCCCCGCCGTACTCATCGGTGCGCTGGTTGTAACGCTTGAGGAGCATGAACATGGCAATCGACAGAGTATGCCCGGCATAGCAGTAAATGATATCGAAGCCGGCCTGTTTGGCCCGGATGGCTGCTTTGCGGTGCCAACTGCGCAGGGTGCGCAGGGCTTCCTTGTCAGCGCATGCGCGTCTGGGCAGGGAAATACTCCGGCACGCTGAACGAATCCACCCCAAATGCAACTGCCCGAGTGTAATTGTTACGGGCATGCTGCCCACTATAAACCAGCTCGATCCCCGCCAGCCCGCCATGTGCATGGACGGCATCCACCATCTTGGCCATCGCCGGGATATCGCCGTCATCCCACATACGGCCCTCAAAGTTGGGAGACAGGTCGCTGGTGTAATGCATCTCGGTCTCCTCGGTACACACTACCCCCCAGCCACCCTCGGCCTTCACTCCCCGCATGGCCGCCAGACTGCTTGGAAAGCCGTAGCCCATCCCATTGCAGTGCGGCACCTGGTAAAAACGATTGGGCGCCGTCACCGGCCCGATCTGCACGGGTTCAAAAAGGATCGCATAAGGGTTGCTCATGTGTGCACCTCAAAGGTTTTCAGAATACCTGATTATAGCAAAACACCCGCAATTCGATGCGGGTGTTTGCCGTGGAGAACTCAACTGCTTATTGGAGGTTAAATTTCAGCTCACGTTGTCCCCAGGTGGCGATGAAGAAATCCCGCACCAGGAGGACAAACTGGATCGCCAGTTGGATGATCAGATAGATGTTGAATCCAGCGTTCCACTCTGGCAGCCCGGATTCCACGAACAGGCGCAAGCCAGCAGACGGGTTATGCATGGCAAGGTAGGCCGGGTTGATCCCGAACATCTCCGGCCCTAACATCATCCAGAAGTAGAGGACGATTACCAGCACCCGGAGGCCCATCCCGATCCAGCGCATCTCAGTATCCCAGTAGGAACGTTGGGCAAGGATGATATTGAAGACCAGCTTGGCCATCAGATAGGCCACGATCCACGGCTGGTAGATCTCAAAGTTCGCCGAGAGAGCCGGCACAAAGCCCCAGACGCCATCCCGGTTGACCCCAACCCCCACCCATTGCGGGAAGAACGCCAGGAAAATCGCAAACCCACCGAAGAAGACCAACTCAAACCAGATATCCCGCACCCTCACCACTTTTTTCTTCCTGTTAGCCAGCAAACCTTTCGGATCCCAGGTGCGTTCCATTTCTCTGAAAGGCCAGCGCAGCCAGCTTTCAGGGGTGGTGCGTTCGATGATGGCAAAGGCCAACACCAGCACCCCCAGCATTTGGAAACCACTGTCAAAGAACCTGTCAACCGTGGCCAGAAGATCAAACCCGCTGTTGGTGATTGCCAACACCAGCCCGACCACGAACTGGATCAGGAACAGGCCCAGGGCAAAGGTCAGCACCGGCTTGAACAGCGGGAAGATCGCCGGCCCAACCAGATACTCATGCCGGCGGTACTTCTCCGCATAGGTGATCGGCGGGCCGAACGAATGCATGACTTCAAAAGCCATGTCCTCATCCGGCTGCTGGCCGGCGGTTTCGCTGATATCCTCGAGGGCATCTTCCAGCAGGGAGACGATCTCCATCTGGATATCCTTGCGCTTGCGCCGCGGCAGGTAGCGCCCGCACTCCACCGCATACTGCTTGAATAATTCTTTATAATCAAACTCCGATTTCATGACAATACTCCTTCTAGCACTTTCACCATCGCATCCCATTCGGTTTTCAACTCTGCCAGAATGGCTTTCCCGGTCTGGTTGATGCGGTAGTATTTTCTGGGGCGGGAATCATCGACCACCCAGTCGGATTCCAGCAGCCCCCTCTCTTCCAGGCGGCGGAGCAATGGGTACAGGGTGCCCTGGTCAACTTCAAAGCCTTTCTCGCCAAGCTGCTTGATCAGGGAGTAGCCATATTGCGCTTCATCCAGCTGGCTTAAGACCGCCAGGATGATCAACCCACGCCGCAACTCATTCTGATATGGCTCCAACAGTTCTTTGAATTTCTCTTCATCGGTCATGAGTGGCTCCTTATCCTGCTGATCTTCTCACAGACGATTGCCAGCGTCAGGGCAGTGGCGATGACTGCCAGTGGATACGGCAAAGTCTCTAAGAGATCAGTCTGAATAGAGATTTTATTTTCTGCGTCCATCGTCATACTCCTTTTCAAGCCTTGTGTGGCTTACAGTTATAATATACTATTTTATACACAGTATTGTCAATAGAATTATATTAAAGGAATATTAATGCTATAAATCACCCTGCCAGGTATGTGAAATCTCTTAGATCAGCCGCGTAAGGTTTGATGGAACTGCCAACGTCAGGTAAAATGACTGGGTTCAAAGGAGCTGTAATGGCCAAACAACCAACCAGAGATCGGGTAGACCCCGAAAAGATTGATACCAAACCCATCCGCCGCCCCGACTGGATCCGGGTGCGTGCCCCGATGGGCGACACTTACGAAGAGCTGAAGACCCTGATGCGCAGCAAAGAGCTGCACACCGTGTGTGAAGAAGCGATGTGCCCCAATCTGGGTGAGTGCTGGGGATCCGGCACTGCCACCTTCCTGATGCTCGGAAATGTCTGCACCCGCTCCTGCGGCTTCTGCGATATCAAGCATGGCAAACCCGATGCCCTCGACTGGAAAGAACCTCTCCGCATTGCCCAGGCAGTCAAGAATATGAAGCTCAAGCATGCCGTGATCACCAGCGTCAACCGCGACGACCGCAAGGACGGTGGTGCGCCGATCCTGGCGATGGTGGTCAAAGCGATCCGCAAGGCACAGCCCGGCTGCTCGATCGAACTGTTGATCCCGGATTTCAAAGGCAGCGTGGAAGCCCTCCAGATCGTGATGGAAGCCCGCCCGGAGATCCTCAACCACAATGTCGAAACTGTGCCGCGTCTCTTCAAACAGGTGCAGCCCCAGGACAATTACGAATGGGCCGCCGCCACCCTGACCAACGCCAAGAAGATCGATCCCGAAGTGTTGACAAAGTCCGGGATCATGGTTGGCCTGGGAGAAACGATTGACGAGGTCAAAGCGGTGATGCGCGACCAGCGCGAGTGGGATGTCGATATCCTCACCATCGGCCAGTACCTGCAACCGAGCAAAAAGCACCTGCCGATCGAACGCTACTACACGCCCGCCGAATTCGAAGAGTTGAAGGAATTCGGGCTCAGCATCGGGTTCAAGTGGGTGGAGAGCGACCCGCTGGTGCGTTCCTCCTACCACGCCGCCGACCAGGTGCGCGCCCTGAGCATCGTTCATCGCAAACTCTACGGCGAAAACTAACCCCCCTCCCCCAAGAATAGTACCAATGTCCCCCCTGGAAAGTACCCCAGGGGGGCTTTTTGGGACTTAAGACCTGTTTCCCCTCTGAGAGTCCAAATCTATACTTACACTAACCAACTTTAGCGGGGGGATCCCGCTATATCTTTAACCAACTCAAATTGGAGGACAAGAAAATGTCTGAAATCTACTTATTCGGAATCTTCACCGAAGGGGGGTAAATCCCTGCTGCCGCTGGTCATCATTTTGCTGGTCGTGGTCCTGCTGCTGGGAGGCGGGATTGGCTACCTGCTGCTATCTGGCGGCAACCTGCCCATCTCCCTGCCTGGCCTGGGCGGCGGCGATGTTGATCAGAACTCATTCGTAGTCTCAATGAACTCGCTGGTCATCACGCAGGCTGATATGGATGCCCAATACAAGATCATCCCGGGCGGCAACCTGCATATGTCCAACTCCCAGTTCAGCAACAACGTCGGAGCAGCCTATGGAAAGCCCTTCATCCAGAACACCGGTCGTGTGGACGGATGGGACCTGACCATGGAACGTATCAATCCGGATGACTTCACCCCGGAATTCGTCCGCAGCCGGGTGGAGATCTATGAGACCACTGACGGCGCCAGCACCGCCCTGAGCAAGGACTGGTTCTGGGCCTACCAGCTTGAAGACCGTATCCCGGATGAATTCCTCGACACGAGCTGTAATCTCGGCCCGGACTGCCTGACCTTCAAATATGTCGAAGCCAAGCCCGGCGCTGGATACGCGACTGAGCGCTACGATGTCGCCTTCCGCTATAAGAATGTTGTCGGCTGGGTGTTCGTCAAAGGCTCTTTTGGCGAAGTCTCTGAGGATCTGGCGCTCCAATACGGCCAACTGCTGCTCGACAAGATCAAAATGCTGGAAGAATAGCTAAGCCAGCGAACCTATTCAGCCAACAGCCTCCAGAAGTATTCTGGGGGCTGGTTTTCAATTCCCCTGGCTGCAATTGTTGATTTTTCCCGGTCACATGCTATAATCCAGATAATCTTTGTCATCTTAAGGAGGAAGACAAACCATGAGACTATTTTTCAAATCGACAAAAGGTAAGCTGCTCGTCCTGCTGGCTGTAATGATGATCTTTGGAGCCTGCATCATCGGCGGTAAAACCGCTGACAGCCAGAACAACTCTGGTGGTAATACTGTCAATCCAGCACCGCCAGTGGACCAGCCGGAGAACAACCCGCCCGCCCCGGTTGAGCCAGAACCTACCAACACACCAGAGCCACCGCCGCCTGCCGATGTGCCCGATACGCCGGCAGAAGAACCGCCGGCAGAAGAACCTCCGGCTCCCGATGAGGAACTGAATACCACCCGTCTGGTGCCAGCTCTCAAGGGTCTCATGCTGCGGCCTGAAGACCTCAAAGAAGAGTACAACATGCAGAACGATAAAGAGGTGGACAACACCCGCATGATCTCCCAGATCACCTGGGGTGACGGACGTGTGTACAATGCGGCTACCGAACGGATCACCGGGTGGAACACCTATATGGAACGGGCAGAGAATATCTTTGCACCTTTCTCATTCCGCACCAGGGTAGAAGTTTTTGAGACGGTCGAGGGCGCTAAAACCGCCTTCAGCGATGATTGGCTTTTCATCTACAATGACGAAAATCTCGATATTTCTGATATCCTCAGCACTGACTGCGATTACGGTCAGGAATGTGTGCTGGCCTTCTTCGAAGAGAACATCGCCGGCACCACGGACTTCAATGTGTTTTACCACCTTGTCTTCCGCTACCATAATGTGACCGTGTATGTCTTCTCCAGAGGGCTTGAAGGCACCGTCGACGAGGATACGGTCTACGAGATCGCCGACTTGATGATCGGCCGCCTCTCAGCGTACGAATAAACCTCTGTTAATCAGATAAAACCAAAGATGCCCTGCAAATGCAGGGCATCTTTTATTCCAGGTATCAAATGAAGCGTAAGGATCTAGGGCATTGCGATGGCAAAGTAGTCAAACTCAACGATCACATTTTCCCAGTCTGCGGCATATACTGCGATACCGGTCATCCCTTCGTCGAATTGCGAATTGGTAATCGAGCCATTCTTAAGCGGCTCACCGTCGAAGTAGAAGGTCAGATAGGTGCCCCGGCATTCAGCCCCAATGGTATGGGGGGCATCGTAATTCAGGTTAGGGATGCCACCATCTTTGATCTTACGATAACCTGAATCCGCATCATACAGCCAGATGTACCACAACCCGCCGCTCAACATGCTGAACTCATACCAGCCCTGATCCGTCGCCCGGCAAATCACGCTGATATTGTTGATATTGTGGGTGGCTTTATTCTGAAAACGGGCCTCGACATACACGTCCGAAAAATCCCGCCCAAAGAACATATCTTCATAGAACAGGTATGCTGCTGAATTCTCGTCCGGGACTTCCACACGGATGTAGCCGCCGACCATCGAGATATCATACCTGAGTGTGCTTGGAATCCCGAAATCAAACCAGCCAGGCTCGATATCGCCAGTACTGTTGAAATCAGTGAAGTAGACTGTGGTGCCTTCCGGATAGGAGTTTAACTGTGGTAACACCGGTTCAGGTGTGAAGGTCGGAGGGGGTGGTTCGGGAGTATTTGTCGGCGCGGCGGGTGGTTGAGGCTCAGGCTGCGGCGGTTCTGGCTGTATCGGTGGCTGTTGGACCGCTGCCTCAAGCGCTGCTTGCGTTTGTTTCAGAGCTTCCTCAGTACCGGCCAGATCAGACCCCGATGAACTATTCACTTCATTACTTGGGCCAAAAGGCATACATGCCAACTGAACCAGGAAGATCATGCCTGCCGCCACGAGCAAACGCGATAAAGGCCATCTGGTTTTCATCATTTCCTCCTTGCCTTTCCAGTGGTTGTTATGGTGATACTACTTCCATGATATATGTTTTGGAAATCCAAGTCAACATTACCTGTGCGATGTCCAGGAGACAGTCTGCAGCGAACCCAATTAAGACGACTAGATGAACTATAGTGCCCCGACCAAGGCAAAACAAAGCCCCATCAGGATCAAGCCACCCAGGACAATGAAGAATATCCCGATCGATTTGATCACCGGGAACTTCTGCGCCTCGGAATAGCCGATCACGACGATAATGCTGTAATAGATCGAGCCGGTCAGTTCAAGGATCGTGCGCCAGAAAGAAAGCCCATCTCCGGCAACTCCCGGTGACGGCGCCCCCCCAGACAGGATCTGGGTGACCAGCGGATCGGCTGCGGAGAAGATCAACGGGCCGAGCATGAGCATATAGGGGAGCAGGGCGAGCAGGGCGAGCACGCTCATCGGCAGAGCTGCCCAGGCCAGTACCGCCCGGATGTGCTGCGGCTCTGCTTTCCCACCCATGATCCGGCCGACCAGGCCAAGCAATGCCCCGGTCAGATACACGCCGATCACGCCGGCGATCGGGCCAATGATCAGGATGAAACCGGCTACCCCGGCAGGAGAGAAATAGTCGCCCAGCCCGACCTGCACCCCCCAGGAAACCGCCCGGATCAGCCCATAGAAAGCCACCAGCACCCAAAAGTCCATTTTGGGGTCGGTCTCCAGGATCGCGCGCAGCGTCTGGCGGGGCTGCACCCAGATCCCCCACCAGGGATTCAGTGCCAAACTTTCAGGGCTTTCGGGGGTCTGATTCATGGCGATTTCTTCACCATCTGGCGCAACTGTTCCAGGCTGATCTCAGCCAGCGATGCCACTTGCAGATCGGCGGCACTGAGGTCGGAGTGTCTGGTGATCTGGTTGGGCACGGCGACGACGAACATCCCGGCGCGTTTGGCCCCGGTCACGCCGTTATGAGAATCCTCAAATACCACCGTCGAGGCGGGATCCACGCCCAACTTCTCGGCGGCAAGCAGGAACAGGGCCGGGGCGGGCTTGGTCTTTTCGACATCGTCGGCGGTGACGATCACATCAAACCAGGATTCCAGCCCCAGATGGATCAGATGTCCGGAGACCCAGTTACACGGCGAGCTGGAGGCGATCCCCAGCTTTAGCCCAGCATCCCTGGCGGCCTGGAGGATCGCTTCGACACCCGGCAGGACCGGCTGGCTCTCCAGCGTATCGAGGTAGCTCTTGCGGCGCTGGACCCAGATCTGCTCCCGATCCACTTTAATATCGAGGTTGCTTTCCAGGTACTGGTGCGGCTCAAAATCGGTCTCCGAATCACCGCCAACGTAGGTCAGCCACAGATCGAGGGGCAGTTCCAGCCCAAAGCCGGCATAGACCTCCTGCCAGGAGATGAAGTCCGGCAGCTCGGTGTCGAGGATCAGGCCATCAAAGTCAAAGATGAGAGCTTGCATGGTTTTCTCCAATAAAGGTACCCTGAAGTATACCCTGAAACAGGGGGGGTGAGCCAACCCTGAACAGCAGGCAAAAGGTGACAAAAGGTTACAAAAGGTTACACTTTTTAAAAGTTGCTTGACAGTGTGAAGCGGAACCTGACAAAAGCCGACAAAAGCCGACACTTTTTAAAAAGTTGCTTGAGAGTTTCAAGCTGGTTGACTAACGGCCAGATGATCCTCTCCCTACAACACCCCTTTCCCGGTCTTTTCCCGAACATCCTTGAAGTTTTAGGGGGCAAGGTGCCTGGCAGTCTGGGGCGTCTTTGAGAATGCCAACCGTTAGCAACCGGGTGAGGGTTGGAAAGGTATCCGCCAGAGGCGAATTCCTTATATAATGAGGAAGCAGAGATTGGCTGGAAATGCCATGTTCGAGAAGGACTTTGGTCTAAGTGAGAGGGATTGAAAAAGCCCATACATTGCAAGGTTTAGAAAAGAATATGACGCAGATCTGTAGCAGATGTAATAAAGAAACAGAAGTTGTAGTGCCTATTGGTGATGCGGAATATTCAGCAATGATGTCAATGCCCTTATATGAAAACTTGTGTCCCGAGTGCGCTAAAGAAGTATTCACTCAGTATGGTCTGAAATTCGACGATAGCAATATTATCACTGATGAGGATGCTTTGATCTCAGAAATTGAAGCGCAGAGAGCATTAATGATTTCTGTGGCAACAGGCGGACCAAGGATTGAGGATGTAAATTCAGACTACCAAGAACGCAGAAAAAGATTATCACAATTACTGAAGCAACGTGGACTACCCGATCCAAATGGGTTTGATGATTTATGGGCATGGTATGGGAAATGGAGTAGTGGCGATCTTCCGACTTTCCAATCACGAAGAAAGTATATTTCTGAGCTCTACAAACCCATTCTTGATAGGCTAAGTTCAATAATTATCAAAAATCGATACCAACCAATAAATGAGCCAACTGGCTGGGCAAGAGTAGATCGAGGTGTTGATGCTTTCATAACATCACTTGAAGTCGCATCAGTAGAAGAAGAATTTCAAACAGTTGGTCTATTATGTAGAGAGACCTTAATTTCTTTGGCGCAAGCGGTATATGAGCCAGAAATCCATGCCCCCGTAGATGGCACTACCCCTAGTAAAACCGATGCTAAGAGAATGTTGGACGGCTATTTTGCTAAGGAATTGAAAGGGAGATCGAACGAAGCAGCTCGTAAGCACGCTCGGGCAGCATTGGCTTTAGCGAATGAATTACAGCATCGAAGAACAGCAACTTTCAGGGACGCTACATTATGTACCGAAGCGACCAGATCAGTAGTCAACATTGTTGCGATAATTTCAGGAAAGCATGATTAAGCGCCCACTAGGAGGGAATCGCACATCTGATTGGTTGCAGGTTCGAATCCTGCTAACCCCCTCCTGCCGCTCCGCGCCATCCTCCCCCTTCAAAAGGGGAGGACAATAGCGATTAATCTACTTAGAACATCCAGTCCTTTCCCTTGTCCAAGGGTGGCGGCGAGTAAACACGGTAGTGTTACCTTTGGCCGCTGGGATGGGCTTGGATTAGAGATCAACCCTCACCTCAGATTCAGATTCGCCAGCGCTATCATTGGCTGTCGGCAGGTGAGGGGGTTGGTGTTGTTTGAGTCCTACCTCATGAAAAAACTCCCCCCGGAAGCCCGAGGGGAGTCTGATTTAAATTAATATTCAGGGTCAGATCAGTGCCAGGACGGCCAGCGTGAAACTGAACCTCTTTGACCCGCAGATGAGGAATTCAAAGATCAGCTAACTCAGCAAGGTATAAAACAGCACGGCAAACTATAAAAAGTGTTAATAAAACTTTTATGGATATTATCTCTACAATATCTTGACATACTTCAGATATTCTGTATAATAATAATCAATATTAATTATACAAAAGGAGTACAAAAATGAAGAAGTTCATGTTTATCGCCCTGTTAGTCCTCTCGATGACCGTCTTAGCCGCCTGCGGTGGCAGCACGGAAGTTGTTGAGAACACCCAGAACAATGTTATCAACAACGAAGCAAATGCCATGGAAAATGACGCCATGGAAGAAGAACCGATGGAAGAAGCCCTGCCCTCCATCGCCGAGATCGCCGTGGCTGATGGCCGCTTCACCACCCTGGTAGCTGCTCTGGACGCCGCTGGTCTTGTCGAGACCCTCTCCGGTGAAGGCGCTTTCACGGTCTTCGCCCCCACCGACGACGCTTTCGCTGCACTGCCTGAGGGTACCGTGGAAGGTCTACTGGATGACATCCCCACCCTGACCAATATCCTGCTGTACCATGTGGTGGATGGTGTTGTCCCTGCCGAGGTCGCTTTGACCCTGGACGGACAGATGGTCGAGACCCTCTCCGGCGATTCGTTCTCCGTGTCCCTGAAAGATGGCAACCTCTACATCAATGACGCCATGGTGATCATCACGGATATCGAAGCCTCCAACGGCGTGATCCACGTAGTAGATGCCGTGATCCTGCCCCCGGCTGAAGAAGCCATGGAAGATGACATGATGGAAGAGAAAGCCTCCATCGCCGAGATCGCTGTGGCCGATGGCCGCTTCACCACCCTGGTGGCTGCCCTGGACGCCGCTGGTCTGGTCGAGACTCTCTCCGGTGAAGGCGCTTTCACGGTCTTCGCCCCCACCGACGACGCTTTCGCCGCACTGCCTGAGGGTACCGTGGAAGGTCTGCTGGAAGACATCCCCAGCCTGACCAATATCCTGCTGTACCACGTGGTGGATGGTGTTGTCCCTGCCGAGGTCGCTTTGACCCTGGACGGACAGATGGTCGAGACCCTCTCCGGCGATTCGTTCTCCGTATCACTAAAAGATGGCAACCTCTACATCAATGATGCCATGGTGATCATCACCGATATCGAAGCCTCCAATGGTGTGATCCATGTGATTGATGCAGTGCTGATCCCCTAACTATTTCTCCTCCTCCTATGTGCCAGGGCCGGCAGCTAAGCTGCCGGCCCTGTGCATTTAATCGCGCCAAAGATAGCTGCCATTTTTAGTTTCTAGTCAGTCTGCAGCAGCCTATCAATATCACCAGCAACTTCCAGACCGGCATTCCGGCCGGTTCCTTCGAAGATCACTTTGCCCTCAGCTGTCTCCAATCTGGTCTCGATCTCCGCCACCAGGGATTCCGCCACACGCATGCCCATGTCCTGACGGGTCGGTCCTTTCAAGTCCCCGGTTATTCCCCGTCTGGCCCTGATCTTAAGCCGGTGCTCCCGGTCTCGGATCTGCCAGAGCACTTCGGATTTCGAAATTTCCAGACGCTCGGTTTTTGCTCCGGTATACGTAGCAAACCGATAAAGTTTTCCTTTTAATCCACAATCCCACGATAAAACCCCGGAACGCGCTGCCCAGCCAGGGAATCAGGGCGATCGATGCGGTCAGGCAAACCCCTGGAACCTGAAAGTGATTGGTCTGCATCCAGGTATACCCTTTGGGGAAAGAAGGCCCCCAATCCTTTTCAATATATCCCCGTCCACCGGAGAAATCGATCGTGCGATGATTGATGGTTAGCGCACCCCTGATCTGATGATCGAAGCCCAAAACACTGTGATAGCATTCCATTTTGGGGACCCAGGCATACCACCCCATAATTCCGGGCGATGTGAGCAAGATTGGCCATCCGGTTACCCCGGAAAAGGATAATTGCCCTTTGATCTGCAGGTTTGGTTGATCAATGTCCAATTGGATGCTGTCCAATTCAAAAATACTATTCTTTATTTGAACCCTGAATTTTTCTTTGTCAGCGGCGAATTCATCCAACGGGAATTTTATGAACTCTACTTCGCCAGTGTTCCCATCCAGCATCTGGATGAATGCATAGCCGCCCTCTCCCAGAAAAATACCTGGGATGATGGCAACCTTTTCTGATTCGTTTGCACCGATCAGTTTATAGTACCAGCCCTCAAAGAAGGGGGCTTGCTTATTATGCCCGTGATAGAGTGCGGGGTTCAGGGTTAACTTAATGAAATTCATAATCAGTTCCTTTGATGATGAGGGGCTGCCTGGAGAGTATTAGGTGAAGAAGAATTTGAGCAAGGATTCCTTGATGGTCATAAGCACCTGAAAGACAAACTCCCCCCAGGGTAACTGGAGGGAGTCTCATTTCAACTAATTCACACCCAGGGTCAGATCAGCGACAGGACAGCCTTGGAAGCCCAGTCGAGCAACGGGCCCGAAACCAGGAACAGGAAGATGGTTGCCACGGTGGCCAGAGCGGTGACCAGATTGAGCACCGGTTCGCTGCGTACCTCGGGATCGCCCGGTTCAAAGTACATGTACTTGACCACCCGCAGGTAGTAGAAAGCCGATACCAACGACATGACCACACCGACGATCGCCAGCCAGGCATAGCCGGCTTCCAGCACGGTGCGGAAGAGGAAGAACTTACCGGCAAAGCCCAGGGTGGGCGGTACTCCGGCAAACGAGAGCAGGAAGATCAGCATCGCCACGGAGAGCATCGGGTACTTCTTGCCCAGCCCGGCGTAATCCTCGAATTCCAGCCCTTTGCCCTCGGCTTTCTCCAGGGCGATGACCACCCCCCACGAGCCGAAGCTGGTGATGGTGAAAGCCAGCAGGTAGAAGAGCAGCGAGGCGACTGCATCGGTGTAATACTGTGTGCCATAGGTGACAAACGCCATCATCAGGAAGCCGGCATGCGAGATGGAAGAATAGGCCAGCATGCGCTTGATATTCTTCTGCGCCAGGGCGGCCACATTCCCGATCACCAGGGTGAGCACCACCAAGGCGGCAATCACCGGTACCAGGTCTGCGCTGACCGATGGGAAGGCAACGATAAACACCCGGAAGAGAGCGGCAAAGCCACCCACTTTGGCGACCACGGCCATATAGGCGGTCACCGGGGTGGGAGCGCCCTGGTAGACATCCGGCGTCCACATGTGGAAGGGCACGATAGCCACCTTGAAGCCCAGACCGACGAGGATCAGGGCTGCGCCGATCAGCAGCATCATGGGGGAGTTGGTCTCAGGGATTGCTGCGACCACATCCATCAGGTTGGTGTGGCCAGTAGCGCCGAAAATCAGGGCCACACCGTAGAGCACAAACCCGCCGGCAAAGGCTCCCAGCAGGAAGTACTTCAGCCCAGCTTCCTCGGATGAGGCGTCATTGGGCACAAAGGCCGCCAGAATGTACAGCGGGATCGAGAGCAGTTCGAGCGCCAGGAAGACCACGATCAGGTTGGCCGCCGAGGCCATCAGCATGGCGCCGGCAATGGAGAAGAGCATCAGAATATAGTATTCTCCCCGTGCCCAGCCCATGCGGCGGTTGTAATCATAGGCCAGCCCGACAGAGAGCAACCCGGAGACCAGCACCAGGATGTAGATGAATACTGCGTAGCCATCTACCGTCAGCATCTCTTTGAAGGCGGTGGCCTGAGTACCAAATTCCAGCACCGAGAGCACCAGGGCAGCCAGCATACCCACAGCGGCCAGCACCAAAGTCAGGCGGCGGCTTTTGGTGAAGGCTTCCACGATCACCAATACCAGCGCCCAGACCAACAGGAAGACGA
The DNA here is from genome assembly GCA_963722735.1 of uncultured Chloroflexia bacterium. Classification (GTDB taxonomy): domain Bacteria; phylum Chloroflexota; class Anaerolineae; order Anaerolineales; family UBA11579; genus UBA11579. The sequence goes on from CAVROH010000027.1 coordinate 17,695, forward strand.
TGGGGAGAATATTGACCAGATCTACTATTCCGTATCCAGACATGGTAACGCCTTACATACCCAGAGTGGCGACCAGAGCCTCTACCGTGGGTCCGATCAGATCGAAGAACGGCTTGGGGTACAAGCCGATCCAGAAGATCAACACCAGCAGGGGCGCCAGCGTGACGATCTCACGCAGGCTCAGGTCTTTGAGGTTTTCGTTCTTTTCGTTGGTCAGCGGTCCGAGGAACATCTTGCCGAACATGTAGAGGATGTATACTGCGGCAAGGATGACACCGGCAGCGCCGAGTCCAGCGTAGACAACACTAAAGTTAGGCAGCACACCAGCCTGTCCAGCGCCCCAGGCGCCCAGAAGGATGGTGAACTCACCGACGAAGCCGTTCAGGCCGGGGAGCCCCATCGAGGAGAGCGAGACGATCAGGGTGAGGACTGCGTACACGGGCATCACCTTCCACAGCCCGCCAAATTCAGAGAACTCACGCGTGTGGCGGCGTTCGTAGATCATCCCGATCAAAAGGAACAAGGCACCGGTGCTGAGACCGTGGTTGATCATCTGGAGGATGCCACCCTCGATACCCTGAGCGTTCAGAGCGAAGAGACCGAGCATCACGAATCCGAGGTGGCTGACGGAGGAGTAGGCAACCAGCTTCTTGACGTCCTTCTGCCAGTAGGAGACGGCAGCACCGTAGAGGATGCCGATGACTGCCAAAAGGGCGATCAACCAGGCCCACTGTTTGGCCGCCTCCGGGAAGAGCGGGATGTTGAAACGCAGGAAGCCGTAGGTACCCATCTTCAGCAAGACGCCGGCAAGGATGACCGAACCAGCGGTGGGCGCTTGCACGTGGGCGTCGGGGAGCCAGGAATGCAACGGGAACATGGGCACCTTGATGGCGAAGGCCGCCGCAAAGGCGAAGAACAGCCAGGTCTGGACCCCTCCCGGGATGCCGCCCATCTTGATCAGATCCGGCAGGTAGAAGGTGCCCTGGGTATTGCCCAGCCACAGGATCGCCAGCAGCATCAGGATCGAGCCGGCCATGGTATACAGGAAGAACTTGATCGCTGCGTACATGCGCTCTGCGCCGCCCCAGATCCCGATGAGGAAATACATCGGCACCAGGGTGAACTCCCAGAAGACATAAAACAGGAACAGGTCCTGCGCCAGGAAGACGCCGGTCATGCCCATCTCCAACAACAGGAAGAAGATCATGAAGTCGCGCACCCGGTCCTCCACGGCTGTCCAGGTGGACAGGATCGAGATCGGGGTCAAGAAAGCGGTCAGCAGCAGCAGCAGGATGCTGAGACCGTCCACGCCGAGGGCGTACTTGATCTCCCAATCGCCGAAGCTGAACCAGGTCTCGTTGATCTCCATCTGCAGGCCGGTGTTGGCCGGATTGAACTGCGCCAGCACCCACAGCGAGATCCCGAAAGTCACCACAGAAGTGACCAGCGCTACCCAGCGGGCGGCGTTCTTGTGCTCTTTCTTCAGGAATAGAAGAATGAGCACCCCCACCAGGGGGAAGAATGTTACCAAATTGAGCGGTTGTAGAATAAAGTCCATCATCATCCTCTTTAGTCGAAATGGTTACCCGCTACCTGAGAAAGATCAGGTAGCCCAGAATCGCCACCACGCCTGTGAAGACTGCCAGCGCGTAGTTGCGTACAAATCCAGTTTGCAGCTTGCTCAGTCCCTGAGCGGATTTATCCAGCAGCCAGGTCAGCCGCTTGGAAGGCGTATCGTCGATCACTTTGACGTCAAACCAGGTGGAAAGGAACTTCGCCAGCCCCTTGAAATTGTCCCGGATGACCCGCTCGTGGAACCAGTCGTGCCAGAAGGTCCAGTCCACGGTGACCGAGAAGAATTTCGCCAGTTTCTCGTAGGGGGTCAGGATCAGCGGTCTGGTAGATCTCATCCACCCACCACTTGGCGTTCATCCCCTTGAAGAACCAGCCCAGCGCCTTGGCCAGCGGGTCTTCCTGTCCAGCCTCAAGCGGCTTGCGCCCATAGATCAGCCAGGAGACAAAGATCGAGACCACCGCCAGGATGGTGGACTGGATCGCCACGCCGAAGCTGAATTCGGGGATATGCAATTCATGTCCGGTGGAGACCTCCAAAGTGTAGCCCAGCCAGTGTCCGAATTGGTGGCCGCCCTCGAAGGGCCAGTTCATGAAGCCGCCCAGGGTCGCCAGCACAGCCAGGGCCACCAGCGGCACGATGATCGTCCAGGGGCTTTCCTTGGCCTCTTCTGCGGCATGGTGTGCGGGGCTTCCCGAAGAAGACCATCCACACCTGCCGCCCCATGTAGAAATGCGGTTAGGATCGCGGCTGCAACCAGCAGGCCATAGACCCATTTGGTGGCCTCGAAGTGGGAGGCATCCAGCAGGATCTCGTCTTTGGACCAGAACCCGGCAAACGGGAAGATCCCCGCCAGGGCCAGGGTGCCGGCCATATAGGTCCAGAAGGTCCAGGGAATCCTCTTGCGCAGGCCGCCCATGTTGCGCATGTCCTGCGGGTCAAAGTGCTCGCCATGGTGGTCATCATGGCCGTGACCGTCTCCTCGGCGTCACCGGTTTCCACCAGAGGATGGTGACCGCGCTCCACAGCCAGGATCACCGAACCGGAAGCGAGGAACAAGAGCGCTTTGAAGAAGGCATGCGTCACCAGATGGAACATGCCGGCGACATACGCGCCCATCCCGACTGCCGCCACCATGAAGCCCAACTGGCTGACGGTGGAATAGGCGAGTACCTTTTTAATATCGTACTGGCCGACCGCAATCGTGGCGGCGAAGAAGGCGGTCGCCGCCCCAACCAGAGCGACCATGACATGCACACCCTCGACAGCGTTGAAGATCGGGGCCGAGCGGGCCACCAGATATACGCCAGCGGTGACCATCGTGGCGGCATGGATCAGGGCCGAGACCGGGGTCGGGCCAGCCATGGCATCCGGCAGCCAGACGATACAGCGGGATCTGCGCCGATTTACCGGTCACACCCAGGAGCATGAACCCGGCGATCAGCCAGATGGTGGTCTCGCTGCCGTGGAAATGGGCAGCCTGCTCGAATACGCCGTCAAAGCCCAGCGTGCCGAAGTGCCAGAAGGTCAGGAACATCGCCATCAGGAAGCCGAAGTCACCGACCCGGTTGGCGATAAAGGCCTTCTTGGCGGCGTAGGCGTTCATGCGTGCCGTCGGTGGCATCCGGATTCTTGTTGTACCAGAACCCGATCAGCAGGAAGGAGCACAAACCCACGCCCTCCCAGCCGACGAACAGCATCAGGTAGCTGTTGCCGCTCACCAGGATCATCATCATGGCGATAAATAAATTCAGATAAATGAAGAAGCGGGCGTACGCCTTGGGGTCGCCTTTGTACTGCACATCGAAGTGCATGTAGCCGACGGAATAGAGATGGATCAGGGTGCCCACCCCACCGACGACCAGCATCATCGTCACCGAGAGGGTATCGACCCGGAACTCCCAGGGGACTCGGAAGCGTGCCGATCTCCAGCCACTCGGCAAAGGGGACGATCGACCTCGTGCCCGTGGTTGCCCTGCAGCCCGATGAACATGCAGCACCGAGATCACCAGCGAGAGCGCCGAAGCAGTCACAGCCGGTGATGGCGACGGCTGTCTCTCCCCATTCCCGCTTGAATGCTTTCATGATCAGCGGCATGAAGGTATTGAGCAGCAGGCCGATCGCCGGGAAGAACACGATCCAGGGGACCAGTTCAAAAAATCCTGTTGTGGTTGTTTCACTCAATAGCATGTGTTACTCCTCGCAGCGCCCGGCTAGCCCTTGAGCGTGCTGGCTTCATCAATATTGATGGTTTGCTTGGTGCGGAAGACCGCCACGATCAGCGCCAGGCCGACTGCCACTTCTGCCGCCGCCACCGTCATCACAAAGAAGACGAAGATCTGGCCGCCCAGGGATTCGTACATGCGGGCAAAGGCGACAAATAACAGGTTGGCGGCATTCAGCATCAGCTCGACAGACATGAAGATAATGATCGCATTGCGGCGGGTGAGGACACCCATCGCCCCGATCATGAACAGGATTGCCGACAAAGCTACGTAATATTCAATCGGTACCATGTCACTCTCCTCACTTTGTCCGCTTAGTCGGTGCCTGGCGTACCCGCCGGGTAATCACGATCGCCCCGATCATCGCCGCCAGCAGCAGGAAGGCGGTGATCTCAAAGGGCAGCAGGTAGTCGTTGAACAGCACCCGCCCGATCTGCGCCGGGGTACCGAACTCGGTCAGCTCAGCGACCTCGGCAAAGACCGTCTCCCGGAAGAAGATCACGGTGACCAGTTCAACCAGCAGCAGCCCGCCCAGCACGAACGCGGCCGGTTTCTGCCAGTCGATCTTGACCCGGTCACCGGCTAATTCCTCAGCGCCGAGGAGCATGATCACGAACAGGAACAGCACCATGATCGCCCCGGCATACACCGTCACCTGGGTCATGGCGATGAAAGGCGCTCCCAGAATGATGTAGAAAACCGCCACGGTGGCAAAGTTCAGGATCAGGAACAGGGCCGAGTAAACTGCGTTCTTGTTCAGCAGCATCCCCAGCGCCGACCCGACGGCCACCACGGCCAGAATGATAAATACGATCAGATTCGCGTCCATAAGCTCTCTCTTCCTACTCTGGGTCTTTCATCACCGGGATGGATCGGGTGAACTTGCCAGGTTCCACCTTGCGGGGGGTGGCGTCCTGTCCTTCCGGCGGGGCATCCAGCAGCATCTCCCGGGTAAAGATCGAATTGCGTTTGTCAGTGTAGGCCATCTCGTAATCGTGACCCAATTCGATCGCTTGCGTCGGGCAGGCATCTTCGCAGTAGCCGCAGTAGATGCAGCGCATCATGTTGATCTCGTAGGTGCTGGCATAGCGTTCGCCGGGGGAGAAGCGCACCTCATCGGTGTTCTCGGAGGCTTCCACAAAGATGGCATCAGCCGGGCAGGCAGCCGCGCACAGGGCACAGCCAATACACTTCTCCAGTCCGTTATCATAGCGGCGCAGATGATGGCGGCCTTTGAAACGCTCAGTCATGACCCGTTTTTCTTCCGGGTACTGCGTGGTGACAGGCTTCTCTGCCACGGATTTGATCGTGGTCCAAAGGCCTTTCAAAATCGGCAGCGGATTGTATATACTCATATCGCTTCCTCGTTTCCCTGAAACCTATAATTTGAAGATCGTGATGGCCAAAGCGGTCAGGAGCACGTTGATCAATGCAAAGGGCAGCATCACCTTCCAGCCAAACTTCATCAGCCGGTCATAGCGGAAGCGCGGCAGGGTACCGCGGATCCAGATCATCACGCCGAGGCAGAAAATGATCTTGAACAGCAGGTAGATCGGGCCAAGCCAGGGCACATCTGTCCACACACGGGCCGGCAAAACCGCCCAGGAAGATGGTGCTGAAGACTGCGCTCATCGAGAACATCTTGACATATTCGCCCATGAAGAACAGGGCGAACTTCATCCCCGAATACTCGGTATGGTAGCCGGCGACCAGCTCCTGCTCGGCCTCGGGCATATCGAAGGGCGCCCGGTTGACCTCAGCCAGCACGGCGATGAAGAACAGGATTGCCGTGGGGATCAGCGGCAGGAGATAGACCAGCTTGCTCAATTCAGCCCAGGCAAAGGATTGGGGGAAAGCATTGATCTGAGCATTGACGATATCGCCCATGCTCAGGCTGCCAGCCAGCATGATCGGCGGCAGGAAGGAAAGCCCCAGAGCCAACTCATAGGAGATCATCTGGGCTGTGGAGCGCAGCCCGCCGAGCATGGCGTACTTGTTATTGGAGGACCAACCCGCCAGCACGATGCCGTAGACGGCGATCGAGGTCACCGAGAGGATATAGAGGATGCCGACATTGAGGTTGTTGCTGATCCCCAGCATGATTTCGCGGCCAAAGAAGTTGGCCTGCGTACCCCAGGGCACCACGCCCATCACGATGATCGCCGGAGCCATGGTCAGGATCGGGGCCAGCATAAAGGCGAACTTGTAGGCTTTCGGACGGAACCAGTTCTTCTTTGAAGATCAGTTTGACGCCATCCGCTACCGGCTGGAGCAAGCCCCAGGGGCCAGCCCGGTTGGGGCCGATGCGCACCTGGATGCGGGCCAGGAAGCGGCGTTCATAATAAGTGGTGTAGGCAAAGCCGATCAGGCAGATGACGACCACCACTGCGCCTTTGATTACCCATTCAAGGATCATGCCTGTTGTTTCGTTCATAGGTGTGTCCTTACTTCTTTACCGTGATCGGGGTAGGCGCGCTGATCGGCAGCCCGAAGCTGCGCGGCACCAGTACAATCCCCTGCGGTACCTTGTGATCCAGTTTCAGCGCGACCTCAGCATGGAAGCCGTTCAACTCAACCGTGACACATCTCACCCAACCCCTTCCCATCAGCGGGGTTGAGGGCGACATACGGTGAGGCGATGCGGGGGAAGACCAGATCGGCATAGCGCATGTTATTGCCCTGGTCATACAGGCGACTAACGGGCACAGCCAACAAGCCTTCAGCGCCGATCTCGGGCATATCCACGCCGCCGACAGTGACCGGTTCACCGCGCCCGGCAGCAGACTGCAGCTGCACACCGAGTCCCTGCTTGTTGGCATAACCGGTACCGCCGTAGTACAGGTCCTCGCGGCCGATGATCGGCCACTGCTCGCTGACCTCGGCCAGCGCCTGGTAGTCCAGGTCGGCGTAGTCTTTGAACTTGCCCACGATGCCGAGGAAAACCATCCCTGCAGAGGTGGATTCAAGTTCCACCCCGGCTTTGGCGGCCAGCTCGGCTGCGATGGCGAAGTCTGCCTTGCACTCGCCCTCCGGCGGGACAGCCGGGTAATAACGCTGCACGCGGCGCTCGCCATTGGTGATGGAGCCTTCCCGTTCCATAAAGGATTGGGCCGGCAGGACCACATCGGCCAGTTCCATCGTGGCGGTGTGATGCAGTTCCTGTACAACCACAAATTCAGCCTTGACCAGCGCCATCTTGAGGGCCGGGTCATCCCCAGCCAGGTCTGCGCCGGCGATATAGGCCACTTTGGCCGCTTTCAGGTCATCAAACAGAGCAGCGCTAGGGCTGCAAGCCCATATCCCAACCGCCCTGCACGTTGCCTTTGTCCCATACGCCGATCAGGCCGTTGTTCGGCTTGCCGGTATGACCGGTGGCGATCAGCAGGTTGGCGCAGGCCTTGGCAAGCGCATCCGACTGGGCCAGCCCGGCGCCTTCACTGCCAAAGAACACCACAGCATTCTCCGCCTCGGCAAAGGCTTTGGCGGCCAGCTTGTAGCTCTCATCGGCAAACTCGGAATCTGCCGATCTCGCCCAGGGAGAGGGCCATAATGGCGGCGGCTTCCTGCCCGTACTCGTAGCGGATCTTGTGGGTGGCGTAGCGGTCGGTCTTGGTGAGCCGCGGGTTAGCCACGATCAGGGCAGCGCCGCGTTCGGCGGCCTGCTTGACCCGCAGCCAGTACAGCGGGGCTTCTTCTTCCAGGTCACTGGCGACCACCAGGATGGCATCACCGGCACCGAGATCGGCGAGGTTGCTGCCCGGCCCCATCCCGACTTTGGCGGTCAGATCGCCGCCCATCATATTGGAGTACAAGACCGCCTTGCCGCCGAGGTGCTCGGTCAGTTGGCCGATGTTGAAATAATCTTCATTGGAGAGCTGCCCACCGGCCACGGAAACCAGTCCGCTGCCAGCAGCCTGCATCTTCTCGGCCACCAGGCTGAGGGCCTCATCCCAGCTTGCGGGACAAAGCCTCCCTCTTTGCGGATCAGCGGGGTGGTCAGGCGGTCATCGGCCGAAGCATAGTGATAGCCAAAGCGGCCTTTATCGCAGATCCACAGCTCGTTGACCTGCTCATTCTGGCGGGGCATGACCCGCTTGACGACCAGTTTGCCGCCGCTCTTGGCTTCACGGCGGGTATTCAGGGTCAGGTTACAGCCGACCGGGCATTCCTGGCAGATCGAGGCGAGCTGCCAGCATCTCCCAGGGGCGGGCGCCAAAGCGGAAGTCCGCCGTGGTCAGCGCGCCGACCGGGCAGATATCAGTGGTGTTGCCCGACCAGTAAGAATCAAAGCCCGGCTCAGACCAGGTGGTGATCTCGAGGTTGCGGCCCCGGTTATAGAAGCCGATCACCGGATCATCCACGATCTCGGACTGGAAGCGGGTGCAGCGGGCACATTGGATGCAGCGCTCGCGGTCCAGGAAGATCAGATCTCCCAGGGGCACGTGCTTTGAGGTTCTTTTTCTTTTCGTCGTAGTTGAAGCGGGATTCGCCGGGGCCGTGTTCCAGAGTCAGATTCTGCAGGGGGCACTCGCCGCCCTTGTCGCAGATCGGGCAGTCCAGCGGGTGGGAGGTGAGGAAGAATTCCAGCACATCCTTGCGGGCTTTCTGCACCTTCTCGCTGTAGCCGACCACCACCATCCCCTCAGAAGCTGCCTGGGTACAGCCGGTGACCAGGGTGCGGCCAAACTGGATCTGGGGCGAGCCGTCCTCATTGAGGAGCGCTTCACCGGTGGCCCTGTCCCTCATCGGGAAGCCAACGTCCACCAGACACATCCGGCACATCCCCACCGGGTCCATCTTGGGGTGATAGCAGAAGACCGGGATATCCTGTCCGGCGATCTTGGCAGCATCCACCACATTGATGCCTTCCGGCACGGTGACTTCAACACCATCGATGGTCAGGGTGACCATGTTTACTTTTACCTGTTCTGCCATAGCTATACCTTGAAGTCCTCAGAGAAGCGTTCGATGGAGGAGACCACCGCCATGGTGGAGAACTCGCCCAGGGCACACAGGCACTTCCCTTGCATATTCTTTGCTACATTGTGCAGCAACTCAACATCAGCGGAACTGCCCTCCCCACTGGCGATCCGGGTGGTCAAATTCTGCATCCAGAAGTTGCCTTCCCGGCAGGGGGTGCACTTGCCGCAGGATTCATGCTTGAAGAAATGGATCGTCTTGTTGACCAGCCAGCGCATGTCGACGGTCTCATCCAGGATGATCACGGACGCGGAGCCGAGGTCTGCGCCCAGGCTGGGCACTGTTTCATAAGCCATCGGTGTATCCAGGGCCTCATCGGTAGCCACGATCACCGCCGAGGAAGCGCCTGCCGACATGATCCCTTTGATCTTGCCGTCATCGATGATCCCGCCGCCGTGGGTGTAGATCAGCTCACGGTAGGTGGTGCCAAGGGGCAGCTCGTAGTTGCCCGGCTTCTTCACCCGTCCGGAGAGGGAGAACACTTTCGTGCCGGGGCTTTCCGCAGTACCAAAGGAACGGTACCAGTCGGCGCCTTTCTCCAGGATCAGGGCTACATTGGCGAGGGTCTCGACATTGTTAACCACGGTGGGCTTGCCGTACAGGCCAACTGCCGGAGGGAACGGCGGGCGCAGCCGGGGCTGTCCCATAATGCCCTCAAGCGAATTCAGCAGGGCAGTTTCCTCACCGCAAATGTAAGCACCTGCGCCCAGGTGGGTGTAGATGTTCAGCGAGTAATCGGTGCCGAAGAGCTTGTCACCGAGCAATTTCTCGGCGTGCAATTTCTCAATTTGCTTGTCCAGCTCATGGGCCAACTGCCAGAACTCACCGCGCAGGTAGATGTAAATATCGTTGGCGCCAATCGCAAAGGCGCTGCACATGATCCCCTCAAGGAACTGCCAGGGATTCTTTTCCATGATCTCCCGGTCCTTGAAGGTACCAGGCTCGGATTCATCGGCGTTGACCACCAGGTAGTGCGGCCAGTTGTTGTTGTCCACAAACATCCACTTGCGACCGGCGGGGAAACCCGCACCGCCGCGGCCGCGCAGCCCGGAATCAAGCACAAGCTGCTTGATCGCTTCTGGCTGCATGCTGGTGACCACTTTCTTAAAGGTCTCAAAGCCGCCCTGACCGGCGTACACCTCAAACTTGCCGATATCGGGCATATCCAGGTGCCGGAGCAGGATATGGTGGCCGGTTACTTTTTGTTCTGCCATCTTAAGCCTCCTTCTCCTGCTTCTTCCACCCCTCGATCAATCCGAGGGTGCTTTCAACGGTCATATTCTCGTGGTACTCGATCCCATCCGGGCTTTGCACCTGGAACATGGGGGCTTTATCGCACCCCGCCAGGCACATCACCGCTTCGATGGAGACCAAGACCATCCTTGCTGGTCTCTCCGACCTTGATCCCGACGTTCTCGCACAGGTTCTCGAGGAACTCATCTGCACCGCGCAGGGCACAGGAGAGATCATTGCACACCTGGATGCGGTATTTGCCGGCCGGTTTGTCATGGTAGAGCGTGTAGAAACCCACGATCGAAGCCACCTCGGTGGCGGTCATATCAAGGATCTCACCGATCTCTGCCAGGTCCTGCTTGGTGACGTAGCCGCCATCCCGCTGGGCGATGTACAGCAGCGGCATGACTGCGGACTGCTTGCGGTCTGCCGGGTACTTCGCCAGGACCTTTTCAATATCTTTTGCGTATTTCTCTTGTAATGCGTTCACCGGTCTGTATCTCCCAACACAATGTCAATACTGCCGATGATTGCCACCAGGTCAGCCACGTATTGGCCGTTGGCTATCCAGGACAGCAATTGGATATGGGTAAATGAAGGCGTGCGCCACTTAATCCGGTAGGGCTTGGGACCGCCATCGCTTTCCAGCATGACACCCAGCTCGCCGCGGGGCGATTCCACTACCTGATAGACCGATCCTTTGGGCACGTCGTAGCCCTCAGTCCACAGTTTGAAGTGATGGATCACGGCTTCCATGCTGCGGCTGAGTTCGGAACGGGGCGGCGGCACGTATTTGCGGTTGTTGCTGCGGAACGGCCCCATCGGCAGGTTGTTGATCGCCTGATCGATGATCCGGAGGGACTGCCGCATCTCTTCAACTCTCACCAGGTAACGTGCGAAAACATCACCCCCGGTCTGGGTGGGGACATCGAAATCGTACTGCTCATAGCCGGAGTAAGGCATCGCCTTGCGCACATCGTAGGTCACGCCGGATCCGCGGGCCGTCGAGCCGGTTGCGCCCCAAGCCAGCACCTCTTCTTTGGTCATCTTGCCGATGCCGCGCACCCGGTCGAGGAAGATCGGGTTCTTGGTCAGCAGGTCTTCATACTGCTGAATGCGTTTGGGCATATAGGCCAGAAAGTCCCTGACGGCTTTCTCAAATTCCACGGGGACATCCCGCCACAAGCCGCCGGGACGAATGTAGGTAGTCATCATCCGCTGGCCGGCGACCAGCTCAAAAATATCCAGGATGTATTCACGTTCACGGAAGCAGTACAGGAAGACGGACTGTGCCGCCAGGTCCAGTGCCTGGGTTGCCAGCCAGATCAGGTGAGAGGCGATGCGCTGCAATTCAGCCAGGATCACCCGCACCACCTGGGCACGTTCGGGCACATCCAGTTCGGTTATTTTCTCTACAGCCAGACAATAGGCCAGGTTGTTGCCCACGGTATTGAGGTAATCGAGGCGGTCGGTCATCACCTCGGCCTGGGCATAGGTCTTGGCCTCCATGTTCTTCTCGATGCCGGTATGCAGGAAGCCGATATCGGGGATGCAGTTGACGATGATCTCGCCATCCAGCTCGAGCAGCAGGCGGAGCACACCGTGCGTGCTGGGGTGCTGCGGTCCCATATTCAGCAGGACGGTATCGCCGCTCAAGGCCTCCGGGCTGATGAGGTGTTTTAGTTCTTCTAAGGTTACGTCCACTTGTTCGATCATTGGCATAATGGCTTCACCTATTCTTTCGGGCGCGGCTTGCGCGCGTCAATTTCGTCATAGTTGAAGGTAAACTGCACCTCTTCGTACCCCAGGGGGTAATCTTTGCGCAGCGGGTGGCCTTCCCAATCATGCGGCATCAGGATGCGGCGCAGGTCGGGGTGGCCTTCAAACTGGATGCCGAACATATCCCAAAGCTCACGTTCCAGCCAGTTGGCATTCGGGTAGACCGGGATCATCGTCTCCAGGATGAGGTTGTCGCCTTCCAGCGGCACCCGCAGGGTGATGCGGATATTGCGGGAGACCGAATTGAACTGGTACACAAGATGGAAGCGGGGACTGAGCTGCGGGTAATAATCCACCGCGGTGATATCGGGCATGATCTCAAAGCTCTCCTCATCCCGCAGATACCTCGCAGCAGCCACGATCTTGTCAGCCGGCACCAGCACCTGAACCTCGCCGCGGAAGACGGTTGTCTCACCGCCGAATTTCTTTTCCAACTGCTGGGCTACTTTTTGGATGGTTTTAATCTCCATAGCGCACTATCCTCTATTTCCAGTCTTTCATCGTCTCACTCTGCACCTTATCGTACAGGGTCAGCACGCCATGGATCAAAGCCTCAGGGCGAGGCGGGCAGCCGGCGACATACACATCCACCGGGACGATCTCATCGACACCCTGGATAATGGCATAATTGTTGAACACCCCGCCGCAGGAAGCGCAGTCGCCCATGGCGATCACCCATTTGGGGTCGGGCATCTGGTCGTAGAGGCGGCGCAGCACCGGGGCCATCTTGTTGGTCACCCGCCCGGCGACGATCATCAGGTCGGTCTGGCGGGGAGAGGCGCGCATCAATTCCATCCCGAAGCGGCTCATATCAAAATGAGAGGCCTGGGCAGCCATCATCTCGATGGCACAGCAGGCCAGACCAAACAGCATCGGCCACATGGCGCGCGTCCGGCTCCAGTTGACCAAATCTTCGAGTTTATGGGTGACAACACCCATGTTGCCAAGTTTTTGTTCTATTCCCATTCAAACGCTCCCTTCTTCAACGCGTAGATGAAGCCCACCAGTAATATGAGGATGAATACCGCCATCTCGATGATACCGAACAGGCCCAACTCCCGGTAGACGACTGCCCACGGGAACAGGAAGATGACCTCGACGTCAAAGAGGATGAACAGCACGGCGACCAGGTAAAAGCGGATCGGCATCTGCCGTGTGCCGGGGCCATAGGGCATCATCCCCGATTCGTAAGGCGCACCCTTTCGATCAGTTGGGCGGCGCGGTCCAAACCAGTGGCCGAGTCCGACCACCAGAGCGCCTAAAACAACGGTTATTCCGATCAGGATAGCAATTGGGTAATATGATTCAAGCATGGCACACCTTATCTTTATATGTACAAGAACGATTGGATTCCAGGCAAAAAACAGCGCGCATCTTCAGCACAACTCGCACGCTGCTCACCAGACAGACCTAGTTTAACACAACGACATACCAGCGTCCAGTAATAATTTTCACAATAAATAGAACTAACTTTGTCCTATTTGCATAAATTGTGAAATTCTTCTCTAGTCCGGGAGTAAAAACACTATTTTCAATGGAGAGTTATCGAAAAATCTAATCAAAAAATGGGATGGCGGGCCACTTTTCGGGGGTGAACGGCCAGTTCAGCTCGGCACAGATCTGCTCCCAGTTCCCCACCGATCCGGCCGAGACCAGATAGGGCACAAACCCAAGCCGCAGATAGACCTGCAAAGCCGCCATCCGCCAGACCTCGGTATACAGGTGGATTCGGGCATATCCGGCCTCCAGAAAACGGGCGATCACCGCCCCCACCAGCGCAGTACCAACTCCCCTGCCCTGATGATCGGGATGCACCGCCGTCCAGCCGACCTCACCGCAGAAGGGCAGCTCCCAAGTGGGATCGTGGGTTGCCATGCAGGTGCCAATGATCTTTCCTTCATGAACAGCAAAGAACCAGCCCCCCGGCAGGATGCGGTAGAGCCAGGGATGTAATCGATCCTGATCCCAGCCCGTCCAGCCGACAGCCTCCATCAGGGCATAGAACCCGGTCTCATCCCCTGGCTGATATGTGCGCAGTGTGTATCCCTCCGGCAGCGGGGACGGCATAACCCCATGGCCCGCAGGCCAGATCATCTGCACCTGTTCAGGGTTGAGGGACATCTTACTTCTTCAGGGATTCCACCGCGTCAAAGGTGGCGGACATCACCCCGATCAACTGCTCGTAGGGGATTGGCGGGGGACCGCCGGCCAGGATGGCGGCGGCGAAGGCATCCCATTCCCCGGCGTGACCCTTGTCCAGGCGCAGGCGGGACTTTTCCACCTTGCGGTTGCCTCCGGAGTAAGTCTCCAGCAGGCGAAAATCGTCCAGCACGGCGGCGCGTCCGCCAGTGGTGACCTCGACGCGCTCCTTGGAGAAGCTCTTGTCGCCGTTGGCCATATAGCTGACCGTGCCGATCGAGCCGTCCGGGTAAGCCAGTTGAATGAGCAGATTGTCGCCCCGGTAGCGGCCGTTGTCCGGCAGCGCCCTTGCAGTGACTTTCACCGGCAGAGCACCGACCAGCCAGGTGACGAAGTCGATGAAGTGGCAGCCCTCCCCCAGGATGCGGCCTCCGCCCTGGGCGGGGTCGTGCACCCAATGCTCCGGGGGGATGAATCCGGCATTCACCCGGTAGTGGATGCTGAGCGGCTCCGGGCTGCGCTTGAGGAAGTCGTGCATTTTGATTGCCAGCGGTGCAAACCGCCGGTTATAGCCGACCATCAGCAGTGGGGTATCCGTTTTGGCCAGTTCGGCCTCGATCTCGGCCAGTTCCGCCCGGGTTAGGGACAGCGGCTTCTCGCAGAAGACATTTTTACCTGCCCGCAGCCCGGCCAGGGTCTGGCTGGCGTGTAAATTATGCCGGGTGAGCACCGCCAGGGTATTGACTGCCGGATCGTGGATCAACTGCTCCACATCGCTGGTGGCGTAGCTGAATCCATGCTTGCTGGCGGCATGCTGGGCGCTGCGTCCCGATCCGGACGCCACTCCGACCAGTTCGATATCCTTGTGTTTGGCGGTCACCGGGAAGATGACTGCCCCGGCAAAGTTCCCCGCCCCGATTGCCCCCAGCTGGACCTTGTCCAGTCCGGGTTTTGGCGTATCGGAGAAATGTACGGTTTTCTGCTTGGGGGAAAGGGTCAGCTCGCCCTCCGGATAGGTCAGCAGCACGCCAAGGAAGGACTCATCCGTCTTGCCGGTGATCATCTGATAGGCGCGGGCGCCCTGCTCGATCAGGAAGCGATGGCTGATCAGGGGAGTGATATCCAGCAGCCCGTCCCCGATCAGATTGACGAACGCTCCTAGGTTGCGTCCCGCCGTCCAGCGGATGAAGCCGATCGGGTAATCGTGCCCGTCTTCCTCATAGCTGGGATCATAACGCCCCGGCCCATACGAGCGCGAGACGATGAAATCGAGTTCTTTATAGAAATACACCTTGCGGGGGAGATCCAGCCCGACGGCACCGACCGCCACGACTTTGCCGCGGTCGCGGGCGATCGCGCCGGCCAATTCCACCGGGTCATTCGAGGTCGCATCCGCACAGATCAGGACGACATCGGCGCCGAAGCCCCCGGTGAAAGCCATCGCTGCCGCTTCCGCCTCCGGGCGGGAGACCGCTTCTGCACCCATCTGGCGAGCCAGCGCCACCCGATCAGGATCGAGATCGACGCCAAACACCCGGCAGCCGGCCGCTTTGGCCAGTCCCACCGAGATCAGGCCCAGTAAGCCCAATCCGATGACAGCCACAGTCTCTCCCACCTGGGGCTGACCGAGGCGGAAGCCGTGCAGGGCAATCGAGCCTAACGTACCAAATGCGCCGGATTCAAAGTCTACATTATCGGGGAGCGGGGCGGCCAGATTGGCAGGGACGACAGCATACTCGGCATGCACGGCGTAACCGCCACCGGCACAGGCCACCCGCTGGCCGACCTGGAAGCCTTCCACGCCCTCGCCAAGTTCGATGATCGTGCCGGCAGAGGAATAGCCCAGGGCCATCGGCTGATCCAGCCGGTTGAAGGCCGCCTCCACGGTGGAGAGCAGCCCTTCGCGGCGGGCCTTGTCGATCACCTGTTTGGCCAGATCGGGGCGCGAGCGCACCTTCCCCAGCAGGGATTTCTCGGCAAATTCCACCACCATCCGCTCGGTACCGGCGGAGACCAGTGAAGCGGCCGTCTTGACAAGGATCATCCCCGGCTGGGGCGTGGGTACGGGCACGTCCACCACCCGGGATTCGCCATGGCGCATACTTTGAAGTAATTGTTTCATCGTTCCTCGAAGTTCAATTTAGTGCCCTGATTCTTACCATGTTGGGGCCATTCTGAATTTGTTCGTGGATTAGTTTTAACTCAAGTTTCCAACTTGGTAGAAAAGAAAGATAATAAAAAACATAACGGGCCATCCAGATTTCTTATCTTCGCCCCCCACACCAACCCCCCCCCTCAAATTTAATTAAAGCCTGGACTTGCTTCTCCGGGGGGAGGGGCTTTTATGGCGGGAGAGGGCGTTGCCCCCTCCCAGAATTACACCCCCTTCCAGAACGAACAGCTTCGCCTTTGTACGGAATGTGGGCTAAGGAGTTTGAGACAAATAAAAGTTTAATCGCAAACATCTTGACTACTTGGATTTTATTCTCTAATTTCCAGTTTATGATCTTTTGTTATAATCAAGTCTGCACAAGGAAAAAACCACAAGGAGACCCTGATGACAGACCCAAGAATGCTCAAACACGCCGATATTCTGGTGAACTACTCCACCGAGATCCAGCCCGGAGACCGGGTGGTGATCGAAGCGACCACCGCCGCTGAACCAATGCTGGAAGCCCTGATCGAGCGCGTTCTGGAAGCTGGCGGGTATCCTTATCTGCTCACCAAGCTACCCAGGGAAGAGGCGATCTTTTATAAATATGCACAGGAAGCCCAACTGGTGCAGACCCCGGAATTCCTCAAGCTGGCTTACGAGACGTTCGAGGCCCGCATCCGGCTGCACTCGCTGACCGACACCACCCTGCTCAAGGATGTCCCCGCCGAGAAGCAAGCCCAGCGCGCCAAGGCAATGTCCCCGATCCTCTCCACCCAGATGCAGCGCGGCCACACCCGGGACTTCAAGTGGTGCACCACCCTGTTCCCCACCGAGGCCTACGCCAAAGAAGCTGGGATGACCCTGTCCGAATACGAGGACTTCGTTTACAGCGCGATGCACGCCGACACCGATGACCCGGTCAGCCACTGGCAAAAGGTCAAGAAAGACCAGGCCCAGTTCGCCAGAAAGTTTGAGGGCGGGGACAAGGTCGAGCTGCGCGGCCCGAATGTGGACCTCAAGCTCTCGATCAAGGGGCGCAAATTCGTCAACGCCTGCGGCCTGAACAACATGCCCGATGGCGAGATCTTCACCGGGCCGGTAGAAGACTCCGTCCAGGGCTGGGTGCGCTACACCTACCCTTCCATTTACAGCGGGCGTGTGGTCGAGAACGTCGAGCTGCAGTTCACCAGACGGCAAAGTCACGCAGCGCCAAAGCCAGCCAGAACCAGGACTTCCTGCTCAAGATGCTGGATTCGGACCACGGCGCTCGCTATGTGGGCGAATTTGCCATCGGCCTGAACTTCGAGATCAACAAGTTCACCGGCAATATCCTCTTCGATGAGAAGATCGGCGGATCCTTCCATATGGCCCTCGGGGCAGGATACCCGGAGACCGGCAGCCAGAACAAGAGCCGCATCCACTGGGATATGATCTGCGATATGCGCACAGATTCCGAGATCCTGGTGGATGGAGAAGTGGTCTACAAGGACGGTCAGTTCGTGGCATAGTGCAGCTTGACAAAGTCAAGATCCGGATTGCAATAAATCCAAAACCCGGGATAATTAGACCGCTCGCATTCGCAACTAAAATACCAGGCGGCCTGTTTAGAGTACCCTGTCAGAGCAGGAAAGGGAATGGGAGAAGATGTCTCTAATCGAAATCCAAAACCTCAGCAAACATTTCAAGGTATTGAACCGGCGGGAAGGGCTGAAAGGCGCCTTCCTGGACCTGTTTTCCGGCGACTACCGCACCGTCAAAGCCGTGGATGACATCTCCTTCTCGATCGATGAAGGAGAGATCGTCGGCTACATCGGACCCAACGGCGCCGGCAAATCCACCACGATCAAGATGATGACCGGCATCCTCCAACCGACCAGCGGCAAGATCCAGGTCAACCAACTGGAACCGTATTCAAACCGGATACAGAATGCCCAGCGGATGGGCGTGGTCTTCGGCCAGCGCACCCAGTTGTGGTGGGACCTGCCAGTGATCGAATCCTTCAAGCTGCTCAAAGAGATCTACAAGGTAGATGATGATACCTTCAAGAAGCAGATGGGCCTGTTCGAAGACCTGATGGAGATTAAAAAGCTGTACCCGGTTCAGGTGCGTACGCTCTCCCTCGGGCAGCGGATGCTGTGCGACATTGCCGCCGCCTTCCTGCACAACCCCAAGGTGGTCTTCCTGGATGAACCCACCATCGGGCTGGATGTCTCCGTCAAGGCCAAGATCAGAGATGTAATCCGGGAACTGAACCGCACCCAGAACATCACGATCATCCTCACCACCCACGACCTGGGCGACATCGAGGCTCTCTGCCAGCGGATCATCATCATCGACAAGGGCAAGATCCTTTTCGACGGGCCGGTGCAGCGCGTCAACCAGCTGTTTGGCGTCTACCGCACCCTCAAAGCGCAGATCTTCGACTTCAACGAGAATACCATCCCCAGCCTGAACGCCCTGCTGCAAACCCGATTCCCGGACGAGGATGCCGTGCATATTTCCGAGAGTGAGGATTTCTGGACCGATATCGTCATCAACCAGGAGAAAGCCCCGCTGCGCGAGGTGCTCAACCTGGTGATGTCCGAATTCGCCCTGGAGGATATCCGCATCGTGGAAATCTCGATGGAAAATGTCGTCCAGCGCATCTACGACGGAGCCTTGCTATGAAGAGCTTATGTCGCCAACGCAAAGGCATCTTTCCTTGCCGGCCTGGCGTACCGATCCGGCTTCATCTTTGCGATCCTCAATAACCTGGTCTATATGACGATCGCCTTTTTCCTGTGGCGCTCTATCTATGGAGATAACGAGACCTTGCGCGGGCTGACCTTTGACCAAACCTTCCTGTATGTCACCCTGGCGAGTTCTCTGATGGTGATGCTAAAGACCTGGACGGACTGGGAGATCTCTCACCAGATCACATCCGGCTCGGTGATCATGGCGCTGGTCAAGCCGGTCAACTACCAATGGCTGATGATGAGCCAGTCGGTGGGATTCTGCTTGATGAACCTCACTCTCGATCATTGTCCCTTCGGTGATCTTCCTGGTATTCGTCTTCCAGGTGCCGATCAATTCCGGGATCGGTCTGCTGTTCTTCCCGGTGGCGCTGGTGTTCTCCTTCATCATGAACACCACGATCGACTACATCATCGGGCTGACCTCGTTCTACACCGAATCGATCTGGGGGATCAGCTCCACCAAGGACATCATCATCCTGTTCCTCTCCGGCTCGCTGATCCCGCTGCAGTTCTTCCCGGAAGCGGCCCAGAAGGTGCTCAAGCTGCTGCCCTTCCAGGCGATGTACCACCTGCCGCTGATGATGCTGGTGGAACCGGAACAATCCGTTGGCAGCTACCTGGCCTCGCTGGGAATCCAGCTCTTCTGGGTGGTGGTGATCCTGATCCTGGCGCGGCTGTTCTACAACCGGGCGATCAAAGTGCTGCGGGTGGCGGGAGGGTAGGCATGGAACAACTTCGCCATTACTTCCGGCTGTATTTCCTCATCGAGGCGCAGTACATCAAATCCAAGATGCAGTACCGCGACGATTTCATCATCAGCGCGATCGGGATGTTCTTCTCCAGCCTGACCACGATCGCCGTCTTCTGGGTGCTGCTGGCCTCCATCCCCGACCTGGCCGGGTGGAGCTTCGACCAGCTGGTGTTCATCTACGCCTTTTATATGCTGGCGATCTCGCCCTTCCAGATCCTCTTCGACCACTTCTGGCAGCTGCGCTTCCATGTCATCGAAGGCACCTTCATCAAGTATTACTTCCGCCCGCTGAATATGATGTTCTACTACATCTCGGAGATGTTCGACATCAAGGGAGTGGTGCAGTTTGTCCTCGGGATCGCGCTGTTCATCTACGCCTCGATCAAGCTCCAGGTGGCCTGGGATCTGCCCCGCCTGCTGCTGCTGATGGTCACCCTGTTCAGCGCCGCCCTGGTGACGATCTCGATCATGGTGATCTCGTCTTGCTCAGCTTTCTGGATCTATAACTCCTACCCGGTGATGGACCTGGCCCGGCGTTTGCGGGAGTTCTCCCCCTACCCGATGACGATCTTCGATGGGTTCTTCCGGATCCTGTTCACCTACATCATCCCGATCGGGTTTGTGGCCTTCTACCCCTCGCAGTTCTTCCTGGATTCACAATCCATCTCCACTACAGTATACCTCTCCCCGCTGATCGGGATCGGCACCTTTGCCCTGGCCTACTGGGTGTGGATCAAAGGGGTCAACAGCTATACAGGGACGGATCGTAATTCATATCCCCCAAGAAAGACAAACGGGCGGCTGATCTCAGCCGCCTGCTCATTTTTTCATGCCGCCTCCATCGGAAAAGTAGATCCCGTATCCTTGCCAAGGAAGCATATCGGATAAAACGCTTGGGGAAATCCCTATCATCAAAAATATAGATCGAGTGCACTTCTAATTCAGGCATAATATGATACCCCGCCTCTTTTGAGAGTTCACTATAGTCATACGCATCTTTCAACCACAGAATTGCTCTCTCATCCGAGAAATATAATTCATTTGGCCATGCCGTTGACCACATTTCAGAAATTGGGAAATGGACGAAATCGGGCTTAGCCCATGGACCTGAATGAATTCATTGAGTATAAAATCATTGAACTCAATGGATACTGCAATAACCTCTTCGGTATAGTGATCAAATCGCAAATCCATCTGCCAGGTATCGGAATAACAGCGTCCAAATGTATATGGAAAGGTAAGCTTACTACAATCCAATTCCGAATATGCCTCAACAAACAGCTTGTAATCCGTCAGAGTGGATTGATAAGGTCGAAAACCCATCACGCATATTAAATCACAATGCTCAGTGTCAAGAATTCCGCCATCCGGCAAAATACATAGATTAAGCCAATATGGGTCTATCGGTTCAAGGGTAGGTACAGGCTGGGTGGGTTGTACATAGGCGCATCTGTGCTCACTTGAGGCGATTGGTCAGTATCCACTGTCAAAGTGGAGCAAGCCGAGTTAAGCGA
>CAVROH010000028.1:0-248758 GCA_963722735.1 uncultured Chloroflexia bacterium
TGACCACTCCTACCCAACCCGGCCCCAAACTCGCCGACGGGCGCACCGCCGAGGTCTTCGCCTGGGGCGAGGATCAGGTCCTCAAGCTCTACCGCGAGGGCTGGCCGCGCCGGACGGCCGAATTCGAGCACAAGCAGGCCCTCGCCAGCCAGCAGACCGGCTACCGGGTACCCCAGGTCGGCGAGATCGTCGAGATCGATGGCCGGGCGGGGATCGTCTACCAGCGGGTAGAGGGCGAGACGATGCTGCGCGGCTTCCAGAAGAACCTGCTCAAATTCCCAAGCGTGGTGCGCCAGCTGGCCGACCTGCATCTGGAGATGCACAAATGTGAGGCATCCAGGCTGGAAACGATCGTCCAGCGGCTGACCGACAAGATCAGCCGGGTAGAGTTGCTGGACAGCGAGTCCAGAGACAAAATCCTCAGGTACCTGCACGCCCTGCCAGTGGAAAATAAGCTGCTGCACGGCGATTTCCACCCCGACAATATCATGCTCACCCCAAATGGCCCGGTGATCATTGACTGGATCGACGCCACCCGCGGCCACCCGCTGGCGGATGTTGCCCGGACCAATGTACTGGGGATGTTCGGCATCCCGCCGGAGGACAAGGTCGGCCGGTTTATGATCGGGCGGATGGTGCGCGGCTATTTAAGACGCTACTTCCACTTCAGCCCGTTTTCACGCAAAGAATTGGATGCCTGGCTGCTGCCGGTCGCCGCCGGCCGCCTGGAAGAGAATATCCCCCATGAGACTGAGCCGCTGCTGGCCTACGTTAAAGATTTGGCAGCCAGGATGCTTCCTTAGGCGTCGATCAACCCCACATCCGGCAGATCGGCTTCCACACTGCGGGTTCTGGGCCAGAGATAGACCAGCGCAGTGGCGACGGCGATCAAACTCCCCGCGATCAGGATCAACAGCCCCATCCCGCTGCCCGCCTCATTCCCCACCAGCGGCGCGATCCCGGCCCAGCCGGGTTCCCCGACTGCGGGTTCCAGCACATTATCAGCCAGCGGGCCGGTGATCAGCAATGATAGCGGATTAGCAATATACATCAACTGGAAAAGGATCGAAAAGACGCGCCCCTGCATATTCGGCGGCACCTTGGCCTGCATGATCGACATGAACGAAGCATCGATCAGCGGCGAGGAAAAGAAGACAAAGAACAACGCCACACCCAACATCAACGGGCTGCGCACGATCCCGAAAACAGCCAGCCAGATCCCCCGGAAGATCAATCCGAGCATGATCCCGTGGATGCGCGGGCGCGTGCCGCCCCAGATCATCACGATCACGCCCCCGATCACGATCCCGGCGTTCATCGCCCCCAGCAAGATCCCCAGCAGCTTCTCGCTGCCCGTCAGGGTGATGATGTAGGGGGTGACCAGGTTGATCGGGCCGGAGAGCAGAAAGTTGATCACCGCTGAGTAGATCATCAGATAGAGGATGATGCGCCGCTCAAGCAGGAGATTGAACCCGGCCTTGAAATCCTCTAGCACAGAGCTGGCGGTCTCTAGGGCGGTTTTCTCCGGCTGGGGGATATGCAGCGAAAAGACAACCACGATCGCCACCGCAAAAGTCGCCAGATCCACCATCATCACGCCGGTCACGCCGATGAGGGTGTAAACCAGCCCGGTGATCACCGGGGCGATCACCCCGGCAGTCGGGCCGGTGATCAGACGGATGGCGTTGGCCCGGTCGCGCAGGTGATCGGGTACCAGCAGGGTCACAGAGGCATCCATCGCCGGACGCTGGAACATCGCCAGGGTGCCGGAGAGTGCGGAGATCAGATAGAGGTGCCATAACTGGAAATTGCCGGACAGGAAGCTGAACAGGAGCAGCACGGTGCCGACCGCCTGTCCCAGATCGGAGAAGATCAGGATCATGCGGCGGTTCCAGCGGTCGGCAAACACCCCGGCAAAGCTGCCTCCGATCATCAGCGGCAGGGCGGCGAAGAACGAAGCCAGCATCAAGGGCGTGCTGTTGCCAGTGTCGTTGAACACCCGGATGCCGATAGCGACATTGGTCATGGCGCTGCCGACGATCGAAAATACCTGGGTGATGGTCAGGATATAGAATGTGCGGATGCGTTTCTGCATGGGGGACTGCCTCCCGAATGGGAAAATTTTACCATCCCTGTCGGTCAATCTTCAACAGGCAGCCCATTCAACAGCCTGAGCAGCGCCAGCGTCTCCGGTTTGGAGCCTGCCCCCTGCTCCCCACCCGGACCGACACAGGAAGGACAGCCATCCGCGCACTCGCAGGACTGCACCAGTTCTAGGGTGCGGCGCATGATCTCATCATGCAGTTCGAACAGCCGCTCGCTGAATCCCACCCCGGCCGGCACCTGTTCATAGATCACCACCACCGGGCTGCCCTCCAGCCAGCGTGGACTGCGGATCGTAGTGGATCCCCAGGTCATTGGGGGCGCACATCAGGAACAGCGGGGCGAGTTGCCCCAGGGCGAAGGCCAGCCCGGATAGGCCGCTGCGCACCCGCACAACCGCCTCAGCCCGCCGGTGGCAGGTGGGGCACAAGGTGACCAGATTCTCCAGCCGGTTGGCCTCGCTGAAATCCTCAAAAGCCCGGAAGGGGATCTTGTGGTGCACATCGTGGGAGCGTCCATCTTCGGGGAGTCCGCAGTTCTGGCAGGTGTGGTCGTCCCGCTGGCGGGCGGCATCTCGCTTGACGCGGCCAGTTGGGGCCGTAGCGGTTGGGATCGTTGTTCCACAGATTCTGGTCGCGCAGCACATCGATCGCCTCCTCCGCCAGGGTCAGCCAGTAGCCGTAGGTCTGAAATTCGTGCACCGGCATCTCCAGCGTCCCCACGCCCAGCCGCTGGTGGGTATCCCACTCGATCTTGTGATAGCCGGTCACCTGGCTGCTGATGTTCAGCTCGCCGTAGAGCTTTCTCGCGCCGGCTGACACTTCGATCTGTCAAAGATTTCCAGCAGGGAGACTTCTGACTCGCGGCGCGGCTGGGTGTAATAGTCCACTTCGGCGGGCAGCAGGTAGGCCAGGTCCTGCTCCAGATCGAGCTGATCGACTAGGTAGCTGCGGCCCTCATGGATGTAGACCGCCTCGGGGTGCACCATCCAGTCGGCGCTGGCGAAATCCACCTCGCCGACCGTGCGCCAGCCGTCCTCGGTCTGGGCGTGGAGGATCACCGTATTGGGAGAAGCGGAGCGCAGCGAGATCGCCTGGGCGGGGTATTCATCTCGCCGTCCAGTAATATTTCCCCTTGGATCGATGCACTTCGTTGCCTGGCTTCCAGCAGGTGCAGGTACTCGGCTACCTCCTCACCGGGGTACGTGGCCAAAACCTTCGCCGGCGTGGAAGGGCAGCTCAAAGGCCGCACAGCGGATATGCCCCAGCAGGATCAGCAGGTTGTCGGGGTTGACCAGCGCCTGTTCGGGTGAACTGCCGAAGAAGAACTCCGGGTGCCGGGCCAGGAACTGGTCCAGCGGGTTGGCGGAGGTCGCCAGCACCGCCAGGGAGACATCGCTTGCCCGCCCGGCGCGCCCGGCCTGCTGCCAGGTGCCTGAGATCGTGCCCGGGTAGCCTGCCAGGATGGCAGCATCCATCCCGCCAATGTCGATCCCCAGCTCGAGGGCCGGGGTGGCCACCACGGCGCGGACTTCTCCGGTGCGCAGTCCGGCCTCGATCTCGCGGCGCTGGCGGGGCAGGTAGCCGCTGCGGTAGCCGCGCACCTGCCTCCGGGTCGCCGACCTCCAGGCGCAGATAGTTGAGCATCACTTCGATCGCCCGGCGGCTGCTTGCCAAAGACGATCGTCTGGATCTGGTAGGCCAGCAGGTCGGCGGCCAGGCGCACGCTCTCCTGCATCACGCTGCGGCGGATGCCGAGGTCTTCATTCACGATCGGCGGGTTGTAGATCAGGAAGTGCTTGGGGCCGCGCGGCGAACCATCCTCGTCCACCAGTTCAACCCGGTTCTCGATCAGCTTACCGGCCAGCTCGACCGGGTTGGCAATCGTGGCCGAGGTCAGGATGAAATTGGGGTGCGCGCCGTAAAACTGGGTGATCCGCTGCAGACGGCGCAGCACATTGGCGACATGCGAGCCAAACACGCCCCGGTAGGTGTGCATCTCGTCGATCACGATGTACTGCAAGTTGGCAAAGAACTCGGCCCATTGGGTGTGGTGCGGCAGGATCCCGGCATGGAGCATATCCGGGTTGGAGATGATGATCCGGGCATTCTGCCGCACTTTGGGCCGGGCCGATTGGGTGGTATCGCCGTCGTAGGTGCCAGCGGGGACGTGCAGTTCATCCGGCAGGCAGGCGGTTGAAGGCTGTCCAGCTCGTTCTTCTGGTCCTGGGCCAGCGCTTTGGTGGGGAAGAGGTACAGGGCGCGCCCCTCCGGCAGCCGGATCAGGCGGTCGAGGACCGGCAGGTTGTAGCCAGGGTCTTGCCGCTGGCGGTGCCGGTGACCAGGGCGACATGCTTGCCCTGGCTGGTATGCTCCCAGACGGCTGCCTGATGGCTGTACAGGCTGGTGAAGCCGCGCTGCTGAGCAGGGCAGTTCAGTGCTGGGTGGAGTTCATCCGGTAGCGGGGCGAGACTGCTGATCCGGGCGGGGACGGTGTGCCAGTCGATCACATTACCGCCGATGGTCGGCTCTGCCCGCCAGTGAGCCAGCAGGGAGGACAGGGACATGCGGGTATTATAGTTTGATAGTAAACAGTTGTCAGTAGTCGGAAGCCAGTTGTAAAAAAAAATAGAGTCATCGCGAGTCCGAGCAGAATAACTGCGAGGGTGAAGCAATCTCCCAATCAAAAGCCAGCTCAAGCTATCCAATGATAGAATTTCAATTATGAACGTCACCGTTTACCAACTCGGCACGATTGGATACCTTGAGGCAACTGAAATGCAGCTCAAGCTAGCCGCGGAGGTTGCTAAGGGGAAGCACCCCCCCGCTCTGCTGCTGCTGGAGCACCCGCATGTCTACACCTTCGGCCGCCAGAGCAACCCCAAAGACCTGCTCTGGGATCAGGATACCCTCAAAGCACGCCGCGTCCAGGTGGCAGAGTCCGACCGCGCCGGCGAGATCACCTACCACGGGCCTGGACAACTGGTCGGCTACCCGATCCTGCCCCTCGGCGAGACCGGCACGCTGGCATATTTGCGCAAGCTGGAAGAAACCCTGATCCAGACCCTGGCACACTTTGAGATCACCGCCGTCCGCGTGCCGGGACAGACCGGTGTGTGGGTGCCGGACCCTGACCAAACTGCCCCTCCGGCCAAAATCGCCTCGATCGGGGTGCGCGTGGATGCCCACCGCATCACCCGGCACGGGTTTGCGCTCAACGTGGCTCCCGAGATGACCTACTGGGACGGGATCATTGCCTGCGGGCTGGAGAATCAGCGTCAGACCAGTATCGCCATCCTGTTCCCCGACCCGCCGGAGATCGAGACGGTCTCCCGCCAGGTGCTGGCAGAATTTGCCCACCAATTCAGCTGCCGGTTAGATTTTAGGTAATAGCCCTCCCGGGGCATACCAAAGGTTTGACACCCCATCAAAAAATTTGTACACTAGGTACAGGATATCAAGGCTCTGGTCCTTATTATCCTGTTTATAAATCCTGATCGAATAAGGAGAAAATGATGGCGCAATATCAATTAGTTTTGCGAGTAGGGCCTTCACCAGGGAAAGTATTCCCATTGATGAAGAATGATCTCACCATTGGGCGTGATATCAACAATGAGATCGTGATCAACGATGCCGAAGTCTCCCGCAAGCACAGCCGCCTGGCGATCTCAGCCGACTCGTTCACCATCGAGGATCTGGGGTCCACCAACGGCACCTGGGTCAACGAGCGGCGGATCAGCGGCGCGCATCTGCTGCGCCACGGCGAGACCATCCGCCTGGGTGACAATATCACCTTGATCTATGAAATGGTAGATTTTGATGAAGATGCCACCGTGGCTTCAGCTTCTGCAGCGCCCCCGCCTCAGCAGGCGCCTGCTCCGCCCCAGCAGCAGTATCAGCAGCCGCCCCAGCAGCGCCAGGCCCCGCCCCAGCAGTACGGCGGGCAGGTGCCCCCGGCCGTGCCCAAGAAGAAGAAAGGACGTGGCCTGTTGATCGCCCTCGGCATCCTGGCGGTGGTCAGCGTCTGCCTGATCGCCTTCCTCGTCTATGTGGACGCCAACTGCCTGTGGTGCGAGATCACCTGGAATATGCTGCCCGGCTGCCCCTACACCGGACCCTGTCCGTAGATCAAGCCTTAGCGCTAGAATACCTGATATAAAACCTTCGCGCATTTTGTGCGATCAGAAGACGCAATCCCCTGGCTCCAATACCTGCCAGGGGATTGCCGTGTAAAGAGCGATTAGTCACTTAGGCACTGAGGGATCAGGAAAAAACAATAATCTGTGAATCAGCAATTAGTTGTCCACGGTGGCAGCAAGTGGCGAAGAACTGCATAAATCTGACCGAAAATTACAATTAGGTTGTACACTTGAAACAGAGAGTCAACCATCCGGTCGGTTAGGATAAACGGGATTAGCAAAAGCCATGGAAACATCCTCAGCGCCACTAATTGAAAAGGTCATAATCGGAGTTATCTTTTTGGGAATTGGCATTTCTGAAATTTACTTTGGATTTAGAATGCGCAAAGGGGGTACTAAAAATCTTGACCCGCACACGAAAACATCAATATGGCTTTACGGGATTTTTCATGGCTCTGAAAAGAAGGAAGAACATATTCAATTTTTAACCAACAATAAGAGAATGGAAACTCAAGGAACCGGCTTAATAGTCTTAGGCTTTATCATTTGCCTATTATTC
This sequence comes from uncultured Chloroflexia bacterium, assembly GCA_963722735.1. GTDB lineage: Bacteria > Chloroflexota > Anaerolineae > Anaerolineales > UBA11579 > UBA11579. The sequence goes on from CAVROH010000028.1 coordinate 6,801, forward strand.
TTGTATGGAATCATTTTCAAGTAATGCTTTCGATAACCTCGATTGTTATAACCACTAAGAGCATTAAAATAGCACAAGGTAAGATGATGGTGAATGGAGTAGGGAACAAGAACAGCAACGCTAACTATCCGTTTCAAAATGGGGATTATTTACATACACCATTTATGCTTTTCGTTCGAAGCTTCAACACGCTTTCTGATGAAGAAATATTGATACTGTTTGGATTACGAGATTACCAGAAAATGTCACCACCGTTGCCTTTTCTTGGTTGGCATGTAGTTTTTGCTAATGATAATGAATGGGTACATATTGCCGATGACTTTCGATACACACTCTGGCAAAGTCCCAAAACAGCCAAAGTAGTTGAAGAACTAAGCAGGAGTTACGATGTCTTTCGATGTTCCGTTGGAGACATTGATGATTTATTCGAGTTCGAATACTATCAGAATGGAAATCTCATCAGGAAATTAACTTTTGAGCATAACGTTTTCGAAAAGACACAGATTATTACTGTTGACATAGGGCAAAGATTGACAGGAGAGCCAGGGGAATTGGACGATCTGAAATTCTCAGCTCCAGAGATGTTTCAACCGATTACTGAGGCGTTAGGCATTGAAAGAGTATTTGATCCTTTGCAAAATAGGTTTTATTGTAAGTTGAGCGAAACATAACAGATGGTAACTTAAAGTCACTGGAAAAAGCAGAGGAATGAACCAAGAGAATTTCATTGTCAAATGTTTCAGACAAGACAAACCTTCGAGGGTGTACACAAACCCCTTATTGGCAAATAGAGGAATCTATGGCCCAATAGGAGGGAATCGCACATCCGGTTGGTTGTAAGTTCGCTTCCTAGTGGGCTTATCAAATTCGATCCAAAAAGTGACAATGGATCAAAATGCGCCTTCTTTGGGGAAATTGGTCTGCCGTCAAAAACTATATCCGTATTGGCTTTGACAATGTCCTGGTCAACTGACTAGAACCTGTAAAGGTACTTTGTAAAAAATGTAACCTTTTGTAACCTTCTGTAACCTTTTCCCCCATTTACTCCCCACAAACGCTGGCTTTGAGAAAACCATGCCCGGTCACTGCTTGCCAAGTGACGAATCACCCGCTTTCTGTTATCATGGTGGGCGCAAAACATAAGGATGAAGTCCTCCCAGATCATGATCCAGCTCAACCAGGTCAGCTTCCATTATCCGCAGCAAACGCCGGTCTTCGACGGCTTTGATTGGCGCGTCCGTCAGGGCGAAGCCTGGGCGGTGCTGGGTCCCTCTGGCTGCGGAAAGAGCACCCTGCTCTACCTGCTGGCCGGTCTGCGCTTCCCGCAAAGCGGAGAGATCCTCATCAACCAGGCCCGCTTGACCAAGCCGCGCCCGCATACCGGCTTGATCCTCCAGGATTTCGGTCTGCTGCCCTGGGCCACGGTCTTCGAGAACGCCAGCCTCGGGACTGCGCCTGCGCCGCTTCTATGGCCCGGATGGACGCCACGCCCCGGCAGAAGCAGAGATCAAGGATGCCGAGGCACAGGCGGATCACTGGCTGGACCGTCTGGGGATGGCCGAGTTCAAGTCTAAATACCCCGGCCAGATCTCCGGCGGACAGCGCCAGCGCACCGCCATCGCCCGCACCCTGGCCACCGACCCCGACCTGCTGCTGATGGACGAGCCGTTTGCCTCCCTGGACGCCCCTACCCGGCAGAGTCTGGGACGGCTGGTGCGCAGCTTGCGTCAGGAGGCTGGCCTGACCACGATCATCGTCACCCATGCGATCGAAGAAGCCGCCCGGTTGGGAGAGCGCATCCTGGTGCTCGGTCAGCCGCCCAATCGCAGCCCGCAGATCGTGGAGAACCCCGGCGCGGCGGTGGAAGGTTACAGCCAATCAGGCGAGTATCTCTCCCTGTGTACCCAGCTGCGCGGGATGCTGGAGCCGGTGATATGAACGCCAAAAAAGTAGGCCTGGCGGCATTGGGCATCGGGGTGATCTGGCAGTTGCTTGCCTGGGTGGTGGATACCAATATTCTTCCCGGGCCGCTGGTGGTGCTGCAAACCTTTGTCACCGAGATCGGCTCTGACCTGGGCGGGCATTTCCTCGCCAGCCTGTGGCGCGTGCTGGCCTCGATGCTGCTCTCCGTGGCACTGGCTGCCCCGGCGGGGCTGATATTGGGCCAGTCCAAACGGCTGAATGAATTCTTCTCGCCGGTGATCTACCTGCTCTACCCGATCCCCAAAGTGGTGCTGGTCCCGGTGGTACTGCTCTTTTTGGGGATCTCCGATCTCTCCAAGATCGTGATCATCTTCCTGATCCTGTTCTTCCAGATCCTGGTATTGGTGCGCGATCAGGCCGCCGCCATCCGCCCTGAATTGATCTACTCGGTGCGCAGCCTGGGGGCCGGACGGCGCGGCCTGTTCCGCTTCGTCTACCTCCCAGCCAGCCTGCCGGCGATCCTGACCGCCCTGCGCCAGTCGATCGGCACAGCGGTGGCGGTCCTCTATATTGTGGAATTGACCGCTACCCAGAAGGGTCTGGGCTACTATATCTATTTCACCGGCAGCACGCTGTTCGATTACCCCCGGATGTACGCCGGGGTGCTCGCGATGAGCCTGCTGGGCCTTGGGCTGTACTATACTGTGGATGTACTTCACCGCCGGTTGTCCCCGTGGCAGTTTTCGGAAAGGGAATAAATGACGCATCTCAAAGGTGAACAACGCGCCGATTACGTCCAAACCATGTTTGGGCGCATCGCCCACCGCTATGACCTGCTCAACCGCCTGATGACCGTCGGGCAGGATATCCGCTGGCGGCGCGAACTGATCCGGCGGCTGGGGATTTCTCCAAAGGCCATCGTCCTGGATACCGGTGCGGGTACCGGAGACCTGGCGCTGGAGATTAAGCGCCAGCACCCGGATGCGGTTGTGGTGGCGAGCGATTTTACCTACGAGATGGTCCTGGTGGGCAAGCAGCGACCGGGCGCCGATTCGGTGAGTTGGGTGATCGCCGATGCGATGCACCTGCCGTTTGCCAGCGAGTGCGCTGATGCGGTCGTCTCTGGTTTTTTGCTGCGCAATGTCCCCGATGTGCCCCGTACGCTGGAAGAGCAGCACCGTACCCTAAAACTCGGTGGCCGCGTGGGGAGCATCGATACCAGCCCGCCGCGCGATAATTGGCTCAAGCCGTTCTTACAGTTCCACCTGCACACCGTGATCCCCTTCCTGGGGAAATTGATCGCCGGCGACTCCGAGGCCTACACCTACCTGCCGGACTCAACCGAGCAGTTCCTCAGCGCAGAAAGTCTGGCCGCCGCCTTTGAGAAGGCTGGCTTCAAGGCTGTTGGCTTCCTGCGCCGCATGTTCGGCACCATCGGCATCCACTGGGGGACGAAGGTATAACCAATCTGCCTACGGAATATAATCTGAGCCAAGTCTGGAGCAGAATTCGTTGCGTTCTCCACCGGTCAGCGCATTGATCTCACTATCGACAATTCCAACCTCCGCATAAATTCTTTCCTGGAGCAGCGGGGCTTCCACTACTTTGGGGTCGTCCAGCTTCTGCATCAGCAGGTCCCTCCTAACACGCATTTGGTTCAACCTGGTAGACCGGCAATCTCCGCCTTGCCTAACAAATTTTTCGGTCAAACTATCTGCTGTGGTGATTGAGGAGCTGCTGGCAGCATCATTACCATTCACCAGCCAGATCACGGCTTCTGCCTCCGAATATTTAAAATCGTATGGCCGTGCATCTTTGGCAGCTTCGATATCCTTCGGGTCATTAGAAGTCATGGCTTGATCCATAATATAATCAGCTCTTCTAATTTCGTTAATGTTTTGTGTCATAGCTAGAGCTTCATATTCCTCACTATGGGTAATTATGTCGACTGCCTGGCCAGCTGCGTAACCAGTTGCCTTTCCTATGTCTATCCCCTCGGAAAAATTTACTCCCTTGGCGTCGGACCAGGATTCAAATACATCGAGTGCCCAGTCCAACTGGGTGTCCGTACAGCTGCTGAGTAGCAATACTTGTATTAGGATGAAAATGAAGCAAGTTCGCTTATTCATTGATTTCCTCCAGGAGCTGGGTCAGCACCTCGCCAAAGCCCATGCCCAGGCCCCCATAAAATTCATCATAGGTCAGGCGGCCAGCAATATAGTCTTCCACCTCTTCCATTGAGGTGGTCATCGACATGAAGGTCTCACCATTCTCATCCCGATAATTGATTACCACGCGGCTAATCCGCAGGTGTTGCTCCTGGTTCTTATCTGCCATAACTGCCAGGATCTGGTCCACACGGCTGTTGACATCCGATTGGGAAGTCCCTGCACCCATATCGGTGAAACCGTCAAAGCCCTGGCTGGAATCCAGGATGATAAAGGCGGTCTGGTTGTTGGTGCCCTGCTCGGGGATCACGTAGACATTGGCACCCTCAATGGAAAATTCGTTCAGGGTTGTTTCCAACTGCTCGCTGGCATAAATATCCGGGGCGGCGCCGTAACGCACTTCCGCAGGTGGACCGATCAATCCAACCGCCTGAAGCAGGAATGGACCGGCGAGTAGGCATCCGCCGGTGATGGCGATGATACCCACAATGCTCAGACAGCTCCACAGGCAGCATCTACCGCCTGTTTTCTTCTGTGGCTGCGGTGCTCGCTGGGTAGGGGGAGTAGTTTGACTGGTTCCCATAAGCCTCCCTTGTTGATCATGAGTCTGGAAATTAAATTGTTGGATGAGATTGAAGAAATCAGGTCGCAATGCCAGGATAGTCGAAAAACTATCCTTAGTGTAGCATAATTCCAATCGAGGTCAAAATAGCGGGAAGACGATCAGCGGGTGAGGATCTGATAGAGGTACATGCCGAAGGCGGCCAGCACAGCCAGTCCCATCAGGGCCAGACCGGCATAGGCGATCGCCAGTTGGGGGTTGATGCGGCGCAAATTCTCCCAGAAGCCCTTGATCCCCGGCTTTTTAGGTACTTCCAGGATCACCACAGTGATATTGTCCTTCCCCCCGGCTGCATTCGCTGCCGCAATTAACTCGCTGACCGCTTCATCCAGGACTGGCAGGGCTAGCAGGTCGGCAATTTCTTTGTCCACCACCATATCGTTCAACCCATCCGAGCACAGCAGCAGCCGGTCCCGGGACGCAGCCGGAATCCCTGGTTATCAATATCGGCAAACGGATCGCGGTCAGTACGAATCGACAGATCGACCTCCGGGTTGACATCAGAGCCGAGATAGCGGCGGATGATATTGGCGTGCGGATGACTGCGGGCCTGTTCGGTGGTCAGTGCGCCGGCGTCGATCGCCTCCCGCACCCAGGTATGGTCCACATTCAGCTGCACCAGTTTCCTGCCGCGCAGCAAATACAGCCGCGAGTTGCCCACATGCACAGTGTAGAGCTTATCCCCGATCACCCAGGCGAGTTATAGCAGTTGTGCCCATCCCAAACTGTTTTTCACTGTTGCTGCCCTGGGCCTGGATCGCCTGGCTGGCCTGGATCAGAGCGGCTTCCATGATCGCCAACGGCTGGCTGGCATCACTGGCAGCCACTGCATCGCAGATCATTTCCACGGCGATATGGGAGGCTACCTCTCCAGCCCGGTGTCCGCCGATCCCATCCGCCACGATGGCAAACACTACCGGGGTGGCTTCCGCCTGGTTGAGTTTGAAAGCCGCTACAGCATACTGGTCTTCGTTGTTCTTGCCTTTTCTGCCGGCGTCTGTGCCGGCGGAAATGCCCAGATGAGCCTTTTTGGATGGGATCATGATTGTGCCTCGGAGTCATCAGGCTGATCGGCAGCGGTGACGGTGGGTTGGCGTGTCCTTGTTGGCTTACTGCTGGTGAACCGGTATCCGATGTGACCAATGTGGATCAGATCGCCGTGATAGAGGGGAGAACCCACCGTGTTCACGGCAGTATAGTTGATATAAGTGCCAGAGACTGAATCCGCATCGGCCAGGAAGAAATTGCCATCCTCATCGATCCACATCCGGGCGTGCAGGGGTTCAATGGCGGCGTCCTCCAGGGTGAGGACTGCCTGGCGTGAATCCGAGCCGAAGGTCAGTTCTTTGGCAGTGATCGGGAAGAGGGTCTTGCTGTCTGGTTCGCCATCCTCGGCAATCCGTACCAGATAGCCGTAGGGATCGGTAGTGGGCCGCGTGCGCGCCGGCCATTGGATTCGGGCCGCCGCCGGCAGGCGATGGGTGAGGCGCTCCAGCACATTGGCCTGGGGCTGGGTATCTTCCTTGTTCACCCGCACCGGGGAGGTGACCGGGTCTGCGGCAGCTTTGCGCTTTTGACGGCGCTCCCCAGCCTGACGGGGTCGCAGTCTGCCTGCCAGGACCAACACCAGGAACAACACCGCACCGGATACCCCGACTACACCGGCAACGATCAGATAGACATTCCGCCCCAGAGAGGAGAAGAAGCCGCCCTCAGGCTCCAGCACCAGCACCTCGATCGGCAGGGCCATACTGCTGCCGGTCATCCCAAGTTCATCGGTGACTTCCAGCCGGGCTTCGATCATCTCGCTCTCCAGGAAGGCAGTCAGGTCTACAGGGATCTTGTCGAAGGGCGGTTCGGTCACCTGGACAGCAAGGGTCTCATTGATATACAGCGAAACCTGGCTGACCTGCCGCGGAATGCTGTCGGGGAATTCGGTAGAAAGGTCCAGCGTGAAGTAGGTGGGAGCTAAGTTTTCCGGGTCGGCGCTGACATCCGGCGGATAGGAGCGCACGATCTGATCTGGCGGGGAGACGAATACCGGCACCGGCGCGCTCAGGTTAGCCTCAAAGGAGACCGTATTCGAGAGCAACTCGCCGCTGTCGGAGTTGATCATCACGGTGATGGTATGGGTGCCGGGGGAGTTGATCTGGGAACGGTATTCCAGCAGATAAGCCCGGCGGGAGGACTCCATCATCAGGTTGAGGTCGGGCAGGGCTTCTTCACTGGAGAAGGCAAAATACTGCCCGCCGGTCTCGAAGGCTGCCGCCTGTAGGCGGATGGCATCATTCCCCTGGAAGAGATTGGCGGAGTTGATGTAGCCGATATGCAGCCGGACGCCAGCCTGAGCAGCCCTGTCTATCTGGCTCTGCAGGGCAGCTTGCTGCTCATCGGGAATCCCCTGGGTGAGGAACAGTACAGCCCGGCCCATGCCTTGCTGCGGCAGCGGGTCCATCGCATTGTCTATCGCCGCTGAGAGGATCTCGAGCGGGCTGGTCGTCAGATTGAATTCCGGGACGTAATTCTGCAGTCCTTCATTCCATACCAGCGGATCGGTCTCATGATTGATGACCACCCCTTCGGGCACCAGCAGGCTGAGAGAATCCACCCCGGCTTCCACCTGAGTACCAGCCCAGGTCAGCATCCAGTCTGCCAGCACCTGGTAACGGGTCCGGGCCTCCAGATTGAAGATACCAAAATTCTCGCCGCCGGCATAAGCCACCACGATCTGGGCGCCGGGGCGCGCTTCGGTGATGGTGGCTGCCAGGGGCTGCTCATCCTCAAAGACGGTCGCCGCGGTCCCCGGCAGCCCGGAGATAAAGAAACCCTGCGTGCCGCGTATATCGATATAACTGGTGACCTTGGGAAATTCAGAGATATTAAGCGCACCAATCCGCACAGGCAGTTCCGCCTGGGCCAATACAGGTGTGGTGAGCAGCAGCGCCAGTAGCCCCAGCGCGATCAGCCATTTGAATTTAGTAAACACGAAAACATTTTAGCATAGTTTGAGGCTGAAAAATGAGGGGGTTTTGAGTTAGCGTGAGGTTAATCAGAGCTGCCGGACCTTTTCAGATCCGGCAGTCATAATGGAGAGGAGGAAAATCAGGCTCGAGCAGAGCCCGGTTAGCCACAAGTTATTTGCCGGGTTCCGGCACAGGCAGCCCCTCAATGGTATGGAGGCCATCCGCTTTATCTTCCTTCTTATCCGGCAGTCTGAAGAACAGCCAGGAGGGGATCACTGTCAGCAGGGCGATAAAGGCGGTGATGTAGAACGGGAAGCGGGGGGTGATGTGTTCCCACAGATAGGCCCCGATGTAAGGGGCTGGCAGTGAAATCAGCCCAATGCTGCCATGAAAGACCCCGTTGAAGATCCCCAGCATATGATGCGGCACCGCCTTGGAGATCAGTGACTGGTAGGCCGGGCTGAGCAGGCCGACGCCGATCCCGGAGATCACCCAGGAGAGGATGAAACCGGAATACACACCTGTGTTGAGGAAAACCATCATACTGACAAAGATCAGCAGGAAGCCGATGCAGATCGGCAGGCGCTCACCATAGCGGTCGGAGAGTTTGCCGGAGAGGATCGGGGTAAACATCATCGAGAACGAGAAGATCGAACCCAGCAGCCCGATCTGCTGCACGGTCAAGCCGCCGATCTGCTCCAGGAAGAGTGGCTGCAGTTCGCCAGAGAGGCGGAAGGCGGTATCGCGCACGCCGTCGGTGAGTAGCAGCCAGGTGAGCAATCCGCCGCCGACGATCATGCCCCACATCTTCTTGAAGCTGGTCTTGAACGACTCGGTAGAGAGTTCCTGCCTGGAGGGCTGTTCTTTAGTGGGTTTCATCGTGGTGGCCATCCAGATACGCAAGCCGGCGGCGATGGTGTAGATCACTGCCGAGACAATCAGCATGCCCTTGAAACCCCACAGGCCGGCCAGCAATCCGCCAGACAGCGGTCCGATTATTCCAACGACCTGGTAGATTGTTTCGGTGACCCCAAAGACCTTGCCGCGGTTCTCTTCATCGGAGTTCTCGGCGATGAAAGCCCCAAAGCTGGGGCCGACCAACGAGCGCGGAAAGCTGACCGCCATGATAGCGACCATCATCCACTGCCAGGTGGGGGCGATTGCCAGAGCAAAGAAGCCGATAATCCCGCCCACGCTGCCAATCGCGATCGCTTTCAGCCGCCCGATAGAGTCGGAGACCCAGCCACCGAATACCTGAAGTACCAGCATCACCACCGATGTAAGCGTGAACGCCAGGCCGACATCCTGCACGCTGGCGCCGATCTCAGTCATATAGATCGGCAGGAGGATGGGATACATGCTGGCGGCGATGTTCGCCAGGATCATGGCAAACAGGAACCAGCGTAAAATTGGGGAGAGTAATGCTTTCTTTTCCTGAATTGGTTGCATCTTGTCTTCCTTGTGCTGAACGGTCCCGGCTTAGAGATGCGATCTGTTGGCCGAGATCGAGATGATCGAGTGGTCGAGTTGGTCCTCTTCCGGTGCGGTGAAAAAGGTCTGCTTGATCCGCCGCAGGAGAGCGGCGAGGGTCTTCAGAATAAAATTGTTCGGTTTGAAGTTACCGGTCATATTAGACCTCCATCTATATTAGACAATCATCTAACATTATTTTACTCCCTTCTCACCTCACTGTCAAGGCCAATTTGAACAGAGTTTGTAGTATAAATATGCCTATCTTTCCACTCCGGAGTAACCAATGATCGCTATCAACCGTAAAGCCGTTCGTATATCCCTGGTGGCTGTATTGCTCCTGCTAATCGCCGCCAGCCATTTCGGCCCGCTGATCGGGATCACATTCCTATTCGCTTTGGACCAAAGCGGCAGCGTGCCAGTCTGGTTCGAGTCCTTCCTCTACCTGCTCTGCGCTGGACTGCTGTCACTGGCGGCCTTCAACCGTAATAATCAGGCAGGCGGCTGGCGCTGGGGTATTTTTGCGCTTTTCATGCTCTACCTCTCTATCAACACCACTGCCGAGATCAACCGCAGGGTCGTTGGCAAGCTGACCAGATGGACCTGGGGGGTCGGCGGCAGCCTCTTCGACCTGATCATCTTTTTACTCCTGGCAGCCGCCCTGATCGCGATCCTCTGGCCGGTGTTATCCAGACTGCCCGCTCACATCCGCCGAGAGATGTTCCTGGCCGGGGTGGTCTTCGGGATCGGGGCAATTGTGGTGGATGATCTAGGCGATCTGCTCTTCCGGGGCAGCAACGAATGGTTCTATATAATCGAAGAATTGTTCGAATTCTCTGCTTTTATCATCCTGATCGACGCGCTGATCGCCTATCTGGCAGAGGAGAGCGGCGCGATCACGCTAAACTTCCGAAGCGCTCCCACCGGAGAGCGGCTAATCGCCGCTTTCGGTTTCGAGGGTCATTGACGGGTCAAGCGTCTCCGGCGGTGCCAGGGGCGTTTCTGCTTCACCCTCCGGTTTCTTGGGCAGCTTGAATTTGAACCAGATCGGGATGATCGAGAGCACTGCGACGGCAGCGGTGATCTGGAAGGGCAGTTTGGGGGTGAAGGTATCCCACAGGTAAGCGCCGATGAAAGGCGCTGGCAGGGAGACCAGCCCGATGCTGCTGTAGAAGACACCCTGGAAGACCCCAAGCATATTCTGCGGCACCACCTTGGAGATCAGCGACTGGTAAGCCGGGTTGAGCATCCCCACGCCCAGTCCGAAGGTCACCCAGGCAGCTGCAAAGCCAAAGAAGGTGAGCGTGTTCAGGAAGATGAGGAAGGCGCCAAAGACGAACAGGAAGCCGATCACGATCGGGACGCGCTCCTCGGTCTTATCCACCATCCGCCCCGAGATCATCGGGGTGACCATCATGGCGATGGCGAAGATTGAACCCAGCAGCCCAATCTGCTCAACACTGAGGTTGCCGATCTGATCCAGATAGAGCGGCTGCAGCTCGCCGGATAGGCGGAAGGCGATATCACGGACCCCATCGGTGATCAGGATCCAGGTGAGCACGCCGCCGCCGACCATCAGCGCCCACATCTTGCCGATGCTGGCTTTGAAGGAAGACATCGAGAGGTCATTGGAGCGGGTCTCATTGGCGGCCTCTTTCATCGTGGTCGCCATCCAGATACGCAGCACGGCTGCCAAGCCGTACAGCCCGACCACGGCGAACATCATCGGCTGGAAACCGAACTTACCCATCAGCAGACCGCCGGCAAACGGTCCCAGCACCCCGGTGATCTGGAAGATGGTGCCGGTGATGCCATACACCCGGCCGCGGTTTTCCTCAGCCGAGTTCTCGGCAATGAAGGCACCAAAGCTGGGGCCGACCAATGCGCCAGGGAACATACTGACTGCCAGGGCCGCAATCATCCACTGCCAGCTTGGGGCCAGCGCCACCGCCAGAAAGCCGATCACCCCGCCGACACTGCCAATAGCGATCGATTTCAGCCGGCCGATCGAGTCGGAGACCCAGCCGCCAAAGATCTGCAGCAGCAGGCTGACCAGTGAGGTAGCGGTAAAAACCAATCCGACCTGCTGGATACTGGCGCCAAGCTCGGTCAGATAGATCGGCAGCAGCATGGGGTACATGGCGGAGGCGATATTTGCCAGGATCATGGCGAACATGAACCAGCGCATTACAGGGGATAACAGCGGTTCTTTCCTCTGAGTGGTTGTCATATCTTTACCCTTGTGTTTTAATATTTTTTAACTTCTGACACTTAATATTGACTATATTAACATAATTATGAATATTATTCAACATTAAATTAATAATTCTTAATTAGGCATTAATATTTGGAAGAAAGGCAGTGATTGGGGATTGGGGCACAATCTCTGGGAAAATCAACTCGTCTAAGAAGGGTTTTTCCTAATCACCAGGTGCCTAATCACTAATCACTGTTTTTTTGGTTGTTTCAGGGTATGATTTAAGTATGAATACCCCTATCAGCCCACCAACAAGGCTCAGGTGAACCCATGGACGTATTCAACCCATCAGTTGTTACTCAGAAAGATCAGCCCGGTAGAGAGTTTCATGGCCCACTCGCCTTTCTCTACCGTTTCCTTAGTGGTGCGCATCCGGGGGATGGTGGATGAAGCCATGCTCCGGGCGGCGGTAAAAAAGGTGCAGTTGCGCCATAAGATCCTGCGCTCCAGGATGATACTGCACGAAGACGAACTTTGGCTGACTACAAGTGATGTAGACGCGATCCCCATTGATGTGTTCCCGCGGATGACCGAAGAGACCTGGATCACTGCCGCCCGGGAGGATTGTGCCCGCCCCTACCCCTTCGACCGCCAGCCGGCGATCCGCTTCCTGCTGCTGCAATCCAGAGAGATTTGCGATCTGGTGATCCAGTGCCACCACACGATCTGCGACGGGCTTTCCCTGGCCTACCTGGGACGCGACCTGCTGGTTTACCTGGGCGTGCCAGATCAACCCGTGGAAGTACTGCCAGATCCAGCGCCCATCGGCCCGGAGAATTTTCCCAGGGGAGTAAAGCTCTCTTCGGTGTTGAAGTTCTTCGTCAACCAGATCAATAAGAAGTGGGGCGATCAGAAAGTGATCTTTGACCAGCAGGATTATCTGGCGCTGAACCAGGCCTACTGGCAGCGGTATCACCATCATATGCTGGCCGTCGACTTAACCAGAGAGCAAACCGAGAGCCTGGTAGCGCGCTGCCGTCAGGAAAATGTAACGGTGAACACCGCTCTTGTGGCTGCTTTCATCGGGGCGCAGATGTTGGTATTGGGAACAGAATCGATGCCAGCCAACATCGGTGTAGCCGCGGACCTGCGCCAGCGGCTGGACCCGCCTGCCGGCGAAGGTATCGGGTTCTATGCCGGAGCGATCACCGCCGACTACCCCTATGACCTCAAGACCCCCTTTTGGGAGAATGCCCGTAAGATCCATAAACAGTTGCCCCCCAGGTTTACGGACAAGAAATTATTTGCCGAAGCAGTCATGTGGAGCGCCCTCGACCCTGCCATCCTGCAGGCGATCAATTACAAGCGTCTGGGGGGCCTGGTTTCCCCGGAGTCGGCGCAGTATGAAAAACTGAGCAGTTTCAGCCAGCGCACGGATGTGATCTCCGACATGCTGACGCGCAACAAGATGACCTCGCTGGATGAGCTGATCATGGGCTCGGCGGTGACCAATCTTACCCGGCTGGATTTCCCCACCAAATACGGCAAGCTGGAACTTGAACGGATGATCCTCAAACCGGGTGGGGCTTTCCCGCTGGCAACCGTCAACCTGGTGGTTGGCGCAGTGACCGCCGCAAACCGGCTGAGCCTGCTGATCGAGTACGCTGAGGAACGCCTGGATGCCCGTAAAGCAAGCATCATCAAAAACCAGGCGATCACCTATTTGCTTGGCGAGTGAAGACCAGACCAGGAACCTCTGGCACATCATTGACATATAGATAAACATCAATTAGAATGAGATCACATATAGATGGACTTCGATATGAAAACAAAGATCATTATCATTGATACCGTTGAATTTGCAAAAGCGCTGGCGGATGAGACCCGCCAGAAGATCATGTCTTTGTGCTGTTGTGAATTTGTGAGTGTCAATGATATCGTAGAGCAATTGGATGTCGCCCAGCCGACAGTATCGCACCACCTGAAAATTCTAAAAAATGCAGGGTTGGTCAGATCTGAGCGGCGCGGAAAACAGGTGCTCTACACGCTAAATCAGCAGCGGCTTGCCCAGGGATGCTGCCAGGTAGCGGATGATTTTGCCCCCAGCCAGCGCGTCATCCTTGCGGATAAGAAATAACGGAATTTTTTTAGCTAAACATATAGATAAGTATCAATATATAAGGAGAAAACCATGAGTAAAGAGATAAATGCAGAGAAAGATATTCACCAGGCCGTTCGGGAGTATTATGGCCAGATCGCAGACGACTTCAAAGCAGATCAGCCGACAAACTGTGGCTGTGGCACTTCAGATAGCAGTTGCTGCGGAGGCGATCCTGGCGAGGCGCAACTTGACCAGATTGCCAAACTTTACCAGGATCCGGATGCCTTATCCCTCCCCGAAGAAATCACCAACCTTTCGCTGGGATGCGGAGACCCGATCACCCTGGCGGCGCTGAAACCAGGCCAGACTGTGCTAGATCTCGGCTCTGGCGGGGGGATCGATTGCTTTTTGGCGGCAAATAAGGTCGGGGAAACCGGCAAGGTGATCGGGGTGGACATGACCCCCTCCATGCTGGATCGGGCCCGCGCCAACAAAGCCAAACTGGGCGCTGAGAATGTGGAATTCAGAATGGGCGAGATCGAGCATCTTCCAGTTGAAGACAACTCTGTGGATGTGATCATCTCCAATTGCGTGATCAACCTCAGCCCGGATAAACCGCAGGTCTTCCGGGAAGCCTTCAGGGTCCTAAAACCCGGCGGTAAGCTGGCAGTCAGCGATATTGTCACCGATGGCGATTTGCCCGAGGTGGTCAAGCAGAGTATTTCCGCCTGGGCTGGCTGCATTGCCGGGGCATGGGATGTGAAGGATTACACCACCGCGATCGAAGAGGCAGGGTTCACCAATGTTGAGGTGCAGAGACAATACTGGTACGATGGAACAATTACCAATGCTGTCAGCCAGTTGGATCCGGAAGTGCAATCCCAGATCAGCAAAGCCGGGAAAGAAGGCCGTGGGGTGATGCTCATCCAGGATGGTGTTGGTCAAGGCGAATTAATCCAACTATCAGATGAACAGGCTGCGAGCTTTGACCCGGAGAAAGCCGTCTTCAGTGCCAGGGTGACAGCCTACAAACCCAAATAGAAAACTACCTGAGCTGCAGGGAAAATGATGAGCCATCTTCGATCGAAGATGGCTCTCTCTTTGTCGTATCAGGGCAAAGCAGAACAAGATCACAACCGATCAAATCCACCCGTTGTGGATCGCTAGCGCCACTGCCTCGGTGCGACTGTTGGTGCCGGTCTTGTTGAACACCGAGCGTAAGTGATACTGGACTGTCCGTTCACTAAGGTGCAGGCGGTAGGCGATCTGCTTATTGGTCAAACCCCGGGCGGCAAGCTGCAGCACCTCGTGCTCGCGCCGGGTGAAGGGATGCGCCTGCTGGGTGAGATCCCCGGCAGCGCCAAACTCCTGGAGATCACGCGCCTGGACAGCCGCCTGGCGCGCAAGTTCCCCCAGAGTGCTGACAGCTGCCCGGGCCGGGTAGTTTTCGCCCGGCAAGGTGCGCTGGTAGGCTTCGGCCTGGGCGATCAGAAGTTCAAGGGTCTCGATCAGATCGGAAAGGAATTCATCCATCAGGTTAAAGATAGCATATCTGGGGGCAGAATCGCAACAACCTTCACCCCAAACGCTTCCTGAACAACGCCGAATTGCCCTGCAATTTCCCCTCACCCCCCTTGCCCGCCGACTCATTCCGTGCTAGAATATTGGCGCATTCCTGTGAATAGAAGTAACACCGGAAAGTGGGCCAACCCCACTTTTCTTTGTTCCAGGGCAAAGTGGGACTCAAGAATCAAATAATTCCGTATGTCCCGCTAACAATTGAATACTGTTGGAGTACGAAAAAATGAAGAACGAATTTTTCCTGGCATTTAGCGAACTACTGGAAGACAAACAGCTTCCTCAAGAGATTGTGGTTGAGGCGCTTGAGGCCGCCATGGTCTCTGCCTACCGCAAAACGGTCATCGCATCTAGCGCACAGCAGGTCACGGCTAAATTTGATGTCGAGACTGGCGGCGTGATCATCTATGCCGAAAAAGAGGTGGTCGAAGATGTCCAGGATGAACGCACCGAGGTGAATCTGGCAAACGCCAAACTCGCCGAAGAAGAAGCTGAACTCGGCGACATTGTCATGGTCGAATCCACCCCCGAAGATTTCGGGCGGGTTGCTGCCCAGACTGCCCGCCAGGTGATCCAGCAGCGCATCCGCGAAGCTGAACGCCAGGCACAGCACGACCATTTCAAGACAATGGAAGGCGAGATCATCAACGGGATCGTCCAGGCAATTGGCGCCGGGATGATCACCCTCGGTCTGGACCGCAAAGCCGAAGGCACCATGCCGCGCAACCACCAGATCAGAGGAGAGCGCTTCCGGCTGCACGATCGTGTGCGCGCCTTGCTGCTCGAGGTCAAAATGAGCCCGCGTGGCCCGCAGATCATCCTCACCCGGGCGCACAAGAACTTCTTGCGCCGCCTGCTTGAAGACGAAGTCCCCGAGATCTATCACGGGCTGGTCGAGATCCGCGCGATCGCCCGCGAGCCGGGCTACCGCTCCAAAGTTGCGGTTGCTGGCCTCCAGCCGGGGATCGACCCGGTCGGAGCCTGTGTCGGGATCCGGGGCGTGCGCATTCAGGCCATCGTCCGAGAGCTGCACGATGAAAAGATCGATGTGATCGAATGGAACCCGGACCCCGCCGCTTTTATCGCCAAGGCGCTCAGCCCGGCGCGTGTCAACGGCGTGTTCCTCGACGACAGCGGAGACACCAAGACCGCCACCGTGGTCGTCCCCGAAGACCAGCTCAGCCTGGCGATCGGTCGGGATGGGCAGAATGCCCGGCTGGCTGCCAAACTGACCGCCTGGCGCATCGACATCAAGTCCCTGCCCGAGGCCACCTCTGAAGCGCTCTTCAAATTGCAAGAGCAGCCCGATCTGGTCCAGCGGTGATATGAGCGAGATGATCGCCCAGGTCGAGGTGGTGATGGCCCGCAAAGCCGAAGGCCGCCCGATCACTCCCGAAGAATACAACCTGCTGGGCCGCTTTGTGAACAAAGTAGAGACCGGCGCCGAAGACCAGCGCCAGGCAGAGGCTGATGCCCAGCGCGCCTTGATCGAAGAAGCCCGCCAGGGAATCCCCGCATCCGCTTTCGACATCCCGCTGGACGACCTGGGTGTCTCCCCGCGGCTGACGATCAAGATCTCCGGCGAAGGATATTCCACCATCGGCGACCTTATGCTGCAATTGGCCATAGATCCAGACCAGGTGCTCGCCATTGATGGCGTAGGCCCCAAGACCTTCGAGGAATTCGAAAACGCCATCGCGGAATTCGACTTCCCCGAACCGGAGCCGGTTGCTGAAGAAGCAGTTGAAGCTGAAGAGCCTGCAGTCGCGGCTGTCGAAGAAGACGGCGAACCGGTCGCTGAGGCAGACGATGCTGAAATTGAAGAAGGAATGGAACAAGCCGAATCTGTCGCTGATGAAATAGTTGAAGCACAGGCTGAGGACTTTGAAGAAGAAGATGAACCCGAACAGGAACTCAGCTTTGAGCAAGCTCTGGCTGACAGCGAGATCACCTTCCTCGATGATGACTTCGACGACCGCTTCAAGCCTAAAGACGATAAAGACGGCAAGAAACGCAAGAAATACACCCAGGTAGAATACGACCCGGATCTGGACGTGAACATCGTCCGCCGCCGCCGCAAAGGCGACTCGGATGAAATGGACGAAGACAACTGGAAAGAATTCCTGGACTAGAGATCCAGACTGCTGGCAGGTGAGAAGTGGCTGCAAAAATAGGCAAGCGCCGCAAGCATATCCCCCAGCGCACCTGCGTAGGCTGCCGCCAGGTTCAGGCTAAACGCAGCCTGATCCGGGTGGTCCGTTCACCGGAAGGGGTCAGGATTGACCCCGACGGTAAACTGGCCGGGCGCGGCGCCTATCTGCATGATCTGCACACCTGCTGGCAAAAAGGTCTGGATGGAAGGCTGGCGCACGCACTCAAGACTCAGATCAGCGCCGAGGACATGTCTGTGCTGGAAGAATTTATGCAGACACTGCCAACCAATCCCCCTGAAGGCCCCTCTTCCTGAGAGGGTTCCGGCGGCAAGCCACCGCCAGCAGGGGCACGGCAACCATGCTGCCCGCCAGCATCACAGCTCATGGGGATATCGGGACGATGAAACCAACCGCCCGAGATCCTGATCAGCCGGTTGCAATCATTTTGTACTAAACCGAAGGAGTTTCTTATGACCGAAAAACAAGAAAAAACAATTGAACTGCCGGCAAGCACAACGGTCAGAGACCTGGCAGATATGATCAACACCAGCCCGATTGACATCATCAAGGTGTTGATGGCCAACGGCGTAATGGCGAACATCAACCAGCAAATCGACTTTGATACCGCTGCCATCGTTGCTGCGGAGCTGGGTTTTGAAGCCACCCTTGAAGTCATCGACCAGATCGACAGTGATGATGTCGGTGAGATCGCCCTCTGGCGGCGTCTGATTGCCGACGAGGAGAAAACTGATCTGGTCACCCGACCTCCTGTGGTCACCATCCTCGGCCATGTCGACCACGGAAAGACCTCCCTGCTGGATGCCATCCGTTCCACCTCCGTCCAGGAGGGCGAGTACGGCGGGATTACCCAGCACATCAGCGCCTACCAGATCGAACACAATGGCAAGACTATCTCCTTCCTGGATACTCCCGGACATGCCGCATTCACCGCAATGCGCTCGCGCGGCGCCCAGGGCGCCGACATCGTCATCCTGGTGGTGGCCGCCGATGACGGCGTGATGCCCCAGACCAAGGAAGCCCTGAACCATGCCAAAGCCGCCCAGGTGCCGATGATCGTAGCCCTGAACAAGATCGACAAGCAGAACGCCAACCCCGACCGGGTCAAACAACAGCTCGCTGAAGTTGGGCTGATCCCCGATGAGTGGGACGGCGATACCATCATCGTGCCGGTCTCCGCCACCGAAAAGACTGGCCTGGAAGATCTGCTGGAAGCCATCCTGCTGGTCGCAGACAACACCGAGATCCTCGCCAACCCCGAGGGCAAACTGATCGGTACCGTTATCGAAGCCGAACGCGACAAAGCCAAAGGCGTAATCGCCACCCTCCTGGTGCAGAACGGGACCCTGGAAGTCGGGGATACCCTCATCGCCGGGCTGGCCCACGGGCGCATCCGCGCCATGTTCGACTTCCGCGGTGAAGCCATCGAAAAAGCCGGCCCCTCCACGCCGATCTCGGTGATGGGCTTGAACGATGTCCCTAAAGCCGGAGATCTCGTCCGCCGGGTTGAGAGCGATAAAGAAGCCCGTGTAATCGTGGGAGAACGCGCCGAAAGGGCTAAAAATGCCCGCATCAGCCAGCAGCGTCCTGTGACCCTGGAGAATATGTTTGAACGTGTCCAGGAAGGCCAGATGCGCGAGCTGCGGCTGATCATCAAGGCAGACGTACAAGGTTCTCTGGAACCAATTGTTACCTCCCTGCAAGAAATGACCGCCAGCGATGAGGAAGGCAAGATCAGGGTCAATATCCTCCACTCAGCCACCGGCAATATCAGCGAAAGCGATATAGACCTGGCCGCTGCCTCGCAGGCGATTGTGATGGGCTTCAATGTCCAGGCCGACGAACCCGCCCGCGTCACCGCTGACCGGGAAGGCGTCTCGATCCGTTTCTATAATATTATCTACCGGATCACCGAAGATGTGGAGAAAGCCCTCAAAGGCATGCTAGCCCCCGAAGAAGTTACCACCGTGGTGGGCAAGGCCGAGGTGCGCGCCCTGTTCAAAATTCCCAAAGATCGGTTTCATCGCTGGCTGCCGGGTTGTAGACGGTGAGATCTTGCGCAATGGCCAGATGCGTGTGCTGCGCAACAATAATCTGATCTATGAAGGCGACATCAGCTCCCTCAAGCACGAGAAGGATGATGTCCGCCAGGTACGATCCGGATTTGAATGCGGCATCGCTCTGCGCGGTTTTGATGACTTCCAGGAAGGCGATATCCTCGAGTGCTACACCACAGAGCTGGTCAAAGCCATCTAGCAGAAAGGAAATACGAATGACTTCACAAGGCAGAGCAAACCGTATTGCCCAACGAGTAAAAGAAGAGCTTTCCACCATGCTGCTGTTTGATCTCAGCGATCCGCGGCTGGCAGGTGTATTCATCACCGATGTCAAGGTAGACCGGGAAATGGCCTACGCCAATATCTTCGTCTCCGCCCTGGAAGGCGTAGACCGCAGTGAAGAGATCCTGGAAGGGTTCCGGTCGGCCTCCGGCTATATCCGGCGCCAGTTGGCCCAGTCCATCGACCTGCGTTCTTTCCCCCATCTGCGCTTCAACTGGGATCCAGTCCCGGAGAATGCAGACCGGATCGACAAGCTGCTGGCCTCCCTCCACGACGACGAACCGGATACGGATGAATAAAAGCTCATCGCCCAGGCCCGCCTGAGAAGATCAAGCAGGCTGAAAAGATCGTCGTCTGCGCCCACGTCCGCCCGGACGGCGATGCCGTCGGTTCCGTCGTCGGGCTGGGACAGGCGCTGCTGGATGCCGGCAAACAGGTGCAGATCGCCCTGGAGGACGGCGTTCCGGCGGCATTGCGCTTCATCCCCGGCAGCGACCAGATCGTGCAGGGGCTGGAAGGCCCCTTTGACCTGGTCATCGCTGTCGACTGCGGCGGCTTCGACCGGATCGGCAACCTGCTGGAAAGCGCCAGCCAGGTGGGCATAAATATCGACCACCACCCGGATAACAGCATGTTCGGCCAGATCAACCTGGTAGATCCCGAAGCCGTCTCGGCCAGCGAGATCCTCACCGGATTGATCCCGGCATTCGGCCTGGAGATCACCCCGCCGATCGCCTCAGCGCTGCTCACCGGCCTAATCACCGATACGATCGGATTCAAGACCGAGAACATGCACCCGGCTGTCCTGCGCCTGGCCGCCGACCTGTTTGAAGCCGGCGCCGACCTCCCCGAACTGTACCACCAGGCGCTCTCGGCCAAATCCCTTGCATCTGCTCGCTACAGCGGCGCCGGACTGGCCCAACTGGTACAGGATAACGGGATCGTGTGGACCCAGCTCAGCCTGGACGACAGGAAAGCCTCCAATTATCATGGCAACGATGACGCCGACCTGGTCAATGTCCTCTCCGCGATCGACAGCTGCTGAGGTGGCGATCATCTTCGTCGAGCAGCATAACAACCAGGTAAAAATTAGCTGGCGAACCCGGTCTAAAGAAATAGATGTCTCCCAGGTGGCCCATCACTTCGGCGGCGGCGGACACCGTCCTGCAGCTGGCGCAATGATCGAAGGAAGCCTGGAAGATGTGCGCACTGAAGTATTGCAAATCACTAAAAGATTACTTTTCACAGAAAAGGAACTTTAAATATCCCCAAGCACACTGATCCTAATATTAAATGGTCCGGTGTTTTGAGATAAGGAGTAAAAAATGTCTGAAGATGTTGTCAAGAATGTAGTCTCCGGAGTTTTCGTGGTCGACAAACCTGTCGGGCTGACCTCCCATGATGTTGTCCAGATCGTGCGGCAGGGCACCGGCATCCGCCGGGCCGGCCATACCGGCACACTGGACCCGCGCGCTTCCGGCGTGCTGGTCGTCCTCCTCGGCCCGGCTGTGCGCCTGAGCGAGTTCATCTCCGCCTCCGACAAACGCTACCAGTCCACCATCCGGCTGGGCAGCCGCACCGAAACCTATGACGCAGAAAGCGAACCATCCGAAGAGATGCCGGTGGATATTAATGAAGACGATTTCATCGAGCTGATCAAAGGTTTTGAGGGTGAGAGCGAGCAGACCCCCCCGCCCTACTCAGCGGTCAAGGTCAAGGGCGAGAAAGCCTACAAACTGGCCCGCCGCGGCGAAGAAGTGGAACTTGAACCCCGCATCGTGAACGTCTACTCCCTCGACCTGCTGGAATGGGCGCCGCCCGAGGTAGTCGTGGATGTGCACTGCTCCTCCGGCACGTATGTTCGCTCGCTGGCCAATGATATCGGCGAGAAGCTGGGGATCGGCGCGCACCTGGTCGGGCTGCGCCGCACCCGCAGCGGGCAGTTCACCCTGAGAGATGCAGTCTCCCTGCGCCGCCTGCGCGAAGCTTTCGATGCCGGCGACTGGGCACAGTTCCTCATCCCGGCCGCCGAAGCGATCAGCGACTGGCACACCATCACCCTGGATGCCGACCTGCTGGAGCAAGTCCGCCACGGCCACCGTTTTACCGCCGAGGAAGGCCTCACCGGCTGGGCACGCGCCATCAGCGAACAGGGCGACCTGGTAGCCCTCTTGGAAGTAGATGAAGAAACTCAGGAATGGCAGCCGCGCAAGGTCTTCTTCACCTCCTGAGACAATAAACCATGCGCCACTCCTACGGGCTTCAAGACATCCTCATTCAGAACGCCTGGCTGACCATTGGCTCTTATGATGGCGTACATCTAGGACATCAACAGATCATCGAGCAAATTACTGCCGGTGCCCATCAAGCGGGTGCGCCGGCAGTTGTGCTTACTTTCTACCCCCATCCCTCCACCGTACTGCGCCGGGCACACAACGCCTTCTACCTGACCCTGCCGGAAGAAAAGGCGAAGTTACTCGGTGAGATGGGCGTAGATGAGGTCATCACCCACCCCTTCAGCCGCGAGATTGCCGAGACCGAGCCGGAAAACTTCATCCGGCAGCTTGCCGTCCATCTGGGCATCCGCCACCTCTGGGTGGGCTACGATTTCGCCCTTGGCAAAGACCGCAAGGGGGATGTGGCTTTCCTGACCGAGCTGGGGGTACGCCTCGGCTTCAAAGTGCATGTGATCGAAGCCTATAAGCTGGATGGGGAGATCGTCTCCTCCAGCCGGGTGCGCCGGGCAGTTGAAGAGCGGGACATTACTGCCGCCAACCGCCTCCTGGGGCACTATTTCACCATCAGCGGCACGGTCATCCCCGGGGACGGCCGCGGCGCCACTATTGGCATCCCCACCGCCAACTTGCAGGTCGCCCAGGAACGGGCCGTACCCGGCGCGGGGGTGTATGTCTGCCTGGCAGAGGTGGACGGCAAGACCTACCCGGCAGTCACCAACATCGGCGTGCGCCCCACCTTTGAGGACACCCCGGTCGCCCCCCGCATCGAGACCCACATCCTGGACTTCTCCGCCAACATCTACGACAAGCAGATCAGCCTGTCCTTCGTGGACTTCCTCCGCCCGGAGCAAAAATTCAGCGGCGTGGATGAATTGGTCGCCCAGATCAGAGCGGATATTGAGAAGGGGCGGGGGATATTGGAAAATCAGGGATCAGGCACTCAGGCACCCAGTGACCAGGATAACCAAAACCTAATCAACCACAGATAACCACTGATGAACACCGGTGGGGGAAATCCTTCCCACCTCCGAAGTGCCTTATCGCCCAATCACTACTCCCCCAACGCCCTCGCGAAGAAATCAAGCAGCTTTTCTGCATACTCCTCCGGCGCGGTGAACAAACCGCTGCAGTGATATCCCCCCTCCACCACCCATAACACCACATTCTCACCGGCAAATTCCATATACCTCAAGTTAGTGGGGTACTCAAATTCCTCCAACTCTCCGGCGACCAGATAAATCTCCGGTTCGATCAATCCAGCCAGAATTTCAATGTTCGCAGGCGGTGCGGGCCTTCCAAAATACCATTCAGCAGTTTTTATAATCATAGCATTGACCGCCGTAACAAAAAGTTCCTGGAAACTCTCCTGCTCAGGAAAATCTGCAATGGTCTGTGCACCCAAACCATCCAGCCATAACGCAGAAATTCGCTCTGGCGCCAGATAGGCGCCATTTATTGCCATATGCGCGCCAGCAGAATTCCCGACAACTCCAATCCTTGCCGAATCAACCTCTGGACGATCTGTCAGATAATCGAGAAGTGCCAGCAAATCCTCTCCCTCCTGCCAGCCCATATAGGTCTGGGCACCTGTGGACTCTCCCGTAGCGCGGGTATCCATCATCAGAACCCCATACCCGCCCCCCAGCAGATGTTGTGCCTGCCAGCTCATCTGGCAGCGGTCTCCCCATGCGCCGTGCAGCAAAACGATCACCGCACCCGGCTGGCTGGTCTGCGGAGGCACATACCAGCCTGAAAGGAGGATACCATCCTCGGTCTCGATTTCTACCGTCTCGTATTGATCTGCGCCATATGCCGTGGGCGGCTGACAGACAATCGGATGCGGACTGGGCTGGATCGAAAACAGCAGATACACAAAAGGACCCAACACCAACAGGGCCAGCGGGATCTCCAGCACAACGGTGAATAGCACCCGGCGCTGGTAGAGCCAATGCTCCGCACCCAACCGCACCGTGATGATCTCGATCAGGAACCCGATCACAAATCCGACCAGGGCACCAACTGCTGCGCCTCCAACCGCCGAGAAGATGTAATACCCGATCGCCGCCCCACTAACCGCGCCGATGACCGCATTGAAGATTGGGAATATCAATCGTTTTTTGGAGTTCATTATCTCACCTTGTGTTGTCTTGTTGCCTTTTGGAGATTATACAATTGATAGAGGTAGAATAGGTTAGAATAAACAAAACCCTTTACCCATTTCTGGAGCGCGAGATGAAACAGTACCTCGACCTGCTGACCCATGTATTGGAGACCGGCACACCCAAATCCGACCGGACCGGCACCGGCACCCGGTCGGTCTTCGGTTACCAGATGCGCTTCAACCTCAACGCCGGCTTCCCGATCATCACCACCAAGAAGATCCACCTAAAATCCGTGATCCACGAACTGCTCTGGTTCCTGCAGGGAGACTCCAACGTGAGCTATCTGCAGCAGAACGGGGTGCGCATCTGGAACGAGTGGGCTGACGATGACGGCGAGCTTGGCCCGGTCTACGGCGTGCAGTGGCGCAGTTGGCGCAGCCCCGACGGGGAGGTCATCGACCAGATCAGCGAGGTGATCGAACAGATCAGGAACAACCCGGAGTCCCGCCGCCTGATCGTCAACGCCTGGAACGTGGCCGAGATCAAGAACATGGCCCTCCCCCCCTGCCATATGATGTTCCAGTTCTACGTGGTAGAAGGCCGCCTCTCCTGCCAGCTCTACCAGCGCTCGGCCGATGTCTTTCTCGGAGTACCCTTCAATATCAGCTCCTACGCCCTGCTGACGATGATGATCGCCCAGGTCACCGGGTTGGGGGTCGGCGACTTCGTCCACACCCTGGGCGATGCCCATATCTACAACAACCATCTCGCCCAGGCCCGGGAGCAGCTCACCCGCCAGCCCTATCCCCTGCCGCAGATGGAGATCAATCCCGCCGTGGCGGATATCTTCGGCTTCAAGTACGAGGATTTCAAACTGTCCGGCTACCAGGCCCACCCCCACATCAAAGCGGAGATCTCGGTATGATCATATCCATCATTGTGGCTGTCAGCGAGAACGGCGTCATCGGGCGGGAAGGCCAGATCCCCTGGCAACTGCCCGCCGACCTGCGGAACTTCAAACGGCTGACCATGGGACACCACCTGGTCGTCGGGCGGGTGACCTGGGAATCGATCGGCAGACCGCTCCCCGGGCGCACGATGATCGTACTCTCCCGCAAGCCCGGCTTCACAGCCGAAGGCTGCCTGACAGCCGCCTCCCTGCCCGAAGCAATTGAAATCGCCGAGCAGGCTGGGGACGCCGAAGTCTTCATCGCTGGCGGATCAGGCATTTACCAGCAAGCCATCCCCCTCGCCGACCGCATCTACCTCAGCCGGGTGCACGCCAATGTGGGCGGCGATACCCGCTTCCCGGAATTTAGCGAGAAGGACTGGACACTCTCCATGCAGGTGGAGTACCCTAAGGTCACCGGCCAGCGCCTGGCATTCACCTTCATGATTCTGGATCGCAAGAGATGGAAGTAGGGATTGCGCTCCTTACACTTTTCTACATGGATCATGATAGATGAAAAGTTTGTGTCGGAGGCAAGAAGCATAAAGAACCAGTGTCATTGCGAGTGAAGCAGAGAAGCTGCTGAACGTGGCAATCCCCCTGCCAGATCTCAACTTCCATTCACTAGCCAATCGCAGCCATCACCCCAATCCGTGTTCATCTGTGTCCATCTGTGGTGAATTCGGTTTTCCCCAATCCCCAATCACATATCACCAATCACTAGGTTTCACCCAGGAAAGGCCCAGTTCGTCGTGATCGTCAGCGGCGGGATGGCCGTCACCTCCACGGCAAAGGACAGCGCCGGCGCCTTGGCCGCGTAGGTCGGGGAGAACCAGCCGCGGAACGGCTCAACCTCTCCCTCCCCCAGCAGGCATTTCCCCGCCCGCGCCAGGCTGTAACGCCCCTCCCCCTCAGCGCAGCGCACCTGGAGGGTCACATCCCCCCGCTCGGAATCCAGCCGCAGCACCCCGTTGCTAAACTGCCATTCCCAGTCAGGCAGCAGCCAATGCAGACGCACACTGACCGGCTTCTGAGCGGCTTTGCCCTCCTCCAGCGGCAGCACCTGGTCGCGCACCATCCATAGATCCCCCTCCACCGAGACCGTGCGGCGGTGAGCCAGCTTCAGCTTGCGGAAGCCGTCATGCTGCGCCACGATCCAGTTCAATCCCCCCTCATCGATCTCGCCCAGATCAAGCACCTCTGCCTGCGCCCAGTCCAGCCACAGGAACCGCCCGGCTTTGGTCATCTGCGGCCGGCCGTTGATCGTCAGGGTATTGTGCACACTGGTGGTATCCAGCGGATTATTCCACGGCAGGGTGGCATTGTACTGGTACACCCCTGGGTCGGCGGCGAGATTGATCCCCCGCCACCACAGGTCAAGGTGCAGTTGGTCGGCATGCGCCGGACGGTGCTCAAATTTTGCAGCCCGCAGCACTCCCCAACTGGATTTTCCACCCAGCCGGTAAACGCCAATCTCTTCCCCTGGTATGACCGGCTTTCCTCGTTCACCCCCCAGCCAGAGAGACATCTCTCCCTCACGGTCGCCCTCCCCCAGGAAGGCGTATTTGGCAGCCTCCAGCACCGGGCGGAAATCAGCGTACGGGCGCGTGGTCAGCGGCAGGAAGTAGGCTCCATCATTACCCCCCAGGTTGGGGACGCCGCCGGAGTCAGCATCCACCATCAACCCCAGCCAGCGGGTCGCCGCCGCCAGCCGGGAGCGGGTTTCCTGCGGATATGGCTCTCCCCCTATTTGTCGTACGAATAAAGCCAACTGTAGCACCAGTCGCAGATAGTTGGTGCTGTGCTGGACGTATGTCCCATCAGCGCTGATCTGGGTCTGGAAGGCGTGGTTGAACCACTCCCGGCCCAACTGGCGCCAGTCCGGAGCTTTGGGATGTTCTGGCAGCAGCGCGGCAGCGGTGTACAGCCCGGCAGCCTCGGAGACTAGGTGATTGTTGTTTTGGGCGCGGGCGTAATCCAGCGTGGCAGCGATCCGGCCGGCATGAGCGGCAACCGCTCCTTTGAGCAAAGTCATCCGCTCCAGGGTGCTATAGCTGGAATCCACGAAGACCCCTGCTGAGAAAGCCAGCGCCATCAGACGCAGGGCCACCTCCTGCCCGGAGGCCCAATTTGGGCCGGTATTGAGTGGATTGGCTTCCAGAAATTCCTCGGTGAATAGCCAGAAGGCGGCGGCGTACTTCTCCTCCCCACTGACCAGGTAGGCGCGCCCTAAAACCGTGGCCCAGCCAAAGCGGGCCGGCTCCCAGATCAGCTTAATATCCTCGCCGAGGTGCTGTCCCCCGGTGTGCCGCGTCCAGTGTTTGAGCTCACCTTCCAGCGCCAACCGCAGCGGCACCGGATCCCCGCCAAACAAATTTACTTGCCGGGAAATAATCAGGTCTGCCTCATCCATCAATCGGCCGCTTTCGCCAGCCAGCAGTTTGCGGTATCCGCCTTTCTCTGGCAGCGGGAACAGCGGCAGGTGCAGCTCTCCGGCCTCCTCACCCGCGTCCCCATAGCTGATCGGGCGAGTCCGCCAGCGCAAGATGCCGCTGGACAGTTGAATGCGGTAGCGCAGGTACGGACCGACCTCTGCCCAGCCCAGTTGGCGGGCAGCTTTGAACATTAGGGAGAGTTTATTTATCATCTCCTTAATTATAGGCGAAAATGATTGTTTTTTAGGTGTAAGCAGTACTGCCAAAAAGCTCTTCTGCTATCTCAATACCAGGTCCACCCTAAAGCCTTGATTAAACCGCGGGATACCTCTGCCCCAAGTCTATTTCCATAATCCGTGTTCTATCGCCTGTATTACCCGTTTACGATCTGTCATCTTGTTATTTATCCGATCTCCTTGAGGTTAATCATCTTGCAAATCTAAATATTAACCTTTCCACTCAAAAGAGGATGCGTTTCAGCTAACATCGATCATCCGAAAGATATCAGCAGACTCTCAGTCATCATTAGTTATATTTCAGCCGCCGAGAGTGGCGTGGGTTGTTTCCCGTCAATATCTGTGAAACCATATTCTTTGGCAATCTCTGCAGCAACTAGAACTTGACCAGTTTTCTGCATTACGTTTCGATCAGCAGCCAGGGCAGCAACTGCCCGGCCAATAAATTGAGGAGATTCTGAATTGGTCAGGTCAAAGAATTCGGCTGCTTTCATCACACTCTCTGTGCGAACTAAACCAGGGTAAAGGCTGACGACAGCCACATCGTATTCCTGTAATTCATTGGCCATACAAGCAGCCATCCGATCATCAGCCGCCTTAGCAACCCCGTATATTACTCCTTTGTCATTGCGTTGTGCTGCAAAAAACGAGACGTTTACAATTAGACCTGAATGTTGTCCGATCATCAGAGGCGCTGCGAAAACGCTGGCAACGTAATGTGCCCGTACACCAGCTTGAAATGATTTGTTCCAACGAGTGATTGGAATAGTCCAGAACCCACTCTCATTCCAGAATTCAGTGCCGTCATTGAAGTATTCGTACCCACCCCAAACATTGTTTACTAAAATATCCAAACGATGATGGTTTGCCTGAATCGTTTGGAATAGACTTTTTACCTGGTCATCGTCTGTATGGTCGCAATAAACAGGAATACATTCACCCCCTAAATGGTTAACTTCCCCCGCTGTTGAATAAATGGTTCCTGGCAGGTGTACCGCTGCTTGGTTTTCTTCTGTTGTGCGGCCAGTGATGTAAATCGTTGCACCGGCTTCTCCCAGTCCTAAAGCAATGCCTTTACCCACGCCTCGACTTGCCCCGGTCACCAATGCAATTTTCCCTTCTAAAGATTTCATAGACTGCTCCTCCTTGGTGTTCTATACGGTGTATGGCTAAATATTATAAGTCTGTTGCCTAAATTTATTCTTGCTCAAAGTATAGAACATCTCTTATTGAACACAAATGCTCGCAAGAATTTTTTTAATCTACTGTATAAACCCCTGAACATCAATGGAGCGAGCGCAATATCATCATAACAGAGTCGACTATAGGTTGGTAAAATTATTTTACATTGGAATAAGCAGGATTTCCTTTAGTTGAGGAAATATTTGGCTTGGCAATGCCGTCTAGGAAGTGGGTTAAAAATTTAATCAATATTATTAATGTGACAATTTTGGTATAATTTTACGGATATTTTGGCGGAAAATTTACTTCGCAGCAATCATTTATAACTGGAGACAACATCATGAAGAAAGAAGAGTACCTGGATCTATACCGCCAGATGGTATTGATCCGCCGCACGGAAGAGCGCGCTGCTGAACTTTACCAGCAGGGCAAGATCGGCGGCTTTTTGCATTTATATATCGGGCAGGAAGCGGTCAGCACCGGATTGGTGGCTGCCCGCCAGCCCCAGGATCGGATGATCACCGCCTACCGCGACCACGGTCTGGCGCTCAACGTCGGCCTGACTGCCAAACAGGTCATGGCCGAACTGCTGGGCAAAGCCACCGGCATGTCCAAAGGCAAGGGCGGCTCGATGCACATGGCCTCCGTGGAGAAGAATTTCTGGGGCGGGCACGCCATCGTTGGCGCCCACCTGCCGATTGCCGCCGGGTTAGCCCTTGGCGACCAATACGCCGGATCGGACGGGATCACGATCTGCATGTTCGGCGACGGCGCTACCAATATCGGCTACTTCCATGAAGGGCTAAACCTCTCCAAGGTCTGGGACCTGCCGGTATTGTGGGTCTGCGAGAACAATCAGTACGGTATGGGCACTGCCGTGGAGCGCGCCTCCGCTGTCAGCGAGATCCGCCAAAAGGCCGAAGGCTACGGCATCCCCAATAAGCGTGTTGAGGGCATGGATGTGCTGGAAGTCAAGAAGGAAACCGAGAAAGCCCTGGCATATATCCGCGAAGGCAATGGACCGTATTTCCTTGAGATCATGACCTACCGATTCCGCGGCCACTCTATGGGAGACCCGGAGAAATACCGCGAATCTGAAGAGGTTGACTGCTGGCAGAAAGAAGACCCGATCGGCATCCTGCACCGCTGGATGGTGGAGAACAAACATGCCACCGAGGAAGAACTGAAGCAGATGATTGCCGATGTAGAGCAGGAAGTGGAAGAAGCGGTCGAATTCGCCGAGAACAGCCCCGAACCTGCCCCCGAAGAACTGTTTACTGATATCTACGTGGAGGAGGTCTAAGATGGCAGCCATTACTGTAAGACAGGCAATCTCTGACGCGTTGCGCGAAGAAATGGAACGGGATGAGAATGTTTTCATCCTGGGTGAAGAAGTTGGCGTGTGGGGCGGCACCTATGCTGTAACCCGCGGCTTTTACGAGCAGTTTGGCGAGAAACGGGTGCGCGACACCCCCATCGCCGAAGCAGCGATCATTGGCGCCGCGATTGGCGCTGCCATGACCGGCCTGCGCCCCGTCGCAGAACTGATGACGATCAACTTCGCCTTCTCGGCCATGGACCATATCGTCAACGAAGCGCCAAAACTGCACTATATGTTCGGCGGCCAGTTCAAAGTCCCGATGGTGATCCGCGCCGTCGGCGGCGGTGGACGCCAGTTAGGCGCGACCCACTCCCAGACCCCGGATGCCGTCTTTGCACACTTCCCCGGCCTCAAAGTGGTTGCCCCCGGCACCCCTGAGGATGCCAAAGGGCTGCTCAAAGCTGCCATCCGCTCGGACGACCCGGTGATGTTCATCGAACACGCCACCCTGTACCAGTGGCGCGGTGAAGTCCCCGAGGGAGATTATGTCATCCCGATCGGCAAGTCCAAAGTCCAGCGCCCCGGTGACGCCGTTACCGTGGTGACTTACAGCAAAGGGCTGCAGCTGACCATGCAGGCTGCCGATGCCCTCGCCAAAGAGGGGATCAACATCGAAGTGGTTGACCTGCGCTCGCTGCGCCCGCTGGATATGGGGCCGGTGGTCGAATCATTCAAGAAGACCAACCGGGCCGTGATCGTGGAAGAAGGCTGGCGCTCCTACGGCGTCGGCTCCGAAGTGGCTGCCCGGCTGTACGAAGAAGCCTTCGATTACGTGGACGCCCCGATCAAACGCGTGGCCCAGAAAGAGGTCCCGCTCCCCTATAACCGCACGCTTGAACAGATGGCCCTGCCGCAGGTAGAGGACATCGTCAAGGCGGTCAAGGAGGTATTATAATGGCCGAAGTTGTCACCATGCCCAAGCTGGGCTTTGATATGGCCGAAGGCCAACTGGTCCGTTGGGCGATCGCCGAAGGCGAATCCGTTGAAAAAGGTGCTCTGCTGGCAGAGATCGAAACCGACAAAGCCACCGTGGAAGTTGAATCGATGTACACCGGTGTGGTTCATAAGCACATCGTCAAGGAAGGGGCCATCGTCCCGGTGAACTCCCCGATCGCCGTGATCGGCGAAGCCGGTGAAGACATCGACCTGGCTGCCCTGGTGGGCGAAAGTGCCTCAGAAGAGACCCCGGCAGCAGCTAAAGAAAGCGCTCCGACCGCCTCCCCAGACACCGCGCCAGCGCCGGTGGTCGATACCTTGATTGATGGTAATCTTCCCGGCGGCGTGCGCGCCACTCCGCTGGCCCGCCGTATCGCTGAGGACCGTGGCATTGACCTGACTACGATTTCCGGCAGCGGCGCCAATGGACGCATCGTGAAGAAGGATGTTGAAAATGTGCCCACACAGATGACCGCCGCACCGGTTGCAGCCACTCCGGCGCAGTACCGCTGCCCCATCCGCAGTCTCTCCGCTGGTAGCGAGTGTCATCGGCGAAGTACCGGCAGACAAACGCCTGCCGCTCTCCAAACTGCGCCAGATCATCGGCCGCCGCATGGTCGATTCCAAGCAGAACTTCCCCGCCTTCTACGTCACCTCTGAATACGACATGGGGCCGGTGATGGCGCTGCGCAAGCAGATCAACGCCATGCTGGACGGCAGCGGCGAGAAGCTCTCGGTCAACGATTTCCTGGTCAAGGCAGTCGCCCTGGCCCTGCGCCAGTTCCCCAATCTGAACGCCAAACTGGACGGGGATGCCGTGCTGCAATATGGGCACATCAATGTGGGCAACGCCGTAGCCGTGGAGAACGGCCTGCTGACCGTGGTCTGCCGCGACGCCGACCGCAAGACCCTGCGCGAGATCTCTGCTGAGGTCAGCGCCAAGGCCGGGCGGGTGCGTGAGGGCAAGATCCAGCCCGAAGATATTTCCGACTCGACCTTCTCGATCAGCAACCTGGGGATGTTCGACGTCGAGCAGTTTGTGGCGATCATCAACCCGCCCGAGGCCGCCATCCTGGCGGTTGGGTCTGCCAAGCAGGTCCCCGTGGTGAAGGACGGCGAGCTGGCCACCGGCTGGCGGATGAAAGCCACCATCTCGGTCGATCACCGCGTCTCCGACGGCGCCGAAGCAGCCCGTTTCATGCAAAAGCTGGCCGAATACCTGGAGAAACCTGTTAGTTTAATGCTTTAGCAGTTGCCCGTAGGCAGTAGTCAGTAGACAGAAAAAAGTCCGCCAGATCTGGCGGACTTTTCATTTTTACTACCTATTACTTACTGCCTACTTCCTACTAATGAACCACTTGGTGATTTCGGCAGCGATTGCGGGCACGAACAGCATCGGCAGCAGGTACTGCCAGTGCTCCCAGCCCAGCGGCACGGTAGAGAAGACTGGCTGCAGGAAGGGGACGTAAAGCACCATCAGCAGCAGCGCCGACGAGAGCAGTACTGCCCAGTTCATCGTCTTGTTCTTGAAGACGCCGATCCTGAAAATCGAGTAGCGCTCCGAACGGGCGGTGAAAGCCCGCAGCAGTTCTGAGAACGACAGGGTAATGAAGGCCATCGTGGCAGCAACACCGCTGTAACCGCCATCCGCTGCCGGCCACTTCCAGTGACCGATCAAATATGCCCCCAACGTCACCGCAGTGATGGCGATGGTCTGCACCACGATCCCGGTGCGCATCGTCTTGTTGATGATCGGCTCAGAGGCGGGCCGCGGCGGCTGGTCCATGATATCCGGGTCACCCTTCTCCATCCCCAGGGCCAGCGCCGGGGCGCCATCGGTCACCAGGTTCAGCCACAGCAGTTGGATCGGGTTCAACGGCGAAGGCAGCTTGATCGCAATCGCCAGGAAGATCGTCAGGATCTCGGCCATATTGCAGGAGAGCAGGTAATAGACAAACTTGCGGATATTGGAGTAGATGATCCGGCCCTGCTCGATCGCCGAGACAATACTGGTGTAATTGTCATCCGTCAGCACCATGTCGGCGGTTTCCTTGGCTACATCCGTACCGGTGATCCCCATCGCCACCCCGATATCGGACTGCTTTAGCGCCGGGGCATCGTTGACGCCGTCCCCGGTCATCGCCACGATCTGATCGTTGGCCCGCAAGGCGCGCACGATCCGGACCTTATGCTCAGGGGAAACCCGGGCGAATACATCCGTTACCCGGACTTTGTCCTCCAGTTCCTGATCGCTCATCTGGTCCAGCTCGGCGCCGGTCGCCACATCATGACCGGGATGCAGCAGCCCGATCTGTTCGGCGATTGCCCGGGCGGTCTTGGCATAGTCGCCGGTGATCATCACCGTGCGGATGCCGGCCTTCTTGGCAACAGCCAGCGCATCCGAGACCTCCAGCCGCGGCGGGTCGATCATCCCCAGCAGGCCGACAAAGGTCAGGTCACGTTCTATCTCTTCCGGGGTAAGCTCATCCGGCAGTTCATTGATCACCTTGTATGCCACGGCGATCACCCGCAGCGCCTCACCGGCCATCTCATCATTGGCTTCCAGAACGCGCTTCCGGATATTGTCGTTCATCTCGGCAGGAATATCTTCAAATTGCTCGTAACGGGTACACAGGCCCAGAACCACGTCCGGGGCACCTTTCACCGCAACCACATATAAATCAGTAAGGTCATCGTCTTCATCGAAAGGTGAGAAGTCATCTTCTCTCGGGTCCAACACTTTGTGGATCGTGGTCATCCGTTTGCGGACGGAGTCAAAGGGAATCTCCTGCACACGTGGATATGATTTTTCAAGGTTTTGGAAATCCAGCCCGGCTTTGGCTGCGGCCACAATGATCGAGCCTTCCGTCGGGTCACCGATCATGCGGTGCTCACCACCCCCATCGTCCTTCTGGGTGCGCACCAGGCGGGCATCATTGTTCATTGCGCCCACCCAGAGGGCCGTCGTCGCCGCCGGGTAATCCGCAAGATCGATCGGCTGACCATCGACCATGAACTCACCTTCCGGCGCATACCCGCCGCCAGTGACGAGGATATCGCGCCCGTCGATGGACACATGGGTGACGGTCATCTCATTCTGGGTCAGGGTGCCGGTTTTGTCAGAGCCGATCGTGGTGGCAGAACCAAGCGTTTCCACCGAGGAGAGGCGGCGGATCAGAGCGTTGCGTTCTATCATCTCGCGCATCCCCAATGCCAGGCTGATTGTCACCACCGCGGGCAGGCCTTCCGGCACGGCCGCGATTGCCAGGCTGATCGCCACCATGAACATCTCCAGCGGATCATTGCCTCGCAGCCAGCCCAGGGCGAACACCAGGGCACAAATAGCAAGCGCACCGTAGCCAAGTGTATGGCCCAACTGGTCCAGCCGGCGCTGCAGTGGGGTGATCTCTTCTTCCACCTCGGCCAGCATCTCGGCGATCCGGCCAATCTGGGTCTTCATCCCGGTATCCACCACCAGGCCAAGCCCGCGTCCATAACTTACCAGAGTACCCATAAAGGCAGAGTTCTTGCGGTCACCGAGGGAGGCTTCTTCCGGCAGGATCAGTTCAGCATCCTTCTGCACGGGGACAGACTCGCCGGTGAGGGCCGCTTCTTCCACCTTGAGATTGAAAGTTTCCAGCAGACGCAGATCAGCCGGGATATAGTTCCCGGCTTCCAGTACGACCACATCTCCCGGCACCAATTCTCTGGCAGGGATGGCCACCCGCAGGCTGTCGCGGATCACATCCGCTTCAGGGGCAGCCAGTTTCTTCAGGGCGGCCAGGGCTTCTTCAGCCCGCGACTCCTGAATGATCCCCAGCACGGCATTGAGGATCACGATTGCCAGGATCGCGGCCGTCTCGATCCATTCCCCCATGATTGCCGAGATCAGCGCCGCGCCGATCAGCAGCCAGATGGTAAAGTCATTGAACTGCGCCCACAGCTTCGCCCAGATGGTCTTGGGAGGGGCTTCCTTCAACTCGTTGAGGCCATATTCCTCAACCCGGGCAGTCACGTCATCAGCCGAAAGGCCATTTTCTTTATTGGTTTTCAGGGCGGCGACAGCATCGTCGCCAGTTAGATGATGCCAGAAATTAGTTTGTTCTTCAAAATGATCAGGTTCTGTTTCCATAGGGAATCACTCCGGAATTTTTTGGATATACAACTTTATCACAAGCCGCCGAATTTGAGAAATCAGCCGCGTCATAGTTTCTATGATATTGGAGTTATTTGCACATTCAGGTCTGTGTTTCTCCATAGAATACTTGTGAAGCTAAAATTTTTTGCTGCTGGTGATCCTCGGTACGGTACTTCCCTATCCCCGGTTATTTACCCTACTGCGCAGACAATTCAAATATTCAGTGCTCTGATTTCAGACCAATACTGGATGGCCCGGCGCAGGTTACTTTTTCTTTGATTCTTTCAAGATTTCCTGGGATGCATACCAGCCAGTCAGCATGGCGATAGGGACGCCAGAGGGGGCATACGCCCACTGTCCCGCTTTGAGTATGCCCGGGATAGGGGTTAGCACAGATTTTGGAATATCCTTCAACGTATCGATCACAGGGATGTGTGTTTCAAAAGACCAGCCCGTGATCGCCCCTTCAGAACTCCCGGACACCTTGTTGATGGTAAATGGGGTGGATGAGAATTTAAAAAGGAGATCCTTATCAAACCCCTCAAAAATTGTATCGGAGAATAGACTGATGACGCGATTTTCAATAATT
The DNA here is from genome assembly GCA_963722735.1 of uncultured Chloroflexia bacterium. Lineage (GTDB taxonomy): Bacteria > Chloroflexota > Anaerolineae > Anaerolineales > UBA11579 > UBA11579. Next base: position 42,518 of record CAVROH010000028.1, read on the forward strand.
TCCTTGAACTCGCCATACCAACCAGCCTTTTCGATCTTTTCAATGATGTTGAAATCAAAAAGAAAACTGATCATCAATCCGGTTTGTCCGTCAGGTGCGAGGGCTGGATCTCGAAGGACAGGGATAGATACTTCAAATGTGTTCAAATCAATGAAGTTATAGACCCATTCTAAGACTTCCTCTTTGGATTTTTGGTCAAAATCCTCTAATAAACGCTGCCTTTCCTCTGTGTGAGTATCGCCCAATCCTTTTCTCGAAGGGGTATAGAAGAAGTGTTCTCCACAGCGGGATTTGAAATAGGAAGGCGGACGATCAACCGCAACAAACAGGATAAAGACCGATTCAGCTCCTTTGCTGGAAAGAATCTGATGAGTTTCTAATTCAATTATTTCACTGATCTTGGTATCCAATCCAACAGGATCAAGACTTCGATAAAGCGTTTTCAAATCTGCTGCCCAAATCAACTGGTCATATTCGTATTGATTGAATTCAGAGTCAATCACTTTGGATTCCGCCGGGTTGACTTCAACAATTCGCTTATTCAGTTGTATTTCACCGCCCCAAGCCAATATCTTCTCTTTTAGAAGGTTTACCAAAATACCGGTTCCGCCCTCTGGGTAAAAGTAATCAAGATATACATAAAAATACCCCAGGGCGAAGTAGGTGGGGGTTTGTCTGAAGAAGAATTGGGTCAAAATATCCTTCAAAGACTGGTTGTCCGTATAACGCTTAAGGAAATCCTCCATCGGGATATCGAATTGATTCATTTTCTTTAGCGCGTTGAGGAACTTGAAGGTCCATGGGATTAGTTTTTTGAAGATGAATTTTATGTCACTCTTGAAATCCACAAAATTGGGGTTATCAAATTCATACAAAATTTTTGTGTACTCAGATAGCTGATTGGTTATTGAGATTATTTTCTCAATCTCCCCAACATTGTCGGGATACAAGTTGCACAGAATCTGCTGATATTCATCAAGTGAGTCCATTAAATCAACACTAAAAAATTGGTCTTCTATCCCAATTGATATCTGGTTCTCCAAAAAATTCCAATCAATACCTAAATCGTTCAACATTGGTTTGACCATTCCGGAATTGACAAAAGCCCTAGGCCCGGAATCAAAGAAAAAGCCATTGGTTTCAAAGGTATTCACCAATCCCCCGCACCTGTCATTTTTATCCAGGAGTACGACATCATAATTCTCTCGTGATAAATAGGCTGCTGCAGTCAAGCCCGCCATACCAGCACCAACAATCACTATTTTTTTCTTCTCCGCCATCATTTTATTCCGCCTAATTCTTTGCTAAGTGCCCACAATTGTTCTGCGGCCTCAATGTCCACTGCCGGAGGAGCAGGTTCTTCTTCGGTTGTGAGGTTGAAAAATTTTCCGGAAATGTTCTCCACTTTTTTGCTAACGCCTAAATAATATAGCGCTTCTGCTGAATTCTCAATATCCTTTGCGGACCTATCAATAAAGGTCTTCTTGAGAAGTTTGTAAATCATTCCATTGTTTTGGCCGCTGTTCGTTTTTACATTGCCAGGATGCATGGCATTCATTGTTACGCCGGTCCCTGCATAATACTGATTGAATTTTATCATTGACAGCAACTGTGCCAATTTGGCAGCACCATAACTTTTCAATCCGGAATATTTTCGTCTGTCCCATGCCAGATCAGATAAATCCAGGCCCCATGCAGCGAATCGATAGGCCTCAGAATTTACAAATATGATTCGCCCATTATTCTGAGCAGTAAATTTCTCTTTGCTGTAATAATTCAAAATAAATGAAGCAAGGTAGTCTACCTGAAACACGCTCTCCAGGTTATCAGTCGTAAAAGATTTTTTTGTCATAAACACACCAGCATTATGAATGAGGACATCAATCGTTCTATCCAATTCAGACAATTGTTTTGCGACAGCGTGGATTTCATTTAATTTTGAGAAATCTGCGATCATATAGGTGCAGTTGACACCAGATTGGCTTTCAAGGTTTTCGCATAATTCCCTGGATTTTTGCTCATTTCGATTAATACATAAAATATCTGCACCATGAGAAGCGAATTTTTTAGCGGCAGCATACCCGATGCCTGAAGTTGCTCCGGTAATCACCACTAAACGGTTATCGAACTCGCCTGTACAGATCTCAGGGTCTAATTTTTGATTGCGCAACATCTCAAAAATATTAGACCATTTATATTCTCTAAAATACTTTTCCAAGTCAGCTCCAGAAATTATTAATCTATTCCAGAGGATTATAATTGTTTTTGGAAGAATTTATGCGATCTTTTATAAAATTTATAGATAATAGCACTGCTTGGTGAGCATAGGAAGTAAACGTTTTAACTGCAATTTGAGCTACGAATATATCACAAGCTCTATATGTTCATTGGCATGGTAAATCGAAAAAAGCCCGCAGGCTTTTTTCGATTTATGACGGAGAATTTTCTCCGGTTATTCTAACCCCCGGCCCTTTCTGTGCTTACGGAAATATTGCCTCCCGCAGGCTAGCCTAAAATCGCGACAATCACCGCCGTGCCAAACATCAGCACAAAGACTGAGATCATCCATGCCAATGTCCGGGAATACTTCGCCGGTTCGATCAGGCCTTCACGGTCCATCTTGCGGATCAAGGGGAATAAACGCCAAAAGAAAGACAGGATCGACACGACCATGGCGATTCCGGCGAATAACAGGGTGCGATCATCCGCGATTACCAGGATCACGATCAGCAGCAAAATGAAGATAAGCTTGGTCCCGGCGACCCAATTGACCAGGTATTTTATAAAGTCATGCACCTCTGGATCATTCTTTGATTTCTCCCAGGCTTTGAAAACACCGACCGCGTTGGCATTTTTGGAACCCGGGAAAAAGTATAAGGCCAGCACATTGGTGCTCTCAAGGATTAAAAATCCGATGGCAATAATTGTCAAAAAGTTCATATCATTTATCCTTTGGCGATTATCATTTATTCGCCCCTCACATCTCTTAACACACCCAGGGTCGCTTCAAGGATCTGGGCATGCTGTTCTGTACGCGGGATCGCCGCCTGGTGCTCATCCGGTTCAATCTGGTAAGCGCCAAACTGGTGATGCCCGCCACCTTCAATCCGCACATAGACTGCATCCGATGGCAGCAGGTCCTTGCGCTCTGCCACGCTGTTATCATTCACTCTGGGATCCAGACTGCCGTAGATCAAGACCACCGGCAGATCGGTATCGGATAGATTGGCATTCTCCGCCGGATAAGCCGCCCAGAACACTAAACCGGCAATGCTCTCCTGATGCTTAACGGTGTATTGTGCTGCCATCACCCCGCCAACTGAATGCCCGCCGATCACCCAGCGCTTGACCTGCGGATATGCGGTGATGATCTCATCAGCGGCATCCGGATCGAACGCCGCCATGTTGATCGGCATCTCCGGGACTATCACCAGGTAGCCTTCCGAGGCAATCGGGTGCATCAGCGAGGCATACCCGCGCGGATCGATCCTCCCGCCGGGGTAAAAGATGAAACCGGTCTCCGGCTGCTCCCCGGTGGGCATAAACGTCAGCCAGGGATCCTTGCTCACGGTCACAAATTCATCACTGGTCAGCGCAGCAACAGCTTCCGGCAGCGGCGGGCGGGCATAGGTTGCCCACTGGATGCCAAAAAATAGAGTAACAGCCACGACATCAATTACAATCGTCCAGAGAATTCTCTTTGTATTTACTGATGAGAGTTTCATATCCATATTTCTCTTCCAAGAGTTTTAGCCACCTGATCGTCCAACCAGGTTCTCACTGATTTCCCACAACTGGCGAGAAAAGGTCAGATCATAAGACTTCTTTGAAGAAGGAACCGATTTTTCTTTTACAAAGTATTTGCCGGTTACACCGATCACTTCAGGGGATGTGGCCAGATAAATGATCGTTTGCGCACCTTCTTCCGGGGAGATCCCGCCAATTTTATCGACGATCCCTTTCATTACCGCTCTGATCCCGCCAGCGGCTTCTCCGACATTGGTTGCGACTAAACCAGGGTTCATGGCGTTTACCGCTACATGCTGATTGGAAATGCGGCGAGCCAACTCGTAGGTGAAAGCAATGTTTGCCAGCTTGGAGCGCCGGTAAGCCTTTCCGCCAGAATAGCCCCGTTCAATAGGGATATCCTGCAAATCCAGCTTACCAAATTTATGCAAGCTGGAGGCCACATTGATCACTCTGGCTGGGGCGCTCTTCTCAAGCAAATCTAAAAGCAAATTGGTGAGCAGAAAATAACCCAGGTGGTTGAGAGCGAAGGTCATCTCGATACCATCGACGCTTTGCTGTCGGTCCGGAAAGGTTGCGCCCGCATTATTGACCAGCACATCCAGCCGGTCATAACGGTTCCTGAATTCTTGAGCCACGGCGCGAATATCTTGTTGAGAGGATAGATCTGCCAGCAGATATTCCACATTGGGGTTGCCAGTTTTTTCGATGATCTTTCGGGTGGAACTCTGATTCTTGGTAGGGTTACGGCCTACACCGACCACAGTTGCCCCTCGCTGGGCTAACAAATTTGCTGTTGCTTCACCGATCCCGGCAGTAGCACCGGTGATCAGGCAAACCTTTCCTGCCATTTCTTGTTTTTTAACTATCATTAGATTTCCTAAAACTAATTGGGGTTAGTTAATTGGTAATCGTGACTGCTTTACCGACCAGGGTATTTTCTTCCACCACTTTCAGGATCAGATCGGCCACATCCGCCCGGGGAATTTGCGAAGTTTTGGCAGGTATGTTTTCTCCGACCTCATAGGAACCGGTCCGCGGCGTATCGGTCAGCCCGCTGGGGCGGATGATCGTCCAGTCCAACCCGCTCTCCTTCACCGCAGCCTCCTGGGATTCGTGATCCGCCCGGGCGCTTTTCAGTACGGTGCCAAAGAAAAGTTTGTTCCCCACCGAGAGGGTTTTCCAGCTTTCACCGATACCCATTGCGGTTACAACTACCAATCGTTTGACGCCATGAGTTTTCATCCCGGCAATCATATTGATCGTACCAGCCGTACGGACAGTGGTTCTCTTCAAGTCACGCGCCCCCAATGCACAAATGACCGCGTCCTGGCCGGCAACCGCCGTAGCGACACTCTCGCGATCAAAGACATCTCCGACCATGAATTCGATCCGGTCATCTTTGATTGGCATGCCGGCGGGGTCGCGCACAAAGGCGGTCACACTGTGCCCCTCTTCAAGGGCTTGCCTGACAATCTCGATACCGGTCTTTCCTGTAGATCCAAATATTGCTAATTTCATCCTCTTTTCCTTTCTATCGATAACTGATTATTTATCACCAAAACTCTGGAGCAGCAGGGCCAGAGTGGAAATGATCTGGGCTTCCTGCTCAGGGGTAATGTTGGCAGTGCTATCCGCCATCCATCCCTGGCTGAATCTGAAGTTCTCCTGCATAAATCGCTCACCCTTATCTATCACCCGCACTTTGCGCACCCGCCGGTCGTGCGGATCAGCGATGCGTTCGACCATCTCTAGCTTTTCCAGCCGGTCCACCAGTTGGCTGGCCGCTCCCGGTGAGACCGTCATATGCTCGCATAATTCCGTGATCTTGATCGGTCCCTTGAAATAGAGATAGGAGAGAGCGTAGGCCTGGAGCAGGGATAGCTCCGAGTTTTTCAGGTTATTGAAGAACTCGGTCAGCGTCTGGAAGAAGTAATGCTTGGCCCACTCCTCTATTAAAGTCAGAAATTCGGGTTGTGTTGGCATATCAGCAGTCCTTGACACAAAATATCATACATATAAATATTTTTACATATAGTGCCAGGTGGCAGAAGAAAGCCCAAAGGCAACCAGGGAGGGAATTGACGGGTGGCAGGTAGACATTGAAGATCAGTTGCCACCAGTTGCAGCCATCGATCACACCAGCATCCACCAAGTCGCGTGGCACTTCTAAAAACGCCTGCCGCATCAGGAAGGTGCCAAAGGCTGACCCAAAATAAGGAATTGCGATTGCCAGCCTGGTATCGAATAGCCCCATTGTGCGGATCGTGGCAAAGTTGGGTGCCAGCAACGCAGATGTAGGAATCATCATTTGAAGGAGCACAAAGAAGAAGATCCAGCGTTTGCCAAAGAACTCGTAATTGGCAAATGCGAACCCAGCCAGCACGATCGTGACCAGTTGAACGGCCAGAATGATGACCACAATGATGATCGTGTTGATGTAATACTGCCCGAAAAGGCGCCAGTGACCACGCCCGAATGTAATTCTCAGCGGTCAATGTGGTGCTAAACCACACATCTCCACGGCTGAGGGCGTCATTGGCCGGGCGGAAGGATGCCACCAGCGCCCAGATCACCGGCACAGACCACAAAATGCCAGTCCGAGCAGAAAACAGGTTGGTAACCCAATGCCAGATCTTTTTCAGCAATTTTGGAGCACCTGAATTTTTTTCAGTCATCTCAGGCCTCCTTTTTCTCGGATGTGAGGAAGTTCGTTACAGTGAACGCCAGCAGTACCACAATGAAGATCACGGTGATAGCTGCCGAAACACCAACATCCTGAAATTCAAAACGCTGCTGCCAGAGATCAAAAAGCAGTACCGTACTCGTCCGGCTGGGACCCCCGCTGGTAAGCACAAAGATGTGGTCCACCGTGCGGAAAGCATCTATAAAGGCAACAATGGTGATGAAGAGGGTAGTACGCCGGAGTAGCGGGAAGGTGATCTTCCACAGGGTCTGCCAGCCATTAGCGCCATCCAGGTTGGCGGCCTCAAATACATCTATTGGAAGGTTCTGCAAGCCAGCCAGATAAAAGATCATGTAGTAACCAGAGTTCTTCCAGATCGCCACAATGATCACAGACAGCAATGCCATACTGGGATTCCCCGTCCAGTTTTCGGCCCCGCTGTATCCAAATAATTTTAGAGAAGGAATTGAAAAGTCCGTATTCAGGTGTGAAGAAGAATAGCCAGATCGTGGCAGCGCTGACCATTGGCATTACCATTGGGTGGAAGAAGGCAAGGCGCAGGAAACCAATTCCGCGGATTTTGCGATTGACCAGCAAAGCAAACAAAAAACCTAGCATCACGCTGATGGGCACCGTGCCCAGCACGTAGAGCAGCGTGTTTTTAATCACCTGGATGAAGTAGGGATCATTGAACAGGTTGATATAGTTTTCCACCCCGATAAAAGTCGGCTCCCGGAATTTGGCAATATTCATCCGTTGGCGGAAGAAACTTTGATAAATTGAGAAAAGAACGGGCCAGGCAGTAAACAGCGCGACAAACGCTGCTGTTGGCAAGATCAGAATATAGGGTAAGAACGATCTGAATTTTTTACGAACAGCTCCGGATACCCACGGCCAACTCCTCATGAGAATGTGGGAGTGACCATAGAACAATGGTCACTCCCGATTTTACCTATTCAATCGTTATCGCGAAAAAATCGATCCGATCAAGGGGCAGTAGTCTGCCAGAGCGGCTTCGGCTTCGGCCTGGGCTGCAACCATGGCATCGGCAGCAGACATCTCACCATTGATCGCGCTCTGGATGTAGTCGTGGAAGATTCCGCGCACCTGGCCAAGGTTCTGGGTGGCCAATTCAGCGCCAGCATATTGTAAGGCATCGCGGGCGGCCAGTGCCTGGGGCACTTCAGCCACATAGGCGACCATCGCATCGGTGTCGAAAGCGCTGGCACGGTTTGCGATATAGCCAGTGTTAATGCTGTAAGTCTGCCACGTATTCAGGGCGGGAGATGAACTCAACAAACTTCCATGCTGCTCCTGTTTCTCCTGGGGAGCACCCTTCATGATGTAGAAGTTACCGCCACCAGGTACGCTGGCATAAGTCCCTTCTTCTTTGCCAGGGTACGGCATCACACCAAGCTCGAAATCTACCTGGCTCATCAGCCCACTGAGGCTGCCAGAGGAGTGAGCGATCATCGCAGTGGCACCACTTGCCAGATCGGTCGGATCGGTCGGCCAACTGGCTTGCACACCTGCAGGCATAGCATCGTATTTTGCTGAGAGGTCAATGTAGAACTGCAAAGCATCGATCATTGCTGGATCATCAAAGATCACGTGCAGTCATCATCGAGGATATTATGCCCGGCGCCGATCGCTAATGGCTGGAACAGCCAGTACGGCCAGTCAGATGAGAAGTGCAGACCCCAATTGGTGGTATCACCATCCTGCACAGTCAGCGCCTGAGCAGCTTCTGCCCAGACTCGCCAGCTGGTGGGCGGCTCTAATCCTGCTTTCGCAAACATATCGACGTTGTAGTACATCACCACGGCACTGCGCTGGAAGGGGATACTCCACAGCTGGCCGTCATAGTAGGAGTTTGCCAAGAAGGCCGGCAGGAAATCGTCCACATAGGCACTGGCCGTCATCCATCCCTGCGATATACCCATCTAGCGAGGAAATGTAATCGGCATTGATCAGGTCATACAGGGCTGTCGCCAGCATCACACCCAGTGCGGGAGGTTCGCCGCCACCATCGATCGTAGTCTGAATAGCAGTCTGCACATCACCGTACCCACCAGAGAAGACCGGCTCAACAGTGATGTAGAGGAACTCAGCCTGAAAGTCTTCGATGTAGCCATTCAATATGGCCGCAATCGGTGCATCCACTGCCACCGGATAGAACACCTGGAACCTGACTGGGTCCATCACAGGTTCTTCTTCACGGAGCAACCTCATCCGCCGGGGCATCAGCCTCAGTGTTGTTTGCCGGAGCACTGTTATCAGCTGCTGGCGGCACAGCGTTGTTCTCAGGAATTCTACCGCGCCCCGGAGCCGCAGGCGGACAACAGAACCGATTAGAAAAATTGTGGTCAATACGATCAGGAATCCTTTTTTAATTGCATACTTTTTCTCCTTTCTCATTGAGAAGAAATAAACTAGTTTGTACGGATCATCCTTACAATATTCATCTCGACAATATTTGAATTGAACACCACCTTACTGTAATTGACTGGCCGGTTGTCCACAGCAAAGATCGTCGATCTTACGCTGAGTACAGGGGTGCCGCGTACCAATTCGAGATATTGTGAAATTTCTGGTTCAAGGGCTGCGGCTCGAGATACGCACTGGATCTGATGCAGCGGGGTCTCCAGTGATTGGAAAGCCCTGCCCCATCGCCCTGAACGCTTCCATATCGCCGCCACACGGGGAAGAAGCCCACAGATGACCGCTTGTCCCGCCACCAGACTCTGCCTGCGCACCGTGGTTGTCGTCGAGCCCACACTCTGTCGGGGCCTGGCATATCCATTGAGAGGGTTTTGAACCTACGGTTCATACGGGAGTTGTTTTATAATCTTCTGAGCCCCTTGCTTCAGCAGACCTTCGGCGTGCTCCTTTCGGCATGTTGCTCGACACTGGGCGTTCATATGACCAAAACCGGCGGGTTGATCCATGGGTATTATCCAGCACCACCAGGTCGATTGGATGCCAGCGTTGCGCAACCTTGCCAGGTTTCTCAGACGCATCCGTATCAGTACCGTAGAACACGCTCACCGGACCGCCTCGATGGCGACAACACTGCCGAGTATTTCTGGCATGATTTGCCGGAAAGCGTCAGGGCATGGGCCGACCTCAAATGGCTGGTATGGTCGATCTCATGCGTCTTCAGATGCAACTCTTCCTGAGTTTTGGTATTCAGCATCGGTAACCGGACACATCCCTGAGAAAGTCGTCAGCTTGTTCCAGGGTTGCCTTTGTGGCATAAAGCCGCAACGGCGGGAAATCTGAAAGTCCCACGCTCAGCTCCGCCCCATCAGCTGTGAGGTAGAGATATATAAACATAATCGATTTTTTGATTATGTCAAGGAAACCGTAACAGAAAGGAAAGTCACAGATTCCCTTTGTAGCCCAAATAATCAGATTGTGACATATGTCACATCAACCTCTGACAAATCTCAGTCAAATACCTGCCGAACGACATCTGGTCTGTGGGCAGATTGTGTTCTATCCTGTTAGTATGGCAGACAAAAAGATCAACGTGCTTCTGACCGGTGCCGGGGGAAATATGGGTGGTGCAGCCCTGGAGCTGTTTGTATCGCCCGAGCAAAAACAGCAGCGCCAACCTGACCCTGCTCGACCTCCCCACCAAATCCAATCGCAAAAAATTACAACCCTACGCCGACCAGCACGGCGTGCGCATCCTTTGGGGAGACCTGACCAATTACCAGGATGTGCTCGCAGCCGTCTCCGGGCAGGATTATATACTGCACGCCGCCGCGGTGATTCCCCCGCTGGCCGATCACCAACCCGAACTGGCCTGGCGGGTGAACGTGGGAGCCGCCCAGCACATTGTCCGGGCGATCAAAGCCCAGCCCGATCCGGATGCCATCCGGTTGGTGAACATTGGCACCGTCGCCCAGACCGGCGACCGCCTGCCGCCGATCCACGTTGGCCGCACCGGGGACCCAATCCTGCCCAGCGCCTATGATTATTACGCCTGCTCCAAAATAGAAGCGGAGCGCATCGTGGCTGAATCCGGCCTGAAGAACTGGGTTTCGTTGCGCCAAACCTTCATCCTGGCTTTCTATCTCGACCACATGCCGATCATGTTCCACCAGCCGCTGAACACCTGCTTTGAAGCTATTGGACTGACCGATGCCGGACGGGTGTTGGTGAATGCCACCCGCCAGGATCTGCCAGCAGATTTCTGGCGCCGGTTCTACAATATTGGCGGCGGGCCAAAAACACGCGGCATTTACCAGAACTTCATCAGCCGCTTCCTTGGCATCATCGGGCTGAAACCCGAGGACGTCTACGAACGCAAATGGTTCGCCTTGCGCAACTTCCATTGCCAGTGGTACGAGGATTCACAGATCCTCAATCACTATCTCAATTACCAGCAGCAGGGGCTGGACGATTTCTTTGATGAGATCGCCCGGCGCACGCCATGGTTTCAGAAGGCTTTTGCCCGCCTGGTGCCCCGCAAACTGCTCAAGGAACTGGTCTTCAAGCCGGTCGCCTCCAAGGCTGAGGATTCACCCATGCGCTGGGTAACCGAGGATCACAAACGGATCACCGCCTTCTTCAAAGGAAGCCAGACGATGGAATCCATCCCCCACTGGGACACAGCCAGCCTGGAGATGCCTGAATGGCAGGATTACCAGCGCCTCGATCACGGCTATGATGAAGGCAAGCCGCTCGACGATCTCAATCTTGCCGATATGCGCCACGCAGCTAAATTCCGCGGCGGTGAGTGCCAATCCAGCCAGATGATACCTGGAGACCTGTACACCCCGCTTCAGTGGCGCTGTGCCTTCAACCACCAGTTCAGCATGACCCCCAACAGCGTCCTCAAGGGCGGTCACTGGTGCCCGGAGTGCGCCCCCCCGGAATGGAATATCGGCCCGCAGGCCAAACGAAGCCCCTTCCTGGCCCAGGTCTGGCGCCACCAGCACGATCTGGAAGAATCGACGAGTTACCCATAAAAGAAAAATCCCGCAACCAGCGGGATATTTCATCTTCAAGATTCGCCTCAGCGATCTATTCCATTCAGATCAAAGAAAGTATCCAAAATTTCAGGGTCAAAGATGACTCCCCGATTCTCCTTCATATACGCAACCACCCGGTCTCGTTTCCATGCTTTTCGGTACGGCCGGTCGGCCAACAATGCATCCCAATTATCTATCACAGTAAATAATCGCCCAAATAAGGGAATCTCTTCTCCCGCCAACTGAGTTGGATAACCAGTCCCGTCCCAGCGTTCATGGTGATAATATGTAATCTCCAATGCTTTCTCAAGAAAGGGAATTTGCGACAGAAGCTCATATCCAATGCCAGGATGCTGCTTCATGACCACCCATTCTTCAGGGGATAACGGCCCTGGTTTGTGCAGGATCTCATCCGGAATACCCATTTTTCCAATATCATGGATCAATGCCCCCCGGCGGATTTCAACCAGATCCTCTGATGACAATCCTAATTTTCCACCAAGCTGTACAGCAAGCTCAGTCACCCTGCGGCTGTGACCCTCAGTCTCTTTGTCCCGCAGTTCCAGGGCTTTTGCCCAACCTTCCAGAGTGGATTCGTAGGCCTCCTCGAGCGCCCTGGTTCGCTGGATAACCCGCTGCTCCAATTCGGTATTGAGCAAAAGGATTTCATGCTCGAAATCCTTTTGCATGGTCACATCACGGGCCACGAGAACCTGCCCCAACTCATGCCCTTTCTCTAGGATTTTAGTGGAACGCAGATCGAAGAACCGTTTTTTTTCTCCCAGTTCAATCTCTATATCCAACTGGCTGGACAAAGCCATTTCTTCCAGTTGACCGGAGAACTTCTCAAATCTAGACAGTAATACTTTCGTATCCTGCCCGATTACACTTTTCCCATCCAGCCCTAATAGTTCTTTGGCAGAGTTATTCAGATCCACAATCCTGTTGGTATTATCCACCACGACGACAGCATCTTCGAAATTATCCACAATGATGTCCCTGGCAATTGGAATCAGATCAAATAGATGATGTCTTGTCAGGCCCCATAAGATCACGAGATTACCGATCGTCAAGGTAAGCGGAGCAATATCTCGCTGGAATGTAAGTGTGATCTCAAGTAAAGACAAGGCGTATCCCAGAAGGGGGATTCCGGTGCCTATCACAACTGCACCAATCTGATTCCTGTAGATTCGATGCGTCTGGAAATATTTTAATAGCAGATAGGCAAATGACAGGATCATGGATAGATAACCGTAAACGGCAAAACCCCAAACAAGTGGCGTAAAATCATAGCGCAGTGAATTGAAATGATTTCCGTATTCCAGCCAGGCATCCTGGTGCACCCAACCATGCAAACTGTTGGTGAGCAGCATCACACCAAACCCAACTGGAACAACCGCCAGCAGCCACCAGGTGGATGTTTTTTTCGCCCATTCAGACTCGGTTATCTGGAATGAAAAAATCGGGAACAGATATGCCCATACCAGCAGCCCCGCCCACTGAAAGTCATCCCAAAACAATTTCCCCTCTAAAGAGGTACTGGCCAGTTCTAAAATGTACCCAAGAATGATAGAGGTTTGTGCCAGGACAACCACAGCATATACGCGGGCGCCTTTTACCCTCCCCCTTCGCCAGGTGATCGCTGCCACAGACAAAGAGATGAAAAAAGCGATGATATAGGGAATCAGGAACAGAATTTTTTTAGAAAACATCGTCTATTGTAATGAAAACTAATTTTATCAAGGTTATCCGGTTTTTTCCAGCACCCTAGAGAACTTATATTTCTACTATACCAGAATTGCGTTTTAAAACCGAAACTTTTAAGGGGGAAAAGTTGATAAAAAAAGCCCCCGCTGTTTCAGCGGGGGCTTTCTGGATTTAATTTTGTCATCAATCCTTTAGTTTGATCATACTTTTATTGCGGGCTGCCGGACGGGGTTTCTTGCCCCCGCGGCGCCCGAATACCAGCCTGAATAGGCCGGGCAGTAGGAGAGCAACCACCAGCGAACCCAGCAGCGCAGCGAACATCGGCCAGGGCGCTGGTTCGGAGACCTCCGGCAGCAGGCCGCCGGGGTTGTAGACCACCTGCTCACCACCCACCGCGGCGGTGCTGCTGCCAGGCGCAGCCAGCGAAACCGTCAGCGCCCGGTTTACCCCATCACGCAGGTCTGCGGGTGAGAGGTACGTGAGCACATACTCGCTCTTCAGGGCGACGGCATAACTCTCATATAACCGGGTAAGGCTTTCCTCATCGCTGGCCGTACCGTACACTCCTCCGGCGTTGTCCGCCAGGTAGATCAGGGCATCCTCATCCAGCGCCGAGATCGCCCCGGGGCCGTGTTCCGGGTTACCCATTCCCACCGTGGAGATGGAGAGGCCGGAAGGTCCGATCCGCTCAATCACCTCTTCCGGGCTGTAAATGCTGCGGTTATCCAGCCCATCCGTGAGGGCCAGCACAGCCTTGCGCCCCGGCAGCGGCTCGAGGATCTGCACAGCCAACTCCAGCGCATCGTACATGGCGGTATCGCCCTCGGCTTCCAGTCCGTTGATCGCGGCGGCAACCGCTTCCCGGTCGGTGGTCAGCGACAGGACATACTCTACCGTCTCGCTGAAGGTCACCAGCCCAACTTGGTCCTCCGGGTGAAGCTGGTCGACGAACTTGAGTGCCGCCGCTTTGGCCGCATCCAGCTTTCCGTCTGCCCACATACTCCCGGAGACATCGATCGCCAGCAGGGCGGTCAAGCTCTGCACCTCGCCGATCCCCTCGATCTGCCCAGTCGGGATCAGTGCTCCGTTCTCCACCAGTTGGATTCGGACCGGGTCCACCCCGACCGGCTCCCCGTTCTGATCTACCACGGTGACATACACGGTCACCTGCGGGAAGTTGGAGGTGTCCACCTGGGTAATGCGGATGACCGCATCCTCTGTATCCTCTATCGTCTGAAAGCTGCCAGTGAATCCGCTGGCAAGCAGCATCACCAGGCCAACCAGCAGCACACGCATGATCTGTTTTGAGCGCCTGTCCATCACGCCCTCCTCTCATGGTACACCATCTCGGTATTGCCAACCTTGATCACCTGGAGGTTCTTCAGGCTGGCAAGCTCGATCTTGTGGTTATTGATAAAGGTGCCGTCCAGGCTCATATCCTTAAGGGTGAAGTGGGAATCTGCGCCTTTGATCATCGCATGCTGGGGAGCCACATCCGGGTCCGGTAGGACGATATCGGCTTTCAGAGCGCTGCTTCCGATGTAGGCAGACGGCCCATTGGTTTTGAGGAATTTATCCAGAATAAATTCGTTGCCTTGCAGCTTGCCGGAGGTCACTTCCAGCCAGGCCTTGGAAAGCAGCAGCACGATCAGGGCAATGAACGCCCCGATGAAGGCTCCCACCAGTCCCAGCCCGACGGCTTTCCCCACAAGGGTATCGGCCAGCCAGAGTCGTGCGCCTTCCAGCGCCGCTCCACCCAGCAGTCCGCCGAGCGTTCCGCCCAAAGCCGGTTTCCAGATCTGGCTGCCGCCCGTCACGCCGACTGCGACTCCGATCAACAGACCAAAGGCGCCCCAGCCGAGAGCACGGCTCCAGGCCTCGCCGCCCAGTGTCTGGAAGAGCCACTCTGCCGCCGGCAGTCCAACTGCGCCGCCCAGCATGCCCAGCATCCCGTTCACCAGCGCAGATTTCAGCATGGTGAGGGCGTTGCGGGAATAAAACGCATCCGAAAGCCCGAGCAGCAGACCGATGCTCAATCCGACCATTCCCCCCACCACCACCTCGCTCAGGTAGACGGTTTCCATGAAGGACAGGCCGACCAGGTTGCTCACCTGCCATCCGATCAGCCCGCCGGCTGCCCCTAATATCGTGTAGTAATATAATCGCATCAGGCGACTCATCGTTCACCTTCCTCTACCGGGAGGTCTTCCTGAGCGGGTTCCAGGTTTTCCCAGTGCACCACGCTTCGGGATCTTCCGGTGATAATCTCATAAAATCCAAAATGATGACGGGCGTCCATCTGGCCTTTCTGGTCCCGGATGAAGAACCCGCCCACATTGGTATGCGGTTCCACCACCAACGCCACCTGCCACGGCTTGGGGAAGAAGTTATTGTGCAAGAACAGGTCATGGGAGGACAGGAACAGCCCCATCCGGGGATGGGTGTGGTACCAGCCCACCAGGTCCTTATCCGGGTATTTTTCTTCCATCAGGCTGAACATCGCTACCTGGCTGTCCTGGGTAAAGGTCAGAAAGGCGCTCCCCTGGCGGGTATAGATCGCCGGCAGGATCGCATCCACCACAATGAACTCCTCCCCGGTTTGATGGTCGGCGCGCCATTTCCCCAGCATCCAGCCGCCGACCTCGTTGTTCAGGTCGCTGCCGGCATGTACGCAGATGCGCACAAAAGCCTTCTGGCTGAGAAACACCGAGACTTGCGGGACGCGGTTCTTGGAAAATTCCACATCGGTGTGCCAGCGGCGGGCATATTTGGCAGGGATATGGCCAGGTTTTACCAGCGAGGCCTCATCCGGCATCAATCGGATCATAGACGCACTCATCGCAATAGGGTTGGTTCGTAGGAGCAGGCAGTCAGGGGGAGCGTGGTCCTGCTCCCCCCCAGCTAACGCTGCTACCCCGCAGTGACATCCGCCGTCATAATCAGGCGGTCGTCCTCTGGCACACCGGCCTCGGCCAGAGTCTCTTCTTCACGAAGTTCCCTGCCGAGCGCTTTGCTGTCCAGGCGGTATCCCATCGGGCGGCCGTCCGGGCCGGTGGTGGGGAGTTCCAATGATGTGGTCAGTTCGGGGAGCAGATCCCCAACGGAAACATCATCGGGCACCTCGGCGGTGCGGGTTCCCCCTGACGGTAATACTAAGGTGATCGGTAAATCTGACATTTTATGCCTCCATCTGAGTTGGTTGGTCAAACGAGTCGAGTTAGTTGGTCAGCTATCCGGTTTCCCGGTCACTTGAATTTAATCAGCGGTTTCTTCTGCGCCGGCTTGGCCTTTCCGGTCAGTTTGATCCGCTCCGGACGCAGCAGCTCGCGCTGGTCCACCGGGAAGGCACTGGGATTCTTCTGGCGGTATTCCCGGCTCCAGCGGGCGGCTTCGGGGTCCCAGGGGAAGGGTGGCTTGGTGGGGTCATCGTGGAAATTTTTGTACTGGACCATTTCCCCGATCATGATCACCAGGCGATCCAGAGACCTGCTGGCCGTCCACCAGGCCGCATCGATGCAAACAGTGCCGTTGATGTGGTTGATATTGGGGTGCCACACCGGAGAGAGCCACTTCATCCCCGGCCAGCGCTGGGGGTACTGGTTGTGCAGGTAGATCTCCACCCGGTGCTGGCTGCCGAATTTGGGTTTGCCAGACCGGTCAACCCCAATGATGCCCTTGCACTTATAGGTCACGATATAGCGTTCCGGCGGCAGCCCTTTGCGGGCGGAGATCGCCTTATATTCGATCAAATCGCTCTGACTGGCAAGCTCTTCCATCAGTTTCTGGTCGGCGCGCAGGCGGCGCATACGCGGGCTTTGATCAATTGAGACGCTGCCGGCCCCGGCGGTGATATCCGCGGTGAGGATCAAGCGGTCCTGTTCCGGGACGCCGGCCTCTGCCAGGGTCTCGGTCTCATTCAGTTCACGGCCCAGCGCCTTGCTGTCCATGCGGTAGCCCATCGGACGCCCGTCCGGGCCAACCGTCGGCAATCCCAGCAGCGAGGTCAGCTCCGACATCAGATCGGCAACCCGCACATCATTGGGGATCTCTGCTCTTCGTGCCCCGCCGCTCGGCAGGATGATGGTGACATCAATTTCGGCCATGCTGTACTCCTCTGGTTTCTCTATTCCTGATGATGCGGGATCTGGCACATACCGGTCACATCCCAGCAGTCGGCGTGGTGGTAAGTCTTGCAAATCGGGCAGATCTTCACCCCGCGCGGGTCATTCTGGTCGATATCTTCTAAACAAAACGGGCAGCGGTGGCTTTCAGCGCCCACCAGTTTTACATTGTTATCGTAGTTTTTCTTCTTGCGTCTTTTGACCTGCCTGGGGTTGAGCGGTTTCGCCGGAGGCGGGCTGACCGCCACCGATTTCAGCGCCGGCTGGTTGGAGACCACCATCAGGTGACCGGCTGGTTCTGAGGCTACCCGCTGGCTCAGGTTGAGGCTGACCGGCTGGTTGACTCGCTTCGGCGGCCAGTTGGTGATCCGGCTGATAACCGGCGCTATCGCCGCCCGCAGGTTGGTACGGGTTCTGTCTGCCGCCCCCGCCAGACGGACGTGCACCGGATACACCTGGGTGGCTGCCGGCCGCGTTGTCAGCACGGGTGCAGGCTGCGGAGCAGGCAGTGGAACAGGTTCCGGTTGGGGGGCAGCGGGCATCGCTTTCTCGGGCCGCTTCTTCCAGGCCCGCAGGGCCACGAGGGCGGTCAGCCAGCCGATCCCCAATTCCGTCAGGCTGGCAATATCTGGGGTTGGATGGTCAAAATCGAAGATCTCAAAGCCGATAAAACCCCGGGTGATCCAATCGGCCACCCACAAGCCAGCTACCACCGAAAACAGGGCAGAGGCAAATCTCAGCGCCCCGGTATGCCTGCCCAGTACGATCCGGGAGAACAGCCCGGTAGCCACCCCCAATGCCGCCAGCCAGGCATAGCGCACCCCGATCGTGCTGGGTGCTGCTTGGTAGACGTACAGCATTCCCATACCGCTGGCGGCGGTTAACATCGCGGCCAGGAGGACCTTCAGAAATGGTGCTCGACGGGGTTTGTCTGCCTTCACGGGTTCTAGTCCTTTAGCTTGATCTTGCCGCTGGCGGGGTTCTGGTGTTCGGTCTCCACCTGAACCTCTTCCTTGAGCCGGATCCGCTGGCGGATCGGGCGGGTATCATCCACCGGCTTGCCCTCAAAATGACTGAAATGCAGGGCTTCATCCAGATCGCCGGTCAGCTCATAAAAGCGGAATTCTTCGCTATTGTTGACCCGCAGGATATGCAGCGGGGGGACACCAATACTCGCCAGGGTATGGTGCAGGAAATCCTCCTCACCGGTGATCAGGTGAGTCAGATTGACCTCCCGCATCATCCCACAATTGGGGCAGTGAGCGGACTCAAAGCTGACCTCGGACATCGGCTTGAGCACTGATTCACGGGTGCTGCATCCCTGACATTCCAGTTCCAGGACCACTTCCTGATCCAGTTCGATGGCTGCGTCCGGGCCGAGATCATTCCTGGCGATGGTCAACAGATCATTCAGAGTGGCGGTTTCTGCCCGGAGGGGCAGTTCGGTAACATCTCCATAGACCCAGTGGCTCTCGCAGTCCTCACGCGGCACGTAGGCGGTGGTATGCATATGATTGACCAGCCCGTTGAAATGGGTCACCTTCCCGGCTTCCACATCCATGTTGTGGATCAGCTTGAGCGCTTCCTGGGACTGCATCGCCCCGATGATCGAGGCGATCGTCGGGGTGGTGGGCACCTTGCCTAATAACACATTCTGGCGTGCCAGCAGTGGGCAGGAATAGCGCAGGGCCAGGTCGCGGCGGGCCTGCTCGGTGAGGGTACATTCGTAGCAGGCGCCCTCGCCGGGGACAAATGTGCGCACCAGCCCAAGTAATTCCTGGATGGCGCCATCCACCCAGGGCTTGTTCATCCAATAGGAGAAGCGGTTGATCGCCAAACGGGCTTCGCGGTTATCCAGGCAGCCGATGATCACATCCATGCGGCGGAAGATGCCCAGCCCGAGAGCAGTGGTCACATCCCCATGCAGGTACTGGATATGCACGCCGGGATTGATCTCTTTGGCGCGGGCGGCGACAACTTTGGCCTTCTGGCGGTTGTCGTCTGTCTCCCGGAAGAGGATCGAGCGGCTCAAATTTGCGGCTTCGATCGTGTCGAAATCGATCACGAAGATCTGACCGACCCCCATCAGGGCCAGGTTCTTGACGACTTCATTACCCAGAGCGCCAGCCCCCACCACCAGCACTTTGGCGGCATCCACTTTATCCCGCTCCCACCAGGAAATGAAATCAAAGGTGCCCAGGCGGTCTTTTTTTAGATTGGGGATCTTGAGCGGCTTTTCCTTGGCCGCCGGCAGTCGCCGCGGTCCGCTGGGGACCTCGGTGCTGGCTGGTACACCTGCCTCGGCAGGCGTTGTTTCACTGTTGCCCAACGTCACTCTGGGTTTTGTATTTTCTTTAGTTCCATCGGTTAGCCGGACCACCGGGACGGTCGGAGAGAAGGAAGATGCCCGCCGCTCCCCGCCATGACCCCCTCCAGCCAGGGCGTGCGCCTTGGCGACATTGCTGTCATCGATCCGGCACACAAACCAGCCGACACCCGGGCGGGCTTCGATCAGATGGTTATCGCCCAGCACTTTCAGCGCTTCCCGCAGGGTCGAACGGCTGATATCCATCTGGGTCACCAGGTCACGCTCGGAGGGCAATTGGGTATTCGCCGGGAAATCGCCCCGGATGATCGAAGCGGCCAGGTTGCTGGTGACCTGATCGGATAAGGTGATCTTGGGGACAGGCTTGATCTTGATAGACATAGGATTCTCGCTAACCGTAGATAACTGGTATGGTAGTCAGACCAATATACCAGTAGTATAGCAATTGTTGCCTTATGTGCAAATAGGAATTTGGTACGGTAATCCCGGAAAGCCTGCCCGGGTCACCTACAGAATAGCAGGCTTCAAGGCAAACAACAATGGGACAAAAATCCCAGAATCAAGTCAACTGTTTTGAGAGATCAGGAAAGTGTGCGAATACTTCGGTATCTATTCCCCCCAAACCGCCTCAACCCCGTTGGATGCCTGGCAGATATAGATCCTGGGCTGCAGGCCGGTGGCGTCTTCATACTCCTGCTGCATGTTTTCCGTAAAAGCCGGCACTGCATGGTTCTCCACCAGGGCGATCACACAGCCGCCAAAACCGCCGCCGGTCATACGAGCGCCCAGGCAGCCTTTTTCAGATTGGGCCAGAGCAGCCATGATATCGATCTGATGATTGGTGATCTCGAAATCATCCCGCATACTCTCGTGGCTTTGATCCATCAATTTGCCCATTCCAGCCACATTCCCCGCTGAGAGCGCCTTAACGGCCTGCAGTACGCGCTCATTTTCGGTGATAATATGCCGGGCGCGGCGGCGGGGCAGATCATTTAAATCAACGGAGGTCGAATTGAATTGTTCGAGGGTCACATCGCGCAGATGCGATACACCAAAAAACCTGGCGGCGGTTTCACACTGTTCCCGCCTTTCGTTATAGCCGGAATCGGTATGGGTGTGCCGGGTAGCTGAATCCAGGATAACCACGGAAACATGATCGGGTAATGGCACCTGCCGGGTGGTCAGGTCGCGGCAGTCAATCATCAGGGCATGTCCGGCCTGGCCCGAGGCTACAATCGTCTGGTCCATGATCCCGGTATTGGCCCCCACCCATTCATTCTCTGCCCGTTGACCGATCCGGGCTATTTTCAACGGCTCAAAGGTCCACCCGCTGCAGATCGAGAAGGCTTTGGCGACGGCCATCTCCAATGCCGCCGAAGAGGACAACCCCGCGCCGATAGGGATATCACTTTGCAAAGCGCCTTCCCAGCCAGTGGTTTCGTATCCCGCTTGCTGCAAGGCCCAGGCAACCCCGGAGACATATTTACCCCAGCCCGCATTATGCTTTAGGTCCTCCAGGGAAAAATCAAGCTGGTCCTCAAACCCGGCGGAATGCAGCATAATTTTCCGGTCATCCCTGCAGCGGATCGCCATCCAGATCGAGCGATCTATCGCCATGGGGAGCACAAAGCCATCGTTATAGTCCGTATGCTCACCAATCAGGTTTACCCGACCGGGTGAGCGGATGATGTAATCCGGGGAAGATTCCAAAAGGGTGCGGAAGTGCTGAAATATTGTCTCTTCCAATCTTGTCTTTCTCTCTTTGCCGCCAGGAAGTGCGGATATTGATGATCAAATTTATTCAGTCATCCCTGTGGTAATCCGGGGGTAAATTTTCGCTGCGTTTTCAGACGTATCCTAGACCGAACTATTCTAGCAGCTCGAAAAATAATTTCACGATTTCCGGATCAAAGTAAAATCCGGCATTCTCTTTTATATACTCCCTGGCTTTCACTTCAGACCATGCGTCCCGATAAGGACGATCTGATCGAAGGGCATCCCATACGTCAACAACCGCGAAGATACGCGCTTCCAATGGGATTTCTTCTTCTTTCAACCCGCGTGGGTAACCATTCCCATCCCAACGCTCATGATGGCAATAGGGGATATGCAGTGATGGCTGCAGATAGGCGATAGGAGATAGCAGTTCGTATGCATGAACTGGATGCTGCCTCATAATTACCCATTCATCCTCGGTGAGAGGGCCAGGTTTTGAAAGAATATCGCTGGGAACGGCCATTTTCCCAATATCATGCAGTAACACACCGCGATGAATGGATTCCATCGCTTCCTTGGAAAAATCCAGGGCTTGAGCCAATTTTAATGTGAGCTCCACAACTCGCTGCGAGTGTCCTTCCGTTTCCTGGTCGCGCAACTCCAGGGCTTTTGCCCACCCCTGAAGTGTAGCCTCATAAGCTAGATCTAATTCATCTGCCTGAATTTCAATCCTGGCTAAACTCTTTTGCAAAGAATTTGTTACTTCCTTGATATGACGCGCCAGGGAATTTGCCATCAGAATAATGATTGTCATAAAAGAGTATTCGAGCAAATAGATAAAATTATACGCTCCGCTGCTGACAAGTGTATCGTTGAATATACCAATCCAAAGTAGAATTACCGCTATTAACAATGGGATTGCAGATTTATGGTTCCCTTCTTTGTAATAACGTACAACCATCACCATAAGATAAATAAATATTGGCAAGGATATCAGACTCTGAACATTAGTGAACACCCCCGGAGACATTTCGTAATACGTGACCGGAAAGCCATAGGGAAGGATGATGTTCTTAATGGATGGTTGGTCCAATGGAAGCCAGGTCAGGTCGCTGCGATCCAAGACATGGATCAAAGCCGATACCAGAAAATATCCTGTAAATATGTAAAGCAGCGTCTTTCGCTTTTGGGAAGTAAAATCTGAAATGAACCACATAAACAATGTGGCAGATAACATCATCATAATCACCTGGCTGCGCTGCCAGGGAGCTGCCTGCTCGACAGAATTTGAATTGTATACAAGAGCCGCAAACACATCATATAACCCAACAGCAATACAGGTTATTGCAAACGAGAGGTGCGTTCTATCCTCCTTGGCACGCACAAATACAAGCAGGTGATAAAACCCGGCGTAAAAGGAAATACCTGCTAAAACAACAACTGGAACAGCTATACTCTTCATAAGATTTCTTCTCGAATTATCACCTTGAATAAATCTTTGTTCCTAATATCGGGGATGAAGCTGTGGCGAGGAAGAATAATTTAATAGTATAGGTTAATTTTAATTTATTCATCGCGTCTAACCACCGGGAAATTTCCAGAGTTCACCGATTAGAGCATAATTATTCAGGGTCATTTTGTGCATTGGTAAATCCCCCATCACTTCAGGAGGTTTCGATCAAATACCATTAGGTCAAGGGATGAGTTATTGTCACAGGTCTCCCATGGGGGTATCCCATATAAAGGACTGCGTGGGGAAAATTCGCTCCCCCTCAAATTTCCTCAGCGTGAATAAACTCAAGCGTCGTAGCTGGTGCTGGTCACATCGCCGCCTTCACCGGTCCAATTGGTATGGAAGAACTCGCCGCGCGGCCGGTCGATCCGTTCATAGGTGTGCGCCCCAAAATAATCCCGCTGCGCTTGCAGCAGATTTGCCGGCAGCCGCTCGCGGCGGTAGCCGTCGAAGAAAGCCAGCGCGCTGGACATCGCCGGAACCGGTACGCCCAGTTCGGCTGCTTTTGCGACCACCTTGCGCCAGCCAGCTAGCGCTCCCTCGATCTCTCCCTTGAAGTACGGGTCCAGAAGCAGGTTTCCCAGCCCAGGATCCTGGTCATAGGCGGATTTGATCTTATCCAGGAAAGCAGCCCGGATGATGCACCCTTCCCGCCACAACAGCGCAATCGTACCGTAAGGCATCTTCCAGCCGTATTCTTCCTCGGCAGCCCTGAGAAGCATGTATCCCTGGGCATACGAAACGATCTTGGCGGCATACAGGGCATCGCGGATCGCCTTCACAAACTCATCCTGATTGCCGGAGAATTTTGGCGTTTCCAACTGGAACTCAGCAGATGCTTCCACGCGGGCATCCTTCAGAGCAGACAGGGAGCGGGCGAATACCGCCTCGCCGATCAGGGTC
Source organism: uncultured Chloroflexia bacterium (assembly GCA_963722735.1). Classification (GTDB taxonomy): domain Bacteria; phylum Chloroflexota; class Anaerolineae; order Anaerolineales; family UBA11579; genus UBA11579. The sequence continues at coordinate 66,219 of CAVROH010000028.1, forward strand.
AGCGGCGCGCCAGCATCCAGAGCCGCTTCGGCTGTCCACTTCCCGGTACCCTTTTGCCCGGCAGTATCCAGGATGTGATCGACGACATACTCCCCGTTCTCATCCCGGTATTTCATGATATCGGCGGTGATCTCGATCAGGTAGGAATCCAGCTTGCCCTGGTTCCAGACAGTGAACTCCTCGCTGATCTCGTCATTGCTCATCCCCAGGGCGGTTTTCATTAGATCGTAAGCCTCGCAGATCAACTGCATATCGCCGTACTCGATTCCGTTATGCACCATCTTGACGAAATGCCCGGCGCCTTCATCCCCCAGCCATTCGCAGCAGGGCGATCCATCCGAAACCTTGGCCGCCACCGCCTGGAAGATCGGTTTGATCTCCGGCCAGGCTTGCTCTGCGCCGCCCGGCATGATCGAAGGACCGAAGCGCGCCCCGATCTCCCCGCCGGAAACCCCTGTCCCCACAAACAGGATTCTCTTCTCGGCAAGCTCCTTCATCCGGCGGGTGCTGTCCGGGAAATGGGAGTTGCCGCCATCAATGATGATGTCGCCCTCCTCCAGCAGGGGGACCAGTTTTTCAATCGTCGCGTCCACCGGCCAGCCGGCTTTGACCATCAGCATGACCTTGCGCGGTCGCTTGAGCGCGGCGACCAATTCCTCCATGCTGTAAGTGCCAATGATCTCGCGTCCCTGGGCTTCCCCTTTGATGAAATCTTCCACTTTCTGCGTGGTACGGTTGAACACTGCCACACTGAACCCGTGGTCGTTCATATTCAGCACCAGGTTCTGGCCCATCACGGCCAGCCCTATCAGACCAATATCTGCTTTCTTTTCCATGGCTATCTCCTAACCAATCATAGCTGCCGCTATCTTGTCTATAATTTCGCTGACAGGCTGCTCGATGGAAACCACCAGCCCCCCTTCAGGCGGTTCCAGGGTCTCGAACTGGCTGCGCAGCATCCCGGCCTTCATGTAATGCCCGCTGCGCTGCTGCATCCGTCTGTGGATCAGGTCGAAGCTGCCCTCCAGATGCACGAAGTGAACGGTCTCCAATTCTCCCTGGAGGATTTCCCGGTAACTGGCCTTGAGAGCTGAGCAGGCCATAATCAGGGACTGCCTTGCAGCCAGGCTGTCTGCGATCAGGTTGTGCAGCCCCTCCAGCCACGGCTGGCGGTCTGTGTCGTCCAGCGGGATTCCCCGGGCCATCTTGTCGATATTGGCCTGCGGGTGGAAGTCATCCCCGTCGTAGAAAGGCCAGCCCGTGGAAGCCGACAAAGCCCGACCCACACTGGTCTTGCCGCAGCCGGAGACACCCATTATGATAATCCCGATTGCCATTTTTGCCAGTTACCTCTTCATCCGATAGAGGATCTCACCTGCCGTGGCGACATAGAAGAGTCCCTTCATCTTCCCGGTCCTGCCATTCAGCCGGATGGATGCTTCAGCGCGTCCTGCTCCCAATCCTACCACCATTTCAGATCATTTTTCCCGCTTTCCTTTGTGTCTTTTTATCATAATGTTGTGGCGGGAATCACACCTGGTAAAGCTTGCTCTGTATCGATAAAAAGCCCCTTGTTCAGGGGCTTTCTACTGTATTAATTTATTTTTCCGGGAATTTCACCCGTTCTGTTCGGTTACTGATCCCACCCGACATCCACCAACACCGCCTGGACTGCATAGCGATAGCGGTAGCGGTCGTTAGCCTGGTCGAATCCCTGGCATGTAAGCAGCGTGACCCAATCGAAATCCTCGTGCCCGAGGACCGACATATTGTTCGGAGAGATCAGATTGCTGAGACGTACCTGATAGGTATAGCGGTATCCCCAGGCATGGATGACGACCGTATCACCATAGGAAAGGCTGTGCAGGTTCACGAAGGGACCCGGTCTGCCATCGACATCGAAGACATGGGCGGTGATGGCTGTATTGCCGGGCAGGGTGGGGAAGGCGGTACCAGTCAGGAATCCGGCCTGGTTCCCCAGCCATGAAACATCCCAGCCGCCTGGGCTTTGCGGCACACCCACGATCGGCAGCTCCACCTTCAGAGACGGGATCTCCAGCCACAGGTCGCCAAGGCTGGCATAAGCCTTTTCTGCCGGCTGGGCTTCCAGGGTTGTGACAACGCCCGGCGCGAAACCGGTGACCGGCAGGTTGATTGCCGTGACGGTGAACAGCGAGAGATGATCCACGAGGGCGCAGACCTTACCGCCAGAGGGGTTTACATAAGTCTGCAACCGCACCCAGGCCGAAAACTGATTGGCGGCGGTATTGATGATCAGATTGTCTGGGTCACCCCCGGCGCTGTTCACATCGCTGGCCGAATAGTAATAGCACACTTGCAGCGGCGGATCGAAACTGGTCAGGCTGACCCCGTTCCGGTCGTAGATCCGGATCTCGGCGGTTGTTCCCAGGCGCTGGACATTCGGCCCCAGTGGCTGACCGGTACTCGGGTCAATCTCCACGATGGAGACCAGACTGCCATCCTGCAGCAGACCGGCGGGCACAGTCACCTCCCAGCGGCCACTCCGCACGGTTCCGCCTGTCGGGCCGACAATGATCCCCGGAGGGAGCAGGGTTGCGAGGGCGTCATCCGTATGGATGTTGTTTGTCGGCGTTGCGCCGACATGGTTGGGACCGCCATCCGTGCCAGCATAGCTCAGCAGCGTGGCGGTATTGACAAGTTGGGTGCCAAAGGTCAGGGCGGCATCGATCTGCAGGTCATAGGTGATCACAATAATATTCTCACCGTTTGAGGGATGATAGACATGCGCCGCGCCGACGGAGGCGGAATCATCCGCAAAGACAATCCCGTCATCGAACAGACCGGAGGGATCTGTGGCCGTGCTGCCCACCGGAGAGTTGGTCATCGCCGCACCATCCCCGCGCCGGATCTGAAGGTTCAACCCGCCGGCCGGGATGCTCATTCCCGCCGGGATCGTATCCCTCACCGAGAGATCGAAGGCTCCCAGGGTGCTGTCTCCCAGATTTTCAAGCACAACCGCAAAAGTGACCAGATCTCCTCCGCCGACTTCGAATACATCCGAGTTGATCAGATCGCTCAGCGGGTCCTGGTCGGCAGAGCCGATCACCCCGCTCCAGGAGGTGGAACTTCCCGGCGGGTTGAAGCTCACCGGTCCCGGCGGATCGGGTACAAAGGTGGCATCGGGATTATTGGTAGCAACCACCCCTTTGCGCAGATTGATGCCGGGTTCCTTGAGCGTGAACTGGTCAATCGCCGCAGAGGTGTGGACATCGTTATTGGTGGTGTCTTCCAGAGAGTGGTTCAGATTGGATAACAGCGTGCCGTTGGCATACGGCTCATCTGACATCGTCACCGTGAAGAGGATCTCGATCTCGGTGGTGGTGTCGGTCGGATCATCGAAGGAGCTGAAATCGAAGGCAAGCGTATTCAGGACGGCATCTGCGGTGACCGTGGGGAGGGCAGTCGGGCCAAACAGCACCCGGAATGTGTCTCCCGCGCCGAATTGGGCGTGCCCGGCGGCTGGCGGAGTCCCGCTGGTGACATCATCGAAGGCGGTAATTTCTGTTGCGTCAAAGATCGGCAGCGGCAGATAGTCATTGATCACCAGCGTGTCTGAATCGCTGGAGGGCAGCGGATAGATCAACTGGAAGGTGATCGTATCGCCGGGCTGGATCTCGGGGGTAAAGGTTGTCGATCCATTCACGGCATACACCAACTTGGTAATGTGGCCGTGTTCGATCTCGAACTTGGTGGTGCTCTCATTGTCTTCGGAACCGATGACCGTGGTGATCGAGGTGTTGTCCCGCACACTGCCGAGCGCCGTGACATAGTTGTAGTGCTTGTCTCCATGATCCACACTGGGATCCCCGGAGGGGTATTCATCGCTGAAATCTTCCTGAACGATGGCATAGAAGACGATCGAGCCTTCGGCAGGGATAGCTGAGGTGCCGACTTCGCCGCCTTCCAGGATACCATCCAACTGCCCGTTGTTGGTCATCGCCGTGGAGATATCGAAGACCAGCGTGGTGCTGCCGTCAGTGGCGTCCGGGCCTGGGCCGGTGTTCCCGATCTGGGAAAGGTCGATGATCAGATCATCCCCCGGTGCAGGCGCTCCGGGCGGCACGGTATAGGTGAACCCCACATCGGTCAGGGTAGTATTGCGCTCGGAGATGGAAAATGTCGGTTCATTACCAGCGGTTAGATCAATGCGCTGGCCGTCGTAGAGTACGTCGGTGATTTCGATGTCACCGAAGGTGAAGTAATCTGAAATTTGGAACTCGATCGTGTATTTGAGCAAGTCGCCAGGGCTGTATCCGCTGACCCCGTTATCTGTCTCGATACTGACCGTCTTCTGGACTGCCATGGAGCGCAGATGGAGGGTATGCAGGGAGTCACATCCGGGGCAGGCATTTGCCAGGGCGTTGTCCGGGCCGTTGGTATCCCGCGGATCGACAGGCACCCAGTCGCCGACCGCGGAGGCAATGTTGTCAGTCACCGCCTCATCACCGGTGGCCGGGTCAATGACCGGGTTGTTATCCGCATCCAGCTCAGGGATGAAGAATTCCACCACCAACTGCGCATCCACGGACAGGCTGGCGAAATTGACTACCAGTTCATTTGCCGGTGAATTAGCCGCCACGCCGGAGACCGGGGTTGAGGTCGCCGTTCCCGCCGGAGTGGTGGAATCCAGATTGACGAAAGCCATGTTGTTGGGGAAGTAATCGGTCACATTCAGATCAGTGACAGTCTGCCCGGCGGCTACATCGACCTTGATGGTGTAATGGCGCGGGTAGTTCGGCCCGGTGACGGTTTCATAGACCGGGTTGACGCTGCCGTAGGGACACAGGCTCTCGTCCAGCACCGGGTCGGAGGAAACCAGCAGGTAGGGGCATTCCATCGGACCGTCGAAAACCTTCTCGATGTAGATCACCTGGGGGGTGACGACCAGTTCCGGCCAGCCGGTTCCGTCCGTGGAGACGTGAGTGACCACCACCGGGTCGCTGACCGGGTTATTCAGCGGGTCGGACCCGTTGGCATAGCCGGCGCGGGTCTTGATCGCCAGCGGCTGGTCCACATCGGCCAGTTCGGAAACGCCAGCTTCCACCTTGATCCACAGCTCGGGCATATCGGTGGTGATCGAGCTGAACGGCAGTTCCAGGGTCACCAGGGTATCCCCGGCCGTGGCGCACACCTGCAATGGATCCCCGGCGGCATCCCGGGCAAAGGGATGATCGACACAACCGGTCATTCCCGGCAGCGTGATCCCATCGTCATCCGGGAAGGTCTGGGTGACAGCGTTCAGGGCAACCCCCAGATAGCTGGCCTCGACAAAATCAATCCCGTCGGGGGTATCCGTTCCGGCGGCGCCATCCATCCCATTGGAGGGGAACAGCAGATCGATGAACGGCCGGTAGCCGACATCGACGGAGGTCTCATCGAAGGTCAGGTAGAAATAAAAATTCTCCCCGATCAGGACGCTCTCCAGCGGTTTGATCTCGATATCGATATCTGGCACGGGTGCAAACAACAGCGCAGGTGTGACCTGATCCGCCAGCGCAGGAGACGCAGGGAAAACGGATGCGGTCAGGATGAATACAAGGTACAGGGCTGTCTTTGCCAGCCTGCTTAGAAAGGAAACAGAATTACGCATGAGAATAGACCTCCTCGGCATGTCTGTCGGCGGGGCACTTTATAAAATTATACAGTACAAGTTAATTTTTTCACTGATGTTTCTGTTAGGGAATAGACACCTGGTACTATTGGGGGAGAGGGGGAGTCAGCCAGCAATAAGTGATTGATGTTGAACTACCGTAAAGAAAGGTTTTGATTCCAGGGCAATAGTTCATATATTAGAGATACCAAAGGTCAGATCTGTCAGGAGGTTATGCACATGAGCGATGATGATAATTTTGGAGCCATTCGCATGGCTGCGACGACACCCGAGCCGCCGTTCGACCCGGATGAGCCCTGGTCGGAATTGGCGCCGCTGAATAAGGTCTCCCCGGCTGCTGTATTCGATCTCGTCGACGTTCTTCGTCAGGCTGGCATTCCGGTGCGCGGGAACCCGCGCTCAGCCGGTCTCTTCTCGGGCGGGAAGGTCAACGTGACCCTGACTGTACCCTCCAGGTTCACGACAGAGGCAGCTAGAATCGTCTCGAATTACTTCAATATCCGGTAGGGTTCCCGCACTCGATCATCTGCCACCGTTTTGCGCGTGAACGCACCCTGGCGGCCTATAAAGCAGCAAAGGGGTGAGGGATTTTTTGTATAAGAGGGGCTATAATCTTCCTAATCCGCAACCCGCATCAGGAGGAGAAAATCATGACTGAACAGGAAACCGCCCCCAGCAGAATACCCGAACAGCACTTCGCCAACCGGATCGGATGGCTGCGAGCCGCCGTCCTGGGGGCTAACGACGGGATCGTCTCCACCGCCAGTCTGGTGGTTGGGGTGGCAGCTGCCAATGTGGCCCGCGGCAATCTGCTCACCGCCGGGATCGCCGGGCTGGTCGCCGGAGCGATGTCCATGGCGGCGGGGGAATATATCTCGGTCAGCTCCCAGGCCGATACCGAGAAAGCCGATCTGGCCCGCGAGCAGGGCGAACTGGATACCCAGGCAGAGTTTGAGCACAAGGAGCTTGCCAATATCTACATCCAGCGCGGCCTGGAACCCTCCCTGGCAGAGCAGGTCGCCCAACAGTTGATGGCTCACGACGCCCTGGGTGCCCACGCCCGCGATGAACTCGGCCTCACCGAAGTCCACACCGCCAACCCGATCCAGGCAGCCCTGACCTCGGCGTTCACCTTTGCAGTCGGGGCCGCCCTGCCGCTGCTCATCACCTGGGTCAGTCCGTTCAGCGCGATCATCCCCTTGGTGGCCGGCGGATCGCTGGTGAGTCTGGCCCTGCTGGGCGCCTTATCCGCCAGGGCAGGCGGTGCCCCGATATGGGCTGCTATCGGCCGGGTCACCTTGTGGAGTACGCTGGCGATGGCCGCCACCGCCCTGATCGGCAAGCTGTTTGGCACGGTCGTATAGCGGCCCTATTCGAATCAAACTCACCTCATTATTCTTGAGTGCACGAAAATAGCTGTTTTCCGTGTTCTCTTCGAGCTATTCCCGCATGCCTGTAGCGGGAAATCACCCCCCATATTGAACCCAGTCTTTACACCCATCCAATACCCCCTTCTACCCCTCTAAAGAACTGTCACCCTGGCCCCTATCGGACTGGCCCTCAGCTCGAAGATACGGGCAGCCAGTCCGGCAGACTCGAAGGCTTGCTTCATTCCCGCCCCGATCTCCGGAGCCGCCCCCGATGTAAAGGCGATCAAACTCGGCCCGGCTCCCGAAAGGGCAACTGCAGCCGCTCCGGACACTTTGGCCGCCTCCAGCGCTTCGATCGAGCCGGGAATTTGCGTCATCCGGTAGGGCTGGTGCAAGCTGTCTTTCATCGCTCTCCCCAGCAGATCCAGATTCCCGGTGCGCAGTGCCTCGGTCACCAAAATCGCTCGGCTGATATTGAAGACCGCGTCCTCCCAGGAGACCACTTTCGGGCAAAATCGCGCGGGCCTGGTCGGTGGGGAAATAAAAATCCGGCAGAGCAATGGTCACAAAAAGGTGTTCATAGTCGTCTTCTGCTGGCAGGCGCACCGAGAATGCCCGGTCTTCCTTCACCATCGACACCACCAGCCCGCCCAGCATAGCCGGAGCGACATTGTCCGGGTGGCCTTCAGTCTCGATCGCCAGATCGAGGATCACTTCATCGCTCATCGGAGAGCCCAGAAGGTCGTTCGCCCCCAGCAGCCCGGTCAGCAGCGCCGCCGAACTGGATCCCATCCCGGACCCCAACGGCACTCGGTTCAAGCAGTCGATCTGCAGCCCCGGACACGGCTTGCCAGCCAGCTCGAACAGCTGCAGCGCAGCCCTGGCCACCATGTTGCCCGCGTCAAGCGGCAGCACATCCATCCCCTCCCCATACACCGACAACTGCACCAGACCATCCTCACGCAGGCTGAAGTCGGTCTCATTCCACAGGTCCAGTGCAAGCCCCAGAGCATCAAATCCAGGACCGAGATTGGCCGTAGTGGCGGGGACAGAGACATGCACTTTCATCGTTCTCACCTTAGCCCGTACTTAATCTAGCGCTAGCAGCTTCGCCAGCTTCCCAAGATCAGGCGCAACCGCATCCGGTCTGGGCATCGAGCGGGTGACGATATCGGGGTCTTTCAGCCCGTGCCCGGTGCAAATCGCCACCACCCGCTGGCCGTGTACGTCCAGCCGGCCTTGGGAGATTACCGCAGCCAATCCAGCCAGCCCAGCCGCCGAAGCTGGCTCTACCCAGATCCCTTCCAGACGGGCCAGCATTTGCTGCATCTCAACGATCTGCCCATCCTCGGCAGCCACCATCCACCCGCTCGGATTCTTCCACCGCCTGCAAGGCCTGCTCGCCCCGCGCCGGTTTCCCGATCCGGATGGCAGTAGCTACAGTCTCCGGCTGCTCCACCGGGTGTCCCAATACCAGCGGAGCGGACCCGGCTGCCTGGGTCCCCAGCATGCGTGGCAGCCCCGTAGATTGTTCGCGATGGTACTGCAAAAACCTGGCCCAATAGGCGGTGATATTGCCGGCATTGCCCACCGGCAAGCACAGGATATCTGGTGCAGAACCAAGCTGGTCGCAGATCTCAAAGGCGGCGGTCTTCTGGCCTTCGATCCGGTACGGGTTGATCGAGTTGACCAGCGCGACCGGGTACTTATCCGAAAGTTCCACTACCATACTGAGGGCATCATCGAACGATCCATCAATCTGGATCACCTGTGCGCCATAAGCCACCGCCCCGGCCAGTTTACCCGCCGCCACTTTGCCCTCCGGGATCAGCACGATCGCCTTCATTCCCGCCCGGGCGGCGTACGCCGCCGCTGAGGCGGCCGTATTGCCGGTCGAAGCGCAGATCACCGTTTTTGCGCCCCGTCCCAGGGCCTCACTAACTGCCGCGGTCATCCCCCGGTCCTTGAATGAGCCGGTCGGGTTCAGCCCTTCGTACTTGATCCACAGGTCAAAACCGCCCCCCAGCGCACCCGCCAGCTTTGGTGCCGGGATCAATGGCGTGTTCCCCTCTAACAAGGTCACCTGTCCGGTGTGCGACGGCAGATCCAGCAAGTGTCCGTATTTTGATAACAATCCTGCATAGTCTGGCATACTCTCTCCCAAAAGATCATTTAGAAACGGCGGATGTTTCCACCGATGGGAAATAAATAATTCTTCCTCCAAGCCTTTGCGTCTACATTGTTTTTGCATGCAGCTTGAATAGGGATGGCTATTTCTAACCTCCTATCCGCCCAAATACTCTCATACCATCTGAATCTATTTTCGGGGGTCAGGACAAGAGGAGCCGAGCCATCTCGGCCCCTCTTGTCTAAGTAATTATTCTATCAATCTACACTAACCAATACTGCCTGAACCACCACGCGATAACTGTAGGAATCCAGTGCTTCATTGTATCCATTGCAGGTGATCAACGTCAGGGTTGGAGCCTCGCTTGGATCAAGGGCAGAGGTCTGGTAAGGGAGTTGATATCGGTTGGTTTGGACCGCATAAGTATATTTATTCCCAAAAGCCTCAATCGTGATCAAGTCTCCCCAACGCAGGGATTTTAGGTTCACGAATGGGCCGGGGAAGCCATTGGCATTATACACATGGCTGGTGAGCACACTATTCCCATTCATTGTCGGGAAGGCAGTGCCCTCCAGCCAACCAGCTTCATTCCCCAGCCAACTTACATCCCATGAACTTCCGCTCTGCGGAATTCCAACCACTGGGATTTGGATCCCGAGCTTTGGAATCTCAAGGAGGATATCGTTGGACGCATCATAGACCTCAGCCGGTTTCTCGGGCAATGGCGTGACAACACCAGGAGCAAAGCCTGTTCCCGGAAGTTCTGATCCCGCAGTCCATATCGCGGAGGCGGTAGCCACACGTATTTCTCCAGGATCATTTGTGTCGTTATCACCGTTCAAGTCCGAGTTGATCGTGGCAGTGTTTTCGACACTGGTCACACCCGAAGCTACCAGCACATTGAAAGAGATCGAAATCTCATTTACGGCATCATCAGGGTTCGTTGCTCCGAAATCAGGGCCAAGCGTACCTCTCCACACGATCCTGCCTCGCGGGTAAGCGCCAGTCGGTCCTTCATAGTAACAGTACGTCGTAGTGGTAGCCAATGTAGCCGCAGTACAGGTGACACCAGTATTTGTGGATCCTGTTGGCGCAGAAGCAGGCAGCGGGTATCCACTTGAAATGCCATCATCTGAAAAAGTAGTGCCCAGAGGAATTTCATCATAAGCTTCAGCGTTTACGGCCACAATATTGGTGTTATTGATCCAGATCATCGTCCAGCGCAAGAGCGGCACCCCCGAAGAATTCAGGAGTTTCACACCGAAGGGCGGGTCAAACAGGTTCGGCCCGAAGGAGATTGAAGTCGGGACATTGTTATTGGTGGGATCATCATCATTATCTGGATCAGGATCAGTTCCATTTTGTGATGGATCTATAACGGCACCAACCGGCAGATAAACACCCGATGCTATCGCGGTGTTATCAAACGGACCAGCTTCAGCCGGAATTACCTCAACCACCAGGGTGATCGTCCCATTCGCATTCAAAGCCAATGTATCCGTGCCGGTGAGCAGATTCAGATCTGTAGTTCCATCATAACCAGGGAAGTTCACACTGAAGTCACCACTTGTTACGTTGACAACAGAGAATGTGGTTGGTAATGGGAAAGTGCTGCCAAGATCATCCTGCACCTGGAGATTTTCGAGATCAGTGCTGCCGAAGTTTTCCACGTATATCTCATAGGTGACTTCATACACACCGGCACTGGTTTCCGTCAGGTCCATGACCTGTTTAGCCACACCGATTACCGGAACCCTCACAGGGATATCCAACGTATCGGTGGCAGGTCCGGTTTCATCCGAATCGGCCGTGGCGATATTGGTCACCATCCCCATGGCATCGATCTCCGCCTGGGTGACAGTGTGGTCGGCTGTACAAGCCATCGTGCCATTCGGTGCCAGGGTCGCTGGCTGAACAGGCACACATACTGGCTGCGCATCTGTGTTGTCATCCGTGAGGGTAACATTGGTGAGTGTAATTGTCCCGGTATTGGTCACTACATAGCTGTACAGTACAATCTGGCCTACGGTATTTACCTCCGTGGTAGACGAAGTTTTCTGCACACTCAGGGCTGGGTTCTGGCTAATTGGAATATCCAGATCATCAGTCGCATCCGGCGCTTCATTGGAAGAAGCGATCACCTCATTATGAAGATTCCCGCTGCCTGTGGTCGGAGAGCCGTTGGCATCCAGCTCAGTTTGAGTGAACGTGTGCTGCGCAGTGCAGGTCGTCGAGCCGCCCACCGGGATCGTGGTAGCCACGCATACCGGAGCGGCATCGGTGTTGTCATCCACTAGCGACAGTCCGGTGATGGTCACGTTCCCGGTGTTGCTCACCAGGTAGTTGTAGGTCACTGTCGCTGGCGCAGAGAGGCCCAAGGTCGCAGAGCTCTTCACCACCGTGATCGCCGGACTGGCAGTGATCGGGATGTCCAGATCGTCGGTCGCATCCGGGGCTTCATTCGAGGAGGCAGTCACCTCGTTCGAGAGGTTGCCGCTGCCTGCCGTCGGAGAGCCGTTTGCATCCAGCTCAGTTTGAGTGAACGTGTGCTGGGCAGTACAGGTTGTGGAACCACCTACTGGAATCATGGTGGATACACACACAGGCGCAGCATCGGCATTGTCATCCACCAGGGAGAGACCGTTAATAATCATAGACCCGGTATTCCTGACGGTGTAGTTGTAGGTCACCACAGTCGGAGCAGAAAGACTAGAAGTCAATGATGTTTTCTCAATTGAGAGCGATGCAAGCCCATCCAGTTCGACCACAGCATCATCGTCATCCGAGACGGCATTGCCGTCATCGTCCTGTCCGGAGGCGGTCACCGTGTCGGTCTCGCTGTCTCCCGCGTTCCCCGTCACGCTGGCGTCGAACTGGCAGCTGTATGTCCCCCCGGCCGCAATCGTCTGCGGCACGTACAGGTTGCCCTGGGTATCCAGGTCCCCGTGCACGTCGTCAGTCAGCGTGTCGATCGTGATACTGTCAACCGTCGAGTCGTTGTACACCGTCACGTAGAAGGTCACCGTCCCACCCGGTTCATTGATATGGAAGATATCGCCGTCCGCAGCCGTGCCGGCGGTCTTGACCACATGCATCGCCGAGGCGACGTCATCGATCTCGACCACGGCATCATCGTCATCCGAGACGGCGTTGCCGTCATCATCCTCTCCGGAGGCGGTCACCGTGTCGGTCTCGCTGTCTCCCGCGTTCCCCGTCACGCTGGCGTCGAACTGGCAGCTGTATGTCCCCCCGGCCGCAATCGTCTGCGGCACCGCACAGGTGCCCTGGGTATCCAGGTCCCCGTGCACGTCGTCATCCAGGGTGTCGATCGTGATACTGTCAACCGTCGAGTCGTTGTACACCGTCACGTAGAAGGTCACCGTCCCGCCCGGTTCATTGATATGGAAGGTCGCTCCGTCCGCAGCCGTGCCGGCGGTCTTGACCACATGCATCGCCGAGGCGACGTCATCGATCTCGACCACAGCATCATCGTCATCCGAGACGGCGTTGCCGTCATCGTCCTGTCCGGAGGCGGTCACCGTGTCGGTCTCGGTATCCCCGGGATCCCCGGTGACAGACGCATCAAAGGTGCAGGCATAGCTGTCTCCCGCCACGATGGTCTGCGGCAGGGTGCAGGTGGTGGTCAGCAGGGTCACATCGCCGTGCACGTCGTCAGTCAGCGTGTCGATCGTGATACTGTCAACCGTCGAGTCGTTGTACACCGTCACGTAGAAGGTCACCGTCCCGCCCGGTTCATTGATATGGAAGGTAGCTCCGTCCGCAGCCGTGCCGGCGGTCTTGACCACATGCATCGCCGAGGCGACGTCATCGATCTCGACCACAGCATCATCGTCATCCGAGACGGCGTTGCCGTCATCGTCCTGTCCGGAGGCGGTCACCGTGTCGGTCTCGGTATCCCCGGGATCCCCGGTGACAGACGCATCAAAGGTGCAGGCATAGCTGTCTCCCGCCACGATGGTCTGCGGCAGGGTGCAGGTGGTGGTCAGCAGGGTCACATCCCCGTGCACGTCGTCATCCAGCGTGTCGATCGTGATACTGTCCACCGTCGAGTCGTTGTACACCGTCACGTAGAAGGTCACCGTCCCGCCCGGTTCATTGATATGGAAGATATCGCCGTCCGCAGCCGTGCCGGCGGTCTTGACCACATGCATCGCCGAGGCGACGTCATCGATCTCGACCACAGCATCATCGTCATCCGAGACGGCGTTGCCGTCATCGTCCTGTCCGGAGGCGGTCACCGTGTCGGTCTCGGTATCCCCGGGATCCCCGGTGACAGACGCATCAAAGGTGCAGGCATAGCTGTCTCCCGCCACGATGGTCTGCGGCAGGGTGCAGGTGGTGGTCAGCAGGGTCACATCGCCGTGCACGTCGTCAGTCAGCGTGTCGATCGTGATACTGTCAACCGTCGAGTCGTTGTACACCGTCACGTAGAAGGTCACCGTCCCGCCCGGTTCATTGATATGGAAGGTAGCGCCGTCCGCAGCCGTGCCGGCGGTCTTGACCACATGCATCGCCGAGGCGACGTCATCGATCTCGACCACAGCATCATCGTCATCCGAGACGGCGTTGCCGTCATCGTCCTGTCCGGAGGCGGTCACCGTGTCGGTCTCGGTGTCTCCCGGGATCCCCGGTGACAGACGGCATCAAAGGTGCAGGCATAGATGTCTCCCCGCCACGATGGTCTGCGGCAGGGTGCAGGTGGTGGTCAGCCAGGGTCACATCCCCGTGCACGTCGTCAGTCCAGCGTGTCGATCGTGATACTGTCAACCGTCGAGTCGTTGTACACCGTCACGTAGAAGGTCACCGTCCCGCCCGGTTCATTGATATGGAAGGTCGCTCCGTCCGCAGCCGTGCCGGCGGTCTTGACCACATGCATCGCCGAGGCGACGTCATCGATCTCGACCACAGCATCATCGTCATCCGAGACGGCGTTGCCGTCATCGTCCTGTCCGGAGGCGGTCACCGTGTCGGTCTCGCTGTCTCCCGCGATCCCCGGTGACAGACGGCGTCGAAAGGTGCAGGCATAGTCTGTCTCCCGCCACGATGGTCTGCGGCAGGGTGCAGGTGCCGTGGTCAGCAGGGTCACATCCCCGTGCACGTCGTCATCCAGCGTGTCGATCGTGATACTGTCAACCGTCGAGTCGTTGTACACCGTCACGTAGAAGGTCACCGTCCCGCCCGGTTCATTGATATGGAAGATATCGCCGTCCGCAGCCGTGCCGGCGGTCTTGACCACGTGCATCGCCGAGGCGACGTCATCGATCTCGACCACGGCATCATCGTCATCCGAGACGGCGTTGCCGTCATCGTCCTGTCCGGAGGCGGTCACCGTGTCGGTCTCGCTGTCTCCCGCGATTCCCCGTCACGCTGGCGTCGAACTGGCAGCTGTATGTCCCCCCGGCCGCAATCGTCTGCGGCACCGCACAGGTGCCCTGGGTATCCAGGTCCCCGTGCACGTCGTCAGTCAGCGTGTCGATCGTGATACTGTCAACCGTCGAGTCGTTGTACACCGTCACGTAGAAGGTCACCGTCCCGCCCGGTTCATTGATATGGAAGATCGCGCCGTCCGCAGCCGTGCCGGCGGTCTTGACCACATGCATCGCCGAGGCGACGTCATCGATCTCGACCACAGCATCATCGTCATCCGAGACGGCGTTGCCGTCATCGTCCTGTCCGGAGGCGGTCACCGTGTCGGTCTCGGTATCCCCGGGATCCCCGGTGACAGACGCATCAAAGGTGCAGGCATAGCTGTCTCCCGCCACGATGGTCTGCGGCAGGGTGCAGGTGGTGGTCAGCAGGGTCACATCGCCGTGCACGTCGTCATCAGGGTGTCGATCGTGATACTGTCAACCGTCGAGTCGTTGTACACCGTCACGTGAAGGTCACCGTCCCGCCCGGTTCATTGATATGGAAGATATCGCCGTCCGCAGCCGTGCCGGCGGTCTTGACCACATGCATCGCCGAGGCGACGTCATCGATCTCGACCACAGCATCATCGTCATCCGAGACGGCGTTGCCGTCATCGTCCTGTCCGGAGGCGGTCACCGTGTCGGTCTCGCTGTCTCCCGCGATTCCCCGTCACGCTGGCGTCGAACTGTGCAGCTGTATGTCCCCCCGGCCGCAATCGTCTGCGGCACCGCACAGGTGCCCTGGGTATCCAGGTCCCCGTGCACGTCGTCATCCAGGGTGTCGATCGTGATACTGTCCACCGTCGAGTCGTTGTACACCGTCACGTAGAAGGTCACCGTCCCGCCCGGTTCATTGATATGGAAGATATCGCCGTCCGCAGCCGTGCCGGCGGTCTTGACCACATGCATCGCCGAGGCGACGTCATCGATCTCGACCACAGCATCATCGTCATCCGAGACGGCGTTGCCGTCATCGTCCTGTCCGGAGGCGGTCACCGTGTCGGTCTCGGTATCCCCGGGATCCCCGGTGACAGACGCATCAAAGGTGCAGGCATAGCTGTCCCCCGCCACGATCGTCTGCGGCAGGGTGCAGGTGCGTGGTCATCAGGGTCACATCCCCGTGCACGTCGTCAGTCAGCGTGTCGATCGTGATACTGTCAACCGTCGAGTCGTTGTACACCGTCACGTAGAAGGTCACCGTCCCGCCCGGTTCATTGATATGGAAGATATCGCCGTCCGCAGCCGTGCCGGCGGTCTTGACCACATGCATCGCCGAGGCGACGTCATCGATCTCGACCACAGCATCATCGTCATCCGAGACGGCGTTGCCGTCATCGTCCTGTCCGGAGGCGGTCACCGTGTCGGTCTCGGTATCTCCCGGGATCCCCGGTGACAGACGCATCAAAGGTGCAGGCTATAGCTGTCCCCCGCCACGATGGTCTGCGGCAGGGTGCAGGTGCCGTGGTCAGCAGGGTCACATCCCCGTGCACGTCGTCATTCAGCGTGTCGATCGTGATACTGTCCACCGTCGAGTCGTTGTACACCGTCACGTAGAAGGTCACCGTCCCGCCCGGTTCATTGATATGGAAGGTCTCGCCGTCCGCAGCCGTGCCGGCGGTCTTGACCACATGCATCGCCGAGGCGACGTCATCGATCTCGACCACAGCATCATCGTCATCCGAGACGGCGTTGCCGTCATCGTCCTGTCCGGAGGCGGTCACCGTGTCGGTCTCGGTATCCCCGGGATCCCCGGTGACAGACGCATCAAAGGTGCAGGCATAGCTGTCCCCCGCCACGATGGTCTGCGGCAGGGTGCAGGTGGCTGGTCAGCAGGGTCACATCCCCGTGCACGTCGTCATTCAGCGTGTCGATCGTGATACTGTCAACCGTCGAGTCGTTGTACACCGTCACGTAGAAGGTCACCGTCCCGCCCGGTTCATTGATATGGAAGATATCGCCGTCCGCAGCCGTGCCGGCGGTCTTGACCACGTGCATCGCCGAGGCGACGTCATCGATCTCGACCACAGCATCATCGTCATCCGAGACGGCGTTGCCGTCATCGTCCTGTCCGGAGGCGGTCACCGTGTCGGTCTCGCTATCCCCGCGATCCCCGGTGACAGATGCATCAAAGGTGCAGGCTATAGCTGTCCCCCGCCACGATGGTCTGCGGCAGGGTGCAGGTGGTGGTCAGCAGGGTCACATCGCCGTGCACGTCGTCAGTCAGCGTGTCGATCGTGATACTGTCAACCGTCGAGTCGTTGTACACCGTCACGTAGAAGGTCACCGTCCCGCCCGGTTCATTGATATGGAAGGTCGCTCCGTCGGCAGCCGTGCCGGCGGTCTTGACCACGTGCATCGCCGAGGCCACATCCTCAAATTCGATGGTCTCATCATCGTTTGCAGTGCCTGTGTTGGCAGGATCGCCATCTTCGGAGAAACCGAGAGTGACGGTATTGATATGATCTCCACCGCGGGATCATCGTCACCGCTGACATTCGCCACGAACTGGCAGGAGGTATTGCTGCCGGATGTCAGGGTAGCGCCGCTCAGTACCAGACAGGTGTTCGTCCCGCTCGGCACCAGCGGGTTGGCATTGTCGAACAGGTCACCGAAGATATCGTCGCTCAGACTGTCCAGCAACATGTCCAGCGACCCGGTGTTATTGATCACCAGGCTGAAGGTCACGTCCTGTCCCGTCTCCGGGACCGAATTGTCATCCGCCGTCTTGCTGATCGTCCCTGAGAGCACCTCAACCGTGTCTGAAGCAGTATCTTCAGCAGGTGTGGTAATCTCATCGCTTGTGACGGATACCGTGTTATCAATCGTTGGGCCCCAGCCAGAAGCATCAACGGTCACATCAAAGGTCACTGTGGCAGTTTCCCCAGCAGGGATGATCAATGTATCCGCACTGGTAACCAGATTGGGCGGGTCACCATCAGCGAGGTTGTTTAGTCCTGCAGAATCATTATCCTTATCCTGGTCAAAGTTAAATGAAGCGGAAAGGATCAGGTTATCAACATAAAAGTTATCGGTGTTCCATCTGGATCCATCATCGAATAAAAAGTCGAATTCGATAGTGATTGGGGCGCCGGCGTAAGCATCTAATGCCCCAGCAACAGATGTGTAAGTCCCGGTGCCAGAAGATCCGTTAAAAGTGGCAAGTGCATTTCCGTTGATCGATAAAGTTACTTCATCGCCAGCTTCCAGACCAGTTTCAACATAATCGAATTGCAGTGTTGGTGAGGTATGCCCGGTCAGGTCTGCGGTACGCTCAACTGCTCCCGAACTTGTCCAACAACCCGCACATGAATTCTTATAAAAACGTAATCTGTCACCGTTTTCCTCGGTTTCACCCGTAATCGTCCATCCAGATGTGAAGTTCTGGGAGCCATCATTCCCGTTTGGGAACGGATTAAAATCACCTCCCAGGTATCAGCGCCAGACATCGATGGTCCTGCAAGCACAGTTGATTCTTCCGTGTAGGTGGTACCAGTTGGTTCGGGGTCACTGACCACCACATTCGTGGCATCTGCCGCCCCGGTATTCTCGATCGTGATCGTGTAAGTGATTGTGTCACCCGGAGAGACGCTTCCTCCGGCGCTGGAGGATTTGGTCACATCCAGGACCGGCATTGGCTGGATGGTAACATCCTCATCCGTTTCCGGGTCTACCCCTGCAGGGGTATCCGCATCCTGGCCCTGTGTGCCATTATCATCAATCGGGCTGGTCACAGAATTGGTTACCGTTACCGTGTTGTCATAAGTGCCATAGGCTGCGGTTCCGCTGATATCGACATAGAAGGTGACGGTCAGCGATCCCCCGGCAACAATATCCCACGGACCCCAGCTAAGGGCATTATCACCGCTCGAGGGGGCAGAGAAACCACTCCCCTGGGTATAGCCTGACCCAGAGTATGGGCTGCCTGGTTGGGTTGCAGAGAAGGTGAAATCAGCACTGGGGAGTGTGTCTGAGATAGCTACATCCGGCGCATCCCCCGTACCGATATTATCTACTTTGATCGTGTAGATCACCTGTCCGTTGCGGTCAACAGCCGGTGTGGTGGTATCTTTGTCCACAGTGAGTTGAGGAACTAGGACGGTGACATCCTCATCGGACTCCGGGTCACTTCCGGCAGGGGTATCAGAATCCTGAGCCAGTGTACCTGTATCATCGATAATGCCAATTACTGCGCTGGATGCCCTGGCTGTGTTGTCATATGTACCGGCAGATACAGATGAAGTTGCGGTCACATCAAATGAAATTGTCAGACTGCCGCCGGCATTGATCGTCCACGGACCCCAATCGAGATCCGTGTCACCGGATGATGGGGCCGAGAATCCACCACCCTGGGAATAGCCTGAGCCAGAGTAGGGTGTTCCGGGTTGGGTGCTTGAAAATTCAAAACCGGCAGGCAGAACATCATTCACCGTAATACCGGTAAGCGCAATCCCACTGAGGTTTTCAAGTGTGATCGTATAGCTGGCATCGGTGTTGAGAAGGATCGAAGGCGTACTGGTATCTTTGTCGATCGTCATGGACACGACGGTGACATCTTCATCCTCTTCTGGATCCTGGCCATCAGGGGTATCTGAATCCTGATGGCTGTTTCCCAAGTCGTCAATTACGCCAGTTTCATTGCTGTCTGCTTCCAAATCATTATCATAAGTGCCGGGGGATAAAGTGCTGGACACATTCACAACTAAGGAAATTTCTACGTTACCGCCCGCAGGAATTGTCCAGGTGCCCCAGAAGGGATTACTGGTATCAGAAAAATCATCATTATTACTGGCCTTGGATGCCCCGCCAGTTAGGGTTTCGGTGTGGCTGGCGTAAGTAAAACCGGTGGGAAGCGGATCGGTCATCGTCGCCCCCGTGATCGGGGAGGTGCCCACATTCTCCAGGGTCAGGGTGTAGGTGGCGGTAGAACCTGAAATAACCACGGGCGTAGTCGAATCCTTGTCTACCACCAAGCCGGCAACATGGACCACCACCTCATCTTCAGAGACGAAATCATCAGAGCCAATAGATCCTTCAACTTCGGCTTCATTAGAATACGTTCCGGGAGTTCCAGGGGCTGTCGCTTGGTAGCTCACTGTCAAAGTTTCATTCGCCGCCATATTGTGGCTGACATCCCAGGTAAGGTCCTGGCCGCTGATAGTTAGATAGGCAGTTTCTGCAGCAGCGCCGCTTTCCTGAGAGCTATCTGGGTAGGTGATGATGGTACTGCCCGCAACAAATGTCCAGCCAGATGGCAGCGTATCTCTGAAGTCTACATCCGTGGCGGCATAGGCTGAGTATGTTTCTGCTGTCAGCGTGAAGGTGACGATACCTCCTGGTGGGATAGTATTCACGTCTGCTGCTTTGCCCAACCCAATCACACGGTCAATCGCTTCTTCAAAAAATGGCAGGGTTGTATAACCCATGTCCAGGTATGGGTTACCGTTCGAAACCCCCGGGGCATCCGGGTCTTCTCCCCAGGCTACAGCGACAGGTTTGTCCGCCGTGATCAACATGCCGGTGTTATCATCATCAGGATCAAAGATAGTCTGTACTTCCAGCCGATCCAGGGTAAAAGTGTTTGTGGTTCCGGATGGATTGTACGTGACCGTTATAGTGGTGTCATCCTCCACTGGTGTGATGAAGAGCGGGGAGCCATTCTCGGTGGGCGGTTTATTGCTTGAGCCTGGCGCCCAACCGACCAGATATTCCTGGGTAAGGGCGTCTTTCGGCACAAGGCTGTAACCCCAATCAAAGTCTGCATCCTCAGACCCAACCGATCCTATTGCCCAAAAGACATCATCCGCTGAGAGGTAGGCCGCAGAACCATTGGCGATCTCCCGGTTCGCAGCGCCAGGATCTGAATATGCAACTGTATCCCCAGGATCAATTGTGAAATAGCCAGACCCGATAGTATCCTCAAAGAAGACTGTGAGGCTGGTCGAATGGGGGTTAAGAGCATAGATATCAGCGTTATAGCCCGCTCTTGCAACCCCATCTACTGGAGAATAATACTCATTATCCCAGATCGTATTCGGTACCGCAGAAAACCCGCGGAACTCAGAATACACGCGTTGCTATTGAAATTCCCCGCAATAAATTGGACCTGAACAGGATAGGAGGAAACTACGGTCGTCCCTGCGTTGAAATCATATAATTGGGCAACTTCTCCACGGTCTAAAGTTCCAGAAGCATCAGTCCCTGGTGTCGTGGGGTCGTCGATTGCCACTGAATTGTTATCTGTAGTGGACTGAACGATCACATACACGTTGGTGAAATCATCATACCCTTTGCTTGTATCCAAATCGACGCCAATGGGGATGACATAGCTGGTTAGGAAGGGTTTTGTCGGATACAGTTCCCAAGCGAGGGCATACACTGTTCCGGAACTCTCCGGCCACCCAGCCCTGGTAACCGTTACCGCACCACCCGCCACCAGAATGCGGTCGCGTCCGTCATAACAGCGGCTGCCCGAACCCGGCAAAGAATTCGGGGATTCTGCCGTACAAGCATCCATCCCGGTTCCACGCGGTCTCACGGGTATCCCGGAACTCTCAAAAATGGTCACATCCCCTTTATTAACCGAGTAGACCTCATCGCCACCCACGGAATAGCCATTCTCCCAATGATCGTAATAGATTGTGGTGGAATCAGTGCCTGCAGTTACCGCGATGACTGTATGGAAGCCAGCTGCCTCACCCAGGTTTGGGTCATTGTCGTTATCTTCAAATATGTCCCAAAGTTGATCGGTGCCACCCGGGATGAAGTATTCAGAGTACCCTGCTGGTACCGCAGCCTGCACTGGTGACAAAGGGATCAATATCAGGGATAAGGTCAAAAAGATCAGCAGGACTTTACCCAGGGATTTTGTTCTATTACTACTCATAGCTATCTCCACCATTATGATTATTGGGACAAACTTGTAAAAAAATTCTATTATTTATCCAATTTGTATTAATTTAATACACAAAACTGGGATGGTAATTTCCTTTGAAACTGTCATCCTGCGAATTGGTTTCTGTGTGCAATGATACGATTCTTCCCACACACTATTAATAAAATTATACCTCTTCGATGAGAATTAAATGATTATTTTTGCCTATTGCTTTTGATAGGTTTAAACTATTGGGAATAGGTGAACTGCTCTGCCGTTTGTTCATTTTACTTAGATTATCAATTCGTATTTAGATTAATTCCGAAACTTGATCGCCTTTCCAGGGTTTTACTACTTGTTATCTCATTTTTCGGGAATGGGTTATATGACTACAAAAATCAAACTACTCAGCGAATCGGCGCAAGTCGCCCTCCACAACCTCCAAAAGCCATTGAGTGTATCCAAAGAAAGCGGTCAAATCGTAATTTCTGAAGATTATAATTCCGATTTAGCTGGCATCCTTCCCGCCGTACCGCCAGAAAATCTGGGTGATCCTGGATTCAAACGCCAGCACAACTCCAGGTACGCCTACTATGCCGGCGCAATGGCCAATGGCATCGCCTCTGAAGAATTGGTCATTGCGCTTGGGGAATGCCGGGTTTTTGGGCTCCTTTGGTGCAGCAGGCCTGCATCCAACCAGAGTTGAACAGGCGATTGTCAAAATTCAAGAAGCATTGGGAGACAAACCCTACGCATTCAACCTGATCAACAGTCCAAATGAACCCGCCCTGGAAAAAAATTCGGCTGCGTTATACATCAAGCACAAAGTACGGACAGTGGAAGCCTCAGCATACGTTGACCTGACCGTACCACTGGTGCAATACCGAATTTCTGGGCTAACCGAACTGCCTGATGGAACGATCCAGGCTCAAAACAAAGTCATTGCCAAGCTCTCTCGAAGAGAGGTAGCCAGATTATTTTTATCTCCAGCTCCGGAAGATATTATCCGCCAACTGCTCAATGAAGGCAGCATCTCTCAACATCAGGCAGAATTGGCGCGCAATATCCCGGTCGCCGATGATATCACGGCCGAAGCAGACTCAGGTGGTCATACCGACAACCGTCCACTGGTAGCGATGATGCCTGGAATGATAGCCCTTCGAGATGAACTGCAAAATAAATTCAACTTCGCAGCCCCTGTGCGAATTGGCGCAGCGGGTGGGATTAGCACACCAGAAGCAGCCCTGGCAGCCTTCATGATGGGCGCAGCTTATATTGTTACCGGATCTGTAAACCAGTCATGCCAGGAAGCAGGCACCTCAAACCATACCCGCCAACTTCTCGCCGCCGCCTCGATGGCTGATGTGACCATGGCCCCATCCTCGGATATGTTTGAGATGGGCGTCAAGGTACAGGTGCTGAAACGCGGCACAATGTTCCCGGTACGTGCCAAGAATTTGCATGAACTTTATTCCCGCTACAATTCCTGGGAAGAAATCCCACAGACTGAGAGAGAAAAGCTGGAAAAGCTGGTTTTCAGGCGAGACTTTGCCACCGTCTGGCAGGATACCGAGAATTTCTTCCGAGAACGAGACCCTCGCCAGATTGAACGCGCCCAAATAGACCCACACTACAAACTGGCTCTTGTTTTCAGATGGTATTTGGGGTTATCTTCTCGCTGGTCCAATATCGGGGAATCTGGCCGGGAGATGGATTACCAAATCTGGTGCGGTCCAGCGATGGGTGCGTTTAACGACTGGGTGCGTGGCACCTACCTGGAATCTCCCGAGAATCGCAAGGTGGTTGAAATTGCCCGCCACATTCTGACAGGCGCTGCCTATCTCAGTCGGGTACGGATGCTGGAAGCCATCACTGGTGAAAGGCTCTCCCCAGAGATAACCAGGTATCAGGTCAATCCGTTCTAGATACCAACCCTGACGAGTTTAATCGGCGATCTCAGCTTATCACCCGGCAGTTTTGAATACGCCAGGGTAAGTACATATTCCCCTAAGACCCTGCCATATAGCCAACAATCCGCATTTCGGTCATCCCTGGCATGCATTTGAATCAGGTTCCATTGATTATCTAGGGTTGTAATCTTCTCCTGAGAAAGGGGCAGGATTTCAATCTCCCTCGTATCCAGACGCAGCCCTTTTCGCCATACTTTCAACACAGCTTCCTTTGCACTCCACATCAATGTCACCCAGTTAGAACGATAAGGCTCCACCAACCGCCTCGCTGATGCAGCCTCATCAACTGTGAAAAAATCCTCCACAAAGGACCAATCCCGCGGTTCAATTACTTCCAGATCAATCCCAACCTGGCGATCCTCCGCCTGCAAATAAGCGCTTGCCGCCAGCCCTCCCCGATGACTGATTGACAGGCATCCTCTTATCTCAGGTTGATCCAGATATGGAGCGCCCTCCGGCTCATTCACGATTGGCAATGACGGATATTTCTCTCCAGCCCATGGCAATCCTTCACAAGTAAGCAATTTCTTTGTGGTGTGCCTGCCAAAGAGAAATTCATCCCGTCGTTTCTCAAAGCGCATTTTATGCCAACGTGCCAGTTCATCTGGGCTGAGAATCTCTTCCGCGGGAAAATCCTTGAAGAGGAGGCTTTCTTTCTCCCCTTCAAGGATCCAGTAGACATTATTCATTTTCGGTTATACCACTAGTCTTCAACCAATTTCCTCAACGGCACCCTGAGTAATTCGTCTACCGATGCCGGAGTCGCCACAGTGCGATAATTTTCCATTTCAAGGTAAACCCTGCCTTTGGAATCCACCACCCTGGAGCTGAAGACCAATTCCTCACCTTCCTTTGCCAATCGGACTTCAGCAAAGATCGGCTCGCCATTGATCTCTCTCCGGTACAACTGAACCTTGCCAATCGAAAATGGCAAACTGAGAGAGCCTGTCAGTCCGATCTCCCAGATTCCCGCGGTTTGCAGGCACAATTCCAGCAACAGCGGGGTTGTATCCAGGCGGGTAGGTTTAGAAGTGATCCCGGGCAGATCCTTCCTGAGTTTACCTAACATGTTTTCACCAGAGCGTTGTACACCTTCCAGCACCTGGAAAGACGGACCATGGAAATACAGTTTATAGATATCCGAATCCTTCAAGGTGTAGTTCCCATTCCAATTTGGTGCATTCGAGACGACTGCCTGGATCGGCTGATCGGTCGGCTGGAGATGAACTTTTCCGGCAAAGTGACGGACAAGTGTGTCATTATCCGTTTCAAGCCTGGACGGAGATCGGGATTCAAGGGTTACCTCAACGACCAGTTCAGTCTTGCGCCAGATAGGCATTGCCTTCCAGATGATATGACGCGGCTCATTGCGGTAAAACTTGAACGGCGTGAGAAATTCGATATCTTCCAGAGTGCGAACCCTGAAACGATTGCTGTCTCCAGAGCCAAGCACCGAGGAAATATGTTGAGCGGCAACTGCAAATCCCTCGATCCCCATCACACCTGGCAACAAAGGCGTACCCTCCAAGGCATGATCGTGCAGGAAAGGCTCCTGAGTTGGATCAAGCGTGACCTCAAGCATGACACCATTTTGAGGATGGTATCCAGTCACACTGCTTAGCATCACATGGATCGGCTCACCGGTTCGCAGGGCCTGGTTTGCTTCTTCCACATCCAGAACATCCTGGTCGGAGATAGAATCCTCGAGCGCGCCCAAAGCCCCGGACAGGACCGTTTCATGGCCGGATCCAAAGACCAGTTCCTGAAATACCAACGGGGCAGCATCTTCAGGCCGCATCAGCTCGATACCCGCCTGCTCCATCAACTTGGGCAGGATTCCCCTACTGGCCATACCCACCTCACCCCAGGCGCCCCAATCAATGGAAACAACCCGCAGGTTTTCATGGTTCTGCTGCAATGAAGAAGCGATTTTGCTCAGCAGGTCATTGGCAGCAGCATAATCTGTCTGACCTGGGTTACCGAATCTCCCTGCAATTGAAGAGAACAAAACCATCGCCTGAGGCATTACCCTCACCTGCTGCATAGCCTTATACAGATTGACAAAGCCGGTTGCTTTGACCGCAAGGGTTTCGCGGAACTCATCCAGCGGTTTGCGAATAAACTTTCGGCTGCGCTCAAATCCGGCCGCATGGATCAGAACATCTACCCTGCCTTCCTCTTGAGCAACCTGCTCCACGACAGAAAGCATCGAATCGAAATCAGTAACATCCCCTGTCAGATAGGCGACCTCAGACCCCAAGAGACTTGATCCGGTTAATCGCTGCCCGGGTGGCAACACCTCGCTCCAGGGATTCAATTCTCCCTTCCACCTGAGCCGGTGTCGGATTCTCACCGGATTCGATACCGGCTCTCATTAAATTCTGCTTCAAAACCTTTCTGTCAGATTGCAGTAAGACCACATTCGGGTCATCTACTGATGGCAAGGGTGATCGGCCAATCAGGTAAAAGCGCCCTTTTGTTCGGGCAGCCATATCCTCTACAATTGGCATCGAAATCCCAGCTGTACCACCGCTGACCAGGAAAACAGCCCCTTCGGGCACATGATAAGCAGCCTCAGTTCCCCAGGATTCTTCAACCAGCGTGAATCCAAATCTCTGCCCCTCCTGATACCCGATCTCTATTGCTGCCGGGTCGTTTTGAGTCTCTGCGATCAGATGGTTAGCGATCAATGCAGCCTCAACACTCACGCCGAAATCAATTATCTTGATCAAAGCTTCGGGGCGTTCCATTGCCAGGGATTTGGAGAATCCGCTGATGCCAAACCCAGTACCCTGGGCGCCATGTTCATCAAATCCATGCAAGCCACCCAGCCTGGTTGCACACACCAGGAAACTGCCTTCAGAAGCCGTCTTCATCACATGGAATAAAGTCTCAAGCCGTTCCTGTATCATCAACTCCCATTGTTGGGAATTGATCTCATCCAGGGAAGGTTCATCATCCAGCCCACGCAGATAATAGATTCCGTCCACCGGGCCATCTGATGCCCAATCTTCAATATGACCGACCATGATTTCTGCTGTGCCAGACAGGCTCAACACCTGCACGCCACGGGAGATCAGTGTTTCAGCAAGCGTTTTGCCTGCTCCATACTCATCCTCGATAACCAACACCCTGCTGTTAGTATTAAGCTCTATCCCAGAGGGCACACAAAGATCAAGTCTGGGACGCAGCATTGGCACCGGCACCCGGCGTTTGATCGAAATTTCCGCCTTTTCTTCCAAAACCTGGTTTTCCTCGACAGTTTCTTGTACTTCATGCACCTTGGTTTCTTCTGTTGGCTGGGATTCTTTCACAAAGCCGATCACCTTGTTCAGTGTGTTGTAATCCACCAGCCGCAGATCCTCACGCCGCGGGATGCCATATTTCTCTCGCACAGCCGCAAATAGCTCCGCCTGCTTGACAGTGTCAATCCCCAGGTCAGCTTCCAGATCAAGTTCCAGATCGAGGACCTCGGTCGGGTAGCCAGTCTTCTCACTCACCAGATTGAGCACAAACGCTTTGATTTCCTCATCACTGGCAGCAGGTGTTTTGGCGACAGGTTGAGCAGGTTCAACGGACGGTTCTGGAGCAAGAACTGGCTCTCCACCAGCTTGGGATTCTTTGACAAAGCCGATCACCTTGTTCAGTGTGTTGTAATCCACCAGCCGCAGATCCTCACGCCGCGGGATGCCGTAATTCTCTCGCACAGCCGCAAATAGCTCCGCCTGCTTGACAGTATCAATCCCCAGGTCAGCTTCCAGATCAAGTTCCAGATCGAGGACCTCGGTCGGGTAGCCAGTCTTCTCACTCACCAGGTTGAGCACAAACGCTTTGATTTTCTCATCACTGGCAGCAGGTGTTTTGGCGACAGGTTGGGTAGGTTCAACTGACGGTTCTGGAGCAGGAACTGGCTCTCCACCAGCTTGGGATTCTTTGACAAAGCCGATCACCTTGCTGAGAGTGTTGTAATCCACCAGGCGCAGATCCTCGCGCCGCGGGATGCCGTAATTCTCTCGCACGGCCGCAAATAGCTCCGCCTGCTTGACAGTGTCAATCCCCAGATCAGCTTCCAGATCAAGCTCCAGATCGAGGACCTCGGTCGGGTAGCCAGTCTTTTCACTCACCAGATTGAGCACAAATGCTTTGATCTCTTTATCACTGGCGGCAGGTGTTTTGGCGACAGGTTGGGTAGGTTCAACTGACGGTTCTGGAGCAGGAACTGGCTCTCCACCAGCTTGGGATTCTTGGACAAAGCCGATCACCTTGCTGAGAGTGTTGTAATCCACCAGGCGCAAATCCTCACGCCGCGGGATGCCGTAATTCTCTCGCACGGCTGCAAATAGCTCCGCCTGCTTGACGGTATCAATCCCCAGGTCAGCTTCCAGATCAAGTTCCAGATCGAGGACCTCGGTCGGGTAGCCAGTCTTTTCACTCACCAGATTGAGCACAAACGCTCTGATCTCCTTATCACTGGTCTGAGCCACAGGTGCAGGGACAGCTCTTTTCTCTTTCGCTACCTGTTCAACTGGTTCAGGCTCAATACTCTTTTCATCTTTAAGAGACAATTCCTGACTCTGAGAGAAAGATGCCCAGGCAGACGGACCTTGCCCATATTGCCAGTTCGAGCTGGCCGGTTCGAATTTAGGCACACCTTCGTCCTTGATTCGCAGGGTATGCTGGACAACTTCCAATTCAGCAGCCTGATAACCCGCCACTGCTGCCAGCCAACGAGTATAGCCATCCTTTTCAACCCGGGCTCCTTCCCCCGCAACCCGGCGGAACAAAGCCATTGCAATTTGGGAACCAAATCCGGCACCCAATCGCAGGGCAAATTCCACATCCTGCTTACCCGCTGACCTTGAGAGATTCAGATCTCCCAGATCCGGGTCTGGTTCAAAGCCATCACCGATATTGGCGATCGGAGGCACGAGGCGATTTTCAAGCCCTTTGACTGCAACCACGTCCTCGACGCCTACCCCCATCGTGTGTCCGGTGTATCCTTTAGTATTGGTGATAATCACCTGATTGGCTGTATCACCAAATGTATCTCGCAGCGCGCTGATCTCTGCTGCTGCACTTCCACCGCGGGCTGGGGTATAGGTCTCATGGGACATGAACATCGTTCTGGCAGCAAATT
Organism: uncultured Chloroflexia bacterium; assembly: GCA_963722735.1. Classification (GTDB taxonomy): domain Bacteria; phylum Chloroflexota; class Anaerolineae; order Anaerolineales; family UBA11579; genus UBA11579. The sequence goes on from CAVROH010000028.1 coordinate 94,777, forward strand.
GCTGGCGATCGAGATTGAACAGCGCTTCGGCTTTGGTCACCAGTCGGTTCATTACCTCGGAAACATGCCCAACATGCAGCCGTGTGCCATGGAAAGCGCTATTGGCAATGTCCGTCGCCAGCACTTCCACAATCCCACGCATACCGCGCTCACGGAGAGCATCCTCTGCTTCCACCACCAGAGCCGCGGCCCCCATCCCCGGAATCATACCGTTTCGGCGTTTATCAAACGGCAAGGCAGCTTTTCTCAAATCGCCTTCAGTGGTGGTCGCGCCGGTGGCCAACAAGCCGGTCCCGACCCAATCCACCAAACTCCCACCAGTGATATCATCTCCAGCCACGATCACCACCCGGCGGCAGCGCCCGGCCCGAATCCAGTCCTCAGCCAGGGCAATCGCATGCGTTGTGGTAGCACAGGCCGCATTAACGGCGCTATTCGGACCGCGGGCACCAATGTATTCGGCAAACTGTGAGTGTCCCATATTTAAAACTCGGAAAATAAAGCGGCGGTCGAATTTGTAATCAAGTGCTGCCAATTCTCCCTCAAGCTCACCAATCCGGGCTTCAATTACTGCTCTGGTATGGCCATCCGCTTCTGTATCCAGGCTCAAGGAGCGAAGTTCTTCCAGCTTGCCCGTCAATTCCTGATAGTCAGAATACCTGTCGGTCTCTTCAACTAACCGATCCAGGCCTGGGAAGGCTGAGCCAAAGATCACACCGGTTTCATCGGCGAGTGCTTTCGGCAGCATCCACCGGTTTGGCAGATAGCCGCCGGTACTTGTCTTTTTATAGTGCATCACCAGAGGGATTCCGGCGTCGCGCAAGGCATCGATACCGGCAGCAATCGCCAACTGGGTGGTGATATCCAGGGCTTCAACCCGATCCGCTTTTACACCAAACTCCTCGACCAGGTTAAATTGCCCGCGTTGTCCGGCCAGCTTTAGTGTCTGATCCATATCATCGATCATCACCATTTGGGCACCTGCATCACTTTTTTGTAAGCGGGTTACCCTCCGGTCCAGCATCTCCTGACGGGAGTCTTCCGGAAGCGGTTCGATCAACGAAACCCCATTGAGGATGTCCATCACATTCTCATCAGCAAAGACATGACGGTCTCGGCCAGGTAACCCAAGCCCCGCCCCGCTGATCACCACAGACCCAGTCAATGGTTGGAATGGGTGGCCAGTTGTGACCATCGGTGCAGCCTCAACCGGCTCGGTTTTTTGCGCTGAAGAAGCAGCTTCAGCAACTTGTGCAACAGGTAATTTCTCACTCTCAGGAATGCCCAGCCCGGCAGAATACAACTTGCACAACGCAGCCTGTAGACTGGCGACGCCGCCTTTTCTGGGATGATTGGTGGCCACAATGGTAACGTCATCAAATTCCCCGAGGATATCGTTTGCAAGTGAATTCAACACTCGCTTTGGCCCAACTTCAACGAAGATCCGGCAGCCTTCATCGTACAAAGTTCTTATCCCCTGCACAAACCGCACCGGGGAGGCAATATGGCTTGAGAGCATATCAAGCATCGCGTCTCGAGTGGTGGGGTAAAGCTCTCCTGTGACATTTGCGGCAATTGGCAATTTCGGTGGTTGCAGGTTAGTGGTCACCAGCATTTTGCGCAGCACATCACTGGCTGGCGCAACGATCCGGGTATGGAAAGCATGGGAGACGGGGATCTTGACCGCCCGGATACCTTTCTCTTCAAACACAGTGATCGCCCTTTCGACTGCCTCTGTATCTCCACCCACTACAGTCTGTACCGGGCTATTGATATTCGCCAATATCACGTACCCATCAATTGAAGCAAGAATTTCCTCAACAGTCTCGATGGGTGCTGAAACGGCTGCCATCGAACCATTATCCTCCACTTCAAGACTGGCCATCGCTTTACCTCTTGCGCTGACGGTTTCCAGCCCCTCTTTGAAAGTCAACGAGCCGGCAGCAACCAGAGCAGCATACTCGCCCAGGCTGTGCCCGATGAGCATATCCGGTTTGATATGGAATTCCTCCAGCAACCGCATCATGGCGATATCTGCGGCCAGCACCGCTGGTTGTGTGATGGTGGTGTCCCGTAAATCGTCGGCTGCCTGTTTGAGCCTGGTTTCTTCTTCGCTGTCCACAAAAATATAATCGGTCAGCGGTTTTCCCAGGTGTGGTGTCATGTAACGGTCAGCTTCAGCGTAGGTCTCAGTTACCACTGGGGCGAATTCGCTTACGTCCCGCATCATATTGACATATTGGGATCCCTGTCCCGGGAAGAGGAAGGCCACTTTGCCTGGGGATCCTTGCCCGAAATAGATACCTTGCGCACCATAGGCAGCCCAGGGAGCGTCATCCCCTTTCTCAAAAGCAGCTAAAGCGGTATCAATCTTCTTGACTAGTTGCTCTGTCTCTTCAAAGTTAATCACCATCCGGAGCGAACTGCGTAGTTCCTCCGCAGTCGGCACATGCGCTTCAGGTCTCTGACCCTTTTCAGCAATCTCGTGGGCCGATCTCAATTGAGCTTTGATCTCAGATGCTGTACTGGCAAAAGCAAAATACATACCATCTAATAGGGAAGGGGTTTTCATTGCAGGTACCTCATTGGATATAGATTGAATTTGTGGTTCCGCCTGCAATACAACTTCTGGTGCTGCAGTTTGCACGGCTTTGACTGGCATGGATTTCGATTCAGTTGTCAGCAATCCCGGCACATATTCCTCAACTACCACATGGAAATTCGTGCCGCCAAACCCAAAGGCGCTCACACCGGCTCGCCGGATCTCGCCTTCCGGCTTTTCCCATGGCATAGCTTCAGTGATCACCCGGAAGGGCTTGTTGGGGAAATCAATTTCAGGATTTGGGTGATTAAAATTTGCGGATGGCGGCAAAATCTTCTCGTCCAGCGCAAAGATCACTTTCAATAATCCTGCTGCACCGGCGGCACTCTTCAAATGTCCGATATTAGACTTCACCGAACCGAGAGCCGATCGAGCCACTTGGCAAGCCAAATTCTCCAAAGACTGCCGCCAGGCTGGATACTTCAACAACATCCCCTACCTTTGTGGAGGTGCCGTGACCTTCGATCAAACCCGCACTTGCGGGATTTACACCAGCGTTTTTCCAGGCACGCCGGATAGCCAGCTGCTGCCCAGGCGGGTTTGGAGCGGTGATCCCTTTTCCCTTGCCGTCACTGCTGCTGCCCACCCCGCGGATAACGGCATAGATTTTATCCTGATCGCGTTCTGCATCCTCCAGCCGCTTGAGCAGGAAAATTGCCGCTCCTTCACCCATCACAAAACCGTTGGCTCCTTCAGCATAAGGACGGGAACCATCCGGGCTGAGCGCACCGATCTTGCTGAATTTGACGAACGAGCTGGCAGCATTATTACGGTCTACGCCACCGGTCAAAACAGCATCAAATTGGTGCGTGTTCAAACCATCGATAGCCGCCTGCAAGGCTGCAAATGAAGAGGCACACGCAGCATCTGTAACATAATTGGGGCCAGCAAAATTAAAGGTGTTGGAAACCCGGCCGGCGATGATATTGGAAAGCTCACCGGGCATGGTGTCCTCATTAACCTCTGGGGTGACCTCTCGGATCTGTTCCGTAAGACCATCGAGGAGTTCCTGTTGAAGATCAGCAGATAGCCCTTGAAAACCAGGTAATCTAGCCAATGCAGTCGTGAAGATAGGTGTATTGATCCGTAAATCAGTGAGGTAATGTTTCTCACCACCAATAGCATTCCCTATAATGACTGCAACGCGGGAAGGGTCCATTTCCCGATCTGGGTAACCGTAGTCAGTCAGCGCTTCCCTACTGGCAGCAATTGCCCATTTCTGGCTATCGTCCATATGCGCCAGCACACTGGGTGGGATCATTACTCCCCATTTGAAGGGTTCAAATGGAAACCCTTCTACCCAACTGCCAATCTTGCTGTAGGTTTTATCAATAGCCTGAATGTTCGCATCATAGTACATTTCAACAGACCAACGGTCTGCGGGGACATCCTTGATTGAATACCGACGCGCTTTGATATTCTCCCAGAATTGACTTGCGTTATTTGCATCGGGCATCACTGCCCCAACCCCCACAACTGCGATCGGTTTTGTATTCATAATAGACCTCTTTAGATTGTTTTATCTCTAAGATACAACCCCAAAAGTGCCATGATCTAAACGGCGGAGGGGATGGGGAAGAAATAGAGATTATAAAAACGGGGATAAAACTGACAGACACTCTTTTGTCAGCAGATTTTAAGTTTTCAGACGTTCAATAGCCTTACAAGATAGTGAAACCCTGTGGAAGAAAATGAGTTGCGCTGAATTTTCGGACAAACCAATCCGTAACCATGAACCCGGCTTCGGGTTTTCATTTTTCAACACCCAAAAGGATTATCTTAAAATTACTTATGAGTGAGCGATTGGATTTCAACCAACTAATATCATTGGCTAAAAAAGGCGGGGGAACCCGCCGAATTTCTTCTCAACAAAAAAAGGGTAAGAAAACTGCGAGAGAGAGATTAGCCCTGTTGCTGGACACTGATTCCTTTGTGGAAACAGATATGTTTGTATTGCCGCGGAACTAATCCCTCACTGAACGGCAATCAATCAGCCAGTTTCACAGACGGTGTGATCACCGGATGGGGAAAAATCGATGGGCGTCTGGTTTATGTGTACGCCCAGGACTTTACCATTCTGGGCGGCTCGCTTGGTGAAGCCCACGGACTGAAGATAGCCCGCTTGCAGGAGATGGCCCACAAGAGCGGCGCACCGATAATTGGGTTGTACGATTCAGGTGGGGCGCGTATCCAGGAGGGGGTGGATTCACTGGCCGCCTGTGGTGAAATCTTCACTCGCAACGTGCGGTCCTCTGGGATCATCCCTCAGATCGCCCTGATCATGGGGCCTTGTGCTGGAGCAGCAGTCTATTCTCCCGCATTGATGGATTTTGTCTTTATGGCAGAGGAAAACGCCTACATGTTCCTCACTGGCCCGGATGTGGTAAAGGCCGTGACCCAGGAAGAGGTGGATTTCAGGACACTGGGCGGCCCAGAGGTTCATGCCGGGCAGAGCGGTGTGGCTAATTTCCTCACCGAAAATGAAGAGGAAATGATTGCACAGGCGCGTTGGCTTTTGTCCTATCTGCCCGCAAATAACCTGGACCAACCCCCGTACGCAACTCCTGAAGACAAACCAAACCGGAAAACAAAAGCACTTAGTAGAATCGTGCCAGCGGATGAGAGAAAACCTTACGATATCAATGATGTGATCGAGGTTTTGGTGGATGACGGCGTATTTTTGGAAGTTCACAAAGATTTTGCCCAAAATATTGTGGTGGGGTTTGCCCGTTTGGATGGCCATCCTGTCGGAATTATCGCTAACCAGCCATTGATGCTTGCTGGAGTTTTGGATATCGATGCCTCAGATAAAGCATCACGATTTATCCGCTTCTGTGATTCCTTCCACATCCCCCTGGTGACACTGGTTGATACCCCGGGCTTCCTGCCCGGCACTGCCCAGGAAGCTGGCGGTGTCATCCGTCACGGGGCGAAAATGATCTTTGCTTACGCTGAAGCAACCGTCCCCAAAGTCTCGCTGATTTTGCGGAAAGCATTCGGTGGTGCTTACATTGTGATGAGTTCCAAGCACCTCCAGGGTGATCTCAACTTCGCCTGGGTGAATGCCAATATTGCTGTGATGGGGCGCTGAAGGTGCCGTAAATATCCTCAACCGGCGGGAACTGGCGGAGTCAGATTCTCCTGATGAGCTTAGGGATACAAAAATCCAGGAATATCGCAACCAATTTGCCAATCCATTTATTGCCGCCTCACGCGGCTATGTCAACGATATCTTTGAACCCTGGGAAACCCGGATCAAGATTATCAAGGCCCTCGAGACCTTGCAAAACAAGCGGCAACCGACCGCAGCCAGAAAACACGGGAATATTCCCCTGTAGGAAAATAAGGAGCAGCAAAATGAAAATTCTAGTCGCTAATCGAGGGGAAATTGCTATTCGGATCATGCGTGCCTGTCGAGAGCTTGGATGCAAAAGCATAGCGGTCTACTCTGAGGCGGATGCCGGTGCCCTCCATACCCGCTATGCCGATGAAGCCTGTCTGATCGGGCCTGCACCGGCAGCAAAAAGCTATCTGAATATTGATAATATCATCGCTGCTGCCCTGGAAAAAGGGGCTGATGCAATTCACCCGGGATATGGATTTCTCTCGGAGAACGCAGAATTTGCCACCCGGGTTGAAGAAGCCGGGATGATCTTCATCGGCCCGCGCCCGGAAACGATTGCTAAGACGGGAGATAAGCTCATCGCGCGTGCAATTGCGCGTGAAGCCGGACTCCCCGTACTTGCCGGGCCTGATATCCCAATTGGCGAAGATCAGGATGTAGAACTGCAAAGAATTATGGCAGAACACCAGGAGTATCCGGTAATGATCAAGGCTATCTCAGGTGGTGGCGGGCGCGGCATCAGGCTGGCAAATAACCAGCATGAACTGAAAGAGATGATAGAGCTTGCCCGTAAAGAATCCAAGACATCCTTTGGGGATGATGGCATCTACCTGGAGCCATTTGTCGATTTTGCCCGGCATATTGAAGTCCAGATCATCGGTGACGGTCGGGGAAATATCCTGATCCTTGGCGAGAGGGAATGCTCGATCCAGCGCCGGCATCAAAAATTGATCGAGGAAGCCCCGGCACCCAATTTGACCGCCGAACAGCGTGAACAGGTGCACTGCTTTGCCCGCCAATTGGGAGAGCAAATGAAGTATCGCAGCCTCGGTACCGTGGAATTCCTCCTCGACCAGAATGGGAATTTTTACTTCATTGAAGTCAACCCGAGAATTCAGGTTGAACATCCTGTCACCGAGCTTATCTTCGGGGTGGACCTGGTTCGGATGCAAATCAAATTAGCCTTTGAAGGCCAATTACCCTATTCCCAGGAACAACTAATGATGAGGGGTGCATCTATTGAAGCCCGGATACTGGCAGAGGACCCGGTAAACAATTTCATGCCTGTAACAGGTAAGATCACTTACATTAATGAACCCGATGGCCCAGGCGTCCGAGTGGACAGTGCTCTCTTCCAGGGTATGGAGATCACCACAGACTACGACTCGATGATTGCTAAGGTGATCGTCTGGGGAGAAGACCGGGAAGCAGCCATTGACCGCCTGACCCGGGCCTTGAATGAGTTCCAGCTCAGCGGTGTACCCACAACCCGTGAGTTTATGGCAGAAGTATATCGCTCAGGACAAATTTATTCACGGCAACGTGGATACTACCTTCCTCGATTCATTCAAACCAGTAATTGAAAAACACACCGAGGCGATGGAAAAAATCGCCGCCCTGGCAACCGCGTTGGCCCTGCATCATAAAAAACAGCGGCAGCAGCGGATTCAGATCGACACAACTAACAATTGGCGCAAAGCTGCCTGGCAGGAACAAATGCGTGGTTCCAGTTAACAGATGAGAAGGTCTGATCATGGCAGTTTACCGGATAACTATCGGGGAAAATGAATACAAGATAGAGGTGACGGAAGAGGGTATTCGCATCAATGGGGAAGAGGTCGAAGCAGACCTTTTCAAGCTCAATGATGCTGGTTTATTCCTCCTCAATCACGGTGAGGAGAAGCTTGAACTGCATCTCACATCCGAGGGCGCCAACACCTACATGGTGACTGCAGATGGACAGCAGATCGAGGCTCAGGTCGAAACCGATCAAAGCCAGAAACGGCGGAAGAAAACCCAGACCGACAACAAGTTGCTCTCGGCCCCAATTCCAGGCATCGTGCTTGAAATTCGGGTTGCTGTAGGGGATTTTGTGGAAGAGAGTCAAGTTGCCTGTGTCCTGGAATCGATGAAGATGCAAATGGTGATCAAAACCCATATGAATGGCCAGGTGGCTGAAATCAATGTCGAACCAGGCCAGAATGTTGCTAAAGGGAGATGTCTTACTTAGTTTTTCATAACGATCCTTTAATCGAAAAACTGAATCCGTTCTTCTTGAATAGAAATTTCCAGAAAAGATTCGTAGAAACTTTCCGGCCCAAAATTCAGAGCCTGGACCTGGAAACCATTTCCTTCGACAGTGTAACCTTTCAGAACCAATAGGGACCAGCAAAAAGATAACTACCCTACCTTCACGCCCAAAGGGGGACCGGACAATAAGAATGGGCGGTTTAGTTCAGGGCTTCTCTTGCGAGATAGAATTTAGTCCCCTTCCCCAAGGATATCTGATACCACATCTCGTACCCAATACCGGGTTTGCCCATTTCGTGAGAGTCTGCGGATCCCATCCAAATTATCTCCCAGGGTAATAATGGCCGGTTCTTCGGTTACATCACCATCCTGGCTGACAATTTGCCCCAGTCCAACCGCTGAGAGCAGACCATTACACAGGCAGCGTCGATCTGTGGTATTAAACTCTAGCCCCCGTTTTCCGACATACCCTTTCACTGGTGCAGCCGAGCAGCGCATAAAAATCTTGCGGGATCCATCAGGCCCTGGTTTACTCAGACCTCTCTGCTGCAGCAGGCCAATATCGCAAACCCGGCGCCGCTCGGCGTAGATCAATTCTTCCGCAAGGGTGCCCTCCAATTGCGCTACCTTGAAAGGGAATCCGGTGGGTGAGAACATGGTGGTATGCACCAATTCCTGATCAGTTGCTCCCATTTTTAATTTATTCATGATCGCAGTCCGGTAAGCCGGTTTCATACCAGAATCCTCCGACAGGGCGAAATTTGACCCTACCTGAACGCCCAACTGCTCCGGCAACTAATGCCTGCTTCCATTGTTGATGATTACTATACCCGCCAGCTAACCAGAAGGGAATCCCGGCTTTTCGAATTACCTCTAAATCCGGTTCATCTTGTTCACTATATTGGGGCTGACCCTTGCTATCCTTGATAAGTGGCCCTTGCGGGGGAGCATTATGCCCGCCTGCTGTATGGTGCTCGATGACAAAGCCATCAGGCGGTTCCGTCTGGCTTTTCGCCAGAGCCTCAACCAGATTTTCCAGCGAAACGATCGCCAGAAAGGCGGGGCGCTGCAACGGTCTTTGGGCCAGTTTCCCATCGGCTACTAAGCGGGGATTGAATGGCACATGAAAGGATTCGCCTGACTCTCTGTATAAAACCTGAAGGTCACTGTTTACGGTCTGGTGTTCAGCCAACTTCGAACGTACAGCCGGCAAGCCATCCGGATTCCCGGCACCCACGATCACCCCATCCACGCCAGCAAGCATGGCGCCGTACATGGTATAGATCAATGGCAATTCAACCTTTTTGAGGAAATTGATGAATACTTTTCCAGCGTGTCCCTCTTTTGCCAGCCATACTTCAGCATAGCCCGTAATGATCAACAGCTCTACAACGTCTTCATCCAAATAGAGTGCCACGGATTGCGATTCTTGAGACGGCGCAGGAATAATATTGCCCCCATTCGCCGGACGGACAATATGTTGTGGAGAATTTTTGAATTCGACCCCCAGCTTGTTTGCCCCCTTCAATAAAATAGCGATCGAGGATCTTCTTGCCGACAGAAACCCCGAATTGGCTATCAAATGCATTCAGGGCTCGGCGGACATGCCCACCTGGATCACCAAGCTGGAGCAAGCGCACATACACCACATCCAGGCCGGTGCCAGAGACTGTGCCGGCAGCTATTCCCGGCCGATCTTATCGAAACAGCTCTGGCAAGCCGCCAATTGGAGACATAAACACCCATCCCTCCCTGGATCAACCGCACATTTTTCAGGAAATCCATAATCATTTACCTCAAATTTATTGATATTCCTTAGTTACAACCCTTTTTTCACTATTCCGATGTGTTTTAGCATAATTTGGACATCCCATTCTCAAAAAATACCCTCAATGCATCCAAATCTGGAAAGGCGAACAGCTTTACCATTGGGGGAAATTGTAACGTTTTGGAATTAGCGGGATAAAATGGGGTCGGCTCATCACTGACCCCCACAGATTGGTACCCCGGGTGCGGCTCGAACGCACAACCTACGCTTTAGGAGAGCGTTGCTCTATCCAATTTGAGCTACCGGGGCGTAGGCATAGTATAAATTGAACTTCCCCCTTCTGCAACCCTGATATTTTGTCAGAAAGGCGCATAGTTCAGCCTTTTGTTGAAGGTCATTTCCTTAAGAAACACATTAAGAATATTCAAGAAATAGTTGACAAACTTGAAAATTTTCGTTATTATTTCAAATATTGAAACGTAAACTTAAATTTATTCAAATCCGGTTGCCGAAACTTCAACTTCAGGCAGCAAAAACAAGGAAAATCGCATGTCCACTTCAGATGAAAGAATCCAGGTACTCAAAATGATCGAGGAAGGCAAGATCGACGCCGATGAGGGCGCCTCCCTGCTCAAAGCCCTGGGAGACAAGCCCCGTGGCTTCCCCACCGATCCAGCGTGACCGGCGAACGCTGCGCGTCCAGGTAGATGACTCCCACGGCGGACGGCGCAAGGTCAATGTCATGCTGCCCATGCGCCTGGTCAATGCCGGACTGAAGATCGCCAACCACTATCTCGACGAAGAGACCAGCGAACACGCCGCCGCCCTCTACGAAGCCATCCGCAATCGGCGAGACCGGCAAGATCGTCGAGGTCTTCGACGATGACGGCGAACACGTGCAGATCTATCTGGAATAGGAGAAACCCATGACCACCGAAACACAGGAACACAGCTTTCAAGTCAGCTCACCGGCAAAACTGCTGGTCAAGAACATCCGCGGCGAAGTTGAAATCACCCCCGGCGAGGACGGCCTCATCAAAATTGAGGTCATCACCCACCCCGACAGCGGCTACCCCGACGACACCGAGATCAACCTCACCCAGGACGCCGACGGGCGCGTGCGCGCCGAAGTCCGCATGCCTGAGGTCTTCTTCGGCATCGGGCGGCACAAGCCCCTGCGGGTAGATTTCCACATCCAGGCGCCGGTGGAGACCGAGATCAAAGTCCGCAACGTCTCCGGACCGGTCACCGCCCGCGGCTTCCACGGCCGCATGGACCTGACCACCGTCAGCGGCTGCGTCCACGCCGAGGACCTCACCGGGCAGATGTCCCTCGAATCGGTCAGCGGCAAGCTGATCGGGCGCGGCCTCAAAGGCGAAGCCGAGCTTAAGGTCGTCTCCGGTAAGATCGAGATGCGCGAATGTGATTTCCCCCGCTTAGACTGCTCCTCGGTCAGCGGAAAGGCTACCGTCCAGACCGCCTTTGGAGAAGGTCCCTACAAGCTCAGCGCCGTATCCGGATCGCTGCTGCTGGTCGTCCCCGAGGGCAGCAACTGCCAGGTGGATGCCTCCGCCGTCAGCGGGCGCTTCTACACCGACCTGGAGGTGCGCCAGAGCCATTCCAGCAAGCGCCGCTGGCAGGTCCAGATCGGCGAGGGCGGCCCCGACGTGCGCATGAAGACCGTCTCCGGCAAGATGCAGCTGCTCTCCTCGTTCGACGCCCACGGACATGTCCCCGGCGTGGTGGTGGTCACCCAGACCCGCGAGGAGCGCAAGGAAATTCTCAGCCGCCTCAGCGGAGGCGATATCGATGTGGATGAAGCGTTGAAGGAGCTTGCTCCCTAGTATGCGGCCCTCTCTATAGAGAGGCTATCTCGCAAGAGAAGCCGCCCCCTTCAACCGCTTTTTACAGACGCAGGTATCCCCTGCGTCTTTTTTTGCCTGCTTGATTTGTGACTAGGGATTGGGAAAACTGGAAATCAGTGATTAGTCACCCAGGCACTGAGTAACCAGGAAAAACCAGACAAATCATCGTGGCGAATTCGCCTTTCCTAATCACTATTCCCTAAGTGCCTAATCACCATATTTCGTCTATAATCATGGCTATGAAGCCCCTTCACCTCTCCATCTTGCTCATCCTCCTCATCCTTACCGCCTGCAGCCCTGCCCAGCAATCAACCCCGGTCGTAAACCCTACCCCTCTCCAGCCGACAGCGACCCTGATCCCGCCTACCGAAACCCCGCCTACTGAGATACATGCCCCCACCGAGACCGCCATTCCCCAGCTAAGTGCCCAATCCACCTTCGAGGTCATCGCCGCCATGCACGCCTTTGTGCTCATCGTAGAGGATTATGTAGCGCAAGATATCAGTCCGGCGGAACAGGAAGCGATCATTTCTCCGATCATCGAGTTCGGGATTCTGCCACTCGGGTACTTCTTTGACCAGTCCTCCCCCAATCCTCAGCTGGCAGACGAATGGCAAACCGCTGCCGGAATCTACCGTTCTCTCCTGCTCAATGAGATCAGCCCCGCCTCCGGGGAAATGATCGAATCCGCCGCTTCTTCCGCCGCCGACCTCGGCGTGGACACCACCCAATATGGCCAGGACTACGCAAGCGCCATTGACGCTGCCAATGCTCTCCTGCCGGATATTGCCATTATACCGTTTCCCGAACCCCCTGCCCGCGGCGAACTCAATCCAGAGCTTATCCCCGTCCAGATCACCCCCTTCACCTTCGACTACGCTGGATCGGAGATTTTCTACACCATCGGTACCATCCAGAACACATCTGCCGCCCCTCAGCAGAACGTCACCATTGAGGTAGCCTACTACAACTTCCTCGATGAACATATCGGCACGGTGCGCGGCCGCCTGCTGGCGGATGTCGCAAACCCCGGCAGCATCTACCCCTTCATCGCCACCGATATCATCGCTGGCGAAGAGGCCGCCCTCAAGGACCAGACCCGTTACGAAGTAGCGGTCTTCTCCATCCCGGCAGAGGCCGAATCCGATCAGGCGTTTGAGATTTCCCTGCAATCCATCCAGGAATATCAGGGCAAGTTCATCTCACCTGCCAGATCACCCCCACTGGAGATCAGGCTTTAAATCCCCAGCATCTCAACATTGGCGTGGCTGTTTATGATGCTGACAATAACTTGATCGGTGTGGGGGGCAGATATTTCCCCACAGAGAACCCAATTTTCATGGATATCACCATCCACGCCCTCGCCGGTGAACCCGCCAGCTACCAGTTCTTCGCCGAGGTAGTAGAGTAGAAAAAAAATTTGCGAACTCATGTCCTCCTCCAATCTAAATTATGGGAGGGAGACACCAGATAACTATCGTTCAGATTGCCCCCTGCATATTACAAACTTCTGTTCCATTGTCTCATAACCCGGATATCGCTACCCAAAAGAAAAAAAGCCCACCAGATATCAATTTGATGGGCTTTCCTCTTTGTACAGAAGTTATCACATGTGCTTGATCAGCTCATCCGCAAACTCGGAGGTCTTCAGCTTGGTGGCACCTTCCATCAGTCGGTGGAAGTCATAGGTCACCCGCCTGGCGGAGATAGCTTTCTCCATAGCTTCCACGATCAGGTCAGCCACCTCTTCCCAACCCATGTAGCGGAACATCATCTCACCAGAGAGGATCACCGAACCGGGATTGACCACATCTTTATCAGCATACTTGGGGGCGGTGCCGTGGGTGGCTTCAAAGATCGCCGCGCCGGTATCGTAATTGATATTCCCGCCAGGAGCGATCCCGATCCCCCCGATCTGGGCGGCCAGCGCATCGGAGAGATAGTCGCCGTTCAGGTTCATCGTCGCCAGCACATCAAATTCGCGCGCCCGGGTGATCGTCTGCTGGAAGACGATATCGGCGATCACGTCCTTGATCAGCAGCTTGCCGGAGGCCAGGGCAGCATCCTGCTCTGCGTTGGCGGCTGCTTCACCCTTTTCAGCTTTAGTGCGTTCCCATTGTGCCCAGGTGTACACTTTGTCGCCGAACTCGCGCTCCGCCAGGTCATAGCCCCAGTTGCGGAAAGCGCCTTCAGTGTACTTCATGATGTTACCTTTATGCACCAGGGTCACATTCTTGCGCTTGTAGCGCAGCGCATAATTGATCGCCGCCCGCACGATCCGCTCGGTGCCTTCCACCGATACCGGCTTCAGCCCGATCCCGGAGGAATCCGGGAAGCGTATCTTGGCATACTCATCCGGGAAGTTCTCCTTGAGCAGCGCCTTGAATTTATCGCTCTCCGGGGTGCCGTTTTCAAACTCGATCCCGGCATAAATGTCTTCCGTGTTCTCGCGGAAGATGACCATATCCACATATTCCGGGTGCAGCACCGGGGATGGCACGCCTTGTAATAAGCCACCGGGCGCACACAGGCGTACAGGTCCAGCAGTTTGCGCAGGGCCACATTCAAAGACCGGATCCCCCCGCCGATCGGGGTGGTCAGCGGGCCTTTGATCCCCACCAGGAATTCCTCAAAAGCCTCCACGGTCTCATCCGGCAGCCACTCGCCCCACTTGTCATAAGGCTTCTGTCCGGCAAATACTTCCATCCAATGGATCTTGCGTTTGCCACCGTAGGCTTTTTCCACTGCGGCATCAAATACACGCACGGAAGCACGCCAGATATCCGGTCCGGTCCCATCTCCTTCAATAAAGGGGATGATCGGGTTTTCGGGTACATTCAACACGCCGTTGGAAATTGTGATCTTTTCGCCTTTTTCAGGCACCTGGATGACCTTGTAACTCATAGGATTTCCTCCTCAGATATTGATAATTACGGATTTTGGAACAATACTAAGACCGGACAAAACGCGGGTTTCTTACCTGCCGCCAGGACAGCGCCATTACCCTTGTGAAACACTCTTCTGGTTAGATGTATCATATCTATATTCACACTTCTCAAGATTTGCGCAATAACCAGTCTTCCACTATTATTAAAATTGGTGTAACTGAAGGACATATGCTATCTTGGTGAGAGAAAGGCCCTCCGTGACTGGGGAAAAAGAATTTGACCTTCTAACCTATTTCGAGATAATTGATCGCCCCAAAGTGGCGCTTACTTTGCAAGCATCAATGCTCGCCGCTACCAGCCTGATTGGTGGGCTGCTCTACTTCAGAGGAGATCAAAATCCTGGGGTGATCCTGCTTGGGTTTTCCGCAATCACCATCATTCTGATAATTTTCAATCTCAAGGGGCAGATTCGTGCCGCGATCGCCGGGCTGCTGTGGCTCTTCCCCGCTGTTCTCACCATGTCGTTGATCGATGGCGAGGGCTTGCATGACCCAGGCATGATCGGTTTTGGGCTGTATATCATCGTTGCTGCCCTGCTAATGGGCAAGAGATTCCTGCCCGCCGCCTGGGGCATCAGCTCAGTGATGGTGGTCTTCATCTATCTCTCCGAAACCCTTATGCTATTTACCTGGACAGAGGATATCCGCTACATATCCAGCCTGATTGACCTGGTCACCGTTCTGGTGATCCTGACGGTCAGCACAGCGGTCTTCTGGATCGTGATGGATATTATCGAAGAGACGATCAAAAGGTTGATCTGGGGCGAGAACCAGATCAAGGAAGCCTACGATCTTACCCTGGAAGGCTGGTCCCGGGCACTGGAAATGCGTGATAAGGAAACTCAGGGACATTCCCGCCGGGTGACAAACCTGACACTCAAGATCGGGAAACGAATGGGATTCACCCAGGAGGAGACTCTTCCACATCCGGCGCGGGGCGCTGCTCCACGACATCGGGAAAATGGCGATCCCCGATGCAATCCTGCGCAAACCCGGCAGCCTGGATGAAGAAGAATGGATAATCGTCAAACAGCACCCGGGATACGCCTACGAGATGCTCAAAGATATTGAATTTCTGAGCCCGGCGCTCGAAATCCCACTCTACCATCACGAACGATGGGACGGCAAAGGATACCCCAATGGATTGACCGCCGATGAGATTCCCCTCTCAGCGCGCATCTTTACCGTAGTGGATAACTGGGATGCCCTTCATTCCAACCGGCCTTACCGCACCGCCTGGGATCAGACCGATGTGATCAATTATCTCAAACAGGAAGCCGGCAAGAAATTCGACCCCGAGGTAGTAGGAATATTCCTGGCCTTGCTCGACGCCGATTACACCATGTGCTGAGCAGCAATCAGCCAGCAAAAATATTTCACTCTCCCCCCAGTAAAAGACTATCCCAGGTTGACTTCCGGCACCTGCTCCTGGACCAGCGCCCGGATCGCATCGCTGCTGGTCTGGTTGAGGGCTTCAGCCGCCACCTGGCGGGATTTCTCCATCGAGATCGAGCGGATCAGCAGCTTGGCATACGGGATTGCCGGCGGGTTCATACTGAACTCGTCCAGCCCTAAACCCAGCAGGATCGGGATCGCCAGCAGCTCGCCGGCCATCTCACCGCACAAGCCAACCCACTTTCCCTTGGCATGCGCCGCATCAATCACCTGCTTGATCAACCGAAAGACAGCCGGCTGGAACCCGGCCGCGATCTCGGCCACATTGGCATTCGTGCGGTCTGCTGCCAGCGTATACTGGCTGAGGTCATTGGTCCCAATCGAGAAGAAGTCCACCACCTCGGCGAACTGGTCTGCCATGATCGCCGCCGCAGGGATCTCGATCATGATCCCGATCTCCATCTCTTCCGCCACATCCGCGCCTTCGGCACGCAGTTCGGCTTACATTCTTCCAGCAGTTCCCGGGTCCTGACAACTTCATCCACTGTAGCCACCATCGGGAACATCAATTTCAGGTTATTGCCATATCCGGCGCGCAGGGCTGCCCTGAGCTGCGGTTTGAATAACTGCGGGCGGGTCAGACACAGACGGATGGCGCGCACGCCCAGGAAGGGGTTATCTTCCTGCGGCATATCGATATAGGGGATATCCTTATCGCCGCCCACATCCAGGGTGCGCAGCACCACCGGCATCTTGCCAAAGGCATCGGCGATCGTCTTGTAGCTCTTATACTGCTCTTCCTCAGTTGGCAGGCTGTTGCGCTCCAGATATAAAAATTCGGATCGCAGCAAGCCAACGCCTTCCGCACCCGAATCCAGGGCCGTTTGCACCCCATCCACGCTGCCAATATTGGCCACCACTTCCACCTGGTGCCCATCGGTGGTGATCGCTGGCTCATGGGCCACTTTAGCCGCCACCCCTTTCACCTTGATGAAGCGTTCCTGCCGGATCAGATAATCTGCCAGGGTGGCTTCATCCGGCTTGACAATCAGCTTGCCGCTGTCGCCATCCAGGACCATCGAGGTGCCATTCTTGATCTTGCGCACTTTTTTCCCGCCCCGACCACTGCCGGCAGCCCCAGACTGCGCGCCAGGATGGCGGTATGCGAGGTAGCCCCGCCTTTAGAGGTGCAGAATCCCAGCACAAAGGTCTTATCCAGCAAGATCGTATCAGATGGGGTCAGGTCCTTGGCAATGATGATCGAGGGCGCTTTCAACCCCTCGGTGGGAGATTCAGCCACACCCAGCAAGATGCGCAGCATCCGGGAACCCACATCCCGGATGTCCAGCGCTCTGGCGCTCAGGTATTCATCTTCCAGTGCTTCCAGCATACAGGCATAATTCTCCACCGTATCTGAAAGCGCCGATTCCACATTGGTCTTCTCTTCCTCAACCAGCTTCTTGACCGCCCCCATCAGTTCCGGATCATCCAGCATCATCGTCTGGGCTTTGAAGATCTCGGCATGTTCTTCGCCGTTCTCCTCAAATGCTTTCTGATAGACCTGATCCAGCTGCTTGCGGGCAACCTCTACTGCATCTGCCAGACGGGCAAAGTTCCTGCTCAGCGTCATCAATCTTGTGGCAGTCGATCACCAGCTCGGCGCGTTTATAAACAAACGCCGGGCCGATCGCATATCCATATGAAGCGGGGATTCCTTTTATCGTTTTCATTCATCCTCACCAAAATTATTCTCGACCAGCTCAACCAGGGCGTTGACTGCCTCTTCGGCATCATCTCCCTCAGCAGCAATCGTGATCTCGGCGCCCTTATGTGCGCCGAGAGTCAGCACGGTGAGAATACTTTTGGCGTTGGCGTTGCGGTCCTCGCAGGTCGACGGTGATATCACTGGCAAATTTGGCAGCCGTCTGCACAAACACAGATGCCGGACGGGCATGCAGCCCAACTTTATGGGTCACGATCACTTTCTTTTCAACCATCTCAGCCTCCTAATACGTCGTCAGGATTGGATTCTCAAATCTTTCTTTCAAATCGGTAATGAACCTGGCAGCCACCGCCCCATCCACGATGCGGTGATCGGCAGACAGGGTGATGTACATCATCGGGCGGGAAACGATCTGCCCATCGGGCATCGGCACCGCTTCCGGATGGGTGTTGCCCATCGCCAGGATGGCGGCTTCCGGCGGGTTGATGATCGCTTCAAACTTCTCAACCCCAAACGGCCCCAGGTTCGAGATTGTAAACGTGCCGCCTTTCACCTCACTGCTGACCAGCTTACCCTCGCGGGCGCGCCCGGCCAGGTCGTTGATCTCAGCCGCCAGACTGGCTGACGCCTTTCAGATCGGCGTTGCGCACCACCGGCACGATCAGCCCGGTCTCCAGCGCTACCGCTACTCCGACATTGATCTCCTTATGCAGCAGGATCGCCTCTTCGGTCAGCGAGCTGTTCATCCACGGGTGGCTCTGCAGCGCCACTGCCACCAATTTTACCAATAAAGCCGTCGCCGAGACCTTTGGCATGCCCCAGCTTCTCGGCGTGAGCATTCATCGCCTTACGGGCGGCAATAAAATTGGTCATATCCACCCGCTCGGTGAACTTGATATGCGGGATGGACTGGTAGCTGTAGGTCATCCGCTCGGCGATCGTCTTGCGCATTCCGATCAGCGGGATCACTTCCGGTTCCATACTGCCAGCCGGTGAACCGACGGTAGTTTTGCCGGGGTGAAGGCTTCCACATCAAATCCTTGCACGCGCCCCTTCGGGCCAGTGCCGGGAACTTGGGAGAGATCCACGCCCTTCTCACGCGCAATCCGCCGGGCAGCCGGAGAGGCATACACCTTGCCATCCGCTGCCAGGGGCGCAGACCCAGCCCGCCATCGCGGCCTGCACATCCGCTTTGGTCACCTTGCCATCCTGTCCGTGCCAGAGACGGCGGCCAGATCGACCCCGTGGGCGGCAGCCATATTCTGGGCCACCGGCGTGGCCGCCACAGCGGACCCTGCGTCTTGCTTCTTTTCCGCAGGGGCTTGGGGTTCTACTGCGCGGCAGATTTACCCGCACCTTCCGGCACAGACTCGCCTTCAGCCAGGATGTAGGCGATCACCGTGCCGATCGGCACCACATCACCGACCTTGGCAGAAATACCATCCAGGGTACCGGTGCCGGGTGATTCCACATCGATGGCAACCTTATCGGTCTCGATCACCAGGATAATCTCGCCTTCGGTGACCTGCTCTCCATTTTGTTTTCGCCACTCGACCACGGTCCCAGTTTCCTGGTCCATGTCCACTTTGGGCATGATCATTTCAACGGGCATATTACACCTTCAATTGGGCAAGTTCGCGGGCTTTCTCGATGATATCTTCAACCTGCGGCACAGCATGGTATTCCAGATTACGGTTGTAAGGGATCGGGATCTCTTTGCCGGCCAGACGCATGATCGGCGCTTCCAGATAGCCAAAGGCTTCACTCTCAGCGATCACGGCGGCAAACTCACCGCCAATCCCGCTGGTCTTCACCGCTTCATGCACGATCAGCAGCTTGCCGGTCTTCTTGACAGAGTTGATCAATGTATCCTTGTCCAGCGGGCGCAGGGTGCGCGGATCAACGATCTCAACATCAATGCCTTCTTTGGCCAGCTCTTCAGCCGCCTGCAGGGAACGCTGCACCATCACCGCCGTAGCAATGATCGTCAGATCCTTTGCCCTCACGCTTGATGTCTGCCTGTCCCAGCGGAATGGTGTACTGCTCTTCAGGGACCGGTCCTTTGGTCTTGTAAAGCAGCTTATGCTCGATGAACAGTACCGCATTGTTATCCCGGATCGATGCGGTCAGCAGGCCCTTGACATCATAGGGCGTGCTCGGCATCACCACCTTCAGGCCGGGGACATGGGTAAACCAGTTCTCAAAGCTCTGGGAGTGGTGTTCTGCCGCTCCGGTACCAGAACCGGCCGGGGTGCGCAGCACCATCGGCACGGTGGCATTACCGCCAAACATAAAGCGCAGTTTGGCTGCCTGGTTGACCAGTTGCTCCGAGGCCAGGGTGGTGAAATCCATAAACATGATCTCGGCGATCGGGCGCATCCCGATCAGGGCCGCGCCGACCGCTGCTCCGGTCAGGGCCAGCTCAGTGATCGGGGTATCCAGGATCCGTTCCGGGCCAAACTGCTCCAGCATCCCATAGCGAGACCTGGAATGCCCCGCCGTATTCCCCAATATCTTCGCCGATCAGGAAGACCGTCTCGTCGCGCTCCATCTCCTGAACCATGGCTTCACGGACAGCTTCTAAGTATGTGATCTCTCTCATGGTGCGTACACCCCTTCCATCAGGGTGCTGACATCCGGCTCGGGGCTGGCTTCCGCAAACACCCGGGCAGGATTCGATATCAGCATAGCCTTGTTCTTTGATCTCTTCAATTTCTTCCTCGGTGAGCAGTTTCTTTTTCAGACAATAGGCGGCAAACTTCTGGATCGGGTCCTTTTCCTTCCACTCGTCGATCTCTTCCTGGGTGCGGTAGCGGTTGCGGTCGCTCTTGGAATGGCCCCGCCAGCGGTAGGTGTCATTCACCACCAGCGCCGGACCTTTGCCAGCCCGCGCCCGGTCCACAGCCTGCTGGACAACCTTGCGCACCGCCATCAGATCATTACCGTCAGTGGCTACGCCGGGCATCCCGTAGGTTTCGCCGCGGGCGGCGATCTGCTCGCTGCTGGTCCATTTATCCGCCGGGAAGGACATGGCATACTGGTTATTCTCCACAATGAAGACCACCGGCACTTTGAACAGCACCGCCAGGATCATCGACTCGTGGAACGCGCCGGTGGAGGCGGCCCCATCGCCAAAGAAAGCCAGCAGTACCTTGCCTTCTTTTTGCATCTTCAAGCCCAATCCCAACCCCCACCGCCATCGGAATCCCGCCGCCAACCACGCCATTAGCCCCCAGGTTGCCGCCGGCCACATCGGCAATATGCATCGAGCCGCCGCGTCCCCGGCAGTAGCCATTGGCTTTGCCGTAGAACTCGGCCATCATCAGGTTCAGATCAGCGCCTTTGGCGATCGTCAAGCCATGCCCGCGGTGATGTCCGATGATGAAATCGGACTCTTCCAGCGTGCTGATCGAACCCACGGCCGAGGCTTCCATCCCGATCGAGAGGTGCATCGTGCCGTGGATCTTGCCGGCCATATAGCTCTTTTCGGCCTGTTCTTCAAAAGCCCTGATCTGATACATTTGCAGCAGATAGTCTTCTGCTTGCTGTTTGGTAATTTCCATAAAGGGTACCTCCAATAAGTTTTCTAACTCACATCATCCAGGCCAATTGGCATTGATCAATTTCCGGAACTCCCGCGCCGTTGCAGCAGGATCGGGTGTTTCCCGGATGGCCCGGCCAATAATAAACACAGATATATCGACCCCCTTGAAGAACGAGATCATCTCCAGCCCCAGACCGCCAGCAACCGATACCTGGAACCCCATCTCGGTCAACTTCTGGATCGTTTCCAGGTCTTGCGGAACCCAGCTGCGCGAGAGGTTGCCTTCATCCCAGCCGCGGTGGTAGACCATGCGGTCCACACCGATCTCGCGCCACTCGTTGGCCCGCGCGAGAATATCGCGGATCCCGGTCAGCTCGATGAACATCTCCTTACCAGGCCGGGATTGGGCTTCTTCCCACGCCAGCCGGACGGTATCCAGAGGTGCAGCGCCCAGCACGGTCATCCAGTCGGCCCCGGCGTCAAAAGCCATCTTGGCCTCGCCGCCGCCCACATCCGGGGATTTGATATCCGCCAGGATCAGGTGATCCGGGCACAACTCCCGCACGGTGCGCACGGCCAGCATCCCGGCCGATTTGCTCAACGGGGTGCCGATCTCGATCACCTCGACCTCATCCTTGATCATCTGGGTCATTGCCAGCGCCGGGGCGAGGTCAAAATAATCCAGAGCCAATTGGATCTTTGGTTTCTTTGTCATATCGTTGTCATCTCTCCTTCGATCTGCCGGCGTTCTTCATAAAGCTGCCAGCCGGCTTGCATTTTTTCCTTGATAAAATTAAATCCTTCTTTGACCAGGTCCAGCGCGTTGGGAAATTTCTCGGTCCACAGTTCCAGCACCACCGGCCCCTGATAGCCGATCTCGGCGATCTTGGCAAACGCCTCTACAAACGGCACCCCGCCCTCACCCGGTTTGACATAGCGCAGCTGCCCCGGCAAAGTATCCTTGACGTGCAGGGCGGCAATGTGCCCGCGGGCGGTTTCCAGTTCATCCAGCATCTCTTGGCGGCTCATCCCGGCGTAGATCAGATTGCCAATATCGGCATAGGCCTGGTACCACGGCGAGTTGAAGTGATTGACATAGTCCATCACCTTGGTCAGCGAATCGATCTGGATATCCCAGTTCTCCAATCCCAGCATCAGACCAGCCCCACTGGCGCGTTCAAAAGCCGCCCCCATCGTCTCCAGGAACAGAGCCTGGCTGTCTTCATCCCGTTCTTCGTAATAGTTCTCCGCGCCGGAGAGCAGCATCACCCGCAGATCGAGGTCCAGGGCCAGGTCAATCGCCCGGTCGAAGATCTCCCTCCCGCGCTTGCGAGTGGACGGGTCTTTGCTTCCCAGCGGGAAGCGGCGGTGAGCGCTCAGGCTCAGCGAGCGGATCGGCACACCGGTATTGGCTGCCGCCTGACGAACAACCGCCCGCTGTTTCTCTCCCCATTCCAACCGGGCAATCCGCGGGTCGGTATCATCAATCGACATCTCCAGGAAGTCAAACCCCGCCGATCGGGCCTGAAGCAGGCGTTCTTCCCACTCAAGTTCCTGGGGAAGCGCCTTTTCATACAGCCCAAAGGGGAGCGCACTAAGCCTGGAATGCCAGTTCGTCATTTTCTCTCATTTCACATATGTGAAAACATAAATCACATTCGTGATATACTATAAAACAACCTCCTCCATTTGTCAATCCCAACCCGACTTATAAGTATGGCATTCTCAAAGTCGCTCGACACTTTTTTTGAGAAAATTATCTTGCCGGTAGTGTTCCGTAAAAGCTAAAATGTAGAGATGAAACGCTGATCAACGGAACACTTAAACTTTGTCAAAAGGCTGGAATACACCTTTTCAAAATATGAGAGCTGTATCTGATTTCTTGTCAAATATCCGTTTTTGCTTTGACAAAGTCCTCGTCAACCAGCTTGAAACTGTAAAGTAACTTATTAAAAAGTGTCGGGGTTTGTCGGGTTTTCAGGGTTGGCTTTACCAGGAAGAACGACTTATTCACAACTAACCGTTGGTGTTTAGCGGATAACGGCCATAATGCTGAACGGCCTCACACATCGCCACCAGATTCTCGGGCGGCACGTCTGGCTGGACATTGTGCACCGGCCCCAGGATCAATCCCCCACCCGGCCCCATCGCACCGATCACCCGCTTGACCTCATCGGCCACCGTCTCGGGCGTACCAAAGGGCAGCACCTGCTGGGCATCAATTCCGCCATGGAAGACCAGTTTGTCCCCAAAATCCCGTTTCAACCCGCCACATCCATCCCGGCGCACATCGTCTGGATCGGGTCGAGCACCTCAACCCCGTCCGCGATCAGATCGGGGATAAAGGTCCGGATCGCCCCATCCGAATGAAGCATCAGTTTCACATGGCCGGCTTGATACCTGTCCAAAGCGCGCCGGGCAGCTTTCCAGCGCCGGCTGAGGATCGGGCGGAGGATCTCCTGCCAGACCTGCTGCGAAAATAGCGGGCGGTCCTGCATCCCCAGGTCTTCCCCACTGAGTTTGAAGATGCTCAAATACCGCCCGGCCTCCCGGATACCCGGCTTCATCCAGGGCGATCTGAATATCGGCGATCCGGTTCATCAACGCCCGGGCAAAATCAGGGTACAGCACCAGGTCCATCATCCAGCATTCATATCCCCGCAGGAAAGCAGCCAGTTCCATGATCGTGCCGCCAAAGCGCCCGATCAGTGCCAGGTCGTGTTGCTCGTAATGTGTGCCGCGCATCCTCGGCCAGACCGGCCACCCGCCCCGGATCGGCCGGATCGGGCCAGGGATAACTATCCAGATCGATCTGATCAGGATCCAGCCCCTCAAATGGCGAGTGGGTCACCTCCAACAGGAAAGCGCCGCCTTCCAGGTCGATCCGCTTCCGGCCGACACCCCACTCATCAAAAATAGTGCCGTCCGGACACAGAGCGGACGGCGCAATATTCACTTCTGGTGCTCTCAATTTTATCGAGGCGGTATCAAACCCCAAAGCCTCCAGGAGATCAGTGCCTGGCTCCACCTCCCCAAAGCGGTTGGGACGCATTTCCGCATCCGGCGGCAGCCCGACATACTCCCGCAGACGGACATAGGGCACCTCGGTGATCGTCATACTCAGGGGTATCCGGTCAGGCTCTTCATGGTTCAGAGCCGCCTCCACCCTCGCCCGGGATGTCCACTCTGCGGTCATCGCGCTTACTCCTGTGTCCTGGTCTCTTCCCCTTGATTGCCTTCCGGCGCTGTTTCCGCCTCAGGCTGTTTCTCCGCCTCAGGCTGCTTGCCCTGTCTTAGATTGCGCAACCGCTCCCCGATCTTCTTTGAGCTCGGCGCAATCGCTTTAATATGCGTGCCTTTCAGCACTTTCATCGCCTGGTCAACGATCTCTTTCTCATCAAAATAGAGCTGCAGGGTCGCCACAGACATCCGCTTGGGCAGCAATGCGCCCACATGCCCCACAAGAGGGAACGGGGCAACTTCCACCGCCTGCTGCCAGGGAATTTCGATCGTATCCCGCACGCGCTTGTTCGTGGATTTCCGGCCCAGGTCTTCATCCAGGTGGATATTCTTGGCGACTTCCACCACCAGATAGCGGTACACCCGCACCAGGTTATTCCAGCACAGGAACATAAACAGGCCATACGTTAGAATAATGGAATTAATTATACAGGCATTGGCTTCATAAAAATACAAGATCTGGCGGCCAACTTCCCCCATCATCATCTCAAGGAAAGAACGGATCATAAAGCAGAGTCCTCCTCTAAAACCTGACGACACTTTGACAAAAAAAGGGCGTATGCGCCTGAATAACGCACACCCCTTTTAGTTAGTTCAAATCAAGCAACTGTGAGCACTAGTCCCCAGCAGCCGGACCGCCAGCGGCGAGTTCCCAGGCAGTGCTGTTCTTCTTGTAGAAGTACCAGAAGACAGCCATCACAAGGGTGAACAGGGCCAGGCCGACCCATCCAAGTGCATCACCAAGCACCATCATGAGCCAGTGGGATCCAGATGAAGCCGTCACCCACGCTGGAGATCTGCGAAGCGCCTTCGGGGAAGACGAAACCAGCGTCAGCAGCTGCGGTGGTCATGGCCGGGGCCATGGCATTGCCAAGGTAGAAGCCAGCAATGATGATGATCGTACCGATGATGATCATGCGGACCACATTACCTTTGGTAACCGGACCGGTCAGGGCGATCACGAACGGGAAGATCGCCAGGTCAGCAAACAGCAGCATGCGGTTGCCGGGCAGGATGATCGACAGCAGGATCGCGATCGGGACCAGCACCAGCGAAGCAGAGATCACGGCCGGGTGGCCGATCAGGATGGCGGAGTCCAGGCCGATGTAGACTTCACGGCCGGAAGCGCGTTTTTGCATGAATTCGCGGGCAGCTTCCGAAATCGGAATCAGGCCTTCCATCAGGATGGAGACCATGCGGGGCAGCAAGACCATCACGGCGGCCAGGTTGACGCCCAGCAGCAGGATCTTTCCGAAGGTGACCATGAAACCGGCAGCAGCAAACTCACCGAAGTAAGCAATCAGGCCGAGAACCACACCGATCACCAAACCCATCACCATCGGGTCACCGAAAGTGGGGCCGAAGCGGCGTTCAATTGCATCCGGATCAGCATCCAGGTCCTTGATCCCAGGGATCTTGTCCAAGAGCAGGTTGATCGGGATAGCCAGCGCCACGTAGGCGGTGGAAGTGCCGTGCGGGATGGAAATGCCGGGCAGGTTGTAGAAATCCTGCACTGCCGGGGCAGTCCAGTCTGCGAAGAACAGCATCAGGGCTGCAGCAACGGCTGCGGTGGCAATACCCAGGGTCAGGTTGCCGGTGGCAGCGTAGACCAGGGAGCCGGCGAAGGCGAAGTGCCAGAAGTTCCAGACATCCACATTCAGGGTCTTGGTCAGGCGCAGGGACCAGCAGCACAACGTTGACCAGTAGTGCCACCGGGATGACCCACAGACCAACATCAGAGCCGAAAGCGATGGCAGCAGAAGCTGGCCAGCCGACATCAATGATGTCACGCGTAAATGCCAGCATTGGCAACCATGGCCTTGGCAACGCCATCGATCGAGCCCCACATCAAGCCGATGATCAGGTTGATACCGATGAAGGCTACGCCGATGATCACGGCGGAGCGGAAGGCTTTGCCGGGCTTCGTGCCCAATACGAGCGCGAAGATGAAAATGATGATCGGCAGCATTACGGTCGAGCCGAGTACATCGAATAAGGCTTTAAGAGTTTACAAGAAAGGAATCCATTTTTTACACCTCCGATAGTTAAACAATCTAATGAGAATAATGAAGCTGAGGCGCTCCGTTTCCTTTTCCTTCTCCACTACTTTTTTCAATATCTTGCCAGTTCACCTCCTTCTGCTCTCCGGGGATTTATACCTATAAACTGGTTGATTTCTAGTCTTTCAAAGCCGAGAGAATTTCTTCAATGACCTTGTCTTTACCAATCCCGGTCAGGAAGGCCAGTCCATTGATCACCGGGATACCCGGGATCAAAGCGAACCTGGGAGGTGGTGACGATCAAGTCTGCACCATGCCACATAGTTCTTGAATCTCGGCTGCTTTGCACTGCTTGGTGACCACATCGATTCCGGCTGCTTTGCAAGCCTCTTCAATGGCCTTGGCGGCCACGGTTGAAGTCGCGATTGCTGTCCCACAAGATACGATTACGGTTTTTGCCATGAGTAGTTCCTCTTTCAATTGTTAATTTTCTCGATAAAAAAACCGCAAAGCGCTGACCAAACCCTCAGCTCAATGCGGCGTAAATCTCTTCGACTGTCTCAGCAGCAATCAATGCATCAATCACCGCTGGTTGTTGAAGAACGGCTGCAACACTTTGCAGCATCTCCACCTGAGATTTGGGTTGGTCAAGGGCCAGCATGATCACCAGCCTGCAGGGCACTTCGACCTCATTCTCAACCATATTATAAAACACCACTTCCTGCTTTAAAGTTGCGAGCCCCAAGGCGGATTTTTTGACAAATTCAATATCCACATGGGGGATGGCGGCATTCACAGAACCGCCCAAAGGCAGCCCGGTGGGCATATTTGCCTCTCGCGCCAGGGTGGCTTCAATAAAATCATCATTGACAAAACCCAAATCCAATAATTTGCCCCCAAGTTCCCGGATAACCTCCTCGGATGTCTCTGCATCCATATTCAGGACAATCGCCTCGGGATCCAAAAAATCTTTAATTTCCATAACTCTCCAAATCCTTGTTAAAATTGACAAACGATCTCCAACCAGGAAGTGATGAAAATTTTACCTTTCCCGGCAAAATTATTCAGAGATGCATCGTCTAGTTACTACTTTACTACACTTTCCAGGATAAGCACTACTTGACTTAGCCTGGCAAACAAGGTAAAGTACATATGTGAAAATAATTTCACATATGTGATATAGTACAATTGAAAATATACGCTTGTCAATGTAGGAAAGTCACTATATTTCAGGGAAATCAGGGAAAAATGGCCCAAAAATAAATCCATAGACCGGGAAGAGCTGCTCGCAGATATCGCCGAAATGTATTACCAGGAAGGTAAAACCCAGGCGGAGATTTCCACCAAGGTCGGGATGACCCGATCGGCAATCTCTCGCATGCTCACCGAAGCCCGGCAAAAAGGGATTGTCGAGATCCATGTCCACCGCCCCCTGCGCTATGACACAGACCTGGAAGAGATGCTCAAAAACCAGTTCAATCTGGTTGGCGCTAAGGTGATCCACGCCAGCCCGACAATCGAGTACGAAGAGCTAAGAAACAGGCTGGGGAACGCTGCGGCAATCGAATTATCCACACTGCTGAAACCAAAAATGGTGATCGGTGTCGCCTGGGGAACCACGGTTAAATCCGTAATCGATGCCCTGCCCACATACCCCATTGCCCCACACCCAGGTCATCCAACTCCTTGGTGTACTGGGATCCACCCGCCATAGTTACAGCGGCCAGACCCTGGTAGAAAACCTGGCACACAAACTCGGCGGCGAAGGCGTGCACCTCTACACCCCCTTCCTGGTGGATACTGAGGGCACCGCCGAAATACTGAAAAAGGATCTCAGCATCCAGCAAAGCCATCTCGCTCGGCGACCCAATCCGATATTGCCATCCTCGGGGTGGGATCGACAAAACCCGAATTTTGCAGCCTCTACCAGGGCGGACACATCTCCCGCCAGGACCTGAAAGATCATCGCCGCCCAAAAGGCTGTCGGAGATGTCAGCGGGCATTATTTCGATATCCAGGGCCAGTCCGCCGATGTGGAATTCCACAAACGCCTGATGGGCATCTCGCTTGAAGATCTGCGCAAAATCCCCGTGCGCTTTGCAACTGCCGGCAACCCCGAAAAGGCTGAAGCCGTCCTGGGTGCCCTGCGCGGGAAATATGTCAACTATCTGATCACCGATAACTTCACAGCCACCCGCATCCTGGAACTGGCCGCATCTCAATAGGAAAACCAATGATGACCTGAGCTGAAATTCAACACCATCCTCTTCGACGGTGACGGCGTTCTATGGAAAGCCGAGGACCCGATTGACGGCATCCAGCCCCTGTTTGCCTATCTGAATGAACAAGGGGATCAACTGGGCGCTGCTGACCAATAACAATACCAAAACCGCCCAGAACTATGTCGATAAACTGATCAAGTTCGGCGTGCCTGCAGACCCCAGCAGGTCTTCACCAGTTCCACCGCCACGGCCAGCTTACATGCTGGAGAATTACGGGCCTGGCGCCGCCATGCACGTCGTCGGCATGGATGGCCTGCTGGTCACCCTGCGAGGAAGCTGGCTTCCAGATCTCCACCGGGGAGACGCCGCCGGATCACCCGGTCGTGGCCGTCGTCTCCGGCATGGACCGGCAGATCACCCACGACAAGATCAAGGTCGCCATGCGCCTGATCATGGGCGGGGCAGACTTCATTGCCACCAACACAGACGGCTCCTTCGTCACCCCGGAAGGCTTCAACCCCGGCACCGGCATGGTCATCGGCGCCCTGCAGTTCGCCTCCGGCTCGATTCCCACCGTGATGGGCAAGCCCGAAGCCGCCATCTACCAGACCGCCCTGAAACGCTTCAACGCTGATCCTGCCGCCACCCTGATGGTCGGCGACCGGCTGAATACCGACATCCTCGGCGCTAACCAGCTAGGGATCACCACCGCCATGGTGCTGACCGGCGTCAACTCCAGCGAAGATGCCGTTAATGGCGGAGATCAAACCCGATCTGATCTATGACAACATCGCCGCCCTGCTCCAGGCGCTGCAGGAAGCCCATTCATGACCCGTCCCATGATCCTGCTGACCAACGATGACGGCATCCACTCCCCCGGACTGGCTGCCGCGGCAAGCGCTGCCTGGACCCATTGGGCGAACTGCTCATCGTCGCCCCTGCCGTGCAACAAACCAGCATGTGCCGCACCCGCTCTCAGCAGCACGGCGCTGATGGCCGCATCGAACCTGCCGAAGTGCTTTTCAGGGATCTGCGCTGGCAGGGCTATGCCGCCCACACCACCCCCGCCCTGGCCGTGGAACATGCCGTCCAGGAGATTGCCGGCAGGCCGATCGATCTGGTCGTTTCCGGGATCAATTATGGTGAGAATATCGGTACTTCCGTGTAACCGTCTCCGGCACGATCGGCGCCGCCCTGGAAGCTGCCGACCACGGCATCCCCGCTCTGGCGGTGTCACTGGAGATCAACCACACCGATTACCACTCCTACGACACAAACACCGATTTTGATGCAGCCGCTTACTTCACCCAGATGGTGGCCCGCAAGATGCTGGCCGCCAGCCTGCCCGAGGATGTCGATCTGCTCAAACTGGAAGTCCCTGCCCATGCCACCCGAGAGACCAAAATCGTGATCGCCCGGCAGGATAAACTTTGCTATTACATGCCCTCCATCGAAAAGCGGGAGGACCTCTCCACGCCAGCAAAATTTACTCACATGCCCTCCAAGGGAGAGTACACCCGCACGGATACAGATGCCTACGCCCTGGCGCAGGGACTGGTCTGCATCACCCCGCTGAGCCTGGATCTGACCTCGCGTGTCCTAATGTCAGATCTCGCCGATCTGCTCGATACCCCCTCGATCTAATCTTATTAATAGGAGAGACAACCATGGAAACAAAAAATGGACTCGTCCGCAAAATGACCGGTGAATGGAACCAAGATCCCAAATGGGAAGGGATGCGCTCGCGCCTCTATCCCACCACCACCGAGTACGCTGAAGTCACCGAGAACTGGCTGATCGGCAAGCAGGAAGGCGCTGCCAACTTTGCCGTGCGCTTTTACCGCATCGGCGCTGGCGGCTTCTCCCGCAAAGAACACCACGACCACGACCACGGCGTGATCATTATTCACGGTGAAGGGCTTCTTCTCCTCGGCGAGGAGAAGAAGCCCTTCAACCAGGGTGATGTGCTCTACATTCCCCCGGGGATCGAACACCAGTTGATCAACACAGGCTCCGGTGATCTGGGCTTCTTCTGTATCATCCCCGCCAAGCGCAAAAAGGGCGACAAGATCGTCTGGTCGGACGAAAATATTAAATTCGACAACCAGTAACCCAACCAAACTGGGAGGGAGACATGGCTGAAAAGAAATTCACCTGGGCCGTATTGGGGACTGGCAAGATCGCCAACCGGTTTGCCGCCGCGCTCAACAACATCCCGGACAAGGCCGAATTCCGGGCAGTCGGTTCCCGCAGCCAGCAGACAGCAGACGCCTTTGGCGACAAGTACAACATCCCCCGCCGCTATGACAGCTATCAGAAAGTGGCTGCCGACCCCGATATTGAGATCGTCTATATCGGCACGCCGGGCGTCTTCCACCTGCGGGATGTGAAGATGTGCCTCGAAGCCGGCAAGCATGTGCTCTGCGAGAAAGCCTTCACCATCAACTCCGCAGAGGCCAGAGAGCTGATCGAACTGGCCCGAGAGAAGAAACGCTTCCTGATGGAAGCTATGTGGACGCGATTCTTCCCGATCCACATCAGGATCCGCGAGATGCTGGCCCAGGGGCTGATCGGCAAGGTCAACGGGATGACGGTCAATTTCATCGCCACGGTTCCCTACAACTTGGACAGCCGCTTCTTCGATATCAACCTGGGCGCCGGTGTGCTGCTGGATACAGCCTCCTATGGCGTCTCCCTGGCTTCCAGCCTGTTCGGCGAACCGGATGCCGTCACTGGCTTAGCCGTGTTTGGCGAATCCGGTGCTGACTACCAGACCTCGCTGGTGCTGCGCTACCCCGGCGGACAGTTGGTCAGCCTGATGTCCTCCCAGATCTCCTACGACGACAAGGACGCCGTCATCTTCGGCACGGACGGCAAGATCATCATTCACGACCCGTGGTACAAACCCACCCGCATGACCGTTTATGGTAGAGGAAAGCAGCCGGAAGAGATCGCCATCCCCCTGGACGGTTACAACGGCTATGAGTACGAAGCCATCGAAGTCATGGACTGTATCCGGACCGGAAAGCTGGAATCGGAGATCATCCCGCTGGACGAAACTCTCTCGATCATGCAGACCCTGGACACCGTCCGCCAGCAGTGGGGACACAAGTTCCCATGCGAAGAATGACCCCCTAGGAGCAGCTTATGTCTCTCTATCTGGACTCCGCCATCCTCTCCGAAGCAACCGCCGCCGCGGCCAGCGGCTGGCTCTACGGCATCACCACCAACCCCACCCTGCTGGCCCAATCCGATCTCCCCCCGGCAGAGACTTACACCCAGTTGGCCCAACTGCCGGTCGAAGAGGTCTATTACCAGGTCTCCGTCGCGGAGCCGGGCAAGATGCTGCATGAAGCCCAGGTCGCCTGGGAGATCCTCGGTGACAAGCTGGTGGTCAAGATTCCGCCCACCCGGGAGGGATTCACCTTCTGCGCCTCAATCAGCGCCGACTACAAGACCTGTCTGACCGCCATCTTCAGCCCGGCCCAGGCCCTGGCTGCCCGCGCCGCCAATGCCGATTACATCGCCGTGTACGTTAACCGGGCCACCAAACTGGCTGGTGACGGCCTAGCCCTGACCCGCGCCCTGGCAGATGTACTCGCCGGGAGCCGTACCGAGATCCTCGCCGCCAGCCTCAAATCGGTGGACGAGGTGATTGCCGCTCACCAGGCTGGCGCCCATCATCTGACCCTGCCCTTCAACATCCTCCAGGCATTGATCGAGAATGACCTCTCCGACCAGGCAGTAGCCCAGTTCACCGAGACCGGCGCTCACCTGGGATAAAGTCACCAGCCGGGACAATCCGATTGATTTCCTCTCTGGATTCCCGCTTGCGCGAGAATAACACGCCAGTGATTATTCCATCTTTCCCACATGTTTTTAGCAGGAATCCATCCCTTCATTGAAAGCAACTACCAATCCTTTAAAACAAAGAGACCCGCTTACGAGGGTCTCTTTTTGATTCAGTCTAGTTAGCCTTACTCAGCCGGCACAAAGGTCAATGTCTGCTGCGGTCCGCAGAAGATCGTCAGCACGCCGTCCACTACCTCAAATCGCTCCGCCTGGCCCAGCAGTTCCAGATAAACGCTCTCCTGATCGGCCACATCTTCACAAAACATCTCGGTCATGAACATGGCATCGAAGCTGAGCTGGTCGCCCTTGAGCTGGTATCCGCCGCCATACGAGTTACAGCCCGTCGTCCCGGAAGCCTGCCCATCCTCAAAACTGATCGTCGGCTCACGTCCGTCCAGCGGCCGGTTCTTGTTGAAGGCAGTCAGCACCCAACTGGTGCCGTCCAGGCTGGCAGATTGATCCGCTGCCCCACTCCCGCCGCAGGCGGTCAGTAGCATAGCGACAATGTAGATCACAACGGTAATTTTCACGGTTTTCATTTTTTCTTCTCCTAATAATTAATGGTCTGATTTCTTTCATCCTCCAGAACGCCCCACTGCCAATCATTGTTCCTGAAATCAGATTAGAGGAAAGTTAAGAATACACTGCCAAGTAAACTGATAAGCCATTATGCAGAAGCTGCAAGCCTTGCCTTTTCAAGATGCTCCCCAAATTTCCAGACTAACGATTCCGGATCAGTTTCGCCACCCTTTTCGCATGCCTCTTAATTTTGGAGTCAGGATCATCAAATAACTTAACCACTTCACTTTCTAATTCCCGCAGATTTTCTTCTTTCACCGCAACCAGGGAATTCCACCGCACTTGAGGATATTGGCTATCAAGTGACTGTCTCAACACCTCAACCAGTTCATCTCTCGATCAAATGCTCTTGCAGAGGCTGGATGAACAAATGGTTCGTGATCCCGCAGATCCTCTTCAACCGACCCCTTCATCACAGCGATATAGTCAGGATGAAAATACTCCTCACTGATCATCATGCCAGCAATATTCCTTTGAAGCAATTCAGTTCCAAGATTAAATCCATTGATCATTTCTTCAGTTGTAAAACCTGGAACACTGCCAACAAATAAATCAACGGCCTGATCATAGAGAGCATTTCGGCGACCATCATCATGGCCTTCCCCGGCTTTTCTCAACGTTCAAATTCCTGATACAGATCATGAATTTCTACCATAGTGGGATTTAATAACTTATCCATTCTTCACTCCAGAGGACTGCCTGAATTGTAATTCTTTAGATATCTTTGGCGCACATTTAGAATTTTAGGGCTTTCCCATGCCCTATTATAGTCAATACTAACTGAGGAAAGCCATCCTCTTCCCGCCGAAAGCCTGAATTTTGCCTCCTGGCACACTTCGGGATATAATACCTGAGCGTAAACCAGTATTGAGGACGTGGAAATCTTATGAAGAAAATCGCCCCAGGCGTATTCCTGGAAAACTCATATCCCGGAGTGACCATCGGCGCGGTCTCAATGGGTAACAGCCTACTGCTGATCGATGCCCCGCTGCATCCGGATGATGGGCGCGAATGGCTCAACACCCTGCGCAGCCTCACCAGCAGCCGCAACCGCATGCTGGTCTACCTCGACTCACACACCGACCGCACCCTGGGCGGGCAGGTAATGGAAAGCACGATCATTGCTCACCAGACCGTCTTCAAAACATTCGAGAACCGTTCAGCGATCTTCAAAGCCCACATCCTGGAATCTGGCGATGTCTGGGAGACCTGCACCGGTCTCAGCGGCATCCGCTGGGCA
Organism: uncultured Chloroflexia bacterium; assembly: GCA_963722735.1. GTDB lineage: Bacteria > Chloroflexota > Anaerolineae > Anaerolineales > UBA11579 > UBA11579. The sequence goes on from CAVROH010000028.1 coordinate 129,128, forward strand.
TCCCCGCAGGTCGCCTTCAGCCAGGAGACCAGACTCCACCTGGGAGATAGCGAGATCATCCTCGAACATCACCCCGGCCCCGACGATGGCGCTATCTGGGTGGTCGTCCCTGAAGCCGAGGTGGTCTTTACCGGCGATCTGGTCACCCAATCCCAGCCGCCCTTCCTCAGCCAGGCAGACCTGCCCGTCTGGGAGAATTCCCTCGACCTGCTCAGTAAAAAATACCGGGATTACACCAAAGATCAGCAGCCGGGATGGCGTAATCGATGAAGATGACATCAAAGCGATGAAGAAGTTCATCTCCGGCCTGGACAAACAGCTCGACCGCCTCAACCGCCGCAAAGCCAAACCGCAGGATACTGAGAAACTCGTCGAGAAGCAGATCACCGCCTTCGACTTTGAACCGCGTTACCGCAGCCATTACTACCAGCGGCTGAAATATGGTCTGATGCACTGCTTCGCCCGCAAATACCTGGAACTGGAAGACCTCTCTAATCTCTGACTATGACCGAACGATCTTTTTCCCCCGTACTGGAACTCACCCGCGGCGACACGATCGAATCGATCCACTGCGGCGCTATCGCCGTGGTCAGCCCTCAGGGAGAGCTGCTCCACTCCTATGGTGACCCTGCATACGGTCACCTTTTTACGTTCTGCGTGCAAAACCCTTCCAGGTGATGCCCTTCATCGAAGCCGGCGGCCACCACCACTACAGCTCACCTCGGAGGAGATTGCCCTGATGTGCGCCTCCCACTCCGGCACCGACGAGCACTTCCGGGTGCTCTCCGGCTTGCAGGCCAAAACCGGCGTAGCCGAAGCGGACCTGATGTGCGGCGTGCATGCCCCCTATGACAAAGCCACCGCCGAGGAGCTGATCCGCCGTGGAGAAGAACCCACCCCCAACCGGCACAACTGCTCCGGCAAGCACACCGGCATGCTGGCCTATGCCCGCATGAACGGCGAGGAGCTGCCCACCTACCTGGAGACCGGCCACCCCATCCAGACCCGCATCCTCAGCTGCCTCTCAGAGATGAGCGGGGCTTCCCTGGACGAGATCCACCTCGGCACCGACGGCTGCTCGGCCCCCAACTTCGCCCTCTCACTGTATCACAGCGCTCTGGCCTGGGCCCGCCTGACTGATCCGGATCAGCGCCGGGCCTGCGTCAGGCCCGCGCCGAAGCCTGCCGCACGATCACCGGCGCCATGACCGCCCACCCCTTCATGGTCGGCGGCCCCAACCGCTTCGACACCCAATTGATGACCCTTGCCGAAGGCAAGATCGTGATCAAAGCCGGCGCTGAGGGCTATGAAGGCATCGGCCTGCTCCCCGGCGCACTTGGACCAGGTTCCCCCGGCCTGGGTGTGGCCCTCAAGATCACCGATGGCGACGGCTACGGGCGCGCCCGCGCCGCCGTCTCGCTGGAAGTACTGCGCCAGTTGGGCGTCCTCTCCCCCGATCAGCTTGCTGCCCTGGCCGAGTTTGGCCCCCGCCGCCCGGTCAAGAACTGGCGCAAGCTGGATGTCGGCGAGATGCGCCCGGTTTTCACCCTGGAGAATACTCGTCCACCATCACCTTAGTAAAGAAAGTAAGTGTTTTAGGTGAAAGTCTGGTGCTCTTAGACCAGAAAACTTATGGCATCATCCAGACGGTTTCTGGCTGTACCTGTTATAAGATATCCTCCACCACCAGGGTGGAAGTAAAACCAGGAATTTCCATCCTATAAAGATCGAATCTATTGCTCTTTTTTCCGTTCCTGGAAGTAGAACAGGTGCGATGAATCCGGGCTCCAGGTGGGGTAGAGGATACTGCCTTTATGCTGAATCTCCACTGTCGTATCATTGTCCACATCATAGATAGTGAAATCAGAGCCATCCCTGTCTAGATAGGCAATCCATTTCCCGTCAGGAGAATGAATCGGTTGCTGTTGAAGATCCAAAATACCTTCCTCCGGGTCAACCACAAGCCAGGTTTTATATCCATCGGCCAGGAATACGCCCGCGGTTTGATCCCACTCAATTCCCATGATGCTAATATCTTCGGGATAGCCTTCAAGTTTTTCCACCTTCCCGCCCGGTACACTCACCAGGTAAAAGCCAGCCTCGCTGGCCGGGCCGCACTCATCGGAATCAAACGAGTCTGGGATCTATCCATACCAACGCTTTCTGCTGACAGGGTCATAAGCGCTGTAGGTATGCTGATCTTCCATGATCATGGTTTGCTTACCGCTTTCAATATCTCACCATCCTGAAATCAAACAGGCCGCAGAACCATTGCCCGCTGGCCATCAAGACCTCACGTGTCGGAATACCAGCCGACCACCAATTCCTGCTGGATATCATCTGTCCCGTCAGAGACACGTCAGCACCTCTGAGCCATCCGGAGCGGCGGCGTAGAACGTCCAGCCCGAGTACCCCGCCCCGGAATAGCCCGTGTACATCTTCTCCACACCCGCATGGAAGATATAGGCATCATCCGGAGACCAGGACAGACCCACCGCATGTGCGGGGCCACTGGTCAGCTGGATAACCTCACCCGCATCCAGACGTAGCTATACACATCGGGGGAAGGCCCATCCTGAGCACCGACAAACGCCAGCGTCTTGCCGTCATGAGACCAGGTCAACCTGCCCCACAGCCCGGTGGCGGTCAGCGACAAAATCCTGGTTTGTCCTGTTCATCATCAAAACTGAGCGGCTCCCCGGCATAATCCATCAGTTCCAGCTCAAAGATCAATCATTCGTTGGTAGCGATCTGATCTCCAGCCATTTATGCCCATCATCCGGCATGGCTGTCAAAGTGATCTTTTACCAGGGCCAAGACGCCGCCCTGGCCTGGCGACGCCCAGGAGACGATCCGGTCATTTAGCGGGAACCCAAGCGACGCCACCTCACTGCCATCCGCACTAACTGCTACCAGGCCAATTACCGTTGGAAAGACCATCCAGGGCCCGGTACTGGTCATTTCCACGCCATCCTCCAGAAAGACCAGTTCAAGCGGTTCCATTGACGGTGATATTGCAGGAGTTGGTGTCGGTTCCTCTTCCTCAATTGGTTCTGGAGTGGGTTCTGGTTCAGGCTCTTTTTCAAAATCGTCATTCTGAACCTGGTTGGCTTCCGGCGCCTGATCCGCAGCCGGGATCTCCACAGCAGTGCAGGCGCTGGCGGTGATCAATAACACCACAACAAAAAGCATTGTCCATTTTTTCATATCAATCCTCCCGAGATAGTTCACCTGATTTCATTATACAGATTTTCTATCGCAGTCAATAGAAAATCAAATCACTTATCCCAGTCTACTTGAAAATAGATGTCTGTACAATAGAAATAATACCTCATTTCACGTAGCAAGCATTGAATGTGGCGAAAACTCTGAATAACTCACCAGCTACGGTAGCACACAAGCGCTGCTCTTACCCAAAGCAGGGCTTTTTTTGTGTCAAGAGGATAAAATGATTTCCGTTCAAACCCTACAGTTTTATCCACTATTCTCATCGCTTTCACCAGAGGTGCTGGAAAAAATATCCAGGATCAGCCGCATGGTTTATCTGGAACCCAGGGAATATCTTTTTGAAGAAGGACAAACTGCTAAAAATCTCTATCTGGTCGATTCAGGATCGATCTCGCTGAATCTGAAAGTCCCCAACCGGGACGGGATTGAATTCGTCCAGGAGATGGACCCAATGAAAAGGGGGGAGATGGTTGGATGGTCGGCGGTCGTTGGCCCCGGGGACTACAAATTCGGCGTGGTCGCCAATACACGGCGATACTGATCGAGGTGGAAGGCGCCGGGATGAAGCAGATCATGAAAGACCATCCGATCGAAGGGTACGAAATGCTCTACAAGATCGCCGATGTGATCCGCGAGCGCCTGGAAATGAAATGCATGCAGCTGCTCAGCATGGTGGAGGCATAGCCCAAAATGGATTCCCTCTAGAGACGTGCGGGAATCCACTTGTAGTACACCAGAAGCTTTTTGGTCCTTCGGGCGGTACACTCTACTCACTAAAGCTATATAATGGAAGAGGCTGCCAAAAGGCAGCCTCTTCGCTAGAGGGGTGTACAAAAACACAAGTGACAGACCAGCCCCTTGTGCTTCCCAACAAATTTAGAAGACGTAGGTCTGGGTGGCGTCTTCCACATCCATCAGGAAGGGCGGAGCCTTCTTGCAATCTCGATGCGCTCGTCGCGCAGGTCTGCGGGATCAATATCCTTGTTCTCCAGGGCCAGCTCGCAAAGCACGATCTCGCCGCCCAGGTCGAGGATGTCGTTGAACAGCTTGATCGGGTTCGGTAAACCCTTAGGGGTACCCAGTTTTTCCAGTTCGCCTTTCAACATCCAGCGGGCGCCAGCGGGGCAGATGAAGATATGCACTTCATTGTCAATCGAAAGCCCCGAGGAGGAAAAGATCAGGGTCGGCATAATACTTGCCGGGGTGTCTCCGTTGCATACAATTGCCATTTTAGTCATATTAATACTCCTAAATCAGATTTCTGTTTGTCAATACTGGTTGGGGCGGACGAACATCAGGTACGCCATCAGCCAAGCGCCCAGGGCGATCGAGATGCTGCCGAGGAGAGAGCCAAAGCTCAACAGCGGCAGACCGGTGAGGATGTGGGTCACGTTACAGCCCGCAGAAGTAACCGCACCAAAGCCCATCAACAGGCCGCCGATCAAAGTCTGAAGCAATGGTCTTCCAGCCCGGCCAGCGGATCTTGAATTCACCGGCGATCAGGGAGGCGATCAATGCGCCGACAATGATCCCGACGATCAGCCAGGCATCCCACCCGATCTTGGCATCAGGTACCACCACGATGTACTTCTTCACAAAGGTGATCCAGCCAGAGGTGATTGCGAGGCCGTAGTTGCGCCCGGCAGAAGCGGAGGCCCAGTAGGCCAGGATGCCGATGATCCCGACCACGATACCGGTGGGGAGCCAGCTCCAGCCCTTGACGAAGATCCGTTCGGTCAGGGAGCCTTCCGGTTTCTCTTCTTCATCCTTGTTCTTCAAGGCCACAAATAGCCAGATGGCACCTAACACAACCAGCGAGAGACCAGGGCGGTGATCTCATAGGGCAGACCGAAGATATTTGCCAGGGTAGGGCTGGCTTCGCCGACCATGATCTTGGTGTTGGTCTGGAGATGGCTCCTCACCGGCTTGAGGAAGCCCATGGCGGTGATCGATGCCAGCAGCTGCCAGGCCGATCACGGCGGAGAGGGCCGCCACTACACCTTCACCCACGCGGTAGGTGATCCCGGAGGCACAGCCGCCGGCCAGCACCATCCCGATGCCAAAGACAATCCCGCCAACCAGGTTGGCGCCCCAGAACAACGGCTTGGGGTTGAGCGTGATCAGGCCGGCCCAGGAAAGCAGCGGGAAGCCAACCATCTGCACCAGCACGGCAACCCCAACGGCCTTCATCAGGGTATTATCCTTCAACAAGGCCAGGTCGCGGATCGCGGAGTTCATGCAGAAGCGGCCGCGCTGCAGGGCGAAACCAAACAAAATACCAATGAACAATCCACTGATTACTGCAATAGTCATCTCTATCTCTCCTCTAGTTATCTTTAAGTCCGTATGCTTCGATCAGCATGCGGTGATTAGGGCCATCCAACTTCTCAACCTCCAGCAGCTTGTGCTTCTGCTTCTTGAGGTTGCGCGGGATGCGTTCCACTGAGAGCGGGTAGTCCAGCAATACTTCAAGGACCTCGCCCTTTTCCATCTTCTTGAGGGTCGTCATCGTATCCATGTCCGGATACGGACAGATCTTCCCTCGCACGTCCAGTGATTTGGTGATCTCCGTCATTGTTATCTCCTTTTCCTAATAAATTTGATTGATCAGTACGAGAAGGACAGGGCCGCGCCTTCCGCTTCAAACAGGAAGGTGGAGGCCATCATCACTTCTACGCCATCCACAAGGTCGTCCTCGGTCATATCCCAGATCGGCAGACCAAGTTCGCAGAGGATCACGCGGCCATCCAGCACCTGGATGGATTCCATCAGGTCCAGCGGATCAGGCTGGCCTTTCAGCCCGCGATAGTTTTCCAGTGCGCCCTTCTTCAAGATCTTGGCGCCGCCGGGTTGCACAAAGAACAGCACCTGGTCTCCTGTGGCAGCAATCGCCGCGCACATCACCAGGGCAGCCATCACACTCTGCTCGTCGTCGTTATTCAGTACTACAACTTGTTTGATCAGATCATCATCCATGAGAAGTTCTCCTATTTATTTAGTCCGCAGAGGCGGGCTGCGTTTCTGCCACTGGCATTGCTTTGGCTTTTGCTCGCACCTGCTCAAAGTAGATCGCCATCGGGCGGTAATAAAGATGCGCCCATTTGCCGAAGGGTACTTCCAGGATCAGCATGGGGGCTACAAACGCCAGGTGAACGAGGTAGGTATAGTAGGTTGCCAGCGGCAGTCCAAAGTAGCGGAAAGAGTGGATCGCAATCCCAGTGAGCGTCACCACCAGCAGCAGGATCGGGAAGATCCAGTCGCTGGCATGCGAGAAGCGGTGCATCTGGACGGTCTTCTTGATCCGTCCGAGTATCGCCCTCCCGGCGCCAAAGAGCAGCACGATGGTGGCGTAGTAGCCCAACCAGCGCTGCGGATTCCAAATCGGATAGATCTCATCGGTCTGGAACCACTTGAGGAAGAAGATGATGATCACCAGCATCAGCCCATACCCACTCACCATCAGCAGGTGGGAAATCCAGTTCCAGTTGTTCTTTTCTTTGTCCTCCTCACATTGCGACCAGCGTTTCTGGGTGAGGAGATGCAGCACGAATTGCCAGGCTTCAGTGACATACAACTTGAACGGCACTGGTCTATCCATGCCATCTACCATGATGAACTTCCACATCCGATAGAGATTGATGGTGATGAAGAACACCAGCATTCCGGCCATGATCCAGTCGGCAATATGGACGATCTCGACCGGGGCAAAGGTGTTCAGTTCCACCTGGTCGGTGGGCATCGGGCCGCTGAGAAGCAGGGCGATCACCACCACCAGCGCACCTACCACGATCATCGATCCGATCTCCCACACCTTTGAGGTGTAGAATTTCTTCGCCAGCCCGGTGAAATCGTATTGTGCGGTCAGCCAGCGGCGCAGGGACATCATTACCTCGCCGGGTTCAGCGCCTTTCGGGCAGGTCTGGGAGCAATCACCGCAGTAATAGCACAGCCAGGGGTCAATACTCTGTTTCAGCTTGTCTGCGCCGCCGATCTGTACCAGGCGGATCATATTGCGAGGGAAGGGATATTCACTACTGGTAAAGGGGCAGATCGCCGTGCAATTGCCACAATTGAAGCAGGTTTCCACTTCGCCGTCGCCATATTCTTAAGTTCAGAAAGCAGTTTAGGGTCTACTCGAGTTGCTGTCATCTTAGTTCTCCTCTGCCTTCCTGTAGAGCGGAAAGTCTTCGCACATGCCGTCTTCCACCAGGATTCCATACTTCCTGAAAGAAGCCACATACCAGAGCATTTCGCTGGTTGGCAAGCCAACCGCTTCCGCTATTTCAGGCACAGATTTAGGATTTCCCGGACAAATTTGCAGATCTCCCGCTGGATGCGCTTTTGTTCTTTCAACAGCGCCTGGGTCTTTTCCACAGTCTCTGCATGCTCCGCCCGGAGCTTCTTCAACATTTCTCCACGTGAGAGTTCAGGTTTTTCAGCAGCCATTATCCTGCCTCCACTAGATCAACAATATCCATCGCAATCGCATCCACCATGGCTTCGTACTGCGCCAGATGTCCAGCCCTGGACATCAATCGCCCGGTTGGGGCAGACACTCACACAAGCCCCACATCCGGAGCAGTTGGCCGCGGTAACCACTGCACGGGTGACTTCCTTGCCATCCTCCATGAAGGTTTCCACCGAAATCGCGTCTTCGTATTCACAGACTTCCACGCATGCACCCGTGCCGTTGCACTTTTCAGGATTCACTGCTGCCACGAATGGCTGGAGTTCAACCTCGCCGCTCCCCAACAGGGAGATCACCTTGGCCGCAGCAGCAGAGGCTGCCGACATGCTCTCCTGGATATTCATCGGTCCCTGTGCCGTACCGGCCAGGATCACGCCGTTGACCGCAGTTTCCACCGGTCGCAGCTTGGGATGCACCTCCAGCAGGAAGCGGTCGGTGCCGCGGGAGACTTTCAGCATCTTCACCAGATCATCGATCTGCCTCGGCATGCATCCCCGTTGCCAGCACCACCAGGTCCACCGGGATCTCCAGTTCCTGGTTATAGGTCAGGGCATCCTTCACATGCACAAGCACCGGGTGGGTATCACCTGCCGGCGCAGCAGACACCTGCGGCTTTTCTTCACCGTTGATAGCGCATGAATCGGGCGCCGGCTTCCAGGGTTCTTTTGTAGTAATCCTCATGCCCGCGTCCATAGGTGCGGATATCCTGATAAAGGTCATAGATATTCAGCTCCGGGAAGCGCTCCTGCAGTTCATCGATCATATGCAGGGTGGCTGTGCAGCACACCCGCGAGCAGTAGTTGTTCACCTGCCCATCTTCCTGCGGCTCATCGATCCCATCAATCTCCCGGCTGCCCACACAATGGATCAGGGCTACATCCTGGATCTTGCGTCCCTGCCATTCCAGGGAATTGGCATCCGGATGGAGCGCCATGTGGCGGATCAACTGCGGCAGGGTGACCACTTGGGTCAGTTCGTTGTAGCCATACTCGCCATCACGCGGTACATAGGGATCAAAACCGGTTGCAACCACCACTGCGCCGGCGTGTAACTCGTACTGCTGGATCTCATCCCTGAGCACCTCGCTCTTGCCATTCAATTGGATCGGTTCTCCGTTATAGTGGTCCCAATCCACAGCTGGAAGGGGTGGGAAGCAGCCCTCATAGGTCTGGTAAATCACCTTTCGTTCCGTCAGGCCGTAATTGAAATCGTCCTCCAATCTGTTGCTGGCAGGCCGCTACCAACGCCTCGGCATTCTCGGCGGTCACCCCGCGGGAATGTTGGGTCAGTTGGATACCGTAGGCACCCACATAACCGCTGACATTGGTCACCTCGGTCTGGGTAAAGATCGTGATCCTGGAATGATTGACAACCTTGTCGATCAGGTCGGTCAGCAGGTTTTTTGCATCCTGATTGGTGGGGAAGACCGTTTCCAACTGGGCCATACGCCCACCCAGGAAGGGGGACTTTTCCACCAGCACAACGGTCAACCCCTGGTCGGTGATATCCAATGCGGCGCGCAAACCGGCCACACCGCCGCCGATCACCAGCGCCTGTTGATCTGCTTCCAGGCGAATCGGCTCCAACGGATCAAGCAGGCGAGCCTTGGCGACACCCGCCGCCATCAGGCGGCATGCCTTACAGGAAGCGCCGTCCATATCGTTGTTGTGTACCCAGGAATCCTGCTCTCGCAGGCCAACATGGTGGTATAGATAAGGGTTTAACCCGGCGCGGATCACCGTATTGCGGAAGGTGGCCTCATGCAAGGAAGGCGCACAAGCGCCAATCACCACCCGGTTGACACCCAGTTCCCGAATATCCTCTTCGATCTGGGACTGTCCGGCATCCGAGCACAACGACATGTTGGTGCGGGAGATCACCACATCCGGCTGGTTACCCATCAATTTGGCAACTTGCTCACATTTCACCGTATGGCTGATATTGCCGCCGCAGTAGCAGGTATATACGCCGATCTTTGGTTTATCAGACATGGGCCACCTCACCTTCTTCGATGCTAACCTGGGTCTTGCTGCGGATAAATGCAGAAGCCGCCGATGCCGCCGCGCTGGCTGTGACAATGCTGTCCACAATGTCCATCGGGCCGCCGGCCGTGCCGGTCACAAAGATGCCCGGACGCTCGGTTTCGCAGGGATTCCCGTTGATCGACGGGATTTTGACAAATCCATCTGCTTGATCGGGTTTCAGCCCGAATTTCGAGAGCGGGTCGCTGGCGATCATCCCCAGCGAGAGCACCACCAGGTCATGGGTGCGCTCAACCACTTCTCCTTCTTCGGTCAGCTCGACCCTCACAATTGGGTTTTGGTTCTCATCTTCGGTGATCTTGGCTACCTTGCCACGCACGAACTCCACGCCCATCGCTTTGGCATTCTGGTAGAACTGCTCGTAGCCTTTGCCAAAGGTGCGGATGTCCATGTAATAGATGGTCACATCGGCCAGCGGCAGCGCGCCGCTGATTAGCATGGATTGTTTGATTGCATACATACAGCAAGTGCGGGAACAGTACTCGATCCCCTGGGTCTCATCCCGGGAGCCGGCACACTGTACATAGGCGATCGTCATCGGTTCCATCCCGTCACCGGGACGCAGTACCCGGCCGTAAGGCCCGGTCGGCGCCAGGAAGCGTTCCATCATCAATGGATCGATCACGTTGGGGAGTTCACCCGCTCCGTATTCATTCTTGGCATCCAGCTCGGTCAGTTCGAAACCAGTTGCCAACACAATGCTGGTTGTATCAATCGAGAAGATTTCCGGCTGCTGAGTGAAATCGATCGCATCCACCGGGCAGACCTTCTCGCATTTCCCGCACAGCAGGCAGTTTTCGATATCCATCACCGCGATCTGCGGAACAGCTGTCGAGAACGGCACCCGCACCGCCCGGTAAGCGCCAAGCCCGCGGTCAAACGAGCTGGGCACGGTGATTGGACAGGCATATTCACACAACCGGCAACCAGTGCAGACATCTGCATCTACATAGCGTGGTTTTTGCAGCACGGAGACATCAAAGCCACCCCCCTGTTCCTCTACCCCTGAGACTTCGCAGTAGGTGAACATCTGGATATTGGGATGGTGAGCCACCGCCGACATTTTCGGGGTCGTGATGCAGGAGCAGCAGTCCAGCGTGGGGAAGACCTTGCTGAGGATGATCATCTTGCCCCCAATACTCGGTTCCTTCTCCACCAGAGCAACCTGATAGCCCTGATCCCCCAAGTCCAGGGCGGCCTGCATCCCGGCAATCCCCCCGCCGATCACAAGAGCATCTACTTTAATGTCATTCATGATTGCGCTCCTTGAAGTGGGGCGGGGTCAGATTTCAGTTCGGTATTTACAAAGCCGATCCCCTTGAGCAAGTTGTGCATGTTGTTGACTTCTTTAAGGAACGGCTTGACACACACCGTACAGATCGCCGCCAGGCGCAAACGCCGGGTATCGATCCCACGCTCCTTCATCATCTCATAGGTACTATTGATCAGCTTGGCGGTTCCTTCAGCCTCCACTTTATAGGGGCTGTCTGTCCCGCTGTACATCAAGATGATCCCGTCGATGCCGCGCTCATAGGCGCGGATGAAAAATTCCGGCGGGAACATGACTGGACACATCACAGGCAGGATGTAGGTGTTCGCAGGATAATCCACATGAGATTGTCCCGTCGAATCAGCCCCGGCATATCCGCCCGCCAATGTGGCCAGAATCAAAATTTTGGGTTCGTTTGAGATATTCAGTTCGGTCATTCTCGGCTCCTGATTTGAGACATCCAAACAATCCCCCGAGGGCCATTCGGCCTCAGGGGTTTAATTTTCAGGTCTACTTGCTTATTTCCCGCGTTTGATGAAGAGCCGTTCGTAACCTTCTCCCGGAAGCATGCCCAGGTATTCGTGCCCAACCTTCTTGCACCAGCGGGGCATGTCGTTCTTAGTGCCCTCATCGCCGGACCAGATTTCCAGGATCTCGCCGACCTTGACGGTGGCGATGGCTTTCTTTGCCTCAAGCAGCGGGCCGGGGCAAGACATTGCCCGCGCGTCTACTACTTGATTGGCTTCAATTTGAGTTAGGTCTGTCATTTGAATCTCCTTGTAATGAATTTGGTTTTAGTGCGCCTCTAACACACAAAGGGGCCACTATCACTATATCCAATCAGGGAGGAGCTTTATAGTGACAAAAATCACAAGGCTTATTTTATTCTTCTATAATGCGCTATTGAAAATATCTATAGCAGGAAAAACTGGCTGTCACCCAATGAAATCGTCCAGCAGGAACTCCCCCGGCATATACCGCCTGACGATCCTCTTCATCTCAGAAAACTGTGCTTCCATCTCCTCCACCAGCCTGAACTGCGTCCGGCAGCGGTCCAGATTGTGCCCCTCCCGGCTGATCCGGAAATACTGATCCCCCATCAGATAGTCGGTCAGAAAACGCATCCCACACTCCAGGGTCATCAGACGGACTGAGAAAGGCAGCAGGGCAAACTCGCTCTTTGTGACGGATGCCCCCATCGCCTCAAGGTAGCCTCTGGTAAAGCTCTCATAGGTCTCCAGGTCGAAGTGCACCAGATCCAGGTCTAGCTCATCCTCGGCGCCGATATTGCTGATCGAGCGGATCGCATCCCCAAAGTCGAACAGCAGCGAGCCGGGCATGACCGTATCCAGGTCCACAATGCAGACCGCCTCCCCGAATGTGATCGTCGATCATCACATTATTGAATTTGGTATCATTGTGCGTCACCCGCAGCGGGCACCTCTCCCCGCGGCGAGCACCTCCATGATAACCCCTATCTCATCTGCCCGCTGGCGGACGAAGTCGATCTCGGCAGCATGCCCCAGCGCCGGCTGGTGTATATCGGCCTCCACCGCGGCAAAGAAAGCTGATAGCGAACCGGGGTATTGTGGAAATCTACAATGGTTTCATGCAGGGTGTCGGAAGAAAAATCGTCCAGCAGGCGCTGGAAATCGCCAAACGCCTTGCCGGCGTGATAGACATGTGCCTGGCTGGCCGGGGTCTGATAGGTGTGGGCCCGTTGATCTGGGCATACACCCGCCAGCATCGCCATCGTCGGAGATGTGCAGGAGCCATGCTCATGTGTAGGGATCAGGGTCAGCACTTCGCGGGTCGGGTCGCCACCGGCCGCCTCGATCTTTGCCGCAGATGGGCAAGCACCGCTTCGATATTGTACATCACATCCAGCGGCTTTTTGAACACAAAATGGTTGATTCGCTGGACGATGTACTCCTCGCTGATGCCTCCCTCTGATCGAAATTCGCCAGGAAAGTATCGTTAATATGGCCGTGACCGAACCTCTCGGCGGAAACCAGTTCCCCCGGGATCTGAAATTGGGCGGTGATCTGCTTCAGCTCGGCGATCTGGTCCATAACGCTGGGACAAGTCTAGCCCAGGATGCCGCAGTCAGGGCAGGCGGCACTAGTCTAGAGGGCGAACAGCCGCCGATCGAAATGCGCGTCTTGCCGGGATGCGGGACGGTCTTCCCATCCGGGTCGATCACGGCGAAAGTCTTCATCCGTCAGCGATGTAGTGGTAATCGCCGCGACTCGCCAGGCTGAAGCTCCACCCGTTTAAAGGCAACCAGCTTATTCAGCGGCACAGGGAACTCACTCTCCAGCGCGCGAAGGTAGATCTGGGTCACCTCGGCGGCGGGTACATCGCCGATATTAGCCACCGTGAAGGTGATCTCTCTCTCTGCAATTTCCAGATCGGAATAAGCGAAGGTGGTGTAGCTCAGGCCATAGCCAAAGGGGTAGAGCGGGTCTGCCTGGCTGTACTTATAGGTACGCTTGGACATATCATAGTCGTCGAAGGGCGGCAGATCATCCAGCGAACGCGGGAAGGTCACCGGCAGCTTGCCAGAGGGAGACACTCTTGCCAAAGAGCATATCGCCGACGGCGCGGCCACCCTCCTGTCCGGGATACCAGACATACAAAATCGCCTCGACCAGCTCCTCAACCTCGCCCAGTGCGATCGGGCTGCCGGCGGCCAGTACCAGCACGATCCGATTACCGTCTGCGTGCAGCTTCTTGAGGTAATCGACCTGGTTCTGCGGCAGTCCGATCTCTTCCCGGTCACCGCCATCAGCCAGGATCGCATCGCTCTCCTCGCCTTCCAGTTGGGGAGAAAGCCCGGCGCATACGATGACGACATCGAACTTATAGAACTCGCTCACCGGCCAGGCCGACCGGTTCATGATCGGCTGGTTCAGCGGCACGGCCACCCGGTATTCGATCCGGGTATCCAGCGGGGCGGCGGCAATGATCCCTTCCAGCAAAGTGGTCATCCGCTCGTTGAATCCGGAGTAATTCCCCAGCAGCGGATCAATGCTGCCGGCGTTCGGCCCGGTGACGGCGATCGAACGCACTTCCGGCCCTAGCGGGAGTAGCCCGCCCTCATTCTTCAGCAGCACCAGCGACTGCACCGCCGCCTGGTAGGAAAGCTGCCGGTGGGCCTCGCACGAGATCAGCTCAGTGGAGATGCTGGCGTAGGGGTTATCATCCTCCGGGTCAAATAGGCCAAGCTTGAAGCGCGTCCGCAGCGAACGGGCCAGCGAATATCGATCTCGTCTTCCTAATCAGACCGAACAGCAGCGAGTCGTGCAGGTGGTGGGAGATCTTATCGCAGGCCAGGTCACAGCCCATCTTAACCGCCAGCGCGGCGGATTCGGCAGGCCCCTCGGTAACCTTATGGTTGGCGTGGAAATCGGTGACCGCCCCGCAGTCTGAGACCACGTGGCCCTCAAAGCCCCACTCCTCCCGCAGAATATCGCCCAGCAGGCGCTGGCTGGCACAGCATGGCTCGCCAAAGGCGCGGTTGTAAGCGCCCATCACCACCTCGACTTTGGCCTCGACCACCAGCTTTTTGAAAGCGGGCAGGTAGGTCTCGTACAGATCCCGCTCTGAGGGGACACATCAAAGGTATGACGCTCTGCCTCCGGGCCGGAATGGATGGCGTAATGTTTGGCGCAGGCGGCTGCCTTCAGGTATCGGGGATCCTCCCCTTGCGATACCGCGCACAAAAGCCGCCGCCATCTCACTGGTCAGGAACGGATCTTCACCCCAGGTCTCCTGGCCGCGTCCCCAGCGCGGGTCCCGGAAGATATTGACATTCGGTGACCAAAAGGTCAGCCCCTGGTACCAGTCGGAATAGCCCTTCTGGCGCATGGCTTCATGGTACTTGGCCCGGGCTTCATCGCTGATCGCCGTGGCGATTTGGTAGATCAGATCGGGATCCCAGGTGGCGGCCATGCCAATCGCCTGGGGGAAGATCGTCGCCCGTCCATTACGGGCCACGCCGTGCAGGGCTTCATTCCAGTAATTATAGGAAGGGATGCCCAATCGCGGGATGGCGGCAGCATCATAGCTCATCTGGTAATCTTTTCTTCGGTCGTCATCCGGGAGAGAAAGTCCTGGATACGTTCATCAATCGGTTGGGAGGGGTCGAGGTATTTTTCCATGGAGAGGATTATAAATGAAAAAGCCCGCAGGAGGATTCCTGTCGGGCAATCTTTCTATCTGGTCAGTTACGCCGCCTCGTTATATTCAAACTGGCTGTAGTACAGATCGGCATAGAAGCCTTTCTTCGCCAGCAGGTCTTCGTGGTTCCCCTGCTCGACGATATCACCCTCGTTCATCACCAGGATCAGGTCCGAAGAGCGGATCGTGGAGAGCCGGTGGGCGATCACAAAGCTGGTGCGGTTCTCCATCAGCTTGTTCATCGCCTGCTGGATCAGCACCTCTGTCCGGGTATCCACCGAGCTGGTGGCCTCATCCAGGATCAGGATATCCGGGTCCGCCAGGATGGCACGCGCAATCGTCATCAGCTGCTTCTGCCCCTGGGAGATATTGGCTGTCTCTTCGTTGAGTTCCATATTGTAACCTTCCGGCAGGGTGCGCACGAAGTGGTCCACGTGGGCAGCTTTGGCCGCTTCGATAACTTCCTCATCGGTGGCATCCAGCCGTCCATAGCGGATATTTTCCATGATAGAGCCGCTATACAGCCAGGTATCCTGCAGCACCATGCCGAACATCTTGCGCAGGTCCTGCCGGGTGAAGTCGCGTAATATCCTGCCCATCCACGGTGATCATGCCGGAGTTGAGGTCATAGAAGCGCATCAGCAGCTTGACGATCGTGGTCTTGCCAGCGCCGGTCGGGCCGACGATGGCGATCCGCTGGCCGGGCTGCACCTCGGCAGAGAAATCGTTGATCACGATCTTCTCCGGGTCGTAGCCAAACTTCACGTTCTCGAAGGCTACCTTGCCCTGAACATCGTCCAGAGGGTAACCGGGTTGGTGGTATCCGGCACTTCTTCCTCTTCATCCAGGAACTCAAATACCCGCTCCGCGGCCGCGGCGGTCTGCTGCAGCACATTGGAGATATTGGCGATCTGGCTGATCGGCCGGGTGAATGAGCGCACGTACTGGATGAACGCCTGGATATCACCGACGGTGATCACCTGGCGAATTGCCAGCCATCCACCCAGGATGCTGACACCCACATAACCCACATTGCCGACAAAGGTCATCACCGGCATCATCAGCCCGGAGAGGAACTGCGACTTCCAGGCCGAGGCGTAGAGGGTGGTGTTGAATTCATCAAAGATCTCAACACTTTCCTCTTCGCCGTTGAAGGCTTTCATCACAATATGCCCGCCGAACATCTCTTCGACATGCCCATTGACATGCCCAAGGTAGTCCTGCTGCTGCTTGAAGTATTTCTGGGATTGCTTGATCACCAGGCTGATGATTCCCATCGAAAGCGGGAGGATCAGCAGCGCCACCAGGGTCATCTGCCAGCTGATCGAGATCATCATCACCATCACGCCCAGCACGGTCACCACCGAGGTGATCATCTGCGACATGCTCTGGTTCAGCGTCTGGCTGATCGTATCGACATCATTGGTCACCCGGGAGAGCACCTCACCCTGGCTGGTCTTGTCAAAGTAGCTCAGCGGCAGGCGGTTGATCTTCTCGGCGATCTCTTTGCGGAACTGGTAAGTCACCTTGATCGAGACACCGGAGATGATCCAGCCCTGGATATAGCTCAGCAGAGTTGAGAGCACATATAGTCCTAGGGTGAGCAGCAGGGTCTGGCCGATGTAAGTCAAAATCGATCCCGGCGCCGCTGCCGGTGATCTGGCCCATCACGCCTTCAAACAGTCTGGTGGTCGCCCGGCCGAGGATCTTGGGACCAACGATCATTGAAATGGTGGAGCCGATCGCAAACAGGATCACGATAATGATCGAGACCTTATAAGGTGCCAGGTGCTCGATCAGTTTTTTCATCGTGCCGCGGAAATTTCTGGCTTTCTCGCCAGTGCCCATCCCATGGCCGCCTGGCGGCCGCCTCGTGCGAGGTCCGAATCCGGGGCCACGTCTTTCCCGTCTGTCTTTTGCGGTTTCGTTTGTCTGGTTCATGAGAGTTCCTCCTCGCTGAGCTGGGAGCGGGCAATTTCCTGATAGGTCTCACAGGTTCTTCATCAGGTCTTTATGCTTGCCCTTTCCAACGATCATGCCCTCATCGAGCACGAGGATCTGGTCGGCATTCTTGACGGTGGCAACCCGCTGGGTCACGATCAGCACGGTGCTGTCACCGGTTTTCTCTTTCAGAGTTCGGCGCAGGGTGGCATCAGTCTTGAAGTCCAGCGCCGAGAAACTATCATCGAAGATGTAGATCGGCGGGCGTTTGACCAGCGCCCGGGCAATTGCCAGGCGCTGCTTCTGACCGCCGGAGACATTCGATCCGCCCTGGGCGATCTCGGCTTCCATGCCATCCTCGCCACCAAAGACAAATTCACTCGCCTGGGCGATATCAAGCGCCTCGATCAGGTCTTCCTCGCCAGCATCTTCATCGGCATAGCGCAGATTACTCTCGATCGTGCCGGAGAACAGGATCCCGCGCTGGGGCACATAGCCGATCTTGTCGCGCAGGTCGTTTGCTTCACCTCGCGGATATCGACCCCGTCGATCAGGATCTGGCCCTCAGACGACATCGTAGAAGCGCGGGATCAGATTGATCACCGTGGACTTGCCGCAGCCGGTCGAGCCGATGATCGCGGTGGTCTTGCCCGGTTGGGCGGTAAAATCGATATTGCAGATCACATTGTCTTCCGCCCCCGGATATTTGAACGAGACATTCTTGAACTCGATCTTTCCTTTGAATGGATTCCGGGAACTGCTTGGGGGTCTTCGGGATCTTTGATCTCGACTTCGGTCTCAAGCACATCTGCGATCCGCTCACCGGAAACAGCCGCCCTCGGCAGGAAGATGAACATCATCGTCATCATCAGGAAGGACATCACGATCTGCATGGCATACTGCATGAAGGCCATCATATCGCCGACCTGCATATTGGCCTCCGCCACCTGGTGGGAACCGACCCAGATGATCAGGATCGTCAAGCCATTCATCACCAGCATCATCACCGGCATCATCGTCACCATCACCCGGGTGATGAACAACTGGTATTTTGGTCAGATCTACATTGGCTTTGTCGAAGCGTTTTTCTTCAAAAGCCTGTTTATTGAAGGCCCGGATGACCATCATACCGGAGAGATTCTCGCGGGTGACCAGATTGAGCTTATCGATCAGGTCCTGGATGACCTTGAACTTGGGCAGGGCGACCACGAACACGATCGCAATCAGGGTCAGGATCGCCATTACGCCAGCGGCAATGATCCAGGACATCTCAGCGCCTTTGCCCATTGCCCGGATAATCGCGCCCACACCCAGGATCGGGGCATAGATCACCATGCGCATCACCATGAAGGTGACCGTCTGCACCTGGGTGATGTCGTTGGTAGAGCGGGTGATCAGCGAGGCGGTGGAGAATTTGTTAAACTCTGCTGCCGAGAAGCTCTCGACATGTTTGAACAGGTCGTGGCGCAGGTCTCGGGCTACGCCGGCTGCTACGCGGGACGCCCAGGTAGCCAACTGCAATCGTACACACACCGCCAGCCAGCGAGATCAGCAGCATGATCGCTCCGGTGCGCAGGATATAGCTGGATTGGAGTTTTTCCAGGTCCATGCCGATAGCTTCATATTCTGTTTGACCGCTTCGATCCCGCATCTGTGAGATCATATTCTCATCCAGAGCTGGCAAACTGCTGGTCAAATCCAGCCGTCACCTGGGAGAGCTGCGCTTCGGGCATCATCCCCAATGCCTGGAAGATATCCATCCCCGGGGGAAGCTGCGTCAAGTCCGGCAGCCATCTCCGGGGCAAGCGCTTTAATTTCTTCCAGTGCTGCCGGGTCTTCGGTGATCCGGGTGAGCAGGGAGACGATCATCAGATCCTGCGGCCATGAAGGCGTTGATCTGATCAGAAGTCTCCTGCATCTATCTCGTTGAGGATCATAGACCGGTTCTTCAGCCACAATCGGGTAGTCTTCAATATAATCTGTCGAACCTGGCTCGATCAGCGTATAGTTCTGCTCGATCAGGGCTTCCTGATCATCCGTGAGGAAGAATTTCAGTTTATCCAGCGTACTTGCCCGGATGAGCTTCCGGAACGGCGCTTTCAATGCCGCTTTGCTGGATGCCGTTGTTCACGATCCGGGACATATAGTCCGGCAGCGCCAGGTCTGCGTTTGCCTGGGCAAACAGCAGGACGACAGAGATCACGAACAACCAGAAATATGGTTTTAGATATCTGATCAGTCTTAGCATAGATTTGTGCTCCTACGATTTCGGGTGGTGCCCGTGTTCTGAGTTGGCAGATTCCAATTGTCTCAGCTTATGCAACCAACATCTCAAAGACCTGGCGGACCTGTTCCTTTTCCTCACTGGAAAGGGATTCGATGATCTCACTGAACCATTGCCGGCGAGCCTCATAGTTATCCCGCAGCAATAGCCCTCCTTGCTCGGTATAGGCTGACCAGTTTGACCCGGCGGTCGTTGGGGTCTTCAGTGCGCAGGATCATCCCGTCATTCACCATGCGGTCCACCATCTGGCTGGCTGCTGCGGTAGAGACACCCAATTCCTCGGCAATCTCAGAGATCGCGCAGGTGCCTTGTTTATGCAACGTCATCAACGTACTGAACTGCGTCATGGACAGGCCCGTGCTCCCTGGAGTGGACGCAGAGAGCTGTGCATGGAATTGCGCATGAAGAGGGCGAACAATTCGACAAGGCGGCTCGGATTGGATTTGGATCTGAGTCATAATTTAACTCGCTTAATAGTTTCAAAGAGTTAACTATAAAGAGAGCTTACAGAAAGGTCAAGGCTGTTTTCATAAGTGTTTTATTAGAATATCCCTCTGAGATCACACCCATCAGGCGCGAAGACATTTCAGATAGTGTCCAAATGGGCATGAAACACACCAGACCCATCAGTGCAACCACCAGCATATCCACAACCGGCAGCGCGGCTCTGATTGAGCACCGACTGCACCGCCAGCAGCACGATCAGGCCAACAAACAGCATACTGGCTGCATACAGCAGCCCCAGACCAGCCGCTACGCCCGATCGCTTTCCTGCGCAGCAGCATCACACCACCGGCAACACAGCAGCACCGAGAGGACCATATCGGCGACCAGCACCCCGACTTCCGAGACGGCAATTTGCTCCGCCCTGAATCAGGGAACTGGCAAACACCCCCACCGCCCGGAAGAAGAACAGGACACCAAATCCGGCTCAGCACCCAACCGGAAAATTTGGCCGGGATCTGTCTCTCCCAAGCCAGGCCTGGATGGCGGCATGTTCCAGTCTGGGAAAGGATCAGATAGATCCGCATACCCGCAGATCAGGATCAGCGTCAGATGGCCTGCCGGAATACAGATCAAAAGGACGCCCAAACACATAGGCCAGCGAGTTATACATCACATACAGCATCGATCCCGGCAGCAGGAACAGTCCGGTGAGCTTGCCGCGCCCAGTCAGCCACAATGCCACAGTCAATACCGGCACCCCAATCGCCAGATTGACCAGGTCATTGGTCATAAAGGATTGGATAAATTCCTCGGTCGGATACAACCTGTCGGCCAGAACCAGCCCAATGACAGACAGACCTGCCATCAGCGCCATCACCAGCCCTGCCGCCACCTGGATCCGCTGAAGACTGCCCTTCAGTGGCAATCCCATGGTTTGTTTCGTTTCCATCTGATACTCCTCAATCATTCATGCCCCAAATCCAGTACCTCTATAATACAACTGGAAATTCCGGAAATTTATTCGGAAATTAATATATACTGGAATTTATACTATCCACACTATAAATGAGAGGAGTAGGCAATGACGATAAAGACCGTAATTAATTTTGTGCTGCTGCTGGCCGCCGGACTGGCCGTATTTATCCTTGGGAATCCTTACTATCGAATCTTCCCCACCAACTGGAACCAGCGCTTTTACATTGGCCTGTCTGTATTCTTCCTGGCGCTGGTGATCGCCTGCCATTACGTCCCCAGCCCTAACAGAGTATAAGGATGCGGCTTACGCCTTTCTGATCGCTTCGTTGGCGTTGGTGTTCTCAAAGCCGGATTCTTCAACCTGCCTGGGATAGAGGATCATCAATGAAGGCCATTGCCCTGGATAAGCTCTCCCAATTCCTCCACATCGTCCCGGTGATCCTGGTGATGACCCTGCTGGCCCGCAAGAACCTGGGTGAGATCTTCATCCAGACCGGCCGGCTGAAGCAGGGGCTGATCTTCGGGCTGATCTCGTTTGCGGTCTTCGCCGTGATTGGCTACTTCATCGCCGCCGGCACCAGTGATTTTGTCCAAGTCCCTGATCAAAGGGCTCCCTGGGTGCTGCTGTTTATATTCTGCGAATTCCATCATGGAAGAGTTATGGTTCCGGGGTATCTTCCTGAACGCCTTCGATCCGCTGGTGGGGAAATGGGGCGCCATCCTGATCACCTCGCTGATCTTCGGTCTCTCCCACATCAACGTCACCTATGAATTTCCCGGCGGCGGGATTGTCTTTGGAGTGGTGGTCTTTCTGCTGGGGGTGGCAGGGGCCTATACCATGTACGAATATGACAGCGCCATTGGCCCGATCCTGTTCCACGCCGGCTATGACCTGCTGATCATCGTGCCGGTGATCAACTCGCTTTGATCGCATACGAAAGGAGACCTTATGAATTCCATTTCCAGAGAATGGGTATTGGTGCTGTTGCTGCTCACCACACTCTGGCTGACTGGCTGCGATGGGGGCAGTTCGCTCAGCGCCGAGATCACCCGAGGAGAGAGCAAGTGGCAGACACAGGGGATACCAAGCTACGTGATCGAGGTCTCCCATGGCTCCGGCACCTGGCACTACCAGACCCACACCATCACCGTCCAGAATGGGGAGGTAATCGATGCCTCCGCCACTTGCGTGGATGCCCCCATGGAAACCGCGTTGGGCCAGAAATGCGAGGTGCAGGCTTATGACCCGGAGGACTACACCGTGCTGGGTCTATTTAAGTTGGCCTGGGCACATTTCGAGGTTTTTCCCACCGAGAACCTTGAGATCGAATTCGACCCGGCTTACGGGTTCCCAACCACTATCCGCTACGATGATCCGGATATTGTCGATGATGACCAATACTGGGGCGTGAGGAGTTTTGAAATTTATGAAGAGAATGAAGGCAGCTATCTCAGAGTAAAAACTTCAAGGGCCGAAAGCCTCTGGAAATCACATGGTCTACAAAACTATTTCCTCGAAGTCGGTCATGCCTCCGGCCTATGGCACTACCAGATCCATTATATTACCGTCCGGAACGGGGTGGTTGTAGACGCCTACGCCAATTGTTTCGATACCCCCATGGATACTGCACTTGAGAAAAACTGCGAGGTGGAACCATTTAGGACAGATGAATACACTGTTTCAGGACTCTTCAGGCTGGCATATCAACTGCTGGAAAAATACCCCCAGGAATCACTCTATCTGGAGTTCGATCCCGAATATGGCTACCCTGCCACTATCCGTTACGACGATCCCGAAATGGTAGATGAAGAGCAGGCCTGGGGAGTGAAATCCTTCGAAATCATCAAAGAGTAAGGAATATACGCCTTTCAGCCTGCTTAATCCGCAAATAGGTAGGACGCGGTAATTTCTTATGGTTTTTCAGCTCACTGCCGCAGAATCTTTTCAATCGCTTTTCCTTTTGCGAGTTCGTCAATCAGTTTATCTAAATACCGAATTTTTTGCATCAGCGGATCTTCGATTTCTTCCACACGAACACCACATACTACGCCTTTGATAAGCGAAGTATTCGGATTCAAGGCTGGGGCTTGAGCAAAAAAGGTTTCAAAATCATTTTCCTGCTCGATTTGAATTTGCAGTCCTGCCTGGTTATACCCAGTCAACCAAAAGATAATTTGGTCGACTTCTTCTTTGGTACGATTTTTGCGTTCTGCTTTTTGCACATATAGCGGATAGATCTTCGCAAATTTCATTCCGAAAACCCGATGATTAGGTTTGGTATTCATTGATAAAAAGTCCTCTAAACTTTATGCCTTGATATGAAACACCAATCAGGGCTTTTCCAGCCCGTGAGCTTCCAGCAGGGCCTCATCGCCAATAATTCTTCGGTCAGGCCATCTGCCACAATCCGGCCTTCATCCATGATCACCATCCGGGGGAAAAGTTCCTCTACCATGCGCAGGTCGTGTGAGGAGACCAGCATGGTGATCGGCAGCTCGCCCAGCAGGTTGATCAACGCCCGCCTGGCACGCGGGTCCAGCCCGGCAGAAGGCTCATCCAGGATCAGGATCTGCGGCTGCATCGACAGTACGGTGGCAATCGCGATCCGCTTCTTCTGCCCCATACTGAGATGGTGGGAAAGCCGGTCGCCAAAATCACTCATCTGCACCGCCGCCAGCGCCTCACCCACACGCTGATAAACCTCGTCCTCAGGCAGCCCCATGTGCAGCGGGCCAAAGGCGACATCATCGAAGACTGTGGGAGAGAAAAGCTGGTCATCGGGGTTCTGGAAGACCAACCCGACCATCGCCCGGATCACCGGTAGATTCTTCTCCGTAATCTCCAGCCCGCCAACCGAAAGCTCACCCTCGCTGGCATGAAAGATTCCGTTGAGGTGCAGCATCAGGGTCGATTTTCCCGCGCCGTTCGGCCCGACCAGCGCCACTTTCTCGCCATCACAGATATTGAGATCGATCCCCTTGAGGGCAACATGCCCATCAGGGTAGGCGAACTGCAGATCTCTTATCTGGACAACATCGCCGTCGCATTCCGGGAAAACCAATTCCTGTGGTGGGTGGTGATCGATCGGCATACTTATACCCATCCTGTCAATTGAATAATTACAATAGTTAATAAAGCCAGGATCAGCATCTGCCAGTCCCGGCGGTTGAGTTCGTGGGGGTTCAGCGTGCGGATATGGCCGGAATAGCCGCGCGAGACCATCGCATTATAGATCCGCTCCGAGCGTTCATAGCTGCGCAGGAAGAGCTGGCCGGCCATACTGCCGGTCACCCGGGCGCGCCACAGCAGACTACCGCCGTGCTTCTGCCCAGGCAGTCCGGCGCTGCGGGCATCCCTGGCGCGCAGCAGCCTGTAAACCTCATCCACCAGTACGAACAGGTAGCGGTATAGGAAAGCCACAATCGTGGTCAGGGATTTGGGCACCCGCAGGTGCTCCAGAGCATGGATCAGGTCCGGGAACTGGGTGGTTGCTACCAGCAGGATCGCCATCTGCACTGAGAGCCAGGAGCGCACCAGGATACTGAAGAAGCGGATCAAGCCGAAATCGGTGGGGATCAGGGTGATGAATCCCAGACGCCACTCGGCCAGGGGTTCCCCGATCGGAGAGAAGATCGCGCTGACCGCCACCAGGGCAAACGGCAGGGCAACAAATGAGCGTTTGAAAGTAAAGCCCAGCCCCAGTTGAGAAAGGTCATTGGCGATCATTAAAACCAGCCAGGCGAACGCAAAGGCAGGCCAACTGCCATCCGGCAGCAGCGCATTCGAGAGAATATAAGCCACTGCCAAAACCAGCTTGATGCGCGGGTCCAGACGGTGCAGGCGGCTGCTGCCGGCCTGATACTGGTCAAAGGCGTGGGCATTCATTGATAGCTTAACCTGTTTTTTCCTTTTTGCGTAGGTTGCGCCCGACCAGGATCAGCAGCCCAAACACCACCAGGGCACCGACCACTCCCGGCCACGATCGTGGAGAGGTCTGTCTCTCCCAGGAAGGGGATCGTATAATCCGGCAGGATCTGGTAAGGAGCATCCAGACCAGCACCCAGGAAACCAATATCCTCTGCCACACGTTCCAGCCCATCGGGGTTACCCGAAGCAAATGGCGAGATCAATACCGCCAGGAGCAGTGACCACCAGCCCGGCAATCACCCAGCCGCGCCCGCCTCCAGCGGTGGATTTTTCGCGCCGAAAGCAGATCTGGCCGGGTCTGTTCGATGAAAGCGATCGCCGCCACGGTGATCAGCGCTTCACCGATCCCAATCAGGGCGTGTACGCCCATCATCGCCGGGAAGACGATCTCCAGGCGGGTGGTACCGCTGAGCCACAACTGCAGGGCGGTCAGCAGGGCGGCGGCCATCGTCGCCAGCCAGGCAGCTGCTCCCGCCACAGCCAGCCGCAGCCCCTTCGAGCGCCCGGCTACCATGCGGTAGAGGCCAAAGCCGATCACCGCGGTGAGAATGCCCATATTGAAGATGTTGGCGCCCATCACCAGCAAACCGCCGTCCTGAAAGAGCAAGCCCTGCACTGAAACCACGGCGGTCATCACCAGGATGCCGGCCCAGGGGCCGAGTACGATCGCAGCCAAAGCGCCGCCGAGGAAGTGACCGGAAGTTCCACCGGCCACCGGGAAGTTGAGCATCTGGGCGGCAAAGATGAAAGCCGCCATCACCCCCATCAAGGGGATCTGCTTCTCGCCAAGGGTCTTATTGGTCTTCGAAATCGCCAGCCAGACCATGAAGATCGTGGCTGCCCAGAAGACCAGCGAGATAATGATGGTCAGAAAGCCATCGGGAATATGAAGGGGTGCAGGTGAAAAATGCATTTTTTACCTCCTGTGGGGATGGGTCTCATCCCTGATGTGAAACATCCTCGCAATTGAGCACACAGGCCGAAGATCGACAGGTGGTCCAGGTCAGCGGCGAACTGGTAATCCCTTCGCAGGGCAGTCGCCTAGTGGGTCAAGCACATCAGGACCAGCCTCGATCACATGCTCGCAGCGCCGGCAGACCAGGTGGATATGCGGACCGTGCTGCCGGGTGGCATACACGATCTTGCCTTCGCTCAGATCGTTGCGGCAGATGAACCCCTCTTCCCAGAGCACCTCCAGGGTGCGGTACACCGTGGAGATATTGGCACCGGGTGTGCGGGCTTGCAGCTGGGCAAAGATCTCTTCTGCAGAGAGGTGGTGCTCGCTGTGAGTGACGATCTCCACCACGATCTCCCGCTGGGCGGTGATGCGGTAGCCGCGCTGCCTCAAGGCTTCCAGGATCGTCGGACAGTGTGTCATAGAAAATATCCTTATTGCAATTAATTGCAATAAGGATATTATAAGCTAAAACAAGCGGCATGTCAAGAAATTTGGATAGATTTGGTAAGGTTATTAACACATTCCATAACCTGCAAGTTTTCCAATATAATCTAGATGACCCGAACAGAAAGGATCTCACCTATGGATGCAAGAATTCAGCAAGCCCTGAAAACAGACCGCACCATCGATATCGTCACCACCGGCGCCAAATCCGGCCTGCCCCGCCGTAAAGAGATCTGGTTCTGGAACATCGGCGGGCGGATCATCATTTGCGGCACGCCGGACGCAAAGGCTCGGGCGGCCCCTATGTCCGGCGGGACTGGCTGGCAAACCTGTGCGCCAACCCCGAGTTCCTCTTCTGCCTGAAAGAATCCATCCAGGCAGAACTCCCCGCCCGGGCAGAGATCATCACCAACCCGGCCGACCGCCGCGCCATCATGACTGCCCCGGAGACACACTGGTACCGGGAGCAGGCCGCCTCAGTTGAGGACCTGACGGCCAACAGCCCGATCATCGAGGTTTTCTTTCTGGAAAATAAGTGAGGTGAAATATGCTTACCATCCAGATGGCTTTCTTTCTGATCTTCACGGGGGTGATCATCTGGGTCTCGCGGCTCGCCCTGCGTAAGCCGCACTCGCACGGCTTCACCCGCACATTTGCCTGGGAGGCAATTGTTATCCTGATCGCCCTCAACCTGCGCTACTGGATCACCGACCCATTCAGTTGGCACCAGTTGATCTCCTGGCCGCTGCTTTTCCTCTCATTAGGGATGATCATACCGGCGGTGCGCCTGTTCCGTTCGAAAGGTAAACTGGACCCAGAGCGCGATTCAGATCCCTCCCTGGTAGGCATCGAGAAGACTACCGAACTGGTCACCACCGGTTTATACCACACCATCCGCCACCCGTTTTACAGCTCCCTGCTCTACCTTGCCTGGGGAGCCGCCTTCAAGCAACTTACCTGGCTGACCGTGGGGCTGGGGCTGATTGCGACCCTCTTCCTGGTGATCACTGCCCGGCGCGAAGAACGGGAGAATATCCGCTTCTTTGGCCAGGTCTATCAGGACTACATGCAGCACACCAGGATGTTCATCCCCTGGATATTCTAGGCATCAGGAAATTTCCCTATCACGATCCCCACAGGCTATAATATTCATATGGAACCTTGGATAAAATCTCGTTTTCTCGCTTGCCTGCTCGGGCTGGCTTGCGGCGATGCCGTCGGCACCACGGTGGAGTTCATGGCCCGCGGCAGCTTCCCTCCGGTGACCGATATGGTCGGCGGCGGGCCGTTTGGGCTGCCCCCCGGCGCCTGGACGGATGACACTTCCATGGCGCTGTGCCTGGCCGAGAGCCTGGTGGAGACCGGCGGCTTTGAACCCCGAGACCAGGCAGAGCGCTACCTGCGCTGGTACAAGGAGGGCCATTTCTCCAGCACCGGGCACTGCTTCGATATCGGCAACACCACCCGGGCGGCGCTGCAACGCTTTGGAACAGCGGTGAGCCTTTCAGCGGATCGGACCACCCGCGCAGCGCCGGCAACGGCTCGATCATGCGCCTGGCGCCGGTGCCGATGCGCTATGCCGGCGATATGGACGCCGTGATCCGCTATTCCGGCGACAGTTCCCGCACCACCCATGCCGCCGCTGAGGCGGTGGATGCCTGCAAGCTATACGGGGTGATGATCGCCATGGCGCTGGCGGGCGAAGCTAAAGGAAGAGATCCTGTTTGAGACCGGACGCTATCTGGACCTGGACACCCTTTCCTCCAAAGATCGCCGAGATTGCCCGGGGCGGCTACCGGGAGAAATCCATCGACCAGATCGAGGGCAGCGGCTATGTGGTCAAGAGCCTGGAGGCGGCCCTGTGG
Source organism: uncultured Chloroflexia bacterium (assembly GCA_963722735.1). Lineage (GTDB taxonomy): Bacteria > Chloroflexota > Anaerolineae > Anaerolineales > UBA11579 > UBA11579. The sequence goes on from CAVROH010000028.1 coordinate 157,160, forward strand.
TGCTTCTGGCAAACAGATACTCTTACAAGCAGGCCGTGCTGGAGGCCGTCAACCTGGGCCAGGACACCGATACCACCGCGGCTGTGGTCGGGCAGGTGGCCGGGGCCTACTACGGACTGGAAGCCATTCCGAGAAGACTGGCGCGAAAAGCTGGTGATGCGCGACGAGATCGAATCCCTGGCGAGTGGATCTATGGCAGCAGAACAAGGAGGACGAAGATTGAACGCCAAAGTCAACTTGAAATGGGTTTACCGGGTGTTCTTTGTGCTGATTGCCTGGTATGGGGTCATCGGCCACTTCTTCCAGATCGTGGTCCACCGCTCGCCGGAGGCCACATTTCCTCGGGCGTTACGATCAACTACTTCAGCTTTTTCACCATCCAGAGCAACTGGTTGGTGGCGGTATGGTGGACGTTTGCTATTTTCGCTGGCAGAATGCCGCACAGCGGTGGTTCCTCAGCCCCAAAGTCAAAGGCGCCCTGACAGCTTACATCACGGTAACCTTCGGCGTGTATGCCGTGCTGTTGGCCAACCTGTGGCAGCCAACCGGCTTCGACTGGCTGTATCGCCACCATCACCCACTACGTCACCCCGCTGGCCTTCATTCTCGACTGGCTATTATTTGAAAAGCGCGGTGTGTACCAGTGGGGCTTTCTCCGGGCGTGGATCCTCTACCCAGTGGCCTACTTCGCCTACGCCCTGATCTACGGCGCCATCATCCACAGAGCCACTGTATCCCTTCTTTAATTATACCGCCCTCGGCTGGGGCGGGATGATCTTCCAGGTGGCTGTGCTGCTGGTATTTTTCATCGGGTTGGGATCGCTTTACATCGGTGTGAACCGGCTGATTGGGGAATTGTCCTGAACTGAATTACCGGAGGAAATGCGTGAGATCGATCTTGAAACCTGGCCCCGGCGGACACATTTTGAGGTCTTCCGAACCATGGATTATCCCCTATTTCAACCTGACCGCCAATGTCGATATCACCAACTTTCAACCCCCACATAAAAGGACGGCGGCTCCTTCTCCACCGGGATCATGTACCTGATCGCCCGCGTGGCAAACAGCATCCCCGAGTACCGCACCCGCATCCGCGGCGAGAAGGTCGTGGAGCACGAGGTCGTCCACCCCTCCACCACCATTCTGACCGATAACGACCTGTTCACCTACTGCTCGGTGAACTACTCCCCCGATTTCGCCGCCTTCCGGGCAGAAGCCGAACGGCGCTTCGCCGAGGTGCGCGCCAATCCCGAACTGCACGACGATGATTGGGCCGACACCCTGTTGTACATGACCTCTATGCCCTGGGTCTCCTTCACCGGGATGATGCACCCGATCAACATGTCCCCGGTTGACTCGGTGCCGCGCTTCGCCTGGGGTAAGTTCTTCCCGGACGGAGACCGGATACAAAATGCCTTTCAGCGTGCATGGTCACCATGGCCTGATGGATGGGGTGCACGTCGGGCGCTTTTTTGAGCAGTTCCAGCAACTGCTGGACGCGCCGGAGGAGAGCCTGAAATGAAAAGAAAATTCTATAAACATAGCAAGCTTGGCCCGATGACTGCTTACCGCATCGGTCTGGGGCCATTGATCGGCAGGGTGGTGCTGCTGCTGACCACCACTGGCCGCAAGTCCGGGCTGGCGCGTGGTCACCCCCCTGCAATATGAGATGATCGACGGCGTCTATCATATCGGCGCAGTATTTGGCACCAAAACTGACTGGGTGCGCAATATCCTGGCGGATCCCCATGTGCAGCGTGCGGGTAAAAATCAGGAGTTCGACTGGGACAGCAGTTGTGTTCACCGACCCGGAGGAGATCGCCGGTTTCATCCAATACCGGATGGAGAAACACCCCCGGATGATCGGGGCGATCATGAAGATGGATGGCTTCAGCGCCAAGCCCAGCCGCGAGGAACTGGTGGAATACAGCCGCCGCCTGGCCCTGGTGCGGATCACGCGGCGGCAAAACTAAGCATTCCCAACCCTCCAAAGGTGACAAAAGGTTACAAAATGTTACACTTTTTTGAAATTCACTTGACAGTATCAAGCTGAAGCCGACAAAACCCGACACTTTTTAAAAAGTTACTTTACAGTTTCAAGCGGGTTGACCAGGACTTTGTCAAAGCGAGGGGGTGTAACAACCTTATGCTGGACTAACTCCATCCTGTCAATACAACCCCAAATCACCAATCACTTTCTTATGATATAATCTCGCCAGCTATTCAAGACTGAATAGTCAAGGATTGAACATGTCAAGGGAACGCACCAGACTCAAACATGAGTATTTCCTCCTCGGGCTGCTTTACCGGCAGCCGCGCCACGGCTATGACCTGATGAAAGCCGTCCAGCAGTCTCCCGGGCTGTCTGCGATCTGGTTTGTCAAGCCGGGGCGCATCTATGCCCTGCTCGACAGGCTGGAAAAGGCCGGGATGATCACCGCGGTTCAGATCGAATCCCACAATGCACCAAGCCGCAAGCAATATTCCCTCACCCCAGAGGGAGAAAGCTGCCTTCCTGGAATGGGTCATGCAGCCCGTCAGCCACGGGCGCGACATGCGTCTGCTCTTCCCTGCCCGGCTGTATTTCGCCCTCCAGCTTGGCAAGGACCACGCCCAGGAACTGATCGCTGCCCAATCCCGGGCCTGCACCGAGTGGCTGGAGGAGATCAATACCCATACCGCCGAGGAAGCCGATTTCTTCGCTGGCCAGATCGATCAATACCGCGTTGGTCAGATCGAAGCCATGCTCAAATGGCTGACGCATTTTGAGAAAGAGATATCTTCAGACAAATGAAATTCCCAAATCAAAACATCATCCAAGGAGAACAGTAATGAAGATCAAGAAACTGTTTTCCTCCTCGCCATCGTTTTGCTGCTGTTGAGTGCCTGCTCCGGCACTCAGAACGCGGCAGACAACGCCGCGGCTGATAATACCCCGGATGAGGTTGAAAACACCCAGCCCGAACCGGCGCCTGCTGAGGACGAAGCCCCGGCTGAAGAACCGGAAGCGGCTAAGAACCCGCGGTGGAATATCCGCTGACGGTCACCGATACCACCGGCCATGCCGTCACTCTGGAGAAGATGCCAGAGAAGATCGTGATCGCCGGCAAAGCCACCCTGATGGTGCAGGATGCCATCTTTATGTTCGAAGAGGCCCAGACCAGGGTCGTCGGCATCGAGAACCGCGGCCAGTCGGTCTTTACCTTCCTGCCTTATGTTGACCCCACCCTGGATGATAAAGACTCTCCTGGAGAAGGATGCTGGACCCTGAGCAGATCGCCCCGCTCAACCCGGATTTGGTCCTGATGAAGAGCTTCAATGCAGGCAAACTGGGTGCATCCCTTGAGGAGATTGGTATCGCCACCCTGTACTTCGATCTGGAAACCCCGGAAGTCTTCATGCAGCGATATCGACACCCTCGGCCAGCTGTTTGCCAACCCGGCCCGCGCCGAGGAGATCAAAACCTTTTACCAATCCCGCCTGGACCTGGTGGATGAACTCGTCTCCACCGTGACGGCAGAATCTCCCTCCGTGCTGGTGCTGCAGTACAGCGTGGATGCCGAAGAAATTGCCTGGGAAATCCCGCCGGATGCCTGGCTGCAGACCATGATGGTGGAGAAATCCGGCGGTACCCCGGTCTGGAAGGGCACCGGTGAAAGCGGCGGCTGGACCCTGGTGTCCCTTGACCAGATCGCAGCCTGGGACCCGGACCAGATCTACATCGTTGACTACGACGGCGCCGCCGCCGAGATCATTGCCGGCCTGAAAGTCGATCCCCTCTGGCAGGAACTCAAAGCCACCCAGAATGACCAACTCTTCGGCTTCCCGATGGACCACTACAGCTGGGACCAGCCCGACACTCGCTGGATCCTCGGTCTGGAATGGATGGCTGTCACCATGCAGCCAGAACTGGCCGGCAAGATCGATATGATGGCTGAGGTGTATGCCTTCTACGGCGAGATGTACGGCATGGATGATGCTGCCATCGAGGCCGATGTGCTCCCGCTGCTGGCGGATGATCGACCTGGAATAATCTGATACAATCCGGACATCTTGGTTAACAATAAGAAGAAACGAATGCTATGGATCGCAGCAGGGCTGATCGCCCTGCTGCTGATCTCTATCTTTATTGGGCGCTATCCCAAACCCTACTGGATGCCGCCTGCCACCCTGCTCAACGACACCCTGGCCCAGAAAGCTGGTCACCAACCTGCGGCTGCCGCGCATCATCACCGCGTGCTGCTGGGCGCATACTCTGGCGGCCTGCGGGGCGACCCTGCAAATGATCTTCCGCAACCCGCTGGTGGAACCCGGTTTCCTCGGCGTTTCGCAGGGGGCCGCCTTTGGCGCCGCTTTCAGCATCCTGTTCCTCTCCCGATCCGTAATGGTCATCGAGATCTCGGCCACGGTCTTTGCCCTGCTTGGGCTGTTCCTCTCCTATACCCTTTCTCGGCGCATCCGCTACGGCGGCTGGGTCCTGCGTCTGGTACTGGCCGGGATTGCCGTCTCGGCGCTGTTCTCCGCCGGGGTGGGGATCCTCAAATACATGGCCGACCCGCTCACCGAGCTGCCGGATATCACCTACTGGCTGCTGGGCGGGATCTGGGCGGTCACCTGGAAGGATCTGCTCTATGTGCTGCCGCTGGTCGCTCCCCGGACTGGTTATCGCCTACCTGATGCGCTGGCGGATGAACCTGCTCTCTCTGGAAGATGAGACCTCCTTCTCATTGGGTTTGGTCGCCCAACCGGGAGCGCACCCTGCTGCTGGTAGCGGTGGTGACCGCCACCGCAGCCATGACCGCAATCAGCGGGATCGTCGGCTGGGTGGGACTGATCATCCCCCATATTGCCCGGCGGCTGTTTGGCACCAGCGCGCAATACTCCCTGCCCGGCGCCATGCTGCTGGGAGGCATCTTTACCCTGGCCAGCGACAACGTCGCCCGCAGCTCTGATCGCCGGCGAGATTCCCCTGGGGATCCTCACCTCCTTGCTGGGGGCGATCCTGTTCCTCTACCTGATGACCAGGGAGGGCGCATGACCAGCCCGGATAGCACGGCAATCGCCTTCCAGAATCTGCGCTTCCGCTACCTGGATACCGGCCCCGATACTCTGGATAACCTCACCCTGGAGATCCCGGCGGGCAAAGTGGTCGCGATCCTCGGCCCGAACGGAGCTGGCAAGACCACCCTGCTGCACCTGCTGCTCGGATATCTCAAACCTGAAAGCGGCGAGATCCTCTTCCAGGGCAAACCGATCAGGGCTTACTCCCGCAGCGAAATGGGCCGGATGATCGGGCTGATCCCGCAGAAGGAAACCCACCTGCTAAACTTCTCGGTGCTGGATTTTGTCCTCCTGGGACGCGCTCCCTACCTGGCGCCGCTGCAAATGCCCACTGAGAAAGATATCGCTATCGCCCGCCAGGCGATTGAACGCCTGGGGATTACCGATCTGACCGAACGCCCGCTGCCGGAATTGAGCGGCGGCGAACAGCAAATCGTGCTGGCCGCCCGCACCCTGGCCCAGGATCCCGAGATCGTGCTGATGGACGAGCCTACCTCCCACCTGGACCTCAGCAACCAGAGCACCGTGGTCGAGGTAATGGGCGACCTGGTCTCGCGCGGCAAAACCGTGGTCTTCAGCACCCATGACCCGAATATCGCCGCCTCTACCGCAGACCTGGTGATCCTGATGCGCAAGGGCCAGATCCATGATTATGGCAAGACCCGCGCTGTACTCACTATCGAGAACCTCTCGGCAATCTACAACACCCCCATCCGGGTGGAAACGATCGAAGGTCAGTTGGTGGTCTATCTCCCCAAGGAAAGCCGCTGAAGGTGTCTGCACGCCTGATTATCACCGGGCTGCCCGGCAGCGGAAAATCCACCCTCTGCCAGACAGTGATTCAGCATGCCCAGATGTATAAAATCGAGATAAAAGGTGTGCTCTCCCCCCCGGTATTCCAGTCCGGCGAGAAGATCGCCATCGACCTGGTCGATCTCTCCAGCGGGCAGCGCACCAGACTGGCCCAACTGCGCCGCAGCGGGGAAAACGACACCCAAATCACCACCCAGCGCTGGGCATTTGATCCAGCCATGATGGAGAAAGGCAGCCAGATTCTTGCATCCAGCACGCCATGTGAACTGCTGGTGATAGATGAGCTCGGCCCGCTGGAATTTACCCGCAAAATGGGCTGGCAGACCGGCCTGGCGGCGGCAGACAGCGGTGATTTCCGCTCTGCCCTGTTGGTGATCCGCCCCAATCTGCTGGAAACTGCCCTCCAGCGCTGGCCGAATGCGCAATATATCGAGATCGATTCGCCAGATCAGGTACCAGACCTGGCGCGGCAGGCGACCGAGATGCTTGGCCTGCCGGCCTGATCTGCTCTTTTCAATCCCCCTCCTCCCTAAACTACCGGATCGTCAACGCTTCCAGCATCGGCTGGGTGTTGGCATAGTCGGTGAAGAACAACTGCGAACCATCCGCTAACACGGCGATCCCAATAGGTTTGTTCATCGCCCCATCCGGCCAGGGAGAGGTATTATAGTCCTCATCGAAGCCGAAACGCCCCAGATAATTCCCCGCCGGATCAAGGAAGACCACGCCTCCCTCATCCCAGACGATCAGATACATATTCCCGGCGTCATCGAAGTCCACAATATTGGGGAGAAGTACCCTTGAGCGCCTCGCCGGCAACATCACCCAGATAGTTGCCGCCTTCATCCCACTTCTGAAGATTGCCGCCGAAGAAATTCACGATATACAGATACCCATCCGGGCCAAAATCCATCCCCACCGGGTAGACTCCGCTGGAAGGGAAATAGATATTCTCCCAGGAAATCTCCATCCTTGGTGAACCACATCAACCGCATGAAGGGGTTATTATCCTCATCCCGATTATCATCCACCACAAAGACGGTGTTATTCGGGCCAACCGCCACAGATTTGGGGCCAAAGGTGCCGAACTGCCCCGTGCCCTTGCCGGATTCCCCAAAGCTGGAGAGGAGATCCCCATCCGTAGAGAGGATGAAGACCTTGTCAGCGCCCCAGTCGGCGACATACAGGTTTCCATCCGGGCCGATCTTCACATCTGTCGGGTTGACGAAATCATCATGCTCAAATGTTTCCAGATATTTCCCGTTCAGGTCAAATACCAGGATTCCGTTGCCATTATCGGGTACAAAGATGCGCCCATCATCACTGACTGCAATATCGCCAAAGGTGCCGAACTCCATCCCGGACGAATCCTCATCCACCATCCAGCTCCTCCCGCCGGGGATTTTCAGATCCCCCAACTGGGCGGCCGGCTGCGGCCCTGGCGCCGATGGAGACTGGGGCTGCGCCGCCTGGTCTTCAACCAACCCGGCCAGCTCGACGGCGTCGATCTCATTCCAGGCAGAGGTCTGGGATTGATCGACCGTCACCCGAACGGCATCCACCAGAAAATCGGTGGCTTCAAAATCGACCTTCAGCAGATAGGGACAGCCTGCCTCATGAGGCTGCTGCGACAGAACCTGGTGGGTGCTGCCGTTCACATCGATCAACTCCACCTTGACCACCTGATCCGGATTATAGGTTTCATAAATCGTGACCCGGGTGGCATACACGGCGGTATCGTAATAGATCGTCAGGGTCTCGATGGTGTTGGAGTCATAGGAAGCCCAGGCAGTCTCAAAATCCCCGCACTCCAGCGTATTTGGCGCGCCGGTGGCATGCCAGGCTGACCAATCATCATCGGTATATTGAGAGCTGGCCGTTGCAGAACTTCCCCACTGGCGGATCTCGACCATCACCGGTTCTGCAGGCAGGGCGGGTTCAGAGATCTCTTCAGCTGGGGTATTCGTATTCTGGCCACCGTTCCCCGCTCCCCCGGAGAGTGTTGCACAGGCCAGTGAAACCAGTATCCATACAAAAAAAACCGTGAGTAAAACCTTCTTGTTTTTTCATCTGTATCCTCCTCGTTGTGAGTAATCCATCCAGATACACTTTAGCAGATTTCTTGTTTCACAAAAAGAAGCAATTTCAGGAATTGGTTGATTTGGTTTACCCGCCTGATTCCCCCGATTTGATCTTCACTCCCCGGCCTTCTTCCACATCCGCAGGTTGTAGGTCTGGTATCCCTGCGAGAAGAAGAATTCATGCGCGCTCGGTATTGAAATCCCAACTATCCAGCCCGACGAAATCCATGCCCTCTTCTTCCGCCAGTTTTTCAGCCTGCGCCATCAAAGCGGTTCCCACACCTTTGCCCTGATGTTCCGGCTGAACGCAGATCTGATCGATATACACGAAGTCGCCAGGCATGCATGAACGTGTTTTCCTCACGCTGTGAGACGCGCAGGACGATATACCCGACTGGAATATCTTCTTTAGCGATAAAAATGGTTTTCTCTGGGTCTTCGAGCATCGCGGTGAAGAGGGGAGCGGCAAAATCATCGCTTTCGGGTATCTTGAACAGGTCTGGATACGCTTCCGCATGCAGTTGCTGGACATGCACATTCATCCGGGACAAAACCAGCACATCAAGTTCATTCGCCTGTCTAATCTCCATTTTTCCCTCTCAAAAATTTCTGGTTAGTTCGCTCAAACCGCCTTTTTGCGCCGTTCGAGGATACTGGGGACAAATATTGCTCCAGGCAGACTGGTCAACATCATCAGGGTGCGGAAGAGCAACGCCAGGGTCAGACTGTGGGTTTCACTCACCCCGCCCAGTTGAGTGTAAGCGAACAGGATCGACCACTCCTGCAAGCCAATCCCCCCAATCGAGATCGGCAGCAAGGTGATGAAGTAGACCAGCACCCACAAACCGCCAACCGTCCAGAAGCTGAGCGGGTCGCCCAACCCCTGGAGGATCACCCAGACCATCCCGAAGGTGAAGGCCATGTGGGCGAAGGTGAAGACCAAGGGCAGCACCAGGGTTTGCGGACGTTTGCCCCACAGCACGATCGTCTCCCAGATGCGCCGTACTACCCGCCAGATCTTTTTGATTAATTTCTTCAGCGGGTTGGGTTCCTTGGCGGCAGGATCTTCCGGCTGGGGAACGGCAGCCAGTGAAAGGACCGTCCCGCCGAGATGCCTGCCAGCCTTGAAATGTGCCAGCAAACCTGGCACAGAGAATGGCAGGAAAGTCGCCATCCCGGCCATCCCCACCAGCCGGTCCATCACCAGAGAGGCGGCCACCACTGCCCCGTTCCAGCCGGCCTGGATCGCCCCGGCCAGCCGGATGCCGTCGCCGCCAATGGTCGAGGGCAGGAAGTTATTGCCGAACAGCCCAGCAAAGGTCAGGCGCAGCGAGGAGAAGTAGGTCACATCCTGATCTGCGCCGCGCAGCAAAGCATACCAGCGGAAGGAAATCGCCAGCCGCGAGAGCAGCAACAAACCGACCGCCAGCAAAAAACGCTCCAAGCCGATCGCAGCCACGTTCTGCCCGATCTCCCGCCAGTCCTGCTGGACCAAGAGCCAGATCAGCAGCCCCACCGCGATGATGCTGCCGGCAATACGGAGCAGCTGGACAGGGGACATTTTCTTCTTCTCGGGGGACGCGTTACTCATCAGATCTCATTCTTTCCAGTATATGGATCACGGTCTGATTTGGGCGGCAGCTCTCATAAGGCCCAACCTCGCCGATCTGCTGCCACTCGGGCGAGTTGATGACTTCCTGCCAGTCATCCGCCAATTGATTGGGGATCAGCAGTACATCCGCTTGGGACAACCATTCCCGGTCAAGGTACTCATCCCAGTAGCTGAAGCGGTAGATCTCATCACTTTCGGAGGGATCAGACTGGTAAACGAAGTTAAAACCAGTATTCAACTGCGGCGGGAAGATTTCAATCTCTGGAAGATAGAGGAACAGCATGTTGGAGGTCAGGGTGTGGTAAACAAGCGAGTCAGGCTCGATCAGTCCGGCCAGTTCTCCACCTACCTGCTCGTGGCTGGCAACCACATCCTCATCACAGGCGATCACCGCCGTATCGTAAGTGAACAGATGCGTTGGCCCCAGCGCTGCGCCCAATCCGATGAACAGCACGAAAGCGAACCAGGCCAGCGAGTTGTACCAGCGCTTCTCTCCCATCACCAGCCGCCAGATGAGCGGCACGAGCCCAAAGACCAGGATCACCAGCAGCACCCAATAGAGGTAATTAGGCAGGATCTCCACCAGGAAATCGTACTTGACCTTGAAGACCGACTCAAACAGGCTGAGCAGCAGACCTTTTTGATCCCACAGGATCTGCCCATTGGTAATGCGCGGGATCTCGGTGTGCATCAGGTGATACCAGCGATCGAACAGCCAGCGCATGCGGTAGCCGGCGGCGTATAATGTAGCGGTCACCAGGCCAAACAGCAAGCCCATGCCCAATATCCCCCGCCAGACGGGCTGCTGGCGGTTCCAATGGGAGAAAGCAGCCGGCAGCAGCAAGAGGGCCAAAAAATTAAAGAAGGTGAAGTAACCCGCCAGGCAGAAGAACCGGCAGCTTTTCCCGGAGAGCGCCACCCAGATATGCATCCCGGCCATTACCAACCAGATCAGCACCAATATCACGCTCAAGCGCTGGCGGTGAGTACCGGCCCAACCCTCGCGGCGCGGCCAGAGGATCAGGGTACTAATAACAGCCAGGAAGGGGAGCAGATTGAAGTTGACCGCTTCAGCAAAAGCCCGCACACCGTCCCACTGCTGGCTGTTGGTGTCCCTCAGCCAGGCAGACAGCGGCCAATAGCCGAACCCATCAGGGACATGCTGCTGGCTCCACGGGCTGCGGTAAGGCTCCACAAAGCCCAGTAAACCTTCCGGGATCCAGCCGGAGATGAACTTCAGCACATCGGGCCAGAAGAATGCCAGCACGATCACAGACACCGTCAATCCGCCGGCAGCCGCGATCAGACCCTTTGCGCCAGCCGTGCTGCCAGAAGACGTACAGCACCATCAGCCCCAAAATCGGCAGGGTATTGATGCGGGTCATCACCGCCAGGGCAAACATAACCCCGGAAAAGAATACCTGCCGGTTGCTGCGTTCTTCCCCGATCAGGAGGACAAAACCCCAGGCAATGAAGAGCATTCACCAGCCCCTGGGTCAGCCCCTGGCTGAAGACAGACCTGCCAGATAGGGCTGAGCGCCAGCACCCAGATGATGAACGTCCCCCACCATTTGCCTCCCAGGCGGGTAAAGGCCAGCCAGAAACCTGCCAGCATCACCAGCCCGGTGATGAAAGCGAACACCCGGGCAGTCGCCATCCCCGGGCCGAAGATTTTCTGGATAATCCCGGGAATGATGAAAGCAAGCGGCATGTGATTGGTCAGCGGGCCGTAGTCCTGGTAGGCAGGATACTGCCCGGTGACGAACAGCCAGCCCTTATAGACATACATGCTCTCGTCCAAAATCATGGTGGTCAGATGGCGGGAGAGCCACCAGGTCTGTGACGGCATACCAGACCGCGCCGATCACTGCCAGGGCGTGAGCCAGCCAGGGATATTTGTAGATGACGGCTTTCAGGCGTTTCATTTCGGGAACCCATCCAGCGCTTTTTTGGCGCGCACCACCCATGAGAAAGGTGTGACCTGCTGGCGGGCTTTGGCTGCCATACTGGCCGCTTCGCCAGGATCGGAGAGCAGGCGTTGGATAGCCTGCTGCCAGCTTTCAACATCGGACGGCGGGCAGTAGACCGCCTGTCCGCGTCGAGGACCTCATGGATCACTGGCAGATCGCTGGAAATGATCGGGCGGTTGGCAGCCATATATTCATACATCTTCATCGAACTGAAGAATTTTACCGGCGCTTCTCCACTGCTGCCCCCGACCTGCTGCTGGTACGGCATCAGCAGGATATCGGCAGCGGCCTGGTAGAGCGGCAGATCGGCATTGGGCACAAATCCGGGGAAGGAGACATTCGCCAGCCCGGCCTCTGCCGCTCTGGCCTGCCAGTGCTGTACATCTTTGGGGCGGCCGCCCACCCACAGGAACTGCACCTCAGGCATCCTGTCGGCCAGAGCGAGGAACAGCTCCACGCCGCGGCCCTCATACAGGTGTCCGGTGCAGGCAGTGGTGGGCAAATCGGGCAATCCCAACTGGCGGCGGGCTTCGGCGGGGGATGGCAGATCCTGATACCGGCTGAGGTCAACCCCATTGGGGGCGATCATCGTCGGCGGCATGGGTTCATCATAATCAGCCTCAAGCGCATCAGCCAGCGCCTGGGTGATGACCATCTGGTTCTTCTGCCCTTTCAGACGCAGGAACCAGCGGTACCAGATGCGCCCAAACCGGCCAGCGGGGACATCATGAAGTTCCAAGGGTCACCGGCAGACCAAACACCAGCCCCATCACGGCGCTCTGGATCATCCAGGTGTAGATCAGGTCGGGTTTCAGGCGGCGGGCCAAAAGAACTGCCCGCCAGGGGAAGATCCTGCGGGCTAGATAGCCGTCAAACGGCGGCAAATAAACACCCCGGAAGGGAACGCTCAAACCATATTGCCTCGCCAGTAACTCCCATTTGGCCTGCTCAGTATCGGCCTGCGGCCCAAATCCGGGGGCGATCAGGATGACCTCATGCCCCAGTTGGGCCAACGCACCGCAAGCCTTCATCGCCTGGATGCTGTTGGCCGTCTCCGACGGGATCCGGGAAGGGGCGATACAGCAGATCCTCATACTCCGGTGACCTCAGTAGCGTCTGTCTGGAGAAGTCCGGCAGCCTTATCCTCTGCTTCGCGCAGGTGGATCGTGCGCAATCCCTGCCAGGCATTCAGCCCGACGGTGACCACCAGGAACCCGGAAAGCAGCCCGGCCTGCATCAGGATAGCCAAACTGCGGCACCAGCCACAGTGACAGCCCGACCTTGACCACCATGGCGATCGTGGAGACCACCAGCGGATAGACTGGCCTTTCAAGCGCCAGCAGCATCGGGCGGTTCCAGTAGAGGATATTGGCCGCGCCAAAGCCGACCAGCAGGATCATGGCTGCCCCATTGCTAGGGGCAAATTCCTCACCGTAGGCCAGCGGAATGATCCACCAGCCGAGGCTGACCAGCAGCAGTCCGACACCCAGGGTCCAGGCAGCGGCGATGGTAGTGGTCTTGCGCAGCAGATCCTTGAGCCGGTCCCACTGCCTGCGGGCAGCCTGGGTGGTGATCTCGAGGAAGGTGGGCTGGATGAAGGGGTTGATCGGCAGCAACACCATGGCGATCACCTTCATGGCGGTGTTGTAATAGCCTGCCGCCAGCGGAGAGAGCAGATAGGTGATCCACAGCTCTTCGCTTTCCTGGGCCACCAGTTTGACCGTGGCGCTCAGGTTGCTGCTGACCGCGAACCGCCAAAATTCCTTTGCGCCTGATCTGCTCTGGCGTTGGAAACCTTCCACCAGCCCTCTGCCCAGCTCACGTCTGGCGTAGATCAGCGAGAACACCAGCAGGGCAATGCCGTTGAATAATTTGGCGATCAGGTAAGCAGTGACCACATCCGCGATCGTGCCGCCGCGGAAGAAACGCCACAGCAATCACCCCAAAAGAGAGAATATTCTGGGCCAGGTTAAGCAGCGCCAGCAGATCGAAGCGGTTAAAGATCTCCAGGGCCGCCTGCGAGGTTTGTGCCGTCAGGTTGCCGAAAACCGAATATGCTGTAAAAGATGAACAGTGGGGTTAATTCAGGGCGGCGTACGAGATAAGTTGCCACCAGCGGGGCAAAGACCAGCACCACAATGAATTTGAAAACGGAGGTGAGCGCTTCAATGATCCCCGCCGAGCGCAGCACAGAGGCGGCTTTTTCCTTCTCCCCCTGCTTGCAGAACTGCCCGGCATAGCTGACCACCAGCTCGCCCATGCGGAAGGAAAGCAGTTGGCTGGTATTGGTGGTGAATTTGGTGATATTGGCGACCAGGCCAACACCCAGCACGCCGATCATCCGGGCAACGAGGATGCTCTGTACCGCGCTGATGAACATGCCCAGGGTGTTGCTGCTGAACAGGTACCCCGTATTGAGCAGTACCCGGTTCAGCGGCCCATCCTTACGAAAGTAGGCGATCACCCGCCGGATCAGTTTCACAGGCCGACGTCCAGGTCCTTGGCCCAGTCCATGTGGTCGAGATACCACTGGACAGTATTGGTCACGCCTTCTTCCAGCCCGACCTCTGGGGTCCATTCAAGCAGATGGCGGGCTTTCTCGGGTATCGGCGTGGTTGGTGAGCATATCCGCTTTGGGGAAGGGATGATGGATGATCTCGGCAGATTTGCCGGTGATCTTTTCCATCAGCGTGATCAATTCCAGGATGGTGATGGTCTCATGCCCGCCCAGGTTGATGATCTCATATCCCAGCGGGCGCAGCGCCTGGATCGTGCCGCGGGCGATGTCATCCACATAGGTGAAGCCGCGCGACTGGCTGCCATCCCCGTTGAGGTGCAGCGGCGTGCCGTCGATCAGCCACTTGGCAAAGCGGAACATGACCATATCCGGTCGTCCGGCCGGGCCGTAGACGGTGAAATAGCGCACCACACTGACATCGATATCGTGCAGGAAGTGGTAGGCATGCGCCATCGCCTCGGCCCCCAGTTTGGAGGCGGCATACGGCTGGAGAGGCAGGTTGTTGCTGGCTTCTTCCGGGGTGGGCAGGGGCACGTTCTGGCCGTACACGCTGGAGGTGGAGGCTAGCACCATCTTGGGGATCTCCAGCCTGCGGCACAGTTCCAGCAGATTGAGCGTGCCGGTCATATTGGTATCCACGTACACCCAGGGGTCTTCCACCGAGGCGCGCACCCCGGCCCGGGCAGCCAGATTGATCACCGCGGCACTGCCCTCTGCCTGATCCTGCAGTCCGAAGACGCTTTCCCGGTCGGAAATATCCAGCTGGTGGAAGGAAAAATCCGGACTGCGCTTTCGAGCAGATCCCAGCCGGTATTCTTTCATGCGTACATCGTAGGCATCGTTGAGATTATCAATCCCGATCACGCTGTGGCCATCAGCCAGCAGCATCTCGGCGACCTTGCTGGCAATGAACCCGGCAACGCCGGTGACAAGATATTTGGCCATTAGAGCAGCTCCAGCTTTTCCCGTCCTTCTTTCATGAATGCCGTAGGCGTTGCGGGTATCCACGATCAGATCGGCGCCTGTCATAGATGGCGGCATAATCATAGCTGCTGTGATTGGTGATCACCACCACGCAGTCCGCTTCTGATACCGCGGCCATCAGGTCGGGGACGCTGTCCATGTGCCAGCCGTCATGTGTGATCCGGGGGATATAGGGGTCATGGTAGCTGACCTCCGCTTTCTTCTCTTTCAGCAGCCCGATCACATCCAGGGCCGGTGATTCGCGAATATCATCAATATCCGGTTTATAGGCCGCCCCGAGCACCAGCATCTTTGTGCCGGAGAGCGGCTTGCCCAGTTTGTCGTTGAGGGCATCCTGCATGCGTCTGACCACATAGCGGGGCATGTTGGTATTGATCTCGGAAGCCAGCTCAATGAAGCGGGCGTTGTAATTCAGCGCCTTGAGCTTCCAGGAGAGATACAGGGGATCGATCGGGATGCAGTGCCCGCCCAGCCCGGGCCCGGGGGTGAACTTCATGAAGCCGAACGGTTTGGTGGCGGCAGCGTCGATCACTTCCCATACATCCACGCCCAGCCGGTCGCACATGATCGCCATCTCGTTGACCAGGCCGATATTGACCATCCGGAAGGTGTTCTCCAGCAGCTTGGCCATCTCAGCCACCTCAGCAGAGGTCACCCGCACGACACTCTCCAGCGCCTGGCCGTACCACAGGGTGCACATATCACTGCAAGCCAGGGTGATCCCGCCCATCACTTTGGGCATATTGGAAGTGGTCCAGTCCTCCCGGCCGGGGTCCACCCGCTCCGGGGAGAAGGCCAGGAAGAGATCCTCGCCGATCTTGAGGTCAGTGCCTTCGGTCAGTTCGGGGAGGAGCAGCTCGCGGGTCGTACCGGGGTAGGTGGTCGATTCCAGCACGATCGCCATCTCGGGATGCAGGTATTTCTTGATATCCTCGGTGGCTGTGATGATATAGGAGAGATCCGGGTCGCCGGTCTTGCGCAGCGGGGTGGGCACACAGATGCTGATCGGCGTCCATCTCCTGGATGGCGGAGAAATCGGTGGTGGCCTTCAGTTTGCCAGCATCCACCAGCCGGGCGACTTCTTCGGTGGTCACATCGCCAATATAGCTGTTGCGGTTCGTTCAGCGCTTTGATCTTGCGCTCATCCGGGTCGATCCCGGTGACTTCGAATCCGGCCTCGGCAAACACAACTGCCAGCGGCAGTCCGACATAGCCCATCCCCAGGATGGCGATTCTGGCAGTGCGGTCTTCAAATTTCTTCTGTAATCTTTGTCTGACTTGTCGTCATTCGAACCTCGTCATTAATCAGAACAGGCTCAGCTGCTCGGGCTTATCCTCATCCCGTTCAGGCTCAACTTGTTCTACATATTCCGGAATATCGCCAGCTTTATCAATCCATTCCGGCAGGCGGGCAAAATCAGCCTCCACCGTGGGCCGCAGGGAGGGCTGGTGCAGGGCGGCCGCCGGGTGATAAAAGGGCACCACCAGACGGCCCTTGACCCGTACAGCCTGCCCATGCGCCTGGCTGATCTTGGCATTGGGCAGGAATTTTTGCATCGAGAAGCGTCCCAGGGTGACGATCACTTTGGGGTTGATCGCCTGGATCTGCCGCTGGAGGTAGCCATCGCAGGCTTGCAGTTCTTCATTTTGCGGGTCCCGGTTGCCGGGCGGACGGCATTTTACCACGTTCGTGATGAAGACCTGCTCCCGGCTGAGGCCGACATTCTGCAGCAGTTCCTCCAGAAAACGACCCGCCGCCCCAACAAAAGGTTGGCCCTGTTCATTCTCATGGAAGCCCGGCCCCTCGCCGATGAACATGATCTCGGCATCTACCGGCCCTGAGCCAGGGACGGACATCTTGCGGGAGAATTGCAGATTGCACCTGGTGCAGGTGGCGGTCTCTTCTGCGATCTGGGACAGGATCTGTTCTCGGTCCAACATCAACCTCCAATAATGACATATCGAGTGTTATTTCTTGCAGCCAATAATATCCAGGTGCATCTCATCCATATCATGCAGGGTCAGCAAAATGGCATCCTCGCCGTTATCCTGATAATAGCCCGGGCGGCGGCCCATCAACTGGTAGCCAAATCTGTAATACAGCCGTTGGGCAGCGGCATTGCTGGCGCGCACCTCCAGGGTGGAGGCAGTTGCGCCGCGGGAGACCCCGTCCCGCAGGGCGGTGCAGATCAATCGGGAGGCGATCTTGCTCCGGCGGTAGTCCGGGTCCACCGAGAGGGTAGCGATATGGACTTCATCCACCACCAGCCAGGTGACGATCACCCCCACGATCAGACCGGGTGTGCCGGCAGATTCGTCCAGCAGCAGCAACCCACTGGCTGGAGGCCTGGTTCTCTTCCAATTCCTGCTGGAAGGTGCGCAGCGACCAGGGGGCGGGAAAGCACAGCTGGTCCAGTTCGTGGACGCGTGTCAGGTCTTCCGCTGTCATGCTACGGATGGTGATCGCCGTTTCGGCGTGGTCAGTTGGTTTCATAATTCACCCAGGGATATTCTGATTGGTCTGCAAGTAAACCGGTGCAATGGTTTCAGGGTCATCCGTATCTCCAGCCTGCCAGCGTGCCCAGGCCAGTTCGGCCAGCAGCGCCGGGCGGCGCAAGACATGGCCGCCGGTGATGCCAGGATCACGTTCTTGTGCTTGCGGCCCAAAATTTTACGCAATTCTTCGGTCAGTTCACCGCACACCAGAGTCGGTGTGTTGATCGCCTTGGACAAGCTCTTCGGGGGTGTAGAGATCTGGCTCGCCAGCAGGCTGCCAGACATCTTCCTCAGCCTGGTACCAGCCAACAGAGAAGCGGCCGCGCCCGGCCTTCAGGACGGCTGCCAGTTGCAGGTCCGGCTTGGGCGGGAAGGCCGCCGTGAGGATCTCGAAAGTCGGCACGGCGATCAGGTCCAGGCTGCGGGCCAGCGCCAGTCCTTTGGCGACGGCCGCGCCAATGCGTAAACCGGTATAGGATCCCGGCCCGATCGCCAGCCCGATGGCTTCGACATCGTCGATCGAGCAGTTGGTGCGGGCCAGCGAGGATTCGATCGCCGGGGCGAGTTCTACCGTGTGGCGGTAGGGGCTTTGCCAGACGGCTTCGTGGTAGATGGTCACCCCATCGAACAGAGCAATCCCGATCTTGCTGGTAGCGGTATCAATGGCAAGCAGCATCAGGCCCCCTGGAAAATATTTTTTTGCAGGTTAGACAGCAGGTTCTCATAACGCTTTCCATTGGCAATGAATTTCATACTGCGGTGCTCTTCCTGGACGTAGTCCATCTTTAGGAGCAGGTGTTCCTCCGGGAGGGAGGGGATGATCTTCTGGGCCCACTCGACCACCAGCGGTCCATCGGCCAGCAGGGCATCCAGGTCCAGGGCTTCGGCATCCATCGGGCTGTCCAGACGGTAGGCATCCAGATGGGCGAGACGCTCTGCATCTGCCCGGCGGTAGATATTGACAAGCACGAATGTCGGGCTGGAGACCGCATCCGTGGATCCCCATCCGGCCGCCAAGCCCTGTACCAAGGTGGTCTTGCCCGCGCCGAGATCGCCGTCCAGGCAGACCACATCGCCGCGCTGAAGCAGCGCTCCCAGGCGCATGCCAACCCGCCGGGTCTGATCCGGGCTGCGGCTGAAAAATTCAAAGGCATTGGCTTCAAGAATCGGCATTCTGCTATGGATTATATGACAGATTTGATTGGCGCGGAAGTCGGAGAGGTGGGGATCTTCAATTATTGACATCTGGTCGAGGTTTATCTATAATTAGATTTAACTAATTTATATATTAGTCTTTTCACAAGGAGTAATCATGTTCCCCACGCTAATCTCCAGCTATCTGCTCCTCTGGAGCCTAGTCGGGATTATTGCCTTCAGCATCATCGTGGTCTACCTGTTCCGCAGCGGGCGGGTGTATGCTGCCCGTAATGAAGAGGGGCACCTGAAAGAGGAAATGCCGCTCAAAGGCCTGCTAACCATGCTGGCTTTCCTGGTGCTGATCGTCAGCTTCATGACCCTGACAAACTATCTCAGTCTGGTGCGGCAGGTTGCTATGCTCAAATTCTGGCCACTGTTCGGCCTCAACCTGACCCTGATCCTGATCCTGATCGTGTATGACACCCTGGTGATTGACTGGTGGGTGATCGGACATTGGCGCCCGTCGTTTCTCCAACTGCCTGACTCGATGGATCGGGAGCAGATGAAGGTTCACATCCGACGCTCGTTTGTGGCTGCCCCACTGTTCGCCTTGTTATTGGCCGCCCTCAGCGCCTGTGTAACAGTTTTGATCTGGTAACGGGGATTTCTGCACTATAATCAGGATGGAGAGATATGATGAAAATAAAAACCGCTTTCACCCCGATCCTGGTTCTCCTGATCCTGCAGCTCCTCCTGTCTGCCTGCACCGCCGAACCGTTCCCCGCGGAACCTATCCCCGTTGACCCCACTCCCGCCGAACTTAACCCAGCCGAATCTGTCACCGCCACCCCCACCCCGGATCCATGTACCGGGTGGAGCTGCACGCTGGAGGGCTTTGTCTATCTGGACTCAGCCGCCCCGGGGAATGAATTCTCCGGGATGCCCGTCGATTTCAAGCAGGTCAGCAACTGTTCCCCAACCAAAGGCGAGTACCAAGCCGCCACAGACGAAGATGGACGCTTCTCCTTTGAAGTCTTCCTGCACGATACCGACAGCTTTGTCTTCGAGGTCAATGTGGAGGGCTACCAACCAGCCCTCGTCAAACTTGGCGGCTTTGACTGCCTGTTCTGTGCCTGCGACCCGGTAGAGATCATCCTCCAACCAGTCGAGTGAACTTTTCGGGCTCCTGCTCACACCACCCTGTAGTAAAATTCTCCGCAAAACACAGGCTGCAACTGCGCCATCCATTCCCGTGTGCGCATTGAGGAGATCATGACGAAATCAATCGACAACAAATGGTGGGTGCTGATCGCTGTGGGGACCGGCTCGCTGATGTCCTCCCTGGACGGCAGCGTGGTCAATATCATCCTGCCCGTGCTGAGAGACGCCTTCAATAGCGATGTGACCACCGTCGAGTGGATCGTTACGGTTTATCTGCTGGTGCTCAGCGGCCTGCTGCTGACCTTCGGCCGTCTCGGCGACCTGCGCGGCCACAAGACCGTGTACCTGTGGGCTTTCGGTATCTTTGTCGTCAGTTCCATTATGTGCGGGTCAGCCTGGTCCACAACATCGCTGATCGTCTTCCGCGGCATCCAGGCGGTTGGCGGGGCCATGCTGGCTTCAAATGCCCCGGCGATCATCACCGGCAATTTTCCCCCGGAGCAGCGCGGGCGCGCCTTTGGGCTGGCCTCCACGATGACCTATCTCGGCCTGACGATCGGCCCCTCCCTGGGCGGCTGGCTGACCGAGACCATCAGCTGGCGGTCGGTGTTCTACATCAACGTCCCGATCGGCTCTCTGGCATTGATCCTCAGCCTGGTGTTCATCCCCAAAGATGCCCCGGCTGCCGGCGGCCAGCGATTCGATATCCCCGGGGCGCTTGCCTTCATGGCCGGGCTTACCAGCCTGATGCTGGGCCTCAACCAGGGTTCCGAATGGGGCTGGGGATCGCCGCTGGTCATCGGATTACTTGCCCTGGCCGCCGTCTTTCTGGGCGTGTTTATCTGGATCGAAAAACGCTCCGAATCCCCGATGCTCGACCTGAGCCTGTTCAGGGTGCCCCTGTTCTCAGCTTCAACGGCGGCCGCGATCCTCAACTACATTGCCATTTACAGCATCATCTTCCTGATGCCTTTCTACCTGATCCAGGGCTTGGGACTGAACCCGGCCAGAGCCGGGCTGATCCTCACCGCCCAGCCGATCATTATGGCGATTGCCGCTCCAATCAGCGGCAGCTTCTCAGACCGTTTTGGTTCCCGTAAGCCGGGGATGATCGGGATGGGGGTGCTTGCCGCTGGACTACTGGTTGCTCTCCAGACTTGGGGGGGACAGCAGTCTCTGGATGGTCATTCTCGGGCTAGTGCTGGCTGGGCTGGGCACCGGCATGTTCATCTCGCCCAACACCAGCGCCCTGATGGGCGCCGCACCCAGGTCGCATCAGGGGATCGCCTCCGGAGTGCAAGGCACCGCCCGCAATTTTGGGATGGTATTGGGGATTGGTCTGGCCGGGGCGATCTTCACCACCCAGTTGGCTGGGAATGCCGCCGATGCTTTGTTCCGCGGCACCAGCCTCGGCTTCATGGCCGGGGCGGTGATTGCGCTGATCGGCGTTTTCGTTTCAGCAGCCAAGCAGGAAAATAGACGTCCTCAAACCTGGCTACTCTCTGGCAATCTCCTCCAGAGCGGCGCCCAGCTTTTCGATCTCTTCCACGGTGTTGTACTGGGCTGCCCCAATGCGCACCATCCCGCCGCTGTCTTCCACCCCCAGCCGCTCGGTGACCGACAGGGCGTAGTAATTCCCGCTCCACACATAGATGTCACGCTCCGCCAGCGCCTTAGCCACCTGCTCGGGATGTTTGCCCTTCAGGTTGATCGCCACGGTCGGCACCCGCTGGCTGACATCTTCGGCATCATCCTGCCCGTAGATCGTCACCTCCGGGATCGCCTGCAACCGGGTGAGCAGAGCCTTGCTCAGGGATTCTTCGTAGGTCCGGGTGGCTGCCATGCCGGCGCGCAGCAAACTCTGGCGGGATTCATCCGCCGGGGCGCCAAATTCCTTTCCGATCCAGGCATACTGCTCCAGCGCGCCCAATACCCCGGCAATCCCCTCAAAGCTCCCCGTGCCGGTCTCATATTTGCCGGGCGGCAGGTCCGATGCCGGGCGCACCTTGTAGGCTTTCATTTCATCCAGCAGGTCATACTTGCCGTACAGCAGCCCGATATGCGGGCCATAGAATTTATACGCCGAGCAGGCCAGGAATTCGATATCCAGCGCCTGGACATCAATGATCCCATGCGGGGCGTACTGGACGGCGTCCACGAACACCCAGGCCCCGGCATCATGCGCCATCTCAGTGATCTGCTTGACCGGGTTGATCGTCCCCAGCGCATTGGAGGCATAGCCCACCGAAACCAGTTTGGGCTTCTTCTCCAGGGCGGCTTCCAGGGTCTCCAGGCGGAGCTTGCCGGTCTCGACATCGAAATCGACCCACTCAACGTTGAGGCCCTTATCCTCGGCGATCAATGTCCAGGGGGTGATGTTGGCGTCATGGTCCAGGCGGGTGACCACGATCGTATCCCCCGCCGAGAGCTGATTGGCAATCGAGCGGCTGATGTGCAGCGTCAGGGTGGTCATATTCGGCCCGAAGACGACTTCTTCCGGACGGCTCGCCCCCAGGAACTCCGCCGCCGCAAGGCGGGCATCATCCACCAGCGCATCCGACTCAATGCTGGTGGCAAACGTGCCGCCGTGATTGGCATTCGTGTTGATTAAATACTGGGTTATGCGGTCAATCGCCGATTGTGCGATCTGGGTGCCGGCCGGGTTATCAAAGAAGACCGCCCCTCGTAGCCAACCCTGGGAATTTGCTGCGGATCCGATCTACTTCAAACATCATATCTCCTCCTCGATCAGCGGCTGACTACCGCCTTGACCACCCAGCGGTCCACGCCGCCAAGCTGGTATTTATAGTCCTCATCGCCGCGCATCAGGTCAAAGTCGGTATTCCCGGCTTCGATCGCTTCCTCGATCAGCAAGCCCATCAGGCTGATCCCCGGTGAAAGGCTGTCGAACTTGCTTGCCCGGGCCGAGTTATACACCCAGACCCGGTTGTTATAGGTGAAGTTCAGATAACCGGCGGCTTTCTCCCGGCCCACGTTCATGAAGCGCAGGTCCAGCCAGCCGTTATCGAACGCGGCACGGGCAATCGCCTGCATCTGGGCTTCCATCGCCTCGTTGAGGAAGCCTGCCTTATCGGTTTCCTCGCGCATCATGGCAAAGAAATCTTCCATCTCGGCGCTGAGATCATCGTCAGCCCCCACCTTACTGATCGTCACTGGGATGAAGTAGCGCAGCGCATTGCGCATCTTGCGCACCATCTCGCGGCGGTAGCGGCCATCCAGGCGTTCCAGATAGGCATCGAACGAATCCGGCAGGGAGATAATAGGGGACGGTTGCAGCCGCTCCTGGTGAAAGTTCAGGCCATGCTTCTCTGCCGCGGCGGCCAGCGCCGGCAGACTGGGAGACTCTTCCAGCAGGTTGAACAGTTCCAGCGAACCCCAGGCGGGCGCATCCGGGCCGGTGAGGTGGGCCAGGGCGGCATCCAGGAACTCATCCAGCAATTCCGGCAGGGCCAGCAGATCGAGAAAATCGGCGATCTCCACGCTGCCCAGCCCGATCAACGCCGGTTCTCCGGCATGATTTTCTTGCTTATAAATAATGGAAGAGCGGCAGCAAGTTCACCTGTCTCGTCCCGACCGAGTGATGATGGAGAGCCGGTCATCGGCAGACCATTCACCGCCGCCGCGGTGCTGCCACCAGGCGGATAAAAACTCGTGCCGCAGAAAGGGCACATTCGTAATGGACTTGGTAAGCAGGTTGTTCCAGGGTTCGGAAAGTGCGTCCCATGCTTCTTCCGACCGGATGATTTCTAGTTCGATCATTACCTTTCCAATCCTAAATATTGGAGGCTATCGGGCCAATACCCGGATAGATTTTACCAGTTATAATGGATGACAACACAACCACAAACACAAAACGTATGACAGAAACTGACCTGAAAGTAATCCCTCTATACCGTCAGGCTGGCCGCGATCTGGCTGCCCTGCCGGGCTTGCATCTCGCCGAACCGCCGCGCCGCGCCTCCCGCAGCCGCAAGACGGACCGGCTGATCATGCTGCTCTCATTCGATGTGCCTGCTTTCTCAGACGAGCGCATGACCGATCTGCTTACCCGCCTGGAAGGGATCTATTATCAAAAGACCGGGTCCACCACCTCTGCCATGCGGGAAACTGATCGAAGACCTCAATAACCTGGTCCTCAACCTGAACCTGAAATATGCCGGGGAAAAGCCGCAGGTGACAGGGTCGATCGGGGTGATCGTGGTGCGCGGGGACTTGCTCTTCCTGGCCCAGTGCGGCCCGGGACATCCCTTCGGACTGGTGCCGGGCAAAGTGGATTATCTCCAGGATGAAAACCTGAATATGCGCGGTCTGGGCAGCAGCCGTACACCGACGGTGTACTACTCCCAGATGCAGTTCTCCGCCGGTGACAAGTTCCTCTTCTCCACCACCCTGCCGGACGGCTGGGATGCCAATACCTTCACCGCCGCTTACGGCGCTTCGCTGCATCAGGCCCAGAAGCGTTTCATGTCCGATGCCGGCGAGAACCTGGTGGGATTGATGCTGAATGCGGAACCTGGCAGCGGTCAGTTGCACCTGCTCCAGGCGCCCGGTGTCCCACAGCCTTCTGTGCCTCCCCGGGAAGCAGCCAAAAAGCCTGCAGCCTGCACCAGAGCGTATTCCCCTGGACGAACCGGCCGCAGAAACATCTGCACCGCCTCAATCAGCACAACCCAAACCTACCCCACCCTTCACGGAGCAGCCCCAGCCGGAGATCCGCAAGCGCGTGGAGAGCCGTTCTGCGGGAGAACAGCCGGATACCTTCCATAAGCCGGAATTCGCCCCCTCAGCGATCAGCTGGGAACCGGAAGAGCCACGTTCCCAAAAGTCCGAGGACCGGACGACCTCCCTGCAAGCGCGTGAAGCCGCCGCCAGACTGGCCCCCGCCTTGCTCAAAGGACTTCAGAGCGTGCAGGGATTCGGCGGGAAAATCTTCGGCGGGTTGAAGAAATTACTCCAGCGAGTGATGCCCAGCGAAGAACTGATCAAGATCCCCACCGGTACGATGGCCTTTATTGCCGTGGCTGTCCCCCTGCTGGTGGTCACAATTGCCGCGCCTGGTGTATGCCCAGATCGGGCGCAACCAGCAGTACGAGCAATATTTTCGAGCAAGCCCAAGTGATCGCCCAGGCCGCCCTGGCGGAGACAGAATGTTGCCACCCAGCGGGAAGCCTGGCTGCAAACGATCAACCTGCTGGATACCGCCACGGGTTATCTGGCCACCGATGAGGCCGAGGACCTGCGCCAGCAGGCATCTGAAGCCCTCGACCACTCGATCGGTCACCCGGCTGACCCTGGAACCCGCACCTCGCCGGCACGCTGGCCCATTCGGTCAAGATCAGGAAGATGGCGGCGACCTCGCGTGAGTTCTATCATGCTGGATATCGACTCCGATTCGGTGATGCGCGCCTGGCTGGCCGGCAGCCGCTTCGAGATGGACCCCGATTTCAGCTGCGGCGCAGGCAAGTATGGCTCGATCATCGTCAGCGATCTGATCGATATCGCCCTGCTGCCGGACAACCCGGACAAGGCCATTCTGGTGGCCATGGACCGGGGCGGCAACCTGCTGTACTGCTTCAAGGACAAGCCGCCGGTGGCAATCACCCTGACCCCGCCCGATTCTTACTGGGGCAAGCCGATCGCCATCACCGTGGAAAATGACAAGCTCTACGTTCTGGATGAGCAGCTGAACATGGTGTGGATCTACCATCCTACTGATACCAGCTACCAGTTCCGGGATGCCCCTTATTTCTACTTCACCGATGAAGTCCCCAACATGCAGGAGACCGTCGATTTTGCAGTGGATCAGGAGCAGCTTTTCCTGCTGTATGTCAACGGGCAGACCACCAACTGCACATTACACCGGACTGGAAGAAGCCCCTGCTACCTGCACCGCTCCGGCAATCTACAACGATACCCGCCTGGGACGCACCCTGGTGCCAAAATCCAGGATGCTGTCTTCTACCAGATCCAGCATACCCAGCCGCCGGAGCCTTCGCTGTACTACCTCGACCCGATCAACCGCTCGGTCTATCAGTTCAGCCTCAAACTGAATCTGTGGCAGCAGTACAAGCCCGGAGGAAGGGCTGGAAGAGGGCTATATCACCGCCTTTGCCGTCAGCCCCACCAAGACGATCTTCCTCGCCCTGGAAAACAAAGTCTATCTATCGCATTTACCCTGAGTCTGATGGCCCCGACCTATGTTGAAGTTGCTGTGAATGTCCCCGGAGTCTCCGGGGTGTTTCACTATGCCATGCCTGAAGCACTGCAGTGCCGGAATATGCAGCCGGGCTGCTGGTGGAAGTGCCCTTCGGCAGCCAGCAGGTCCAGGGGGTCATCGTCGCGCCAGGTGGCCCAGCCGGAAGTCAGCGAGGTCAAGGAGGTTACCGCCATTCTGGACCGGCGCATCTCCCTGACCCAGCACAGATCGCCCTGGCCTTCGAACTTCAGAAGCAGACTCTGGCCCCTTTCACCGCCTGCCTGAGCCTGATGCTGCCCAACCGGGATCAGCCAGCTGGCCGATACGCTCTACACCTTCGTGCAATCCCCGGCCAACCCGGGAGATCTGCATCCCAACCAAAAATTGATCCTCAAAGCCCTGCAGGAGCGTGGCCCCCTGCGCGGCCGCCAGTTGGATAAGGCTTTGCCGCGGCGTCACTGGCGGGGACAGGCCCGCAAGATGGTCGACCAGCGGCTGGCTGACCGGCCAGCCGGTGCTGCCGCCGCCCCGAGTGCGCCCGCGCTACATCCGCACTGCCCAATTGGCCATCCCGCCGGAGATCGTTGCGCCGGGCGATGGAAGGGCTGAGCCAGTAGCCGGCGGTGCAGGCCCGCCGCCAGCGCATACTGGATTTTCTCAGCCGTGAGCCCGGCCCGGTGGATGTCAGCTGGGTATATGCCGAGAGCGGCGGCAAGCTGGATGACCTCAAGCGCCTGCACGAGATGGAATTGATCATGCTGCGCGAGCAGGAACAGTGGCGCGACCCGCTGGCCGGCCTGGCCTATGACCCGGCTGCCCCGCCGCCGCTGACCAGCTGACCAGCAAACCGCCTGGGTAGCAAATCGCAGCGGCGATTGAAACGTCGCCAGGGCAGATCCGCCCGCCGCCAATTCTGCTGTACGGCGTGACCGGTTCCGGGAAGACTGAACTGTATCTGCGGGCCGTGGCCGAGACCCTCCAGGCCGGGCAGGCAGGCGATCGTGCTGGTCCCCGAGATCGCCCTGACCCCCCAGACCGTACGCCGATTTATGGGCCGCTTCCCCGGGCGGGTAGGGCTGGTGCATTCCCAGCTTTCCACCGGCGAGCAGTACGATACCTGGCGGCGTGCCCGGGCCGGCAAGCTGGAAGTGATCATCGGGCCGCGCAGCGCCCTGTTCACCCCGCTGCCGGATATCGGCCTGATCGTGCTGGATGAATCTCATGAGCAGTCCTATTACCAGAGCAATCAGCCGCCTTATTACCACGCCCGTGACGCGGCGATTGCCCTGGCCCAGATCAGCAGCGCGGTGTGCCTGTTCGGCTCGGCCACCCCGGACCTGACCAGCCTGCACCAGGCCCAATCCGGCACATGGCAGAAGCTGACCCTGCCGGCCCGTATTCTGGCACACACCGAGACCGTGGCTGCCTACGACAAGACCTACCACACCGCCGCCCGCTACCAGCAGGCCGGCGAGCAGGCCGCGATGACCGATCTGCCCGCGGTCAGCCTGGTGGATATGCGCGAGGAACTCAAATCCGGCAACCGTTCGATCTTCAGCCGGCAGATTGCAGGAGAGACTGGCCGCCGTATTGGATAAAGAGCAGCAGGCGATCCTGTTCCTCAACCGGCGCGGCTCGGCGACCTATGTCTTCTGCCGGGACTGCGGCCATACGCTGAAATGCCCGCGCTGCAGCACCAACCTGACCTATTATCTCGGCGGGATCCACCGTCCGGGCGAGAAGCCCAGCCCGCGTGACCGACTGATGTGCAACCACTGCGGCTATTCCCGCCAGATGCCGGAGAGCTGCCCGGAGTGCGAGCGGAACACATATCCGCCATTATGGGATGGGCACCCAGCGGGTGGAGGAGGAGGTCAACAAGCTCTTCCCGGATGCCCGCACCCTGCGCTGGGATCATGAGACCACCCGCAAGAAAGGCGCTCACGAGATCATCCTCAGCCACTTCACCAACCACCGTGCCGATATCCTGATCGGCACCCAGATGCTGGCCAAAGGGCTGGATCTGCCGCTGGTCACGCTGGTGGGCGTAGTTTTGGCAGATGTCGGCCTGACCCTGCCAGATTTCCGTGCCAGCGAGCGGGTCTTCCAGGTGCTGGCCCAGGTGGCCGGGCGGCCGGACGCAGCCCGCTGGGTGGCGAGGTGGTGTTGCAGACCTTCAAGCCCGAGCATTACGTCATCCAGGCCGCCGCCCGGCACGATTATGCCGGGTTTGCCGAAAATGAGCTGGTCTACCGCCAGGAACTGGGATACCCGCCCTTTAGCAAGCTGGTGCGCCTGGAATACCGCCACCTGAAGCCGAGCAGGCCGAGAACGAAGCCCAGCGGATGGCCCGCTACCTGCGCCTGCAGATCAAGCAGCAGGGACGCCGCGCCACCGACCTGATCGGGCCGGTGCCGTGCTTCTACGCCCGCCTGGACGGCTATTACCGCTGGCAGATCATCCTGCGCGGCCCCGACCCGGCCAAGAATGCTGGCTGGGGACCGATCCTTGAAAGAGTGGCGGGTGGAGACCAATCCGCAGTCGCTGTTGTAAGGGAGTGATAAGTCACTTAGTAATCAGGGATCAGGAAAAGCACCCTCATCCCGGAGAAAGCGACGCTTTCTCTTCCATTCCCCCATAAGGAGAAGGGTGACTTTTATCGAGGTAGACCCAGTCATTCCCGTGAGGTTGGAGCGGGCAATCGAGTTTGTCCAGGAAAGTGGGATATACGCTTCGTTTATAATATCCCCATCGCCAATAATACCCGAAAGGACCCACACCCATGAAGATCAACGGACAGCCCTACCGCGCCATCTGGCCCAAACCGGACGACCCCAAGACCGTCCAGATCATCGACCAGCGCCACCTGCCGCATAAATTCATCATCGAAGACCTGACCACCGTCGATCAGGCCGCCGCGGCGATCAAGGACATGCACGTGCGCGGCGCACCACTGATCGGGGCGACCGCCGCCTGGGGGATGTTCCTGGCCGCCATCACCGCCCCGCAGGGCAGCCCCGCCGAATTTGAGCTTTCATCCAGTCCGCCGCCGAGCAACTGCACGCCACCCGCCCGACGGCGATCAACCTGGCCTGGGCGCTGGAGAAGATGCGGGCGGTGATCAGCGCTGTGAGGGCTTTGAAGGCAAGATCAAGGCGGCGCGGGAAGAAGCCATCCAGATCACCGATGACGAGGCCGAAGCCTGCCGGATGATCGGCGTGCACGGGGTCGAGCTGATTGAAGAGATCGCCAAGAAGAAGGATGGCAAGCCGGTGAATGTGCTGACCCACTGCAACGCCGGCTGGCTGGCCTGCGTGGATTACGGCACCGCCACCGCCCCGATCTACGCAGCGCACGATGCCGGCATCCCGGTGCATGTCTGGGTGGACGAGACCCGCCCGCGCAACCAGGGCGCCCGCCTGACCGCCTGGGAACTCGGGCAGCACGGCGTGCCGCATACCGTGGTCGTCGATAATGTCGGCGGCCACCTGATGCAGCACGGCATGGTCGACCTGGTGATCGTCGGCACCGACCGCACCACCTACACCGGCGACGTAGCCAACAAGATCGGCACCTACCTCAAGGCGCTGGCCGCCAAGGATACCGGCGTGCCCTTCTACGTGGCGCTGCCCTCCTCGACGATCGACTGGACCATCCGGGACGGCTTTGAGATCCCGATCGAGCAGCGCGGCGGAGAAGAGGTCAAATATATCCAGGGGGCGCACGACGGCGAGGTCAAATCTGTACTGCTGACCCCCGAAACCAGCCCGGCAGCAAACTACGCCTTCGACGTCACCCCCGCCCGCCTGGTGGACGCCCTGATCACCGAACGCGGCATCTGCCCGGCCAGCGAGGAAGGCGTGCTGGGGTTGTTCCCGGAGAGATAGCAAAAAGAGCGGCCGGATGGCCGCTCCTTCGTTTCTAGTAAATTTCCCCTACGGCAGCGGTACGTCGATCGGTTGATCGAATGAAAATAGTAAGCGGTATTTGAAACCATCTGCCGGTTCTACAAAATCTGAGGTCACACTCATCGTGATCGGATGACCGCCTGAAGTGTATCCAGGGACATATAAGACAATTTCCACAGGCACAGGATTGCTGTTAGAAGCCGAATCGGTGATGGAATAAGAAGAGAATTCTCCTGTATCCGGGTCAGTCCTGACACAGGTCAGCGAACCACTTATCGAGCCTGTACCACTGCCCTCTCCCGCAAAAAGGATCGCTTGCGAATCCGGATATTCAGCCGGAACCACTGGCAGATCTGTGAAGGTCACATAGAAATTACCGCTGAGATTGTACATCTGCTCTCCGCCATTGGCAAAATTCTCTGTCTCCTGGCCACTCCCTTCAACCCAGCCGGTGACGGTCATTGCAGTCAGATCAAATTCCAGATGCACAGCGCCGCCCTGATTTGCATCTACCTCGGTGTATTGGCAAGTATGCCCATCACTCCTCTTATCCCCCCACCGGCCCTGCCCATTGAAAAATCCGACTGTTGAATTTGTTGTGGTGAAGTTGAAGGCGTCGCTGGCAGTAAAGTCATAGACCACCACATTTGCACCAGGGCTGCTGCCCGCTCCAGATGATTCCGTAGTGGGATCCGGCTGATTTTCATTGCCGTCACCAAACGCATCCATGAGATCTTCATTAAACGTATCCAGGGTGGCCTGAGCAACCGCATCCAGGGTTGGTTGTGCCTCGCCTTGTGCGGCCTGCCTTCTGGCGACCCGCTCTGCCAGGCGGAGCACGTAATTTTCAGCGGCCGTTCGCACCCGCTTCTTCAGTAGATCGCGCGCCACCAGGCGGAATAGTTTCGCATTCAACTCAGCGCCGCCGAATAAATGCGCCTTCAATACCTTCGGGGTGACTTCTTCGATAGCGAACTCGGCTACCTTCCCGGCGCCGTCCATGGCCTTGCCCATAACCCAGCCGGTGCCGCGTCCCACCGCCTTGATCACCCGGTTGAACACCCGGGCAATACCCCTTAAAAATCCGCCGCGGCGCTGGCTGCGCCTGGCTTCCAGCGCCTGGGCTTTCGCCTGCAGGGCATCGACCTTTTCATTCAGCTGAGCAACAAGCTGGTCTTCCACATTGCGGTTGTAGTTCCCACTGGCCTGCAGGTCGGCGATCATGGTGGCATACAGATCCTGAAGCAGCTTGATCTCGTTATCAATCTCCGCCTGGGTTTGGGAGGACAATGCCGCCAGGTGGGCGTTGTTGATCTGAGCCGACTCCACCTCGCCGTTTAGGCGCATATGGCCGGAGAACATCAGCAGCACAGCCTGATCGAAAGGGTGGTCGGCTGTAGCCACCGCTTGCTGGCTGCTGGCCGGGGTCATCCCCAGCATCAGAAAGGCTGCCAGGAAGGCGAGAAACATTTTTTTATAAGTGTTCATAGATCTACCCTCGTATTCAACACTCACGGCAGTGGCACATCAATTGGCTGATCGAAGAGGAAGTCAATCCCAAGGTTGATGCCATTCTCAGTAACGCTATCGGTGTGAATCCCCAGCGTTGCAGGATGATTTCCTACTGTGATACCTGGCTTATACAGAACAATTTTCAACGGCAACCGCACCCCGACCGAAGTTTGGTCGGTGATCTGACGGTACATATCCTGATTTGTATCAGCATCCCGATATCGGCAGGCTATCGCACCACCGATGGTCACGTTAGCATCCACCGTTCCCACAAATTTTAGCGCGGTCTCGATTTCAAATTCGGTTGGCAAAGCCGCGGGAAGATCACTGAATTCGATCTGATAACTGGCGCTGACATTGACCGCGTCCATACTGGCATTGGTTAAAAGCTCCTGCTTTCGGCCGCTGCCTTCAATCCATCCAGAGACGGTCATCGCATCCCTGTCAAACTCCAGATAGACCGTACCGGTGCTAATCTCAATTCCGTTGAAATAACACCAATCCTCATTCTCCATCCGCCCTGACCATTTATCCCAACCAAACCCACCCGTGTAAAACTGATCGGATCCAAAATTGAAGGTGTCACCTTCTGTGAACGTATAGGAGACAGTATTGGATCCTGAACTGCTCTCGCCACTGGCGCCGCCTGGATCCGCACCGGAATCCTGGCCGCTGTCATCACCATCCTCAAACGCATCCATAAAACCTTCATTAAATGTATCCAGGGTGGCCTGGGCAACTGCATCCAGGGTCGGCAGCGCCTCGCCTTGTGCGGCCTGTCTTCTGGCGATCCGTTCTGCCAGGCGCAGCACGAAATTCTCGGCCGCCTTCACCCCCCGCTTCTTCAGGATTTCCCGCCCCACCTGGCGGAATAGTTTCCAGTTCAGCGAAGCCCCGCCCATTATATGTGCCTTCAACACCTGCGGGCTGACTTCCTCGATGGCGAACTCGGCCACTTCTCCGGCACTGTCCATCGCCTTGCCCATTACCCAACCGGTGCCGCGTCCCACCGCTTTTAGGGCGCGGTTGAGCAACCGAGCGACACTCCGGAAGAATCCACCACGGCGGCGGCTTCGTTTAGCTGCCAGCGCCTGAGCCTTTGCTTGCAGAGCATCGACCTTTTCATTCATCTGCGCCACCAGTTGGTCTTCCACCTGACGGCTGTAATTATTACTCGCTTGCAGATTGGCGATCATGGTGGCATATAGATCAATGACGGCATTGATCTCGTTATCAATCTCCGTCTGAGTCTGGAAGGAAAATGCCGCCAGGTGGGCATTTCTGATCTGGTCAGCCGGGATCACCGCTGATTCCACCTCACCATTCAGGCGCATCTGGCTGGAGAACATCAGCAGCACAGCCTGATCGAAAGGGTGGTCGGCTGTAGCCACCGCTTGTTGGTCGCTGGCCGGGGTCATTCCCAGCATCAAGATGAGGATGCAGACAACAGGAATGATTCTTTAAAAATTTCACGCTCACTCCTCCCTTGTAAATGTGATTTCAACCTCATTCAGATCTTCTGTGTAATGCAAGATGAAACCATCTGAGGTGAATGTCATCTGGAAACCATCGTCTTCAACTGTTATAAATTGATTCAGCCCCAGGCGGGTAAAGGCACCCACTTCCCCATCCAAAATTAGCTGCATTCCCCCCTCATAGAAGGTAATTTCAACCGGAATACGCCCCTCTTCAATCCCATCGTCCTCAGAAGAGAAAACTGCATAATATTGGTGAACTCCCTCCGCCGCCCGCTCCTCCGGCGTGAGAATGACCTCTGGCTCTTCTGGCAGCACAACCGCCGGTGCATTCGGGTCTTCAAATCCCACCGCTTCAAGGTAGACCAGATCACCGCTCTGCAGGCCAAAGGTGAGGCCATCGGCGTAGTACAGGTCAGCATCCACCAGCAATTCCTCTTCCACCGGGAGGATGAACCATTCATCAATCCCGGCGGCTGTAGCCAGGGATTCCCGGTTCATGAAGGCGGTAAATATGGCCGGTTCATACTGGGTGGGAGCGGCGGCATACGGTTCCATGCTCTCCTCGCTCAACAGGAGGCCGTTCTCAAATGTCAGGCTGGTGCCCAGGTCGGGATAGAACCAGTTCTCATAGCGTACATAGACCTTCTTGCCATCAGGATCTTGATCATGATAGAAAAGGATCAAAAAGCTCCGCGGGGATCCTATTTCATTGATCACCTGGGCTTGTTCCGGGGAGTAGCTGTACACATCCGGAGAATAAGCCCCAAAATCAATTCCGCTGACCAGCCGCGGTAGATTTTTATATTCCCTGATACCCACCCAGAAAAATCCGGCAACCAGGCAGATTGCCAGAACTCCTAGTGCAACAATGCCCACCAGACAGCCAATTGTTCGCTTCTTCTTCATTGTGACCTCATTTACTGAATCGTCTTCTTCCCTCTATAAAACCTTACTCGCAGAAATCACTGGTAAAAGGGTCAAATGTCATATGATTGGTAGTACATCTTTCCTGCCGGGACGAATTTGCCAAAAAACTGAGGAAAATTATAAAATCTAGGCAAATTTACCTTGTCCAACCGTCCCATCGGGCATAAGATTGGCGGCATAGAATCCGATACTCTTTATCGTACGATCCAAACCCTTTCCAGCAGATGCCCGGCAAACCTGCCGGGTGTTTGTGTTCCTGGCGGTTGGGGAAGGAGAAAAATTACTTAAAATACTATAAAAATCTCACAAAATCTATATTTACCTCAGGTAACTTATCCAGTATAGTTTCCTCATTCTTGAACATGGAGTTTCAATGATCCGCAAACGCATCCAACTCGGCCTGATCCATATGGCAGTGGCTGTCTCCCTGGTGCCCTTCAACAGCACGCTCAACCGGATAATGATTAAGGAACTGGCGCTCTCCAGCCTGCTGGTGGCGGCGTTGGTTTCGCTGCCCTACCTATTCTCACCAATTCAAATCGCGATCGGCGCTTTCTCGGACAAATACCCCATCCGGGGGTATAAGCGCACCCCTTATATCATCGTTGGGCTGTTGCTGTGCGTCGGCGGTCTGATCGCTGCGCCTTACGTCGCCTACCTGGTGCTGGACAACCGCCTGCTGGGGATCGCCCTGGGTGTGCTGGTGTTCGGCGCCTGGGGAATGGGCTACAACCTGGCCTCGGTCTCCTATTTCTCACTAGCCACCGAGGTCTCCGGTGAAGAAGGCCGCTCGCGCACGATCGCGGTGATGTTCTTCATGATGATCGTCGGGATCATCCTAACTTCGATCTCGCTGGGCCAGATGCTGGAAACCTACACGCCCCAGACACTCATTTCCGCCTTCCGCGTGGTGGGGTATATCGCCCTCGGACTGGGGATCCTGGGAATCCTCGGCGTGGAGGAACGCAGCACACAGCCATCAGAGCAAGCGTCTGAATCCCACAGCTGGGGTGAGATCTATACAACCCTCGCCGGCAATAAACAGGTGATCCGCTTCTTTTGGTATCTGCTCCTCCTGCTGACCGCCATCCTCGGCCAGGATATTCTCCTGGAGCCTTACGGCGCTGAGGCCTTCGGTCTTTCGGTGCAAGCCACCACCCGCATCACCGCCATCTGGGGAGTTTTCTTCCTGCTGTCCCTTTCGATCGGCGCCGGGCTGGAACGCCGCGTCTCCAAGATCGTGCAGGCCCAGATTGGCGCTTATCTCGGGATCATGGCCTTCTTCCTGATCGTGATCAGCGGCAGACTGGAACTTCTCTGGCTGTTCTACACCGGGGTGACCCTGCTTGGGTTGGCGACCGGGCTTTCGACCGTCTCCAACCTCTCACTGATGCTGGATATGACCAAAGTCGGCAGCGTCGGGCTGTTTATCGGCGCCTGGGGGATGGCCAGCGCCCTGGCCCGCCTGACCGGCAACCTGCTCAGCGGTGTGATCCGCGAGAGCTTCACTCCCCTGCTGCAGAGCAGTGTAGGAGGATATAACGCCGTATTCATCCTGGAGATCGTGCTCCTGGTCGTCTCGCTGGCTATCTTACGCGGGGTGGATGTCAACATCTTCCAGCGGGAGAGCGAGCCATCGCTGTCTTATCTGGAACGCGTCGCTATCTCAAATGAGGGATAAACTATGCCTGGAAATTGGCTCACACTGACAGAAGTCTCTAAATTATTGGGGATCCATCCCAGCACGGTGCGCAACTGGGCAGACCAGGGCGTGCTCCCGGTCCACCGCACCCAGGGCGGACACCGCCGATTCATGCGCACAGAACTGGAACTGTGGATGCAAGCCCAGCGCGTCCAGCAGCCGGAAGGTTCTGAGGGGATGATCCAGAATGCGCTCAGCTATGCCCGTTTCCAGATCTCGGAGGCCCACCTGGAGGAGCAAAGCTGGTATCAGAAGATCGATCAGGCCGGACGGGCATCTTACCGCCGCAGCGGCCGCACGCTGGTACAAAGCCTGATCCGCGCCCAGACGCTGGATGAGAAAGCCGCCGCCGCCGAGGCACGCGTGGTCGGTGCGGATTATGGCAACAACGGCCGCCGTTTTGGGCTGACGATGATGGAAGCCGTGCAGGCTTTTTTGTTCTTCCGCAATGTGGTTCAGGAGGCCGCCTACCATGCCTATGAATCCGCCGCGATCCAGTCTCCTCACGCCTGGGGGAATATGTTCCGGGACCTCTCCCGCTTTACGGATCGGATTCTGTTGACGATCATCGAGACCTACGAGGTGTATGAGAAGAAGAAGGTAGTAGACAGTAGGTAATTGGTAGTAGGCAAAGAAAATCGGCAGCTTGTGGGTATTTCCCCGCCATCTGTACACATCTTTGGCTAACTTAGTTTTCCCCAAGTGACTATGTGCCGAATCACTAATCACTATTTTTTTCCCTTAGTCTCCCCATACAAAAACCAGAATTCATCCCGCGGGAAGCCGCGCTCCAGCTCCGGCTCCCAAATGAACCTGCCGGGGGCCAGCAGTTTTGCAGAAAAGCATCCAGCGGGGCCAGGTCATAGCCGTCAGTAGCAGGAGCGTATTCGGCCAGCAATGCCAGCAGCACGCGAAGGCGCACCTCGGTATGGTAGTAAGGCGCCTGCTTCTCAAAATCCTTCTTCAGATCCCCAAGTACGTGCCCCCACTGCCTGAAGCGGGATTTGAACTCCCGGCTGGCTTTGTCCTCCCATGCGACTCGCCAGCGGCGCTGGGTGGTTTCGATCACACGTTGGATACGGCGCAGTTCAATTTCCTCCTCACGGGAGAGCTTGCCGCCGGCTTGCAGGGTTTCCAATTCCTTCAGGGAGAGCAGTAAATTGCCGATCGTCAGCTTGAGGAAGCTGCCTCCGCTGGTGGGGCGCGCCAGCACCGGCCAGAACAATTCATCAGAGAGCAGGTAACGCTCCAGTTCATCCAGGGCGTGGTGCAGATATTCGAGTTCTGAGGTTGGGTCAGTTTGCATGGTAGCTTTCAAATCATGGTAGTTTGTTTCTTTGATAAATTGTAACCCAACATCCAGCCCAGATCGCTGTTTGTGCCCGAATGCTGGAAAAATAATCCACTCCGGATTATGATACGCTCAATAAAGAAGAACAGGGGCAGGTAAACTATGATCAGACAAGCAATCTACGATCTAATCGATTTCATCTCGCTTTATGTCCATATCCCCATCCTGATCATCGGCGTGCTGACAACCTTGTGGGGTCTCCAGAGCATCCGGGGCGGGCAATATATGACTGAGAACAGGGTCTCACACCAGCCAATCCAGCGCCCTCCCCACCGCTATAGATCGGGGCCGGTAAATACATCCCGTTATTCAGGAGGAGATGCAACTGCCAGAGGACGGGGATTTATCATTGGCGGGATCATTATCCTCATCTGTGGATTGGGTGTCATTGCACTTGCGATCCTTTTTCCAATTATTGAACGACCCAGGTAAAAACTATACTGGACCGCCCATTTTTATCGATAGCTGGAAAAATAATCCACTCCGGATTATGATACTTCCATCAGCAGCACAAACTGGAAATTATGAAAAAATTCAACAAACGCCTGTACCCCAATCTAAAAGAATTCTTCCACGATCTTGGCTATGTCTTCAAGCGTACAGATAAAATGAAGACTCTGATGCGCGGTGAGGTAATCGATGCCACCTTCCGGGAGCGGCTGATGATGGCCGTCACCGAAGTGAACGGCTGCCGCTACTGCGCTTATTACCACAGCCAGCAGGCCCTGGCCGCCGGGGTCGGGTCGGATGAATTGGCCCAGATCGCAGAGATGAGCTTTGAGAGCAGCCCGGAGAAACAGCGTCCGGCCCTGCTCTACGCCCAGCACTGGGCTGAGAGCAACGCCCATCCCGACCCGGATGCATGGACATGTATGCGGGGTTCCTACTCGCCCGAAGAACTGGAGATGATTGAACTGAGCCTGTATGTCATCCGCATGGGGAACCTGATGGGCAACCTGGCAGACTATCTCTTGTTCAAGCTCTCGTTTGGGCAGGCGGATATCTATTCGGCACCAAAGATGTGAAAGACCAGTTGATATTCAATTGCTAAGGAGAGGAAACAACATGCGACCTTCATGGGATAATTATTTCATCAAGATTGCCAAAACTGTAGCCGAGCGCAGCACCTGCGATCGGGCGCACGTCGGCGCTGTGCTGGTTAGAGAAAAGCGCATCCTCACCAGCGGGTTCAATGGCTCTCCGGCCGGGCTGCCGCATTGTGATGATGCCGGGCACCTGCTAGTGGACGGACACTGCGTGCGCACGATCCACGCTGAAACCAATGCCGTCATCCAGGCTGCCCTGCACGGGGTGTCCACCAACGGGGCCACCTGCTACGTGACCCATTTCCCCTGCATCAACTGCACCAAAACGCTGATCAACGCCGGCATCACCCGCATCGTATATCTGGATGATTACCGCGTCGATGAGATCGCCATGGACTTCATCAAAGATACCGGCATCGCCCTCAAGAAAGCCGAACTGACAGAAGAGGACTAACCCCGATCAGGTCCCAGACGGCATTATTCAAAGCCCGCCAGCGCTGACGCGACTCCTGCTGACCGATCAAACGGTTGCAGGTGAAGAGAGATCGTCTTCTGGCTGGCGATCGAAATCGCTACCGTAACCAACTTTTCCCGGATTGCGTACCAATCTACATAATTCTTAGAATATTGTAAAAATTGGATGAGAATTGTCCAATCTCTGGTAGAATCACGGTGTCTCAACGCATCCATACCCTATCCATTCTAAATCTATCGTTCAACCTACGGCATTTAATAGACTGGAAGCGTCTGACACCAACTCAGGAGGCCAAATTTGTCTGGCATGGAAAGATTAACACAACGAGCTAAAAAAGTACTCGCCCTGGCCCACCAGGAAGCTGAGCGCATGCGCCACGCCTACATCGGCACCGAGCATTTACTGCTGGGGCTGATCATTGAAGATGGCGGCGTAGCCTCACGCGTCCTGCGCGAGCTGGGGCTGGAAGTAAAACGCGTCACCGAACTGGTAGAACGCCTCTCGGCACCCGGCACAGAATCCGCCGGCAAGCCAGAGCTTTCTCCCGGCACCCAGGAAGTGCTGCAATTCGCCTTTGAAGAGGCCAAGCAACTGGGCAAAAGCTACGTCAGCACCGAGCACCTGCTGCTCGGCCTGATCCGGGTGGAAGACAGCATTGCCATGCAGGCCCTGCGCAAAGCCGGCCTCAACGCCGAGCAGATCCGCCGGCAGACCCGCCGCGTGCTGCAGGAAGGCACCACCACGGCGCGCCCGTCCGCCCGGCGGCCAACCTCTGCCCAGAAACCGGAAAAGAAGCAGGGCAAGACCCCGCTGATCGACCAACTGGCCACCGACCTGACCGCCCAGGCCGAAGAAGGCAAACTCGACCCGGTCATCGGGCGCCAGATGGAGATCGAACGCGTCATCCAGATCCTCGCCCGCCGCACCAAGAACAACCCCGCCCTGATGGGCGAACCCGGCGTCGGCAAGACCGCCATCGTCGAGGGCCTTTCCCAGCGGATCATCGAAGGAGATGTCCCCGCCCCGCTGTTGGGCAAGCAAGTCCTTCAACTGGATGTCGGCTCGCTGGTCGCCGGCACGATGTATCGCGGCCAGTTCGAAGAGCGCCTGAAGAAGGTGATCGACGAACTCAAAGCCTCCGGCGCGATCCTCTTCATTGATGAGGTTCACATGCTGGTGGGCGCTGGCGCAGCCGGCTCCTCCGTGGACGCCGCCAACATCCTCAAGCCCGCCCTTTCCCGCGGCGAGCTGCAGGTCATCGGCGCCACCACCCTGGACGAATACCGCAAACACATCGAGTCCGATTCGGCCCTGGAACGCCGCTTCCAGCCGATCCTGGTGGAAGAACCCACCGTGGAAGAAACCATCGAGATCCTCAAGGGCGTCCGCAGCGCCTATGAAGAGCATCACCGCCTGCGGATCAGCGATGATGCCCTTGATGCCGCCGCCCGGCTTTCCTCCCGCTACGTCACCGAGCGCTTCCTGCCCGATAAGGCCATCGACCTGATCGACGAGTCTGCCTCCCGCGTGCGGATGTACAAAAGCCCCGCCGCCAAAGAGGCCAAAGCCCTCACCGCCCAGCTCAAACAGGTGCGGCAAGAGCTGGCTCTGGCACAGGAGCAGGAACAGGAAGCCGAGGTCGATAAACTCAAAGGCAGCGAGATCAAGCTGGAAGCCCAGCTCGAAAAGCTGCGCACCTCTTGGGATAAAGAAACCGCCCCCGAGGTCAGCGTGGACGACATCGCCGAACTGATCTCGATGTGGACCGGCGTGCCGGTGATGCAGATCGCCCAGGAAGAATCCGAGCGTCTGATCCACATGGAAGAAGAGCTAAAGGAAGCCATCGTCGGCCAGGAAGAGGCCATCGAAGCGATCTCCAAGGCCGTCCGCCGGGCGCGTGCCGGGATGAAAGACCCCCGCCGCCCGATCGGCTCGTTCATCTTCCTCGGACCGACCGGCGTCGGCAAGACCGAGCTGACCAAAGCCCTGGCCCGCTTCCTCTTCGGCAGCGAAGATGCCCTCATCCAATTGGATATGTCCGAATTCATGGAACGCCACTCGGTCAGCCGTTTGGTAGGCGCTCCTCCCGGATACGTCGGCTATGAAGATGCCGGCCAGCTCACCGAAGCGCTGCGCCGCCGCCCGTACTCCATCGTGGTCTTCGACGAGGTGGAAAAAGCCCACCCCGAGGCCCACAACATGCTCCTGCAGATCATGGAAGAGGGGCAGCTCTCTGATGCCCGCGGCCGCAAGGTCGATTTCCGCAATGCAATCATCGTGATGACTTCCAACGTGGGCGCTGACATGATCATGAACCAGGGCAAGCTCGGCTTCCAACTCAAAGTGGAAGAAGAGGTCGAGGAAAAGCTGGCCTACCGCGACATGCGCAAGAAGCTGACCGAATCGCTCAAGCGCATCTTCCGCCCCGAGTTCATCAACCGGGTGGATTCCGTGATCGTCTTCCGGTCCTTGTCTCCGGACCATATCAAGGAGATCGTCTCCCTCGAGCTGGCTAAAGTTTCCGAGCGGCTCACCGAGAACGATATCACCCTGATCCCCACCGAGGAAGCGCTGGATCTGCTGGCCGAACGCGGCTACGAGCGTGAATATGGCGCCCGCCCGCTGAAACGCATCATCCAGCAACTGGTGGAGGACGCCCTCTCCGATGCCCTGCTCAGCGGTGAGATCGAAGACGGGGATACCGTCGAGATCGCCACCGAGATGGGTGAGGACGCCCCCGAGATCATCCTGCGCCGGGTTGAAAACCCGACTATCGCCGAACCGGCATAAACCAAAATCACCAAATGAAGCCCTGCTGAGAAATCCGCAGGGCTTTTTTGATCCCCTGCACTGTCTTCGAATTGGAAGTGACTGAAATTTCCCAGAGTATAATTAAAAAACCGCTTTATAATTCAGATCTTATATCCTTACCGGGAGAAACTATGTCAGACGGAAAGAGGACCAAAGACTCCGCAGCCCTCGGGAAAAACCAACTGGAGTCCATGATAGATCTTTTACCTGTTGGCGTCTGCCTGACGGATGAAACCGGGCATTACCTCATGATGAATGCTGCCTACTGCGAGATCTATGAATATGACCGCGATGAAATGCTCGGGAAGCATTACAGTGTGATCATGCCTCCCGGTCAACTCGCCCTGGCAAACACCCATTACCAGCGTCTATTATCCGGGGATGTGGGCATCCCTGTCGAGCGGAAACGGCAACGCAAGGACGGCAGCATCATCTACATCGAAGCCGCCAACGCATTGATAGAAGATGTGGATGGCAAGAAGATGGTGATCACCACGGTCCGCGATATCTCCAAACGCAAACAGCAGCAGGAGATCATCCGGTTGCGGCTTGAACTGGGAGAGTATGCAAATACTCACTCATACACCGAATTGATGCGGAAAGCGCTTGATCAAATTGGAGAGTTAACCAAGAGCCCCATCGGCTTCTATCACTTCGTGGACGATGACCAGCAAAACCTCTCTCTTCAGGCATGGTCTACCCGCACCCTGGAAGAATTTTGCCAGGCTGAAGGTGAAGGGCTGCATTACCCAATCGCTGAAGCAGGGGTGTGGACAGATTGCGTTTCAGCAAGAGAACCGGTCATTCACAATGATTATGCCTCGCTACCACATCGGAAAGGGCTGCCAGATGGTCATGCTGAAGTGATTCGCGAACTGGTCGTACCCACCATCCGCGAAGACCGGGTTGTGGCCATTCTAGGAGTAGGGAACAAACCTAATGACTATACGGAACAGGACGTTGATCTGGTTTCCTATATTGCTGATCTTGTATGGTCGATTGTGGAGCGGATAAAAGCGGGCGAACAAATCCGCCAGTTGAATGCCAAGCTGGAGCGCCTGGCAATGCTAGATGACCTGACCCATCTGCCAAACCGGAGGGCTTTCTTTATGCAGGCCGCTAAAGAGATCAGCAGAGCCCAACGCAATCAATCACCATTCTCCCTTCTGATGCTGGATCTGGATGAATTCAAGAATATTAATGATACCTATGGACATTATGCCGGTGATTTTGTTCTGGAAAGGTTTTCAAATCTCCTCCAGGAGCAGATCCGGGAAAGTGACATGGCGGCGCGCATGGGGGGTGAGGAATTCAGCATCCTGCTGCCGGATACAGACTCGGAAAATGCTGTCAAATCCGCCGAACGGATCAGACAGGCGGTTGAACAGGCAGATATCCGCGTTCAGGATCAACCCGTCAGATTGACGGTAAGTATAGGTGTAGCCACCTACGATCAGAATTTATCAGATCTGGAGTCGATCATCAAACGGGCTGATGATGGCCTATACCAGGCCAAGCACCAGGGACGGAACCTGGTTGTGTGCCTGGATTGATCAAAAGTCCACCCCCTTTAGGCGAAGGCTGCCTGACGGCTATCAGAATTACTGGTTTATAATCCCCTCATCGTGGAGAACAACCAATCCCCAAAAAACACTCTATCCAAATGGGCCGTCCGCGCCGCGCTGATCGTGATGTTCCTTGGGTTCAGCTATTGGGGATTGCGCTACAGCCTGACCAAATACACCGCCCTGGGCTTCAGCGGCGAGTTGTGCTACTACGTCGAAACCGCCACCAGCCTGCTGGACCCAAGCCTCAGCCCTGAACACAACTTCAACCCCTTCGGGCAGAACCTGTTTGGCTACCGCGGCTATGAAGCCACCGAGAATCCCCTTCAATCGATCCACTTCGAGCCGCTCAAGTTCCTCTACGCCCCGATCTACGGGCTGACCGGCCGCATCTCGCTGCTGTTCCTATTCATCTCCCTGCTGTATTTCTCCCCCCTTCTGTATCTGGCCTGGGCCGCGCCGCTCAAAGACCGTGCCGGGCAGGTTATGACGCTGCTCTGGGGATTGTTGTACGTACTATACCCGCCCACTATGGAGGTGGTCTCCTTCGATCTGCGGCCGCGCGCCTTCCTGGTCCCGGCGATCGCCATCCTGCTGACCGCTGCCTTGTACAAACGCCCGCTGTGGGAGAAAATCCTCGCCCTGGTCTTTCTGATCGCCGCCCGTGAGGAGGCCATCCTGATCGCCCCCTTCCTGATCCTGGTCGATTGGCTCGGCACACCCCCTGGGAAACCCCGCCGCCAATCTGCTCTGGCCCTCTCCGCCCTCTGGCTGACCGGTACAATTGCCGCCTTTGCCTTCTTCGAATGGAGCGGCTTCGAGCGCAAAGGCAGCCTGATCCAGTCCCTCTCCAGTCACTGGGTCATTCTGCTCCCCGCCGGATTGCTGTTTGCCGGGCTGTTGTGGTGGCTGGTCAAAGCAGACCGATTCCAAACCCCCTGGCGGCTGCAATTGGCCGCCTATCTGCCCCTCCTCGCCCTGATGGGCGGCGGCGGGATCCTGGCCTATCTCAGCGCCTATGATCAAACCACATTCGGCGGGCTGCTCAAATATCTCTCCTCCGAGTTCCTCTACACCGCCCGGCTCTCGA
This sequence comes from uncultured Chloroflexia bacterium, assembly GCA_963722735.1. GTDB lineage: Bacteria > Chloroflexota > Anaerolineae > Anaerolineales > UBA11579 > UBA11579. The sequence continues at coordinate 201,075 of CAVROH010000028.1, forward strand.
CGCTGTTTGCTGTGCTCTTTGGGCTGGCCGGGCTGCTCTGGACCGCGATCAAACCTACTCAACGCCGCTATGGGAATCTGGCCCTGCTGGGATTGGTGCTGATCTCTGCTTTCGGGACGATTCGGATCTACCCCCAGATCCATGCTAATTACGGGAAAAGCGGGGACCGTGTCCTCTACCCCGAGCACGCCGCCGAGATTTGGCAGCTGCGCGCCGACACCGACATCATCACCACCGCCGTCCTGTGGGACTACAATACGATGACCGCCTTTTGCGATTACCAAAACGGCTACGGACTGCTCCGCATGCCCTACTTCCTGGTGCAGGACGAGGACCGGCTCAACTACCCCGACAATCTGGATACCCTGGAACCGCTGCTGACCGATGAGATCGAGGTCATCGCCATCCACCGCGACAACCGCCAGATCGTCGAAGACCTGCTGGCAGACCTGGGGATTACCCCGCTGAAGGTCCAGGTCTCAGAATACGGCAGCCGCTACCTGATCTACTGGATCAAGTAGAAGGCCTCACTGCCCGATCGATAAATAGAACTTCTCCCCAAACGGCGGCTGGTAGACCATGATCAGATCGCTCTCGCCCTGATTGATGATGAATGGCACCAGCTTCGAGATCGTGGACCCGCCGTATAGGTCGGTCTGCTCGATGATATCGTCCACATTGGCAATCCCCCAGATCACATCCCGCTCCACACCGCTGGAACCCACCAGCTTCAGGTTCACCAGGAACAGCGAACATTTCTCCTCCGCCGGCTTGGTGCAGTGGATCGTCAGGTGAACGAAGATATACTCCTCGCCGCTCTCCACCTTGCGGTTCCAGGCATGGGCGTTGGCTACGATCTCAGTCGCCGGGCGGGTATATCCGGTGACTTCGAACTCGATCGCATCCGCCAACACCACAGACCCAACCGGTGCTGGAGAAGTCCGGCTGCTGCCAAGTGGCACGGCAGTCGGTTCAGATGGCTGGTTCCCATCCGGGGTACGCACCACCGCCCCGGTCCCCTGCCTACAAGCCAGCATCATCCCCACAATTATCACGAAAAATAATAAAATCTTCAATTTATTCATCGGCCACCTCGGAATCCATATAGTTTGATTATACCGGGCAGGAAGATAAAAATGTGCAGCAAAAACCCTTTGGAATTCAGCCGAACTTGTACTATACTTGTGTTATTAATTCACCGTTGCCTACATCAATCCATCCTTCACATCACCGGAAATCCTGAGGAGGAACCATGCTTGCCAAACGATTCGCGGTTAATTCTAACCATCCTGCTGCTGTCCATTGCCCTGGTCGGCTGTCAGCAAAGCACCAACAACGCTGGAGTCAACACCCCACCGGTGGAGGAACCGGAAGCCACATCTCCGCCCGCCGAGTCCACCCCCGAGCCAACCGAAGAAACTGCCGCGGAAGTACCGGTTTCCGACGAGGTCAACCTGGTGTGGTTCGACACCGACGACGGCATCTTCCACATCCTCTACCCGGAGGGCTGGGCCACCAACCAGGTTCCGCTGGAAACCGGCATCGCCTTCGGTATCGTCCCCACAGCAGCAGATCTCAGCGCCGGGCCGGCTCTGTTCGATAATCCCGCCATTATGGTTTACGGCTCTGTGGAGCAGATCCCCCCTGAGCTGGCGGCCAAGGAACAGGTTGCCAACTTCCATCAGGTCAACTACTACGGAGAATCCTCGGTCTTCAACTATCAAATCATCGGGGAGCCGGTGATCACCGAACCTTCGCCCTATATCATCTACTACTTCACCCAGGCCACTGCCGTTCTCCCCACCGGCGTGACCACCAATTGGTTCCTTGGCACCGCCCTGGCAGACCAGACCGTGGTGCTGTTCGCGGTTGGTGTGCCGGATTATGCTATGGAGCAATACGGGGATCTTTTCCAGCAGATGTTTAACTCTGTCGAGATCGATACCGAGGTCACCGGCCAACTGGTGCAGTAACCTTTTCAGATCATCCAACCTAACGCGTCCGTGAGGGGGTTAAAAAACCTCTCCGGACGCGTTTTCTGTGTGCCTCAAAATACGATATAATCATAGAACATATGAACGATCAAAACGGTCTTCAATCGTTTTGATTCAGGAGAATTATCTCTCAGTTTGTGAGAAATTCTCCACTATCTTCCACCACTGGACAGGAATTCTAATGGCCAAAGTACGCACAGTCTATGTTTGCCAGAACTGCGGACGGCAGTCCCCCCGTGAGATGGGCCGCTGCCCGGCATGCGGCGAATATAACACCATGGTGCAGGAGATCATCCAAACCGAGGGTAAAAAGAACGCGCCCCCGCGGCCTAACCTCCACCTCCACCCCGCGCCGCCTGACCGAGATCGGCCAGGAAGCCGATGAACGCATGCCCCTCTCGATTGGCGAATTCTCCCGCGTGCTGGGAGGCGGGATCGTCCCCGGCTCGTTGATCCTGATCGGCGGCGATCCCGGGATCGGCAAGTCCACCCTGCTGCTGCAAGCCGCCATGGCGATCGCCAAAGAATCCAAAGTGCTCTACATCTCCGGTGAGGAATCCGAGAACCAGATCAAAATGCGCGCCCAGCGGCTGACCAGAGGCGGCGAAACCGCCGCCCTGCCCGAAGAACTTTACCTGGTCACCGAGACCAACCTGGAAGTGATGTTCAACCACACCCAGAGCGTCGACCCGCCCCTGCTGATTGTCGATTCGATCCAGACCACATACACCGCCGACCTGGACTCCTCGGCCGGGTCGGTCTCCCAGGTGCGGGAATGCGCCTCCCGCCTGCGGGAACTGGCCAAGGGCAGCGGGATCGCCGTATTCCTGATCGGGCACGTCACCAAGGAAGGCAACATCGCCGGGCCGCGGGTCCTCGAGCACATTGTCGATACCGTCCTCTATCTGGAAGGCGACCGCTTCGGCGCCTACCGTCTGCTGCGCTCGGTCAAGAACCGCTTCGGGGCTACATCCGAGGTCGGGGTCTTCGAGATGCAGGAGCGCGGCATGATCGAAGTCCCCAACCCGTCCGAGGCTTTCCTCGCCGAGCGGATGGTCAACGCCCCCGGATCGGCGATCGCCGTCACCATGGAGGGCACCCGCCCATTGCTGGTGGAAGTGCAAGGCCTCACCAGCCCGACCTCATTCGGCAACGCCCGCCGCACAGCCAACGGAGTCGATTTCAACCGCCTGCTGCTGATCTCGGCGGTTCTCACCCGCCGGATGGGGATCAAACTCGGCGAGCAGGATATCTTCGTCAATGTGGTGGGGGGATTGAAGATCGGAGAACCCGCCGCCGACCTGGCGATTGCCGCTGCGATTACCTCCTCGATCCGCGACCAGGCGGTGCGCGCCGATACGGTGATGATCGGCGAGATCGGCCTCTCCGGGGAGCTGCGCACCGTCTCCCAGCTCAACAACCGCCTGCGCGAAGCCGCCAAGCTGGGCTTCAAACGCGCCGTTGTGCCCAAACTGGTGCGCAAGAGCGAACCCTATCCCAAAAACATAGAGGTCATCGAAGTCCGCACCCTGCGCCAGGCGCTGGACCAGGGCTTGGTGCAGGACTAACGCCCCTAATACCACCTAAATTGATCCGCCATGTAAGAAGCCGGCAAAGCATCTCGTCTCTTATTGTATAATAGCGGTTAATTTCTATCTGCTTAGTCTTATTATCAAAAGGAGGGGCTATGTCCCAGATTACACGCACTGTACGAATGCTGTTGGATAAAAAAGGCAGCGAGGTTTTTACCGTCTCCCCGGAGACCCCGGTGCTTGATGCACTCACACTTATGTCCAAGAAAGGCATCGGCGCGGTGCTGGTTGTGGAGGAAGATGGTCATGTCGCCGGGATCATGTCTGAGCGTGACTATGCCCGCAAGGTCGCCCTCAAAGGCAAAACCGCCGCTGGCACCTCCGTCTCCGAGATCATGACCAGCCAGGTGATCTGCGTGGAGCCATCACAGCCGATCCAGGAATGTATGGCCCTGATGACCGGCAAGCGCATCCGCCACCTGCCCGTGCTGGAGGGCGGCGAACTGGCCGGGATCATCAGTATCGGCGATGTGGTTGCCGCCACAATCTCGGATCAGGAAACCCTGATCGGGCACCTGGAGTCCTATATCCGGGGATACTAAACCCCTAATCCACAAAAAAAGAGGAGAGCGTCATGATGCTCTCCTCTTGCACTTAATTGACCTGAACTCTACTCTTCCGCCCCAGTGCTGACCGGACGTGCGCCAATGATCATCGGGACTTCAAGGATCTCCCCCTCACGGAAGACCTGCAGGAGGACTTCATCACCCGGCGAAGTATGGGTGAACAGATAGCTCAACAGCTCGCTGAAGTCGAGCACCTCGCGGCCGTCGATCGAAAGCACCACATCGTCCACCAGCAGACCAGCTTCATCCGCCGGGCCACCTGCGACTACGGTGGTCACAAACGCCCCGACCGCCTTATCCATCCCAATGCGTTCAACTTCCGTCAGGGGGACATCCGACCAGGCGGAAATCCCAAGGTAAGGATAGGCATATGCACCTTCAGAGATCAGGCTGGGCACCACCCGTTTGACAATATTGATCGACACAGCAAATCCGATCCCGGAATTGACCGGCTCGGAATTCTCATTGGTATTGAATGTCCGGATCGCCCGGTTAACACCGATCACTTCTCCGTCCAAGTTGAGCAGCGGGCCGCCCGAATTGCCGGGGTTGATAGCTGCATCCGTCTGGATGATGTCTCCGGCGGCAAACGCCTGCCCGGAACTGGACAGGTTGAGCGAATCCAGCGTGCGTCCGATACTGGAGACGATCCCGGTGGTCATCGTACTGTTCAGCCCAAACGGGTTACCGATCGCCACCACTACCTGTCCGACGCGTAGGCTGTCGGAGTCGCCCATCGGCACCGGCGTCAGATCCTCTTCCGGCAGGTCAACTTTGATCACCGCCAGGTCCGAATCGGTATCCGTGCCGACAAGCGTACCCCGGGTTTTGATCCCCGAAGTGAACGAGACCTGGATCTCATTGACACCTTCCACCACGTGGTAGTTAGTGACAATATGTCCTTGCTTGTCAATCACGAATCCGGAACCGGACCCGACCCCCATCGTAATCCCATTGGCATCCGCAAAGGTCAGGATCGCTACTACCCCAGGGCTGACCTGCTCATACAGGCCAATAAATGCGTCCTGCTGGGCAACAATGTCCACGCTGGTAAAGCTATCTGGCTGTGCAGGGGCGGCAGGTTCAACCTCATTGATGGGTTGGTCGACAACCTGCACGGCCTCTTCGGTCACCATCAGGTTGTCGAAGCCAAAGCTGTTGGCACAGGCCAAGGTGACCAACGCCAGCATGCCAATGAACAACACAAATCTGGTTAAATTTTTAATCTTCATCATATTACTAAACTCCTTCTGAGAGTGAGATTTACTTCTCTTCTAATAGCTGCTCAAACAGATCCCGCTGGCGGGAGCTGAGTTTTTTAGGGATGATCACATTTACGGTAGCCATCAGATCACCATGCTGGCTGGAGGCTTTCAGTTTGGGCATCCCTTTACCCTTCAAACGGAAGGTCTGCCCGCTCTGGGTTCCTGCCGGGATCTTCAGGCTGATACTGCCGGTCGGGGTCGGCACTTTGACCTTACCGCCGAGAACAGCAATGGGGATATCCACGAACACCTCGGTGGACAAATTATCGCCTTTACGCTCAAAGCGCGGGTCGGGTGAGACCTTAATTATCAGGTAAATATCAGAAGGCTGCCCGTTGGGTCCTGCCGGTCCGGCGCCTTTCAGGCGCAGTTTGGTGCCGGTCTTCGCCCCTTTGGGGATTTTGACATCGAACTGCCGCTCCCCGATACGCACCTTGCGGGTGCTGCCCTGGTAAGCTTCCTGCAGCCCGATGACCATCTCAGTCTGGTACTGCGGCGCTGCTTGAGGGGCCTGCCGCCGTCCCTGGCCACGCAGGATCTCATCCAGACCGCTGCTGCCGCCCATCCCGCCAAAGATCTGGCTAAAGAAATCAGAGAAACCGCCGCCACCGCCAAACAGGTCGCCGAGATCGCCCTCAAACTCCACCCGCATGCCGCCCGGAGCCCCGCCTTGCGTCCGTCCCGGCTGACCGTAACCCCACTGGTCCCAGTCAAATCCACCCGGGCGCTGGCCGCCCTGATTCCAGTTGGAATACGCCGAACCCAGCCGGTCGTAGTGGGCGCGCTTGTCATCATCACTGAGCACCTGGTAAGCCTCGTTAATCTCTTTAAATTTCTCTTCCGCTCCGGTATCGTCGGGATTCTGGTCGGGGTGATACTGCATCGCCAGCTTGCGGTAGGCTTTCTTGATCTCGTCTGTGGATGCCGCTTTTTCTACACCCAGGGTTTTGTAATAATCCTTATAGTCCATGTTTTTCCATTTAATTGCTGTACAGTTTAATTACCTACTGATTCTATGCGCCCCAATAGGGTAGCGTCAAGCCCTTCCAGACCTTTTTGACACATTTCTTACATTGCGCCCGCCCTGTTATTCAGACCCATTCGCGACCAAACTCCTTACAATTTGTTAAACAAATAGAGTACTTTTAAGATATAGTAGATACATAAGTAAAAAAGAGAAACGGAATAAAAGGAGTTTTCCATGCAAGACGAAATCATATCCCCCAATGAGGTTGCCCCCCTCGGTGCAGTCGAGACCTGGATCAAAGCACTCACGCAGCCCAACAAAGGCGCTTACCGCCAGATCGTCAATGACCCCGGGGCATCGGTCGGCAAAGCTGTCTTATGGCTGCTGCTGTTTGGGTTTATCGGCGGACTGCTGACCGGCATCATCCGGGCGATCGGTGGCACCAGCTTCATGGACCAGATCGGCCAGTACGCCAATTACGGCGACATCCCCTTCCAGATGCCGGCCCAAAGCGGCAGCGCCTTCATGCAGATCGTCGGCAGCGCATTTGGTGGCCTGTTCGGCGGTGTGATCGGCGCCCTGATCTATGCCGCACTCGTCCAACTGGTTGCAAAAGCCCTCGGCGGCACCGGCACCTTCGAAAAGCTCTTCTACGGCTTTGCAGCCTACGGCGCTCCCTTGGGAATGGTCACTAGCGTACTCAGCGCAATCCCCTTCCTGGGCTGCCTCAGCATTCCCCTGGGCATCTACGGCATCGTGCTGAATGTGGTCGCCAACCAGGCGGCCAACGAATACGACACCGGCAAGGCGGTCATCTCCAGCCTTGCGCCAGGCCTGGTCATCTTTCTGCTGTGTTGCTGTGTCATCATCGCCTTTGGGGCTATCCTTGCCCCAGTCATCGGTGGGACTTTTGGCAACATTGTCAACAGCATGCCTTAAAACTCCGTCATGGCCGTCCCTCACCAACCCTAAATCAAATCCAAAAACGCCCCTGGTATTCCGGGGGCGTTTTGATTTAATTTTGGAGAAAAGCTGATCAACCCGCTTTGAAAGCTTCCTCCATCCGCTCCAGCGCTTCGATCAGGGTGCTGCGCGGGCAGCCGAAGTTAAGCCGCACAAAGCCCGCCCCACCGGTGCCAAACCAGCCGCCGTCGTTCATCGCCACTCTGGTCTGCTCCTCAAAGAACTGGTTGAAGTAAGCTCCCTCAGGCTGCTCCATCTCCAGCGACCGGCAATCTAGCCAAGCGAGATAGGTCCCCTGGGGAGAGGCTAGCTTCACCCCCGACAGCCTTGCTTCGACGAAAGTTGACCAGCAGGTTACGGTTCTCCTCCAGATAAAGCAGCAGCGCGTCCAGCCAGGGAGCGCCGTGCTGATAGGCAGCCTGCATTGCTACCGCCCCGAGCACATTCACGAACCCGACTAGCCCCTGCCGCGCGGCGTCAAACTGCTTACGCAGATCCTGATCTTCAATGATCGCCGCAGAGGCTTTCAGCCCGGCGATATTAAATGTCTTGCTCGGGGCCAGTAGGGTGATTGTTCTGGCAGCGATTTCTTCATCCAGCATTGCCACCGGCAGGTGCTTATGACCGCGGTACACCAGGTCGCTGTGGATCTCGTCCGAGCAGATCAACACATCATGCCGCAGACAAATCTCCGCCATCCCGGTGAGTTCCTCACGGGTAAAGACCCGGCCGGTGGGGTTCTGCGGATTGCACAGCATGAAGATGCGTGTCTCCGGGGTGATGGCGGCCTCAAAAGCATCCAGATCGACCTGGTACTGCCCATCCGCCCCCTGGGTGAGGACATTTTCCTGCTGGATGAGATCGAAATTCTCGGCCACATGCAGGAAAGGGCCGTAAGTCGGCGGCTGGACCAGGACCCCCTCACCCGCGGCGCACAAAGGCATTTGCTGCCAGATTGAACCCGGTCACCACCCCAGGGAGCAGCACCACACTCTCCGGGGAGACCTGCCAGCCCTGCCGTTCCAGCACCCAGTTGGCGACTGCCTCCTGCACCTTGCCGCCTAAATATGGGTAGCCGAAGATGCCGTGCGCCACCGACTCGGAGAGGGCTTCCAGCACCGCCGGCGGCGCTTTGAAATCCATATCCGCCACCCACATCGGGAGCACATCTTCGCCGGGCAGGTCCCACTTAGCGCAATCCGTCCCGCGCCGGTTAATTATCTCGTCAAAGTTGAATTCACTGCCCATTTATCTTCCTAATCACTAATCCCTAGATGCCTAATCACTGATTTTATTCTTCTTTCCCCAGCGCAGACGAACGCTCATACGCCGCCCAGATCGCCCGGGAGATGGCGGTGCGGAAGCCGGCCTTCTCTAGATAGTACAGCGCTTCTGCCGAGGTGCCGCCCGGGGAAGTGACCTGGTTGCGCAGGCGGGCTAGATGGCGGTGCTCATCGTGCAGATCGTAATAATTCACCGCCCCGCGGACCGTCTCTACCACCAACTGCTCGGCGATCCGGCGGGAAAAACCCAGGTGCACCCCGGCATCCACCATCGCCTCCATGAACAGGTAGACATACGCCGGGCCGGTCCCGGAGAGGGCGGTAGCTTTGTCCAGGTAGTCCTCTTCTTCCACGAAGACCTCCTGCCCCAATGCCAGCAGGATCTGGCGGGACAGTTCCTTCTGCTGATCAGAGACGCCCGCGCTGCTCGTCCACACGGTGATCCCCTGCCCGATGCGGGCCGGGGTATTGGGCATCGCCCGCACGATGGCGGCCACATCCAGCCCCTTCTCAATTTTCCGGATCGGGACACCCGCCAGGATTGAGAGCACCAGCACGCCGGGCTTGAGCTTTCCGGAAATCCCGGCGATGACCTTTTCCAGGCGCTGCGGCTTGACCGACAAGATCACGATATCCGCCTGGGCGGCAGCTTCAGCGTTGACGGTAAAAGGCAGCACGCCGTACCGCTGGCGAAGCTCATCCACCCGCTCCTGGCGCGGGCCGGAGACCAGCAGATTCTCCGCCGGGGCAACCTTATTGCGCACCATCCCGGAGATCATCGCCTGGGCCATCATCCCGGGTCCGATGAATGCAATCTTCTTATCCTTGAACATAGTCTTCTCCCATTAATAAACTTACCTATACTAATTGAAACTTTACGTTTAACTTGCATATCTTGCGGTTTGAGCTTGCTCCAACTGCTAATATGTGGCGGTTTCTAGCATAAATTTCAATTAGTTCCCTATCATACCGCTTAATTGTTAAACTCCAATGAAAAAAGGGAGGGTCTTGCGAGTGATTTTCACTCGTTGACCCTCCCCAACAGCAAATTGAGAAATTCTGTCAGGTCAGTCCGTCACCAGCATCCACTTGGCATACTTGCCATGGACTTTGCCGATCCCCCTGGCAAAATGCATAAAGACCGTCAGGATCAACACCCCGCCGATCACCGAGAGCGGCATGGTCCAATAGGGTATGTAGTAGGCCACACTGCCAGTGTAGATCACAGGAATATTGAGCATCTCCTGCGCAAAAGGCGCGGCGATCAGGCTCAACCCAATACCGACCATGACCGTCCAGACGACGATATAGATCACCGCGATGGGCAGTTGCAGGATCATGTACAGCAGGTTCAGCCAGGTGCGCTTGTCCTTGAGGTAAGCGCCCAGCCTCTCGATGAAGCGCCCTTCTTTGGGGAAGAACAGCGGACGCCGCGGCATGCGTTCGCCCAGCAAGCCTTCCACGATGCGGCCTTCCAGCAGCCCAAGCCCCTGTACGGAGAGCAGGAACACCAACGAGAAGGGCAGCCCGAAGATGAACAGGGCCAGCGACAAGGAGGTGGCGATCCCTGCCACCGCCCAGCCGAAATACAACGATCCGGTGACCATGGCGATGACCATGTATAGGAAGCTGCCCCAGGCGCGCGGGTCGGCAAAGATGTTGAAGAAACGCGCCATCCAGTGCCCATTGGTCTTTTTACCGGCAGCCTGGTAGGGCGTCAGGTACACTTCCACCTGCTGATAAGCGGCGGCGATCTCTTCCGGCGACCCGTATTCAGCAATGATGCGTGCCAGCGCTTCTTCTTCTCCCAGACCAGGGTTATCCGCTTGCATAGCGCTCAGGGCAGTGTAGAGATGCTCGTGGGCGTCGGCGACTGCGTCCTGGATCGTGGCCCGGTCGCTGCCGGCCAGCGCTTTCCGCAGCGCTTTGAGATATTGGTCAATATTAGTCATAACTCACCTTTCCTCCTAAAAGATTATCCACATAAGTGCGAACCTCGATCCAGGTGCCCGTCCACTCCTGCAGGGTGGCTTTGCCCTGCACGGTGATGGTGTAGTACTTCCTCGGCGGACCGGATACCGATGGCTCCACATAACTACCGAGCAGCCCGTTCTTCTCCAGTGAGCGCAGTACCGGGTAGAGCGCACCCTGCTTCATCAGCGGGGCATCTTCATTCTTCAATCCCAGCACCTTGGAGATCTGGTAGCCATACATCGGTTTCGGAGCCTCCGCCAGCACCTTCAGCAAGATCAAGGATGCGATCCCGGAGGTGATCTCCTTCTGGAACTTGCGATTGGCGGTATTTTGATCTTCTCCCATACTGCCCTTCCTTTCACTATTCACCATTGATTACTAGTACTAACTTATTAATACTACCAACTAAAACTATTGTCAAGTTAATATAGCATGAGAATCATAGCGGTGTATAATGTCAATAAGCACAGCACAAGTGAGGAGAGAACGAAAAATGATCACCAACCCCGTGATTGAACAAATGATGAATCGCAAGTCGATCCGGTCCTTTACCGACCGGGAACCGACCGAAGAAGAGCTGGAGACGATCGTGCGCGCCGGACAGCAAGCCCCGTTCGCCTCGCAACTGGGCAGCCTGCTGCTGACCCGTGACCGGGCCGATAACCCCTTCAACGCCCCGCTGTTCTTCCTTGTCTGCGTGGACGCCCACCGCTGGGAGAAGATCATGGCCCGGCGCGGCTGGGAGATGGTCTCCTCAGATCTGCTGGTGATGCTGCTGGGGATGCAGGATGCCGCCCTGATGGCCGAGAACATGGTGATTGCCGCCGAGAGCCTGGGGATGGGCAGCTGCTTCCTCGGGGCGATCCCCTACCATGCCAAGGAGATCATCGAGGAGTACAACCTGCCGCCACGCGTCTTCCCGCTGGTCGGGCTGGTGATCGGCTTCCCGGCCGAGGACCCGCCCACCCGCCCCCGCTACCCGCTGGACTTCACCCTCTTCGAGGATAAATACCCCGAGTTCACCGAGGCGCAGGTGACCAAGGCGATGCAGGTGATGGATGAGGGCTACCTGGCCCAGGACTATTACCGCAGCCTGAAGGCGAAGATCAAGATCAAGGACAAAAGCCGGGAAGATACCTTCGACTACGAGACCTACAGCTGGACCGAGCACATCTGCCGCAAATGGGGACAGGACCTCTTCCCGCCAAATTTATTGGGAGAGTTTGAGCGGTGTGGGTTTTATTTGGGAAAGCGGGATGGGGAGGGGTAAACAGGCTTAAGGATAGAACCTTCAATCTTTCAGCACCCGATTTCGTGCTTGGTGGACTATGATTTTATTGGCAGTTGATTTGAAACCACTCCCTTCATGATTTACCGTCTAGCTTCCCTGGAAATTGAAATTATGAGGGAAAATTACTCGAACCGGAAGAGTGATTTGCGTTAGAATGGATGGACACTTTTTGGAATTTAGTTATGCTTTTCTGCAAAGGCATTTATTCCCGAAAAATAAAACTCTTGAGAATTGAAATACCTAACGGAATCAGAGCTTATGTAAATAATGAAGTGCAGAGATATCAAACTGGTAATTGTTATATTCCAAATAAGGAGTTTAATAACAATATATGGCGCAGTTCATTCAATTTCTAACAAAAAAGAAACAATTACTCGCTTTTGTTATTTTTGCAAGCGGGTTGATCTTTTATTCAATCCAATCCTTTAAATATGCAAATACAATACCCTCAACAGTTTGGGATGAGGGGATGTATATGTACAATGGATATCTATTTACTACTGGTGAGTATATCCCTTATGAGGAGGGTAGTCCTTGGACCAATCAGCTTCCCTTTGCATATCTGATGAGTGGTATTCCCCAGGTATTATTTGGGCCAGGTATGCGTACTGGACGATATTTCGCCGTTCTAATGGGAGTTTTATCACTATTGGGATTGTCATTAGCAGCAAAACGATTGGGAGGTGATTGGTGGGCAGCGGCTGTAGCTTGGATCGTTGCCTTAAACTCTGGGTGGGTCATGGCTTTCAGTCAGGTATTTTCTCAGGGAATGGTTAGCTTCATGATTTCTTGGGCATTGTTCTTCCTCGTTGGAAAAAAACAACCTTCGCGGGAATTGATTGCATCAGCCTTCCTTTTTGGACTTGCGGGTATGGTGCGCGTTAACGTTCTTCCCCTTGTCTTTTTGATGATCTTATATACATTTTGGCAAAAAAGGGCCAAGGACGCAGCACTAGTTTTAATTGCTGGATTGATTCCGATAATATTCTTCCACGCTTTGTATTGGCCAAACATCTTGAAATTCTGGGCATATTGGATACCACCGAATCTGTTCCCAATGATTACGGATTACATTTCACCATGGCGAGAGATGTTCTTGCCGAGTGGTTTTTCCTGGCTTCCGATATCTACTTGGTGGGGGGATCCAACACATCTGGCTTGGCGAGGTTTAGGGATTTTCGTGGATTCGTTTCGCTCAAATGTGATCTCCTGGCTTGGGATAATCGTTGCGATTATCTTCTCCCCATGGAAAAAAGGCGGAGAGTTCAATCGGGAAATGAAGCTCCAGGTTTTTCTAATTGGCACCTACCTTATGATGTTCGTGATACATAGTTGGGCTGCAATGGGCGGGAAGACATGCACATTTTCATGTCTCCCCGGTTATTTCCTTTTCTTCAATTGGTTTGGGATTATGGCTCTTATGGCATCATCACGTTATTGGAATATTGAACTTAAGATGTCGCCATACCTTATCGTTATTATTTTGGTCTTATTTTCATTTGTTGGTTTTGAATACCAGATGGGAAGATCATTTCGTGATGAAAGATCATTCATAATTACCGAAATACTTGGTGTGGATCTTGACAGCATAAAAACTGGTTCGATGGATAGTGATCTCTCAGATCATACAGTATTCAACTTCCTGATCGGGAAAGGGGTCAATGTTGTGAGATGGCTCCGGTTTATATGGAAAAATGAATTGTTGACCAGGTTATTATGGTGGACAATTCCAATTGCCATGGTGGCGTTTCCTCTCTTTGTTATTAGACTCATCCCCCCACGCGAGTTTTTCATTTCAGGAGTTTGCATATTCTTCTCCTGGTGGCTCTCAGCGCAATTTTTGCATCCAGGCCATTATTCTCTCAACCCCTGACAGTTTCTACTTGTGATGGCAATGTTATCGACCAGATGGAGTTAAATTGGGGCTCAGATCCAATCGGTGATCGAGCCTGGCACATCTGTATTTTGGGATGTCAAATCAACCATTCCGCTTCTTTATATCCTGGAGGCAGAAATCCATCCTCCTCAAATTGGGGCGAGATTTACCCTTGTCACCCATCCTGTTTCGGAATTTTCGATGCTAAACCGATTTGGTTGGTGGAGTACCAATCTGGCAGAAGAATGGATTAAAGAAGATGACTATGCCGTGGTTGAATATAGATTTTATGATGATTTTTGGTCTTGGGAGGATCGTGTAAGTGACGGGGGCTTCAATATAATTCAAGAAACAGGCCCAAGTTTACTATGTACGGGCAAATCATCTGCTTTGGTTGTTTTACAAGCGGAATCCTTAAGTCAGTTTCACAAGATTAATGACCAGCTGGTTAATCAAAGACTTCCCCCGGATTTATTCCCCCTGATCTGCTATGAATACTTCTGCTGGCAGGTCTGAGACTTTATAAATCCAGACAAAAGTGCGCCCTTGATAACTAATTTTATATTCTGGGAGAATTCCAGCCCGGTCAATGTCTTCAATGATACGAGGGGGCGCCTTCAGATTTCTGAGTATGTAGTCAATTACCAGATAATCAGATTCTTCCAGCCTTTCAACATCGCGAGTCTTCCATGCCGGAATGGGAAAAATCATATTCGTCTTCCCCGGGAAAAAGAACATCATTGATCCTGGAGAGAAGGTCATAGCGGTTAATTCCTCGGCATCTGGTTTTGCTGCCAGGTAATCCCCTGCCTGGTCGAGGAAAGCTCCATGAACGCACCACCAGGTATTCACCCGCAAAGGATTATTGTAAGTGTAGTAGTAAGGAGCAGCTGGCAGAATGACGATCACTTGAGAGACCAGCAGCACAGTGATCAGACCGCTCAATATCCAATCACTCTTCTTTGTTATCTTTTTTGACTCCAGCCATTTATATAAGAGTGAGAACCCGAGGCCACCGGTCATAGCAAGAAAAATATGAATAGAGGTCATGTATCGGGCGCCTTGAATAGAGGTTACGAAAACCGATATGATTAGAAAAACAGCCAATGAATATATGGTTGTAAATGCACCGAGGTGGATAATTTTCCTATCCAGATTGAACCGCTTGGGGAAGAGGGCAACTATCACAAACAGCCCAACTCCTGTCCAGGTAATTAAGGTGGGGTGTGACCAAATACTGGAAAGATAATCGAAAATATTGCTCGAGACCAGATTTATCTGTATTGCGCTCCCTCCCCCGAATCCACGAGTGTGGTTGATCATATGGGTAATAGTTTTAATTGGGTTTGACCAGGCAGCAGGCCATATTGCTATGAATGTGACCAGAAGAATCGTCGCCCAACTAAGCAATGGCCAAAAGCTGCGCCAAAAATCCGGGGCAGAGGAACCATTTGCCTTTTTGGGGCCTGGTAACGAACCACTCGAATAACCAGAAGACACCAATCATCGGTACAAGACCGAGCGCGGAAATCTTAGTAGCAACGGCAAGTCCACCAGCTATACCAGAAATAAAAAGCGATGTCCAGTGTTGGCTGCGACGATAATATTCAAAGAAGCTAACCCAGCTTAGGAAAACCAGTACGCTCAGCAATCCTTCGTGAGAATAGAGTCGGGTTTGTCCAATGATCATTGGATCGATTATTATGAACATCAATGTAAGGAAGGCGGGTATCGGCCCAAGAATCCGCCAAAGATAAATCCCCCCAATTATTAGACCAACAATACACGCAGCAGCCATTAATTGGCGAGCTGTGATTAGGATATCAAAAATATCTATTCCCCTGGTTCTCAAGAGGTCAATTAGTTTGAACGTGTCGTTTTCCATATAACCTTGGCCTTGACCGCGGTAACCTGGATAATGAATCAGGTAGGAGACAGTGCCTGCCCACATAGTGGTTACCCCAGGATGGTGGTCCTGGTAGGTATGCTCAAGTTCCCTCTGACCTAAACCATAGTAAAAATCTGCTGAAAATGTCAGCCAGGTTAAATTCATCGACTGTGATTGGACGTTCGATATGTTGGAATCTTGGGAATACAAGACTAATGATAATAATTGTCCAGAGGATTATGTTGCGAATTTTCATGCTCTCTCCCACGCCAACTCATTTGACACCCATTTATAATAGTTTATATGGTTTGATTTGGGTAGATTGGATCTTGGATTCAACATTGAAGACCTACAGTTGGACCGAGCACATCTGCCGCAAATGGGGACAGGACCTCTTCCCGCCGAATTTGCTGGGAGAGTTTGAGCGGTGTGGGTTCTATCTGGGGAAGCGGGATGGGGAGGGGTAGATAATTCTCCGGGAAAGGATTGCGCGGTCAGTGATGTTTGATCGCTTTTGTCCTCTCCCTTAGCAGAAACTTCGCAGAAGTTCGGGAAGAGATGGCCGTGGCGAAGCAACTTAGGCACAGCCGGAGAAAGTGGTTTTCACTGCCAGCTACTACCGACTACTACCTACTGCCCCTTCCCGCTCCACTCCTCGATCTCGATCCGGTAAACCGCCGTGCGATTAAGCTCATCCCCCTCGGGGATCGGGTAGTCCTCTCCGGGTACGATGCTCGGGGAAATATTTACTGCATCAGCGCCAGCAGCACCGCCAGCCGCTTGTCCTCCTCCTCCACCAGGCTGGCGCACCCAAACACGGTCACCGACTGGTAGTGCACCCCGAAATTGGAGGAGCGCTCCCCGGCTTCCAGTTCTCCCATGCGGGGGACGTTGAAGCACACCTGCGGATTCAGCGCTATGTTGGCGCGTGTCCGCCCGACGTGTGCCCCGTGGAAATAGAGGGCATTGTCGGCTTCGATGTAGACATAGTTCACCGGGGTGGCATAAGGCTGGTTCTCGTGGGCGGTCGCCAGTACGCCGAAATCTCCCTCCGCCAGCAGCTTTTGATCTCCGCCGGGTCGCTGATCTCATAATCCATGCGGCGCACCTCCGCCCGCGGCTTGGAGGCGTGTTTGTCGATCTCATTATTCTTCATCCAAAAGTCCTCTTGCTTTTTACTGCCTACTGCCTTGTCTACTTCCTACTGCCTACTACCTGCTGTATATATCCAGATCAACCCCACCCCAACCACCTGTGCCACCAGCGATACCAGACCAGCTTCCGGGCCAAAGGCTCCGCCGGTGAACCACTCCGGGCCGCTGATATTCAGGGTCAGCAGGTGCCACGAATCCAGTCCGGAGACAGGGAAGCCGAACACCGGCCCCAGGAAGAAGTTCCAGCCGATATGCAGCCCGATCGGCAGCCACAGCCGGCGGGTGCGCAGATAGCCGTACGCCAGGTAGAAGCCCGGCCGCAATGATCCCCAAAGTCGAGATCACAGCTGGCGTTTGGATTGAGCACATGCCCGACCCCGAAGACCAGCGAGGAGATCAATACCGCCCAGAAAGTGTTGGTGCCCTCCTCCAGGTTCTGCAGGTGGTAGCCGCGGCTCATAAACTCCTCATAGAAACCCACCGCGATGAACAACAGCAGCCATAGTTTGAGCGTGCCGGTCACTGCTAACCCGGTCTGCTCCTGCCAGGCGTAACCGGTGACCTGCACCCAGCCGAAAGCCAGTTCCAGCCCGAAGATCAGTCCGATCTGCAGGGCGGCGATCCCGATCCCGATCAGCAGGTCTCGCCAGGTGCGCCGGTCGATCTGCAGGCCGAGGCTCTGCACCGGGCGGCGGTCGACCAGCTTGCGCGCCAGCGGTACCGAGATCAGCACCGGCAGCCCGGTGCCAAGGATCATCGCCGGAACCAGCCAGTTGGTCTCCGGGGCAAAAACCATCACTACCCCCAGCCCGCAGGAGAATACCAGCGTCAGGGTCAGCATCACCGCCATCTGCACGGCGATCCGCCAGCCGGACCGCAGGCGCGGCTCATCCGGGCTGAGGAAGATCGTCCGGATCAGTTCTGTGAATGTCATCTCAGCGCTCCTCTTCTTCATCTTCTTCATCGTCATCCTTGTCCGCCGCGTCCCCGCTTCTTCTTGCTCCTCTTCTTCATCTTGTCCGAGCCTTTATCCCGGCTGGACATCCGGCGCAGTGCCCGAAAGCGGTTGGATTCCTGCGGTTTCTCCCGCCTGCGCCACAGGATCGTCGCGCCAATCCCTACCAACAGAGTGCCGATCAACAAATACCAGCCCTCCGCCTGCCCCAGCGAATCGGACAAGAAAAAGAAAACCAGGGAGACAGAACCCACCATCACCAAAAAACCGCCAAATCGTCTTGGAAAATCTCGCATATAAAAAAAGGGCCTGCGTTATTGGCGCAGACCCTGTACCTCCGGAAGATTTCTAGCGGATGACCGTGTTGACCTGCTCGTGCATGTACTCCAGCAGGTAGTAATGGCCGCCCGCGTTCTTACCGCTTGAGCCAGACCCCTTCCATCCGCCGAACGGCTGGAATCCGGGCCAGGCTCCGGTAGTTGCGCCTTGCGGGCGATTGGCATACGCCACACCCGCTTCGATATTGTCAAAGAACCATTCCACCTCTTCCTCAGTGCCGTAGATCCCGGCGGTCAGGCCGTAATCGACATCATTGGCGATCTGCATGGCGGTCTCAAGGTCGGGCACCTTCTGCACCATGGTGATCGGCAGGAACATCTCCTGCTTCCACAGCGGGTGGTTTCCGGGCACATCCAGGGCAATCGTCGGCTCGACATAAAAACCGCGGCCCAAATCGCCGTCCGTGCGCACCTTGCCGCCGGTCAGGATCGTGCCGGCCTGCGAGAGGTCCTCGGTGAAATTCTTGTAATCATTATACGCGGATTTATTGGCGACCGGGCCTAAAAAGGTGTCGGCTTTGGTCGGGTCGCCGATCACGGCGTCCTCGGTCAGCACCTTCAAGCGCTCAACCAGCTCGTCATAGACCGGCTCTTCCACCAGGATGCGCGAGGTCGCCGAACACTTCTGCCCCTGCAACCCAAAGGATGAGCGGAAAATGCCCTGAGCGGCGCGTTCCAGGTCGGCGTTGCGGCTGACCACGGCGGGATTCTTGCCGCCCATCTCCAAAATAATCGGGCGTGGGTACAGGCTGGCGGCAAAATCGCGGTAGATCTTCATCCCGACATCGAATGAGCCGGTAAAGGTGATCCCGTCCACCTCCGGGCTGTCCACCAGCGCCTGGCCCAGCGTGCGGCCCGGCCCGGTGACATAGTTCACCACGCCAGCGGGGAAGCCGGCTTCCTCAAAAGCCTCGGCGATCAGACGCGAGGTCCACGGGGTATCGGTGGCTGGCTTGATCACCACCGTGTTACCGCTCACCAGCGCAGCCCCGATCGGGCCGGCAGTCAGCGCGGCGGGGAAGTTGAACGGGCTGATCACCAGCCACACGCCGTACGGCTTGAGGATCGAATAATTCTCGACGGTGTATCCCTCCAGCGGGTCCTCGCCCATCCTGACGATGAACCCGTCGTTGGCTTCCATCTGGTCGGCGGAATAACGCAGCAGATCGGCAGCCTCAGCCGCGTCCGCCAGCGCTTCCATGCGGTTCTTGCCCACCTCGAGAGCGAGTACTGCCCCAAATTCGAAGATGCGTTCATCGATCCGGGCGGCAGCGGCCCGCACCATCGCCACGCGGGCGTTCCAATCGGTATCCGCCCAGCCTTTGGCGGCCTTGCGGGCAGCTTGCAGGGCCATCTCTGCGTGCACCTCGGTGCCTTTCTGGAACACGCCCAGCAATAGATCGGCGTCCACCGGGGAGCGGTCTTCAAACTTCTCCTCGGCGTAGATATTCTTGCCATCGATCAGCATGGCATATTCCTGTCCCAGGTTGGCTTTGATCTTCTCAACCGCGGCTTCAAAATTGGTTTGCAGTTCCGGGGGAGGATTGTACATGGTGGCATAAGTCAGCCGGAAATTGGTATTTGACATTTAAGGGAGTCTCCTTACCAGTAATCGTTGATATTAATTGGACTATTTATGTCCTAAATAGTTTACCTGGCGAACCCCCTCAAAATCTATCAGGCTCCCAGCAGATTTCCCCGTTAATGGCCGCCGACCTGCAGAGGGGGCATGCTCTGCAGGTCGGCGATACTGATCCTATATTAACATCAGTAGATTAAACCAAAATTAGGTAAAGATGTGAAAAAGATTAATACAGTAGGCAGAAAGTAATTGCCAGTAGCCGGTAGTCAGTTGTCAATGGGCAGAAGAAGCTTTCCGGGTGTTTTATGCTCTCTTTGATTTTGGTTTTTCTGTCTACTGCCTACTGCCTACTGCCTACTGCATTTGACGTTTTTCCCCATCCGGATTAAACTGCACCCATGTCCTGGCAAAAATGGCTCATCCGCAGCGCCCAGATCCTCTTCTTCGGACTGATCTTCCTCTTCGCCCTCGGGCCAGCGACCATGCCGCTCGACGACCCCAAAGAACAGATCCGCGCCTACACTCGTGCGGAGGAATTCGATTACATTGATTGGACCATCGACGCCCTGGCGATAAAATTGGGCCGCGCCACCCTGGATACCAGCCGCTACCTGGACCTGGATACCCAGAAGCAGATGGTGCTGGACTACATCGACCTGATCGGACAGATCCGCACCGTTGAAGCCGAACTCAGCCTGGTGTACACCGACCCGCACATCACCGACCCGGAAAGCGCCGCCGCCCCCATCCGGGAGAAGCTGGCCCCGCTCTACGCCCAACGGGGTGACATCGCCCCCCTGGCAGAGAGCATCATCCAGCAGATGGTCAGCGCCACCGCCGCCAGATTAGGTTTCACCACCGGCGGGCAGCCGCTTCCCCCGGTGATGTACCACAACACCCCGCTCCCCTGGGCGCTGATTGTCTCTCCGCGGGATGAAATCCGCCAGGAAGCCAACATCTCGCTGGAGACCCAGCTGACCATTGAAGACCATATCCAGATTGAGGACCAGATCAGCGCCGACCTGGGCTTCTCCACTTTGGTAGTGCCGGTCGGCGGGGTGGGCACCTATCCCACCATGGTCGCCGAGACCACCAGCCTCAACTGGCTGATGGAAGTCGTCTCCCACGAATGGGCGCACAACTACCTGACCCTGCGGCCTCTCGGCGTGCGCTACGACCTGACCCCCGAACTGCGCACGATTAACGAGACCACCGCCAATATCTTCGGCAACGAGGTCGGCGCAGAGATCATCCGCACCTACTTCCCTGAGTTTGCCCCGCCGCCACCCACCCCGCCGTCCGATACCCCCGACCAGCCCGCCCCCGAACCACCGGCCTTCGACTTCCGCTATGAAATGTATAAGACCCGCGTCCGGGTGGATGAGCTTCTGGCCCAGGGCGATGTGGAAAAGGCTGAGAAGTATATGGACTACCGCCGCGGGGTCTTCTGGGAGAACGGCTACCAAATCCGCAAGCTCAACCAGGCTTATTTTGCCTTCCACGGCGCCTACGCCGACTCGCCGGTCAGTTCTGCCGGGGAGGACCCGGTCGGGGCGGCCGTCCGCCAACTGCGGGAGCAGTCCACTTCGCTGAACGAGTTTGTCACCGTGGTCTCCAGTGTAAAATCGTATGACCAACTGCTGGAATTATTGGGGAAACAGTAATCAGCAGGCAGCAGGTGGCAGGCAGTTAGCTGAACTGCTGGTTGCTCGGGGGAAACCGATGTTGTATAGTGTATCTGGTATTTTTTCTATTCTGGTGTTCACAAAAAGAGGAGCATTATGCTGTTAAACCTATCAAAACGAATTCAAGGTTGGGCTAAGGGATGGCTGGTTCTGTCCCTGATCGCTGCGTTTATCATCCTGGTCAATCTGCCCCTCGGCGACCCGGAATTGATCAGCGCCAGCTTAGATGGACGGATCGGTTACACACCAGAGCAGGCTTATGCGGCAATCTCATCTTATGGATCAGCCGGACGCACGCAGATGATCTGGATCCACCTGGCAGATATGATCCTGATCACCCTATATACGTCCCTGTTCTGTTTGTCGCATCTCATGGCTGTTTAAACGTGGCTATCAGCCCGACAGCAAGATGCAGACAATGAATCTGGTTCCGCTGGTTGGGGGATTATTCGATGTAATGGAAAACATTTGGATCCTGACCATGCTCCTGATCTATCCAACCGAATCAATCCTTGTAGGATGGCTCTCGACCGTCTTCACAACCGACAAGTACCTGATGGGTGTTATGATCATTTCCCTGCTACTGTTGGGGGTGGTCAAGGCAGCAATCAACAAGTTCAAAGTTCAAGAGTAGATCAACCACCCAACCCGGTATGTAATAGACTGCCAGCCCCGCGTTCATCTACGCTTTTACGTCTTTCCCTGATCCCTAGGTGACTAAGTGCCTGGTCACTGTTCTTTCCGCATCCATCTGTCGTGAATATAACTACCTACTGCTTACTTCCTACTGTCCACTGAATCAGTAAATCCTAATATTACCGCCTTAAAATACTGGTAGAATACTAAACTGTTTCACCCCTATCATCCCCTAACATCCGGCAAAATGCCTGAGGTTGTCTTTTGAGGTATATCCATGAATAAAAAAATCACCTTCTTCTTCGCACTCACCCTCACCGCACTGCTGCTCCTTTCCGCCTGCGGTGGGAACCAGGACGCCGACACCGGCGGCTCCGGCAGTGACAGCGGCGATGCCCCTCCCGGTTCCGTCAGCTACGGCAACGACATCACCTGCACCGTGCAGTCGCAAGCCCTGCCCGACCTGGCCCGCCCCAACGATCACATCATCGGCGCCCTGGAAGGCTACGCCGTCACCATCATCGTCTACAACGATTTTAGCTGCGACGGCTGCTTGACCATTGCCCAGACCCTCGCCAAGACCCTAGAACTCTACCCCGATGACGTCCGCCTGATCTACCGCTACTTCCCGATTCTCGGCGGGGAGAATGACAACGGCATCGTCGCCGCCAAAGCCGCTGAAGCCGCCGGCAAACAGGGCAAATTCTGGGAGATGCACGACGCCCTCTACACCACCCGGGACCAGTGGATCGATCTCGATCCCGAAGCCTTCGGCGAATTCATGTATGGATTGGTCGAACAACAGGGGCTTTCTCCCGAGCAGTTCGATCTGGACATCAACAGCCAGGAAGTCTCCGAGCTGATCGCCCAGCACTATGATGAAGCCTTAACTTTCGACCAGATACCTCCGGTGGTGCTGGTGGAAGGCACCGTCACCCCACTCTATATCAGTACCGTGGAAGATTTCCTCGTATGGATGGAAACCCTGATGATCCCCTACGGCCGCCACGTAAAAGAGAACCAGCTCACCGAATGCCCGCCGATGACCATCGACAAAAAGGGCAGCTACACTGCCACCCTGCACACCGAGAAGGGTGACATCGTGCTAGCCCTTTACCCCGATGTCGCCCCGGTCACGGTCAACAACTTCATCTACCTGGCCGAGCACGATTATTACGACAATACCCCCTTCTACGCCGTCATTGAGGGTTTTGTGGCCCAGGCCGGCGACCCCTCCGGCACCGGCTGGGGATCTCCCGGTTTCTTCTACGACCTGGAAACCTCACCGGACCTGAGCTTTGAACGCCCCTACATGGTTGCGATGGGCAACTCCGGGCCTGGCGCCTCCAACAGCCAGTTCTTCATCACCTTCAGCCCGCTTAACCATCTGACCGGTCAGCATACCATCTTCGGAGAGGTCCTTGATGGGGTAGATGTACTCAAATCTCTTTCCTTCCGCGATCCCCAAAAGGATCCCATCGCCCCCTTGAGCGACCTGATCCTGGATGTGACCATCGAAAAACAATGATCCAACCGACTGCCCCCGAGCCGATCACGACTCCACCGACTGACCGCAAGACCCATTGGCCTTCCATTCTGGCTGCCGGGGGAGGGATCCTGGCATTTGTCACCCTCCTCGGCGCTATCGGGTTTTTCATCTCCAGTGGGATCATGGCTGCCGGCAACCCGATCGCTATGGACAATCTCCAACCAGGGGTGTTGTTCTCCTACGCCGCTGCCGCCACCCTCCTCAGCCTGCTGATCATCCCTGTCGTGGCGCTGGCCTTCCGGCGGCTGGCCGGCAAACCGCCTGCCAGGGGGATCCTGGCTTTCCGGCTCAATGCCCGACACGCTGGTCTACTGCTGGTGATCTACCTGCTGACGCTGGCGGGCGGCCTGTTCGTCAGCAAATTCCCCGAACTGGACTGGCTGACCATGCCGGCACTGAATGTGCTCGCACTCAGCCTGCCTATGATCCTGCTCCTCTGGCTGGGTACCCGGGAGCTGCCTCCCTCCTCTCCGCAGCGTAACTGGACCACCCTCAGCCTGGGGATGACATTCAGCCCCCTGGTCATCATGGTGATCGAACTGTTGGTGATCTTCGTCGGGTTGATCCTGATTGTCGTCCTACTGACCCTCGCCATCCCCGACCTTCCCGCCAAGTTACAGGAATTTGCGCTGATGATGGAAACCGCCCAGGCCACCATGCAGTTTCCCCAGGACGATTTCGCCAGACTGCTGCAATCCCCCATCGTGGTCGGCGCGCTGCTGATCTTCACCGCCGGTATTGTCCCCCTGGTGGAAGAAGCGATCAAACCCGCCGGGGTATGGCTTCTCTCCGGGCGTGACCTCACCCCCCGGGACGGATGGGTGCTCGGTCTGCTCAGCGGGGCCGGATTTGCCCTGGTCGAGAACCTCGGCAACCTGGCTATCGGGGAAGGATGGACCTTCCTGGTGATCGCCCGCGGCGGCGCAACCGCCCTGCATATGTTCAACACCGCCCTTATCGGGTATACTTTCGTGCTGTCGCGCCGTCAAAAGAGATGGCGCTGGGTGATCCTGGCTTTTATCGGTACCCTTCTGCTCCACGCTCTGTGGAACAGCGTCGCCGTGATCGCCACGGTCGCTTCACTCAGCAGCAACTCTGCCAACGCCGGCTGGCCGGTAATTTACCTGGTAATCCTCGGATTGGCCTCAATTGGCACTATCTGGGGAATCTACCGGGTGAACAGGAAGCTGGTGGCGGATACGATAGCAGAATCGGAAATTAGTAAAGAAAGCGAGACTATTCTCAATGATTGATTTAATATTGCAATTGATTGACTTCATTATCCATATCGATGTCCACCTGGGTGAGATCATCACCAACTACGGCACCTGGACCTATGGGATCCTATTTGCCATCGTATTTGCCGAAACCGGCTTTGTCATCACCCCCTTCCTGCCCGGCGATTCCCTGATCTTCGCCGCAGCAGCCTTTGCCGCGAGAGGCTGGCTGAACCCGTGGCTGATCTTTATCGTGGTAACCTCCGCCGGGATCATCGGTGACGGCGTGAACTACTCTATCGGCCACTATATCGGGCCGCGGGTCTTCACTGAAGATGTCCGCTTCCTGAAGCGCGAATATCTGGATAAAGCCCACGATTTCTTTGAGAAGCACGGCGGTAAAGCTGTCATCCTGGCGCGCTTCATGCCCATCGTGCGCACCTTCGTACCCTTCGTGGCTGGCGCTGGCGCAATGACCTATTCCAAGTTCGCCCTCTACAACGTAGTCGGCGCAATCTCCTGGGTGGGTCTTTTCACCATGCTGGGCTACTTCTTCGGCACGATCCCCGCTGTGGAAGAGAACTTCACCATCGTGGTCTTCGCCATCATCATCCTCTCCGTGCTCCCGCCGATCTTCGAGGTGATCAAAGAGAAGCGCAGCGCAAAGGCAGAAGCAGCCGCGAAAGAAGCCAGCGAAGCTTAAGCAGTAAACAGTTGTCAGTAGGGAGTAGACAGAAAACAGAAGATTCCCGCTTGCGCGGAAATGACATACCAGCGATTAAACTGTCATTCCCGCATTCTTTTAGCGGGAATCTATTTTTATCCGTGTTTATCTGTATTCATCCGTGGTTATTTGATTCTCCGCCGTTCGCGGAATACCCCCGCCACCCCCAACAGCACCAGCGCCATCCCGCCCACCGTCCACCCGGTGATCGCTTCTCCCAGGATCATCCAGCCCAGCAGCACGGCCACTACCGGATTGACATAGGTATAGGTCATCACCAATTGGATCGGAAGGGTTTTGAGGGCGATCACATACGCGGTAAATGCCACGATCGAGCCGAACACCACCAGGTAGCCCCAAGCCAGCCAGGAATCCACCCCCGGTGAGGGGAACGGCTCGCCGCTGAACAACGAGAAAAACACCAGCCCCATTCCGCCGAAGATCATCTGGTAGCCGGAGTTGATCACCGGATTCAGCGCCACCGGTTTGCGTTTCTGGCGCACGCTACCCAGCGCCCAGGCGAACCCGGCTACCAGCAGCGCCAGGATCGAAAACACCTCAGCCGGCTCACCGTTAATCAACCCCGGAACAGCCAGCAGGGTGATTCCACCGAACCCCACCATCACCGCGCCGATCAGGAATAAAGAGGGCATCCGCCTGTCCAGCAGCGCCTCGATCAGGATCACCCAGATCGGCGTAGCCGCTACCAGCAGCGCCGCCAGACCCGAGTCTGCCCGCTGTTCAGCCCAATTGACCATCCCGTTGCCCATCATCAGCATCATCAACCCGGAGATCGCCATGGTGAACAATTCTTCCCGGTTGGGCTTCATCTGCTTTTTGGTGACCAAACCCCATACCAGGATCAACGACCCCGCCGCCAGGAAGCGCGCACTGGCCGCTGAAAACGGTGGGAACCCGCTCCCCTCACGCACCACGATCCGGATAGCGAGATAGGTGCTGCCCCACACGATATACAGGATGAAAACCGGGATCAGGTTGGCCAGCGTGACCGGTTTCTGGGCTTGGTTAGCTTGAGAGGACATCGATCATTCCTTCCGCTGCTTGCTGAAATGCACCAGCAGCACGCCACCCAATACTGCCGCGCCGCCGACTAAATCGAACAGATCCAGCCGATCGCCAAGCAGCGGCACGGCAAAGATCGCCGTCAGCACCGGCTGGCCCAGCAGCGTAGGGGAAACCACCGAAGCCGGGACATAGCCCTGGGCATAGGTCACCAGCAGCCACGCCACCACCTGGATTACCACCCCCATCATCAGAAAGATCAGGTAGGTATTTGGACTGTAGCCAGTCAGCGGGTGCCCCAGCACTAGCGAAGTCCCCATCTGCACCACCCCGCCAAAGAAGGAGACCACCCAAAGCGAGGTAAGCGCATCAGCAGATTCGCGGGCGCGCTGCAATAGCATGAAATAAGCGCTGTAGAACACCGCCGAGACCAATCCCAGGCTTGCCCCAATATTCAGCCCGCCGTTGAAGACCGCGTCGCTCCCCAGGATCACCACCGCACCGGTCAAAGCGATCAACAAACCCACCCAGAAAAGCCGGGGGTGCCGTTCCTTGTAGATCACCATGACTGCCAGCCCCACCCACAGCGGGGTGGTATTACCCAGCAGGGTCGGCAGGGTCGGCCCGGCCATCATGATCCCGGTGGACCAGAAGGTCATGTCGAAGCCGATCATGATCCCGGCCAGCATGGCCCAAATCAACCCTTTACGGTTGTAACGCAGCTTCTTGCGCCGCAAAAGCATCATCCCGGTCAGCACCACAAAGCCGATCAGCATCCGGTACATGCCGGAGACCGGTCCCGGAGCACCTGCTGCCTTAATCAGGATCGGTGAGACGCCCAGGAACAGCAGCCCGATCCCCAATCCAAAATAAGCCTGAATCGGCGTCTGGTCTTCCGGGATTTTACCTTGGGGTTGGATATTAGCTATCTGAGACACCCGCAGATTGTATCCCAGTTTGGCAGGAATAAGGGGAAACCCAACGATCAAACCACCAAACTAAAAAGGATCAAACTACAGATGTTATAATCACCATCAACCAGAACCCAAAAGAACGCTTGGCATGCGCCATCTCGAAATCCAGACCCACATCGGGACGCCGATCGAACTGGAGGATCTCGCCCTCCAGCCGGTGATCGACAAGACCAAACTCGGCATCGCCCTGCTCTCCGCTGTGGGCAGCATGTTCCTGGCGATCAACCGCTTCAAAAAATAGCGCAACTTTGCCCGGCCAGAATCGTATTAATCTATGGACCACATGCTGAATCAGTGACGTAAAACTGCAACTAAAAAAGGACCTTCGCATGACTGAGAACCCCAACAAGAACCGGCTGTCCAAACTCGATCAGGATAATCCCGGATTCATCACCGGCATGTCCCATACGCTCCAACTGGTCTTCCGCCTGCTGATGGATAGGCGGGTCAGCTTCCTGGTCAAGCTGCTGCCCATCGGGGCACTGGTTTATCTCTTCTCCCCACTGGATGCCGCCATCCCCGCCGTGGACGATGCCCTCGTCATCGGCCTGGGCACCTACACCTTCCTGGAACTCTGTCCGCTGGAGATCGTGGAGGAGCACAAGGCGCGCATCACCGGCCGCCAGCAGCCCACTGCAACTGAAGGGGAGGTCGTCGATGTCGATTACACCCCCAGCGATGAGGACTAGCAAGCAGCATGAATCACAAGCAGGACGGTAACGATCTCAAAAACTCCGCCTTCTTCCGGGGCGTGGGCGACCATTTCAGGCTGATCTGGGAATTATGGGTTGATGCGCGCATCAACCCGCTGCTCAAACTGCTCCCGCTAGGCTCAATCATTTACTTCATCTCCCCACTGGATATCGCCATCCCGGTGCTCGATGACCTCGGCCTCTTCTGGCTCCTCACCAACCTGTTCATCGAACTCTCACCGGAAGAAATCGTCGAAGAACATCGTCAGAGAATCACCAACACGATAAATCGAGAGTGGAAGGATGTTGATGATGTTCAAATTGACGAAGAGGATATCCAGGACGCGGAATTTACCGAGTCGAAATAGCTTTATCATTTTACTGACCGCCTTTCTGGCGCTGGGAGCACTCCTGACCGGGTGCAATCTCCCTGCGTCTTCCCAGCCGGAGGTGTTTTCCCAGCCGCCCACCCCATTACCCGCCGAACCTACCCTCACTCCGGCGCCCACCCAGCAGGCCGAAGAAGCCACCCCGGAACCCGCACAGCCCCCGGTGACGGTCACCAATGTCTCCCAATTCCCCGAGACAGCCCAATACCCCAGCCGGCAGATCGCCAGCGGACTGGCCCAGCCGGTCTTCCTCACCCATGCCGGGGACGGATCCGGCCGATTGTTCATCATCGAGAAGCCTGGCAAGATCCGCATCCTCCAGAACGGAGAACTGCTGCCTACCCCCTTCTTGAACATCGTCAGCCAAGTCGACAGTGAGAAAAGTGAACGCGGCTTGCTCGGGCTGGCCTTTCACCCCGATTACCTTCAAAACGGCCGCTTCTTCATCAACTACACCGATCTCAACGGCAACACCGTGGTGGCCGGCCTGCATGTCTCGGCTGACCCCAATATCGCCGACTCGGACAGCCAGCAGATCCTGCTGGCCATCACCCAACCGTATGCCAATCACAACGGCGGGATGATCGCTTTTGGCCCGGATGGCTATCTCTACATCGGTATGGGCGATGGCGGCTCGGGCGGTGACCCCCAGGTCAACGCCCAGAACCCGGATTCCCTGCTAGGCAAGATCCTGCGGATTGACGTGGATAGCGCCAGCCCATACGGCATCCCGGAGGGCAACTCCCCGACCGGCCAGCCGGAGATTTGGGCCTACGGGGTGCGCAACCCCTGGCGCTTCAGCTTCGACCGCGTCACCGGCGACTTGTTCATCGGCGATGTCGGCCAGAACCAGTGGGAAGAGATCCACATCCTGCCGGCCGGGATCCTCGGCGGGATCAACCTAGGCTGGAATTATATTGAGGGTACCCATTCCTTCGAAGGCACGCCCCCGACCGGCGTCGAGTTCATCTCCCCGGTGATCGAATACCAGCACGGCGGCGGCAATTGCTCCGTCACCGGCGGATATGTGTACCGCGGCAGCCTGCCCGAATGGCAGGGCATTTACCTGTATGGAGACTACTGCACCGGGAAGATCTGGGGCGCATTGGCCAGCCCGGATGGTACCTGGCAAACCACCGAACTGTTCTCCACCAACCTCAATCTGGTTTCCT
Organism: uncultured Chloroflexia bacterium; assembly: GCA_963722735.1. GTDB lineage: Bacteria > Chloroflexota > Anaerolineae > Anaerolineales > UBA11579 > UBA11579. The sequence continues at coordinate 230,824 of CAVROH010000028.1, forward strand.
TTGGTGAAGATCAGGATGGCGAACTCTACGCCGTCTTCCTCAATGGGGAGATCCACAAGCTGTTGGGCAGCAAGCCATAATATTCCATCGCATAACCTCTTTAGAAGAGATGGATGAGATCCATCTCTTCTTTTTGGCGCTCTCTTTCCGAATAAATGCAACCAATTCTCCGTTCCCACGTATAGTGTAATGACAACCGATTCAGAATGGAGAGTAAAAAATGAAAACAACTCAGAAGAAATTTGGCGTGATCCTGATCACAGCCCTCTCACTGGCATTGGTGCTGGCGGGTTCCTTCACCCCCGCAGCCCACGCCGGTGAATTCATTGAAGGCGGACCGGATGCCACCGTGGAAGAAGGCGAGGTCATCGAAGACGACCTGTTCATCGGCGGCCAGGATGTGCTCGTGGCTGGCGTGGTTGAAGGCGACCTGTTCGCTGCTGGCCAGGATGTGGTCATCAGCGGAGAAGTCTACGGCAATGTCTATGCCATGGGCCAGACTGTGACCATCTCCGGGATGGTGGAAGGCTCCGTGATGCTGGGCGGTTACAGCCTGGTGCTGGAAGACGGCGCCGAGATCGGCCGCAACGTGTACTTCGGCGGCTTCAGCCTCGAGGCTGAACCGGAAAGTGCCATCGGGCGCAGCATCTATGGCGGCGGCTACCAGCTGATCCTGGCGGGTGAAGTCGTCCGGGATGTCACTGCCGGATTAGGCGCACTGCAGGTCACCGGCCCGGTAGGCGGCGATCTGAATGCCGAGGTCGGCGAGGCCACCAGCGATACCGATATGTTCAATTATTGGAACATAGACATGCCCCCCGTTGAGATCATCGACTCCGGCGCAGACGTGGATGAAAGCCAGGTCGCCGGTACGGTGGATATCACTATCACCCCGGTTGAGACCAACCTGGATGAGTACGACAGCCCCCATGTAACCGTGGACCCGGCTTACTTCGCCTTGCAGCGCTTGCGCCACCGCGCCGGCGAGTTCGTTGCTCTGCTGCTGGTGGGCGCCCTGCTGCTCTGGTTGATGAAGGACCTGCTGATGAAGGCTGTCTCCGAAGTCCGGCAGCACGCCGGCGTCGATTCCCTCTGGGGCCTGCTGATCGTCTTTGTGGCCTTCCCGGTGTTCGCTACCCTGTTCCTCTTCCTGCTCATGCTGGTGATCTCCATCAGCCTGCTGACCCTCGGCAGCCTGACCGGTCAGATGATCTCGATCAGCACCTTGATCTTCATGGCCAGCACCACCTTCTTCGGCCTGGTGATCTGGGTAGTCTCCAAGATCGTCGTCGCCTACCTGGTCGGCCGCTGGCTGCTGGAGAAGCTCACCAGTCTCAGCTTTGAGGGTTACTGGCATCACTTTGCCGCCCTGGCAAGCGGTGTCTTCCTCTACGAAGTGCTGCGGGCGATCCCCTTCCTGGGTGGATTCGTGGCTGCCGCGGCGATCCTGGTCGGTACCGGTGCGATCTTCGTGCTGGTCAAGAACGCCCTACAGAAGAAATCTGGCGCAACCGCCGAGGCTGTGGTGGAAATGGAAGCAGTAGAGTAATCCCCGACTAAACAACAATCCTTTGCAGGGACAGGTCGACTCGACCTGTCCCTGCTTTTTATCCCCTCTTTGTTATAATCCCCTCATGCCCGACCTGAAGATCAAACCCCGCATCTGGCACCCGCTGATCCGCAAACTTGCCGCCACCAATTTTGGCATCTGGCTGCTCTCCGGCACGCTGAACCGTATCGATAGGCCGCTGCTGCGCCTCTCCCGCAACCGGACCTCGTTCACCAGCATCCTCGCCGGCCTGCCGGTGATAGTGCTGACCTCCACCGGAGCCAAGTCCGGTTTACCGCGCACTACTCCACTGGTCGCCCTCGTTGATGGGGATAAGGTCATCCTGATCGCCTCCTACTTCGGCAGCGCCAAACATCCGGCCTGGTACTATAACCTGAAAGCCAATCCTGAGGTCAGCCTCTCCCATAGAGGGCAGAGCGGGCAATACCGCGCCCGCACATCATCGGGAGAAGAAAGAGAGCACTACTGGCAGATGGCTGCCAGCCTGTATCCCGGCTATTCCCTATATAAACAAAAAGCCGGCGATCGCCAGATCCCGGTGGTGGTGTTGAAGCCGGTGTAGAATATCCCCTCACCCAAAATTTAACTCAATTGGTAGCGTTTGGCTTCCAGCAAGGCATAGCCTTGCGGCTATCCAATTGCCGTGACCATGGCAATCGCAAATTCCTGCGAGTGGCTCAGACTGATCGCCCATTGGGTCAGACCCTGTTCCTCGGCGATCCTGGCTGCACTGCCATGCAGATGCAGTTCCGGCTGTCGGTTGAGACCTGAAAGCACCTCCACATCCAGCCAGCTCACCTCCCCAATCCCGCAGCCCAGCGTCTTGGCGACTGCCTCTTTGGCTGCGAATCGCGCCGCCAATGATTCCGGGCGGCCGTGGGTCAGGGTTAATTCCCGGCTGGTGAAGATGCGGCGTAAAAACCGCTCGCCGTAGCGCTCGACTGCCGCTTCAATCCGTGAGACCTCGATCAGGTCCACGCCGGTTGCCAGTTTAACCATCACCCACCTCCTTTGAAGGATCTGTGCTTTCAAACTCACCCGCCGCCACCACCGCCAGCCGGTCCACCTGAAGATATCGGGCGGCAGCGGTTTGGATCATCTCCGGGGTCACCGCCTGCACCAGACCAGGATAACGCTGCAAATAATCCAACCCCAACGTGTGCCGCTCAATGTGCAGCAGCAGCGAAGCAACCCCAATATTGGACTCCAGCGAGATCGGCTGCGAGCCGATCAGATAAGACTGCACATCGGCCAGTTCCTCAGCGGTGACCGGTTCGGTGGTGAACCGCGCGATCTCTTCCAGAATCATCCCGATGGCCTGATCGAGATCCCCTGGGGCCACCCCAGCCGCCGCCAGCCAGGCGCCCGGCCCAACGCTGCTTCCCAGCCCGCTGTAGACATAATACGCCAGGCCGGCCTGCTCGCGCAAGCGTTCGCCCAGCCGCCCCATCAGCCCGAACTTGCCCAGCACCTGGTTGCCGATCGACGCCGGGAGGAAATCCTCAGAGCTGCGCGGCGGGCCGCCGGTGCCGATGACCACATCCACCTGGCTCTTCTCCTCCATCGGGACGCGCAGATCCACCCGCCGGGCCAATGGCTGCCAATCCGGAAGTTGGGCAATCGCCGGCTGCCTGGGATTGTCCAATCGCCCAGGGCGGCTTCCACCAGGGAGACCGCCTTCTCCGGCTCGATCCCGCCGACGATCGAGATCACCAGCCCCCGTGGCCCGTAATACTTGCGGTGATAGTCTTTCAGATCCCGCGGGTGGATCCGCCGCACCGTGTCCGGGGTGCCCTCATCCGGCTGCCCGTATGGGTGATTGGGATACACGACCTCATCGAAAGCCATCCCCGCCCGGTCGCGGGAATCCTGCCACTGGAAATCCAGGCTGGTCAGCAGGGCTGCCCGCAGCCGCTCGACCTGCCGCGCCGGAAAGGAAGGACGCCGCAAGGTCTCCGCCAACAGAGAGAGCAGCATCGGCAGATCCTCTGCCAGGGCGCGCCCGTTAAAGCTGGTGGTATGCGTCCCCCCGGAAAAGCCCAACCCGGCGCCGACTGCTTCTAATCGCTCATAGATCTGCTGGAAGCTGCAGGCCTGGGTGCCGCGCATCAGAGCGGAGGCGGTGAAATCGGCCAGACCGAGCTTCTCGGCGTGGTCGTGGATGCTGCCGGCCTGCAAATACCCGCTGATCGCCACCGACGGGCTGAAGTAGTTGGCCCGCGCCAGCACCACGATCCCGTTGCTTAATTCTCGCCGCAGGATATCCTCCGGGCCGGGGTAGGTATGAGACAGGCTCATCGCCCATCCTCCCGGTGGTGCGGCCGGTAGATCCCCATGATCCGCTGCCCGCTGTCCAGATATTTAGCCGCCACCCGCTGCACATCCTCCGGGGTGACTGCCGCCAGCCGGTCCAGGTAGCTCTCGAACCACTGGTAGCTGTCGAACATCTCGGCGAACCCCAGCCAGAAAGCCTGGTTGGTGATCGACTCGGACCCGTACGCAAACAACGCCCGGGCCTGCTTGACCGCCCTCTCCAGTTCAGTGGTAGAGGGAAGCTCTGTTTTAATTCGCTCAATTTCAGCATCCAGGGCAGAGACAGCGTCCCTCACACTTTTTCCCGGGATGCAGCGTGATCAGTATCTGGTAGAGGAAGGGGTCAATCGTCGCCTGGATGCCACCGCTCACTGAAACGGCGATCTCTTTCTCCACCAGAGCCTGATACAGGCGGGAGGTTTTGTTAGAAATCCCGCCGCCGAACAGATTCAGGTTGCTCGCCCCGGTCAGCAGACTGTCCAGCACCAGATAGGCAAAGAAATCATCCTCCGCTCCCAGCCGGCGCAGGGTAAGACAGATCAATGAAAGTGCTCTCCCCGGGACCGGCCATCTCGATGCGATGCTCCGCTGTATGGGGCGGCTCCTGCCGGGCAGTGAATTCCGGCACCTCCCGGCCCGGGATTGGAGCGTACAGTTCCTCGATGCGGGCCAGCATCTTACCGCCCTCAAAGGCCCCGGCCACCGCCAGCACAGCATTCCCCGGCTGGTAATGGGTCTGGTAATGGCGGTAGAGTTCATCCCGCGTCAGACTTTGCAGGTCGGCCATATCGCCGATCACCTGATGGTGGTAGCTGTGCACCCGGAAGGCGGCCGCCTGGGTCTGCTCTCCGAGCAGGAAGCCGGGGTTGTTTTCATTCCCCTGCCGCTCAGAGATGATCACCGTCCGCTCGGAGTCGATATGCTCTTCGGCTTAACAGGCTGTTGCTCATCCGGTCGGCTTCCAGGGCCAGGATCAGATCAATGTTTTCCGCCGGCATGGTGGCAAAATAGGTCGTCCAGTCGATATGGGTCATCGCGTTCCAGTAGCCGCCCAGGCGCGAGATGGCTTTGTCCAGCACCCCACTGGGATAGGCTTCCGTCCCCTTGAAGAGCATATGCTCAACCCAGTGGCTTGCCCCGGTGCAGCCCGGCGTCTCATTGCGCGAGCCAACCCGGTACCACATCCACGCGCTGGCGATCGGTGCAGTGTGGATCTCTTTCAGCATCACGGTCAGGCCGTTATCCAGCTTTGTTCTGGTGAATCCGTCTTCCATTACTGCCTCATTGGGTTTCAGAATTGCACCATTGTACCGTAGATAGTTGGCAGTAGACAGTAGGCAGTAGGCAGTTGAAAAAAAGTGCCATCGCGAGCGAAGCGGTATCCTGAACGTGGCGATCTCCCTGCTGAAGCTTATTTCCACTCAGCATCCAATCGCAGCTATAACCCAACATCTGTGTTTATCTGTAGTGAATCAACTGGCAGTGAATTACTGCTCACTCATACCCCACTATCAAATTAAAACGATCAAACTAGGCTTATCCCAGCAATCCCCTCTGCGCCGCGGCGGCGATCGCCGCCCCGCGTGAGGAGACCCCCAGCTTGTTATACACGCTGGTGAGGTGCGCCCGCACGGTGCGCTCGCTGATCCCCAACTGCAGAGCGATCTGCTGATTGGTGCCGCCTTCCGCTGCGGCTCGCAGCACTTCCAGTTCGCGCTCGCTGAGCAGGCTGTCCGCGGCTTTGGCAGCCGGCTGCCTGGAATACGCCAGCAGCTTGCCCATCACCTCCGGACTGAGCAACGTCTCCCCCCGCATGGCTGCATGGATCGTATTCATCAGGGCTTCCCGCCCAGTATCCTTAAGCAAAAATCCTTTCGCCCCCAGCTGCAGACACTGGTACATCAAGTCGTCTTCATTGAAGGTCGTCAGGATGATGACCTTCTGCGCCGGGTTCTCTTCCAAGATCGTATTGACCGCATTCAAGCCGTCCAGCTCCGGCATCTGCAAGTCCATCAGAATGATATCCGGAGCAAGCTCGGAAGCCAGTTCCACCCCGATGATGCCGTTCTCCGCTTCCCCCACCACCTTCACACTGTCCTCGGTCTCAAAGATCAGCTTGAGGCCCTGGCGCACGATCATATGGTCATCTACGATCAATATCCGGATCGGTGACTCACTCATTGGCTTCTCCTGCTTCTGAGATCGGGATCATCACCTGCAGCCGGGTGCCCTCCCCGATCTTGCTGTCAACCGAATAGCGGCCCTGCAGCAGGGCGGCGCGTTCGCCGATCCCGATCAAGCCATAGCAGCCTTCCTGCTTTACACCGGGATCAAATCCGTCGCCATCATCCTCGATCTCCAATAAAAGGCCGGACTCCTCCTCTTGCAGCCGCAGCCAGGCATGACGGGCACCGGCATGTTTGGCGATATTGTTCAATCCCTCAGAGATTATCTTGCACAGATGGTCCTGCAGCTCTGCCGGCAGCGGCTGGGCCAGCCGGCAACTGACCTCACAGGGAATCTGCGCCACGCGCTCAAAATGAGCCGCCTCCTGCCTGACGGCTTCCTCAAAATCCCTTCCCAGCACCTGGACAGAACGCAGCCCATCAATCACCTTGCGCGCTTCAGCCAGTGTCACCCGCGACTGGGCCATCGCATCCTGCAATATCTCCTGGGCGCGGGCGTTGTTATCCTTATCAATATGTGTGCTGACCGCTTCCAGTTGCAGCACCACCCCGGTCAGTTCCTGCGCCAGGGTGTCGTGGAGCTCACGCGCCATCCGCTGGCGTTCCTCCACCAGGGTCAGTTCTTCCACCTGTTCGGCATAATCCTCCAGTTGCACATGGGCTTCACGTAAATCGTCCAAAAGCGCCTGGGTCGTAAACCGAATTTCAAGCTGGCGGCGGAACATGAAGGCAATGAAGGATGAAAGTAAAATCGAAGGCAGCGCGATCAATGACCACTCCATCACCACATCCACTCCGGATTTCAACACAATCGAGAAAATTCCCAGCACCAGAAATACCGGAACAAAGTAAAGCAAGTCCTTCTTATCTTGTAAAGCGCCAACCGCATTCCCGATCAGCGAGGCATACAGTCCAATTGCCAACCCATAATCATCAGCAAAGAAGACGATCACAAATGCCAGCAGCGCCTGGATGACAAAATACCGTCTCATACTGCGCTGATTGCCAACAAACCTGAAAACTCCCCAGTACAGCACTGCATGGATCAGCATTAACAAACTGAAGATGATCACGTTCAGCAGATTTTCGATCTGACGTACATAAACCACATACATCCAGATCATCGCAGCCGTCACCATCAGGTAGAACGGCAAAATATCCCAGGCATCTTCCGTCCCTGGCTTTTCTGGCGGGAAAATCAGCTCCCGAACCTTTTGAGTAATTTTCTTCTTCGCTTTCATGGTATTTTTATTCTACACGCAATCACCCATCCTGCCATCGGACAAAACGACAATGTCGTAATAGGCAACCCAGACAGGCGATCCATCCGATGTCAGAACCAGCATAAAGCCCTATACTTGGACCAATCGAATAAACTTAGAATTTGGAGAAAATTATGGAAAAGCAATTTGCCATCGAAATCAAAGACCTTCACCGGTACTATGACGATATCAAAGCGGTAGAGGGCGTCTCATTGCAGATCGAGGCCGGCACCGTATTCAGCTTGCTGGGCCCCAACGGCGCAGGCAAGTCCACCGCCATCTCGGTGATCTCCGGCCTGCTGCGCCCAACCTCAGGGGATGCCGCTATCTTCGGCAAGTCGATCACCACACAGGCCAACGCCGCCAAACAGCATATCGGCGTAGTCCCCCAGGATATCGCCCTGTACGAAGACCTCACCTGCCGCGAGAATCTGTCCTTCTGGGGCAAAATGTACGGCCTGCGAGGGGCACAGCTGGAAGCCCGGATCAGCGAAATCCTCGAAATGATCGAGCTGGCCGACCGCCAGAAAGACAAGGTCGAAAAGTATTCCGGCGGGATGAAACGCCGCCTGAACATCGGCGTGGCCCTGCTGCACAAACCCGATATCGTCATCATGGACGAGCCCACCGTGGGCATCGATCCACAGAGCCGCCGCAAGATCCTCGACAGCGTCAAAGAACTCAACAAGCAGGGCATGACCGTGCTCTACACCACCCACTATATGGAAGAAGCCCAGGAGCTTTCCGACCGGATCGCCATCATGGACCACGGCAAGGTGATCGTCGAAGGCACCCATAACGAGCTTGTCCGCATCGTGGGCGAGTTGGACCGGGTCGAACTGACCTTTGCCTCCGAGATCACCGACCGGCTGGGCGAATGGCAGCATCTCCCGGGGATCCAATCGATCACCCCGGACACGAATGCTGCCAGCCTGTTGGTAGAGGACAGCGACCAGGCCCTGCCGCTCTTCTTTGAAGCTGCTGCCCGCGACCACCTCAAGATCACCTCCGTCACCGTGCATGAGCCTAACCTGGAGACCGTCTTCCTGCACCTCACCGGCCGCGCCCTGCGCGAGTAAGGATTTGCGATGAAAGCAATAGATATTGCCATCAAGGATATGAAACAAGCCTTCCGCAGCCTCTTTGCGATTGCCTTTATGTTCGTGATTCCCATCCTGATCACCGGATTGTTCGCCTTCATATTTGGCGGCGGCGGTGAAGATGCTGAGATCAGCTTTGAGCCGATCCCGGTGCAGGCCTACAACCAGGATGCCGGCGAACTCGGCGCAATCATGCTCCAAATCTGGGGCAGTGATGCCCTATCAGACCTGATCATCCTGACCGTGGCTGAGGACGAAGCCAGCGCCCGCCAGGCGGTGGACGAAAAGCAAGCTGAAGCCGCAATCCTCATCCCGGCCAGACTTCACCGAGACCTTGTTCACCACCAACTCCCAGGCAGAGGTCGAGACTCTATCAGGACCCCACCCTGACGTTCGGTCCGGGGATCATCAAATCACTGGTAACCCAATTCATCGATACGATGAACGGCAGCCATATCACCGCCAAGGTTGCCAACCTGCAAGCAGAAGAACGCGGCCAGACACTGACGCCGGAACAAAATGAAGCACTTTCTCTGGCTTATTACACCGCTGTCAGTGGCGGCGCTCAGCAAAGCGCTCTGGTCAGCATGGAATCTCCCGGCGGAGAACAGCAGGAAGCCAACGCCGGCGTAAAATCGATTCTCGGTTTCATCATGGGCGGGATGATGATCTTCTACGCCTACTTCACCGGCGCATACGCCAGCAACACGATCCTGACCGAACAAGAGAACGGCACCCTGGAGCGGATGTTTGCCACCGCCACCCCGCCAACGGTCATCATCACCGGCAAGCTGCTGGCCGCCGCATTGATGATCTTTGTCCAACTGGTCATCCTGACCACCTTCGGACGCCTGGTCTTCGGGATCCAATGGGGCGCACTGGGGATGCTGCTGGTCTTCATCTTTGTCACCACCATCGGGGCCGCCGCATTTGGGATGTTCGCCATTTCACTGGCAAAGGACCGCAAGCAGGCCGGTGTGATCATGGGCGCCGGGATCACCGTCACCGGCATGCTGGGGATGGCGGGCACCTTCATGCTCTCTTCGCCGACACCGAATTCAGCAATTGACACTATCACCCTGCTTGTCCCGCAGGGATGGGCCAACCGGGCGCTGCTCGCCATCATGGAAGGGCTATCGCCGGAACGTATCTGGCTCAGCATCCTCGGTTTATTGGTTTACAGCGCTGTGCTGGCCGCACTTGGCTTCATTCGCTTCCAAAAACGCTTCGCATAGGAGATTGACATGCGTATCCTACACCTTGCATTCAAAGATATGAAACAACTCTTCCAATCGTGGCAGACCGCTTTCTTCCTGCTGCTGATGCCGATTGCCTTCACCCTGCTGTTCGGCTTCATCTTCAGCGGAAATGGCGGCGAGGCAGAAGACACCCGCCTGCTGATCGGGGTCATGGATCTCGACCAGACTGAACAAAGCCAGGCCTTCATCCAGTTACTGGAAGATTCAGAAACCTTGCGCCCGGTGATCAACGACCGATTACACCGAGGAGACCTACCGCAAGCAAGTCGAGATCGGTGACCTCAACGCCGCCCTGGTGCTGCCGTCTGGTTTTGGCGAAGCTCTCACCACCGGCGAGCTGTTGCCCCTTGACAGTTGTCGCCGACGATACCGCCTTAGTCGCCAATCAGGCCATCCGGGCAGAAATGGAGACGATCTATGCCCGCCTCTTCGGCATGACCCTGACCGCCAATCAGCCAGGAAACCTATCCAGCAAATTGCTGCCCTCTCCCCGGACGAACAGCAGGCTTACTACCAGGAATCCCTCGCCCTGGCTGCCGCCGAATGGGAAAACCCACCGGCAACGATTGTCAGCAGTTATACGGGAGCAGAGACTGAGGAACAGGTTGAAGCCATCGAGCAGAACGCCTATATCCACTCTTCACCGGGGATGATGGCCCAGTTTGCCATCGCCGGGCTGATCGGCGCCGCCGAGATCCTGGTCACCGAGCGCAAATCACGTGCCCTTTCCCGGATGCTGACCACCGGATTCTCCCGCATGGGGATCCTCACCGGGCACTTCCTGGCAATGAGCATGGTCATCTTCCTGCAGTTGCTGGTACTGGCCGTGTTTGGGCAGATCTTCCTGGATCTGAAATACTTCTCCCGCCCGGCGGCCACCCTGCTGCTGATCATGGCCTCGGCGATGGTCAACGGCGCGCTCGGTCTGCTGATCGGTGCGCTGGCAAAAACTTCGGATACCGCCGTGGTCTTCGCCCTGATCCCGATGTTCGTCTTCTCCGGCCTGGGTGGCGCCTGGATGCCGCTGGAATACACCAGCAAGACGTGCAAGTTCGTCGCTCACTTCACCCCGGTGGCCTGGATGATGGACGGCTTCAAGGACATCCTCGCCCGCGGCGCCGGCCTGGAAACCGTCTGGCTGCCCATCGTTGTCCTGCTGGGGTTTGCAGCTCTGTTCTTCTCCCTGGGTGCCTGGCGTTTCAAATTTGAATGAACCAGTGACTTGTGATTGGGGATCAGGCACATAGGAATAACAAAACAGCAATTCAACGCTGTAGGGCGGGCGTTCTCGATTGGACGGCAACAGAAAACGATTGTTTTTACGAGCGAACTACCAGAGCATATTATCACCTTCCTGATCCATAGTCCTCTTCATTTTGGTGGAGGTGGCCTCGAGGACCCACTGGCTGTAGGGTTACCCTATTCGAATTCCCTTATTTTCTCATTTAGCAGCATTTTCCCACATGATTTATAATCATAGGTGTTCACCATCCCTAGGAAGAGAGGATCACACACAAGGATCGCATATTTGTCTGCCAACCGAACCCCAGCCAACTCAACCACCACGGTAACCTGAGCCGCTCAGCTACCGGCAGTTGGTGCGCGCCTTCCAGGATCTGCCCATCCCCACCGGCCGGCCGGTGATCGTGCACAGCTCATCTGAGTGCCTTTGGGCCGGTACATGGTGGAGCGGCCACCGTGGCCGGTGCTCTGGCTGACGCCTTCGAGTCCCTCATCGTGCCCACATTCACCTATAAAACCCTGGTGATCCCGGAATCTGGCCCACCAGATAACGCCATCACCTACGGCAGCCAGGCCGATAACAACAAGATGGCCGAATTCTTCCATCCGGATATGCCCGCCGACCGGCTGATGGGTGCCATCGCCGAGGCACTCCGCCAGCATCCCGAAGCCTATCGCTCCGGTCATCCAGTGATGTCCTTTGCCGGGATCAATGCCCGCCAATACCTTGAGAAACAGCTCCTCACCGAACCGCTTGCCCCGATCGCTGCGATGTACGACCAGGGTGGCTGGGTGCTGCTGCTGGGCGTGGACCACACCACAAATACCAGCATCCATCTCGGCGAGCGCCTGGCCGGGCGCAAGATGTTCACCCGCTGGGCATTGATGAGCGACTTGGTCGTCACCTGCACCAATAATCCCTACTGCTCAGATGGATTCAATTCGATTGCCCCGCTGCTTGAGCCCTTTATCAACAAGACGATGATCGGCAATGCCAAGATCCAGGCCTATGCCGCTATACGAACTGATTGAAACCACCCGCCAACTGGTGCAGGCTGATCCCACTGCCCTGCTGTGCACCCGTACTGATTGTCCCTCCTGCAATACTATCCGCCGTCTGGTGATCAAACCAAAAAATGGACTGACGCCCCCGCCAGATGGCACACATGGATAAGAATCAGTATTGATAAACACCTGCCCAAAAAAACAGATCCCTCCACAATGAGCTTCAGGGAGAAGCTGGCGTATTACTTCTCCCGCGCCCGGCTCCGGTTCCGCTTCTATGCCCGGCGGCTGATGCCGCCGGTCACCAAGACACGCGTTGCCGATGTGCAAATGCAGCTGCGCGATTCCTCCACCCCGGACTTTGATTATTTTGTGCTGGTGTTCCTCTCCTGCACGATCGCCACCTTCGGCCTGCTGATAGATTCAGCCGCCACGATCATCGGCGCCATGCTGGTTGCCCCGCTGATGTCTCCCATCCTCGGGATCGGCCTGGCATCCATCCGCGGCGATACCAACCTTGCTGCGGGATGCGCTCTCTGCCCTGCTGCGCGGCGCGCTGCTGGCAATTGCCCTCTCCGCTTTGATCACCTGGACCAACCGCTTGTTGCCATTTGTCTCCCTGCAGGAACTGCCAGCTTGAGGTGCTTTCCCGCACCCAGCCCACCCCAATAGACCTGGGCGTCGCCATCGCTGGCGGGCTGGCTGCCACCTTTGCCCTGGTGCAGCCCAAACTCTCTGCTGCCCTGCCTGGTGTGGCCATCGCCACCGCCTTGATGCCGCCGCTGTGCGTGATCGGCGTGGGTGTTGCTCCTGGGGATTGGGATGTCGCCCAGGGGGCACTGCTCCTCTTCCTGACCAACGCGGTAGCGATTGCTGCCTCCTCCACTTTCCTGTTCTACATCACCGGTTTCAGCCTGGGGCGCAAGGATGAGGGCGGCTGGATCCCGCGCAGCCTGCAAATCTCGATCATCCTGGTGGTCATCCTGCTGGCCCCCCTGGGCTGGCAAAGCTATGTCTTCGTGCGGGATGCCTCTGTTACCCGGGAGATCAACCAGGTTGTGGTTGAAGAGGTGGAAAAAATCGGCGCCACCCTTGACCGCTTCTCCTGGTCAGAAGACACGGACAACGATATCCTGGTGATGGAAATGACCCTGCTGGTCCCCGAATCGCTGAACTACCAGAACAGCGTCGACCTGCAGGATGCAATCGCCGTCCGATTGCAGCGCACCGTCCAGTTGAAGATCAACCAGGTCAACGTCGCCCAACTGGACCCGCTTAGTACCGCCCACCTTGACCCCAACGCCCGCAGATCCTCCCCACCAGAACACCGACCCTCACGCCAACGGCCACACCACTACCATCACCCCCACGCTGACAGCCACGGCCACGGCTACCCCAACCGCCACTTTCACCCCCACGCCGCAGACCGGCATGCTGAAGATCAGCACCTACAAGATCAAGCTGCTGCTCTCCCCCAACGGCCCGGAGATCGGCAGGATCCGCCGCGGGGAGCCTTTCCTGCTGCTCTACCAAACCCAGATCGTTGACGGCTGGGTGTGGATCGAGGTGCAGGACCAGGATGGGCGCATCGGCTGGATCCCGCAGTTCAAGATCATATACGTCACCTCCACCCCCGCTCCGTGATTCAAACAAATCTCTTACAGGTTATTAGCAATTCGCATATCATCAAAATGCTATAATTGTTTTCTAGCACAAGATGGCGGAAATCTGGTGCATGTTCCTGCATTGAACCTGACAACCAGACCAGTACAAACCAAAAAACAATCCATTCAGGAGACTAAATTCCTGAAAAAGGACCACCATTATGATGAGATTTGATAGATTTACAGAGCGCGCCCAGGAAGTGGCCCAGCGCGCCGCTGAGATCATCCAACGCTATGGACATAACCAGATCGACACCGAGCATATCCTCCTCTCGCTGATCGAGCAGCCCGAAGGCGTGATCACCCAACTGCTGGAGATCATGAACGTGGACGGCGAGATGCTCAGCGAGCGGCTGGACTACATCCTCAAGACCAGCCCAAAAGCCAATATCTACGGCGGCGGCGGCCAGGGGCAGATCTTTATCACCCCGCGGGTCAAGCGGATCATCGACCTGGCCAACGAAGAAGCCAACCGCCTGAAAGATGACTACATCTCCACCGAACATATCTTCCTCGCCATCCTCAGCGAGCGCAGCACCAATGCCGCCAGCCTGCTGGCCGGCGCCGGTGTCACCAAGGACCGCGTCCTGGAAGCGATCAACCAGCTGCGCGGCGGCCAGCGGGTCACAGATCCGCAGGCCGAAACCCGCTACCGCACCCTGGAGAAATACTCCCGCGACCTGACCCAGATGGCCCGCGAAGGCAAGCTCGACCCGGTGATCGGGCGGGATGCCGAGATCCTGCGCGTCATCCAGATCCTCTCCCGGCGCACCAAGAACAACCCGGTGCTGATCGGTGAGGCCGGCGTGGGCAAGACCGCCATCGTGGAAGGGCTGGCCCAGAAGATCGCCACCAACGATGTCCCCGAAATCCTCAGCGGCAAGAAGGTCATCTCGCTGGACCTGAGTGCGATGATCGCCGGCTCCCGCTTCCGCGGCGAATTTGAAGAACGCCTCAAAGCCACAATTGAAGAAGTCCAGCGCGCCGAAGGGGAGATCATCCTCTTCATTGACGAGCTGCACACCGTGGTCGGCGCAGGCGCTGCCCAGGGGGCGATGGATGCCTCCAATATGCTCAAACCCGCCCTGGCCCGCGGCGAACTGCAGGCCGTTGGCGCCACCACCCTGGACGAATACCAGAAGCACATTGAGAAAGATTCCGCCCTCGAACGCCGCTTTGCGCCGGTCTATGTAGAAGAGCCCAGCGAAGAAGATACCGTGCTGATGCTCCACGGCCTGCGCGACCGCTACGAGGCCCATCACAAAGTCAGCTTCTCCGATGAGGCCCTCGAAGCCGCGGTCAAATTCTCCTCCCGCTACCTCACCGACCGCCGCCTGCCGGATAAAGCCATCGACCTGATGGACGAAGCCGCCGCTAAGCTGCGCATCGCCCTCTTCTCCCTGCCAGAGAACCTCAAAGAACTGAAACAGGAACTGGACCGCACCCAGGCAGAGGAAGAACAGGCCGGCCTGGAGCGCGATTACGAACGCGCCGCCCAGAAAAAGGCCGAACGCCTCAGAATGAGGAGGAATATCAAGAACAACGCTCCAAATGGGAAGCCGAGCACGAGCTGGACGAAGTCGTCGATGAGAACGATGTCGCCGAAGTCCTCGCCCAATGGACCGGTATCCCGGTCAGCCAGATGATGGAGACCGAAGCAGAAAAACTGCTCAAGATGGAAGACCGCCTGCATGAACGTATCATCGGGCAGGACGAGGCCATCTCGGCCGTCTCCGATGCCATCCGCCGCTCCCGCTCTGGATTGAAAGACCCCAAACGCCCGATCGGCTCGTTCATCTTCATCGGGCCTTCCGGCGTGGGTAAGACCGAGCTGGCCAAAGCACTGGCCGAGTTCATGTTCGACGATGAGGATGCTCTGGTGCGGATCGATATGAGTGAATACCGCGAGCAGCACACCGTCTCGCGCCTGTTTGGTGCCCCTCCCGGATACGTGGGCTACGAAGAAGGCGGCCAGCTGACCGAAGCCGTCCGCCGCCGGCCCTACCGGGTGGTGCTCTTCGATGAGATCGAAAAGGCGCACCCCGAAGTGTGGAACGCCCTGCTCCAGATCCTGGATGACGGCCGTCTGACCGACGGACAGGGACGCGTGGTCAACTTCCGCAACACGGTGCTGATCATGACCAGCAACCTGGGCACCGAATTTGTGCGCAAGTCCGGCTCGCTTGGCTTCCTGCAGCCCGGCGACAATGGTGAAGACCGTGAGTCGCATAAGAAGATCGAGAAAGCCCTCAAAGACACCTTCCGGCCCGAGTTCCTCAACCGGATCGACGAGATCATCACCTTCTCGCAGCTCAGCGTGGAAGATATGGAGGAGATCGTCCAGCTGCAGATGAACGAGATCCATGAACGCCTCTCCGATCACGGACTGGAAGTCACCCTGGCTGAATGAAGCCAGTAAATGGCTGGCCGAACAGGGCTACGATCCGGCATTTGGCGCCCGCCCGTTGAAGCGTGCCCTGCAGAAATTTGTGGAAAGCCCGCTCTCGATCAAGATCCTGGAAGGCGAATTCGTCTCCGGAGATATTGTCGAAGTCGGCGTGGATGATGAAGGCGAAGCCATGACCTTTACGCTGAAGGGGAAAAAGAAGGTTGAGAAAGAAAACCAAAGAATGATCTGAAATTAGAGAAATAGGTACCGCCGGAGGATTATCTCCGGCGGTTTTTCGTTCATGGATTACCAGAATTATGCGATCATCGCTTCCAAGCGCCGTGCAGGAAGATCTTCAGCCAGGAAATCGACCTACTGTCTCGACATTCATCCCGTGGGAATGAGAGCTTGCCAACGGTTTTACCCCTTGTAATATTCCACAAGGAACAGCACTGCCGACGAGTCCGGCAGCCACAACGGATCACCTGCATATTCAATTTCGCCCACATCGAAAAGCCCTTCCATATCTCCGGCAGCGATCTATCGAATTCTTATAGAATACCCAGCGGTTGCCGTCCGGGCTGACATAGGTATCATATTCCTTTTCCAGAGCATCAAAACTTTGCACGCTGCCATCCACTTGGACTACATGAAATTTGCCAGTCCTGTCAGAAACATAGAACGCATCGGATACCGGATTATATTGAATTTCAATCACTGCTTCTGGATCGATCTCCGGCACCAGGGTCGAATTCTTGTAGTTGATATCCATCAGGTACACGCCGGGATCAAAGTCGATGATCGCAGCCCCATCCTCTGTATACGCCGGGACGGAGAACAAGGCTCTCCCGTATTTTGGTGCTGCTGCAACAGCTGTATGGTGCCCACTATACAGCAGCTTCTGCTGGCCTTTGTGGACATCCATAATGCGCAGGTCAAAGTAGTAATACCAGGACTCATAGGAGACGGCCACATAGGTGGTATCATTCAGCCATCCGAGAACCCGTTCCCAGCCATAGAATTCGTGATCAAAGATCTTCTCTACCTCTTTGGTGTATACATTGGCAGCCCAAACATTCTGGTAATCATACCCGCCTCCAGACATACCCCAATTCAGAAATTTAACCGCTCCATGCAGGATATTGGCATCATCAGGGGTGAAGACCGGGTCCACAGAATGGGCCGGCCAATCGGTTAAGCGGGTGATCTTCAAGTTATTATCATTGTAGAGATACAGGTCTGCTGACGTGCCATCGAAGACGGCGTTGAAGGCCAACAGAGAGCCGTCACTGGACCAGGTGATATTATTCCATGTCCCAATCGCGGCTAACATCTGCTCCACCGGCATCTTCATGATGTAAAACAATGGCACCCTCTTCCTGCTGATTAAAAGTCATCTCCTGAATTTCCCCACGTAGGTTTCTTCCTCCCAATCATAGGGAATCAGCCATGTATCCAGCACCAGGGACCCGTCAGGCAAATCGATGGTCTTCAGGCGTGGCAACCCCCAGAGGGAGCCGTTCCTGGGCATCTACCTGCAGCACGGCGATATTGCCACCCTGCTTCGGCGGGCACCATCCGGATCGATTCCACATCCATGCTGGCCGGGCTGTTGGCGTAAAGCTTGGTCAGCCCAGAGCCATCCATGTTTAGGGCATAGACCCCGTCCACGGCAGCATACACCAACCAGGGACCCTCCTCGTTGAGATTACTCTGGAATCCCGGGCCGGGTTTGGCGTTTCGGTAGGTTCCAGAAGTGGTGTGATCGGCTCAGGTGTGTCTGTCGGCGTTTCCACCTGTGGCGTAGGCGTCACTGTTGAAATTAATGATCATCGCCGGTTGATGGGGAGAATCACAGCCAGCCATCACGCCCGCACACAGCAGGCAGATGGCCGGAAATAAACAGCCAGCGTTTAAACCCCATCTCCAACTCCTCGCAACAGCC
>CAVROH010000029.1:0-24638 GCA_963722735.1 uncultured Chloroflexia bacterium
TCTCCTTATGAAGGAGAAGGACCGGGGATGAGGTTGACAGCAGCGGTGGGGGAGAGATTGTGAGTTTGCTTCTATCGCCCGCGAAAACAGCATGCCCATCGCAATGACACTGATTCGCATATCTTTGATGAGAATTGGATGAGGAGTGCTCCACCGCGCTTGACAACGACATCTGGATCCTATATACTTTGATTAGATGATTATCTAACATAGATGGAGGTCTAATTATGGATGACAAAGAGTTCGAAACTCCCCTGAAGTTTTATCAAAGCACCGGCCCGTTCCTGCAGGCGATGCATGCCCCGCTGAACGAGAAGCTGACCAAACTGTTTGAGGACCAAGGCGCTGGCCGAGGGTGCCGATAGTTTGTTCGCCCAGGTAGCCGCCGGGGTATACCCCCAGAGAAGCGCTGACCGCCGAGTTTGGTTGCCCGCTCCCCTTACGGCAACCCGGAACAGCTTTCGGCAGCGCTCAAAGAAAGTGCCGGCCGCGGCTGGATCACCCTCAGCGAGACCGGCTTTACCGCCACCGACAAGGCCCTCACCCTGACCGGGAAGATCATCGACCATGCTTACCGAGCACTGTGCCGGGCTGCAAGCCGAATCCGACAGATATTCACCGGGCGGTGGAATTGCTTGGCAAACTGGTGGACGGCGCTGAGAAAGCGGAATGTCAAGATCAAGCCGACCTTCACCTTTGCCCGCAATTACGAGTATGAGGATAAGACCCCCTCGCTGCTGTGGGTGCGGCGTCACATCCTCTCACTGGCTGCCTACCGGGACGACTGCCACATGGACGCCTGGCAGTCCCAATATGACTTACCCGGCTATGTCTTCGAGGCTTTCACTTTCATCTGGCAGGGAGATGCCAACACCGCCGCCGCGCTGGCCGAGACGCTTCCTTTCCGCAGCTACACCGAGGAAGATTACGCCGGCGCGCTGGAAAAACTGGTCAGGCTCGGCTGGATCGAGCCGGCCAAAGAAGGGTTCGCGCTCACGGAGATCGGGTAAGGAACTCCGTGATGAGGTTGAGACCCGCACGAATAAGAACTATCAGGCAGCTTTTGCTGTGCTTACCGACGATGAACTAAATGAGTTGATCAGTTTGATCGAGAAGTTGACGGCTGCGATCGCACCACCGGAGACGGAGGAAGAAGCACAGCAATCCTGAGCCTGCCCGAAAGGCGAAACACATGCACACAGGATTGAGGAAAGCGGTCAGGGTTGACCAATCAACCAGGAAAACGATGGAGATGAAGAAAAGAGGAGAAGCCTGCTGCTGTAAAACGGAGGAACCGGAGGTAGAAACTACTATTGAGGTTCCTGCTGCCCAGCCCCAACCGGACTGGCAGAAGGAAGAGCCGCCTTACTTCCACCGGGATATTTTTTAGCCCGCTGGCGAGTAAGGACTGGAGAAAGCTATGGAACAGATTGATAGTATTTGAAATGGAACTGGAACCGGAAAAGCGCTACTGCCTCCCTGAACTGCCTGTAGCGCAGGTCCAGGATAATCCGCAGGTATTCCAACTGGTGGTAGAGACCACCCATTACCGCATCGAGATCGAAATAGGATAAGACATGCTGAAACGAACATTAGGTAGATCAGGGATTGAGGTCAGCGCATTTGGCCTGGGATGCTGGGCGATCGGCGGCCCATGGTGGGTGCTGGACGAAGGCGAGAAATATCCCGCCGGTTGGGGTGAATGTGGATGACCAGGAATCCATCCGGGCGATCCACGCCGGGCTGGATGCGGGAATCAACTTCTTCGATACCGCTGCCAATTACGGCACCGGGCACAGCGAGGTGATCCTCGGCAAGGCGCTGGCTGGCAAACGTGACGAGGTGGTCATCGCCACCAAGTTCGGGCATATTATCGATGAGGAAACCAGGCTGATGTACGGCGATGATGACCAGATCCTGGCAAATGTGCGCCAGGACTGCGAGAACAGCCTGCGCCGCCTGAACACCGACCATATCGATATCTACCAGCTCCACCCGGCCCTGTATGACCCGGAAAAAGCGGTGCTGCTGATGGAAGTGCTGGAAGAACTGGTGGCTGAGGGCAAGATCCGCTGGTACGGCTGGAGCACCGATACGGTCGACCGGGCAGCGATCTTTGCCGAGGGCGAGCACTGCACCAGCGTGCAGTTTGCTCTCAACGTAGCCCACGATAACCCGGAGATGCGCCAACTGTGCGCCAATGCCAACCTCGCTGGGATCAACAAAAGCCCGTTCAGCCGCGGCATCCTCACCGGGCGATTCGATAAAGAGACCACCTTTGAGGAAACCGATCACCGCAGCCGCTTCAACTTTACCGAGGGGGCCGCGGCACTGCGTCTGCGCCAGTTGGATGCTGTCCGGGAGGTGATGACCGCCAACGGTCACACCCTGCCGCAGGCCTGTCTGGCCTATATCTGGGCGCTGGATGAGAATATGGTCCCCATCCCGGGCTTCCGCACGGTCGCCCAGGTGGAAGAAAATGCACAAGCGCTGCATCTTGGTCCCCTGAACCAGGGGCAGGTTCAGGAGATCCGGGAGATCCTCTCCGGGATCGAAGTGGAACAGGATGCGAATCTTTAGCGAGAAAGCCTGACCGTTCTTGCTCCTCCAAATCAGGTGGGCAGTCAGGCAACTTTGCCCACCTGAGCAATTATTCGATATAATCAATGTATTAATGTCTTGGTTCCCAGGAGGTGCCATTTGAGCACACTGACAACATCCGCACACAAGATCACCGCCAAGGTCAGCATCCCAGCCCCGGTAGCCCAGATCTATTATCTGGTGTCCACCCGCTCGGGTTGGCTGGACTGGTTTGCCAACAAAGGTTATGGCAAGGTTGGCCCGCAGGGTGTTCTGCAGATGTACCACCCCAAATTGGGCAGCCATCTGGCATTTGTGTTTCAGGAACTTGTGCAGGATGAGCATGTGCGCTTCAATACTCTGGATACCGAGACATTGGAGACCAGTGAAGTGCAGATCGATCTGGCCGCTGACGGCGGTCTGACCATCCTCACGGTCACCCAGACTGGCCTCGATGATGAGGAGGCTGCCCGCTGGCAGACGATCTGGCAGGAGAGCATCGATAGCCTCAAAGAGATCATTGAGACTGGCAAAGACCCCCGCATGTGGAACCGCCCGTTTTTAGGCGTGACTGTGGAGGATTGGCTCTCGCCGGAATCCGCTGCGGAGCGCAGCCTGGCGATCGAATCCGGGATGCTGTTGAACAACGTCTTTGAGGGCAAAGGCGCGGAGCAGGCCGGTATCCAGGGCGGGGATGTGATCCTCTGGCTGGCCGGTATCGAGATCGTGGACTACGAATCTCTTCTGAAGGTCTATAAAGATCATAAAGCCGGGGCTACCATCCCGGTGGTGTATTGGCATAAAGGCGAGCAGTTTGAATCGGAGTTGACCCTGTCATCCTTCCCAGTGCCGGATGTTCCGCAACCACCCAGGACCTGGCTGATAATTTGACCGCTTTTTTCAAGAAGGCGAATAAAAAGATCGATCACCTGCTGGATGGACAATCTGAAGCCCAGACTAGCTATCGTCCCGCTGCTGGTGAGTGGAGCGCCAAAGAAGTGATTGCCCACATGATCGCTGCAGAAAGTGACTCGCTGGCCTGGTTGGGTTCCTACATTGCTGGGCGGGAGACCTATCCTTATACTTCGGGCGTCCCCGCACGGATCAAAATGATCACAGCGCTGTATCCGACCATGGATGCGCTGCGCAAGAAGATGGCAGAAACACAGCAGGAATTAGTCGCAATGGTGCGAGAGTCCCGATAGAAGTTGTCCGCACGAAAGACTAGTATGATCCGGCTGGCATTTGCCTATTCCTTTGATATCAGTTTGCATTATCGTGACCATCTTGGCCAGCTCAAGGAGGCGCTGGCAATGGCCGCTGATGTTCGTCCCAGCTAGGGCACGGAATTAATACGATCCAGGCTGGAATGTGTATCTGGCCTTTTTCTTTGCATTGCCAGCCGATTTGCTTAGAGTATAGTCTGTAAACGGCGAAGTTGCGTGGAACAGGTTTTAGATTACAATACCAGCACAATCCGCAATTCGAGGTACAGCTATGACGCTCAATCCAGATATCAAAGTCCAATGGGACCACGGCACCGCATACGACTTTTTGTCCAGCCTGTACGTGCTTCATTTCCCGGATGAATATGGTTTGCGCGGGGCCTGGGCAGCGGGAGTCCGATCCCGGATGCCCAATGAAGTGCGGGATTTTCTGGAAGTAGTGATTGGTGATTTCAATATCCCACTGGCCTGGATCAACAGTCTGCCGGAGCCAAAGGATGCAGCTACCGCATTGGTGGCATTGAAGCAAATCCCTATGATGAGTGGCTGGCAGAACTGCGTCTCAGCCCGGTGGACTCGGAGGAATGTCTGGCGCTGCTCATCAGACCAGCAAGCGCGGACCTGGAATCAGGAAACGCTGGAAGAGCTGATCTGGATCTGGCAACGGGCTGGCAAGGACCAGCGTGTGATCCCTGGCCCGGTGAACGAGAAGCGGGCTGCAAGATCCTGAAGCTGTACGCTGATCCGGAAAAATTCGGCGGGAAATACCTCGATGCGCTGGAAACCTATTACAAGGTGTTCTTCTCTGAAGAGGAGAAACGCATCACCCCCAAATTGGATCTGGCACTGGAAAAAAACCAGAAGGTCAAGGCTGAGCAGGGAGATTTCAATTACCTGACTTCGGTACTGGATCAGGCCGGATTGGCCGCCTGTGACGGAGTGGAGGAGATCGTGCTGGCGCCATCCTACTGGTGCCCCAAGGACTTCAGGTGAGCGCAGATGGCAAGCAGATGGTGATGCTGTTTGGCGCCCGCCCCAAAGAGGAATCGCTGGTGCCGGGTGAGGTGGTGCCCGAAGATCTGATGCTGCGGCTCAAGGCGATGACCGACCCGACCCGGATGCGCATCCTGCGCTACCTGCTGCAGGAACAGCTCACCCCGGCAGAATTGGCTCGGCGTCTGCGGCTGCGCGCCCCCACGGTGACCCATCACCTGCACACCCTCAAAGCCTCGGGGATGGTGAAGTTCGTCAAGAAGGGCAAGAACGAGCATCTCTACTTTGCCAAGATGGACTCGATCCGCGAAACCTACGCCCTGTTGAAGGATTTCCTGGAGCAGGATGTCAGCGTGGTGGAAAGCTTCGACTTCCTGGATAACGAACTGCTGTAGAAGGATATTGAATTTGCCAGCCTGAGATTGGTAGCACAATCTCGATTTCCAGACCCTCAACCCGTCCAATCAATTGGGGCGGGTTTTTGATTGGAATTCTGTATAATGGAAGATGCAGATAAAGAAAGTAGTGCAAAGGTTTTGATTTTTCGGATCTTTTATTTGAAATCGGAGTCGAAGATGGATAAGCAAAAAATCCCAACCGGATTGAAGTCTGCGGGTAGAATTCTTTTCCGGATCGTTTTTGTGGTATTCTTTGTGGCTTCATTTTGGTCAATTGTAGATTTAGACGGGCTGAACAGTCCACGACGGTGGGAAACTGTTATCCGCATATTTACAGCGTCTTCTCACAGCCGAACTTCTCTGATCCTGAGACTGTTCAGGTGGTACTTCTCCAAGATTTTGGAAACCTTTGAGATGGGCTTCCTGGCTACTACGATTGGCGCAGTTCTGGCGACCCCATTCACTTACTTGACTGCTCGATCTTCTTCCCCCTGGGGAAAAGGGTTCAGAATCCTTTTGGAACCGGTGCTTTTGATCGTGCGGTCGATACACCCGTTGGTCGGTGTGATCTTTGCAGTCACGATAACTGGGTTGGGACCTGCAGCAGGAGTGCTGGCTATCGCCATCTACTCAACGGCAGTCCTGATCGGAATCTTTTCAGAGTATGCCCAGGAGTATAGATCCCTGCGTTGGGCTGAGCTGATCAAGGTGTATTTCCCGGGACTGGCCTTCAAGCACATGCCAGTCAATTTGCTGATCGCCACTGTGATCGGCTTCACTGGCGGCGGAGGGATTGGTTTTATCCTTCAGCAGAAAATCAACCTGTTGAATTACAGGGATGCCAGTGTGGTCCTGATCGCCTGTATTGTGATGATTGGCAGTATCGATCTGGCAAGCCGGGCAGTTTGGCGCAGAATTTTAAAAAAGGCTGAACTAAATGAAACAATTTGAGTAGTGGAGGGATGGTGCAGATGTCTAGAAAGTGGTTTGAACTCCTGATCCTTGGCCTGATCGTGACCCTTTTGGTGGGTTGCCAGCCGCAGATCCCGGAGCGGCCGCCGTCACCCTCGATGAAAGGGGTCGAGCTGTACAGTTGGCAGACGGAGGCGGGCGAGTGGCGCTATTCCCTGCTGCCGGGCACCAACCGCGAGAAGACCTACGACGAGGTAGTGGCTGATCCGCTCACCCAGGCGGGACTGGAGAACGAGATGGGTTATCTCTCGGAAGGGGAGTTTGTCTTCTGGATGAATTGGGTCGAGGGGGAAGAGGGACGGGAGATGCTGGCCTTTCCGCCAGATGATGTGATCGCTGATATTGTGGTGTATGCCGCAGATCTGGGGATCGAGCTGGTAACCTTAATCCCTGAGCTGAGGAGGAAAATTTGAGCACACAGTACATTCTGATCCTCATCCTGGCAGTGACGGTGACCCTGCTGATCCGGGCCGAGATCCTCACGATCAAGCGCCAGATCTACCTCTTCAAGCCGGTCTCCACTTTGCTGGTGATCGTCATTGCGACCCTGTCTTTGGGGGAACCGGGCTACAACCCGGTGTATTCCTGGGGCGTGCTGATCGGGCTTCTGTTCTCCTTCGGCGGGGACATGGCTTTGATGTTCCAGGAGCAGCGCAAACCCTTCATCATCGGGCTGGGACTGTTCCTTTTGGGGCACATTGTTTACACAGTGGTATTTTCCCGCCTGGGTCAGCCATCAATGCAGGATCTGTTATCCGGGTTGATTGTACTGTCAGTTGGTGTTGGTTTCTACCGTATGATCCATGCCAACCTGGGCCCGATGAAGATTCCGGTGATCGCCTATATCGTGATCATCTCGCTGATGGTGGTGCAAGCGTCATCCACATTCGCCAGCCCACTGTTCAGCCAGCAGCAGGCCTGGATGATCTCGGCAGGGGCTTTGCTGTTCTACATCTCGGATGTGATCCTGGCGGCGACCCGCTTCTGGCGTCCCTGGAAGTACGGGCGGATCAGCCTAGGGTTCTACTACGCCGGTCAACTGCTGATCGCCTTGGCGGCGAGCGATTTTCGGTAAACTGTTCTCCTTGATATAATTGTGCCATGAAGAAAGCATCTCCACCGATCAGACCGCCGAGAATATCGAGGCGGTATTGTCCCTTCTGGCTGGGATGCCAAGCCGCCTGGAAGCGCTTGCCGGGCAGCTCACCCCCGAGCAGCAGATCACCCCGGTCGGGCTAGGAGAGCGCACCCCCACCGAGATGCTCGCCCATATGCTCCACTGCGAGGCCGTCTCGGTGGAGATGATCACCCTGGCGCTGTCCCGCAAGGAACCGCTGATCTCCGGCATCCATCCCGAAGGGGACTTTGGCAAGCTGTTCAACCTGAGCCAGTACGATTTCGATCACCTGCGGACGTATTACGATCTCCGCAGGGAGTTCTTGCTGATGCTCAGCGGATTGAGCGACAGGCAGTGGTCCCGCACGGTGCGCAAGGAAGGCAAGGCCGTCGCGAATCGGTGTACTGGCTGCCGCGCGGCCAGGCGCTGCATGAGGACGATCATCTGCGGGAGATAGAAGACTTTGTCTGATGATAAATCCAACAACCTGAAGCGGCGGCGCCACCCAATGCCCGAGTTTGTCCGGGAAGCGTTGGAAGGGCATACCCTGATGAGTGCCTACCAGGCCCGCCCGGCCTATCAACAAAATGACTACATCGGCTGGATCACCCGCGCCAAGCGGCAGGAGACCAAGACCAAGCGTCTCACCCAGATGCTGGAAGAATTATTCGCCGGGGACGGATATATGAAGATGGACTGAAAGCCCGGCCGATTTCAAAACGAAAATGACTAAAATTCGTATTTACAGTTTGCTATGGAGGCGAAAATGAAAAGAAAACTGGGACGATCTGGTATAGAGGTCAGCGCAATGGGGCTGGGATGTTGGGCTGTGGGCGGCCCTTGGACGTTCAACGGCTCGCCAGCGGGGTGGAGTGCGGTGGATGATGATGAATCCATCCAGGCAATCCACCAAGCAATCGAGCTGGGGGTGACCTTCTTCGATACGGCAGCCAATTACGGGGCCGGTCACAGCGAGAGGCTGCTGGCCAAAGCGCTCAAGGGTCAGCGCAAGCAATTGGTGATCGCCACCAAGTTCGGCTACAAGGTGGATGAGGCCAACAAGGCGGTGACCGATTACGGTACCAGCGAGGAAGAAAGCGATGTCTCCGGGCACCTGCGGGGGGACGTGGAAGACAGCCTGCGCCGGCTGGGGACTGACTATATTGATGTCTACCAGCTGCATGTCTGGGGGCTGCCGCTGGAAGAGGCTTTCAAGGTGCGCGAGATCCTGGAGGCGCTGGTGGATGAGGGCAAGATCCGCACTTACGGCTGGAGCACCGACCGCACAGATGCGGTCGCCGAGTTTGCCACTTTGCCCAACTGCGCCGTGGTGCAGCAGCAGTTCAGCGTGCTGGATGGCAACAACGATCTGCTCGCCCTGGCAGAGGAACGCAACCTGGCGAGCATCATCCGCGGGCCGCTGGGGATGGGATTGCTGACCGGCAAGTTCGCCCCCGGGGCGACCTTTGCCGCTGATGATGTGCGTACCCACGCCGATTGGCACCCCGGCTTCAAGGACGGATCTCCGACCCAGGAATGGCTGGTTGCGCTGGATGCAATCCGCGGCGTGTTGACCAGCGGGGGACGCAGTCTGGCGCAGGGGGCACTGGCCTGGTTGTGGGCGCGTGGGGAGAATATCATCCCGATCCCCGGGTTAAGACGGTTGCCCAGGTGGAGGATAACGCCGGGGCGATGCAGTTCGGCCCGCTGAACGCCGAGCAGATGGCCGAGATCGATCAGATTTTGGGACGAGGATAGTGTCTGAAGGATTCACAGTCACCTCAGGTTGTTGATGGCTATCAGATTAGCTCTCGTCCTCTCCCTATTTAGGGAGAGGACAACCCACTTGTCGGCAGGTGAGGGTGATTAAGGGAGATTTTCCCTGGTTGGGTGACTTTCTGCAAAATAAAAAAGGGCGGGTCCCGATTGGGAAACAATCGGACCCCGCCCCTACGTTTAATTGTGGGGGACTATATTTCGATGCCCAACACCTTGACCGCAAAGGCCCACACATCGGTGCGCTCTTCGATCAGCTTCTTGATCGGCTTGCCCAGCCCGTGACCGGCACGCGTCTCGACGCGCAACAGGTAGGGGTGATAGGGCGCTGCTTCGGTCTGCAAGGCGGCAACAAACTTTTTCGAGTGGCAGGGCACTACCCGGTCGTCGGTGTCGGCGGTGGTGACGATCACCGGCGGGTAAAGCACGCCTTCTTTGATGTTGTGCAGAGGCGAGTAGGCATACAGGAACTTGAAGTGCTCGGGGTTCTCCTCGGCGTTGCCGTACTCCGGAGACCAGAAGTGGCCCAGGGTGAACTTGTGATAGCGCAGCATGTCGGTGACCGGGACGTGGCAGAGCACACAGCCGTAAAGTTCGGGGCGCTGGAGCATACAGGCAGCGGTCAGCAACCCGCCGTTGCTGCGGCCTTCGATCGCCAGCTTGGGGGTGCTGGTGTATTTGTGTTCGATCAGCCATTCGGCGGCGGCGTGCATGTCGTCGAAGACGTTTTGCTTCTTCTCCAACATACCCGCTTTATGCCAGGCGTCACCGTACTCGCTGCCGCCGCGCAGGTTGGCCAGCGCAAAGACACCGCCCATTTCCAACCAGGTCAGGTTCCAGACCTTAAAGAAGGGCGTCTGAGCCAAGTCAAAGCCGCCGTAGCCGTACAGGATTGTGGGGTTCTGCCCGTCGAGCTCGATATCCTTGCGGTGGGTCAGGAACAGCGGTACTTTGGTGCCGTCTTTGGAGGGGTAGAACACCTGTGTTGTGACGTAGTCCTCAATGGGGAAGTCGACCCCCTGGTCATCCGCAAAGGGGACGAGGGTCTCAGTCTCGAAATCGAAGTAGAAGATCGTGTCCGGGTAGAGGAAGGAGGCGAATTTGAAGTAGTAGCGGGTGTCTTTTTGCCCGCCGGAGACCGGCTCGGCGGTGCCCAGCGCGGGTAGGGAGATCTTGCCCAGGAGTGTGCCGTCAAGTTGGTAATATTTGATCTGGTGGGCGGCGTGGTGGAAGAAAGTCACCACCAGCTTATTGTCCACGATGCTCACATAGTCGATGGCATCCTCTCCCTCGGGGATGATCACTTTCCAATTCTCAGGTTCGGGGTGATTGAGGTTGATCGCCACAATCCGGCTGTTGGGGGCTTCCAGGTCGGTGCGCACATAGAAGGTACCCCCCAAGCTGCCAATCATGCGGAAGGCGGCCTGCTCGGGTTCGTAGAGCCGGATGAAGTCCCCATCGCCCTCCAATTTGCGGTAGTACACCCCGGTGCGCGGGTCGGTGCCGCGGTAGACGGAAAGCACCAGGTATTCGCCGTCCTCGGTGACCTCCGCCATCACGCCGAGGGTTTTCTCCTCGTGCTGGAAGATCTTGATATCTTCAGACTGTGGGGTACCGAGTTTATGCCAGCAGATATGGCGGTAGTTGTTGCGGTCTTCGGGGGAGACGGTGTCAGGGTCAGGCAAGCGGTTGTAGAAGAAGCCGGATCTGTCCGGATGCCAGGCCGGGTAGGGGAACTTGGTATAGGTCAGCACCTCGTCAAAGGGTTGGTTGTTCGCCACGTCCAGGATGTGGATCTTCTGCCAGTCGGAGCCGGACTCGGCCAGCGAGTAGGCCAGTAACCCGCCGTCGCTGGTGTAGCTCTGTACCATCAGGGCGACGGTGCCGTCCTCGGAGAGGGTGTTGGGATCCATCAGCAGGACGGGATCGCCATCTGCCTGCCGGAGGTAGAGGGCGGGCTGGTTCTGGGTCCCAGAGTTGCGGGTGTAGAAGGTGCGCTCGCCTTTCCGGAAGGCAGAGGTGTAATGCGGGAACTGC
This sequence comes from uncultured Chloroflexia bacterium, assembly GCA_963722735.1. Taxonomy (GTDB): domain Bacteria; phylum Chloroflexota; class Anaerolineae; order Anaerolineales; family UBA11579; genus UBA11579. Next base: position 11,100 of record CAVROH010000029.1, read on the forward strand.
CACAGCTTGGTGAGACGGTCCTTGATCTTCTGGTAGGCGGGGTCGCCGGTCAGGAAGGCGTCCTTGAGGGCGTTCTGCGCCTCGGTCCAGGCTTTGACTTCGGTGTTGTCGGGGTTCTCCATCCAACGGAAGGGCGCCGGGATGGGCGTGCCGTGATAGTCTTCGACCAGGTCATCCTCATAAATTTCGGGGTAGCGGTACAGGGCTTTTTTCATCGGGATGTGCCTCCTTGTGATGCTCTGATTATACCGCCTAGACCCATTGCTCGATAGCTTCAAAGAAAAAACGCCTGGTCATAAGCATGCCAGGCGTTAGTTTTTGTGTGATGTTCCTAATGCTGCAGGATCTGAGAGAGGAACAGCTTGGTGCGTTCGTGCTGGGGATTGTTGAACAGCCCGTCGGGGGTGGTGTGCTCCACGATCAGGCCCTCATCCATGAAGATGATCTCGTCAGCGGCGGCGCGGGCAAAACCCATCTCATGCGAGACGCAGACCATGGTCATGCCTTCCTGGGCCAGGTCGAGCATCACATCCAGCACTTCCTTGATCATCTCCGGGTCCAGGGCGCTGGTTGGCTCGTCGAAGAGCATGATCTTGGGGTTCATTGCCAGGGCGCGGGCAATCGCCACGCGCTGCTGCTGTCCGCCGGAAAGGTTGCCGGGGTAAACATCGGCTTTTTCGCTGATGCCTACCCGTTCCAGCTGGGCAAGGGCGATCTCTTTGGCTTCTTCCTCGCTGCGCTTGCGGACCACCTTCTGCGCCAGGGTGATGTTCTCCATGGCGGTCAGATGGGGGAAGAGGTTGAAGAGCTGGAAGACCATCCCGATCTCGGCCCGGACTGAATTGAGATGCTCCTGGTTGCCGGTGAGCTGTTCGCCATCGATCCAGATCTCCCCGCTGGTGGGCTTTTCCAGATGGTTGATGCAGCGCAGCATGGTGGACTTGCCCGACCCGCTGGGGCCGATGACGACGACAACGCTGCCGCGTTCGACATCCAGGCTGACGCCGTCCAGTGCTTTGACGGTGCCAAAGTGTTTATACAGATCTTTGACTTCGATGATATTGTCACTCATTGCTCATCCGCCTTTCGAGCAGGTTCATAAACCTGGAGAGGATCACGGTCATCAGCAGGTAGAACAAGGCCAGGATGGTGTAGCCTTCTCTGAAGCGAAACGAACTGCCAGAGTACAGCTTGGTCATGTAGGTGATATCGCCCACCGCCAGCAGGGAGACCAGCGAGGAATCCTTGACCATGGCGACAAAGTCATTGCCCAGAGCAGGCAGTACATTGCGGACGGCCTGGGGCAGGATCACATGGCGCATGGCCTGACCGTAGCTCATCCCCAGGGAACGGGCGGCTTCCATCTGGCCGCGGGTGATCGATTGGATGCCGGCCCGGAAGATCTCGGCCAGGAAGGCGCCGTAGGTCACTGAGAGGGCGATCACGGCGCGCACCTCAGTGGGCACGGCTTTATTGGTCAGTGCGGTAAATCCGATGCTGTTTAGCCAGTCGATCACTGTGGGCACACCCACCAGGGCGATAAAGAAGATCAGCACCAGCATGGGCACACCGCGGATGAACTCCACATAGAATGTGGCGATGTTGTTAAGTACAGGGTTGCGGGAAATCCGTCCCATCCCGGTGATCAGTCCCAGTAAGATGGCAATTGCATAAGAGACGAGTGCAGTGACAATGGTGACATTGAGCCCTCGGATGATGAACCCAAAAGCTTCTCGCAGGTTCTCTTTGGAATAAACGCTCCAGGCGGTGATAAATAAAGATAAGATAAGTGCATAAAGCCACCAGGGAAGGTCAGCCCAGGTTTTTTTTAGACCTGGATCAGATATCTCTTCTTTATCTTCAAGGGCAGGTTGAGTGTGGTAGATATCTCCCATCGAAAACCTCCTCAGGTGAGATAGAAGAACCGGTGTGCAGGGGCTTCTGCACACCGGTCAATTTTAGTTGGGCGATTTAGCCAAGCAGCCTATTCTTCTGCGTAAGCGCCGTCACCAATGTCATCGTAGGTGATAGTCAAAGTCCGGTCCAAAGTATTTGAGGTTGACTCCGGAAAGGAAACCGTCGGCTTTCATGGCTGCCAGGGCCTGGTTGACCGGGTCGACCAGGTCGCTGCCCAGGGGATAGATGAAGCCAAGCTGTTGGCTTTCGATGGAGGGGCCGATCAGTTCAAGCTATTCGGCGTTCTCGCCCAGGTAGCCCTGGCCGGCAACCTCATCGATGATGACTGCATCCACATCGCCAGCGATGAGGGACTGCACGGCGAAGGGGAAGGTCTCATAAGGCCTCGATCCGTTCTTCGGGCAGGAAAGTGATGGCGGTTTCGTAGTTGGTCGTGCCAGTCTGGGTGCCAATGATGAACTCACCAGCAGCGAGTTCTTCAATGCTGCCGAAGCGGTCTTCGCCCGACCGGACAAGCAGGCGCTGCTCAATGTTGATGTAGCCATCTGAGAAATCCACGACCTCGGCGCGCTCATCGGTGATGGTGATCCCATCGCCAGCCATATCGAACTGACCATCAGCCACAGCCTGGATCATACCATCCCAGGCGGCTTCTGTGTACACCGGGTTGCAGTGCAGGCGGACGCAGACCTCGTTAAATACATCATAGTCCCAGCCAGCCGGTTCATTGGTGCTGAGCTCGATATAGTTGAACGGCAGATAGGCGTTTTCAACCGCGAATGTGATCTCACGGCACTCCAGGTCGACAATAGCGTCCTCTGCAGTGCCAAGGCATCCTTCTGGTTCAGCCCCGCCGCAGGCGGCCAGGGCAAGGGTAAACAGGAAAACCAAAACAAATACCAGTTTTTTATTCATTTACTTCTCCTCTTCTCAGAATGGTTTAATAAAATGTGGTATTAAGATTAGAGAGTATACCAAAGAAATGCCCCTTTGGCAGTATCTCTCTCATCTTGAGTTAATCTTACACGATTTTTGAAGTTGGTGGAAGAGATTTGGTACCAATCTGAGGCCAATTTAGTAGTTTTTGCCAGATATGGGAGAAAAAAAGCTCTCCCAGATATGGGAGAGCCCATATCGTAGCCGATATATTTTTATACCTTTGGCTGCATCGGCGTTGTCTGGTTGCCGGCAGCAGCAGCGGCGATCTGGCGGCCGGTTTCAGAGCCCATCGGGTAGACGATCACCATCGAGGATTCCTCTTTGGAGATATCCAGCAGGGCCTGGATCTGGCGCAGTTCCATTCCGCCTTCCTCGGTTGTAAGTATCTTGGTTGCTTCAGCTAGCCCTTTTGCCACGGCAACTTCTGCCTTGGCCTGGATCAATTTAGCCTTCGCCGAGCGTTCTGCCCGGGCGATGACGGCCAGCTCTTCCACGAGGGAGGGCGGGGTGCCTACATCGGTAATGCGCACGGCACGCACATTGATGCCGTAATCCTTGGCGGCGGTGTCGATCTCGGCTTTCAGGGCAGCGGCTATCCGATCTGTCTCGGCGAGCAGAGGGCGAAGGTCATTGCTTCCGATGGTGCTCTTGAGGGCTTCCATCGAGGCCCACTCGGTGGTCTTCCAGTAGTCTTGCACATCAATGGCGGCTTTTTCCGGGTCTTCGATCTCCAATTCCACGGCGGCGGTAACATCAATCGGAATATTGTCGCGGGTCAGGGTCTTGGTGGCTTTGACCTCGTAGGTGGTGATACGTACATCCAGGATGCGGGCCACTGAGTAGATGAAGGGCGGGATGATGAACATCCCCGGGCCGCGGGCGCCGACAGATTTGCCCAGACGCAGCAGGACCATGCGCTCCCACTCTGGGAGAATATAGAATATTTTGGCGACGATGTTGGCAACCCAGAAGATGATGATTGTCTTGACAATGCCCCATATCATCGACATCGGATCTGCTGCGGAGAACATATTGCTGAAATTCCCCAAGGCAAACAACAGCCACAACGGTACAAATACGAACAGCCTGACGGTATTGCGCACAAAGGTCTGTACCGGGTTTCGAAGGATTGACATTATTTCACTCTCCTATCTCGGTTAGTTGATACTTCCATGATAAGGGAAATTGGTGAGTTTGACCAACATATTTTCCTTGATTAATGAAACAAACGCGTAAATCGCCCAATATCCAGAGCAGAAAAGCGGGGTGTTGGATGGAGTTCCAGAAAATTGTCACTACTTTTCCTATGATGGTTTTTCCCGCATGCCCCTGTCTCGTTTATAATAACCTTGCTGAGAAAACACCATTGAATTCACTGGGATATAAACAAAGATGACAACAACAGCTCTCCAACCACTCCCCTCCATGAACAACTCACAAAAATTACGGCGGGCATTACCTTATTACGCTGCCTACCTGATCATGGGTATGGCTCTGTCTGTGCTGGGACCCACTTTACTAAGTCTGGCTGATCAGACCAGCTCTTCATTAGCCGAGATCAGCATCATCATTGCGGGTAACTCGCTGGGGGTCGTGCTGGGGTCGTTGTTGGGCGGCAGTTTATATGACCGTTGGCGTGGACATCCGGTGTTTGCGATTTCGACAGTTGTCCTGGGCGGGATGTTGGTTACCCTGCCTTTTATCAGCTCGCGCTGCGGTGATGCTGCTGGTAGTGGTGCTGATCGGCGCCGGGGTTGGCGTGATGGATGTCGGGGGAAACACCCTGATCGTGTGGTTATTCGGAAAAGCAGTCGGCCCTTTTATGAATGCACTTCACCTCAGCTTTGGGGTGGGGGCACTCCTGGCTCCCCTGCTGGCAGACCGGGTTGTACTGGCGACAGGTGGGATTCGCTGGGTTTACTGGATCCTGGCTGGTTTGACTGTGCCGGTCTTCATCTGGTTGGCACGGCTTCCCAGCCCTGAAAAACCTGCCCGGCAAAATGAAACGGGAGAAAACGGCCAGCCTTTGCAGCGTTATACCCTGCTGATAATCATGTTAGCAGCCTTTTTCTTCTTCCATACCGGCACTGAACTTGGCTTCGGCAATTGGATTTTCTCGTATGGCGTCGCTATCCAGATCGGCCCGGATACGGCTGCCCGGCTGCTGAACTCCGTGTACTGGGGAGGATTTACCCTGGGGCGGGTGATAGCGATTCCACTGGCGTTGAAGATGAAGCCAAAGACAATGCTCTTGATCGACCTGATCGGAGCAGTGAGCCAGTGTATCCCTGATGCTGCTTCTCCCCAACTGGCCGCCAGTGGTGTGGATCGGCACATTCGGGCTTGGATTATCGATTGCTTCTATGTTCCCGACCACGTTGAATTTTGCAGAACGGCGGATGCCGATCACTGGCAAGGTGACCAGCTACTTCCTGATCGGAGCCAACGCTGGAGCGATGGTGCTGCCGTGGGTTGTTGGGCAGCTATTTGAGCCGGTGGGACCAAAGGCCTTGATCATTGTGTTGGAGGTGGTGCTGGTGCTGGCGCTGGTGCTGCTGCTGTATATGCTTCGATATGCCCGCCGTTTCAAGGAAGCAACTCCCTAGCAGGTGAACGGGTTGTTTTGTAAGCCCCCGGCTGTATTATGATTCTGTGATTTCAGCGGGTGCGAGAGCGCCATTGGCGGTCTGCTGGAACAACTGATGGACCTTCTCCACACTTTGCTTACCGACGATCAGGGTCACCGAGTCCCCGGCTTCAATCATGGTGGTGCCGTGCGGGATGATCGTGCGGCCGTTCCGTTTCAGGGAGACCAGCAGGCTGTTGCCAGGCAGTTGACCGGCAATCTCCTTCAAATCCTTGCCGCAGAACTCAGTGTTCTCGATGACCAGCAGGTGAATGATATCCAGCCGCTTTCCTGATCCAGCTCTAACTGGCGGGCGCGGTGGGTAATCTCGGAGCGGCGGGTGAGGGCCAGGTGGTAAGCGCGGATGATATCCTGCCGCCGGACGAGGCCCAGCAGGTGGTCGGGGTCTTCCCGGGAGACTACCGGCAGGCGGCCGAGTCCCCGGGGCCCCATGCGGTAGAGGGCATCGCCAATGCTTTCATCCGGGTAGGCAGTCAGCATCTTTGGCCGCCGGGAGGCGACCTGGCTGACTTCGGTCTCGTCCAGGTTGAGGTTCGATGCGATGGCGCGTTCCAGATCGCTGATCGTGATCACCCCCCAGACTTTGGCGTTCTCATCCAGGATCACAGCCCCGTGGCTGTGGGTCTCGTTGAGCTGTTTGGAGAAATCTGCCAGGCTGTCGGTGGGGGAGATGATATTGAATTCGTGGGACATGACCTCCCCGACGAGGACGCCTTCCAATACATCGATATCCTTGCCGCGCTTGAGACGTACACCCCGGCGGGTGAGCTTGAGGGTGTAGATCGATTCGCCCTTGAGGATGTGCTGGGAGATCATGGTGGTGATCACTACGGTGAGCATCATCGGCAGGATGATCTTATAATCACCGGTAAGCTCAAAGAGGATCAGCACCGCAGTGATCGGTGCGTGAGCGGTGGCTGAGAAGGTGGCCGCCATGCCGACCAGGGCGTAAGCGCCAGGTGGGGCGGTGATGTCGGGGAAGACCATCCGCAAGCCAAGATCGAAGACCGTGCCGAGCATAGCGCCCATGAACAGCGAAGGGGCAAACACGCCGCCCGATCCGCCGGAACCGAGGGTCAGGCTGGTGGCGACCAATTTCAGGACCAGCAAGGTGAGGGCTGCCCCGAGGGCAATCTTACTGGCAAGGGCGCCGTCGATCACATCGTAGCCGACGTTGAAGATCTGCGGAGTGCCTTCCCAGGTGACGCCGGTAACAATGGGATAGACCAGGGCGATGATGCCCAGCAGAATACCGCCGACCATCGGTTGGACCCATTCGGGGACGGATTTCCATTTTTCAAATAGATCCTCTGTCCAGTAAAGAACACGGACGAAGAGCACGCCCCACAGGGCAGCGAAAACAGCCAGCAACGGGTAGAAAGCAAACTCCCACAGGCTGTGGACGCCGTATTCTGTCGGGATGATGAAGGCGGGGGTATTGCCGAAGGAAAGTCTGTCCGATGACGCTGGCAGCGACTGAGGAAATCACCACATTGGTGAAGTGGCGCACGCTGAACTCACCGAGGATGATCTCCAGGGCGAAGATCACACCGGCGATGGGGGCATTGAAGGTGGCGGCGATACCGCCGGCCGCACCGCAGGCTACCAGGATGCGCACCCGGTCTTCAGAGAGTTTGAGGCGCTGTCCGATGGTGGAGCCGATGGCGCTGCCGATCTGGACGATGGGGCCTTCACGCCCAACCGAGCCGCCGCTGCCGATCGAGATGGAGGAGGCCAGCGATTTGACGATCGCCACCACCGGCCGGATCTTGCCGCCGCGCAGGGCAACGGCTTCCATCACCTCGGGGACGCCGTGGCCTTTGGCTTCGCGGGCAAAGAAATAGACCAGCGGCCCGACGATCAACCCGCCGATGGCGGGGATGATGACCACATAGAGCCTTACCCAGCCCGGAAAAAGTCTCGGGGAACCAGGTGAAGCCGACCCATTGCACGCCGTTGATCAGATAGCGGAAGAGCACGGCGCCGAGGCCGGTGCTGATGCCGATCACCAGGGCGATGATGATGTCTGAGAATTTGTTGGATGGATTGATTTTTTTAATGAGTTTGTCCATGATAGATCTTTCCGTTGAATAAAAATGCCGGTCAATTATACTCCCGTTAAAACAAAAACCGAACCAATTCGGTTCGGTTTGCGGAAACTTGTGAACTGAATACAGGATGAGAGGAAATTTCACAGCAGACACAAAACAACCGACAGGGGGATAAATACAAACCCAATCCGTCTTGGCCATCAGGTCAATTCCCGCCTGGTCAAGCTGATTGCTTTTGTAGATATAATTCACAAACCAGTACGATACTGGGACAAAGAATAATGCCACGCCAAATGCCCCAAGTATGTCACTGAGATAATGTCTTTGAAGCGCGATCCTTGAATACGATACCAAGATGGCACTGATCAGCACGATGATTTTGATCGTCTTTGTTTTTAGGTTTTTTCCGGTGGCGATGATCACAAATGGCAAAGCCAGAGCCAGACTTTTGGTGGCATGACCGGAGGGGAATGCCGGAGAGCTGGAATTTACTGTGGTGGCAATTTGGCCTGCGAGGGCAAGCGCAGGTCTGGCCCGGTTGAAGACTTCTTTCAGCAGGTCTCCGGCAATACTTCCGAAGGCAAAGCCAAAAAGGATTAACAGCAACAACGGACGATTAGATGCCAGATCTTCAAATTTGAACGAAAGATATGCCAGGATACCGTAGAGCAGGGCAATGAAGCCCATCCCATAATCCGAAATGAATTGGAAGAAATTGAGAAGAAAAGCGTTTTGATAGATGAAATTATGCTGGATCACAATTGCGTTATCCAGCCCTTGCTGCTGCCAAATAATGATTGCCGCAGAAAAAATAATCAGTGCTGTGACGAAAATCGAGATGATCTTTGCTTTGGGAAAATTAATTGAAATGACTTGAGTATCCATACCCTGATTAACCTCCAACCTAAATCAATTTTCTGCTCCTCGAAATCATATCATTGGAATGACAGGCTCTGGCTGGATTAATCTACTTCTAATTGTGGTGGTTGAGCCAGGATCGCTTCCCGGTCGAGGACACGGTAGAGCCTGAGGTTGTATTCCTTGAAGAGGAATTCAACTGCGCCTGCCTGCTCAAAGATGGCAATCTGATCGGTGACCGCACCTTTGGCGTAATTGTCCCAGACGAGGAAGTAGCTGCGCTTCGGGGTGGGCGCTGAAGTTCTGGTAGAACTCTTTGTAGATGCTAAAGGGTTCTGGGATCTTGTAGTCCCCCAATTCAGGCAAAAACTCCAGCGGGTACTGGGTCATGATCGGCCCGGCAGCGCCTTCCTCGGCAAACAGGTCGTAGAGCCTGTGGTTCAGATTGGTGAGCAGGGCGTTCTTCTGGTCCTCGATCTGCATGCTGGTGAGTTTGGCATCGGTGAGCACCTGACCAGCGCCAACCAGCAGAAGCGCGATCGGAATCAGATAGAAGACGATCCGCAAGCCGGGCAGTTTGAGCTTCTCGGCCCATCCCAGGCTGATCTCCAGAAGGCGGTAAAGTCCCAGTCCGACGGTGATTGCAAGGAAGGGGAAAACCATCGCCAGGTTGCGGGCCTCGTAACTGAACAGGAACAGCCAGAGGATCGTATAGGGGAAGACCATCAAATAGGCGATCCGCCGGAAGTTCTTCTCGATCATCGGCAGAGAGACCAGCGCCAGCGGCAGGAGGACCTGGTAGATTCCCAGGGAATCGAATCCCCGCAAGGCGCGCTGCAGATAGGTGCGCCCGCCGTGGAGGTCTGCGCCGGTCAGGATGTCGATATTCGGCTCGGTCAGCCCTGTTCGGATGCGGATCTCGTTCATCAGATACCAGGGGATTAAACCGCCAGTCCGATGGCGACGGGCTTGATCAGCTTCTTGATCCGGTCGAGGAACGGCGATGGCGGAATCCTCATCCAGCAGCAGGAGAGCCAGCAGCGGGTAGAAACCGAACACCAGCAGGCCGTTCTGTTTGGTCAGGGCGGTGCCGGCGGCAAAGATACCTCCCAGGATGAGATAGTCATTTGTGTTGTGTGTCTCCTGGCTGCGGCTGGCTTTCAGCAGGGTATAGACGGTGAGGAAGCTGAAGAACAGCAGGGCGACATCCACGTACCCCTCGGCCAGATAGAGACCCGATCAGCTTCTTGGTCATGTAGCGCAGGATCACCATGCCGATGAAGATTCCCGGCTGTTTGAACTCGAAAGCCAGGTCGAGGATCAGCAGCCAGGTGAACAGGGTGAAGAGCGGCATGAAGCCTTTGGCAAAGAACTGGATCTCGGTGCTGCCGATGAACGAATAGGTCACCGAGAAACTGGCGGGGACCAGTTGGGGATAGCGGCCCATGATCACGATGGTGTTGTTGGAGAGGTACGCCCCCCATTTGTTCCAGGAGACGACTGCATCCCACAGTTTGAAGGCGGTGCCGAACTCGTTGACCATCAGCTTGGCCAGCCAGAAGATACCCGCCAGCGCCCAGATGAAGAAGACAGCGGTCACCAGAAGCTTGACCAGGCGGGAGAGGGAGGATTCCCCCGCTTTTTCCGGGAAGAGGGCTTTGGTGCGCTCAAATAGCTGGTTGGCCCGCTCGATGATCCCGGTAGCCAGTTCCTCGGATCGGATCAGCAGGTTCTCCCGGTAGAGCCAGAAGGCAAGCCCAATCTCGACGGCAAACAAGATGTAGTGCAGCGCCGGGAAGTTGATCTTGAGCAGGGTCAGCAGCAGCACCCAGAGAAAGTTGAATACCAGGCTAAGCCCGAAGGCAAACACGATCGTCTGGATCACGCCGCGCCGGAGTTTGAAGAGCTTGAGGAGGATCACTCCGGGCAGGAAGAGGATCTGGATTAAGGATAGGGAACCGAGGATAAAGATCATAACTGCCGCCTATGTGAAGGTGAACTTTGCAGAGACCCGCCAGAGGTCGTCTGCCAATAGTATTATAGTTTCAATTGCGGGAAATTGGCTGAGTTTTTTATCGAACCCCTTGACTAAGAGTCAATCCCAGGGTGTACACTATGAATACTCCTTGACCAGGAGATAACTTCAAGGCATACTCTATCTTTGAGGTGTTCTGAAAAAAAAACCTCTTGGATGGCTGGAATCACAACTTTTTCAGGCGTGGAATCTAATATGATTAAAAACAAGCAGTTTTTCGTGAATGTACTTCGTCAATTACGCTTATTGCGGTTGATTGATTACCTACGCTTCATCTTGGATTTCAGAGCTAATCGAGAGAGCAACAAGGTTTTTTCTGAGACCCACTCAGACTTTCGATTGCCGCCGCCTGATCTAGCCTATGACGCCTATGGCCATACAAATTGGGCGACTTATTATCATTCAGGAAAAGAACATGCCCAATATATTAGCACCCTGATTGGGAAGTATTGCAGTAACCAAACCCTTAAAATTTGTGAGTGGGGATGCGGGCCAGCCAGGATCTTGCGTCAACTCCCCCAATTCTTTGAGGGGCAGAGCATCAGTCTTCATGGATTTGACTACAATCAGAGAACAATTCAATGGTGTAATGAAAACATTGAGAATATAGTCTTCAAACACAACTTGCTGACCCCGCCATTGAAGCAAGAGGACGATTCCTTCGACTGCCTCTTCTGTGTATCAGTTTTTACTCATCTATCCAAAGAGATGCACTTTTCGTGGATAAAAGAATTATCCCGCGTTGTAAAACCTGATGGAATCATAATATTCACGACTCATGGGGGCCTCACAAAGGGAAATTTGCTCAAGAAGGAACTGCGAAAGTTTGAAAATGGGGAGCTTGTTGTTCGCGATAAGATTGAAGAAGGAAAGCGAACTTTTGTTGCTTACCACCCACCATCGTTTATTACAGAAGAACTCCTTATTGGGTTGACCGTACTATCCCATATTGAAAACCCAATCCCTCAGAGCCTGACCCAAGATATTTGGATTGTGAAAAACACCAAATGAAACCGGATTCAACTCCACATTTCCCCGGTTAGGTTATGTATAATTAGGTCGGGCAGCGCGGGGCGAGCATGGCAGCAGACAGTGCCCGACCAATCGGCGACTTTCAGAGGAGTATGTGATTATGAATCCAACCAGAACCCAAAATTATTTAGCCCTGCTGTCGATCCAGAAAAGTGCAAGGCAAAGGGATACATTGATGATCGGGGGAGTGTTTTTGATCTCGTTCATCGCGATGGTCTTTCTTAATTTGAGCAGCCAGTTGAGCGGAAGGTCCCTGACGATCGTCGGAGCATTGCTGGTGGTATTCGGGATCTCCTTCCTGATGAGCTGGGTCCGGCTTGAAATCATCAGGAGCACGATCGATCTGATCGAGAACATCCGGGAGTAGATCAGGGATAGAAGCCGCTGTTGAAAAAGGAAATACCCTTTTAGTTTCAGCTTACTTTGCCACGGACTTCCAGCGGCAGGCCCAATGGTGTTGGGCGGAGATAATCCACCTTCTATTTGAGAAAAACAAAATAAATACTTGCTGCGCTGGAGATTAGCGTGAGGTAAGGGAAGACTTTATGGGTTGCTTTTACCGCTGCGGGTAGATTAAGATCGGTATTGAGCAGGCCGCCAATCACAATTGTGATCATCGCAATCACAACAGAAGCAATCATCCAGGCTATCTGATAGCTGGTGAGAGGTTCGATCTGATGCCTGCGGTATACCTGTACAACAAGGAAGACCATCGTCCCAAGAGCGATCAGTTTATGTGCATTAAACAGCAGGATGCCATAGGGCTTGCCTTGCCCGCTTAGCAGGTACCCTAAAATGAAGATAACGATGAAAAGAATTCCCGATATAAATTAGTTTGGGTTGTGTGGCGGTCATAAGAACTCCAGTACAGATTTTTGGGGGCATTCAGAATAGCCAAATTTCGACAGTACGAGAGATATGCTTCTATAATGGTTAGGTTAGTTTTCCTTGTGAGCAAATACCATTCCAGAAGATCTCAAATCCCTGGGAGATGTATTCTTCTTGTTTTGCCCTTTCTGGCTGCATGCGGATCAAGTTCATTACGCCGACGATCTGTTGATAGAGCGTATTGCCGATAACCTCAAAGGGATACGGTTTGATTGCATTCTCAGCCAGCGCTTTCTGGATGACTGTAAAGTAATATCCCAGATACTGTTGTGATTCTTCTGCCACCGCCGCATCAATCACGCCTGCATCGCGGACTTGGAGTGTATATTGGTAAGCATCCATGTTTTCACGAAACCAGTCAATCGAACCCTGCCAGATGATCTTGAAGTTCTCCTGGGCTGAAAGACTGAGATCAAGTTGGGCTTCAATGAATTGAGCTTGTTCTTTGCTGATCTGGATCACCAACGTATTGATCAGGTCTTGTTTGGTGGGGAAGTAGAGAAAGAGCGTGCCCGCGGCGGTGCCGGCCTGCTTGGCTATTGCATTCGTCGAGGTGTTATTGACCCCGTTCTGGGCAAAGAGTTTCAAGGCGATATTGAGATAAAGCTCTCGTTTTTCCGGGTTGAGTTTTCTAACCATAGCTGATCTCTCTTATTTATAATGAGTGATTACTCAGTCATTATAGGATAAAGTATTTATTTGTCAAGGATATTTGGTGGATAGAAATGCAAAGCAGCCCTCTTCAGGGCTGCCTGAGATCAGTTTCGACCCGCACACTTTCCTAAACTCTCAACGAGTTTTTACTCCGTCTCGTCTTTCGCCACCAAATGCTCTGGCATTTTGACGGCCACTACTCTGCCTGTGGCGCAGACTTCGCCGTTGGCGATCAGGGATGAGCTGACCACCACCTTGCGGTCTTTGATCTCTTCGACATTGCCGCGGACCTCCAGCGGCACGCCCAATGGCGTTGGGCGGAGATAATCTACATGCAGAGAGGCGGTCACAAAGCGGAATGGGGGCTGGGTGCCCATCTCCCGGCCTTCCTGCCGGTATGCGGCTGCTGTAGGAGATGAACAGGCATGCGCCAACCACCACCAGAAAGATTACCACGGTGGCAATCCCTTTCAACAGGGGTCTATCTTGATCATGTTGGGTATTGTCTGTCATCAGCG
>CAVROH010000030.1:0-79861 GCA_963722735.1 uncultured Chloroflexia bacterium
ATCTCAGCGGCCTTCTCCTCATTCTGCAGCAGCGATCCGTGGTGCTCCGGCAGTGGATTCTTTATGGAATCGCACCCACAAATGCTCGTCATTGGAGACCGCCTGCATGTGCTGGGTGATGGCGTAGGCCAGGAACTCCCCCTCGTCGATATCGGCATACTCGCCCGCTGCCAGATGCTGCCTCCCAGCGCCCGGCAAACCTCCTCCGCCACCTCAGGGAGGATGTATTTCTTGCGCAACAAACTCAGAAATAGCCGCCAGAGAGTTCAGCGGCCAGATCTGCGGTGAGCTCAAATTCTTCAGACACTATCCTCGTCCCAAAATCTGGTCGATCTCTGCCATCTGGTCGGCGGTGGGGGGCCGATGCATTGCCCCGCAGTTGTCTTCCACCTGGGTAAGGGTCTAAACCCAGGGATGGGATGATCTTTCGCCGTTTGCCCACAGCCAAGCCAGCGCGCCCTGGGCGAGGGTGCGGCCGCCGCTGGTGAGTACGCCCCGGATCGCCTCCAGGGCGTCCAGCCATTCTGGGTCGGTGGACCCGTCTTTGAAGCCGGGGTGCACGCGGCATGGGCGCGGACGTCATCCTCGGCGAAGGTGGTCGCGGGGGTGAATTTACCGGTCAGCGAGCCCATCCCGAGTGGCCCACGGATAATACTCGCCGGTTGCGTTCCTGGCCAGGTCCAGCAGATTCGTTGTTGCCGTCCAGCACGCTGAACTGCTGTTGGACGACGGTGGCGTTGGACAAAGTGGCAAATTCGGCCACGGCATCGGTGCGGTCGTACTCCAGCCATAGGTGCGGATCTTGCCCTCACCACCAGCGCCTCCAGTATCTCGCGCACCCTGAAGGCCTCTTCCACGGCTAGCCCCCAGACATGCAGCTGGTAGACGTCAATGTAATCGGTCTCCAGCCGGCGCAGGCTGTCTTCCACGTCTGCCCGCAGGTGTCCGGAGACATCGCTTTCCTCGTCGCTGGAGCCGTAAAAAGTAACCGCCTTGTTGGCCTCATCCACCAGGTAGCCGAACTTGGTGGCGATCACCATCTGTTCGCGGCTGCCCTTGAGCGCTTTGGCCAGCAGTTCTCGCTGTGACCGGCGCCATAGTTGGCGGCCGTGTCAAAGAAGGTCACCCCCATCTCGATGGCCTTATGGATCGCCCGGACGGATTCGTCATCATCCACCACACTCCACCCGCCGGCGAGCCGTTAAGTCCACGGGCCGCCCACCGCCCAACATCCCAGCCCCAAGCGCTGACCTCTATACCAGATCGTCCCAGTATTCTTTTCATTTTCTGCCTCCATGGCAACAGGGTAAATACGAGTTTTAGCTCATTTTCGGTCAGAAGTCCGTCCGGGCTTCCAATCCATCTTCATATAACACGTCCCCGGCGGCTTAATTCTTCCAGCATCTGGGTGAGATGCTTGGTCTTGGTCTCCTGCCGCTTGGCGCGGGTGATCCAGCCGATGTAGTCATTTTGTTGATAGGCCGGGCGGGCCTGGTAGGCACTCATCAGGGTATGCCCTTCCAACGCTTCCCGGACAAACTCGGGCATTGGGTGGCGCGGCCGCTTCAGGTTGTTAAATTTATCATCAGACAAAGTCTTCTATCTCCCGCAGATGATCGTCCTCATGCAGCGCCTGGCCGCGGGCCAGCCAGTACACCGATTCGCTGACCTTGCCCCTTGCCTTCCTTGCGCACCGTGCGGGACCACTGCCTGTCGCTCAATCCGCTGAGCACATTCAGCAAGAACTCCCTGCGGAGATCGTAATACGTCCGCAGGTGATCGAAATCGTACTGGCTCAGGTTGAACAGCTTGCCAAAGTCCCGTTCGGGATGGATGCCGGAGATCAGCGGTTCCTTGCGGTACAGCGCCAGGGTGATCATCTCCACCGAGACGGCCTCGCAGTGGAGCATATGGGCGAGCATCTCGGTGGGGGTGCGCTCTCCTTAGCCCGACCGGGGTGATCTGCTGCTCGGGGGTGAGCTGCCCGGCAAGCGCTTCCAGGCGGCTTGGCATCCCAGCCAGAAGGGACAATACCGCCTCGATATTCTCGGCGGTCTGATCGGTGGAGATGCTTTTCTTCATGGCACAATTATATCAAGGAGAAACAGTCTACCCAAAATAGCTCGCCGCTAAAGCGATCAGCAGCTGACCGGCGAAGTAGAACCCAGGCTGATGCGGCCGTACTTCCAGGGACGCCAGAAGCGGGTGGCTGCCAGGATAATATCGGAGATATAGAATAGCACCGCTCCGAGATCATCCAGGCCTGCTGCTGCTGAACACCGGGCTGGCAAACGTAGAGGCCTGGATCACCATCAGCGAGATGATCACAATATAGGCGATCACCGGGACCTTCATCGAGCCCAGTCCGGCACGGATCAGGTAGAAACCCATACCGGCGGCCAGCAGAACCAGCCCGGACAACAAATCCACCCTGGAAGGCTGCCCCAGTCTGAAAAAGACCACCGTGTAGACAATGTGGGCAGTGAGGAAGAGTCCCAGCCCGATGATGAAGGGCTTGCGCTGCTCCTGGAACATCAGGGCCATATCCCCGCCAAAGGAAAACAGCAGCCCGATCAGCACCCCCCAGGAATACACCGGGTTGTAGTTCGGCTCCCCGAAGGAAAGCGCGGCAATGGCGATCACCAGCAAAGTGGAGATCGGCTTGAAGAGATAGATCTGGCTCTTGATCTTGAGGATCTCGGCCCGGATCAGCAGGGTCACTGTCACTGCCAGAATAATGATCAGAATGTGCTGCGTGCTCACATTTTCCTCCTCGGTTCAGGGATTACAAACCATCTCGATCCCCATCTGCGGCATACAGGACAATATCAGCGATCACATCATCCGGTGGAAAGGCAGTATTTCCCGGCCCTCTTCCCTATCGACCTGAATCACCCAGAAGACAAACTCCCCTTCCGAGAGCTCTCCCAACTCGCTTCCAGTCCCTCCTGATTCAGCGGATCGGCCAGTACCTCGTCCTAGGTTTTCTTGCGGTTGGTGCCCGGCAGCAGGGAAAAACGCCACTCACCAGCCTCCGTCCGCCAACTGTACAGTTCCACCCCTTCGAAGGCCAGCTCGGCCGCTCCGGGATCTGCGGCTGGCAACCCAACAAAAGGGTCACGATCAGGCCAAGGATCAGGAGTTCAAACCACTTTCTAACATCTGCACCATCCCTCCACTACTGAAATCGTTTGATTAAGTTTCTCAGCCTTTTTTAAAATTTTGCGCCAAACTGCCCGGCTTGCCAGATCGATACTGCCAATCATCAAAATACAGGTGATCAGGACCACACTGGCATCCCTGTAATTCAACAGGTTGATTTTCTTGCTGAAGGATAAAACCAATCCCTCCGCCGCCAGTGAAGCCGATCACAGTGGCGATCAGCAAATTGACTGGCATGTGCTTGAAGGCCAGTCCCGGGAAATACACCTCGATCAGCTCAGCCCAACGCAGGGATGTATACTCCTGGGCATACTCTGAAAAGATTCCGATCAGGACTGCCGTTGAGTAGATGGCGATAGCCAGCACTCCTGCTGCAGGTCCCAACCCAGTTATCGTGACTGCAAAGATCACACCGACCAACGGGTGTATCGACCGCACGATCAAAAGCACCGGTTCCAAAAGGATTCTGAACCCTTTTCCCCAGGGGGAAGAAGATCGAGCAGTCAAGTAAGTGAATGGGTTCGCCAGAACTGCGCCAATGCGTAGTAGACAGGAAGCCCATCTCAAAGGTTTCCAGAATCTTGGAGAGTACCACCTGAACAGTCTCAGGATCAGAGAAGTTCGGCTGTGAGAGCGCTGTAAATATGCGGATAACAGTTTCCTACAGTCGTGGACTGTTCAGCCCGTCTAAATCTACAATTGACCAAAATGAAGCCACAAAGAATACCACAAAAACGATCCGGAAAAGAATTCTACCCGCAGACTTCAATCCGGTTGGGATTTTTTGCTTATCCATCTTCGACTCCGATTTCAAATAAAAGATCCGAAAAATCAAAACCTTTGCACTACTTTCTTTATCTGCATCTTCCATTATACAGAATTCCAACCAAAAACCCGCCCAATTGATTGAGCGGGTTGGGATCTCGAAATCGAGATTGTGCTACCAATCTCAGGCTGGCAAATTCAATATCTTTCTACAGCAGTTCGTTATCGAGGAAGTCAAATCCCTCCACCACGTTGACATCCTGCTCGAGGAAATCCTTCAGCAGGGCATAGGTCTCGCGGATCGAGTCCATCTTGGCAAAGTAGAGATGCTCGTTCTTGCCCTTCTTGACGAACTGCACCATCCCTGAGGCTTTCAACATGTGCAGGTGATGGGTCACAGTCGGGGCACGCAGTCGCAGACGCCGGGCCAGTTCCGCCGGGGTGAGCTGCTCCTGGAGCAGGTAGCGCAGGATGCGCATCCGGGTGGGATCGGTCATCGCCTTGAGGCGCAGCAGCAGGTCTTCGGGCACCACCTCGCCCGGCACCAGCGATTCCTCTTTAGGGCGGGCGCCGAACAGCATCACAATCTGCTTGCAGTCTGCACTCTGCTGGAAGTCCTTGGCGCACCAGTAAGATGGCGCCAGCACGATCTCCTCCACCCCGTCATCATGCCGCCAGCCCGGCCTGGTCAAGTGCCGAGGTCAGGTAGTTGAAGTCCCCTGTTCGGCTTTGATCTTCTGGTCTTTCTCCAGGGCCTGTTTCAGTTTGGGCGCGATGCGTTTTTCTTCTTCGGAGAAGAACACCTTGTAATAGGTCTCCAGCGCATCCAGGTACTGCCCGCCGAATTTGGCCGGGGCAGCGTACAGATTCAGGATCTCTCCCGCCCGCTTCTCGTTCACCGGCCCGGGATCACGCGCTGCTCCTTGCCGGCTCGCCGCCAGATCCACATCAGCTCTTCCAGGGTTTCCTGATTCCAGGTGCCGCGCTCGGTGGTCTTCTGCAGCAGCGCCAGGCATTCCTCGGAATCCACCGGGCTGAGGCGCAGTGTTGCCAGCCAGCCATCTAGGGATGTGCTTCAAAGCCACCAGTGCGGTAGCTGCGTCCTTAGGCTCCGGCAGGCTGTTGATCCAGGCCAGCGGGATATTAAAATTACCGATCACTACTTCCAGGAAATCCCGCACCTCATTGGGCAGCCGGGAGCGAACCCCCGCCGCCCAGGCCCCGCGCAAACCAAATTCATCCGGGAAATGGAGCACATGCAGGCTGGACAAAAAGTCGTATGCGGTGCCGTGGTCCCATCGGACTTTGATATCTGGTTTGAGCGTCATAGAAGTACCTCTGAATGCGAGAATGTGCTGGTATTGTAATCTAAAATCTGATTCCCACGCAACTTGGCGGTTTACAAGGTTGCAATCTGATCACAGCCGCCCTGTACCCAAACGAAAAGGCCGGAAACGCGTCCCGGCCTTGGTGTTCAAATTCAATTCAGCGCCCTAGCTGGGACGCACATCGGCGGCCATTTCCAGAGTTTCCTTCAGTTGGGCGAGATGGTCACGGTAATGCAGGCTGATATCAAAAGAATAGGCAAAAGCCAGCCGGATCATGCTGGTCTTGCGTCCGGCAACTTCTGCGGGAATCTCGCGCACCATGGCGACCAATTCCTTTTGGGTTTCCGCCAGTTTCTTCAGCAGAGCTTTCATCGTCGGATACATCGAGGTGATCATCTTGATCCGCGCCGGGACACCGGAAGTGTACGGGTACACTCCCGCCCGCGATATAAGACCCCAGCCAGACCAGCGAGTCGCTCTCGGCGGCGATCAGGTGGGCGATCACCTCTTTGGCGTTCCATTCCCCGGCCGCCGGACGGTAGCTGGTCTGGGCTTCACTCTGCTCGGCCAGCAAATGGTCGATCTTCTTGTTTGCTTTCTGGAAAAATGCGGCCAGGTTATCGGCCAAATCCTGAGTGGTGGCAGGCACATCCGGTACCGGGTAAGTGACAGGGTCAATTCCGATTCAAATTGCTCGCCATCCTGGAAATACGTCACCGGGATGGTATCCCCAGCTTTATTATCCTGATACACATTCAGCAGAGCTTCATAATCCACGATCTCGATCCCAGCCAGCAGAGGAGCACATCCCCGCCCCGAATACCGGCCTTCTCGGCGCCCTTGCCTTCAAATACGCTGTTCAACTGCATACCAAATTCCACCCCCAGCCCGTGCTCTGCAGCGTATTCAGGTGAGACCCATTCATCGACAGTCACGCCTAAAAACGGGCGGTTCCAGGTGCGGGGGTCTTTGCCGGTTTCGATGATCTCTTTCAGGCTCTCCAGGCTTTCCTGCCAGATCTTCTGCCAGCGGGCGGCATCCTCGCCATCCAGACCCGTCTGGGTCACCGAGGATCGTCGACCGCCGTCGGCTGCCAGCTCGATCTCCACTTCACTGGTGGCCAGTGTTTCGGGTCCAGGGTGTTGAAGCACACGTTCATCCTGCACAAATTCATGAAACACAAAGGCAAATGGCTGACCTTATGATGGTACATCTGCAATATCCCCTGCGGGCCAACCCAGCCATAACCTTTATAGGCAAACCAGTCCAGCCAGCCAGAGCGGGTGGAAACCAGATAATAAAGCTGGGCTGCCGGGGCTGGGATGGTGACCTCAGCGGTGATCTTTTGTGCGGATGTTGTCTGTGTGCTCAATAGGCACCTCCTGAGTACCAAAACGTTAATACGTAGATTATATCGAATAATTGCTCAGGTGGGCAAAGTTGCCTGACTGCCCACCTGAATGGAGGAGCAAGAACGGTCAGGCTTTCTTGCTAAAGATTGGCATCCTGTTCTACTTCGATCCCGGAGATGATCTCCCGGATCTCCTGAACCTGCCCCTGGCTCAGGGGACCAAGATGCAGCGCTTTTGCATTCTCTTCCACCTGGGCAACCGTGCGGAAGCCCGGGATGGGCACCATATTCTCGTCCAGTGCCCAGATGTAGGCCAGGCAGGCCTGCGGCAGGGTGTGGCCGTTGGCGGTCATCACTTCGCGGACAGCATCCAGCTGCTGCAGACGCAGCGCAGCCGCCCCCTCGGTGAAGTTGAAGCGGCTGCGGTGATCGGTTTCCTCAAAGGTGGTTTCTTTGTCAAACCGCCCGGTGAGGATGCCGCGGCTGAACGGGCTTTTGTTGATCCCGGCCAATTGGTATCGGCGCACAGCTGCCGCATCTCGGGGTTATCGTGGGCCACATTGAGGGCAAACTGGACGCTGGTGCAGTGCTCGCCCTTGGCAAAGACCTCTGCCCGGTCGACCGTATCGGTACTCCAGCCGTACCAGCGGATCTTGCCTTCAGTCACCAGTTCTTCCAGCGCTTCCATCAACAGCACCGCTTTTTCAGGGTCATACTGGGCAGCGTGGAGCTGGTAGATATCGATATAGTCGGTGTTCAGCCGGCGCAGGCTGTTCTCACAGTCCTGGCGGACATTGGCCAGGATCTGGTCATCATCGCCGTACATGATCTTGGTTTCTTCATTGATAATATGTCCAAACTTGGTGGCGATCACCACCTGGTCACGTTTACCGGCCAGGGCTTTGCCAAGGATCTTCTCGCTGTGACCAGTGCCGTAGTTAGCGGCGGTATCGAAGAAGTTGATTCCCGCATCCAGCCCGGCGTGGATCGCCCGGATAGATTCCTGGTCATCGACTTCCCCCAACCAGCGGGATATTTCTCGCCTTCGTTCAGCACCCACCACGGGCCGCCGATCGCCCAGCATCCCAGCCCAAATGCGCTGACTTCAATTCCTGATCTACCCAGTGTCCGTTTCAGCATGTCTTATCCTATTTCGATCTCAACACGGTAATTGGTGGTCTCTACCACCAATTTGAATACCTGCGGATCTCCTTTTCCTGTGCTTCGGGCAGTTCAGAGAGGCAGTACAGCTTCTCCAATTCCTGTTCCATTTCTAATACATCAAATTGTTCCATGATTTTCTCCTATCCTTACTCCGCCAGCGGGCTAAAAAATATCCCGGTGGAAGTAAGGCGGTTCTTCCTTCTGCCAGTCCTTGGGACTTGGCTGCGGGAACCTCGATAGTGTCTCTACTTCCGGTTCCTCCGGTACAGCAGCAATCTTCTCCTCTTTTCGTCCTCTTCATCATTTTCCTGGTTGGTTGGTCAACCTTGACCGCTTTCCTCAATCCTGTGTGCATTTTTTCGCCTTCCGGGCAGGCTCAGGATTGCTGTGCTTCTTCCTCCGTCTCCGGTGGTGATCGCAGCCGTCAGCTTCTCGATCAATCCGATCAACTCATTTAGTTCATCATCGGAAAGCACAGCAAAGGCTGCCTGATAGTTCTTGTTCGTCCGGGCTTCCACCTCATCACGGAGCTGCTTACCCGTCTCCGTGAGGGCGAACCCTTCTTCGGTCTGCTCGGCCCATCCGAGCTTGACCAGTTTTTTGAGCGCATGGGCGTAGTCTTCCTCGGTGTAGCTGCGGAAAGGAAGCGTCTCGGCCAGTGCGGCGGCGGTGTTGGCATCACCCTGCCAGAGGAACGTCAGCGCCTCCAAGACATAGCCGGGGATTTCATATTGAGACTGCCAGGCATCCATATGGCAGTCATCCCGGTAGGACGCCAGTGAAAGGATATGACGCCGCACCCAGAGCAGCGAGGGGGTTTTGTCCTCATACTCGTAATTGCGGGCGAAGGTGAAGGTGGGTTTGATCTTGAAGTCCGCCTTCTCGGCGCCTTCGACCAGCTTGCCAAGCAACTCCACCATCCGGGTGATATCTGTCTGATCGACTTCCAGCCCAGCGCAGTGCTCGGTGAGCATGGCGATGATCTTCGTCGGTGAATGCAAGGGACTTCTCGGTGGCGGTGAATCCGGTCTCGCTGAGGGTGATCCAGCCGCGGCCTGCACTTTCTTTGAGTGCTTCCTTTAGCTGTTCCGGGTTGCCGTAAGGGGAACGGGCCACCAGATCGGCGATCAGCGCTTCTTTGGGGTAGACACCAGCGGCTACCTGGGCGAAAAAACTATCGGCACCCTCGCCAGCACCTTGTTCCTCAAACAATTTGGTGAGCATCTCATTCAGCGGGGCATGCAACGCCTGGAAGAACGGGCCAGTGCTCTGCAAAACTGCAGGGGAGTGTTCCATTTTCTTTACCATCCATAATTAGACCTCCATCTATGTTAGATAATCATCTAATCAAAGTATAGCGAATCGTGGAAGACTTGTCAAGCGCGGCTGGAGGTCTCTCATCCCCTTCTCATCAAAACATCAACAGGTTTCCTTGCGTGTGCATGCGTAGAGCAATCGCAATCTCTCGATACCGTGCAGTTACTTCACCTTGCACTTGCTGCAATCGGATTCGCAACGCACTGAGTGATCGGTTGCTTCCCGCTTCTCCCCGCCAGAATGCATAATCGAGGCTGAACAATCTTAGCAATCGATTACCAACTGATTTGCCTGTTCTCTGATCAATTGGCGAATAAAAAAAGCCTCCCGTCTTCCGACAGGAGGCTGATTTCCATTTCTATTCGATTATTCTTCCGGCTCATCCTCCGGCAGCAGCAGTTGTCCGCCGTTGCCATTCGTCAGCAGACCTTCAGCTTTCAGCTCGCGGTAGGCCAGCGTCCACGAGGTGGACTGGAAGGTCTCACGCAGCCCGCTAGGAAGGCCAGCGGGATCACCAGGATCAGGATGATACCAGGACGATCCCGCCCACGATCGGCCAGACCATCGCAGGGTCGCCGGACTCAATCGCCCGTCCCCCGGCCAGGAAGGTGAACCCGCCGCCAGACAGCAGGGCAATCGCGCCAGAGAGCAGGGCAAACGGGAACATCACCAGCGGCCAGACCAGGTCGATCCCCTTGAGGATCAGCCACATCAGGCCATACTGCTTCCAGGCCTGCCAGAACATCTGCCAGCCGGCCTTGATCCCTTCCCAGGCGCCCATCTCTTCCAGCACCACCTTGCGGTAAACCACCGGCCGGATCAGCGAGACCAGCGCACCGAAGGCCAGCCCAACCAGGATCAGCAGCATCATCAGGCCGATGCTGGCCACCAGTCCGAGCACGCCGCGGGCCGGCATCCCGGAGGTGATCGTGATGATCGGGATGATCGCCCCGCCAAATCCCAGCATGAAGAGCACAAATGCCGGCAGGAAGACGATCAGGTCCACCAGGAAGATGCGCCAGGCTTCCCTGGACCATCCCAGCCGCCAGCCCTCTCGGGCTTTGAGCTTCTCGGCGGTCTCTTCAAAATGGTCCACCATCTTGATCAGCGCCGTCTGGGCGACATACTTCAGTACCGCAAACGCCAGCCCAATCAGGATCAGCACAGAGAATGATGATGATCGCCACGGTAATGAAATTGCGCTCCAACTGATCGGGGTTGTCCGCATTCAGCATCTCTCGCAATTTCTTCTCTGGCTTCTTTCCAGTCCTTTTTGCATCTCTTCCCGCATCTGCGGCCAGAAGTTCTCATCCTGCGAGAACTGCATCGAAGGCTGGTCATTGGTGTTGCTGTTCGTTGTCCAGTTGGACTGCGGCCCTCTGGAAGATGTCGGCAATCGCCAGGATGACGCCAAAGATCCACAGGGCTTTGTAATCCCACAGGATCTTCCAGGCTCGTTTTAAGATTTCTGAGTGTTTCATTTTTTTCTCCTTGCAGTCCGGTCAGTCTAACTGCCGGCTGTCTGATGTTGAATTCCTTACGTGTCTTCCTGATTGATCCACCACCACACCAGCCAGGCCAGATAGAACCCGGCAAACAGCAGCGGCAGGACCACCACCAGGAAGAGATTGATATTGATAGAAAGGCCCAGCATCAGCGCTCCTATTGAGGCGCTCAACACCGGGTTGGATCGGCGTTGATCTGAGCGGCAGCAGCCAGGACACCGCATTGGGGTTGATCCCCAGCCATTCGATTCCGGTCAGCAGGTTGGTGACCAGTCGAGACCGCCTGGACAAACCAGATCATCACCATCACGCCAACCGGCATCAGCATCCAGCGTCTTACCCAAACGCCCGCGCACACTTTCCCGGGGTGCGACGCTTGCGTCTGCCGCGGCAGACGCAAGCCCACCTGAGCGACAAACTGCTCGGGGGTGGTGGAGATCTGCGGAAGCGGGTCGGACTGCAGCAGCGCGGAGAGCGCATCCAGCTCTGCCAGCGCCTGCTGGCACTCCGGGCAGTGCGCCAGGTGGGATGCCACCTGGTCCAACTTACGCCCACGCAGTTCGCCATCATGATAGGCGTTCAGCAATTCGGTAACATGTTGTGTTGCCATTGATCAGATCGTTCATACTATCCCTCCAGTTGTCTGGAAAGTTCCTGCTTCAATTTTCCTCTGGCATAGGCCAACCGGGACATGACCGTCCCCAGGGGAATCTCCAGACTGTCGGCGATTTCCTGGTAGGAAAGGCCTTCATACTCGCGCAGTACCAGTACGCTCCGGCTGGCAGCGGGTAAAGCCAGTACCGCCCGGCGGACGGCTTCGGCCTGCTGCTGGCGGATCACGGACTGCTCAACCCCATTCCCCGATGCGGCCAGGGGCAGATCATCGATATCTACCTCTTCCTTCCTTCTGCGGAGTATATCCAGCGCAGCGTTATTTGCGATGCGGTATACCCAACTGCGGAAGGAGCCGATCGGGCGGTAGGTGTGCAGCTTGGTCCACGCCCGGATGAAGGCTTCCTGTGCCACATCTTCGGCCAGAGTCATTTCACCAGTCATCCGGTAGACCACGTTGATCACGCCCTGATAGTGATCAGGACAAGCTCGCCAAAGGCATCCCGGTCGCCCTGTTTGGCGGCTTCGATCAGCTGGTCTTCTCCCAGTTGTGTCTCGACCAAAGTTGTGTGCACGTCTTCCTTTCCTTTCAAAGAGCTAACGAGCCCTAGTCCTATTTTATTCGGAAAACGGAGGGAAGGTATCCGTTGGCGGCAGGCGGTTTTTATTTATGCCAACAGACTTCCAACGATGATCACCCAATCAAACTATCCACCTTCAAACCATTTATGGTATTCTTAACCCACATCGCAAAACGGGTAATTTTTCACTCAGAAAGGGACAAAATGTATATCGCGATCGAAGGTGTTATCGGTGTTGGAAAGACCACATTAGCCCGCATGCTGCAGCCCCGCTTTGAGGCCGAACTGCAAATGGAAGTCTTCGAAGAGAACCCCTTCCTGGCCGATTTCTACAGCGACCGGGAGCGCTTACGCCTTCCAGACCCAGATCTTCTTCCTGCTCAGCCGATATCACCAGCAGCGCAAATCCGTCAGGGAGATGGTCACCAACGGCCACCATCTGATCACTGACTACACCTTCGCCAAGGACGCCCTGTTCGCCAGCATCAACCTGAATGGCGACGAGCTGGAAATGTACTACCGGGTACACGAAGCCCTCGGCGAGAAAGTCCAGCTGCCCGATCTGATCGTCTATCTGCAGGCCGATACCGAAATCCTCATGCAGCGGATTGCACATGCGCGACCGCACCTATGAGCGTAACATGGAGATCGCCTACATCGAAGAACTTAACCAGACCTACGACGACCATTTCCAACACCACTACCAGGGCCCGCCGGTGCTGGAGATCTGCACCAACGATCTCGACTTCGTCAAGAACGCCGAGCACCTGAGCCTGATCGAGAGACAAGATCAGGAATGAACTGACCACCATCCTGAAACAGGAAACCTTGCCGCTGGGCAACGGCAAGCACTAGCACAAAGGGGATCTATGCGGATCACACGGGAACTGCTTCACCGGATCGCCGAGGATACCGTCGCCGAACACGCCAAACAAGACGACGACCATCATCGCCGCCTACCTGCACGGCACCGTCAAGGAAGGTGAACGACCCTGTCCTCGGCGGGGCTGCCGATATCGATATCGTTTTCATCCACGAGAGATTACGACAGCGAGCGCGAAATCATCCGCATGACCGAGGATGTCCACCTGGATATCGAACATCACAGCAAGGCCCAATACCAGCCTCCCAAAGACCTGCGCACCCGCCCCTGGCTGGGACACGCCATCTACAACTGCCACCTGCTCTACGATCCCCAGCATTTCCTGGACTTCACCCAGGCAGGCGTGCGCGGCATGTTCTTCCAATATGAAAATGTGCTCGCCCGCGCCGAGACGCTGATGAACCGCTCCCGGGCCGCCTGGCTGCAATTCCACAACCGCGAGACTGCATTACGGCCCCGAGCAGGTGCGCATGTTCCTCCAGGCAGTTGAAGACGCGGTCAACGCGGTCGCCTGCCTGTTCGGCCCGCCGCTGGGTGGGCGCCGCTTCCTGGTCAGCTTCAAGCAGACTGGTTGAGGAACACGGCCTCCCTGAAATGTACGATGCCGTCATCCAATTGGTCAGCGGGGACCTGTTCCCCGGAGGATCCACAACTGTCGAGGAAATCAAGGGCTGGATGTTGGAATGGTCGGATGATTTCAGACGGCTCAACGAGAATTACGTTGTTCCGCCGCAGCTCAATATCCACCGCCTGGCGTATTACATGCGCGGCTACGAGGCGATGCTGGGCAGCGACGAACCCGAAGCCGCCCTCTGGCCCCTGCTGGATACCTGGACCCTGATGGCTGAGACGATGCCGTCCCAATCCGGCTCCTGGCAGGCCGTATGCCAGCGGATAGGTTTGATGGGGGATGAATTTTCCGGTCACCTGGATGGGCTGGATGCCCTCCTCGACCAGATCGAAGTGCTGCTGGAATCATGGGAGCAGGGAGACAGCGGGTTATTAACTTAGGATCAATTCACCATAGAAAAAAAGCAAACCTGATTTGAAATCAGGTTTGCTTTTTTAGTTTTTTATCCAGTACTGGCCGACTTCCAACCTCCGGCTCATTCGTCCTCGGTGATAAAAGGCATCACCTTCAGCACCGGAATCGTGAAAGTAAATGTTGCCCCCATGTTTTTCCCTTCACTCTCTGCCCAGATCCGTCCGCCGTGGAGTTCAATGATCCCGCGGGCGATTGGCAGCCCCAGCCCCAAGCCCCCATAGACCCGGGTGGAAGCGGCAGCGGCCTGCACCATCCGGTCAAAGATCAAATCCAGCTTATCGGCAGGAATCCCCACCCCATTATCCTTAACCGTGACGCGTACCTGATCCAGGTGTTGTTCGGCACAGATCTCCACCTCGCCCCTTATCAGGAGTGAAGCGGGCTGCGTTATTGAACACATTCATGCAGGCCTGGCGCAGCTTGTCCGGGTCCGCCTCGACCATCAATTCCATCCGGGGCAGCTTGAAGTGGGTCTCGATCTGCTTATCCTTGAAGGTATTGATCGTCTCCTGGTATGCTTCCTCAATGATCTGTTGGATGGGAATCTTCGTCTTGACCAACTGCTGGGAGCGCGTCTCCAGCAGATTCATATTGGTCATATCATCCACCAGGGTCTGCAGCAGCCGGGCCGACTTTACCACCTGCTTGAGGCTCTCGGCATCCTCCCCTTCGGCATCCTGCTCCAACAGCTCGGCATAGCCGAGGATATGGAACAAGGGAGTGCGCAGTTCATGTGAGGCGATGGCGATAAAATCGGACTTCATCTTGTCGATCTTACTGAGGTCCTCATAAGCAGCCTGCAGCGACGATACCATACGGGCATTATTGATCGCCACCGCTGCCTGCGAAGCGATCACCGAGAGGATATCGATATCGGCATCATTGAACTCGCCATGGCGTTTATTGATCCCCTCCAGCACCCCGATGACCTTATCATGCAGGCGCATGGGCACACCCACCAGGGTTTTATGCGGGATACCCAACTCCTCGCTGACCAGGTTGTAATGGCGCGGGTCCGACGTGAGGTTGTTAATGATCTGAGGAGTATTCAGAGAGAAGACCATCCCGGCGATGCTGTCCCCGATCGGCACCGGGATGCGCGGTCAGGCGGTCGGTCTGTGAATCTGTGGAAGCGACAAAGTGAAGCTCCTTGCTGTTCTCATCATACAGCAGAATGGAGACCGATTCACAGGAAAGGATGTCCACTGCGGTATTGAGGATCAAATGAAGGATGTGTTCCTTATCCAGAGTGGTATTCAGGGCCAGGCTGATCTCGATCAGACGCCCAAATTGTCCCAGCATATTTTTCAGGGAAACAATCTGGTCAACCAATTCTTCGGTACTGGCGTGCGGATGGCGTATCCATATCTTGTAGTGTAGCGTGATTTGAAATTTTGTCTAATTTTTTAGACGGGATAATGGTGGTGGGAAATATTCTCTCTAAAGGAAGAAAGATCAATTGGCAAAGAAATCAATGGAGTGTATACTTGGGCAACTACTGGGGTTCCAGAATCTATTACTATGCTGCTAAATTCATTTGATTTCATCTTCGTTTTCTTGCCGATCCTCCTTGGCCTTTTTTTTGTAGCCCGCAAAGTCTCTCCCTGGGGATATCTGCTGCTCGCCAGCCTGCTGTACTATATCTGGATCGAGCCGAGATTCTTCCTACCGATCTTCCTGATGCTGGCGGCCAACTTTATCGCCGGCATACTGCTCAACAAAAAGCAGTGGAACTGGCTGCTGATCCTGGCGATCAGCGTAAATGTGCTGCTGCTGGCCCTCTTTAAAGGGATCGAAGCCGGTCTGTTCCCCCCAGAGATATTCACCTTCCGTGGAGTTTCCTTTGCCACAAGCCCCACCGGCATCTCCTTCATTGTCTTCTCCTCGATTGCCTTCCTCTTCGACAGCTATCACCAGCGGATCAAAGAGATGCCCAATCTCGTCCAGTTTGGCGTCTTCCAGCTGTTCTTCTCCAAAGTGATTGCCGGTCCGATTGTCCGGGTTGGGCCTTCAGGCTGGCTCCGATCTCTCTCCCAGGATCGATGACATCGCCGATGGCATCCGAAGGTTCGTGAGAGGCTTTCTCAAGAAGGTGCTGATTGCCGATATTCTGGGTGTGGTGGTCAATCCGATCTTCGCCCTGCCTGATGGACAAAGGTCCTTCAGTGTTGCCTGGATCGGCCTGCTGTTTTACACCCTGCAGATCTTCTTTGATTTTTCTGGGTACACCGATATGGCCCTCGGCATTGGCAAAATGTTTGGCATCAGTCTGCCGGAGAACTTCGATTATCCTTACATAACTAAAAGTATCGGCGAGTTTTGGCGGCGCTGGCATATCACCCTCTCCAACTGGTTCCGCGATTACATCTTCTTCCCGCTCGAAAGAAAACGCCGCGGAATAAAATACTGGTCCCAACACTTCAACGTATTCATCGTCTTTTTACTCACTGGTCTGTGGCATGGGTTCACGCTGAATTTCATCGCCTGGGGATTGCTGCATGGTATCGTCATCATCTTTGAGAACAGCAAATTCGGCACTGCAATTCGCAATAAAATGCCTTCCCTGGTGCAGCATGCTTACTCATTGGCCGTTATTTTATTTGGCTGGGTGCTGTTTAGAACTGAGTCTCTTCTCAACGCCAGAGGATATGTCTATTCCTTGCTAAAGTTCAATTTTCAGCGGTTTTCAATCGATCTGCCCTTCTCCCTTCTACAACCGATCGAAGGACTCACCTGGACGGTTTTTGCAGCAGGGGTACTGCTTTCACTTCCCATCCCGAAACTGATCGGCAGCCGTTTTGAGCAATGGAACCCACCTCGGAAATGGGTAAAATCGGCTTTGAGAATCGCCGCTGATCTTGTGCTCTTACTGCTTTTTGTGATTGCGGCCAGCATCCAGATCGACAGCACATTTTCCTCCTTCCTTTATGGAAACTTCTAGAGATCCACGATGATAAAACGATTCGATCTGCCTGATATCCTGGTCACACTCCTGTTCCTGCTGATCATCACGTCAGTATTTTGGATTCCCCAGCTGCAGATCCAGGATGTCGAAAGAAGTGAAAGACGCGAGTTAGTGTCACTGCCTGAGATTGCGTGGAACAGATCAATGCTATCTTTTCCACAAAATTTCAGACGTTACTTTTCAGATCATTTCCCCCTGCGGTACCGGATGATCCGGATTTCTCACCAAATTCGTGTCTATCTCTTTCAGGAACGCGTGGTTTCAAACGTAAGCATCGGTGATGATGGCTGGCTGTACTTCAATGACACAAAATATGTAGATATCTGCCAGAACTATATAAATTGGGGCAATTTCAATCACTATAAAGAGAAAATCAATGCATCACACGCTTTCCTGGAAGATAGAGGGGTTAAATCTTGCCATCGTCTTTATTCCGGAAAAATGCCACGTATATTCAGAACCTATAGCGCATCTACTGCCTGATTTTGATGGCAAATCATCCACCTTCCCCCTAATCGAATACATTTCCAACAACACAGATGCAACGGTGGTCAGTCTCTTTGAGGTGCTGAATTCTCAAAAAAAAGCTGAGCAACTATATTATAAAAATGATACCCATTGGTCCTCAATTGGTGCCTACCTGGGCTACCAGGAGATCATTTCCTCCCTTGTGCCAGACATTTCTCCACTAGAAATGGTTGCCTGGAAATTTGATACTGATTTCACAACCAAAGAAAGGATCGGTGACTTGGGAAGCTTCACCAACCTGCCTGAATTTATCACAGAAACCGTCTATCTACCAAATAATAGTAGTGAATATTATCTATCACAGACAAGACTTGAGTCTGGTGAACTTGTTTATGAAAATCCACAAGCCGAAAATGATCTCACTCTGATAGTCTTTTGCGATTTTTCCTTTGGTGTCCCCCCTATCACGAAGTTTTTAGCTACTCACTATAGAGAGGCAGTATTTTTTAAGTACAACCAATGGATTTAGATGGTCAAATAACCCGGAAAATCTGCAAAACTTGATTGGCGAATGGAATCCGGACATGATTGTATTGGCCTATATTGAAAGGAATATCACTCTCCTGAAAAGAGAATAGTCTGTTCTGGGATTTTGTTACCTCAATCCCAGCCCGATCAAACCTTAACCTGGAGACCCTCAGACTTTCTTGATGTTCTTCCCAGCATCCAATTCCATGCTGCTCGGTTCTCCCTGAGAAGCGTATTCGCGATAAGGTATACTTGGGCTAATTCCTTGATTTTGGGAATATATCTCTATACGCTATTAAAACTTCCTGAGTGCCACGATGATAAAACGACTCGATCTGCCTGATATCCTGGTCACACTCCTGTTCCTGGTGATCATCACTGCAAACTTGTGGGTTCCCCTGTTGCAAATTGAGGATGCTCCCAAAATAAATTACCGGCGGTTGGTTTCAAAGCTAGAGATTGGCTGGAACAGGGAGATCTTCTCTGTGCCAGATAAGTTTACCCAATACATTTCAGACAATTTCCCCCTCCAGAACCAGATGATCCAGCTCGCACATTGGGTCCG
Organism: uncultured Chloroflexia bacterium; assembly: GCA_963722735.1. Lineage (GTDB taxonomy): Bacteria > Chloroflexota > Anaerolineae > Anaerolineales > UBA11579 > UBA11579. The sequence goes on from CAVROH010000030.1 coordinate 18,240, forward strand.
GCACTATGTATTTCAGGAGGATATAATCTCCCAAGTCATCATAGGGAAGGATGGCTGGTTATACTTCAATACTCCACAAAATTTAGACCTCTGCCAGAATGCCAAAGATTGGGGAAATCCTACCCGCTACATTGACCAGATAAATAAAACTAACGAATTCCTGGCCAAAAGAGGGATTACATACGCCATTATGATCATCCCAGGGAAATGCCGAATCTACCCTGAGAATATCCAACATTTACTGCCTGATCTAGCTGGAAAAAATTCAACCATGCCATTAGTGGACCACATTTCCAAAAAGAGTGATGCACTTATGATCAACTTATATGATGCGCTGATCTCAGAAAAAGACAATCATCTGGTGTATTTTAAAACCGATACGCATTGGTCATCAATCGGCGCTTACCTGGGTTATCAGGAGATCGCCAAAAGCCTTTTCCCTGGCATCTCCTCCCAGGAATTGATTACCCTGGATTATGAAAAGGATTTTACTTCTTTTAATAGGGATGGGAATTTAGCCAGGATGCTCAAACTGCCTGAATTTCTAGCTGAAGCTACCTATCAACCAGATATTCGCTCATCACTCTTACAAAAGACATCGGATTCTGGAGAAAATATCTATGAAAATCCGGAAGCCGATAATGATCTTACCCTGATTGTCTTTCACGATTCATTCTTTCGAATACCCCCGATAAAAGAATTATTAGCCTCTCACTTTCACCGGACTGTCTATGTGAGTATTCATGATGGATTTTTGTGGACCAATGACCAGGAGGAGATCAAGGACCTGATTGACAAATGGGATCCGGATATTATTCTTCTTGCACCTTTTGAGGGGAATTTAGAATTTTTCCTCCTTGATTGACCAAAACTACAGCCAAAACAAAAAACCGGAAGAATTGAATTCTTCCGGTTTTTTCATAATTTTCCTGGGCTGATCAGTCTTCGAATCTTGAATCATCCAGGGCGCTCTTCAGACTCTTTTCCTCATCCACTACCACCTCTGCACCCTCATCCTGTGAGGCGTGATAGCGCGCCTCGGCGGCAGCCAGCGCATCCCGGGAAGCGGCCGGCAGGATCGCCCATTTGCCGCAGTGCGGGCAGCGCACCAGCTTGCCCACCACCATATTCGGGCTGAGAATAAGACCGTCCGAACGGGAAGGTGCAGCGCGGGCAGACCGCCCCACCGGCTGCGCCGTAATCCCCGATGGTGACCTTACCGCCCTTTCTTGCCAGTCAGCATCGGGATGACCGCCCCCAGCACCATCGCCAGCACAGTGAATCCCAGGATCGGCACAACCAGGTCCAGCGTCTTGCCGCCTGCGCATTCAGAGCTGAGGAATTCCGAGGTGATCTCCCTGGTAGCGCAGTTCGGTGCCATCTGCCAGGGTGCCGACGGCATAGATCTGCCGCAAGCCGGGATCAAAATTATCGGTGTTGAACTGGATCTTATAAGGCGCTTCGCTCTCCGTCCCCAGCAGGATCTCATCAATATAGAACTGCACCTCGGCCAGATCATCCGGCCCGCTGACCTTGATCGAGAAAGTACCCTGGATATCATTGCCAAACCCGCCGTAGCCAAAATCCCGGTTGAGCTTGATCTCCAGTTCAGGGAGCGTCCTCCTGGGCCAGGGCTGGCACGGTCAGGGCGAATGCCAGCAGGGCAACCACAAGCAGGGTGAGGTATGTTTTGTTTCTTCATTGGTTGCCTTCTTGATCGAATAGAACAAATATTCTATTTCCAGCGGGTCAGGATCGTCTCCCGCTGGAAGAGCTGGATGGCGAAATACATCAGCACGATATCGAGCACAAGCATACCAAAGGTTGCCCAGAGCACAAGGGTCAGGTCGAACTGGATCAAGCCAAAGCTCTGCCCCATGAAGACTGCCAGCAGCGGGATCACCACCAGGGAGGAAAGCTGCTCAGCCGCCCGGGGATCATTGACCCGCGAGGAGATCATGATCGACAGGCTCACCCCGGCCACCGAGAGCAGCGCGCTGATCCCGAAGATGGCGATCAACCAGATCGGCGACATGATCGCCCCGACCAGGGATTTATCCGAAGCGATGAACCAGGTGCCCACCACAAAGACGCCATAGGTCAGCCAGGTGATCGCCAGCGCCGGGATCACGCCGGCCAGCGCTTTCCCCAACAGCAGCTCCAAGCGTGGTGATCGGGGTGGCCAGCACCGGCTCCAGCGTGCGGGTGTTCTTTTCTCCGACAATGCTGTAAGAGGCGATCGTCACCGGGATCATCATCGGCATCAGCAGGAACAGGCTCAGGAACTGCAGCAGGATGAAGAACTGGCCGCAGGCCGCAGAGGACAGCCCCTCGCACATCACCGCGAAACTGCTCCGGCATGTCGGAGGCGATATCCGCCATTTCCATGTCGGCGCCGCCCTGCATGCCATTCAGGATCACCAGCGGCATGATGGTGAAAATCAGCGGCATCAGGATCACCGACCCCAACACCAGCCGGTTCTTGAATACCTCAGACCATTCTTTCTTGATAATTTCCCAGATCTTTTCCATCTCAGTTCTCCTCCCGGGCATTGACCAGGTGCAGGTAAACATCTTCCAGCGAGCGGCGCAGTTCACCGACAAAGCGGATCTCGGCGCCCTGCTCCACCAGCAACTTGACCAGCACAGGGTTCTGTGCATCAGGATCATCCAAAGTGACGACCAGCTTATTTTCCACGATCTCGGCCTTCTGCACGAAATCCACCCCTGATATAGACTTCCACCAGACCAGGCTGCGCCTCGGTCAGATGGAAGACGACCATGCGGCCAAAGATCTGGCGGCGCAGGTTGGTGGGCGTATCCAGGGCCAGCAAATTGGAGCGGAAGACCGCTACCCGGTCGCACAGCCGGTCAGCTTCATTCAGGTTGTGGGTGCAGATGATGATCGTGCGGCCCTCCTGACGCAGCCCGGCAATGAACTCCCGCACGATACGCGAGGCTTGCGGGTCCAACCCGCTGGTGGGTTCATCCAGGTAGAGGATCCCAGGCTCATGCAGCAGTGCCCGGGCAATCGCCAGTTTCTGCCGCATCCCCTTGGAGAAAGTGCCCACCTCCTCATGCCGCCGCTCCCACAGCCCCAGCATGCGCAGATATTTTTCCACCTGGGCGGGGATATTCTCCACCTCGTACAGCTTGGCAAAGAAGCCCAGGTTACGCTCAGCGCTGAGCTGGTTGTACATCCCGGGCGATTCGGTCAGGATCCCGACCGACTTACGCACCATGTAGCCATCTGTGGATCACATCAAATCCGGCTACCTGGGCTTCCCCGCTGGTCGGGCCGATCAGCGCCGAGAGCATCCGGATGGTGGTGGTCTTGCCAGCCCCGTTGGGTCCCAGCAGGCCAAATACTTCTCCTGCCGGGATCTCGAGGCTCAGCCGGTCCACGGCGAGGTTATCGCCAAAGGACTTGGTCAGATTCTTTGTGTAGATCATATTGTCAGTCATATCGGCTTTCTTCCAAATCATTGAGTAGTGAGTGGTTGTTCCTGTGCCGCGGGCGGTGCCACTTCCGGCGGCTGGATTTCATCAGTTTCAGGCAGTATCTTCCTCGGGCGGCGGATGAGGATCCCGCAACAGGAAGACGATCCCCCAGCCGAGCATCCCCAGTCAAGAAAAGAATTCCCTCAGTGAGCGGGATACTCCAGGTTTGCGAGGCGTAGACGGCAAAGAAATCCACCAGGGTATGCCAGAGCACCGCCGCCAGATACCAGAGGAATTTGCGGTCCTTCACACTGCGGTAGACCATCATCGTGGCAGCCAGATGGATCGGGATCACGCTGAAGCGTTCCAGCGCCCCCCACAGATAGCCCCACCAATCAGACGCCCAGTAGGTGGTGATCGTCTCCCGCAAATAGGCCAACTGCTCGCCTTCTGCCAGCCCGGTGATCGCCTGCGGATCGATCTGGCGGTAGAGGAACAGCTGCAGGAAGGCGATAAACGCCAGCACGCCCACCAAAATCGCCTCGATCCCGGCATGCCCGGCGCCGAACATCAAGCTCTGCCGCCAGGAGCGGATATCCTTGCGCCAGAAACGCAGCACCAGCCAGCGGGCGGTTTCCTCAAATAGTCCGGCAGACAGCCCCAGGAAAACCGCCCAGACCAGCAGGTCTCGTCAGAGCCGGGTGTCAGTCTGCGGGGCGATCTTTGCCAGCCAGGGATTCAGCAGCCAGGAATTGAAGGGAATATGCCCCACCTGGGAGAGGATGAAGGTCAGCGCCCCGACCCCGTACAGTCCCCAGGGCAGGTCAAAGCGGTGGTGGAGCAGCAATCCCAGCCCAAGCCCCAGCCCGATCATCAGAAATGTGTTCAACGCCGGGATGAGCGTCTCCGGCTGGGTCAACCCCAGAAAGACCAGCATGGCGACGATGAGCAGGGCAACCACCAGCCCAAGGAGTTTATTTGTCCGCATTGGTTTCACCTGCCAGTTTTGGTTTCACGTGAAACAATTCATGCACCACGCCGCGGTGCGCAATCTCCGCATACAAGATATGTTTCACGTGAAACGTCTGTAGTGCCCTTCTGTTAAGAATTTGTCCGTTTTTTCACCGTAGATTTCCATTTCTCCTAACCAGGCGCCTTCTGGCGCATTTTGTCTCAAAATCGCCTCAGATTGTCATTGCGAATGAAGTGAAGCAATCTCGACGCTCAACGAATAGAATTTGCCGATCGCCAAACTTGCAATGGCGCTTATTGTAAGATTGTCATTGCAAAGGAGCACGCCTTCAGGCGTTGCGACTGAAGCAATCTCCCAAAGGGATTCATGTACTATTTGAGAAGATTGCTTCGGTCACTTCACTCTTCGAGTGCCGTTCCCTCCCAATGATACTGGCCACTAACTCTTATCCTACACAGACACCGCACCCTCTACTTCCTGTTTTTATTCAATGTTACAATACCTGCCACCTATGTCAATCAAAACGCTGATCCAATCCAAGATCGCCGGCAAAAGCAGTGGGGCTTCCTGGCCGCACTGGTAGGGCTGGTCCTGTGGGCCATCTTGCTTACCGGGGTATTCTTCAGCACCCAGCCCACCGTCGGGCTGTACTTCGACAACCAGGTGACCTACTTCCTCCAGGGACTGCGCCTCTCAGGGCAAAATCCCTGGCTGGAGGCCGACTGGTTTTCCCAGACCCGCTCGCTGCATATCGCCTTCACCCTGCTGGTCGCCGGACTGGACAGGCTCGGCATCCTGCCCCAGGCGATGGCGCTGCTGGACATCTTCTTCCGGCTGATCTTCCTCTTCAGCCTGGGACTGATGACCAACGCCCTCTTCCGCCTTGCCGACCGGGAATGGGAGACTCGCGGGGCTCTTGCTCCGCGGCGGGTTTGATCCTCAGTGTGATCAGCATTTACGTGCTTTCGCTGTGGCCAGTCTACCAGCTTTCGTCATTCTTTGAGGAACTTGGCGTCAGCTCCGATCGCCATCGCCGCCGAGCATTTTGGCTTCTATTACTCCTTCGGCGGGTTCTCTGCCTTCCGCTACTACCCGGAACCAGCCTCTTTCTCGATGCTGATCTTCACTGCCCTGGCGCTGATCCCCTACAAACGCTGGCGCTGGAGCGCTGCCCTGCTGGGGATCGCCGGACTGTTCCACGCCAGCTTCCTGATCCACAGCGGCTTCCTGGCCGGGCTGATCGCCCTCTATCTGTGGATCAAGGGGAGACGAAAAGAGGCCCTCTGGGCCGCCGGGATCTATGCCGATCCTGGTCCTCCCGCTGGTGATCTACATCCTCACCCAGATGACCGACCCGCAAACCGCCGCCGCCAATCTGATCATCGCCATCGAGCGGGTGCCCCATCATACCCAGCCAGCCCGCTGGTGGGACACCACCGACTGGTGGCACCTGGGCATTATCCTTGTCTCCGCCGCCCTGCTGATCTGGAAAGACCGCGGCCTGCTGCGCTGGGCAATTGGCCTCACCACGCTGTATGTCGGGCTGGGCATCGGGCTGGTGATCTGGACCGGGAATCCCAGCCTGGCGATCATGATGCCCTGGCGGGCCAGCGGCTATCCTGTATACCACCGCCCAGCTGATCGTGCTGGCCGCCGGGCTGACTCTTGCTCTTCAGCCTGTTGAAGCGCTGGCCAAGGGCAGCCTGCCTTGATCTTGACGGCAATTCCGCTCGCCCTGCTGGTCTGGAGCGCCGCCGACAACGGCCTCTACACCATCCTGGCAGACCACTACCAGGACACCACCACCCAGCCCGAGTATGCCTTCATGCAGATCATTGCCGCCCAAACCCCAAAGATGCCGTCCTGCTGATCCCGCTGAAAGAAGGCGACTACCGTCTGGGTGCACAACGCGCGATCTACGTGGACTGGAAAAGCCATCCCTACCGGGGCAGCGAAGTGCTGGAATGGTGGGATCGGGTGACCTTCGTGCAGGAGTTCTACACCCTCCCCGGCCCAGAGCGCCAGCTTGCCTGCCAGACCGCCGGGGTGGACTACTATGTGCTTGAAGCCAGCGACCTCACTACGACAGAATCGTGGCGATCATCTCCTGGGAAGACTGGCTTCTGATCCCCTGCCCAGGGCCTGAATTTAATGTAAGGTACAGAGAACGCCTGGCTTGGTCGCCAGGCGTTTTGGTTACCAAGGATCATCCTTTATTGTGAGCTCCGGACAGCGATCAGAGCGATCATCACGAACATAAATATCACGCCAACCACCGATCAGGATCGCGGAAATGGTATTGGGCTGTCCATCGAATTTGCCAAAAAAGCACCACAGCTACCCCCACTGCAAGCAGCAGGGCAATCATCACCAGGATACGTCCGGGCAGCAGATGCCCCGCCGTACTGGGTGCGGTAGGGATCATACCCTGCGGAAATGTTGCATCCCGGCGGCGGGCATCACTCCGGCGCTTGAAACGCACCCGGCGGTCATCCAGTTTTTCAACCATCTCCCATCCAGCTAGGCTCTCTTCCTGAAGCAAGGCTGCAAACACCTCCGGCTTGCGGAAGGCGCCGATCTCCGAGCGCACGATCTTGAATTCCCAATCACTGTCCAGTTCATCAATGGTATAACGCGTCATAGCAATTCCTCTTCCTCATCTTGTCGGCGCTGCTCCTGGGCAGCATGGATGGCGACAAAAGCGCCATGCGGAAAATGATGACATTACGAAAATTCCTCCGGTCATAAAGAGAACAAACATCAACACGCCGATCAGCCCGAAAACCACGCTGATGATCACTGCTGCCATCGCACCCTCACCCATCCCATAGGTGGTGCGGTAGGGGTCCACGCCGGGCGGCAGACTGAAATCATTGCGCCTGGCGCTGGCCGGGCGCTTGAAGCGCAGACGGTTATCGTCAAACTTCTCCACAAACCTCCAGCCGGCGACAGCTTCTTCGGCCATCACCTGCTCAACGGTCTCGCGCTTCTTGAAAGCGCCGGTTTGTGAGCGTACGATCTTGAATTCCAAATCTTCAGTCAGTTCTTCACCTGTATAGCGAGTCATTTCTTCTTCCTCTTGTTGTTCCTGTTTCTTTTTTTCCTGGGCGGCATGTGCCGCTGCAGTTGCGCCAGACATTTCATTATCCTTTTATATAATCATCGGCATTTGGTCAGCAGATCGCTGAGAATCCCGCCTCGTAAAGAGCCATTCTTCATTATTCGACTTTGACGCCTTGCTGCCCGGCCAGGGAGACCATTCCACTGAGGCCGCCAAGGTTCATCGTATCCACCGCGCTGCTGGGCACGATCACCATGGCGCCCTTCTCCTTGAGGCCTTCGAAGAGCATGTTCATCGCCCGCAGGTGCAAAGCCACCGGGTTGTTCTGATAGGCGACCGAGGCATCGGCAAACGAATCTGCGATCTGCCTCTCGGACTCGCCCAGGATGACACGCGCCTGGCGTTCACGTTCGGCCTGCGCCTGGCGGGACATGGCATCTTCCAGTTCCTGCGGGATGACGATATCGCGGATCTCCACCGACTGCACGCTGATCCCCCACGGGGTGGTGCGCTGATCGATGATCCGCTGCAGTTCGGCGTCCATCTTGGCGCGGCCGATCAGGATATCCGCCAGGTCCAGTGAGCCGATGACCTCACGCAGGGCGGTCTGTGAAGCCCAGGTGATGGCCGTGCGGTAGTTCTCCACTTCCAGGGCGGCTTTCTCGGCATCCCACACCACCCAGAAGAGCACCGCATCCACATCCACCGGCACAGTATCCTTGGTGAGGGTCTTCTCGGCGCTGAAGGGCGAGACCATCACACGGTGGTCGATCCAGTCGGCCACGGTGTCCACGATCGGGATCAGCCAGAAGATGCCAGGGCCTTTCAGCCCGCGGAATTTGCCCAAACGCAGCACAACGGCCTTCTCCCACTGGGAGGCGATCTTGAGCGCCAACAGGAAATAGATGCCGAGCAGCAGGGTGACAAACTGAACAGGATTATCGCCCAGGCTGCAAACTCGCAATCGCCATCCAGATGGTGCCAAGGGTGCTGATGATCAGGAAGACGGTGAAGAGGAACCCAGCCGAGTCCGCTGACTCGGGCATTATCCTTTTTTGAGGGTGCGATCTGCATCATGTTGTAGTTTCTAGCATTCATTGTTTTACTCCAGTTTTCTGATTATAGTTGGTTGGTCAGCTCAGTTAAAGGTCATCCGGGTTGGGCGGGGTGCCATTTTCTTCCCAGACGCCCATGCTTTCATCAAAACTGCTGCGCACATCCTCAGGCTCAAATCCCAGCGAAACGGCATCGTTGAGGAAGTGGTTCAGCAGGCGGACCATATCCCTGCGCCGCAGCCGGCGGGAATCCTCTTCCGAGGTGGGCTTGAGGATAAAGGTGCCTCGCCCGTGTTGGGTGGAGATGATCTGCTCCTCATCCAGCAGACGGTAAGCCCGCGCCACGGTATTGAAATTGATCCGCAGATCGGCGGCCAGCTGGCGAACGGTGGGGAGCTGGTCTCCGGGCTTGAGTTCTCCGGTGGCAATCATGTGTTTGATCTGGTTCATCAGCTGGATGTAGATCGGCACATGGTCGGTCAGGTCGATATCGATTTTCATCATCATCATCACTGATACTTGCCTCCTTCTGGTTGGTTATCCGGCAAATTGTATCTTTGTACAATTGTATTATTGTATGATTGATTGAATTGTATACGCATTTCCATGTGCTGTCAAGAGATTGATTCTAAGAAGTCAAATGAGAAGAAACCCCCAAATAAAAAAACCGCTGCGGATAACAGCGGTCTCAACTACCTAATTTTTACTACCTGCTGCCGACTAACTGTGCCCCAGAATCGGATGCGGCTGGTACGGCGCTTCCAGGGCGGCAAGCTCCTCCGCGCTGAGCTTGATCTCCAGCGCCTGGACAGCCTGCTCCAGATGCGGCATCTTGGTGGCGCCGATGATCGGGGCGGCCACGCCGGGCTGGTTCAGTATCCACGCCAGGGCGATCTGCGCCGGGGCGACGCCGTGTTCTTTAGCCAGCATCTCAACCACATCCAGCACGGCAAAATCCGACTCCCTGCCAGTACATGCTATGGGCATAAGCATCACTCTTCGAGCGTTTGGTATCCCCGGATTTATCAGCCGTGCGGTTGCCGGCCAGGAAACCGCGCGCCATCGGGCTCCAGGGGATCAGGCCAACCCCCTCCTCCACGCACAGTTTGTTCATCTCGCGCTCTTCCTCGCGGTAGATCAGGTTGTAATGGTTCTGCATCGAGATAAAGCGCGTCCAGCCCCTGAGATCGGCGAGGTACAGCGACTTGGCAAACTGGTAGGCGAACATGCTGCTGGCGCCGATGTACCGCACCTTGCCTGATTTCACCAGATCGTGCAGCGCTTCCAGAGTCTCTTCGATCGGGGTCTCGTAATCCCAGCGGTGGATCTGGTAAAGATCGATGTAATCGGTGCGCAGGCGCTTGAGCGACTTCTCGACCGAGTCCATGATGTGCTTGCGGGAGAGGCCCTTGTCGTTGACCCGGTGGCTCATCTGTTGGTAGACCTTGGTGGCGATGATCACATCCTCGCGGCGGGCAAAATCCTTCAGCGCCCAGCCGGTGACCTCCTCGCTGACGCCCAGCGAGTACATGTCGGCGGTATCGAAGAAGTTGATCCCCAGTTCCAGCGCCCGCTGGATGAAAGGACGGCTGTCTTCCTCGTCCAGCACCCAGTCGCGCCACTTTGAGGTGCCGTAGCTCATCATCCCCAGACAAATGCGCGAGACCTTCAGCCCGGATTTTCCCAGATTGGTGTACTGCATGTTCAACTCCTTTTGATGTGTCTAGATTATTGCTTGATTGCTTCCCAGGTGCCGGAAACGTCATTCTCTTCCGAGGTCCACGTGCCGGAGAGATGGGTGGCATCCTCAAAGATCCCTTCGATGGTTTCATCGGTTGTCTGCAACAGGACGTTAACGCCGTCCACACGATAAGTGCCTTCATATTCTACCTCGTAGATATTCAGCATCACAAAGTCACCGCTGACTGTCGCTGCCGGTAAAGGTAAAGGTGCCCAGATCGTAGGTGTCCTGGGTGCCTTCCGTCTCGTAGTAGAAGGTGTAGTCCCAGGCGCCCTGGATGCTGTAAACTGGTGAGACCGCCGGCGTCTCGGGTTGTGCCGGTCCACAGGCAGACAGGACAACGAGCAGAATGGCGGCAGTAATGATCAGTTTGAGATGTTTCATGAGTTCCTCCTGGAGATTGGTATTCTTATTTTATCCCACAAAGCAACCGGAGGGCGCAGATTACGCCCTCCCGGTTATCTACTAATGATAATTGATCCGATTCCTCTATTCGCTTCCGACTTCCAATCCCTCATATTCAAACGGTTCCGGTAGCTTCCAGATCAAGTAAAGGCTGTACACCAGCACCGGGATCAGACCTGCAGCGAAGATCAGCCACATCGAGAAAGTTTCCTCAAAATCCGGGAGCGCGATCAGCTTGATGTTCACAGCCGCATTCGTCAGCCAGTGGATCAAGATCGCCGGCCAGATACTTCGGAATGCCAGCGTGAGGGTGGCATACAAAATTCCAGGCAGGGAAACCACGATAGCCTGCGCTACCACCGTGCCAACCGGACTGACGATCACATTGGCCAGGTGGATGATCCCAAAGAAGATGGATGAAAGCAATACTGCTTTGACCAGACCTTTTTGGGTCTCTCCCCAGGCGAGCACCATCGCTACCAGCACCAGTCCGCGGACCATGGTCTCTTCTACCAGCCCGGTGCCAAGGTGATCCAGGAGCGTGGCGGCTGCCATCGGCAGCATCCGGGATCGGATAAGTGAAATCACCGGTGAACGCATAGACTTCAAGCACGACCAGATAGACCAGGATCAGCAAGACGGCCAACCAGGTTTGCGGTTTACCCAACTGCCTGAACCCCGCTGATCTCAGCCATCCAAACCGGAATAATATCCACAGGAAGACCACAAAGGTAACCAGTTTTGCCAGCACGCTTGCCAGCAGCGACCAGGGTCCAGTTTCTGGAAGAAGCATCTTTACTGGATAGGAAACTGCATTCAGCAAAAAGAAGATCACAAACAGCGCAAAGCCAAACAGAAACGGGCGTTTGAGAGCAAAGTTCTTAAAGTGGTTCATTTCTCCTCCGGATAAGCATGACGGAACTCGCCAGCCGGAATAACATGCCTGGCAGACTAATTCCATTATACAGAATTTTGGGATGTGGTGAAATTTTGAGAACTCTTCGGAATGGTTAGCGCGTTTTCGCCCAGCCAACTACTTCAACCCTGGCTTCTTCCCCTCTGACAGCAGCTTGATAGCCTCCGCCGTACGCCTTTCACGCGTCTCTGCACGTTTGGCGGTGGCGATCCAGGCGATGTACTGCTTACGGTAGGTCTTCGCCAGGGATTCGAAGAACGCGGCTGCCTCGGGATTCTCCTCCAGCGCCGCGGACAGCTCCTCAGGGATCTCGAAGTCCATCTCCGGCTTGGTGCCTGGGTTATCCCACGCCCCGGACTTCTTGGCCGCTTCCACCAGGGCCAGACCGTGCTCGGTCATGCGCCCCTCGACGATCAGTTCCTCCACCCGGGTCTTGTTGACCAGCGACCACTTGCTGTCTTCCCGCCGCGGGGTGAACTTGCGGACATACTTCTCATCGTCCAGTTTCTTGATGATGCTGTCCACCCAGCCGTAGCACAGCGCTTCGTCGAGGGTCTCTTTATACTCCAGCGACGGCAGCCCGCTCTCCTTTTTGTAGTACACCAGCCAGATCTCGCTGAAGCAGTTATGGTTCTGCGAGAGCCACGTGCGCCATTCAGCAATTGTATTGAGTTCAAGGGTTTCCATGGGCTGCTCCTATTTCACGGTCCTTTGCAGGATGTCCTTGGCGGTCTCTTCGACGGTCATCTCAGAGTTATCGATGATGATCCAATCACCTGCCCGGCGGATGTCATCATTCAGCGAGCGGTGGATCTCCTGGATCGGCCCATCAAGCAAGCCCGGATCGAAGTCCTTGTTGCTCCGGCCGGCATTCCGCTCCCGGGCAACCTCCAGGTCAGGCCTCAGGTAGACCTTGTGCACGCTGAACCCCTCCAGCGCCGGGAAGAGGTATTGATCGGGAATCTCCCGATAGATGACCTGCTCGATCACCACCGCGAAGCCATCGCTGGCATAACGCACAGCCATATCCGCCGCAGCCTGGTAGGCTAGCCTGAATTGGCGGGTGGTCTCATCGGTCCACTCCGGGATAGGATGGGCGATCCCCGAAACCACCCACTCGCGCAGGTCATCCAGCGGGATGTGCAGCCCAAAAGGAAAGTGGTTCAACAGGGCCTGTGCTGTCGTAGTTTTGCCACTGCCCGGCACCCCGGTGAGGACGAAGATTGGTGGAGCAGATATTGTCGGAGCAAATGATACATCTACATTGGATGGATCCACGATCCAACCCTCCAGCGGGTCAACGTCAGCAGGGATGCCATAATTCTCTTCCCGTTTGGTATAAGCCCAGGCAGCCTGGATCGCACACAGCATGGTATCCAACTTATCACCGGTCCCATCCTGGATAAACTCTTCTGCCAGTTGAGCGGGCATTCTTATTGAGAAGCCATAATGCCGTAGAAGATCATCGGTTACCCCACGCACGATCGCTGCTCTGGCCGCCTGCTGAATTGGCGTTTGCTTGCTCTTCTGATCGTTCTTATAGCCTTGCTTGCCAGCCCAACGCCGCGCAACCAGTGCAGGGTATGCTTCAATCACTAACCGATTATCAGACCGAGGACGGCACGGTAAAATACTCGATTCCGAACGCAGTAAATATGGTGCACCGCGGAAAAACATCCTCCCGACCGGGACACCATAAAGCATCATAGGGCTTTTTGATTTGGAGAGTTTATCGGTATGCCTGAGGTGCTGCTTATCACCTTTAGGGCGAGGTTGGCGGTACTCTGCCAGCAGTTTGACGAATTCATCCATGCTCATCCGAGAGAGATGTTCCACATATCCCGCCCAGGTCTGCGGCCAGTCCATGTTGTCGATCAGCTTCCTCGGCTGACCAAAGGGGAAATCCAGACCAGCAACCCAGGGGCCTGAAGAGTTAAGAATTTCCTCAAATTCCTGAAATGCGGTCAGGAGAACCAGTTCCTCTATCGTCAGAACGCCATCCTCAACCCGTCCAACCGCACAGGTTAGCGGCTTGCTGTTTCCCGGAGCGCTGGTAAAGTCTATGCCGAAAATTTTCACGTTTTCTCCTATTCCTTTACCGAATCCATTTCATGATTGTCAATATTATAACAACCCACCTCCCACCAATCCTTCCAAATATGGAAACGAGCCACCCGTCATCTCATCCTCAGGTTGGCCTCACATTAGGGGTCCAGGGGATGTACATCCCTGGCGGGGGGTGCAGGGGGTTACGCAACCCCCTGCAAGCTCAACAATCCCACCATTCCAAAATTCCTGTATTCTCAGGAAAGACTCTTTGAATAAAGATCTTGGTTTTAGTTTTTTAGTTAGACTAGCCAGGGCATCCAGGGATTAGTCCATCAAAACCCATCTCCGTCAGGTGCATTTCCTGGCGTTTGGCTTATACTAATCCGAAGGATTACGGCCATCTTCCCCCCAGTCAACCTCCTTGAAACTGTCAAGCAACTTTCAAAAAAGTGTCCGATTTTGTCCGATTTTGTCCCCTTGACATCTCAGAAACCTCTTGACGCCCTCCTCCCCCAATGATATAACCTACCCAACTTAACAACCGAATATGCCACAGAAAGACTGTGAAGAGGACGAGTACCCGCTGAAACGGCGGCACAGAGAGCAAGGGACCGGTGAGATCCTTGCCCGAACGCCAGCGATGAATGGCCCTCTGAGTTGCAGGGCGAAAGCGCAAGCAAGTAGCCTGAGCCGGAACCGCCTCCGTTACCACGGCGAGGAGTATAAACAACATTTATGTTGCCGTACTCTGCACAAGTGAGGCTGGCTTAAGACACCCCGTTGCACCACAACGGGTTTTTGTTTTAAACCCAATCCAATTTGGATCAGGCCTAACCGGGGTGGTACCGCGGGCTTGATCCTTCAACGCTCGTCCCCATGAAACCAACATGCGGACGGGCGTTTTTAATTCCCGTCCACCACAACCACTCGGAGGAACGAGATGAAAACCAAACACAAGCACCCCAAGCAGGACCGCCGCAAAGGGGATGACCGCCACCTAACCCTGATGGCCGTGCAGGAAAAGCTCGGTCTGTTCAAACAAGCCGAAGAACAAGTCAAGCCAGACCATGACTACCTCAAAACCAAGCCGCTCGGCCTCATCTAGCCAAAGGAGAACGATCATGACCAGCAAAGACACCAAATTCCTGCTCAACGACAGCGACCTGCCCAAGCAGTGGTACAACATCGCCGGAGACTTCCCCGAGGTGATTACCCCCGTGCTCCACCCGCAGACCCTCGAGCCGATCACCCCCGACTTCCTCAACGTACTCTTCCCCATGGAACTGATCATGCAGGAGATCAGCACCGACCGTTATATCGACATCCCTGAAGAGATCGCCGAGGTCTACAAGCTCTACCGGCCCACCCCGCTGATCCGTGCCCGCCGCCTGGAGAAAGCCCTCGGCACCCCCGCCCACATCTATTACAAATACGAAGGCGTCTCCCCCTCCGGCAGCCACAAGCCCAACACCGCCATCGCCCAGGCCTACTACAACAAAATGGAGGGCACCAAAGCCCTCACCACCGAGACCGGCGCCGGGCAGTGGGGGTCAGCCCTCTCGCTGGCGGGTAGCTTCTTCGGCCTGCCGGTAGAGGTCTACATGGTGCGCGTCTCCTACGACCTCAAGCCCTACCGCCGGGTGCTGATGGAATCCTTCGGCGCTCAGGTCTATCCCAGCCCCACCCCGCACACCGATTACGGCAAATCCATGCTGGAGAAAGACCCCGACAACCCCGGCTCGCTGGGGATCGCCATCTCTGAGGCGGTCGAAGCCGCCGTCAGATCCAACGGCGAGAAGAAATATAGCCTCGGATCGGTGCTCAACCACGTGCTCACCCACCAGTCGGTCATCGGCGAGGAAGCCCTCAAGCAGATGGACATGGCCGGAGAATACCCGGATGTGGTCATCGGCTGTGTCGGCGGCGGATCCAATTTCTCCGGGATCGCCTATCCCTTCCTGCGCGAGAATCTGCGCAACAGCAAGCAGACCCGCCTGGTAGCCGTGGAACCGACTGCCACCCCGACCCTGACCAAAGGTCTCTACGCCTTCGATTACGGCGACACAGCCCGGATGGCCCCGGTGATCAAGATGTTCACCCTCGGCCACACCTTCATCCCCGCCCCGATCCACGCCGGCGGCCTGCGCTATCACGGCATGGCTCCCAGCCTGTGCACCCTGTACGATGAAGGCCATATCGACGCCGTCGCCGTCCCGCAGATCCCCACCTTTGAAGCTGCCCTGCAGTTTGCCCATGCCGAAGGCATCCTCCCCGCTCCCGAATCGGCCCACGCCATCCGCGTAGCGATCGACGAGGCCCTGGATGCCAAGGAAAAGGGCGAGGAGCGCGTCATCCTCTTCAACCTCTCCGGCCACGGCAACTTCGACCTCTCCTCCTACCAGCTCTACATGGCTGACAAGCTGGAGAACTATGCCTACCCGGAAGAAAAGATCAAAGCCGCCCTGGAAGAACTACCGCGGGTCAATATAGCCGCCGCCGCAGACTGACACTGGCGGTGGTGGCGTTTACGGAGCTGCCGAATTTCAGGCAGCGAGCAAAGGTCCATAGTTCAGCTTTTGGCTGAACACCCGGCTCGCAAGAAGTTTCTTCTCTTGTAGACTTTCTCCTCTCCGTATGGACGAGGCTGCCTTCGGGCAGCCCTCGTTCGTATGGGTTGCGATCATCACAGAAACCTGGTGTTTTTGAAAGTATAATCTTGATATGCCGGATGCAATAAAAAGGAATAGATATGGAAACTGAATACAGGCACACCCAATATGGCGCTTTGATGTTTGTCGTATTTCTGATTACAGGGGTTCTAATTGCGGTAGTCGCTGTGGCAATAATTGCCGAAGGTCGAATGCTGGCTGCAATAGTAATGATTGGCGTTTATCTCTTTGGGCTTGGGATGTTTTACTCCAGCACGATTGAGATATCCGAAGGGAAACTCAAATTCTGGTTTGGGATAGGAATTATTCGGAAGACGTATGCCCTGAAGCGATGTGAAGTCTACAAAGGAAGTGGATAATCCCTGGTACTATTTTTGGGGAGTGAAATCAATTCCAGGCGGCTGGTTATGGGCGATAGCACCGGGAACTGCGGTGGAAATCGTGCTAAAAAACGGCAGCTAGTTCATCTTGGGACCAACCAGCCAAAAGAGCTAAAACAGGCCATTGATACGGCAAGGTAGCGAACCAGCTAACAATACATCATGCCACACAAAATCCAAGAGAGAACGAACAGAAAAAAACAGGGAACTCAATACCTATAGGGGCTTGTAATAAAAAAATGTCCCCGCCATCTCTGACGGGGACCTCATCTTCTCTAATTCTGCTCTAAAACTTGGGCAAATTCCGCTCCAGCACCGGATACAGCTCCAGCGCCCGCAGCGAACCGATCGCCACCGCGTTCTGGGGGTCATCCACCAGATAGGTGGGGATGCCCAGCTTCTGGGTCATCAGCGTATCCACGCCGCGCAGCAGGGCGGCTCCCCCGCACAGGGCAATCCCGCGGTCGATCACATCCGAGGCCAGCTCAGGCGGGGTCTTCTCCAGCACCTGGCGCACGATCTCAAAGATGCGGTCCAGCGGCTCCTGAAGGGCATCGACCACCTCGCTGGTGGTCATCGTAAACGGCTTGGGCAGACCGCTGATCTGGTCCTGTCCCTGAAGCTCGATGCGCAGTTCTTCATCCTGGGGCACGGCTGCCCCGATCTGGATCTTGATCGTCTCGGCTGTCGCCTGCCCAATGATCAGGCCGTACTTGCGGCGCACATAGGTGGCAATCGCCTCATCCAGCGTCAGGCCGCCTTCGCGCAGCGTCTTGCCGGAGACGATATCATGCACCGCGATGACTGCCGCCTGGGTGCATCCCCCGCCCATGTTCACGATCATATTGCCGGAAGGCATCCCGATCGGCAGGTCCACGCCCAGGGCTGCGGCCAGCGGCTGGGGCACCATCAGCGCATTCGAGCGCGCCCCCAAAGCCTCGAGGACAGCTTCATGCACCGCCCGCCGCTCCACGCTGGTAATCCCGTATGGATGGGTGATCATCACCTCGGCTTGAAGACCCGCATCGGCGTCACCCGCTTGATCATCTCACGCAGGAACAGGTAGGTGTACTCAAAATAGGCCACCACGCCCTCACGCAGCGGGCGTGAGACTTCCATCTCCTCGGAGACGCGCCCCGAACATATTCAGGGCTTCCTGGCCGATCTCGACGATCTTCTTCTGCTCAAGCTGAACAGCAACCACCGTCGGTTCTACCAGCACAACCTCGTCCGCTTCAGCGATACGCGTGAAAATCGTGCCCAGGTCTATACCCAGATCTCTTGAAAACATCGGTGACATGGTAGGTTTCTAGTCTCCCCGTGGTTCTTCACGCTGCGGGATGCGGGCGCGCCCGGTCTTGAAACGCCGGGCGGCCTCCAGGCGCAGATTGGACCGCCGTAAGGCAGCCTCGATCGCCATGTAGCGGTCCAGGTCCTCCGGCGGAGGGCCTTGCTCCAGCAGATCCTTGGCGCGGATTCGGGCTTCTTCTGCCCGGGAAATATCGATCTCTTCCACATTCTCGGCGGCGTCTGCCAGGATGGTGACAATAGTTGGCTGGATCTCAGCCAGCCCGCCGGTGACAGTGAAGATCTCTTCCTGACCTCCCAGGCGCACTTTGATCACGCCCAAATTCAGGGTGGTGAGCAAAGGGGCGTGATTGGGCAGGATGCCCATCTCGCCGTTCACCCCGGGAAGGACGACAATATCAGCCTCGCCCTCAAAAACGAGGCGGTCCTGTGAGGCGATCTCACATCTGATTGTCATAATTTCCTTTCCAATCTGCCAGCCGGGTTATTGCTTGCTGGCACGCTCAACCACTTGGTCAATTGAACCGGCAAACATGAACAGCGGTTCAGGAATATCATCGTGCTTGCCATCCAGGATCTCCCGGAAGCCGCGCACAGTATCTTTCAGCGGAACATAGATCCCTTCCATGCCGGTGAACTGCTCGGCCACCACGAAAGGCTGCGAGAAGAAGCGTTCTACCTTGCGGGCACGTGAGACGATCAGCTTGTCGTCTTCGCTGAGTTCATCAATACCCAGAATGGCGATGATGTCCTGCAGGTCTTTATAGCGCTGCAGCACCTGCTGCACCTCGCGGGCGGTGGCGTAGTGTTCCTCGCCGACGATGTTCGGGTCGAGGATACGGGAGGTCGAGGCCAGCGGGTCAACCGCCGGGTAAATACCTTTGTCTGCGATCGAGCGCTCAAGGGCGATGGTCGCATCCAGGTGGGTGAATGTCGCCACCGGGGCCGGGTCGGAGTAGTCATCTGCCGGCACATAAACCGCCTGCATCGAGGTGATCGAGCCGGTGCGGGTGGAGGTGATCCGCTCCTGAAGCTGGCCCATCTCGGTCCCCAGGGTCGGCTGGTAGCCAACTGCGGAGGGCATCCGCCCAAGCAGCGCAGACACTTCGGAACCGCTCATGCTGAAGCGGAAGATATTATCAATGAACAGCAGCACATCGCGGCCCTGGTCGCGGAAGTATTCCGCCATCGTCAGGGCAGACAGCGCCACTCTCAGACGTACACCGGCCGGCTCGTTCATCTGACCGTAAACCAGGGCGGTATCCTTGATCACGCCCGATTCGATCATTTCACGGTACATCTGGGTGCCTTCGCGGGTGCGCTCACCCACGCCGGCGAACACGGAGTTCCCCTGGTGGACAGAAGCGATCGAGTTGATCAGCTCCTGGATGATCACGGTTTTGCCCACACCAGCGCCGCCGAAGATGCCGGTCTTGCCGCCCTTGGTAAAGGGGGCGATCAGGTCGATCACCTTGATGCCGGTCTCAAAGACTTCCACCGAGGTGGCCTGTTCTTCAAATGGATGGCGCCAGGCGGTGGATCGGGTAGCGGACGCCGGTGACTCACCGGGCCGCCGCCATCGATCGGGTTGCCCAACACATTGAATACCCGCCCAAGGGAGGCTTCACCCACCGGTACAGCTGATCGGGGCGCCAGTGTTATATACCGGCATGCCGCGCCGCAAACCATCGGTGGATTCCATCGCCAGGGTCCGCACCCAGCCATTGCCCAGGTGGTTCTGTACTTCAAGCACCATCGGCAGGTCCTGTCCTTCAATCGGAATTTCTAATGCAAAAAAGAGTTCTGGCAGTGGGTTGCCGCTGAAATCTACATCCACAACACCACCAGTAACCTGTACAATTTTTCCAGTTGCGTCTGCCATGTTTGTTGCCTCCAAAATTATTTCGATTTCGCCAGCGCTTCAGCGCCGCCGACAATATCCAGAATATCGCTGGTGATGCTCAACTGCCGGGCTTTGTTGTATTCAAGTTGCAGCAGTCCGGCCAGTTCGCCGGCGTTATCGGTGGCGTTCTGCATCGCCACCATGCGGGCGGCATGCTCGCTGGCAAAAGATTCCAATACCGCCTGGAAGACCTGCAGTCGGGTAAAACTGGGGATGATCTCATCCAGGATCTCTTCCTCGCCCGGTTCGTACAGATAAGCAGCGCTCGGTCCGCTTGACGTCGCAAATTCAGCCTGTACCAGCCCTTCAGCGGTCTCTGTCTCAAGCGGGAGCAGTTTTTTCTTGTGCCGGATCCTGGCGCACCATATTGACGAAGTCGGTGTACATCAGATAGACCTCGTCGGCTTTGCCGGAAAGGAACTCATCGACCACGATGCGCCCGATAGGGGAGATATCGGCATAGGTGGGTTCAGCCGGCATTCCGGAGAAATCTGCCAGGATTTCTTTACCCCGGCGGTAGAGCAATTCCGATCCCTTACGGCCCACAGAGATATAACGCACCGGTGCGGGATAGTCATCTAAATGCCTTCAGGGTCGCCCGCAGGATATTGGTGTTATACGGCCCAGCCAGACCGCGGTCGCTGGAGATCATCACCACGATGACGCTCTTGACCTCTTCACGGGTGGTCAGCAGCGGGTGGAGCATCTCACGCCCGGGCTGCTCGGCGATATGCGTCAGCACCTGCCAGGCCTTGTTGGCATAGGGACGGGTGTTGTACATGGCGTCCATGGCTTTGCGCACCCGGCTGGCGCTGACCGCCTGCAAGGCGCGGGTCACCTGGGCAATGTTCTTGACACTCTTGATCCGTTGTTTTACTTCTCGTGCATTTGCCATAATCTATCCGTTTCGCGGAACTATGCCCAGGTCGCGTTGAATGCGTTCAGGGCTTTATCGATCTTGGCCTTCTCCTCATCGCTGAGTTTGCGGCCGGTGGCCAGACAGTTTGATGATCTCGGGGTGGGAGGTTTCCATATAGCGGAGCATAGCCGCTTCCCATTCGCTGACCCGTTCGATCTCGACATCATCCAGATGGCCATTGGTGCCGGCAGTAGATCGCCAGCACTTCCTGGGCCAGGGGCACCGGCTGGTACTGCGGCTGCTTGAGGATCTCCTGCAGGCGCTGACCGCGGTTGAGCTGGTCCTGGGTGGCTTTATCCAGGCTGGAGCCGAACTGGGCAAAGGCAGCCAGCTCTCGGAAGGCGGCCATATCCAGACGCAAACCGCCAGCCACCTGGCTCATCGCCTTGGTTTGGGCATCGCCGCCCACGCGGGAAACCGAAAGACCGGCATTCACTGCCGGTCGGATGCCGGCGAAGAACAGATTGCCTTCCAGATAGATCTGCCCATCGGTGATCGAGATCACGTTGGTGGGGATATAGGCGGAGACATCGCCCAGCAAGGTCTCGATGATCGGCAGGGCAGTCAGCGAACCGCCGCTGCCGGCCAGCTTGACCAACTTGTAGTCATCCGGGTTGTCCATTGCTTTGAGGGCTTCTTCGGCGTAGTGCGCTGCCACCGGGCCTCTGTAGGCCTTGCCGTCCACGGCATCTTCCAGCGTGGCGGACTCGCCGTCTGTAGTCTTTTTTGGTGATCACAAAGTCATCTGCCAGGCGGGCGGCACGTTCCAGCAAGCGGGAGTGCAGATAGAACACATCGCCGGGGTAAGCCTCACGTCCGGGCGGGCGGCGCAGCAGCAGGGAAACCTGACGGTAGGCCCAGGCATGTTTGGAAAGGTCATCGTAGATGATCAGAGCATCCTGCCCGTTCTCCATGAATTCCTCGCCGATGGCGCAACCGGCGTAAGGGGCAATATACTGCAAGGCGGCAGGTTCGTCGGCAGCAGCCATCACGATGACGTGTTGTCCATCGCGCCATTTTCTTCCAGGATCGCCACAGTGCGGGCGATGGCGGCTTTCTTCTGCCCGATCGCCACATAAATGCAGATCAGGTCTTTATCTTTCTGGTTGATGATCGTATCGATTGCCAGGGCGGTCTTGCCGGTCTGGCGGTCGCCGATGATCAACTGGCGCTGGCCGCGTCCCACTGGGGTGAGGGCGTCGATGGCCTTGATCCCGGTCTGCACGGGGGTATCCACATCCTTACGCTTGATCACGCCAGGGAGCGATGCGCTCCAGCGGGCGGAAACCGGTAGAAGCGATCGGGCCTTTACCGTCAATCGGCTGGCCAAGGGCATTGACCACCCGGCCGATCACACCCTGACCGACCGGAACAGAAGCAATCCGCCCGGTAGAGCGCACTGTCGTTCCTTCTTCGATCTCGGAGAAATCACCCATGATGATGATACCGACATTCTCAGCCTCAAGGTTGAAGGCAATCCCCATCACACCGTTCTCGAACTGTACCAGCTCCTGGGACTGGACTTCTTTCAGCCCACGAGCGAGGGCGATCCCGTCGCCGCATCAAAGACCGTGCCGACATCGCTGAAGCCCATCTCGGGGATGTAATCTTCGATTTGTTTCTGTAAATTTGCGGAAATATCTTTGATAAGATCTGACATCTGGCCTCTCCGATAGAAGGATTTGTTAAACCAACAATTGTACGACCCGGTCTCCACCAGATCGGACGATCAGACTGTTCGTATTTTACCGCATTCTTGCCTCGCAAGACGCGGTTTTCCTTATAAGGTATACAACTTTTCTTCATATATTGAATACCGGGCTTAAGCATACCTGAAAGGAGGGCATTTGTCCAGAAAAGCACAGAAGGGGGGATAGGCTTCAGAGACTGTGAGAGCCTGCGGGCAGATGGTCCAATAAGAGGAACCACAAATTTTTTTCCGATTATTGACACCCCCTACCCAAACCGTCTATACTAGATTTAGGAGGCAGACTATGACCGATACCTACACCTTTTTGGGGCACGGCGTCCACCAGATCGAAACGGACGGTAAGACCCTGCTGATAGACCCCTTCCTGACCAACAATCCCCAGGCAGCCATCAGCGCTGATGAGGCCAAACCCGACTTCATCTTCGTCAGCCACGGCCACGGAGACCACATCGGCGACACGGTAGAGATCAGCAAGCGCACCGGCGCACCGGTGATCTGCAACGCCGAGATCGCCGGATGGCTGGGCAAGCAGGGCGTCAGCGCTCACGGACAGCACATCGGAGGCGGGTTCAGGCACCCCTTTGGCTACCTCAAGCTGACCATCGCCTTCCACGGCTCCGGCCTGCCAGATGGCTCCAACGGCGGCAACCCCGCCGGGATGCACCTGACCACCAATTCCGGCAAGAAGATCTACATCGCCTGCGATACCGGCCTGTTTTCTGATATGGCCATCTACGCCGAAGGCGGGCTGGATCTGGCAGTCCTCCCGATCGGCGATAACTACACCATGGGTCCGGACGACGCTCTCAAAGCAGTCAAATTGCTCAAGCCCAAACATGTGGTCCCCTGCCATTACAACACCTGGCCGCCCATCGCCCAGGACGCAGACGCCTGGGCTGCCCGCGTCCAGCGCCGAGACCGATGCCCTGGTTCATGTGCTCAAGCCAGGAGAGTCTTTGAATTTGGATAAAACGGAATGGAACCACAGATACACACTGAAATATTCTTTATCAATCCAACCATCCCCGAGTACCTCTGTGTTCATCTGTGGTGAATTAGGACAGGAGCAGCTATGTTTAGAAATATATCCAACCGTAGGGATGAAGAAGACCGCATGTCCTCTGAGGGACGCCTGCCTCCCGGCCAATCGCTGACCCTGAAGTTCCCCGTGCTGCACTTTGGCCCGGTGCCAAACTTCAACCCGGCCACCTGGGACCTGCGCGTCTGGGGCGAAGTGGAAGCAGAAGCCCGCTGGACCTGGGACCAATTCCAGGATCTGCCCCGCACCAAAGTGGATATGGACCTGCACTGCGTGACCAAGTGGAGCAAGTTCAACACCACCTGGGAGGGCGTTTCCGTACGCCAACTAGCGGATGAAGGACTGATCAAGATCAAGCCGGAGGCCAATTACGTCGTGCAGCATGCCGAATACGGCTACACTGTCAACCTCCCCCTGAAAGTGGTGTTGGCTGAGAACTTCCTGTTGGCAACCCACTTCAATGGCGAGCCGATCGATCCAGATCACGGCTACCCGCTGCGCGGGGTGGTTGGCGCCATCCCCGGGCGGGATGACCTGATGACCCCCTATCTGTGGAAAGGCGCCAAATGGCTGCGCGGACTCGAATTCCGCACCACCGACCGGGAAGGCTTCTGGGAGCAGGCCGGCTACCACAACGAAGCCGACGTATGGAAAGAGCAGCGATTTAAAGGCAGATAGAAGCAGGTAGTACTCAATAGACAGAAATCGCCGGGAAATCCGGCGATTTCTTTTGTGGGAGCGGGTGTACAATAACGCTCACCCTGCCAATGAAAAGAATCTCTGGAGACCACATGAACGACCAAAAAACTGGTTTGCGCAGCCTGCCGCGGAATGTTTGGGTGGTGACGATCACCTCCTTCCTCACCGACATCTCCTCGGAGATGATTTTCAATCTTGTGCCGCTTTTTCTGGCGAACGTGCTCAATGCCGGCACAGCTGTTATCGGCCTTATCGATGGGGTGGCCGAGACGACTGCCAGCCTGATGAAAATCTATTCCGGAGCGCTTTCCGATAAACTCGGCAAGCGCAAATGGCTGACGGTGCTCGGTTACGGGCTTTCAACCGTTGCCAAACCATTTTTATATTTTGCCCATACCTGGCACTGGGTGCTGGGCGTGCGCTTTGCCGACCGCATGGGCAAAGGCATCCGTACTGCGCCGCGTGACGCCCTGGTAGCCGGATCGATCGATGAAAAAAACCGCGGCCTGGCTTTCGGATTACACCGCGCCGGGGATACCGCCGGAGCTTTCCTGGGCTTGTTGATTGCCACCCTGATCATCTGGTGGACCCAGGCCGGGAGTGCTCAATTACTCGAAAGCACATTCCATGTGATCATTCTGGTCAGTATCATCCCGGCAGTATTGGCTGTCCTGGTGCTTGCCCTGGGAGCGCGAGAAATCCCGGTCGCAGGTCACGCAGGTGCGCCCAACTTGAGTCTCAAAGGCATGAACCGGGATTTCAAAGTGTTCATTGGGGTATTAGTGCTCTTCACCCTGGGGAACTCCTCGGATGCCTTCATCATCCTGCGCAGCCAGGAGCGCGGCCTGAATTTACTCCAAATCATGGGAATGCTATTGACCTTTAACCTGATCTATGCACTGCTGGCCGGCCCGTTAGGTGCCCTTTCGGATAAAGTCGGGCGGCGAAAACTGATCGTCGCCGGTTGGCTGGCTTATGGCCTGGTTTACCTGGGCTTTGCCCTTTCAGCATCTGGCTGGCATATCTGGGCATTGTTTGGCATGTACGGGATCTATTACGCCGCTACAGATGGCGTGGCCAAAGCTTTCATCGCCGATCTGGTGCCGGACGAGCGCCGCGGTACAGCCTATGGGCTGTATAACGCCACAATCGGGCTGATGGCTTTGCCGGCATCTGTAGCGGCCGGTCTGCTCTGGCAGGGCGCCTTCGGTTGGGATGGATTTGGCCCTTCAGCCCCCTTCCTCTTCGGAGCCGGGTTGGCCTTGCTGGCAGGCGTGCTTTTCTGGATCTTGGTACCTGCCAAACAAATGAAGATTACTTCGTGATGAAGTCCAGCATCCGCCAGTAATAAGAACTATACAACTGGCGACTAAGCGACTAAGATTGACTCATGCGAAAGTACCTGCTTATCCTGGCCATCCTCCTCACTTCCTGCGCGCAGACCCCCGCGCCGGAGTCGGGCCCGCCCACCCGCACGCCGACGATCACCGTGCCGCCACTGCCCACGCTGACACCCTGGTCCACCAAGACCCCGCGGCCCACGCCTACCCCCACGCCCACCCCGCTGGCCTGCTGGGGATTGGGCGGCCAATTGATCGAAGACCAGGTGCCATCCGACCTGTTGCCGGAGCCTATCCCGGTGAGCATCTACCTGCCCCCCTGCTATGACCAGTTCCCCGAGCAGAAAACCCCCACCCTCTACCTCTTCCACGGGCAGGGCTTCGACCAGACCCAATGGCCGAGGCTGGGCATCACCGCCCTGGCAGACGAGTGGATCGCCGCAGGGCAGTCCCCTCCCTTCATCATCGTTATCCCCACGATCAACGACTGGGCCGGGCCGGGAGATTCTGCCTTCGGCCAGGCTATGATCGAAGAACTGATCCCCTACATCGAGGCTAACTACCGTGCCCGTCCCGACAGGGCATCTCGCCAGGTCGGCGGCATCTCGCGCGGGGCCAGTTGGGCGCTTCACCTGGGGCTGACCGAGTGGGAAACCTTCAGCGCATTTGGCTGTCACAGCCTGCCGGTCTTCTATGAAGATGCGCTCAATCTCCCCT
The DNA here is from genome assembly GCA_963722735.1 of uncultured Chloroflexia bacterium. Classification (GTDB taxonomy): domain Bacteria; phylum Chloroflexota; class Anaerolineae; order Anaerolineales; family UBA11579; genus UBA11579. The sequence continues at coordinate 44,566 of CAVROH010000030.1, forward strand.
ACTGGCTTGAAGCCATCCCCGCAGACCAGATGCCCGCCATCTACGTGGATTATGCCGAATCAGACCAGAGCGCCATCCGCCGCTCCGCCAGGCAATTCCTCGACCTGCTGGATGTGCGCAGCATCCCCTACACATTCACCACCGCGCCCGGCACCCACGACGAATCCTACTGGGCTTCACAGATGGAATCCTATCTCCATTTTTACGTTAGCAACATGGGTATAATTGAGTAATCTACTAAAAACTGGAGGCTATTCATGTCCGAGATCACCTTCCCCGAACTGGCCGAAAAGATCCAGCAGCACTTCGAGCAGCAGACCTACACCGAGGGACTGACCCTCGCCAGTGAGCATTTCACCCGCTTCCCCGAGGAATTTACCACGATCAACTACTGGCGCATCTGCCTGGCCGCCCGGCTGGGGCAGTATCGACCTGGCCAACAAATTCCTCGAGACCACCCTGGCCTCCGGCATCTGGCTGGCCGAGTTCCTGCTGCGCCAGTCTCCCTCACTGACCGCCATCCAGGGGAATGAGGAGTTCGAGCGGCTCTGCCAGATCTCGGCTCAGATGCGCGGCCGTCGACGGGGCTGAAGATCCCCTTGCTGGTGGCCCGCCCGGAGGATGCCTGCGCTCCCGGAGATGAGGGCTGCCCGGCGATGATCTTCCTGCACAGCAACATGGATAACGCCCAGAACAACCTCAGGCATTGGGCTTATCTCTCTGCAAAGGGCTGGATCGTCGCCATCCCACAGTCCAGCCAGGCGCTGTGGACCGGAGCCTACAACTGGGTCGATGATCACACCACCCTCGAGGAAATGGACAAACTCTACCAACGGCTGGTCAGCCAGTACAGCCTGGACGGCGAGCAGCTGATCTGGGGCGGGTTCTCGATGGGCGCCGAGATGGCCCTCACCCTGGTGCTCAACGGTGATTTCCCCGCCCGCGGCTTCATCCTGCTCGGACCCGGCGGCCCAAAGATGGACGACTATCAGCCAGTGGGGGGCGCTGATCGACAAAGCCGCCGGCAAGGGCCTGCGCGGCGTGATCTGGATGGGAGAGGAAGACCGCACCATCCCGGCAGGCAATGTCCGGGTGCTGGTCGATCGGCTCAATGCTGGCGGGATCCCCACCCAACTGGAGACCTTCCCGGGTCTGGGCCACGCCTATCCCGGATGATTTTGAAACCGTAGCCGCCCGGGCGCTGGATTTCATCTTTAGCTGACACAGCCGAGCTAGGAAAGGAAAACAGATGAACAGCAAGACCTCCGATGGATATTTCGCCATTCCCGCCACCGGGAAAGGCCGCCCGGTACTGGTGCTCCACGCCTGGTGGGGGCTGAACGACACGATCAGGCAGTTCTGTACCCGGCTGGCCGAATACGGCTTTGTGGCCTTTGCCCCCGACCTCTATCAGGGTAAGGTGACCGACACGATCGAAGGGGCAGAAGAACTCAGCCAGTCGCTGGATGAAGTAAAAGGCGGATGCGAGCATTCAAGCCGCCGCAGCCTTCCTCAGCCAGCATCCTGCCGCGGCGTCCTCCGGGATTGCGGTGATCGGCTTCTCTCTGGGAGCTTATTTTGCCCTGAAAATATCCAATGATCTCCCAGACCAGATCCGCTCGGTGGTGGTCTTCTACGGCACCGGACCTGCCGATTTCAGCCAGTCACAGGCCGCCTACCTGGGGCACTTCGCAGAGAAAGACCAGTTTGAGCCGCAGTCCGAAGTGGACCGGCTGAAAGAAACCCTGCAGCAAGCCGGACGCCAGGCCACCTTCTACCAGTACCCGGACACCGGCCACTGGTTCTTTGAGCCTGACCGGACGCAAGCCTTCCACCCGGAAGCCGCCGCCCTGGCCTGGGAGAGGACCTTGGATTTTCTCAAAAAAGCGTGAGCGAATAACTTCACGCCGCCAAACTCCAGCGCGAAAAAAAAGTTTGTGCTATCCTTCAAGAGTTATGCGAAACCACGATAAGTATCCCCACAAAGTAATCCCCCTGCTGCTGATCCTGATCGCAGCGCTGGTCGTTTCTGGCTGTGTCCGCACGGTTGCGCCCGACACTGCGCCAACTGAAGTGGACACCAGCAAGGTCGAGGAGGTGCTCTCCGCCACTCCGATCCCCCCGACACCGACCAAGACCAACACCCCGGAACCGACCGAAGAACCCACCAACACACCCGAGCCCCCAGCCCCCACAGATACACCCGAACCCACGAGTACGCTTGACATCATTACCCCCACCCATACCACTTCCCCGACAGACGAACCTGATCCGGACGTGGACGAGACCCCCGAACCCACCAATACCCCGGCGCCCCAGCCCACCAGTGATGCGCCCCAGATAAACCCCGATCTGCTCTTCACCGGTGCCCACCACGTGGACAGCATGAATGAGGTCACCCTGTGGACGGATCGAATCCGACGTGCTGCCGGACAGCCAGTACATCAAACTGGAGATGGATGAAGACCTGGGCCTGATGTATGTCACCGGCAAAGAAAACCTGTGGGATACCTGGTGGATCAGCGGCTTCACCCTGACCAACTTCTACATCGAGATGGATGTCAACAGCGGCGACTGCCACGAGGGCGATGCATACGGTATGATCCTGCGCGCCTCACAGCACGGCCAGCCGACCCGCGGCTACCTGATCGGCTTCACCTGCGATGGGGAGGTATTTGCCCGCCGCCTGGAATCGGTCACACCGTATGTCTCCATCTCGATCCTTAACCCCACCGAGTCCGATCTGGTCAACGCCGGGGCGAACCAGGACAACACCCTGGGTGTGCAGATGGAAGGCAACAAGATCACCATCTACGCCAACCGGCGCTACTTCACGGTCATCACCGACGATGGCTTTGGCTGGGGACGCTACGGTCTGTATGTCAGCACCGGAGAAACGGGAAACTACACCTACACGGTCAAAGAGATCCGCTCCTGGGGTATTCCGGAGTAACCAACTCTCCACAAAGAGAATGAATTGAAAAACCTGGCGGTTTGGTTCGCCAGGTTTTTTGTTTTATTTTTCAGGCATCAGCCATGTACCCAGCGGGACTTTCATTTTTTTCGCGTCGGGGAAGTATTCATCGATCAGGGCATAATTGGCATCATCATAAGGGAATGGATAATGCATCAGAATCAAATAATCGGCGTCAAAGCTACCAAAGATCTCCCGATGATTTCTACTCTCATGAATGGAGTAGATCGGGGCGAAGGCGATATCAATGTCCTTTTCAGGAATGCCCAGCTCCTGGATATACTCTGTCCCGATCAGTTCAACATCCAGATCTCCCGGGTGGAATAGCTTTGTTTCGCCAAGCGTGATGATAAATCCCAGGTCCGGGAGATTGTGGGGCATGTGGAATGCCTCAAGGTCAACTCCTGCCACGGTCAACTGTTCACTTTCTCCATAGTCAAGATCAATTAAAATAATTCTGTCCTCCCAATCTGGGTGACTTTCAATCAATTGAACAGCGCTATTGGCCACTAAAATTGTTTTTGGATTGTTTTCTAAAAAGCTTTCTGCTGTTCCGCTATCATAATGATCAGGATGAACATGGGTGATTATGGCAATATCAATGTCATTGAAAGGCGATATCCCTTTCTCAATTTTTTCCTGAACTTCGTTTGGTACATAGAATTTAAACTGCCCCGCGGCGGTTGTATACTCCGTACCAATGAAAAGAGAATCAATCAGGATTTTTTTATCGCCACTGATGATTAAAAATCCTGAAACACCCACGTGGATGAGATAGATATCCGACTCGCCAAGGACAGCAAAGAGTGCATCATCAACTCTACATTCGCCAAGCGGATCACAAACCTGAAAGAATAGCTGTTCCCGTCCTGTCCAGCCATTTCCAGGGGAAGAGATATTTACCAGCCCATTTTCCATTTCTACCATCAGGTCTTTTGCGCCGGAAACCGTCCATGTCAAGTCTTCGGCTGGATGATCCATATCTGCAGACAGTGATGCTAAATTTAAAGGGGAGAATTTAGACGATAGCTGGATAATCTGATCTGCTACATTGACAGAGGGTGGATCGTTGACTTCCTGAACAGAAAATGATGCTTCTTTTGAGTCACAAAGACCTTCGGGATTACAGGCCAAGAGCTTGACTTTTTCTATCCCTGACCACTCCCTATCTGGAGGGATGATCCGTAATTCATGACCTTGAAAAATGAAGACCGTAAAATCACCGCCTCCTACAACCTCCCAGGAAATCTGATCTGGAGTGAAGATCGTAGTCGAGAGGATATCCGTCAACTCGATAGAGGAGAAGAATTCACCTTCCATAATACTCTGGTCTGTAAAGCCTGTAATTTCAAGGGAAGGTATTTGAAGTGTTTCAGAAAGTTGGATCCCGGGGTGCACTTCTTGTTGTTTTTGAGCGCACCCAACCAGAAGGATGATCAGAATAAGGGCGGCGATAAAATCCTTGGATTTAGGCATACGCCAGGGCAGTTTAATAGTTGCGTTTACTTTCATAAGCACTCCTATACAATAATCGCCCCGGTTTTTATTGATTTTAGCAGTAGTTTGCCCAACCAAAATTAGAATTGGGTAAGTCACCCACAAAAAAAACAGCTGATTTCCGGCTGCCAATGTTAATGAATCGGCTTTGAGAATCAGGCGAGTTTCTGATATGCTGGAAATCCTCTTTCCGCCAGGTGATCTCGACGCGTATCCCGGATCCTTCCTCAGATCGAATCCTCACTCTGGCCCCCACGATCAAACCGCGCTCGAACATCCCGGCCAGGCCAAACCGGTTCTGCCCCACCGAGACCTATCTGGTGTATACCAGGGCGAACCAGGACAACACCCTGGGCGTGCAGGTGGAATAACCTTTCTTCCCCCAAACGCAAACGAAAAAATCACCGGTCTTTGATCTGGTGATTTTTATATGTCTTGGCTTCCTGGTTAGCTTGAGTTATTGCCAGACCATTCTAGCTTATGTTTATTTCAGAGTGAGCCAGGCCCCAAACATCATCACAGCCAAACCAATCACTTTAGGGAAGCTGAAGGGACGCACCGCTATCTCAAACCAGCCAAAATGATCCATCACTGCCCCGATGATAAACTGCCCGACGATGATCAACATCATCGTGGAAGTCACCCCTACCTGGGGGATCAGGTATGTCACCGCCGCAAAGATGATCAGCCCCAGCACCCCAGCCAGATAAACATACCAGGGCAGCGAGCGCCAGTCCCCCAGTTTCCCGCCTCGCTGGAAGAGCAGCAGCGGCACCAGCGCCACCACCACTCCGCCCAGATGCACGAGGAAAACGCTCTCCAGCAGGCCCATCTTCTGGGCGATCATTGTAGCCATTGGCCCCTGCATGCCGATGAAAGCCCCACTGATCACCCCGATCACAATGAAAAACAACACCGTCTGCATCTTTTCCTCCACAAGAAAAAAGCGGGCGCAGGAGTCGTTCCTTCCTGCGCCGCTTGATCTATCCAAAAAGGGGACGTCTCTATTCCAGCAATACCCTATTCTACCGGAATCGCTTCCAACTCGTCAACCATCCTGGCAAGTACATCAAAACCACCCTGCCAGAACTCCGCTTTGCGAACATCCACACCAGCCCGGTCAAGGATCTCAACCGGCGGCAGGGAACCACCCGCCGAGAGGATTTCCAGATAGCGCGGGATGAAGGATTCACCTTCCTGCTTGTATTGCTGGTAAAGCGCCAGCACCAGCAGTTGGCCGAAGGCATAGGCATACACATAGAAAGGCACATCGTAGATATGCGGGATTGAGACCCACTCCCAGCGGAATTCTTCGCCAATGATGAGGGAATCCCCGAATTGTTTTTCCAGGTTCTTCATGTAGGCATTCGATAGGTCTTCCACCGAGGCGTTGTTGGCGATCATCTCATGCGCCTCACGCTCAAACAGGGCAAAGAAGATCTGCCGCATGATGGTGGCATAGGCATCACCGATCTGGGAGAAGATGATGTCCCGGCGGACCGTCTCGTCTGTTTCCTCTTCCAACAAACGGTCAATCAGCACCATCTCGGAGAAGGTGGAGGCGGTCTCCGCCAGCGGCAGGCAGGAGTGGAGTGTGGAAGACATTGTGTTTCTCTGCCAGCATGGCATGGATAGCATGCCCCAGCTCATGCGCTAGGGTGCTGATATCGTTAGCCTTGCCGTTGAAGTTCACCAGTACAAAGGGGGTCAGTGCCGGGTCGCTGGACGAGCAGAAAGCCCCTCCGCGCTTACCTTTGCGCACCGAGCTGTCGATATGGTCTTCATCGAAGACCCGCCTGGCAAGTTCTGCTGCTTTGGGGGTAAACTCATTGAAAGCATCCAGCACCATCTCGACGGCATCCTCGTAGGCGTATTCTTTCTCAGCCTCGGCCACCGGAGCATAGATGTCATAGCGGCGCAGCTTATCCACCTTGAGCCACTTTGCTTTCAGTTTGAAGAAGCGCTGGAACAGTTCTGTGTTCTTCTCGGCGACACCCAGGAGCGTATCGACGACTTCGTTGGGGATATCGTTGACCAGGTTACGCACGGAGATCGGGCTTTCAAATTTGCGCAGGTCCAGGTTCTCATTGCGGTAGTCCCGCACGATTGCCTGGTACATCTGCCCGAGGATCGCGCCATCATCCCCGTAGACTTTGTAGAGTTCCTGGTAGCAGCGGGCACGCAGGTCCGCATCCGGGCCGTAAACCAGAGCCATCAACTCGCCGCGGGTGAGTTCCTTGACTTCGCCATCCACCTCAACCTTGAAGACATAGCGGTTGGTGATCGAGCTGTACAGGGTGCGCATGGCGTTGATGCCGGTGACATCCTTGATGTTGATAATCTTCTCTTCCGGCTCGCTCAGGGTATAGGGCTTGAAGTTGCGGATCTGCTCCAGGTAGTAGGCATATTCCTGTCCCACTTCCATGAAGCGCTCGGTTTCCTCGTCTTCCAGGCTCTTCCACCACAGATCGAAGAATAGGGTGCGGTTCTGCAGCCCGGCCATGAACTGCTGCATCTTGGCCTGGAAGGTCAGCGCATCCTGGTTCTGGGTGTCCTCGGAGAAGAACAGGCCGGCGTACTGCCCGACCCGGTATGCCAGACGGGTGGTTTTCTCAGAGGATTCCAGCGCGGTCATAAACTCTTCTACATCCATATCTGGGGAGAGCTTGTCGCGGAATTTCTCAAACTCTTCTACATCCTTCTCGAGGGTTTCAAATGCCTTTTCCACCTCCGGGCTGTCAAATGCCGGAAAGAGATCGTCAAGGCTCCACTTACCTAGTTCATATGTCATTGGTTACTCCTGTGAGAATTTTGACTGAATTATATCGTAACTTGGAGAGCGTCTCATGGGTCTATAAGATTATTCTAAGGTTTTCAAAAACAAGTAATCAGTGAGCAGTCACCCAGGAATCAGGAAAGAAACTTAGCGCTTATCACCAATCCTGATACCTGAGTGCCTGTGTGCCTGATTACTCGGTTATAATCCCACCATGCCCAATAACATACTCTTCGACTGGCTTGGCCCTTTCTACGACCATATCTTCGGCAGCAAGGATACTGGTATCTTCGACGAGCCGTTAGCCTTACCCGCAGACGGCTGGCTGCTGGACCTCGGCGGCGGCACCGGACGTTCTTCCGACGGGTTGGCCGGCAAGGTGGATCGTCTTCTACTCTGCGATCTCTCCATGCCCATGCTGCAAAAGGCCGGAGATAAAGGCCTTCACCACCGGGTGCAGGCGTCGGCCACCGATCTGCCCTTCGCCGAGGGGGCATTCAACCGCATCCTGGTGGTCGATGCCCTTCACCATATGCCCGATCAGCACGCTACAACCGGGGAGATGGTCCGCACCCTCAAGCCCGGCGGACGCCTGCTGATCGAGGAACCTGATATCCGCCTGTTCGGCGTTAAGCTAATCGCCCTGATGGAGAAAGTGCTGCTGATGAAGTCCTACTTCCACACCCCCGACGAGATCAAGGGGATGGCGGAGTCTTTCGGCACACAGGCAGCCGCGGACACCGATGGACGCGGCTCCGCCTGGATCATGGTGGATAAACAAGTAAGCAAAGCGTACAATCCAAAAAGAGATTGCTTTTATCATTGCGCTGGCGCCCAGTGAATGAAGCAATCTCTTTTTATTTACCGAAGCCAGAAACTTACTCGTCCAATCTGGATCACTTCCCCCTGCCCGGTCAGTCACCCGCACCAGCAGATCAATGCCATCAAACACATAGACCCCGTCCGGGCAGCCCTGCTGAGTGCCTGCCTGGGCCACAAATTCCGCCATTCCCTCCGCATCGGAGAAGAGCGCGTCCGGCACCTCGCCCAGATCGCAGACCTGCGCTGTGGGGAACTTGTCCGCCCGCTCCAACAGGAAGTTGACCGCATTCGGGCTGGCCACATGCCGAGGCAGATGAAACTGGTCAAATTCCGGGGCATACGGCGCAGGCAGAAATTTCTCCAGCGAGATGGGATCGATCTCCGCCACCACACTCACCGGCAGTCCCTCCGGCGTGCGGTAGGTCAGCATTACCCGGGTATCCCCGGAGCCTGGCCAGATACCATAGGTCAGGGCGATGATGTTATCCAACTCGAGGGATCAGGTCCTCACGATCAGCCATGCGCAGCAAGTCCCGCAGGTATTTATCATTCATCTCCAGTTCCCACAGGATTCCCTGCGCATTGGTGAGATCCAACATCGGGTGAGTGTAGAAATGGTTGTACGGCATCAGATCATGATCCATCCCCCAGGCAGATCGTTTCCGCCAGTTGCAGCTCCCAATCAGGATCATCCGGGTTGCCGTACAGCTTATTCCCCAGATTGACGAACAGGGCCGCCGAGTAGCCAAACTCGGGGTGCGCCTGGTAGAAACGCCACAGGATCCCCAGCCCGCAATCCTCGATCGGCTCACCTGTCTCGGCATCCAGGCGCAGTTGATTATTGAAGTACAGATCATCCAGAGAGAGGATCAACGGCCGCCGCCCAACGGGGACGACAATATTCCCTGCCAACCAATCTTCCAGCGGAACCAGACTGAAACCGGCGTTGTACAATTGATTGAGCTGACTTTCAAAATCCTCGAAGCGCACCTTCAGGCTTTTTGACTGGTCAGCAGAATTATCCGCAAACTGGTGATAGGTCAGCACCACGGTGAACGGGTCCTCTTCCCAGACGGTGGCGCTCAGCGGGGTGCTTGGCATGGCGGTAGGCAAGGGCATACTCGTCTCGGTCGGCAGCTGCGTGCTGGTCGGCGGCACAGGGGCATCCGTCGGCGGGGATTGTATATTGGTCGGCACGACCTCAGGTGTCGAGGCGCCACACCCCGCCAGGATCAGCGCCAGCACTACGATTGCGATCAGTTTGATGGTTTTCCTTTGGTGCAGCCTGAGTGAGTTCATTCTTCGTCTTCTTCCCGTTCTTCGCGCAGCTTCTGCCGTAGCGTCTCAATGGCATGCAGTTCTCCCGCACCATCCTGATAATACCAGTGGTCCCAGCCATTGCACGGGTTTCCGTTCGAAAGCCTGCGCCCCATCAGATGGATCGTATCCACGATCTCGCCGTAAAGCAGCCGGCCGTTGGGTTTGATCACCGCTTTCTGCTCCAGGTTCTTCTTATAATACAGCGCCTGCCCCGGATTCAGCAAACCGGTTTCCAGCAGAGCGGTGAAGGGCACTCGCTTGGCCTTCCTGCGCTTGCCGCGCACATCGAAGGCATCCTCACCATACGGAGAGGATTCTACCGCATCGATGCGCTCCTGGGCGATACGGGCATATTCGGCATCCCGCTCAATCCCGATCCACTGGCGGTGCAGACGGCGGGCAACCACCCCGGTCGTCCCGCTGCCGATGAACGGGTCCAGCACCACATCCCCGGGGTGGGAGGTGGACAGCAATACCCGGTAGAGCAGCGCTTCGGGCTTCTGGGCAGAGTGGACCTTCTCGCCATCCACCAGCAGGCGCTCTGCCCCGGTGACATGCGGGAACAGCCACCAGTCGCTGCGCATCTGCTTATCTTCGTTGAGACCCTTCATCGCATGGTAATTAAAGGTATATTTGGAATTCTCATCCAGCTTGGCCCAGATGAGGGTCTCATGGGCATTGGCGAAGCGCGTCCCCCTGAAGTTGGGCGTTGGGTTGGTCTTCACCCAGATGACATCATTCAGCAGCCAGAAGCCCAGGTCCTGCATGATCGCCCCGATGCGGTAGATATTGTGATACGAGCCGATCACCCAGATGGCGCCGGTCTCCTTGAGTACCCGGCGGCACTCGCCCAGCCAGGCCCGGCTGAAGGCATCATATTCCTCAAAGCTGGTGAATTGATCCCAGGATTCATCCACCCCGACCACCTCGGTCATATTGGGGCGGAAAAGCCTATCCTGGAGTTGCAGATTATACGGGGGGTCGGCGAAGATCAGGTCCACGGACCGCGGCGGCAGGGAGACGAGAATTTCTAGGCAATTGCCATGCAGCACCCGGCCGACCGGCAGTTCATCCATGGATGGGGCTTCGCTCCTGATCAGATATTGAACCGCACGTGGACGATATCACCGTCCCGCACGATGTATTGTTTCCCTTCAACTTGCAGCTTCCCCTGGTCCCGGAGGGCTGCCAGACTCTTTGATTCTACCAAATAATCGTAACGGGCTACTTCTGCCCGGATGAATCCCCGGTAAAGGTCGGTGTGGATCACGCCGGCCGCCTGCTGGGCATTGGCCCCGATCTTCAACGGCCAGGAGCGGACTTCATCCTCTCCCACGGTGAAGAAGGAATGCAGCCCGAGCAGATCGTAGGATTCGCGGATCATACGGTTCAATCCCGGCTCAGTGATCCCGTATTCCGCCAGGAACTCAGCCGCATCTTCTTCCGGCAGTTGGGCGAGATCCATCTCAAGTTTGCCCTGGATCCCCACTACTGGCAGAGTCCCGGCAGCGACGGAGACATCCGGCAATGCCTGTCCCTCGCCCAGATTGAGCACGATCAACATCGGCTTGCGGGTCAGGAACTGGTAGCCGGTAATATCCTTGATCTCTTCGGCGTCGATCTCCATTTCCCGCAGTGGCTTCTCACCGGAGAGATGGGCCTGCAGACGGGTGAACAGAGCATATTCCTTCTCAATGGCGTCCTTATCCCGCCCGCCTTTGCCGCGGTCTGCTGTCAGGCGTTCCAGCTTGCGCTCAACGGTGATCAGATCGTTGAGCAGCAGTTCGGTGTTCATCGCCTCAATATCCCTGGCCGGATCAATCGTTATCGCCGGGTGGGGCACGTTGTCATCTTCAAAGCAGCGCACCACGTGGATAAATGCATCCATATTGCCCAGCTCGTTGCGCAGTTGCCCGGAGATGTCTCCCTGTCCACGGCCTTCCAATCCTGCAACATCGGCATAGGTCACCTTGGCATAGGTCACTTTTTTGGGATGGTAAATTTCCGCCAGATGGTGGATGCGCGTATCGGGCACATCCACCACGGCGGTATGGACTTCCATCCTCCCGCTCATCACCGTGGGTCGGTCCTGCCGGGTGAGGGCGTTGAAGATGGTTGTCTTTCCTGTTTGCGGTAAGCCAATAATTCCTAATTTCATAACCTGGGAGTTATATCAAAGAACGGGCTAAAATGCAATTGATTGAGAGGGTAAATCCTGTTTTCTTTCAGGGTTGTTGGTTTTGAGGTTTTCAACTTAAAATTTATCCCCATATATATAAAGATTAATTTAAGTAGTAATCGTAGTAGGGCCTGTGGATATGTGGGAAACTTGTCTGAGCAAGATTTTCTCCCCCACATGTCCGGTATGGGGTTTGAGGTTTGTCTACACATAGGGGGTGAGAGCCGGGTTTTTATCCACACGCCAGTTGAGGACAAAATCGGGATAAAAACCGGCTTTTGGGGATAGAATCAGGTAGAACAAATATCCACTGAATATGCACCAGCCCACTGCCTTCCGCACCCACATATGGGGGTTCGCCCAGAAGTCAAATTAGACTGTTTTAGGCAAGTTTTCCCCAGATTAAAGACGATTTATCCACAGTTTTGCACAGGTTATCCACAAACCGGCCTCTTTTAAGTGTAAATCAGAGACCCCCATATGTGGGGGATCTCTGATTTAAAACGTCACCTTTGGCAGTTGTCGGGCAGCGGGTTATCCGATCCCGGTTAATTCTCTACTTTGGCGCGCTGCCAGGGCCACATCCCCACGGTCAGCCGCCGCTTCTGGAAGAAGACCACCGCCAGGATGAAGGAAACCAGCCCCACACCCAGCAGCACCAGGATATCTCTGGCTGCCTGCCCGTCCATTATCGCTGGGCCGCTTGCATCCAGGTAGGTGAACAGGAAGAAAGGCTCAAAGGGTTCCAGCAATTCTGTGGAGTGCGGCCAGGTTGCTGCCAAAGTAGCTGACCACCAGCACCGCCGCAGCGATCATCGAAGCAAACCGGCGGCTGGCGCAGAATGCCGCCAGGAACATCGAGAGCATCGCCATCGCAAAGATCAGCGGCCAGGTAGAGAGCACACCGGAAAAGACATCCATCCCCACCAGATTGGTTTCGATCTGATCCTTGATCGCTTCAAAGACAACCAGCGAAACCACCGCATTCACCAGCAGGATGATGAAGGTGGAAATGCTCAGCGCCAACGCTTTGGCGGTGATGATCTGCCAGCGCGGCAGCGGCAGGGTGACCAGCATCTCCAGCCGGCCGTCCTCTTCTTCCCCGGCAAGTGTGCCGGTGCCGTTGGTGATCGCGAAGATCGAAGCCACCAGCGGCATGAAGATGATCAGGATCGAACCGATCCAGTCGGCAAAGGTGCCCAAGTGACATCCCCATGGCTTTGTAGAATCTCCAGGTCTGCCAGCCCGGCCATTTGATCGGCCACAGAAGGATAGATGGCAATATACACCAGTGGGAAGAACAGTAACCCCAGACCCCATCCGATCATTGCTCCCCGCCGAAATTTTATCTCCTGCCAAATGAGCCTAAGCATTTTCGCCTCCATCTGTGCTGTAATAGGTCAGGAAGATGTCTTCCAGACTGAGGTTGTGGGTTTCGATGTCCATGATCTTGTTCCGGGCGGCGATCGCCAGCACCTCGGCCAGATTCTCGGTGACTTCCAGGGTGATGCTCTTCTCGCCGCGTCTCCAGTTCCGTTACCCCATTGATGGAGAAAGTCCCTGCTGGGGGCAGCGATTCAAAGATCATCGTGATCCGGTTGAGGCGGGCGGCAAACAGGTCTTCTACCTTTTGCAGGGCCACGATCTGCCCTTCGCGGATGATACCCGACCCGGTCGCAAACCGCCTGCACCTCCGAAAGGATGTGCGAGGAGAAGAACACAGTGCGCCCGTCGGCTTTGACCTCGCGCACCATCTCCAGCACGGTTTGCTGCACCAGCGGATCCAGCCCGCCGGTAGGTTCATCCAGGATCAGCAGGTCCGGCCGGTTCATGAAAGCGGATACTACGCCGACCTTTTGCTTGTTGCCGCGCGAGAACTGGCGGATCTTGCGGCTGGTATCCAGATTCAGCCGGTCGGCCAGCTCGCGCCAATAACCTTTGGATCCGTTCTCGCCGCGCAGGTATTCATACATCTTGAAGAACTCGCTGGCCTTCATGTTGGCATAAAGCGCCAACTCGCCTGGTAGATAGCCGATCCGCTTGCGCAGTTCGACGCCCTGCTTCTGGCAGTCCAGGTCGAAGACGCTGGCCTTGCCTGAGGTGGGAGGGAAGACATCCAGCAGGACGCGCTGGGTGGTGGTCTTGCCGGCGCCATTCGGCCCCAGGAAGCCAAACACCTCCCCTTTCTCCACGGTCAGATCCACGTCCAGAATGCCGCGGTGTTTTCCGTAGTACACGGTCAGTGCACTGGTTTCGATCACATGATTGCTCATCAGGGTACCTCTCGCTTTCTTCTTGATTGCTTGCACATTGTGCACAAATAAGTATATTCCAAAAAATCAGGAGTAACCCAGCATCGGTTCTATGAGAGCTGTCGGGGTATGGATCACAGGTGACGCAGGAAGGAATCCGGATCGTTGAGGAAATCCCGCATCAGGTTGACATGCTCCAGGTCCTCATAATGCACCGGCCCGATCGGGGGCTGGTCGAAGCTGAGGATCTCTGCCCCCGGGTATGCCATCAGGATGGGAGAATGCGTGGCGATGATGAACTGCGAATCCTGCGCCACCATCTCCTGGATCATCGAGATCAGCGCCATCTGGCGCAGCGGGGAGAGCGGCGCTTCCGGCTCGTCTAGCAGGTACAGCCCTCCAGGTACAAAGCGGGCCTGGAACAGCGCCAGAAAGCTCTCGCCGTGCGATTGGGTATCTAGCCCGTCCCCATAGCGATTTTGCATCGCATTCAATTCGCCGGCAAACGGCATCCGGGCCAGTCCCTGGGCTTGCTTTGAGCGTCCCTGGTATTCATTCTCCACCCGATCCAGCTCGCGCTGCATTTCGACCTTGGTTTGGGCCTGGTGCTTGACGAAGCCGAAGAAATCTTCCGCTCGCAAAAAGAACCCCTTGCGGACGCGCTTGTTCCAGATCAGCTTAAGCCACTTGGCGAGGTCATGCACATGCGCCAGGCTCGGGTCGCGGTGAGCAGCTCCGCTGCCGACGGTGATGATCTCGGCCGCGCAAGCGATCGCTTCGATCACCGTCGATTTCCCCGCCCCGTTCTCCCCCACCAGGATCGTTACCGGGGCTTCCAGCGGCAGCACCCCCCAGTTGGCAATCACTGGCAGGTTGAAAGGGAAATCTGCCGGGCGGGTCTCGCCCTCTCTAAGCTGGATCTCGCGTAAGTGATTCATGAGTGTAATTATAAAGCAAAGCACTCTAAGTTTCTTTCCCTAAGTGCCTGATCCCCAATCACAAATCCCAAGATTTTCAGTTTATAATAGGAGCAAGCTGCTGAAATAAAGCGACAGTGACCGTCAGATGAACAGCTAAATGAAACCACCTTTCCCCTTGTCTCCTTCTCATGAACTGAAGAAGCATTTTACCCATTAATCAGCAGCCAGCGATTTTGGATACCAACATGACGCAACAAAAAATAACAGACGACCTCGATGTCCTCATGGATGTCCTCCCTGAAGAAATGGCCCAGGCTGTCCGCGATCAGAACAACAGCGCCGACCTGCTCGAGATCATCCTCGATCTGGGACGCGTGCCCACCGCCAGGCTGGTCTCCGGCGAGGTGGTTTTGCGGGAAGCCGAGATCACCCGGGCCGATATCGACTACGTGGTCGAGCGCCTCGGGGATTTCGACGCTGATAACCGCGCCGGGATCGAGCGCACCCTGCACCGCATCTCGGCGATTCGCAACCGGCGCGGCGACATTGTCGGGCTGACCTGCCGGGTCGGCCGGGCGGTGTACGGCACCCTGGATATCATCCAGGACCTGATTGATGAGGGCAAAAGCCTGCTGATCCTCGGCCGCCCCGGTGTGGGCAAGACCACCATGCTGCGCGAGGCCGCCCGCATTTTGGCGGAGACCAAGCGCGTGGTCATCGTGGATACCTCCAACGAGATTGGCGGAGACGGAGATGTACCCCATCCCGCCGTGGGCCGCGCCCGCCGTATGCAGGTGGCTACCCCAGCCCTCCAGCATGAGGTGATGATCGAGGCAGTCGAGAACCATAACCCCGAAGTGATCGTGATTGACGAGATCGGCAGGCAGCGTGAGGCCGAAGCCGCCCGCACGATCGCCGAGCGCGGCGTGCAGTTGATTGGCACTGCCCACGGTAATTCCCTGGAAAATCTGCTGCTTAATCCCACCTTGTCCGATCTGATCGGTGGGATCGAGTCGGTGACACTCTCGGATGATGAAGCCCGCCGCCGCGGTACCCAGAAGACTGTGCTGGAACGCCGCTCCCCGCCCACCTTCGATATCCTCGTCGAGATACAGACCCGCGATATGGTGGCTGTGCATGCCGATATTGCCGCCGCTGTGGATGCTTTGCTGCGCGGCTACGACGCCCCCGCAGAGATCCGCGCCCGTCAGGAAGATGGCACGATCAAGACGACCCAGCCAGCCCGCATGGTTGGGGATAAGTCCTCCCGCTCCACGATGGGCAGCCAGGGACCTTTGCGCCGCGGGAATGGAGCGGTCAGCGGCGAGACCCAGATCAAGGAAAAGATCAAGACTCCCCGTGAGCAGCTCTATGACGGCGGGATCAGCCCGGTGCGCAAGGACCCTGTGCGTATCTATGCCTATGGGGTGGACCGCTCCCGTCTGGACCGGGCAGCCAGCTACCTGGCTGTGCCGATCGTGCTCACCAAGGATCTGGGAGATGCCCAGGTGCTGGTGACCCTGCGGAACAACTACCGCAAGCGCACCCGTGTGATCGTGGATGCCGAACGGCGCGGTATGCCTGTACATGTGCTGCGCGCCAACACCGTGGAGCAGATGGAGCGCTTCCTCGGCGGCCTTTTCGATCTTTCCGTGGAACGGGAATACGGTGACAGCAATCAAACGATTGTCACCCAAACCCGCCAGGCGATCGAGGCAGTCCTCAACGGCGAACGCTGGGTGGAAATGCCCCCAGCCGCGGCGCGCATCCGCAGGTTACAGCACCAATTGGCCACTGAAGCTGACCTGGTCTCCCATTCCTACGGGAAAGAGCCAAACCGCAGAGTCAGAATTTTTAGGGAGTAACAGAATGTAGGGACTGGCCGAGTCGATCTGTTCCTACACTAGTGACATCTATTGAGTAATCCCCTTCCCCTTGAAAAAGGGAAGGGGATGAGAATGCGAAGCATTCTCAGGGATGGGGTTTGAGATAGGAAATCCATCCCAAACGTTAAAAATCATTAAGAAAACGAGCCAACTATGTTCATCACCCTTGAAGGCCCAGAAGGCAGCGGGAAGACCTGTCACATCCCCGAGCTGGCGGACCAACTCCGCCAGTCCGGTTTTCAGGTCGTTGTCACCCGTGAACCCGGCGGCACACCCATCGGGGACGAGATCCGCGACACCCTGCTGAAGATGGGCAATACCGCCATGCACCCCACCACCGAGATCCTGCTCTTCCAGGCTTCGCGCGCCCAGCACGTGCATGAGCTGATCCTGACGTCGATCGCCGAGGGCAAGATTGTGATCTGCGACCGCTTTGCCGATTCGACCATGGCTTACCAGGGATACGGTCACCAGACCGACCTTGAAGAGCTGGCCCGCATCATCCGCTTTGCCACCGGCGGCTTGCAGCCCGACCTGACCCTGTTGCTGGACGTAGATATCGAGATCGGCCTCAAGCGCCGCTCCGCCGACAGCGAGAACTGGAACCGCCTGGATGCCAAAGAAGAGGCTTTCCACCGCCGCGTGCGCGCCGGGTACCTGGAGATGGCCGCCGCACAACCGGAGAGATTTGAGATCATCGATGCCAGCCAGCCATTGGAAGGTGTCCTGGCGGATATCAATATTATCGTGCTGGATCGCGTCCAGACCCATTTCGGTCGGCGCTGACCGACATCAGAGAGAAATAAGATGATCCGTTCTGTTTACTATTCACCGGAAGGAAAAATTAGAACAGATATCAATCAGGGGGAGTTTATCCTCCTGAAAGAATCTGAAGGTGTCCTGTGGATCGATATGCTTGGGGACGATAAAGCCAACTACAAGCTGGTGCTGGAGGAAATCTTTGGTTTTCATCCTCTGGCGGTCGATGATGCCCTTGAAGAGACCCATGTGCCCAAAGTCGATGACTGGGGCAAATACCTTTACCTGGTGCTGCACAATTTTGAGATCACTAGCGGTGAGGATGAGCTGATCCTGGTCAATGAGCTGGACGTTTTCGTGGGCAAGGGGTTCCTGATCACCTATCACCCCGACCCGATCTCCGACCTGAACCGGGCCTGGGAGAGCTGCCAGTGGGACCCCCGCTTCTTCAAACGCGGGGCGATGAATCTCCTCTATCACCTCGCAGACATGCTGGTGGAAGGCCACTTGCCCATCCTGGACCAGGTCGAACAACAGATCAATGACCTGGAAGACCAGATCCTGCACTCCCCGCGTGAGGATACCCTCGAGCAGATCTTCACCCTCAAGCGTTCTCTGGTCAAACTGCGCCGGATCATGTCCCCCCAGCGGGAAGTGTTCTTCAAACTCTCCCATAACGATCTCTCGGCGGTTGAACGGGAGCAGCGTATATTCTTCCGCAATATCTACGACCATTATGTGCTCCTCAACGATCTCACCGAGAGCCTGCGGGAACTGGTTGCCAGCTCGCTGGAGATCTATCTCTCCGCCGCCAATAACCGCATGAACCAGGTCGTCAAGGTGCTCACGATTATCACCACCATGTTCATGCCCCTGACCTTTATCACCAGCGTGTTCGGGATGAATTTCTTCCAACTGGAG
The DNA here is from genome assembly GCA_963722735.1 of uncultured Chloroflexia bacterium. Taxonomy (GTDB): domain Bacteria; phylum Chloroflexota; class Anaerolineae; order Anaerolineales; family UBA11579; genus UBA11579. Next base: position 62,872 of record CAVROH010000030.1, read on the forward strand.
TTTTCTGTCTTCACCCCGCTGGGAAAGGCTGCCTTGATCACCGCCCTGCTGTTCCTGACCGTGACGCCTACCCTGATGTATCTGTGGATGCGCCGCCGCGACTGGATGTGAGCGGGTAGAACTGATGGAAATTTTGAAAACCTCCGAAAGGAGGTTTTTTTTACTTGAAGGTGTTCCTCCAGTTTTCCTGTATCCCCCAATCCTTGCGTATAATAGACCCATGAACCTCTCGCAGACAGTCCGCCTGTTGGGCAACATCCTCGGCCAGGTGCTGGCAGAACAAGAGTCCGAAGAGATCTTCCGCATTGAGGAAGACATCCGCTCGCTTTCAAAACAAAGGCGGGCGGGCGATCCCCTTGCCGCCGAACAGCTCTCCAGTCAGGTGAAGGCCCTGACCGCAGAGCAGTCCCGCGCTGTGGCTTCGGCCTTTGCCCTGTACTTCGACCTGGTCAACCTCGCCGAGGAAAATGACCGCGTTGTGAACTTCAAATCCGGCAAGGGGGAAAATGGCACCGCGCCCGACTCGATCAGGACGGTGATCCAGGGGTTCAAGCAGCGCGGCGTGCCTGCTACCAAGATCCAGGCGATGCTCGACCGGCTGGATATCGAACTGGTGCTCACCGCCCACCCGACCCAGGCCAAGCGCCGCTCGCTGATGTCCAAACTGGTGCGCATCTCCGGCTTGCTCCAGGACCTGACAGTCACTAACGCCCTGTCCACACAGGAAGAGGTCCTCATCGATGAACTGTATTCCGAGATCAGTACCTACTGGCTGACCGAACGGGAGCGCACCGCCCAGCCCCAGGTGGCAGACGAAGTCCGCACGGGGTTGTATTTCATCGACAAGGTCTTCTGGGATGTGCTGCCGAAAATCTACCAGCAGTTAGAAGATACCTTGGCGGAGAACTACCCGGACGTTTCCATTCCCCAAAAATGGCTGGGATTGGCTTCCTGGATCGGCGGCGACCGCGATGGGAATCCCAATGTCACTTACCAGGTCACCGCAGAGACGCTGCGCCTGCACACCGGTCTGGCGATCGAGAAACATCGCAAATCCCTCCAGGACCTGGCGCGCAAATTAACCTTTTCGCAGCGCTTGTTCCCGCCGCCGGCCGACCTGACAGAATGGTTCCGGGAGCGGCAGCCGCTGCCAAACCATGTGGCTTTTCTGGCTTCCCGCTACCAGGATGAACCCTACCGGCTAGCGCTTTCCCTGCTGGCTTCTGACCTGAGAACCGCCTCGCAGAGTGATATGACCACTCATCTGCTCTCCGATTACCCCCACCGGGCACAAGCCCGCATCGAGGCGCTGACCATCCCGGTGGAGATCATCTCCCGCCATCTACCGGAAAAGCTGGGGAAGAACACCATCCAGCCGCTGGAAAAACAACTGCACATCTTTGGTCTGTATGCCGCCCGGCTGGATATCCGCGAGGACGCCGCCCGCATCAATCAAGTTGTCAGTGAGATTCTGCGGGCGCTGGACCAGATGCCCGATTTTGCCGGATCGTGCAGTGACGACCGCATCGATCTTCTTACCCGGCTGCTAGATGCCCCCCCTGCCAATCTCGCCGACCGTCCGGGCGTAACCGTGGATGCGGCTGAAACCTGGTCAATATTCAAACTGATCCACCGTGCCAGGGAAGTATATGGCAAAGATCTCTTCGGGGCTTTTGTGATCTCGATGACCCAGTGCCCGGCGGATGTGCTTAGCGTGTTGCTGTTGAGCCGCTGGGCCGGGTGCGACTTGAATCTGGATATCGCCCCGTTATTTGAGACCGTTGATGACCTGCGGAATGCGCCCGAGGTGCTGCGGGATTTGTTTGAACATTCCGCTTACCGCCGGCACTTACAGGCCAATGGGAATCACCAGATGGTGATGATCGGCTACTCCGACAGCAACAAGGATGCCGGCTACCTCAGCGCCAACTGGAACCTGTACCAGGCCCAGGAGGAGATCGCCGCCGTCTGCCGCGAATATGGAATCGAATTGACTCTCTTCCACGGGCGCGGTGGGACGGTGGCACGCGGCGGCGGTCCGGCTAACCGCGCCATTCTGGCCCAACCGCCCGGGACGATCAACGGTCGCTTCCGTCTGACGGAGCAGGGTGAGACGATTGCTTCGCGCTATTCCAACCCCGATCTGGCCTTCCAGCATCTCGAACAGGTGGTCAGTGCGGTGGTGTGCGCTTCCCTGCCGGAGGAAGATAGGCAGCCGTTCCCCCTCGAATGGCGGCAGGAGCTGAACGTGATGAGTGCGGCTGCCCAGCATGCTTACAGGGGATTGGTTTACCAGTCACCGGGGTTTATGGAATTCTGGCAGCAGGTCACCCCCATCCATGAGATCACCCAATTACGGATCGGGTCCCGCCCGGCAGCCCGGAAACCAGACGGGCAGCCCGGGGACCACCGGGTCAGCAAGATCAGGGCGATTCCCTGGGTGTTCTCCTGGATGCAGAGCCGCTTCAATCTGCCTGGCTGGTTTGGATTGGGCACCGGTCTGGCAGCGGCTTCTTCACTGGAAGCGCTGCAGGAACTGTATGCGGGGCTGCCCTTCTTCCGGGCGATCCTGGATAATGCCGAGATGTCTTTGCAGAAGGCTGATTTGGAGATCGCCCGTCTGTATCTGACCCTGGCAGAGGATCAGCAACAGTCCCGCGCATTTTACGAGATCATCCAGGCTGAATTCGAGCGCACCCGGGAACAACTCCTGGTGGTCACCGGGCATGCCGGTCTTCTGGACAATGAGCCGGGTCTGATGCGCTCGATCCAGTTGCGCAACCCGTACATTGACCCGTTGAATTTTGTCCAGGTGGAGACCCTCCACCGTCTGCGCTCCCTGGAGGACCGCACCGGCCCAGAGGCGGAGGAACTGCAAAATATCATAGTGATGACGATCAACGGGATCGCCGCTGGGTTGCGCAATACGGGATGAGTGTTGTGATTCCCCCCGCCAAAGCTTTACTCAAACGTCCAGAAGGTCAGATCGTCGAACACAGCGGTGAAGTTATCCGTCTCCTCGGGGGTGATCGAGAAGCCAAACGTGCCTGAGCGGTACTTATTATGTTCCAGCCCGGCCACAACCACACCGTTAATATACAGAGCGATGACCTTGCCATTGGCCCATACCCCCATACGGTTGATCTGGTTCGGGCCGGACAGCAGTGCATCGCTGCTGGTCCAGGCCACCACCACTTCGGCACTGTCCGGTCCAAAGGTCAGCAGGCGGACTTGTCCGTCGCAGGAAAGCTCATAGCGGTAGCCCGATTCAGGGTCAGGTGAGCGGAAGATCAGCCCGAAGCGGTCCTTGCCGCTGCAAACTGGCGGCATCTGGGCCAGCACTTCCAGGTAAAAGTTGCTCACCGGCGGCCAGGAGGTCGTCCAGGTGGGGGCAACGCTGGCTTCAAACACGGTATAGCGCAGCACCCCGCCGCTGATCTCTACCTGAGAGTTTCTCCCTACAAAGGTAGTCCAGTTCTCGGTGCTGTCGAAGGAATCTATCCAGTCCGGATCGCCCAGCCGCAGGGCGGGATCATCCGGATGCCGGGCGGGGGCGCTGGGCGGGGTCAACGTGGGGGTGGGGGGTAGCTGCATGGTGGCCAGCAGCGCCGGTTCGGGGGTGGCGGTAAATTCTGAGGTCGGGGTGATCGTGGGGGTCAGCGTCTGAGCCTCCAGCACAGCCGGCTGCTCGGCGGCCATTGTCCAGGTGGCATCCATCAGCGCATCCATATTGGCTTCCTGCTCCTGCCCGGCCTCGCGCTGGGTTTCCACTGCTTCCGCCACCAGGGTTTCCAGCAGATTTTCATCGCTGGCGCTGGCCTCAGAATCGGCCGGGGCACAGCCTGCTGCCCCGGCCATCAGGATCAGGATCAATACGCCGGTCAGAATGGCGCGTTACGGGACAGGTTCCCAATAAGAGGCATCATCAAAGAGGATCGTGACGTTATCGTGGTCGTCGACGCCCATATTGACACCGATTCGGCCTTTGCCGACATAAGTGTTGTCGGTGACGGTCTCCAGTTTCTGGCCATTCATATACAGGGTGATCTTGTTGCCTTGTGCAGCACGCCCAGCCGGTTGGTGCTGTTTGGCCCATCGTTGATCACGCTGCTTTCCGTCCAGTTGGCCAGGTAATCGGTATTGGATCCGTCGTAGATGAACAGGCGGTAATACCCATCGCAGGAGACCTGGTAGTTAATGCCCTTTGTCGATGTCGCCGACTGGCGTACCGAAGATGATCCCCCCGCGGTCCTTGCCCACGCAGTCTGCCGGCATGGTCACATTGATCTCGAAATAAAAGTCTTTCAGATCTCGAGCTGAGAAGGACCAGATCGTCCAATCGAAAGAGTCGAAGATGGTGAATTTCAGCTTGCCGCCTTCGATCGCCACTTTGGAATCGGGCTGAGAGTAGGTGTAGAAAGTGCCCTTGTTATCGAAGGTGTAGCTGCCTTTCGGACTACCCAGGTTGAGCGCTGAGACTGCCGATGGTGGAGGTTCGGGGGTGTCGGTGGGTTCAGGGGTCTCCGTGGGTTCGGGGGTTTCTGTCGGCTCGGGGGTGAATGTGGCCGTAGGTTCCTCTGCTGGCGGCGGCTCTGGTGTCGGATTATCCGCAGGGGGATTGGGTTCCACCGGATTCACCGGGTTGTCGTTCACCTGGGCGGCAACCGTCTGGGCGACCATGGTGTCCACTGCACCCGGGTCGGCGGCCGGCTGATTGGGTTGCGGGGTGAGACTGCAAGCCAGTGTCACGATCAACAGCAGCGCAGCCATCAGGATCAATCTTTGCTTAGTTTTCATTTTCTATCTCCTTTTGAGTTGTGGATCGTCCATCCTCTACTATTGTATTCCTAAACGTTTATTCTTAAACTTGTGTTCCTAAAATCCTCCGGAATTCTGGAAGATCATCGGCTCTTCGCTGAGTTCGGCCAGGAAGGCGGTGAAGGTCTCAGCGGTGGTGCAGGTCAGCAGTCGGGTGCGCTGTTTTCTGCTCAGCGGGTCCAGGCTGATGTAACGGGTGACATGCTTGCGGAAACGGACCAGCCCATCCTCCGGGCCGTAGAAATCCTGCATCCGCTGCAGGTGCAGCAGCATGGTCTCGTGCACATCTTCCAGCGAGACTTGTGGGCGGTCTTTGCCGGCAAAGATCCATGGGTTGCCGACTGCCCCGCGCCCGATCATCACCGCGTCGCAGCCAGTCTCATCCAGCATGCGCTGCTTGTCGGCGATCGTGAGGATATCGCCGTTTCCGATCACCGGGATGCTCAGGGCGGTCTTGATTTCCCGGATCGGCTGCCAGATGGCTTTGCCTTTGTAGCCCTGCTGCTTGGTGCGCCCGTGGACGGCCACCAACTGCCCGCCACTATCTTGCACCGATTTGGCGATCTCCAGGTAATTGAGCGAATCTTCATCCCACCCGATGCGGATCTTGGCGGTGACCGGGAGGTTTAATTCGTCGGAGAGCTGGCGGATGATCATCGCCACCTTGTCTGGCGTACGCAGCAGACCGGCTCCGGCACCGCGTCCGGCCACCGATTTGCTGGAGCACCCCATGTTGACATCCAGGATGTCGGGCTGATATTTCATCAAGGTTTCGGCGGCTTGCAGGATGCGGGCCGGGTCATCATCGTAGATCTGGAAGGCTACCGGGCGTTCGTTCTCCTCAAAGGCCAGCCGCGGCAGGATGAAATCCGGCCGGTTGATCACATCCATCGCGCCGACAAACTCGGTGTAGCTCATCGCCGATCCGAGCTTGCGGGCCAGCCCGCGGAAGGGCTGGTCGGAGTAGCCGTCCATCGGCGCCAGAATGCTGTCGCCATGGATCGGGATCTCCCCGATCGTGAAGGTTGGGTCAGGGGTCATCATCAGACTGATTATAACCTTTTGCGGTCTGCTTTGGGTGAAATGGAAAAAGAAGCCACTCCCTGATGAGGAAAGCGTTAATCAGACTAAGAGGGCGATTTCGCGGAGTTGCGGCTAGCAGGCGGGACGCTGGTGATTCCTATTGGGATTCGATCGTTTTGATCAGCTCATCCCGGTGCATTGGCCGGTGCAGGTAGAACCCCTGCACCAGATTGCAGCCATGGGCCCGGAGATAGTCCATCTGATCCTGGGTCTCGACGCCTTCAGCAATCACTTCCAGATCCATCTGGTGAGCAATCGAAATGATCCCATTCAGGATCGGAAGCTCGGTCTTCCGGTCGATGATCCGCCGGATGAAGGAACTGTCGATCTTGATCACCTCAATGGGGAATTGCTCTATGTAGCTTAGCGAGGAATACCCGGTGCCAAAATCATCAATCGCCAGTTTCACGCCCAGTGCTCTCAGTCGTTTTAGTTCGGAGATGGTGCTCCCCATGTTTTCAAAGATGGTGGTCTCCGTGATCTCCAGTTGGACGAGATGCGGGTTGATCCCGGCAGGATTTGATCAGGTCGGCGATCAACAGGTAGTGGTGGTCGCTCCCCAACTGCTGTCCGGATAGGTTGATAGAGATTTGAAGGTCATTCAGCAATGGCGATGTTTTCTCCTGGAAGAAGGTCACTGCTGTTTGCACCACCCACTCGCTGATCGGCATGATCAGGTTGTTGTCCTCTATCAGGGGGATGAAATCATTGGGGTGGATGATCCCCATAGTAGGATGCCGCCAGCGGAGCAATGCCTCAGCCCCGACGATCCGGTTGTTGCGCAGGTTGACCAGCGGCTGGTATTCGAGGAAGAATTCAAGGTTCACCAGAGCGCTGCGCAGGTCCCTGCCCAGAGAGACCTTTTTAATCGCATCTTCTTTCATATTCTTGTTGAAGAAGACATACGAGTTCTTGCCCTTTGATTTACTGTAATACATGGCTACATCTGCGTTTTGTAGGAGCTCGCTGATATCTTCTCCATCCTGGGGGAACAAGGCGATCCCGATGCTGGCGGTGACAGTTGTCTGTGAGTGCTGCAGATGGATCGGTTTAGCGATCTCATACAGGATCCGCTCGGTGAGCAGGGAGATATTGCGCTTGTCTTTTACATCTTCCATCAGCAGCACAAATTCATCCCCGGAGATGCGTGCCAGAGTATCTGTCTCACGGGTAAGGGATGTCATCCGCTGGGCCAGGATCATCAGGACATGGTCGCCGTCCTCATGGCTGTAAGCATCGTTGATCTGCTTGAAATTATCCAGATCCAGGTAGAGGACTGCGCCGACCGTCTGGTTGCGCCTGGCCCGGGCGATGGCCTGTTCAAGCCGGTCGTGGAGCAGCCCGCGGTTGGGTAGGCTGGTGAGGATATCGTGTGTCGCCAGGAATTTCAGGCGTTCTTCTCCGGCGATCTGATCAGTGATATCGTGTTTGATCGTCACATAATGGGAAATCTCTCCCTTTTTAGAGAGTACCGGCGTGATGATCATTGATTCGTCATACTCCTCACCTGACTGTTTGTAGTTGGTCACCACACCCTCCCAGGTTTGCCCGCGGGCGAGCGTATCCCAGATCTGGGCTGCCAGCCGTTCGTTTGGGTGTGGATGGTTGATGAAAGGAAGTTCACTGGTGTAGATATCCTGCAGGGTGTAGCCAGTCAGTTTTTCATAGGCTGGATTCACCCAGATGATCTCATGCCGTTTATTGATGATCATCACGGCATAATCGGAAGACTCAAGCGCGGTGGCTTGCAGACGGATCTCCTGCTGGCGCATGGTTTCCAGCCAGTTTCGCTGCACCATGGTGGTGATCAAAAATAGCGAGAACATCCCCAGGAAACCCAATCCGACTCCCACCGACCGGAAATCCATCTCAGGCACTAGGAAAACCATGGCAATCACCACCGCGATGTGCCCCATAGCGATAAAAACCATCTCTTTAGCTGAAAAGAGCAGGCTGGCCAGCAGCAAAGTGAGTGTCAGCCAGGCGATATTTGCAAGGATGGTGAATTTATGATAATCACCATCTTCCAAAATTGACAGAATGATCGAACCGAGCAATATCCCCAACACGATATAGGTTGCGATGCGGAAATACTTTGTTCTGCTGAGCAGATAAGCTAAGATGATCGGAATCAAGAGCGGGAAATGAAGGGTCCGGCTGACTACTAGATTGAGAGAAACGCCCACGAAAATCGCCAGGATCATCGTCGCGGTGAGACGAGCCTGCCAGCGATTGTTTTGGTCGGTGATCGCTGGATGTGGGTCGGTCAGGCGTTCCCAGATAGATCGAATTATGTTTCCCAAGCCCTGTGTTTTCATAGCAAAACCGAATGATGCTTTTTATTACTATACCTCAATCTGTGGACTGGCACATCATAGAAAAGAGAGAAATCCCGCTGTCATCAGACGGTGATCTCGATATGATTGCCGTCCGGGTCGAGGATTACACTCTCGAAGCAGCCGTCCCCGGTGGTGCGCGGCTGGCTGGCGATCTCGACCCCGGCGGCTTCCATCCGGCCGGACATCTGTCTGACCTCTTTTTCAGATCCGACCGCTAGGGCAATGTGGGCGTAGCCTACTCGCTTCCCTGCAGGGCTTCTGTCCACATCGGGAGCAGACATGATCTCCAGCCGCGGCCCTTCTGCAAAGCTGAGGAAATAGGACTGGAACCCGGTGGCGGGGTTTGTGTATCGGGGGGTGGATGTTGCTCCGAACCAGCGCTGGTAAAACTCTCTCAGTCGTTCTGGGTCATGCGTCCACAGGGCGACATGGGTGATTTTAGGCATCTTTTTTCACCTTTGCGATCAACTCGGCTGTGGAGATCCCTACCAGGATGAATACCAATCCCCAGAGGAAGACCAGCCCGCGCACTGGCAGGGATAACCCGCCAAACAACAGCCACCCGGCCAGGGTAATCCCCCCCGAGAGGTTGATCGCCACTGCCCCGCCCAGGCCAAGCCCGGTGAGACCCAGGAATTTAACCCGCTCGATCAGCAGGGCCAGCCCGATCCCGAAGAGAATAGCGCCGAATATGCCGGGATAGAACCGCGGGACGATTGGCGGAACGCCGAGGAAATCAGCGGTCGTGGAGGGGAAGAACAGCAGCAGGCTGCCGAGGATCAGGTTGATGACCGCATCAATCAAAAGAAGTGATTTTTGCTTCATCGCTAAACTTGCTCCCAGAATAGAGGGTTTACCTGAGCAGATTATACCGCTTTGGGGAAATCAGGCAATTTCTCCCCTTATGGCTCTAATTTCCTGTTTGAGTTCGGGTAAACCCTCTATATAATGAAAAAAAGGCCAGATTTATGATCTGGACTACCTAAGGAGGAGATATGAACGGAAAAGCAGATTTCAAAGGACTGCTGTTGATCGTTGCTTTGATTCTTTTGGGAATCAGCCTAGCCGCGTGTGGGGGTGGAACAGACAATGAGACCTTCCCGGTGGTCAATGACCCGGATATGGAGATTAATGTTACACCTGAACCTGATCCTGGAGAGTTCAAGAAGGTACACTTCACCATCAGAATCAACCGGATAGGTTCGCATATGAAGGTTGGCTGGTGGGCAAAAGGGGAGGTTTATGCTTCGGTTTCGGTGAGCACTGGCAATGAACTGGTTGATCTTGATAATCTCCCTCAAGTCTCCGGGACTGGCTTTGGCATGGCCGGGTATGATGGCAGCGGCGGGCCGTGCACCAATATGGGCGGATGGCCGGTGGATTATGAAGTTGGGGGGTATTTTAATCCTGAATCCTGTGAGCTGACCATCGGAATCGTGGAAACCTGGCCCAAAACAGAGGCACATGCCGTTTGCTTGGGAATAAGTAGTTCATATGAAGGCCCTCCGTATACAATGGCGTTTACCGGATTAAAATTCACCGAGACCGATGTTGTAAAAGGTGTTCCTCTTACGCAGGACGAGATTGTATGGGTGAATACCTTTACCCTGATCCCCGGAGTGGGCACTGAGAACCTGGACTGTATCTTTTCTGATCCGCCTGCAGAGGACGCGGAGAATGAGTAAGGGCAGGATGCGCGCACAGTAGCATTCCTGTGCGCACCTTTTTCGCTAATCCATAAACAGGATTTCGAGGAAGCTGCCCAGATTGTCCTTGCCTTCCAGCGTGCGCAGATTGAAGACCTCGGTATAGCCGCAGTTGGGGCAGGAGACGAAGGCATAGCGGTGGGCCTGGATCTCCAGCAGGCGGGAAAATCCCGTGCCAGACATCGCCAGCCGCTCCACATGTCCGCGTTTGGTATCACAGTGGGCGCATACGAATTTCTCTGCCAGTAATTGATCTGTCCTTGCCATTTCATTTTCCTTTCGTTTGTTTATCCAACGCCTCCAGTATAGAATATATTCGCTCCCCCTGGCATGACACTAAGTATGGTGATCCTGTATAAATGGAAAAACCTAAATTTCCATTAGGAAAACTTATTCTGGATCACTTGGTGAAATCAGCGATACGTTTGTATAATCGCTCTTCATGGATATGGACTTTGAGCTGGCTTGGTCCCTGAGCCCATATCCCGGAAAAGCAAATATGTTTTTATCTCGGTTAAGGAGAATTTGAAATGAAACTGAATGCACCTAAAAAGGTAACCTGGTGGGTCGCTGTTGTTTTGGGCGTCCTGGGAATCATCGCATCTTTCGTTAGCATCCCGTTTGTGTCTGGTTTTGCGTTCTGGTTCGTGGCTGTAGCCTTCATTCTGTTGGCCCTGGCCACCTACCTCAAAGGATTCTAAGCTAGAAAATTTGGATGGATCTGGACCAGTTCATCTAAAAGTGAGACCTCAGGAGTTCCTGAGGTCTTTTTATATACGAAAACCGCAGCCGTTTGGTGTATAGTGGTCTCATCAGTTTTTCGATGACAAGAGGGATCTTGTATGAAGGAACAATTGACCGCATTATTTGAAAAGTGGAAGCAAAGTGCCAAAAAGCTCAAATCCGAAGTATATGTGCTGTTCCTGGCATACCGGCATCCGGGTACGCCCTGGTACGCAAAGGTTTTTGCCGGGCTGGTGATCGCCTACGCCTTCAGCCCGATCGACCTGATTCCGGATTTCATCCCCGTGCTGGGATACCTGGATGACCTGATCCTGGTGCCATTGGGGGTGGCACTGGCGGTGAAGATGATCCCTGCCGCGGTGATGGAGGCGTGCCGGGCGCAGGCGGAGATCGAGTCCTGGCAGGACAAACCGACCAATTGGGTTGCCGCGGCGGTGATCATTGCCATCTGGGTGACTCTGGCTGTGCTGGCGATTATATGGGTTGTTAAACTTATTGGATTAGGTTACAGGGCAGAATCTGAACCTGCAACCCATTGGTTAACTGCCGATATGCGTTCTTGGAAATGAAATTTCCTCCTACCCCTCCGCCGTGACCGGGTAGAAGCAGAAACCCACCGTGCCGGGGCCGGAGTGCACCCCCAAGGCTGGCGAAAGCTCGCAGATCAGGCTCTCGACCACCTCGACGCGCTCCTCGACCATCCCCTTCAGCTTCTCGGCTTCCTCTCGGGCGGCGGCGTGTACGTAGGCGATCTTGATTCCCCGCTGACCGGCAAAATCGGCCAGCTTGTCCACCATCGCCTTATAGACCTTCTTGCGGGTGCGCGCCTGTCCCAGCGCCACGATCTCGCCGTTCTCCATGCTGATGATCGGCTTGATATCCAGCATCGAGGCCACCAGGTGTTTGGCCCGCCCGATCCGCCCTCCCAGGTACAGGTAGCGCAGCGTGTCGGCGGTCTGCAGCATCTGTGAGACCGGGACCATCTCCTCAATCTTCTCCTTGATCTCCTTCAGCGAGAAGCCTTTCAGCGCCGCCCGGGCGGCTTCGATCACCATCCAGCCCTGGCACATCTGCACATTCAGGCTGTCGATCACTTCCAACCGCACCTTGGGAAACTTCTCGTGGAACATCCGTTTGGCGGCCATCGCCGCCCCGTAGGCCCCGCTCCCCTTGGAGGTGATGTGGATGCTGATGATATCATTCACCCCTTCCTCAGCCAGTTGGATGTATTTTTCCAGGTACTCGCCGGGGCTGGGATTGGCCGTCTTGGGCAGTTCGGTGGCGGACCTCATCCACTCATAGAAGTCCTCGGTCTTGGCCGTCACCAGATCGCGGAGCACCTCCCTGCCGCGGTGGATGTAATAGGGCACAAAATGAATATTCAGCTCTTCGATCAGGTTCTGAGGGATCGAGGCAACACTGTCGGTGACAACGGCTACTCGCTTCATGGGAAGTTCCTTGTGTGCATGGTTTACTAAAACTACTATACGACAAAATAATCCGATAATCAACTGAGGATTGTCATAACGGGGTGGAGGAACGTCATCACTGTTCCTCACCACGCTCAAGGTAATCTTTGACCAGTTGAGGCAGTCAGGGAAGGGAGGGCGCTTCTGCTATAAATCCCCGCCATAATTATTTTTTACTCAAAGGCTGACCGATGACTGAAATAAAACTGGATGGACAACCGATCACCACCGTGATCTTCGACCTGGACGGCACGCTGCGATACAGCATCCCTGGCGGAGACAAGTTCATGCTGAAGAAAGCAGTCAAGTTGGGTCTCACTTGCACCGAGGACTGCCTGATCAAAACCCGGCAGTGGGCACACCGCTATTGGGCCAGTTCCGAGAACCTGATGCTCGATCAGCAGACCTACGGCAAAGGGGAGAGAGCCTTCTGGGAGAATTATGCCCGCCGCACACTGGAAAGCCTGAGAGGCATCCCCAGAACAGGTCAGAGATCTGGCCCCAAAGCTCCACCAGCACATGCGGGCCAAATACCGCCCTGAAGATCACATCCCAAATGATGTGGTGCCCACCATCCGGCAGATGAGATGGGCAGGATTGAAAGTTGGCCTGCTGACCAACCGTTCTGATCCTCCGACCGAGTATCTGGAAAAAAGTGGGCTGGCCGCCCATCTGGATTTTTCAATTGCAGCCGGGCAGATCGGGAGCTGGAAGCCAGACCCTGAAGCCTTTTTCTACAGCATGGGAATGGCTCGCTCAATCCCGGCTGAGACACTATATATTGGGGACAATTATTACGCTGATGTGGTCGGTGCAAGCCGGGCTGGGATGCAGGCTGTGTTGATCGACCGCGATCACATCTTCCCTGAGCCGGACTGCCTGACGATCTACGAGATCAAAGAAATGCTGGCGCTGCTCGGGTTAGACTAGAATCCGTGATATACTTGCCCGTTGGCTTAGAAACAGCCAGTAGAATAACGCACGTTTTGAAATTTTCATCTCTTTAGCTACATCTCAATGCCATCAGCCATCAACGCAGACGGGGGAACACTGAGAACGCAATCCGGGAAAGCGAATTTGTCAAAACGCAACAGGAGTTAATTGTGACAAACGAATTTTCCCAACTCGGGTTAGACCCCGAAATGGTTGAGACCATCACCCAACTGGGCTACGAACACCCCACCCCGGTGCAGACATCGGTGATCCCGATGATGCTTGCCGGTCAGGATGTGGTGGCGCAGTCCAAGACTGGCACTGGCAAAACCGCTGCCTTCGCCCTTCCCATGATCCAGACCCTTGACCCATCCCGCAAGAAAATCCAGGGATTGATCATTGCACCCACGCGCGAGCTTGCTATGCAGGTCTCAAACGCGGTATTTCAGTATGGACAGGGCAAAGGACGTACGGGTGGTGGCGATCTATGGCGGGCAGTCTTACAAACGGCAGACCCAACGGATCACACAGGGCGTGGATATCGTTATCGGGACGCCAGGCCGATTGCTGGATCTGATCAAGCAAAAGAAACTTGACCTCAGTAGTGTAAAAAATGTTGTGTTGGATGAAGCTGATGAGATGCTCTCCATGGGGTTCATTGAAGATATTGAAGCGATCCTCAGCGAGACCCCGGAAGAACGGCAGACATCGCTCTTTTCCGCCACGATCCCGAACCGGATACAGCAGACCGCTGCCCGCTACATGCGCAACCCTGAAACTGTGCGCACAAAATTCAAGGAATTGACCGTCACAGCCATAGAGCAGCGCTATTACCTGGTCAACAGCGAGGATAAGCTGGCCGCCCTGACCCGACTGTTTGAGACCGAGTCAATTTCCAGCGCGCTGATCTTTGCCCGTACCCGGATCGAGACCGGCGACCTGGCCAATGAGCTGATCCGCCGCGGTTTCCCCGCTGAGGCATTGAACGGTGACCTCAGCCAGGATATCCGTTCCCAGGTGCTCAACCGCTTCCGCAAGGGTCAGACCAAGGTGCTGGTCGCTACCGATGTGGCCGCCCGCGGTCTGGATATTGACGACATCTCACACGTTTTCAACTTCGATTTACCCAGGGATATGGAAAATTATGTCCACCGGATTGGGCGAACCGGCCGCGCCGGCAAGACTGGTATCGCGATCAGCTTTGTGACCCCCAGCGATCAGTTCCGCATCCGAAAGCTGGAAAACTACACCAAACAGTCGATCACCAAAGCGGCTGTGCCCACCAAAGAAGAGATCCTCGAAAAGCGGGAAGCTGACCTGCTGAATAATCTAATGGTCTGGCTGAAGCGGGACCGCTGCAAGCGTGAGCAGGAAATTGTGGCAGACCTGATCGAAGAAGGCCATGACCCGGTGATGCTGGCTGCGGTTGCTCTCAAACTGGCGCGGGCTGAAGAAAAACAGCGTCCGATCGAAGAAGTCAGTGAAGTACGCTCCCGGCGGGCCAAACCCAGCCACAAAAGCGGACGGAGCAGGGATCGGGGAAGCCGGCCACCAAGGCGGTCTTACAAAAGCGGGGAAGGTCTCAGAGGTTCACATGAAGAGGGGATGGTACGCCTGAAGCTAAATAGCGGCAAACGCAATGGTATCCGCCCGAACGATGTGGTGGCAACAATTGCCGGATATGCCAACATCCCCGGACGTTCATTGGGCAAGATCATCATCCGGCAGGAATTCACCCTGGTAGATGTTCCGGAAGAATTCGCCGGCAAGGTGCTGGGAATGAAAGGCCCCTACAAGATCCACAACCAGCCGGTGCGGATCAAGTTGGATAGAAAGAAGGAACGTAGAGAGGGTCGATCTATTGTCTTACACACATCTGGGTTACGTGAAGTAAATAATTAGCTATACCTAAATATTATATTTAATATGATAAAATATAAGCAGTGATCTGACCGCACAAAGGAGATGACTGCGATGAATGAAACCATTTACCGAATTCTGATGGTGGTGGCGTTCCTCTTCATGATGGGGGTGCGGATATATTACCAGCGCAAGGTGCTCAAAGATGAACGCAAGTTTGAGATGGCTGAGGGCAAGCTGGACCTGATTGCAGGGGCGGTAGCAGCGCTGACCACATTGTTCTTCGGCGGGGCGTATATCCTGGCGCCAAAGGCATTTGGTTTTGCTTATTTGCTCCATTACCCCGACTGGCTGCGCTGGGTCGGCGTCGGGCTGCTGGCCGGGGGGAATTGCCTTGCTGTGGGCTGCCCATCACCATCTGGATATCAGTTTCAACTCACTGGTCGGTACCCGGGAAGATCAGAAGCTGGTCAAGACCGGGCCATACCGCCTGATCCGCCACCCGATCTATACCGCATACTTTATGAATTACCTGGGTGGTGGATTGCTGGCCAGCCACTGGGTGCTGACCTTCATCCCGGTGATCTTTTTCGGCATCCTGGTGTTCAACCGGATGGGCAAAGAAGAGCAAATGTTGCGCGAGGAATTTGGTGCAGAGTATCAGGAATATGCCAGCCAAACTGGTATGCTGCTGCCAAAGATCGGCAAAAAAATTAACAGATAGTTAGAGGATAGGAAAAAGGTACTGATTTTAGCAACTAAATAGGGGGAATTCCGTTATAGTTGGTATACAAGGTGAGTAAACCGCCTTCTCACCAGTGAGGTTGACGATGGATGCCTATGCCCTGATCGTGACAGGCAATATACAGCAGGCCAAATACTACCAGCAGGCCTTACAGTCTGCCGGGTTCCAGGCCGAATATGTCACCACAGGGGCGCGCGCCCAGGTACAGTTAGCCTTCACTACCCCAGACCTGATCCTGATGAATATCAACCTGCCGGATATGCCCGGTGAGGTGGTCGTCCGCCAGATCAATGCTCACCAGCGCCTGGATACTTCAGTGCTGTTTCTGATCTCGGATGACGGTTTCACTGATATCAGTCAGGGTCGCTTGCAGACCTACAATTTTGCCCAGGCGATCGATCCAAAAGTGCTGGCCTCGCTGGCCTCAGAGATGTGCCAGTTCGGCGCACATCTGTAGAATTACTTTATTTGAATATGAAAACAGACCGCCAGATCGGCGGTCTGTTTTGGTTAAGGGATTGGTTATTGAAGGCTTCAGAGTGGATCTTCGCCGTCATCGGTATCGTCGTCGAAGTCGTCCTCATCGAAGTCGTCAAGGTCGTCGAAATCATCGAAATCTTCATCGTCCTCGTAAACGAAATCGATCACCAGGTCGTTTTCGGAGAGGCGCACCCACAGGTGGGATGATCTCCCCTTCATCCGACTCGGCGGCCTGGGCCGCTACGATCGGCACTTCCTGCGGCAGACCGTCACTCCCCCGGAACTCGGAGTGAATCGGTTCCTTGCGGTTCCAGGCGCGGTAGCAGCGCTCGACGAGCCGAGTGCCCGTTGGCGGTGCGCAGCCGGGTGACTGCCACGCTGGCCAGGCTGGCGCCGTCCACGATACCGTTTGCCCAGTTATCATACACCACCTCAAAAGTGGGGGTGGGGCCTTCAATAATTGTGATCTTTCTATCGTCCATGGTGCTTCCCATTTTACCCCAATCCGGCAGGTAAATTGTTAGAAATTTGTTTCAGTTTTGATAAGAGAGGAACCAGTGATCCGGCACTTGGTGAGTAGGGAAAAGCGATTCCTAAACTAGCCTCACCCTCACATCCGTTCACCTTACGGTTCTAAATGGTTTCCCTCATATCCGTGTTTATCTGTGCAAAGTGTGGGTTTCTTGGTTTTCATTCCAATTGAGATTGGTCACCGCCCCATCGCAGACCGGGAACTCATCCGGGTTGGTGTTGTGGTCCAGCGGCAGGCCGAAATAGGGTGAAGGATCGTAGGTGTTATCGATCTCCAACTCA
>CAVROH010000031.1:0-90883 GCA_963722735.1 uncultured Chloroflexia bacterium
TGCCGGTTGCCTGGCGGGCAACCAGTTGGAGCACCTCAGTGCTGACGGTCAGACCCTCCTCCTCGGCCATTTCACGCAGATGGGTAACCATCTCCACCACCGGGATTCGGCGGAATTCGTGCCGCTGGCAGCGGGAGAGCACCGTGGCCGGGATCTTGTGGATCTCGGTGGTCGCCAGCACAAAAATGGCGTGCGGCGGCGGTTCTTCCAGTGTCTTCAGCAGGGCGTTAAATGCCGCCGTGGATAGCATGTGGACTTCGTCGATCAGATAGACTTTGTAGCGCCCCAGGTTGGGGGAGAAATTGATCTTGTCGCGCAGGTCGCGCACGTCCTCCACGCTGGTGTTGGAAGCGGCATCAATCTCGATCAGATCGAGGAAGCTGCCAGCGGTCAGCGCCTTGCAGTGGGCGCACTCATCGCAGGGCCGGGCGGCAAGATCCTCCTCCAGGCAGTTGACCGCTTTGGCCAGCAGCCGGGCGACGGTGGTCTTACCGGTACCGCGCGGGCCGGCGAATAGATAGGCATGCCCCTGCTTGCCGGATGTGATCGCGTTGCGCAGCGGCTGAACGACATGCTGCTGCCCAACAACCTGGTCCCATTTCTGGGGACGCCATTTTCGATAGAAGGCTTGTGACATAGGTAGTTACCAGTAGGTAGTAGGTAGTTGTCAGTCAGTTAAGCCCCATTTATATGAATGAAGCTGGATTTCCAAGGGGACTGAATTAAGTCTATCAGAGGGCGGGTGACTTGGCAAGAAACCCTGGAAACCAGTGGTCAGTCACCGAATGATTTGACACTCAGGGAAATCATTTTTCAGTTATCTGGTGATCATTCAACATGCAGTTTCTGGATCATTTACACAATGTTGATTCGCGGGGTTAAAAGCTATCAGCGGAGATTGGCGGGTTTCAGGTATCAATCCACTCGTCAAGCACAGCGGAATCAAGGCACTGTGTATGTCGCCTGGATCTTGCCATCGGGGTCGAGCAGGAAGGCCTGTTCACCAGAATCCCAGATCGGCTCGTCCAGCCCCCAATACAATTCCACCACTGTGCTGGTTCCCTCCCGGGTATAGATCGTCACCGCCCCACCCTGGAACATGGTCAGCGTCGGGAAGGTGAAGGCATTGCCATCCTGGTCCTGCAACTGCCAGCCAAACAGCGAGACTTCCTTCTCGCCGATATGGTTGATCAACACCTGCTCGGTCTCCAGATCGCCCGGCCCCAGGATACTGCGAATCTCCAGCAGTTCCGGGGTGACTTCGATGATCTCATCGGACTGGTCGGGGACGGATGCGGGCTGGGTCACCAGGAGTTCGCCGGGCTGCCCATCCGGTTGAGAGATTAAGGTCGGGACCACCGGCAATGTCTGGAGCGGCGGGTTGCGAACCATGATCGTCACCACCACCCAGACAGTCACCGCTGAGACCAGCACATTGAGCAGTAAGAAGTAAAAGATTCGTCGCCAGTTTTGCATTCCACGCTTCCCATAATTTCGATGGCTTACGCATTCAATATATCACAAACTGATCGAACGTACATCCGCCAGGCCTCACGGTTGACAGAGAGGCAGGATGGACTAGAATTCACCTATGCCTTACATCATCGATGGACACAACCTGATCGGAAAGCTCCCCGGCCTGCAACTGGATGACCTGGACGATGAACAGGAATTGATCCAGGTCCTGCAGGATTTCTGCCAGCAAACCGGCAAGGATGTTGAGATCTATTTCGACCGCTCGGCCAGCGGGCACGCCAGGGCCAACGTGCATGGGCGCGTGACTGCCCGGTTTGTACGTTCGGGTGAGACCGCAGACCAGGCGATTGCCCGCCACCTCAAACGTCTGGGCAACGCCGCCGCCAACTGGACGGTGGTCAGCTCCGACCGGGAAGTACAAAATGCCGCCCGAACGCGCCCGCGCCCGAGTGATCCCCTCAGAAGAGTTCAGCCGGGAGTTGGCGAGCAGCCCTCACAAGGAAGACCGCGGCGAAACCCCGATCGTCAGCGAGGATGAGGTCGACCAATGGCTGGATCTGTTCGGGGGAGATGAATAAAACGAGATACCTTCAGTCTCAATGACAGAATATAATGAAAAAGCCCTCGTAATTACGAGGGCTGATGTTTTTTAGGTAGCGGGTTATTTACCGCCAATCAACTCGTCCTGCAGCTTCTTAAGCTCATCCCATTTGCCGTCTGCGGCCAGTTTGGCCTGCCTGGGCCAGGTGGTCTCGTCCATCGCTTTGTAGATCGAGCCGGCGGCGTCGAGGATCGCATCCAGTTCTTCCGGGGTCTTGGCTGCCAGTTGGGCGAAGGTGTGGATTCCGGCTTGATTAAACAGTCCCTGCACTTTAGGGCCGATGCCCTCGATCTTGGTGAGATCATCTGCTTTGGCTTTGTTTTCGGAGGCCTCTCCAAAAGTTTGGCGGGAGAGCAGCCACCAGACGATCAGTACGAGGATGATAAAAATAATTAATATCAACCACCAATCCATTGTTTCTTCTCCTATGTAAAAATGGTTTTGTAACTTTCTGGATTATACCCTGAATAATTTCCTCATGGTAATCGAATCACCCACGGGAGGCATTTGAGAATGCGGTCACTCATCCATATACAGGCCGCCGGTTTGTTCCAACCAGTCGGCGACCTGATCGGCAGCCCACTCGACATCATCATCGCTGACATCGACCTCGAAGACCGGCAGGATCGAATCAGCAGCCAGGCGGCGGATGTTCTCCTGTTCGCGGATGAAGAGACTCAGGTCATCATACTGGGAGGGATTACCGGATACTTTCAGCCGCTCCGCTTTGGCATCCTCAAAGGTCTCCTCCCGGCGGGTGCACAGCACAATCCGGAAGCCCAGAGGTTTGAGACGCTGCTCCAGCCAGAAAAAGTCGTAATCCTTGCCATAGGCCATCTGCTGGTAGAGCCGGGTAGAGATATGGAAGCGGTCCACGATCCAGGAATAGTAGCGCTGCAGCTCGAAAAGGCGCACCCAGGTGTGGTAAGTTTCCATCGCAAGGGCTTCCTGCTCCGGAGAGAAGTTGATCAGCCCCTGCCCCCAGGGAAAATTGGAAAAGGCGCACCACTCGCCAGATATCAGTGGGGAGTGATACTTGTACTTCCTCGGTCCGACTATGCGGGGATGTTCATTTAGTAGGAAGGCAATATCGGTCTTGTGGGTCAGGCGGGTCCCTTCCAGGATGATCTTGGGCACCATCTTGGGCATGGTCGTTACCTCCAGACTTGAAGTTGGTTGGCTTACTCGCCCTCCAGGATCTGGCGCATCTCGTCGAAACGGGTCTTCTCCTCCGGGTCCACAGTCGGATAGGCGATATCCAGCGAGCTCATTTTCTGCACGATCAACTCCGCCACAGTCTTGCGCATGTATGCCTTATTATCGGCAGGGATCGCATACCATGGCGCCCAGGGGCGCGAGGTAGCGCCGATCATCTCCTGGTAGGCCTGCATGTAGCTGTCCCAATAGCCGCGCTCCTTGACATCACCGGCAGAGAACTTCCAGTTCTTCTCCGGTTCGTCCAGGCGGGAGAGAAAGCGTTCCTTCTGCTCCTCTTTGGAGATATTCAGCCAGAACTTGAGAATGATCGTGCCATTCCTGGCAAGATGCTGCTCGTGGTTCACGATCGAATCGTAGCGCTGCTGCCACAGCCCGGAGAGGTCTTCCGGGATGGCAGGTAGTTTCTGACCATTCAGGATCCCGGTATGGACGCGCACGACCAGCACCTCTTCATAATAACTGCGGTTGAAGACCCCGATCCGGCCGCGTTCCGGCAGGCGTTTGCTCGTCCGCCAGAGGAAATCGTGGTCCAGTTCCTCATCACTGGGCACTTTGAAGGAGAAGACCTGGAAGCCGGCCGGGTTAACCCCGGTCAACACCGAGCGGATCGTGCCATCCTTGCCAGCGGCATCCATTGCCTGGAAGATCAGCAGCACACTGTAGCGGTCATCAGCATACAGCACATGCTGCAGATCGCGCAGATCCTTGACCAGTTCTTTCAGTAGGGGCTTGTTGAGCTTCTTGCCCCCCTGCCCTTCCGGCGGTTGATTGGGAAGATCGGAGACATTCACACCGCCCTCAAAGGGCACCAGATACGGGCTGTTTACAGCTTTGAATTCCATTTCTCTCTCCTAATAGATCTGATTGGTCATCACGCCGCCGTCCACGATCAGGTTGACGCCGGTGATCCAGGCGGCAGCAGATGAACACAGGAACAGGCAGGCCTTGGCAATCTCCTCCGGAAGACCAAGCCGGCCCAATGGAGACGCTTTCTTGTATCTTTCTACGCCGTCGGGCCAGGCCAGGTCAAGCCCTTCGCGCCAGATCAGCCCAGGGGAGACAGCATTCACCCGGATGCCGTGAGGGCCCAGTTCAGCGGCTAACGATTTGGTCAGCATGATCACACCCCCCTTGGCAGCATTGTAATGACTGTGCCCGGGAGCGGGATTGATCCCTTCGATGGAGGCGATATTGACCACCGCCCCGCCTTCGCCCTGGGAGATCATCTTTCTGGCAGCCGCCTGGGTGACCAGGAAGGTGCTGCGCAAGTTGGCATCCAGCACCTGACCCCATTCTTCCACCGGCATCTCGATGAAAGGTGTTGACGGGTAGATCCCGGCGTTATTGATCAGAATATCCAGGCGGCCATAGGCAGATACGGTCTGGTCGATCAACGCTGCCACCTGGGCTTTATCGGTCACATCCCCCTGGAGGGCGATCACCTGCCCGCCCGAGCCATTGATTTCCTCCACCAGCTCATCGGCAGCATCCGCGCTGCTGTGGTAATTGGCGGATACTGCCGCGCCGGACAGGGCAAACCCCTGCGAAAGGGATGCGCCTATTCCACTGCACCCCCCGGTGATCAGGGCAACCTTCTCGTTAAAATCAAAGTTTGCTTTGCCCATCTTATTGTTCCTCCCTGGTTAACGGCGGATGGCTGCCGCCTGATCGGGATACGCGGAGACTAGCGCATCCCGGTTGGCAAGTTCAAAGTCTTCATCGGTGTAGCCCGGCGCCATGGTGGTGCCCATCAGGGAAAACTCGCCGCCCGGCACCAGCCGGGAACCCTGCCAGACCCCCGCCGGGGCAACAAACTGGACATGCTCCCCGGCGAGAATATCCTGCCCAAGGATCACCTCCCGGTTCCCACCATCGGGGAGCAGCAGGGTCAGCGCTACCGGGTCACCCAGATAGAAATGATAGATCTCGTCGGTGGGCAGCCGGTGCAGCGCAGAGAAGGAATCTGTCTGATTTGTGAGCAGGAAATAAATCGCCGTACCGGCCGGTTTGGCAGACTGGTAGCGCGCTGGCAGACTGGACAGCATTAAGATATCCTTCGAGCGGTAGCTTTGGCGGTAGATCCCGCCCTCACCACTCAACGGCTCTAAGTCCAGCAATCTGATGATCTCCTCAGCTGTGATCCCAGGCATAATACCTCCTAAGGCAGCGAATCCCGCACCTGGTCGGGATCAATCATCCCAATTGAGCGCCAGACCTCATTACCGTCTAGGTCGAAGAAAATAAATGTCGGCGTGCCGATGCTGTTATAGTCCGCACTCAACTCACGGCCGGCCGGGGTGTACACATCTACCTGCAAAATTTCCAACTGTCCTGCCAATTCTGTTTTCAACCCATTCACGATGGGTTCTGCGGCTACACAGCCCAGTCAATTCTGCGAGCGGAACTCCAGCAAGGCCGGTTTGCCCGCTCCGATCTGCGCTGTGAGGTCCGCAGCAGCGCTGTCGAGCATTGACGCCGGGCGCAGCAGGTAGAAACCCGCAACCAGCGCTAGGGTGACTCCACCCAGGCGGAGCAATTGCCGCTGCCCCCGTCCCTTGCGCAGCAGCACCCCGGCGGCAATCAGCCAGAGGATCACTGCCAGCAGCAAAAATGAGTTTTGATTGATAAAACTACCCATACGCTACTCCTTGAATCGTTGATCGGCGCGCATTTCCTCCACACGGCGCTGGTGCCTGGCATACCAGCCCAGGCGCTCGGACTCGAAATGGTCAAAGTCCGGGATCGAGGGCTTGATATCCAGCAGCGGGGTGCCGTCGAGGATATCCACATTTTCAATCTGGAGAATGTTGGCGTCCACGGAGTTCAATTTCACCACCGACAGTCCGATCGGGTTGGGACGCCTTGGCGCACGCGTGGCAAATACACCGCGCGGTTCGGCATCCAGAAAGGGTGTCACGATTAGCTCATAATTGGTGGAGCGGTGAAAAGCATAGATCAGGATAATGTGCGAGAACCCGTCCAGATCGGCCAGCCCGGCTTGAAATTCCGGGTAGAGCTCGACCGTACCGGCAACCCCCAACGCGCCAGCAGGCTGGATCGGCATCCCGGCGATCTCTTTATACGGGCTGTGGATCACACCAATCGGCTGGAAGGTAATCGCCTGAAAATCGTCCGGATCATCCGGCATCGAGATCATCTCCTTCTTCCAGCAGACGCTGCTCCACCTCTCTCAGACGAGACTGCAAACGCCTCATCTGCTCATCCACCTGGGCATTGTGCATCCCCAGAAAATCACCCAGTTGCAAAGTGGGCTGCTGCTCATCTTCAATGAAAAGGATCTCCCGGTTGAGCGGGGAGAGCAGCACGGTGAGATATTCCATGGTCAGCTTGCGGATACTCTCATCCAGATAGGAGAAATCCACCCCCATCGAGAGGCGGTCCATCAGCGAACTGCGCTGCTCGATGGTCAGTTCAGCCAGGCGCTCATCCCCCTGGATGATGCGTTTGCTGGGTCCCTGTCCGAGCAGCCCGCCCCATTTTTTCTCGCGGATCTCGTAGAGCTTCCAGTCCTCATTCTCCACGTAGAAGCCCTGGAATTCGGAGCGGATGCCGCTGATCACGATCTGGCCGGCGTCATTGATCCGCAGCCCGACCTTCTTCATATCTACACCCAAGTTGGCCTTGAAGCGCGCATCCAGCACTCCGAGGAACTCCTGCTCCACGCCTTTGCGCACCCCATCCGGCGGCACGCTGTCCAGTTCCTTGAGGAGCACATCGGTGATCATTGAGTGCACCTCCAAAAAAGAGACCCGCTCCACCGGCTGGATGTTGTCGATCTCTACGTGCATGCTCTTCTGTTTTTCCAGCGCGGCGGTGAGCTGGCCTTTCTCTTTCTCCAGGACGATGATCTCTTCAAGCTGTTCTTCTTCGGTCTGGCGCAACTCTCGGATCTCATCGGTGAGGGCCAGTTTGTCCTCGATGTGCCGCTCTGAGATGTGCACCGCCTCTTTGGATTTGGTATGGATCACAGCAGGCAGGGTGAAAGCAAACACCGCCGTCCCCAGCGCTGATCCGACCGCCGCAACCATCACGGCGGCGCTCTGGTCTAGGAGTGAGTTAGCCAGCATCACCGATCCAGCCGCCATCCCCACCCCGATGATCATCAGCAGCCCGAGGGAAATATTCTTCATGAATCCGGTAAAGCCCTGCCAGGTCCTGGTGAGGCCGCGCTTGAAGTTGCGAAAAGTACGTTCTCGCTTCTTTCGCCGTTCTTGGCGGCGTTTTTGTTTACGAATATCTTTTTCCATGCGGATATTATACAAGCAATTCAGCATCCCGATTGCAATCCTTCAGCGATCTGGACAACAAACCTTTCTCCATCCTTAAGGAGTTGGGTAACCTTTACCAGGAAATAGATCACGGTTTATGAAATCATGACATCCTGATTTCTGACTATAATAGGGCTATGGATTTCATCAAAGACCGCCTGCCCCCAAAGGAAGATTTGGTTAACATAGCGCTTGCCTGCATCTTGACAGCCAACACATGGGCAATCCTGGTCTTCCTTTATTCCTTTCCCAGCCTGGGCCTTCAGATGTATATGGGGGAACTCATCGCAACCCTGGCATACACTCTTGGTGGAGCAATGTTCGAGGCGTTACTGATCTTGTTATTTCTGTGTGGGTTGGCAATTTTCCTGCCGGATCGGTTTTTCAGAAAAGACTTCACATCAAAGGCGATCTTGTATCTTGTGGTGATGTATTTTTTAGTAATTCCCTATAATTGGTTCCCCTTTAAAAATCAAATCCCTGCACTGTTTCCTCCGCTGTGGATCATTTTCTGTTTCTTGCTAATTATTTACTTCCACTCGAAAATAGAGCACAGCCAGAGATATGTCAGTTTTTTTGATCAGATCCTAGAACGGGTCCCTGTCTTAGGCTATTTCTACCTGGGCCTGGATATTCTCTCCTGGCTCATCATTCTGATCAGGATCGTCTGAAATGGATTTTAATTCTCTTTCCCGCCGCGATTTCCTGAAGCTCCTGGGAACGGTATTCAGTTCCCAGTTGATTGGCAATAAACCGGTAGACCTCATGAGCCAGGTCCACTATTCCGGTGATATCCCGAATGTGTTCATCTTTGTATTTGATTCACTCAGCGCCAGGCATATATCCCTGCATGGTTACCCAAGGCAAACCATGCCTAACCTGGCTGAGTTTGCATCCAATGCAAATGTCTATCACCATCATTATGCAGGCGGTAACTTTACCGCCCCTGGCACAGCTACTCTGCTGACCGGCACCTATCCCTGGACACATCGTTCAACCCAATTGAATTTTGGCATGCTTGACCATCTGAAAGACAACAATCTCTTCGCCCTGCTGGGATCAAAACTGCACACCTATGGGTACACTCAGAACTTTGGAGTTCAAACCCTGTTTTCCCAATTCCGGGATCACCTTTCAGAATCCCCTTCAATTGCCCAGCCGGGCACCTACCAATACTTCCCCAAAGACAGCTTGTTTGTCAATGACTACAACACCCGCTTTTATGCCCGGAGAGTGATGCATGGCATTTTCTACGGGCCTTCCAGCCAGCCGTTTCTGACCGAACTTTATAACAGCTATTACAACTATAAACAAAGGCAATTGATCAGAGCCTACGATGGTCAGTACCCAAGAGGGCTGTCCACCGCTTACTATGGGGTTTACATTATCCTTCAGGAAGCCGTATCCTGGGTGAGATCACAGATCCAGTCCATGCCCAAACCGGCTTTGGGGTACTTCCACATGTGGGCCCCCCACTTCCCATATACTCCGCACAGGGACTTTGCTGGTATGTTCGACGATGATTTCGTTCCCCCACAAAAACCAGAGCATGTTTTCTCTGAGGGCATCAACCAAGAGACTCTGTTGAAGCGAAGAAAGGATTATGATGAATTCATCGCTAATGTGGATGCGGAATTCGGGAAACTGATCGCAGCGTTGAAAGAAGATAAACTATACGATAATTCCTACATCATCTTCACCTCAGATCATGGAGAGCTGTTAGAGCGCGGCATATCAGGACATACCACCAATGTACTATATGAAAGCCTGAATCATATTCCTCTGCTGATCAAAAAACCTGCACAAACGGGCAGAGAGGATGTCTTTTCAACCACCAGTGCCGCCGATATCGTGCCGACATTGAGCCACTTGTTCAATATCCCCATCCCTGATTGGATCGAAGGCGAAGTCCTTCCTGGATTTGATGGTCATCAACAGGAGGAAGAACGCAATATTTTTACCGTCGAGATGAAACAGAACAGCAAATTCAGACCCTTCACGGTTGGAACCATTGCCCAGGTGAAATGGCCCTACAAATTGATCTACTACCGGGGATATGAGGAACTGGACGAGGTCTATGAGCTGTACAACCTGCTGGAGGACCCGGAAGAATTAGTTGATCTTGTCAGGAAAGAACCTGCCGTTCTAAAACTGATGCAGGACGAATTGCTTACCAGGTTGGAAGAGAAAGATAAACCATTCTTCAAAGCATCCCCGGTATAATCTATCTATGACCGAAACCTTCCAATACACCCTCGAAACCCAGGACGGCCGCGCCCGGGCCGGACGATTCACTACCCCGCATGGAGACCTGCTGACCCCGGTCTTCGCCCCGGTGGGGACAGCCGCAACCGTCAAGGCGGTCTCTCCAGCCCAACTGACCGAACTGGGCGCTTCGCTGGTGCTCTCGAATACCTACCACTTATATCTGCGCCCCGGAGACGAACTGGTTGCCGAGATGGGCGGGCTGCACGAATTCATGCGCTGGTTCGGGCCGATGCTGACCGATTCGGGCGGCTTTCAGGTCTTCTCACTAGGGGAGAACAGCAAGATCAGCGACGATGGGGTGACTTTCAAATCGCATATTGACGGCACCTCCCATCACTTCACCCCGGAGCGCGCCATCCAGATCCAGGAAAACCTCGGCGCTGACATTGTCATGGCCTTCGACGAGTGCGCTGATCCGTATGACCATGCCTACAGCCAGCGCGCCATGCAGCGCACGCATGCCTGGCTGCAGCGCTGCGTGGACGCCAAAACGCGTGACGACCAGGCTCTCTTCGGGATCGTGCAGGGCGGCATCCATACGGACCTGCGCCAACAGTCCGCCGAGTTTGTCGCCGGGATGGATACCCCAGGGATTGCGATCGGCGGCCTCTCGGTGGGCGAGACCAAAGCAGAGATGCACACCATCCTGGATGTAGTTGACCCGATCTTGCCGCAGGACAAGCCCCGCTATCTGATGGGCGTGGGCACAGTCGAAGACCTGGTCAATGGCGTGGTGCGGGGCATCGACATCTTCGACTGCGTGCTCCCCACCCGGATGGGACGCAACCACGCTGCCATGCTGCGCAAGGGCGGGCGGCTCAATATGAAGAATGCCCCCTTTGCCAGGGATGAATCCCCGATCGACCCGGACTGTGGCTGTTACACCTGCCAGAACTTCACCCGGGCCTACGTCCGCCACCTGATCTCGGCGCGCGAGATGCTCTCGGCGACTCTGCTCTCGATCCATAACTTGTTCACCCTGGTCAACCTGGCCAAGGAGATGCGAGCCTCGATCCAGGCGGGCAGCTTCGAGCAGGATTTCAGTGACCTGATCGTCAAGTAAAACCCAGCCAAAAATTACGCCTATTTCCTGATACACTATAGCCTATGACACCCTTCCAAGCCTTCATCATGGGGATCGTGCAGGGGATCACCGAATTCCTGCCAGTCTCGAGTTCCGGTCACCTTGTGCTGACCCCCTTCCTTCTCAACTGGCATATCCCTGAAGAGCAGGTTTTTGTTTTCGACGTGCTGGTGCAGATCGGCACGCTGGTGGCCGTGATCCTGTATTTCTGGAAGGATCTGTGGGCGATCCTGACCGGGTTCGTGACCAATTTCTGGAAGAAAGAAGCCTACCAGCGCTATGATGTGCGCATGGGGCTGTATCTGATCATCGGCACCCTGCCGGCGGTCGTGTTTGGCTTGCTGGTCAAGGATGCGGTGGAAGCCGCCTTCTCCGATGTCACTTTCACCGTGCTGGCGCTGATCTTCACCGCCGTGCTGATGATTGCCGCCGAGCAATACGGCAATCGGGAGAATGACCTCACCAAGACCACCTGGCTGGATGCGCTGGTCATCGGCTTATTCCAGATGCTGGCCCTGTTCCCCGGCGTATCCCGCTCGGGCAGCACGATCAGCGCCGGGCTGTTCCGCAATATGGACCGGCCTTCGGCGGCCAGATTCTCGTTCCTGCTGTCCGTGCCGGCCATGCTGGGAGCCGGTCTGCTGGCGGTGCTCGATTTACTGCAGGTGCCGGACCTAGGCGCATTCCTGCTCCCGATGGCGATCGGCTTTGTGACCGCTGCGGTGGTCGGCTACCTCTCGATCCGCTGGCTGCTGCGCTACCTGACCCGTAATCCGCTGACCCATTTCTCCATCTACCTGATCGTTCTGAGCACCCTGATCCTGATCCTGAAATGAGGCGTTTGATTCCCGCCCTGTTGAGTTTGACCATCCTCCTGCTGCTGGCCGCCTGCCAACCAGCCGCCGTACCTGATGCCGCCCCGGAGATGGTCGACACGCTGCTGGTGCAGGTCTCCCCGGCGGCGCGGCCGGTGATCCCGGCGGTGCAGGCCTGCGCGGCGCTGCTTCCGGATGTGGATATCCAGATCGTGGAACGCTTTGCCAGCCAGGCCGAACCGGGCTTGCTGATCCGCCTGGGAGAGCCAGAAGATGAGGGCTTTTCCCTGGCACAGATTGCCAGGGAAGAGATCGGTGTGATCCTGAACCCGAACAACCCGGCCGCCTCCCTGACGGTTGACCAGGTCCGGGACCTGCTCACCGGCAAAACCACCTCCTGGGCAGACCTGGGCGGCGCGGATCAGGCGGTAAAAGTGTGGGAACTGTACCCCGGGGATGAAGCCCGCCAGGCGATTGAGCGCCAGCTCCTGAACGGCGTGCCGCTGGCCTCGTCCGCCAGTCTGGCCCCCGACCCGGAAGCCCTGCTAGATACCGTAGCGGCTGATCCGGCGGCAATCGGAGTGCTGCCTTCAGCCTGGGTCCAGGATGGGGTTAAATTCATCCTCGTCGGAATCCGGCTGCCGGTGCTGATCGCCTCCGACCAGCCGCTGGAAGGCCATCCCGCCGACCTAGCCGCCTGCCTGCAGGGAAAGACCGGGCAGACGATCCTCGACGCGGTCTATCCATGATCCACCCCCTGACCGACAAATCTCAAATAGCCGCTTATCTGCGCAAATCCCCGGGGATCAACCTTTACCACCTCGGTGACCTCGACGACTTTTTCTGGCCGCACACCCGCTGGCTGGCCCGCATGGATGGGGAAACGATCACCGCCCTGGCGCTGATCTATACCGGAGAAGACCCGCCCGTGCTGCTGGCGATCCTCAACGAGAACCAAGCCGAAATGCGCGCCCTACTGGCGGATCTGATCCCATACCTGCCTGAGGAGGTGTACGCCCATCTCAGTCCCGGAATGGAAGACTGCTTTTCCGGCAGTTACACACTGGACGATCACGGCCGGCACGACAAGATGCAGCTAACCGCCCCCGGCAAGCTGGTTCAGGCCGATACCCGATCCGTGATCTCGCTGACCGTTGAGGACCTGCCGCGCATCCAGGCATTGTACCAAGCTGCCTACCCGGAGACCTGGTTCAACCCGCGCATGCTGGAGACCGGGCAGTATGTCGGGATTGAAGACGAGAGCGGCAGGCTGGTCTCGGTGGCGGGGATCCATGTGTATCTCCCGAGTACCGCGTGGCCGCCCTGGGCAACATCACCACCCTGCCGGAGCTGCGCGGCCGCGGTCTGGCTCAGACGGTCACCGCCGGGTGCTGCAAACGCTTGCTGGAGACCGTGGATCTGATCGGGCTGAACGTGCGCAGCGATAATCCGGCGGCGATCCGGGCGTATCAGGCCATCGGATTTGAGAAGGTTGGGGAATATCACGAGTGGATGCTGACACAGGAATAAAGACAATCTGCAAGAATGAACCGGGTTGAGGATCGGGGTAAGAATCTTCAATCGGATCGGTCTAAATCACTGCCAACCTAACAACTTTGTATTGGGATTCTCCAACCTTTCTCTCTGCCCACCTTCCGTATTCGCAGAATCTCTGATACACTTGCAGCGCCAAAATAACCTGAAGATCAGGCTGGCTCCGACCCTTTTTGTCGGAGTCTTTTTTGTGAGGAAAATATGACAGTAGTGACACGAAAAGATTTACGCAATATTGCGATCATCGCCCACGTTGACCACGGCAAGACCACCCTGGTGGACGGGATGCTGCGCCAGGCGCAGGTATTCCGCGAAAACCAGAAGGTCGCCGAACGCATCATGGATTCCAATGATCTCGAGCGCGAGCGCGGCATCACCATCCTGGCGAAGAACACCGCCATCCATATCACCGACCCGGAGACCAAAGAGCTGGTCAAGATCAACATTGTCGATACCCCCGGCCACGCAGATTTCGGCGGCGAGGTTGAACGCGTGCTGAACATGGTCGACGGTGTGCTGCTGCTGGTGGATGCCGCCGAAGGTCCCCGACCGCAGACCCGTTTTGTGCTCCGCAAGGCGCTGGAACTCGGTCACCGCGCCATCGTGGTGATCAACAAGGTAGACCGCAAGGATTCTGACGCCACCCGCGTATTGAACGAGACCTTCGACCTGTTTATCGAACTTGGCGCTACAGATCAGCAGGCAGAATTCCCGGTGGTGTACGCCGTGGCAACAGAGCACAGAGCTGGGCTGACCGAAACCATCGGCCCCGACCTGCAGCCGCTGTTCGAAACCATCCTGAAGGAAATCCCCGCCCCGGTGGTGGACCCGGAAGCCCCATTACAGATGCTGGTCACCACCCTGGATCACAGCAACTACCGGGGTCTGACCGCTATCGGACGCGTGTTTGCCGGCGAGATCTATGTTGGACAGGATGTCACCCGCATCACTCTGAACGGGGAAGAAAAGCCGGAATCGATCCGCTACCTGTACGAACAGGATGGCCTGAGCCGCAATGAAATCGAACGCGCCTCCGCCGGGGACATCGTGGCCGTTGCTGGGCTGGAAGGCATCGAGATCGGCGAAACCCTGGCCGACCCGGAACATCCCGTCCAATTGCCGATCATCCAGGTGGAAAAACCCACCGTGCGGATGGCTTTCGGCGTGAATACCTCCCCATTCACCGGAAGGGAAGGCCGCTGGGGCACCTCCCGCCGGATCCGCGACCGCCTGTTTGATGAACTCAAAAGCAACGTGGCCTTGAGGGTGGAAGAGACCGGCAGCTCCGATACTTTCATCGTCTCCGGGCGCGGCGAACTGCACCTGGCAATTCTGATCGAAACCATGCGCCGCGAGGGGTATGAATTCCAGGTCTCCCGCCCTGAGGTGATCATGCAGACCGGGCCGGACGGCAAGCTGGAAGAACCCTATGAAGAAGTCCACATCGAGACCAGCCCCGAGACGGTCGGCGCAGTCGTGGAGATGCTAGGCAAGCGCCGCGGTGAGATGACCAATATGATCGACTCCTCCTCCGGCACCACCCTGCTAACCTTCATCGTCCCCACCCGCGGCATGCTCGGGTTCCGCTACCAGTTTTTGACCGCCACCCGCGGCCTGGGCGTGATGAACACGATCTTCCACGGATATGCACCCGCCAGCGGGACGATCTCCTCGCGCAGCCGCGGCTCATTGATCGCTTGGGAGCCGGGTCCGGCAACCACGTTTGGATTGAAGAACGCCGAAGAGCGCGGTACGCTGTTCATCGAACCGGGCACCGAAGTTTACGGCGGGATGGTCGTCGGTGAGCACCAGCGCCCCGGTGACCTGGAAGTCAATATCTGTAAGACCAAGCACCTGACCAACATGCGTAACTCGATCCGCGATATCGAAGTGCGCCTGACGACACCCAGGCAAATGAGCCTGGACGAGTGCATCGAATACCTGGTGGATGACGAGCTGCTCGAAGTCACTCCGGAGAGCCTGCGCATCCGCAAGCGGATCCTGGACCATCACGTCCGCGGCAGGGAAGTAAAGAAAGCCAAAGAGGCTATCGCATAATAACATCCATCAGCGCCCCTAAGATCTCAGGGGCGCTTTCAATTCTCCAGGAAATCCGATTTCTGACTGATCCATTGACCATAAAGGCCCTATTGCCTATAATAAGACATTGATTGTCTATTTAGTGGTGTTTTTGAGAGCGGATACCGATCTGTGGTGGAGAGTGAGATGGAAAAAGTGAATAGAACCCCGATAAATCTGGACCCTGCAAATATGGATGACTTCCGTGCGCTTGCCCACCAAATGGTGGACGACATGGTGGACTATGTGACCGGATTGGAAGACAGACCGGTGTGGGAGCCAATCCACGATGAAAATAAGGCCGCTTTCAATTCGCCGATTCCCCACCAGGCACAGGGGGAAAGTGAAGCCTATCAGGATTTCAAAGACCTGATATTGTGCATGCCGATGGGAAATATTCACCCCCGCTTTTGGGGATGGGTGATGGGTAACGGGGTACCATATGCGGCGTTTGCCGACTTATTGGCCTCGATGATGAATCCAAACATGGGAGGCGGAGACCATATTCCCAATTATGTAGAACGGCAGGTCATCAATTGGTGCAAGGAAATGGTCGATTTCCCCGCCGATTCCAGCGGCTTGCTCGTCAGCGGCGGTTCGATGGCAAATTTCATCGGGCTGGCGGTTGCCCGGAATGCGATGGCCGGGTTCAATGTCCGCGCCGAAGGGATGACTACCGCCCCAACCCGGATGACGGTTTATGCCTCAACCCAAACGCACAGCTCAAACTACAAAGCTATTGAGCAGTTAGGGATCGGGAAGGACTGGATGCGCTTTATCCCGGTTGATGACAAGTACAGCATGGATATTGATGCACTCGAAGAGGCAATCACCTCGGATAAAGCTGCCGGGTATCATCCAATTTGCATCATCGGAAATGCTGCCACGACCAACACAGGTGCATTCGATGACCTTGCTGCCCTGGCTGATATAGCTGAACGGGAAAAGATCTGGTTCCATGTAGACGGGGCTTTTGGGGCTCTGGTCCGGTTATCCGAAAAATATGGAGAGATCACTGCCGGAATGGAGAGAGCTGACTCGCTCGCTTTTGATCTGCATAAGTGGATGTACCTGCCCATGGGTGTGGCCTGTATCCTCATCCGGAATTTTGAAGACCATATCAATACCTTCACCGTCTCGCCGGATTATCTCTCCCATATGCCCAGGGGATTGGCGGGAGGCGAGCATGTCTGGTTTGGCGACCTCGGACTGGAACTATCCCGCAGCTTCAGAGCGCTGAAAGTCTGGATGACCATTAAAGCTTATGGCATTGATCACTTTGCCCGCCAGATAGAACAGGATATCGATCATGCTAAGTACCTGGCCTCCCTGGTAGAGAGCAATCCCAATCTCGAATTATTAGATCACGTTCCGTTGAACATAGTCTGTTTCCGTTACAATCCCCAAACGGGCGAATCAGGTAATCTGGATGAACTGAACAGGGAAATCATGCTGCGCTTACATGATCGCGGTCTGGCTGTTCCCAGCTACACGCGCCTGAATGAAAAGTTCGCCCTGAGGGTATCGATCACCAACCACCGCAGCAAACCTGAAGATTTTGATTTCCTGGTGGAAGAAGTAATTAAGATCGCCGAGGAAATCCTTTCAGAGTAATGTCGAAATAATGGGTAAGATGAGCCGTCACTTCCCCCAATTCATCAGTACCAACCCTAGAATCGTGACTGCCACTCCGGCAAGATTGAGGCGAGAGAGCTGCTCCTTGAAGACCATCAGCCCGACAGGCAGCAGCAGCACCGAAACGGTTGCATTCGAGGCCAGCCCGGCCAGACTGATGTTCCAGCCGGCGCGGTAAGCCAGCAGGAATCCCAGTTCCAGGCCGACGAGAGTGAAAGCCAACCCCACCGTGGCCCAGTTGAGCTGCTTGAGCGACTGGCGCACGCCCTCCTCCAACGGGAACCAGATCAGCAACACTACACAGATCAACCCGGCTACCAGATAGCTGATTGCCAGCGCAAATACCGGGTTGGCATCCTGTGGGGTGATCTTCTGGAAGATATGATAGAAGACATTCGAGACAATGGTCAATAGAATTGCAAACCAGAACATGGCTGCCTCCGGGGGATGGGGTCTTATGATTATTCTACTTGAGAAACGGGGAATTTTTCTTTTATTCGACCCCTTTTCCTGTCTGCTACACAGCCATCTCTTCCCACCCTGATCCAGAAAAACACCCCTTCCCGTCCGCTTCATACTGAATCGGACACCCTTCCCCTTGAAGGACAGGGAAATAACTCCAGAATTCTAATCAGCCTGGAAGAGGTAGAGAATTCCCAAATAACTACTGCTCAGGTTGGCCTCACATGAGGGGTCCCGGGGATATACATCTCCGGGCGGTGGTTGCAGGGGGTTGCGGCACCTCCTGCAAATAACATCCCAATAGTCTATCCCCTGTTTACCCAGGCAAACAAACCACTTCTATTTTTTACCAAATTAATGCCAGTTTACGGTAGCAGAACAAATAAATGAGCAGCAAATGTGAAAGCATTTTCCGGAAAAGAAGTTTATATCATCCCAAAGAATTCATCTGCCCAATAGAAGCGCATCTCGGCCGCTTCCGCTGCCTGCTGGTCAGTCTCCATATCACCGACGTAGAAAGCCTCCTCCGGACTGACGCCGAAATCGGCGAGGGCCTGGGTCAGCATCCCGGGATTGGGCTTGCGGCAGTCATCCTCTCGGGCAAAGCGCATATCGGCACGCGGACCGCGGGCTTTGGCATGGTAAGGGCAGACGTAGACCTTCGCCTCGGGGATGCCGCACAGGTCGGCGGCTTCCTGGGCCAGAGATTCGGCCTCCTCCAGCGTGGTGTAGCCAAAAGCCACTCCGCCGCGGTTGGTCGCCAGGGCAATTGGGATGCCTGCCTGCTGTAATTTCGCCAGCGCTTCCGTCACACCCGGAATTGGCTGCTGTTCACCGAGGTTGTTGGGGGTCACCATGCGCGGGTTGCGCGCCCGTAGATCCGGTTTAATCTCGGTCAGGGTGCCGTCGACATCGAAGACCGCCAGTCTGGCGGTCAGGATCTCTGAATTATCCAAAACAACGCTTGTAGAGATCGGTCTGGAGGATATTGGCCGGGTCGACTTTGGCCTTCAGCTTCCTGAATTTGGCGATCGTATCTTCACCCAGGTAGCGGGCGGTCACATCCGGGGTCAGGGCGCTGTCCTTGGCGAAGTAGAAACGCCCGTTGCCTTCCAGCACAATCTGGTTGAGTTCATCGGTCAGCTTGACCAATCGCTCATTGCGGCGGACCTTGAAGTCAAGCGCCACCGAGAAGCCGTCCACTCCATGGCTGAAGAGGAAGTCATCCGGCTTGTGTCGCTTCATCACGCCCAGGTAGGATGGCAGCCCTCGCTTCTGGCTGACCCGGAGGATCTCACCGAAGGTGTCTTCAGCAGTATCGAATGGCACGAAGCTCTGGTATTGGAACAGTCCGCGTTTGCCATAGGAATACTCCCAGTTCGGGACATAGTCCAGCAGAAAGGTGAAGGCTACCAGCGATTGGAGGTAGGTCTTATGATTGCCGATAGTACGGTTGAGCAGATATTTGGCGGTATTACCGGCCCACGCGCCGGGATTATTGATCCCCAATTGAAGGAAACGCCACACGATCGACTTGGGCACCAGCCCCATGATCGTATCGGGCAGGTCCTGACTGACAGGGTTCAGCGTATGGACGGGATTGGAGTCCTCGCCGGCTTTCAGGTAGCGGGCGCTGTGCATCTGACCGCGCCCCAGGCCCCGACCGCGTGCGGTGCTGTCCACCCAGCCGACGATATAGTCTTCTTCCTTGTATTCATCGGTGGCCCGAAGCATATCGCGCAGGGTCGGTTCCGCCCAGGCAGCTACTTCCAGGTTGCCGGAATAGATCTTCTTCATCTGCAAGGTTATCGAGGTGAACACGCCCAGCAAGCCCATCCCGCTGATGATGCTGAAAAACAGCTCTTTATTGCGTTCCGGGTTACAGGTGATCTTGCGTCCACTAGGCAGCAGGGCATCAAAGGAGATCACATGGTCGCCCAGAGTGCCTGTCTTCCAGTTATTCTTGCCGTGGACGTTGGCACCCAGGCAGCCGCCAATCGTTGGGAACATCGTGCCGGGCATCACCGGCGACCACCAGCCATCTTCCATGATGTAGCGCCACAGGCGTTCGATCGTCACACCAGGCTCCACCGTGATCACGCCGGTCT
This sequence comes from uncultured Chloroflexia bacterium, assembly GCA_963722735.1. GTDB lineage: Bacteria > Chloroflexota > Anaerolineae > Anaerolineales > UBA11579 > UBA11579. The sequence continues at coordinate 19,590 of CAVROH010000031.1, forward strand.
CCGGGTCCCAGTCCAGTACCCGGTTCATGCGCTGCATGTCCATCACAATCCCGCCGCTGGCCAGGGCGGCGTCGCCGTAACTGCGTCCGGCACCGCGCAGGGCAATATGGATATTATTCTCAGCAGCCAGCTTGAAGATCTCCTGGATCTGCTCGGCGTGGGTGGGACGGAAGAGATACGCCGGCCGTTCGATCGAATGACCGAAATTCTCCAGCTTGAATAACCGCTGGCTGGGGAGTGGTGAAGTTGAGGACATTAGAATGACATCCTTTTGAAGATAAATGAGGGGATGTGAGTGACGATCAACAGGATGTAGCGCCACCACCAGGGGGTATAGAGCACCTGCCTGCCGCGCCGGATGGCTTTATAGATCGCATCCGCGGTCTGCTCCGGGGTGGCAGCCGGGAAGGGGGTAGCCGCATCCGGCAGCAGATCGGTCTGGACATAGCCGGGTTTGACCGTCAGCACATGCACGCCCTTCTTGCTCAGCCGGTTGCGCAGGGATTCGAGATAAGTGCTCATCCCGGCTTTGGCGGCATGGTAAGGTGGGTTAGCCACCCGGCCGCGGTCACCGGCCACGGAGGAGATCCCCACCAGATGCCCCTTGCCCATCCGGTCGAAAAGGGTGGCGGCCTGGCCCAGCCAGACAATCCCGCCCAACAGGTTGACCTCCAGAGTGGGCAGGTCCTTCTCAAAATCGTACTCATCCGGGCCGATGGTGTACATCACCCCGGAGTTATACACGAAGACATCGATGGTCTGCATTTCCTGCAAGAGCTGCAGGAAGAGCGCCGGGACACTGTCATAATCGGTGACGTCATGCTGATAGGCAACCGCGCGGATCTCGCCCGCCTGGGCATTGATCTCGGCACAGATCGCGTCCAGCAGGTCTTTGCGCCGGGCAAGCAGAGCCAGCCGGTAGCCTTCCTTAGCCAGCTTGCGTGCCAGGGCGCCGCCAATCCCGCTGGATGCGCCCACCACGACCGCCCGGGGGCGGGGATTGAGGGGGGTTTCTACCGGTGCAATGAGTTCTTCAGACATGGTGGTTCTCCGCGTGGACCTATTTGTGAATTTTTACACAACCAGGCACATATTATACTGCAAATTTACCAGCCTGGCGCCAATATAATCTTACCCTGTTCAGCCCTCAAAAGCTATCACAATCTCTGATCATTCCACTGGAACGAAATCCAGCCAATCGGATGGTGGTTCACCCAATTCCGGATACGATCCAGCAAAAAAGCCTGGCAAGTTTAGCCAGGCTTCGTTTTAAGATCCATCCTCCGGGTTATTTCCCCAGAGCATCTTTGGTGTAGCTGGTCAACTCGCTGATCTCAACGTACATCGTGCGGTTGGGATTATCCGGCGCGCCGAAATCCTTGACCCACACAATCTCACCCGAGGCATCCACCAGGATGAAGGTGTGGCTTGGCTCACCATTATCGATTGCCCACTGGAGCACATCATATTGTGCGGAAACCTGCAAATCCGGGTCTGAAAGCACCGGCACAGCGGTTATCCCCAGATCAAGGGCTTCGGGAACCATTTCCTCCACCGAATCACGCGCTATGCTGATCACCTGTACCCCAAGGGACTGGTATTCCGAACTGTTCTGCAGATCAACGATCTGCTGCATACAGGGCGGTCAACCCACAGCCATATGGAAAAAGAGCAAAACTGGTGTCCCCCGATATTCTGACAGTGAAGTTTGTCCGCCAGCGGTGTTTGCCAGGCTAAAATCTGGTGCCATGGTTCCCACAAGGGGACTGATTTCCTCAGGTGAGTACCCGCATGCAGACAAGATCACTATCAGAACAACAAACAGAGTTGGAACTGCAATTCTTCTGGACATCGTTCTCCTTTTGGTTAATTTAGATAATATTTATCTTATTATAATCTTGTTTTGGGGAAAAAGAAAAACGCCTGATTATCTCAGGCGCTTTCAGGACTCGTATTTTGACTAAAGTAACCCTAAAGGTTTGCTTTAGTCGTGGTCATTCCCAAAATGGACATGGCCGTGCTCGATCTCGTCCTCGGTAGCCTGGCGCAGATCAACAATGCTGACCTCGAAGAACAGCGTCTGTCCGGCCAGGGGGTGATTGGTGTCCAGCACCACATCCTCATCACCGATCTCGATGATCGTGGCGAACATCATATCGCCCTCATCATCGGTGATCTCAAGCTCAATGCCCGGCTCGAGGGGCACATCTTCGGGGAACTCGCCGCGGGGAACCTCCAGGACAGCCTCATCGTCAACTTCGCCGTAGCCTTCTTCGGGGGAAACTTCCACGTTCTTGCTCTCGCCGACTTTCATCCCGGTAAGCTCTTTCTCCAGGCCGAAAATGATATTGGCATGTCCATGCAGATATTCCAGCGGGGCATCGCCCTCGGAGGAATCGATCATCTCGCCATCCACGGTCAATTTATACTCGATGGTAACCACCAGATCGTTGGCAACCTCGGTGAGTTTTTGTTTGTCTGTCATCGTATCTCCTGTCCCTATTCAAGGGGTCTATTCTCTATAATCTGATGCGCTGTGCGCCTGAAACTATACCCCCACCCGCCAGGGCACAACACGCTGGTGATTATATCACGCAGGGTCACCAGGCGGTTTACAAATTTGTTGTTTGTTGGCGTAAGATAGCAGGGGGATTTCCAGTCCGGGTTAGGTAAAGGAATCAGTTATAATCTCACTCTATGAAATCGACCAAAACACTCTGGATTACCTTGATCGTGATTGGGCTGGCTGCCCTGGCTGCCCCATCTACCGCGGCAGCGGCGACACTGCTGGCGGAGGTCCCGTTGTGCCTGCCCGGCCAACCGCAGTCCGACGCATCCAACTGCCAGTTGAATGGCCCGGCGGCTTACCTCCATCAACAAGCCCAAAATGGGGTCAGCCTGCCGCGCGATCCGCTGCCCGGCAGCGTGCTGGACGCCGCCTTCTCTGCGCTGCCTTTCAATTACGTCCGCCTGCATCAGGGTGAAACCCCGTTCTTCCGTTCGATAGAAGATGCAGCCCTCAACCAAAACCCCTTCCAGGTGATCCCGCCCGGATTCAACTTCATCTCGTATGTCGACTATTCTCAGGGCGCCGGACAAGGGAAAAGTTACATGGTAGACCCGGGGATGTGGGTGCGCGGCGGGCACACCAGCGGACAGGTAGCGCCATCCACCTTCAACGGGATTGTCTTCACCGGTACACCGGCACAAAAGTTCGGCTGGGTGATCTATCCCGGCGATGTCTATCAGGCGCCTGGCGGGGATGATGCCTCCAAAACCGGACGCGCCGTAGCCAAGTTCGATGTCATTCAGGTGTACCAGGAAGTTGAGATCGGCGGATTAACCTGGCTGATGATCGGCCCGGATGAATGGGTGGACAAATCTCTCACTGCGCTGGTCTATCCGGCCAAGACGCCGCCCGAAGGCGTCACCAATGGGCGCTGGATTGAGATCAATCTGTTCGAGCAGACCATCTCGGTCTACCAGGAGGGGCGGCTGGCCTTCGCCAGCCTGACTTCCACCGGGATCCCCGGATGGTGGACGCGCCCCGGACTCTTCCAAATCTTCGAGAAAGTCGAATCCACCCCGATGTCGGGTGCATTTGAAGCCGACCGCTCGGATTACTACTATATCGAAGATGTCCCCTGGACGATGTATTTTGATGAAGCCCGCGCCCTGCACGGGGCTTACTGGCACAATTATTTTGGCTACGAACAGTCCCACGGCTGCGTCAATCTTTCCCCCGGAGACTCTCACTGGTTGTATCTGTGGGCTAACGTGGGAGATTACGTCTATGTGTGGGACCCGTCCGGCCAGACGCCCACCGACCCCAGCCTGTACACCGCCGGCGGGGCATAAACCCGATCTCAAGAGGTAATAATGAAAACTTCCCGAACCACACGGCTGCTGACTCTGATTTTGGTGCTCGGTATGCTGAGCTTTGCCTGCCAGACGGTGACCAATACCTTCACCCGAGCCACCTCGACCTCCAACCTGGGGCCAATCCCCACCCAGCCTCATGCAGCCACCCCAGAGCAGCCAGAGCAACCGAATCAACCAGAACCGATCTTCCAGCCCGAACCAACCCCGACCCTGACCCCGCTGGTCACCGAATTCCAGTTGGAGATCTTCCAGCAGCTGTGGGAGGCGGTCAACGAGGAATACCTCTATCCCGACTTCAACGGCGTGGATTGGGATGAAGTCCACGACCGTTATCAGGCCAGCGTGGAAGCCGGGTTAGATACCGAGAGCTTCTACATCACCATGGACGAGATGATCTGGGAACTGAACGACGACCACTCCGCCTATCTCAACCCCCAGCAGGTCGCCGCCGACGAAGCAGCATATGCCGGCAATAATGATTACGTCGGGATTGGCGTTTGGGTATCATTTAAAGAGGAAAAGGACCTGGCGGTGGTGCTGCTGACTTTCCCGGGCAGTCCGGCGGAAGCCGCCGGGATCAAATCGCATGATGTCTTCCTCTCCGTGGAAGGGGTGGGATTTGATGATGAGGAAGGCGCTGCCCTGGACCTGATGCTGGGCGAACCGGGCACGGAGGCGCATTTCGTGCTCCAGACGCCGGGCGAAGAACCGCGCGACATGACCGTGACGCGTGCCCGGATCAACAGCGCCATCCCGGTGCCGTACGAAGCCCTGACCACCCCCGGCGGCAAGCGGATCGGCTATATCCTGATCCCGACCTTCTCCGACTCCACCATCGACAAACAGGTGGGAGAGGCCCTCAACGCCCTGACCGAGGATCAACCGCTGGACGGGATCATCCTGGATAACCGGCTGAACGGCGGCGGCTGGGAGAATATCGCCTCCAATACGCTGGGATACTTCACCAGCGGCGTGGTGGGACATTTCTCCAACCGGGAGGGTTCCGAACCCTTCAGAGTGCCGCGCAAGAATGTGGGCGGCTCCGCCGACCTTCCGCTGGCCGTGCTGGTCGGGACGGATACGGTCAGTTTCGGCGAGATCTTCTCCGGCGTGCTCAAGGATCAGGGGCGCGCCACGATCATCGGCGAAACCACCGAAGGCAACGTGGAAGTGCTGTGGGGCTACGACTTCGATGACGGCTCGCTGGCCTGGATCGCCCACGACCGCTTTATCCCCGCCAACAACCCCAACGCCGACTGGGAGCACAACGGCATCATCGTGGATATCGAAGCCCCCGGCAGTTGGGACGAGTTCACCCTGGAGACCGATCCGGCGGTGATAGCGGCGCTGGCGTATTTTGATGGGACTGAGTGATTGGTGAGTAGGAAATCCCTCTGCGGTAATGCGGAGGGATTTTTAGTTGTGGGTTGTTCCGGCGGATTAATCCGCCCCAACGAATGCCAAGTCCGCTCGGTGGCGGACTCTGACTAGAGATGGATCGATGAGCATTTCCCAACTCACCAATCCCTGCTGCTACCCGTACCTCTCCCCCATGGTAAAATTCCCCCTAACTTTATCCATTTCACTCCAACCTACTCACACCGAGGTTCTTGATGCTTTCAACCCTTGAAAAGCTGCTCTTCCTCCTACTGACGCTCACAACCGCATACCTCGCCTTCCAGGCTGCCCGCAAGATCATCGCCGTCATCCGGCGGGGGCGCGGCACACCCGATTGGGGCGCGGCGCTCAAACGTCTGCCAGGTGTGCTGGTAAAAACAGGCACCCTCTCCCCGGTCTGGCGGGCGCGCCCACTGGTCAGCTTCTTCCACGCCCTGATCGTCTACGGCTTCATCTTCTATCTGCTGGTGAATGTCGGGGACCTGCTGGAAGGCTATATCGCCGGGTTCAACTTCCTCGGCGAGGGGCTGATCGGCAACCTCTACCGGCTGTTCTCCGATATCTTCTCAGTATTTGTGCTCACCGGTATGATCTTCATGCTCATCCGCCGATTCGTCGTCCGGGACAAAGCCCTCTCCACGCGGGAGGAGACCCTGCTGCACCCTCAAGCAGTACACGGCCGCCAGCAGGATTCGTTGATCGTCGGCTCTTTCGTGGTGCTGCATGTCGGGGCGCGGCTGGCGGGCGAATCCTTCCAGTTGGCCCTCCACGGCGCGGACCGCTGGCAGCCAGCCGCCAATGCGATCTCCGGGCTGTGGGCGAATTGGTCAACCCAGTCCCTGACAATCGGCGAGCATTTCGGCTGGTGGCTGGCAATCGGCTCGATCATGCTTTTCGTGCCATACTTCCTCTATTCCAAGCACATCCACCTGTTCTTCGCCCCGATCAACTTCCTGCTCACCCCGGAGTTCTCCTCCCCCGGTGAGCTGGAAGCCCTCGACTTTGAGGATGACAGCATCGAGCAGTTCGGCGTATCCCGCCTGGAAGACCTGAGCTACTACCAACTGATCGACGCCTACGCCTGCATCCAGTGCAACCGCTGCCAGGAGGTCTGCCCAGCCTACGATACCGGCAAAGTGCTCTCCCCGGCGGCGCTGGAGATCAACAAACGCTATTTCATCAACCAGGAGATCAATGCCCTAGCCGCCGGAGAGCCAAGCTCCCAGACCCTGTTGGAATTTGCCATCACCCCTGAGGCGGTGATGGCCTGCACCGCCTGCGGAGCGTGCACCAACATTTGCCCGGTGGGCAACGACCCGATGCGCGACATCCTCGATATCCGCCGGGCGATGGTGCTGATGGACAACCACTTCCCCGAGCAATGGCAGACCGCCTTCCGCGGGATGGAGCGCAGCGCCAATCCGTGGGGAGTGCCGGCCGCAGAGCGGCTGAACTGGGCCGAAGGGTTGGATGTCCCCACCATCGACGAGAACCCCGAACCGGAGATCCTCTGGTGGGTGGGGTGCGCCCCGGCCACCGAGGGCAACGCCCAGAAGACCGCCCAGGCTTTTGCCCAGATCCTGAGCCGCGCCGGGGTCAATTACGCCGTCCTCGGCCAGCACGAGCAGTGCACCGGTGATTCGGCCCGTCGGGCGGGGAATGAGTACTTGTTCTACGAGCTGGCAACCGGCAATGTCGAGATGCTAAACGAAGTTGCCCCCAAGCGGATCGTGACCACCTGCCCCCACTGCTTGCACACCCTCAAGAATGAATACAAAGCCTTCGGTGGGGATTACACTGTGATCCACCACACTGAACTGATCGATGAACTGGTCGGTGCCGGGAAATTAAAACTGGACGGGGAGAAAACCGGTTCGGTCACCTTCCATGATCCCTGCTACCTGGGGCGGCAGAATAGCATAACCATCGCCCCGCGAGAGGTGCTCACCAGCAGCGGCGCACAACTGGTCGAGATGGCTCGCAACAGCGAGAAATCCTTCTGCTGCGGGGCGGGCGGCGCTCAGATGTGGAAGGAAGAGGAACACGGCGAGATCGGCGTCAACCGGCGGCGCTTCCAGCAGGCAGCCGCAACCGAAGCCGATACCCTGGCCGTCGGGTGCCCGTTCTGCATGATCATGATGCAGGATGCCGCCAAAGCGGAAGGCAGCCGCATGCAGGTCAAGGATGTTGCTCAGATCATCGTCGAAGGGATGGACGAGTAGCGCTTACATTCTTCTCCCCAAAATATTCCTGCCATCAGCTTCCGTCAGCGTCAGGTAACTGGTCACCCGGTAATGCTTGTTAACCACCGGAAGGCCGGTGAGACCATATTCCTGGAAGGACAGGTAAGCCTGCTCCAGATTGGCTTCGTTGAGGATGAAGATCGGCTCTTCCATGATATCGAAGGCGCGCTGCTCCGGGTCCATCCGGACGTAGGCGATTGCTTTCTCATACTGCTCCGGCTTCTGGATGAACTGCTCAGGCATCGCCGGGACGAGCATCATCTCGGCAAAGGCGGTCTGGCGGATAATCCCCACCAGCCGGCCAGCGCGGTTTTCCACACACACCAGAGAGACATGCGGATTATCGAGGAAAGCCCGGGTCACCGCTTTGAGATCATCATCTACCGTCACGACCGCCGGCTGGTTAAGATGAGTTTTGAAGGCCACCGAGACGATCTGCTTGCGCTGCTTGCGCCAGCCGGTCAGGGTCTGTTCTCCATGCAGATTGCGCACCTCCTCCTCGAACCAGCTGAGCAGGTTCTCTGCGCCGCGGTCTTTCAATTTACCGTCTACGCCCTCTTTGATCGCACTGGCTTCTAGCTTTCGGGTATCCCCCCATTTGCGCAGCCCAAGTGCATCGCTGACATCAAGCGTGAAAAGAATCCCGCTGTGGGGCCGGTCAAAACCACCCACCACCCGCTCAGCCTCTGAGATAGCGGTTGCCAGGGTATTCGGGTTGTCGATCAGGCTGAAGATCATCCGCTGGTTGGGGCTGGCCTGTTCCATGATACTCAACAAGCTGGCCAGTCCGCCGCGCTTTAATTGGTCTACCGCCTGGTAGCCGCCGATGCTGGGCAGCAGTGTTGTACCGGGAATCCCGACCCCCGTCCAGGCATCCAGCAATTCGGACAGCAGGTCGAGATTATGCAAGATCACCACCAGCAATGTAATAGTATTTTTCATCGAGTCCTCCAGAGATTATCCATCCTGATACATCCGAATTTCTTCCCGCACCTGATTGATTGCCCGGATGAAGCTGGCCGCCATCTGCTCCAGGTTGATCTCCTCGGCAGTGATGCGGTAGGATTCAGCCCCCATCCGGCGCAGCCGGGCTGGATCGGATAGGGCATCTTGCAGGGCGGTATTCAGGCTCTGCTGGCTGCCGGGCTGGATCAGCCAGCCGTTTCCGGGGCGCACCAGATCCTCCTGGGTGCCATCTCCCTGGGCGACGATCACCGGCAGCCCATGACGACATGGCCTGCTTGAACGGCCAGTCCGCCGGTGCCGGGCAGCACGAACAGGTCCGCCTGGGCGAAATAAGGGTCCAACTCGGCGCCATGTTTTGCACCTGCAAATTGTGCCTGCGGGTAGATCGCCTGCGCCTGGACTTCAAACTCATGGCGCGCCGGCCCATCCCCGACGATCACTAGTTCGGGCTGCCGATCCGCGGGGAGTGCGGCACAGGCTCTGAAGAGCATCTCCAGCCGCTTGCGGGCTTGCAGGCGTCCGACAAACAGCAGCAAAGCCCGATCAAAATCTGCGGGGCGTGGCGGTGGGGGTGCAGCCGGCCGGTGGGCAGCGGCGTTGTGCGCCACAAAGACCCGCTCCAGCGGCAGGCCAAGCGACAGATATTCTTCCGCGCCGCGCTGGCTGTAGGCGATAATCCCGTCCAACTGGCGAGAGGAAATTGATCCGCGCCTGCCGCTGCATCCCGGAGAGTATCCCCGAGGTCGGCGGCGCACCCAATCCCCATCCCAATACCGGACGGCTGCGGGTTTTCATCCAGGCAATTGCCTTACGCGTGCTGGGGTAGCGGGAATTGGCCTCCACCACCAGCGCATCCGGCTGCCAGTCCTCGAGCCAATCAATGATCCCCGGCTGACGGCAGAGATACAGCGGGCCGCGGAATAAATGTTGATTTCGGGCTGTTCACCAGATGGCCGTTATGCAGCCTGTCGAGCAGTCTTAATCGCTTCCTCGGGGCGCGGCTGCCCGGCAAACAGGCTGAAGCCGCCCTCACAGTTAGCCGCAAGCGTATCAAAAAAGGGCACGCGGTAATCCGGCAGCACGCGCTGCTGCAGGCCCAGCCGCCCCTCGAAGCGGATCAGCTCACTCATGCGTTTCGCAGCGCCTCCAGGTAGCGGGCCACCACCTGCTGGATGTTGAAAGCCCCGACTGCCCGCTGGCGAGCCGCCTTGCGGAAACGTGGTTGATCCCGGTAGATCTCCGCCACAGCTTCTGCCAGGGCAGAGATATCGGGAGGCTCCAGCTTCCAGGGATCTCCACCGTAAGGCACCACTCGCCCGGCATCGCCAGTCACGATCTGCGGCAGCGAGCCGGTATCAAAAGCCGCCACCGGCAGACCGCAGGCCAGTGCTTCGATCACCGAATTGGGACAGGGCGCATTGATCTCGCTGGAGAGGTAAAGGTGAGCCGAGCGGTGCAGTTCCGGCACAGCTGCCCGCTCAATGATCCCCAGCCAGGTCACCGGTACCATGGCATAGGCGTTCCATTTCTCCTGCAGCGACGAGGTAATGTTACCGGCGATCTGTAATTCCACGTCAAGTTTGTGTTGAGTATTCAGAATCTCCGCCAGGTCCATGGCCATTTTCAGGCCAATCTCATGCCCGCCGAGGTAAGCCCCCTCCACCAGGTTGATTCGGAGCCTGTCTTTCGGCGGTTCGCCCGGCCCATCCGGGGAGAAATCGGTCAGGTCCACGCCGTTATAAATCACATCGTAAGGGGTGCTCACCGCGCCAAAGGTACGGTTCCAGCTCTCCACCACAAAATCGCTCTGGTAGACGATCCGGGTGGCAAGATGGCGGCGGATGACGCGCAGGATCCAGTTGCGGATCTCTGCCCGCGCCCAGTAAGCTGGGCTGGTTTTTACCCTGCGGTGGATCCAGTTAAAGCCGTCCAGGCGCTGCACGATCGGGATGCCTGCCCGGCGCACCTGCCACAGTTTGGCCAGCCGCCGCGTACCGCCGATGACCATCACCGCATCGTAGGGATGGTCATCCAGGTCGGCGCAGATCTCAATTCCCTGACGTTCAGCCTCGGCGATGAAGCGCATTCTGAAGCTGGCCGGGCCGCCCACGCCGGTGTACGCCGGCACCAGGCAGATTCGATGGAGATGGTTCATGTGATCCTCAGATCCTTTACCTCGACCCAGGCGGGTGATGTTTCGAGTGTACCATAATTCAGCCGACCATCCGGATGCCAGGCAGCGTATTGGTTATCCAGCCAGATCACCAATCCCAGAGGTCCCTGTGGACTGGTCTCGCTCTCCAAAACCAGCTCTCCATCCACCCGGAAGCGGACAGAATCCGGCAGCCAATCGATCTGGTATTCATGCCAGTCCCGGACATCACCAGCCAGCAAAACAGACTGCTCACCGATCAGTCGCGGCAGCCGCCTGGCGGGCCAGGCGGGAGACAGGCCGGGCCAGGAGCATCGGCGCAGCCAATCCCAACGGCAGGAAGGGCCAGGTAGGCAGCCTGGGGGAGCGGAACACTCCGGCCAGCGGGCCAGCGGCGGGCATGTCACCGCGAAAAGAGAGGTGGTTTTGATCAGAGGCGAAGAAGAACCAGGCCGCCTGCGGCAGCGCCGGCAGTAACCGGGTGCCCCCATAAGCCAGTCCTGCGCCAAAAGGATCGTTCCACAGCCCGAAGCCCCAGGTGCCGGGCAGATCGGCGGCAGAAGCCCGGGTCTGCAAAGCCAGGGTGCAGGGCGGCCGCCAGGGGAACTGCTTTCGGCGCAAATGGTGGTAATCATCCAACTGCGCCAGACGATAGCGCCCAGACGGGCCGGAATCGGTTGTCAGCCGCCAATGTGACGGTGCCAGGCTCTCGATCTGACCGTCTGCCGTGTGATGGGGGTCAAGCCGTGCGGCATTCATGCAGGTATTATAGCAGTACCGATGGTGATAAAATAGATGCGGATCGGACCCCACTCAGCAAGATCCCAGGTTTGCCGGTCCTAAGGAGCAGCCTTGAAACCACCAGAACGATTTGAGACCAGCCGGCTCACCCTGCGCCCGCCTGAGTCAGAGGATGCAGAATCGATCTTCAGGAATTACGCCGCCGACAGGCTTGTCACCCGCTACCTCACCTGGCCGCCCCACGAAACCATCTCTGACACGCACAAGTTCATCAAGCGCTGCGAAAATGTCTGGCTGGCCGGCACCGCCTTTCCCTGGGTACTGTGCCTCAAGGAAAGCAAAGAGGTCATCGGGATGATCGAAGTCAAAATCACCGACCACCGCGCCGACCTGGGCTATGTGCTCGCCCGCGACTTCTGGGAAAAAGGCTACGCCACCGAGGCCGCCAAACTGATCGTGGAATGGGCGATGGCCCAGCCGAGGATCTACCGCGTAGGGGCGGTCTGCGATCTGGACAACCACCCCTCCGCCCACGTGCTTGAAAAGATCGGCATGCACCGTGAAGGCATCTTGCGCCGCTGGCTGTTCCACCCCAATGTGGACAAGAAGCCTCGGGACTGCTACGTGTATTCGATCGTTAAGTAACACAACGCTTTTTCCAATATTGACAAACAGCCGCACCCCACAGGTTTCAGACCCCTTACTCATATAATCGTTTCAGTTGTTGATCATCACCGAGATGATATAATTGACTTGTTATTTGGAGGTTACATGGAAATTACCTGGTACGGACATTCTTGTTTTCGAATTACCGAGCGCGGCATGGCTACTGTGGTCACCGACCCATACGACCATGCTGCAATCGGATACAGCGCCCTCTCCCTGAAGGCGGATATCGTCACCATCAGCCACAATGCCCCCGGCCATAGTTTTACCGACGGGGTAAAAGAGCGCAAAATGGCAGCTCGACGGCCCCGGCGAGTATGAGATCGGCGGCGTTTTCCTCACCGCCGTACCCGTGGGCAAGCACGATCAGGAAGGCAACGGGCGCAATATGGTGTATGTCTTCGACTACGACGGCATCAACATCGGACATCTGGGCGACCTGAAATCGGTGCCCACCCGCAAGGAAGTGGATGCCTTTGGCAATGTGGACGTCCTGCTGGTGCCGGTCGGCGGCGGGATGAGCCTGTCGGCAGCAAAAGCCGCCGAGGTGGTCAACCTGATCGAACCCGGTATCGTTATCCCGATGCACTACAAGACCCCGGACTGCAAACTGAAACTCGATGACCTCAGCGGGTTCCTCAAGCAGATCGGGCTTAGCGACCAGATCACCCCGGAAGAAAGTCTCAAGATCAGCGGGCGCGATATTCCGGAAGAGACCAAAGTCGTCGTGCTGAAATACAAACACTGATCCACCATCCTGGGCGCAGTGCCCTGAAGGAGCAGATCAATGGCAGCCGAAGTAAAACTGATGATGACCTGGGACATCCTCCCCGGCCGTGAAGAAGAATACTTTGAGTTCCATATCCGCAAGTTCATGCCCACCCTGGAAAAGTATGGGGCTTACCTTGCATGAAGCCTGGCTGACGCAATATGGAGACTATCCCCGCCTGACGGTGGAAGCGCTGATCCCCAGCCTGAACCGAGCAAAGAATATCCTCGACTCGGATGAATGGGATGACCTCGGCCTGCTGCTGCATGGCATGGTGGAAAACTTCGACTACAAGCTGATCCCCAGCCGCACCCGCTGGCAGTTGTAAGCCAACCAGCAACCAATCCCAAAGAGTTTGCCGCGGCAAACTCTTTTTATTTGTCAGATGAAATTTCAACTCTCCCAACAACTCCTAAAGTGGTACACCCAGGAAGGACGCTCGCTCCCTTGGCGGGATGACCCCGCGCCGTACGCCGTGTGGGTCTCCGAGATCATGGCCCAGCAAACCCGGCTAGAGACGGTGATCCCCTACTACCAGCGCTGGATGGCGCAGTTCCCAAATATCGCCAGCCTGGCAGCCGCCAGCCAGCAGGAGGTGCTCAACGCCTGGGAAGGACTGGGCTATTACAGCCGGGCGCGCAATCTGCACAAAGCCGCCGGCATAGTGGCAGATAAATACAACGGCGCGCTCCCCGAGGACAAATCCACCCTTCTCTCCCTTCCAGGCATCGGACGCTACACCGCCGGGGCGATCCTCTCAATCGCCTTCGGGCAGGACGAGGCCGTGGTGGATGGCAACGTCAAGCGGGTGTATGCCCGGCTGTTTGTCGTGGATGCATGGATCAACACATCTGCGGGAGAGAAAGAAATCTGGGCGCTGGCCGAGGAACACCTCCCCGCAGGGCAAGCCGCCGACTACAACCAGGCGCTGATGGACCTGGGAGCGATGGTCTGCCTGCCGCGCAGCCCAAACTGTGCCGTCTGCCCGCTGGCGGACCTGTGCCAGGCACATCTCTCCGGGCGGGTGGACGAATTCCCGGTCAAACAGGCCAAAAAGAAAACTCCGCATTACATCGTCACTGCGGCTGTCATCCATGGGGAAAATAATACTGTGTTGATTACCCAGCGCCCGCAGGACGCCATGCTCGGCGGGATGTGGGAGTTCCCCGGCGGCAAACAGGAACCCGGTGAAAGCCTGGAAGACTGCCTGAAACGCGAGATTTTGGAAGAACTTGCGTGTAGAATAGAAGTGCGCCAACCGGTCGGGGCCTTCAAGCACGCCTACACCCACTTCAAAGTCACCCTGCACGCCTTCCACGCCGAACTGAGGTCCGACACCATAGAACTGCGTTACCATCAGGATGCACGCTGGATCCCGTTGGCGGATCTGGACGAAATCCCGATGGGCAAGATCGACCGGATGATCTCCGACCAACTGCAGGCGCGTGAGGAGTGAAATTTGGAAGGGCCGAAATTCCAGAGGCGGATTGAGGATTTTATCTGCGAGCACTGCGGCGCCGAAGTGGCCGGAGATGGATTCACCAACCACTGCCCGGTATGCCTGTGGAGCAAGCACGTCGACATTCAACCCGGTGATCGGGCGGAACCCTGCCAGGGACTGATGGAACCGATCGCCGTCCAGCCGCATAAGGACAGCTACCGGATCCGGTTCAGGTGCGAAAAGTGTGGGGAAGAACGCTGGAACAAATCCGCCCCGCGGGATGACTTTGAAACTTTGCTGGAGATCGCCCGAAAGGGAGCAGACCAGACAGGATGAAAGAAGAAGGTTACACCCGCCAGCGAGAACGGATGGTAGCGAGCCAGATCGAGGCCCGACAAATAAAAGACCCGCGCCTGCTGGCGGCCTTTCGGGCAATCCCCCGGCACAAATTTATCCCTCATGAGAGACGAGATATCGCCTACGACGACCGGCCAGTGCTGATCGGCGAAAGCCAGACGATCTCGCAGCCCTACATCGTCGCCCTGATGACCGAACTGCTCAAACTGGAAGGCGACGAGCGCGTCCTGGAGATCGGCACCGGTTCGGGCTACCAGGCAGCGATCCTCAGCCAGATGTGCGCCCAGGTCTTCACCGTGGAAAGGCATAAATCTCTGGCCGAAAACGCCGCCTGCACCCTGAAAGAACTCGGCATTGAGAATGTATTCATCCACCACGCGGACGGCTCCTGCGGCTGGCCGGAAGAAGCGCCTTTTGACGCCATCATGGTCACCGCCGCGGCCCCCAGCGTCCCTGAGCCGCTGAAGAACCAGCTCAAGGTCGGCGGACGTCTGGTGATCCCAGTTGGGCCGCCCGGAGTGCAGAATCTGCAATTGTGGCGGCGCGAGGAAGGCGGTTTCCAGCAGACCCTGATCGTGCCTGTCTCGTTCGTGCCGCTGCGGGGGATATTTGGTTTCGAGAAGGATTGGTAGTAAGATACAGGCGGGTGAATGATCGATCCGGTGAACAAGATGGAAATAAAAGATAAAACCCTGACCAAATCGCTTTCCTTGTTGAGCAGCCCGCTGAGCCTGGCGGCGATCTTGATCCTGGCAGCCAACAGCTTTGCTCTCAGAGTTTACTGGCCTTCATGGTTCACCGGCAAACTCAGCGACTTTGCCTGGCTGTACTTCACACCCTTTGCCCTGGCGGCATTTCTCTCGCTTGTAATCCCTTCTGATGTGAAAGCTAAATCGCGCTTGATTGAGATTTTAGCCTTTTCAACGATCTTTGGCATCTTCATAATCGCCAACTCCTTCCAGCCCTGGAATGAATGGCTGGTGAACGCCCTCTCTCAGGTTCTGGGATCGCCGATCATGATCACCCGAGACCCCTCTGACCTGATCGCCCTGGTCTCAACACTCTTGGCATGGCATCATTGGAAGAATTGGGTATTGCCGCAAACTATCCGGGACAAAAGGGCATTGCTGCTGCTTCCTCTTTGCAGCCTGCTGGTAATCGCCGATGCAGGATACCCTAATTATGGTATTGATTGCCTTATCTCTGATGAGGATCAGATAATTGCTTTTGCCGGGTATTACGATGAGATTTTCAGGAGTACAGATAGTGGACTATCCTGGTCACAGATTGTTGAATATCCCGATCGGGATGAATTAGGATGCCAATATTATGGGGAATGGGGTGAGAGAAGCATCTCGTCACCTGATAGAGAATTATTGTTTCAGCTATCTAAAAATGGCGTTTTTGAGCAGTCGCTGGATGGTGGAAAAACCTGGGAACCAGTAACAGATTATATCTACCCCTCGGAAGCAGAGACAATTTTCTACCAAAAAACTCATCGAAACAGATTGGCATACTATTCTCCAGGGCCTTTGGATGCATTCTTTGACTTGAATAGCGGTTTTTTTATCTTTGCTATGGGGGTTGATGGTGTCCTAATTAGAACATCCGAAGGTGAATGGATTACCGTTCCAGTTGGAGAATATAAAATTGAGTCGTTATCTATAAGTAAAATCCCAGAGATAATTTATCTTGAAATCATCTTGGGGGTAATATTAATCATCCTTTTATTACTTACAACCTGGCATTTCTCAAGTTACAATCTCTTGAGAAAAATCATTCTACTCCTGGTTTGGTTAGTATGGTTGGCAAATGTCTTCCTATTCCAACCAGCGATAAGTATTGATTATACATGGCCACTAATCGTAATTTCCATAGCATTTGGGGGACTCTTTTCTATCATGATGCTAATTGAAAATTCCTTAAATGACCAAGTAGTTACCTCAACCAATAGGATTAGAAGAACTATCTTTGCAATCGCTGGAGGGATCCTTTTTGTATTTCCCTATATTCTCTGGACGGTAAACATAATCCCTTCATATAAGACCAGTATGATCATCGCAGCTTCAGTAAGTATCCTCATCCTCGTTATCATGCTGATTATTTTCAGAAAGAAGAAAACCCCGGTAGAATCCGCCCTCACTGAATCATTGGATCAAAAGATTGATCCTTCTTCAGGGGAGGAGTAACTGGAGAGAAATCGACAGAAATTCAAGGACAATTGAATATAATATAAATTATGTATGATATTTTACATTTCGTGAATATGTTTCAATTTTCTTTTCACCCCACACTCTGAACGCGCCTTTTCATCCCAACATTTCCTCTCCCCATATCACCACCCCAAAAACTACCCAGCGCCAAGGTTTTCCAGCGCCAATCTGATTTCCTCTGCCACCTCTACATCTTCCTCCACCGCCAGAGCGTTCCGCAGCAGACTCCCCGCCTGCTTACCCCCGATCTGGCCCAGCGCCCAGGCAGCGTGTGACCCCCCCAACGGCTCAAAATCCTGTAATCCGGCACCTCACCCCTAACGGCACTCTCCCCTCCCCGGTTGCCCAGCGCCGCGGCGGTATTGCGCAGGTAGCCGCACCGTTTGGCGCGTTTCACCAGGCTGCCATTGAACTTACGGTTGAAGTCCTCTGGGGTGTAGGAGAAACTCCTCCCCGGGGGACGCGATCGGCAGGCCATCTCTCGGCGGAAGACTGGTGATCCCGGTCGGACTTCCAAGTACGCAAAATCTGCAATTGAGGCGGCGCGAGGAAAGCGGCTTTCAGCAGACCCTGATCGTGCCGGTCTCATTCGTGCCGCTGCGGGGGGGGCGTTTGGATTCGAGAAGGACTGGTGAGAAGTAGTCGGGGAGATTATCTGTTGTTCAAGAGTTATTGCTATTAATCGTTAAGTAGTATAATTTTTTACAATTTTGAATATTTTTTTTTATCATTCCTTTCACACTCCCCATTCCTCTACCAGACACAACTGATTTCAATCTAGGAAAGAAAACTCGCTCCCCGACCATTTCTCCCCGGCCACCTCACCATCTTGCTCCACTGCCAGTGCCCAGGCAGCATCTGCCCTCGCCATCGGCTCAAAATCCTGTAGTGCGGCAGCCAGCCCCTCGGCGGCGCTCTCCTCTCCAGGGAATGCGGTCGGCACTACCTCTCTCGGGGAAAAGCCGGATCGGTCTCCTCGAGGGTAAAACGATTCCACGGACAGACCTCCAGACAGCGGGTACAACTGCAGCATTTGTCCGCGCAAGAACCAGCTCAAGGTCGGTGGAAGGCTGGTGATCCCGGTCGGACTTCCAAGTACGCAAAATCTGCAATTGAGGCGGCGCGAGGAAGGCGGCTTTATGCAGGCCCTGATCGTGCCGGTCTCGCTCGAACCGCTCAGGGGTATGTTTGGCTTTGAGAAGAATTGGTGAGAAGTAATCGGGGAGATTTTCTGATTTTCAATTATTGTTGATTTTATATCGTATTCTGTATAATATTATACATAATATGCATCTTTTCCAATAATTGCCCATATACCCCACCTCTATTTCCAAACAAGAATACCTACATCCCGCCAAGTCTCTCCAGCGCCGACCTGATCTCCCCAGCCACCTCAGCATCTTCCTCCACCACCAGTGCGGCCCGCAGCAGATTCCCTGCTGCCTCCCCCCCGATCTGGCCCAGCGCCCAAGCGGCATGTGATCTCACCAGCGGCTCAAAATCCTGTAGTGCGGCTCCCAGCCCCTCAGCGGCACTCTCCTCCCTCTGGTTGCCCAGAATAACGGCGGTATTGCGCAGATAGCCGCGCCGTTTGGCGCGTTTTACCGGGCTGCCTTTGAACTTTCGATTGAACTCCTCCGGTGTGAAGGCAAACTCCTCTGACGGTTGCTCTGGCGGCACTCCCTCTCTCGGGGTAAAAGCTGGATCGGTCTCCTCGGGGGTAAAGCGATTCCACGGGCAGACCTGCTGGCAGACATCACAGCCAAACTGCCACTCGCCTATCAGCGGACGCAGTTCTGGTGGAATTGCGCCCTTGTTCTCGATGGTCAGGTAGGAGATGCAGCGGTTGGCATCCAGGGAGCGGTTCGGGAGGATACAACTCGTTGGGCAGGCCTCCAGGCAGCGGGTGCAACTGCCACACTGATCCGCCTCAAAAGGGGCATCCGGAGGGAGGGCAATCCCCAGCAGGATCTCAGCCAGCAGGAAGTACGTGCCGATCCCGGGGTTGATCAGCATCCCGCTCTTGCCGATCCAGCCCAGACCGGCGCGCCGGGCCAGATCGCGCTCCAGCAGCGGGCCGGTATCGGTGTACCAGCGGGCGGGGATCTCTTCTTCGTCAATCTCATTCAAATATTCAGAAAGTTCCGCCATCCGCGGGGGGATCAGATCGTGGTAATCATCCCCGCGGGCATAAGCGGCAATCCCGCCAGCTTCTGCGCTTCCCGGATACGGAATCCCCAGCACGAGGATCGACTCGCACTCCGGCAGCACCTCTCTGGGGTCTTTGCGGCGGGTAAGGCTGTGCTCGGAGGCGATCCAGGCCATCCCGGTATGCCGTCCCTGCGCTACCCACTCTGCAAAGCGCGGGTAGCTCTCCGGCGGATCGGGGGTGGTGACGCCAGCCAGCACAAAGCCCAACTGGTGGGCTTTGTCGATTAGTTTTGTCTTCAGTTGCTCGGAGGACGACATCAAGCCCTACGGCTCTCTAAAGGTCACATACTTCAGCGTGATCGTCTGGATCTGAGTGATGTCATTCGGCAGCAAAGAGACAATCTCAAAGCGTCCCAGCCGCCCCTCGCTGGTGCGGTAACACACCCACTGACCGACCAGGTCCTCATCCACCTGGATCGGATCGCTCTCCAATTCAGCCTCGTTGCAGTCGCCGTACTCCACCTGGTCCTCGCCCATCAGCAGGAACTCGGCGCCGTTCAACGGCTTGATCTGCTTATCATTGGGAGAAGCCACGTAGAACTGGAAGTCGGCATCCCTGACCGGCGGGGAAGCGCCCTCATCCAGATCACCTTCCTCGGCCTGCTCGATCTTGAAACTGGTCTTGCTGCTGAAAATCTCCGGCTCAATCACCTTGATCTCCACCCAGAACCCGGTGGTGGTGAAGATCACACCGGCATCATTGCGCAGTTGCCAGGTGCCGCGGTAAGTGCCCTCTTCCACCGGGGCGGTCATCTCCACCGAGATGTCCACTTCCTTTCCGGTGGTGATATCGGCCTTGCTGATCGAGGTGGAGGGTTCAGCACCCATGGCATCACCCTCGTCAAAAACCACATCGTAGTCTGAATTCCAGGTGCAGCTGCCCTCATTGCTGATCCGCCAGGTCTTGGTAAATGTTTCCCCAGGGAGGAACTCGGTGCCGTCCGGGATGGTGACATCATCCACAAAGTTGGCCAGGTCGCAGATGTCTTCTGCCGGCTGGTCGGTGGGATCGGGGCCATCGGTCGGGGCCAGGGTGATCGTCGGCTGGGATTGCGACGGCGTGTGGGTTGGGGCTTCTGCGGTCCAGGCCAGCAGGGTCTCCTGGGCGTGGACGGTCATCACCGCCAGGGTCAATGCCGTGGGAGGATTCTCCTCCGGGTTTATCCGGGAGGGCAAGTTACAACCCACCAGCGCCAGCAACGCTAAACAGGTAATTCCCGGGATCAGTTTTCTCGCCATGGTAGGTCTCCTTTACTCATCTGTGTCAATATTTTACCGCAGGCATCCATTCGTAGTGTGATTTTGTCGGCGTTTGCTGAAAACAAAAAAAGCCCCTGGCGGGGCATTTCTAGACGATTTAGCAATACTTAGGGGATTACCGTACGCGGCGCTTCCACTCATCCTTGAGCTGGAGCTGGGTGGGGCTTTCGCCGGAGGGCAAGTCTAAAAAGTCTTTCATCAGGCGGTTGAACTTATTCGGGCGGTCGAGCATCGGGAAGTGTCCGGCATCGGAGAAGACCACCTGGTGGAACATACCAGGTAGTCCGGCTGTATCCTCCATCTCCTGATTGGGCACCAGCGGGTCCTTGATCCCCTGCACCACCAGCGAGGCAGTTGTCACCTGGCGGGAGATCTCCAGCAGGTTGATATAGTTCAACTCCGCCATAGAGGTCTGGATCGCTGCCGGGTCGATTTTGGCAGCCTCACCGCGCACCGAGTTTACACCGTCCGAGCCATTCAGCAGCCGGTCGGTCAATTCCACCGGGTCCAGGCTGCCAGGGTTCTCCACCACACCTTTGCCTAAAACCGGGATCGAAATGACCATCGCCCGGTCGACCACAAAGGCATGCTTAGCGGCATACAGCAGGGCAACTGCCGCACCCAATCCATGGCCTACCAGGGCCACTTTACCGATACCCATGGCGTTCATGAACTGGTCGAGCAGATCGACCTGGTCTTCCAGGGAATAATTGGGGTTCTCTTTGGCGGTCTCGCCGTATCCCCACAGATCAAAAGCGTAGGCGCGGTACGAAGCAGATGCAGACTGCATCGCCGGGATCCAATAGCGCCATGAACCAACCCATCCATGCAAAAAGATGATCGGTTTGCCGCGTCCCAGCACTTCGTAATGGACGATCTTGTCTTCAATGATGATCGCGCTCATCAGCTTCCTTCTCGAGGCAGTTCTGCCAGAGTGTTACTCTTCCTGCTTATACTTTTCCAGAATGGCTGCCACCCGCTCGGTGAGTTGATTGGGGGCAAACGGCTTGAGGATATATTCCACTGCGCCGGCTTCCAGCCCGGCAGAGACCTCTGATTCCTGCCCTTTGGCGGAGAGGAAGATCACCGGCACCTGCTTGAGTTCGTCGATCTCTTTCATCAGCCGGCAGGCTTCATATCCAGTCATCCGGGGCATGCGCACATCCATCATGATCAGGTCTGGTTTGACTTCCTGGGCTTTGTTGTAGGCATCCTCGCCGTTCACTGCAGCCACCACCTCATGCCCGGCAAAGCGCAGGGTCAGGGTGATCAGGTCGCGGATATCACGTTCGTCTTCAGCAATTAAGATTTTTGCCATCATTCATCCTCTAGTCGAATGGTTTCTCGTTCGGTCTCATACATCGGCAGCGTGCAGGAGAAAGTGCTGCCCTCTCCGGGCACGCCAGTGCTGCGCACCCAAATGCGCCCGTTGTGCATTTCTACCAGCTCTTTCACGATCGGCAGACCCAGCCCGGTACCGGCAGTTGCCATCACCAGATGATTCTCGCCGCGGTAGAAGCGTTCAAAGATCTTTTCCTGCTCGTCAGGGAAGATACCAATCCCCTGATCGATCACATCCAATTGTACTTCACCCTCTTTATCCGATAAAGTGATCGTCACTACGCTGTCTTCAGGAGAATATTTATAAGCGTTATCCACCAGGTTGGTAACGATCTGGCGCACGCGCTCGGCATCCCCGTAAATAATGGACAGATCATCCGGAATGGTGATATCAAAGCTGACTGGCCGCTGGTCGCTGTCGGAGCGCTGTTTGATCACCTCGAGCACCTCTTCCACCACCTCATGCATGTCGATCGGCTGGAAGTTAAGCGCCACCCGCCCAGATTCGATCCGGGAGACATCCAGCAGATCATTGACCAGAATACTGAGGCGGTCGATATTGGTTTTGATCACGTTGACGAATTCAAGCTGCTGCTCGTTAAGCTCTCCGGCGCCGCCCATCAGCAGGAATTCCACGTAGCCTTTGATCGGGGTCATCGGCGTGCGCAGCTCATGGCTGACGGTAGCGACAAATTCGGATTTCAACCGGTCCACCTCCACTTCGTGGGTAATATCCCGGAAGATCGAGATCGTGCCGAGGAATTCCTGCCGGTCGCTGACCGGGGAGAGGTGTACAGAGAGCACCCGCCCATCCTCAAGGTAGAGTCGCTCCTGGTACATCTCGCTGCTCTCCGGCAGGTTGGGGCTGATCGACCAGGTGCGGATCGTATCCATCCAGGTCTGGGCAGCGCCGCCAAACAGGCCGACAAAGTCATCCAGGGTCTTGCCGAGCACCTCTGCTCGGTTCAGCCCTAGCATGGTCTCGGCGGCATGGTTGAACAGGGTAATGATGTTGTGATTCTCAGTGACAAGCACGCCATCACCCACGCCCTCAAGCATGGCGGTGGAGCGGCTGGTTTCGATCTGCTGGGAACGGAGCATAGTGCCCAGGTCTTCCGCCTGGTCCCGGATCAATTGGAAAAGCTCGCCATTATTGATCGTGACGGCAAACTGGTTGGCTGCCGCCTGGATCGGGTCTGCCAGCCCTTCCCGGAAATGGTTCGGCTGGCGGTGGAAGAGCATCAGGCAGCCCAGCACATCCTGGCCGACGATCAACGGGGTAACTACCGTACTGCGGTAGACCGGGTTTACGCCGTGGTTCTTCTTCCATTTCGAATCGGTCAGCAGGTCCTGCACCACGATCGGCTTCTGGTTTTCAAATACCCAGCCGGCCAGGCCCTCTTTGGCGGTCAGCGTGGAGGTTGCACCGCCCATTGGCGGGGATTCATGGATCCCGGCGCCTGCCCGGTAGAATAAATGGGGGTCGTTCGGCTGGGAGATATAAATATTGATCTGTTCCGCCCCGGTGGCATCGCACAGCATCTCCAGTGACTGGTTCAGCACCATATTCAGGTCCAGGCTGGAAGACAGCTCAGAGCTGATCTTGAGCAGGATCTGGGAGAATTGGTGCTCCTCAGCCAGTTCGGCGGTGCGAGGACGACAGCCTGCTCAAGTTCCTCATTGGAGCGGCGGCTTTCAGCGTAAAGACGGGCATTTTCCAGCGCCAGGGCGATCTGCTGGGTCAGCGATTCAACCAGGGCCTGGTCTTCTTCTGTATATGCCGCTACGGTATTAAAGTTATCCAGCTCCACCACACCCCGCACAGTATCGGCCACCTTGATCGGGATCAGCAGCATCGAAACCGGCAAGCGGCCGCCAGTGGCTTCCCGGTAGCTCAACAGGTTATCCGGAGAAAGATCAAAATCGGTGGCAAAGTCCACCTCATGCACATTCTGAGTCTCGCCTTTCTGGTAAACGCGCCCGATGATCGAAGTCGTTCAGCGCATGTGAGATCGTCATCAGAGTATCATTATCGTTATATCCAAAAGCTGTCTCAGTGCGCAACGATTTGGATTTCTTCGTCATATAACATAATCCGGATACCATGGGCATGCGGCAGCACCCGGCGCACACTGCTGATCAGGGTATTGAGAATCTCCTGAGAATCGAGGCTGCCCAGCTGGCGGCTGAAATCGAGCAGCAAGTCCACCTCGCGCAGGCGCCGGCGGGTCTCGGTCAGCAGGGTCAGGTTCTGCAGGGTCAGCGAGACCTGGTTGCCGATCAGTTCATAGACCTGCTCATCTTCTTTGGTGGCATCGCCCAGGGGGATATTGGAGATCGCCAGCACCGCGGCATCCACCTTCCCATTCGAAGCGATCGGCAGGGAGATGAACCCGCGGGCTTCCAGGTTGCGAAGCAGCGGCGTATTGCGCCATTCTTTGCTCTCATCCACGTTGGGGACAAATACCATCTCACCAGTTTGCAGGGTCTCGCGCAGCGGGTTGCGTTGGCCCAACAAGACATGCGGGTTGGTGTTGGCGGGATCGGCCCAAACTGGCCGATCAACTGCGGACCGCCGGCAGTGATCTCTGCCACCAGGGCAATATCCAGCTCCATCTCGGTCAGCATCTGGCCGGCCAGGGAATTGAGCACCGATTGGCGGTCTGGCTGCCGGTTGACAGTCTCAGCAATATCCAGACCCACACGGATGTTGCGCGCCCGGTGATACAACTGCTGCAACGCAATGGTTTGTTCCAGATCTTTCTGCAGTAATACGCTCAGGTGCGGCAGATGATGGGCGGCCTGGGCTTCTGCTTCGGCCTGCATGATTTTGGTTTCCACCAACTCGATCTGCTCTTTGAGTTCGGCTACCTTTGCCGAGCGTTCCATCACCAGCCCGACTTCAGCGGCAAATAATTCCAACATTTCCAGGCGCACATCTGAGGGAGCCATCCCATCAGCGGGCACATCCACTGAGCAGACCCAACGGGCGGTTCTGCCCATCATAGATCGGGAAGATCAACTGGTCGCCCGGGATCCAGGAATCTTCCGAATCCAGCGGGATAGTATAGTCAAACATCAAATGGTCAGGCACAAAAGAGAAATGTTTTGGCGGTGTGTTCATGAGGGACATAATATGCCCGGCTGCGCTTGAATTCTGGTTTGGTCAGTTCAACGACATTCTCCCAGGGATGGAAGATCTCGGCAACCACTTCAGCATCCGCCGGCTTGAAACCTTTCAATGCAACCGGCTTGAGCAATTGGAACTGCCGGTCATAGGAATACACCATCACAACGCCAAATTGGCTGATCTCCTGAATAGCGTCTGCCAGGATGTCAACGGCATCCTCAAGCGAGGTCTCAGGTTCGATTTGCTTACGGGTTTGCAGCAGACGGTTCAGAGCCTGGGCCTGGTCGGTAAGCAGTGAAGTCCGCATGGCTGCATTGTTGATATTCCCAGATATTGGACAAAGCCACCCCGGTCTGAGAGACCAGCAGTTGGATCAGTCCTGGATCAGGGGATCAAATGATTGGTCTTGCGGGAAAAGAGCCGCAGAGCGCCAACCACATTCCCCAACTTGCTGATCGGAAGTGACCAGCCCGCTGCGCATTTTCTCCGAATCAGGCACAAACGCGCTGGCCTGGAAATCAGGGATATTGACAGCTTCCTTGCGGGAGACAGCCGCCAGGTCGAGGGCTGTTAGATTCGGCGGGGTCGTCCCGATCCGTTCCCGGATGAGGACCGGCATAGCGTTGTTGAATTCATGCTGGAAGACAACGATCCCACCCTCATTGGCGCCTGAGATCCGCATGGCCTCATCATGAACCATGTGCAGGACCGTCTCAACATTATCAGTTACGTTGAAGCGGCGGGTGAGCTGTTGGATCGCGTTCATCTCATCAGCCCGGCGCTGAGGGACTCGTCAGTCTGATCGATCAGGCTGGCCCGCTCAATGGCCGTCGCAATCTGGCTGGCCGCTGTCTCCAGAGACTGATGATCGTTATAATCAAACAGGTTGCGGTGTGTACTGCCGATCAGGATTTCGCCGATGCTGCGTCCGCGGGCAATCAGTGGGGAAACGATCAGGGAAGTTTGTATCTGGCAGCATCGGCTGCAGGGCGCGGTAGGGCTGCGGCAAGGATTCATCTGACGCCATATCATCACTGAAAACCAAGATCTGTGTATCGGTGACTGTGTTGTGGATATTTGCCTGGGTGACCAGATGCAGCGAAATCTGCTGCCAACTCATCTCTTCGATGAGATCCGACTGCGGAATACTCATGCAGTTGCAGGGTACCCAGACTGTTCTCCAGCAGAAAGATCGCCGCCACATCCGCCTGCAGGAAGCGGCTCAACTCCAGCATGGAGAATTGCAGCGCTTCATCCTGGGTGGCTTCGGAACCAGCCAGGCTGGCGATCCGGCGCAGAGCTTCCGCCCGCTGCGCACGGCGGGTGGACTGCTGCATCAGATTGGCATTTTCCAGGATCGGTGAGACTTGCCCGACAATGATCCGCAGCAGGCGAAGATCATCATCATTGAAACGGGTGCCGTCTGATTTGTTGGCTACCTGCAAATATCCCAGCGAACGCCCGCCTGAGGTCAGGGGAACCAGGACGGTCTCACGCATCCCGCTGGCCAGTGCCAGGGGTGCCAGCCCCAGATCGCCAATAATCGATTGCACACTCATATCATCCGTGATGATCACATCCTGCTCTTTCCAGATCATCTCGGCTTTGGTATGTTCTTTGAGTCGTTGTGCGGTAAAGCTCAATAAATTGTTCCGGCAATCCCTGGAATGGCACCTGCCCAACCAGATCGTGGGTCTGTTCGTCATAGATCAGGAACCCAAGGATCTCAGCATTGATCAGCGGGCTGATCGTTTCGATGATCTGGGCATAAATACTCTTTGTGCCATGGATCGCCCGGCTGACCTGTGCCAGTTCTGCCAAACCGGCCATTTCCTTGATCCGGATTTGCTCTTTGCTGTGGGTGATCGCATTCTGCAGCGCTACACCGGCATGACCGGAGAGCAGGTCAAGTACTTCTTTATCCTGCTCGGTAAATCCATCCACAGACTGAGAGGCAAGTTCAATCGTACCGATCAGTACACCGCCCATACGCAAGGAGATCCCGAGATAGGAGCGGATGGGGAATTGTGCCCGGTTGACTGCTGGGCGGGCTTCCTGGAATTGAGTGATATCTTTGACCAGCAAAGCCTCTGTCTGAGAGGCCAGATACCCTGTATAGCCCTTCCCCAGGGTGTAATATGCCGGGCTGACTGATAAGCCGGCTGCACGCCATCATCTTCGATCAGATAACGGTAGGGCGTAAACTCAATGCTCTCCGGGTTGAAAAGTGTGATCTCTGAAAAATCTGAGGGAATCAACCGGTCAATACTCTCCAGAATGGTTTCAATCGTTGTCTCCAACTCAAGGCTGGCAGACATCGCCTGGCTGATCTCAGTAAAGATCGTCACCGCATAGGAGGAAAGATGATCCTGCCCTTCTTCTGAGCCGGTCAGGGGTGGTTGTTTGAGAGTAACAAGCACGGACGGCTGATCCTGATATGGCACCGCAAACGAAGTGCCTTCCACCAGGTTATGGTCCAGGCTGAAACTTACTTCGCCCTGGATAGCACACAGGCTGTAAAACGCATCTGCCGGGCGGGCATGCCGGGCCATCCGTTCCAGGTTAGGAGTATCATTCTCACCAATCTCGAACCACTCCCTGCCGAGGGAATTCATATAAACCACTCGTCCGCCGCGTTGAACCACAAAGACGGCACTTTCATTCAGAGAGATTGCCGGTGTTGTAAGGGGATGGAAGTCTTCTGCAGGTGCTGATTTCTTCTTGCGCGGGAGGCGGCGCAGAAGCAGTGGAACCAGGCCTAACAGACCTGCCCCAACCAAAACCAATGCTATTCCAAATCCGGTGTTTTCAACTCCAAACATGTCTACACTCTCGAAACGCCAACCTCGCCAGCGGTGTGGTACTGCTGCTTTTGCTTACCTGGCGGACTGGGTATCCTTTCTCCGTTCTTCAGCAGCAATCTCGGTGATCTCGCGAATATCTGCGATCGGATATTTATCCGGGGAGACTGCCCCCACAGAGACGGACATCAGCGGGGTTTGTTCCTGCTCGCCATCATCATTCGTGGTAAGCACATAACCCTGCTCTCGATCTATGAAGTTGTAATGAGAGAGCACCTGCTCTCTGAAACGAGCTTTGATCGCCTCTGAGATATTGGCCTGTTTGCCAGCCTGGGTGATGATCACGAAGCTATTCCCGCCAGGATGGCCGATGAAATCATCATCGGTGCCAAATTCATCCACCACCTCACCAAGCAGCAAAGTGGTAAAACGCACCACATTGTCTGCGGCTACAAAGCCATACAGGTCTGAGAAGGCCTCAAAGTGATTGACTCGAATATCCAGATACGCCCATCCATCCCGTCGGATGATCTCCCGAAGCTGATCTTCGATCAGCCTGCCGGAGGGCAGCCCTGAGCGCGGATCGGTCAGAGATTCGCGTTCCGCTCTGGCAATCGCATTCTGCACCCTCAGCCGGAGTTCCTCGACATCAAATGGTTTGGTGATGTAATCATCCGCCCCCAGCTCCAGGCCCTGCAGCTTATCACTGCGCTCATCCTTCTGCGTCAGAAAGATGACCGGGATATGGCTGGTGCGGGTGCTCATCCGCAGCTGGCGGCAGACTTCATAGCCGTCAATATCGGGGAGCATGATATCCAGCACGATCAAATGCGGCAGGTTCTGGCGGGTCATTTCAAGGGCCAGGTTACCGCGTCCGGCAACTTCTACTTCATAGCCCTGCCCGCTGAAATAGATCTTGAGCATGTTCGAGATGTCAAAATCATCTTCAACTACCAAAATTCTTGCTTTACCCATAGGGTTCCTCCCAAAAAAACTTCTACTTATGATGATTGCACAGCAGATTGGGCAAACTGCCATGTTCTTTCAATATGCTCTGCAGAAATACTTTTTTCAAACGAGCGGAAACCGCTCAACTTGAAACCATGCTTAGTTGCTATTGTATCAATTTCTTCCACTTGAGACAGGGAAATTTGCTTGCCTAAGTGTGTAATCCTCGAAAACGGCCTTCAAGCGCCAGAGCGATGGTTTCTGCCATACAGGCATAAGCCTTCCCCGCAGGGAAGCCGAAATCAAAGTTGAAATTCACCGAGCCGGGCACATCGACCACCCCGCCATCGATCACCAGGATATCCGGGCGTTTGGCAGCCACTTCCGGAGAGACATCCCGCGGGCGGGAGACATCGCAGATCACGCTGCCAGGCTGCAAATGCTCTGAATGGATGATCACTTCGGTATCACTGGTCACTGTCAGGATCAAGTTGGCCTTCTTCAGGTCATTCACATCCACCGAGGGGATCACTTTGGCACGCGGATGGGCAGCCTGGATCATCCGCCGCGGTCCTTTCAGTCTTCTGCCGGTCCCGGCCAATCAAATAAAGTTCCGCCACCTGGCCAGCCAGCAATTCGGCGCAGACCTTCCCGATCGCCCCGGTGCCGCCGACAACTGCCGCGGTGGCTTTTTCTACCGGGATACGCATCTCGGCGGCGGCCCGCAGCACAGCCTTGACTGCCACAGCCACGGTGTACGAATCCCCAGTGGTGACCGGAATATCCAACTGGTTGGCAATCGTTACTCCGGCATCCCCCACCACAGAAGTGAACGCACCCAGGCCGAGGATTTTTGCGCCCAGCTTTTCGGCCATTCTGGCCAGTTTGCACGATCTTCCTGTAAACCGTCTTCTCGGGGAGTTCCATCATCCGGGCGGGGGTGAATGGGCAGGCCACAAACCAGCCCCGCACCTCTTTGCCGGTGGCTTCAGAGCGAATCCCGGTGATTTCGGAGATATAGATCGGCGGGAAAAATGTGGAGAAGAAATTGATCTGCTTATCGGTTAGATACTTACCCAGCAGCGGGAATTTGCGGCTGACATCCCGCTTGGGATCGATCGGGTGGATAATGAAGGCAAAGGTATCCATTACCAGCTATCCCCCTCGCTCTCACGGCCAGGTGAATACAGGCGCTGGTGCAGATGCGCTTCCTTCAGTTCATGATGATCCGAGTCCGCAAAGGTCACGTTCCTGGAGATAATCCGGCGCTTGTCTGAGGCAACTATCACCACATCCGATTCGATCACCCGGGCCGGATGTACGATCACTCCGGAACTGATCCGGCAGTTATGCCCCACACAACTGCCAAGAACATCCTGTTTGATCGGTTTAAGTTCGCCGTTTCCATCCAGGGCGTGTAACTGTTTAGGCAGCAGATTATAATCCGTGAATGTTGAACCGGCGCCGATAAAGGTGTTGCGCCCGATAACACACATCTGCAAACAGGTATTCTGGGCCACCATGCTGTTTTCCATCACTGTGGTCATGAACAGAGCTGCCCGGAAGGGCAGGAAAGCGCCGTCCCCGACTACGGAGAGCATTAGCTGGCAGCCCTGGGAGATATTAACATTGTCGCCGATGATGCAGTTCTCGATGACTGCCCCGGCCCCAATCGTGACATTATTACCGATCGTGGTTGGGCCGTGGATCACTGCACTGGGATCGATCACGCAGTTATCTCCGACCTCGACCACCTTTTTGGATTCCAGCAGTTGCCTGCCCTGGAACATGGCGTTGAAGAGCACATCCAGCTTGAATTTTAGATCGTTGTCCAGGCGGTGTTCAAAGTGAGCGCCGCGCCCGAACAGGCCAAAGATCACATCGGCCACAAAGATGTGCACCCAGGAATCAATCGCGATGAAGGATCTCAACGGCACCTGGTAGGTCAGATCTCCCGCCTGGGTAGCCATATAGGTGGGCACATGGTAGTAGCCGATCTCGCGGGCATTCAGATCAATGATCAGAGGTTCTGGATCCTCGCGCGTCGGCCCATCCGGGAAATACCACAGGTCGGCAAGATACAGCCCGCCCGCGGGGGTGAACGAAGTCGCCAGCGGCAGGGTATGCTCGCGGAAGGCTGGGTCGGTGGGATCAAAGGCTGCCCGGCAAGGTTTATTTCGCGCCTGGGCCTGCTGGATGAATTCGGCGATATAGTGCTGATCAAAGAACAGATTATCGCGATACACAATGCAGGACTGGTCCGTCTCGTTGGGAAAGAACAGCGGCGAGAAGATATCCTCAAGATCATCTGCCTGCCGTTCGCCAGCGGTATAAGGTGCCAGCACATCGCTGTGATGCAGCCATAAAGGTTTATTCTGCACCCGGATATCGCGGGCGTACTCATTGAAAGGATATAAATAGCGGTGGTCTCTCAGGCTTATTCTGATCATTTTTCTTAAATATGCATCTACCATGCCGAAATTTCAGATAGGGCCATTTTGACCCATCTGTCTCAATTTGAGTATACACGCCAATCATGCAGACAATATGATAATTTCAGGTTATTTTCGAACTGTCCCGCCCGTTAAAGATCCCCGCTCTGCAAGGAATTAATGTGATAGGGCACATCAATCACGACAATATCCTGGTGCTGACGCAAGCGTCCCCGCAGCCGCCTGGCTGTCTGATTATGCAGGAACCCTGCCCCGCTGTTTTCTGGAATAAATTCCGGTACCACCACCGTGGTGATCAGTCCCGGGAACTCCAGGTCGCTGCTCTCAACGATATAATCCACCAGCGGTCTAAGGATATCGCGGAAATCATAATCGATCACTACCAGCAAAACATCCGTGGTCAAATCCGGGAAACGGTTCCAGCGCCGCATAAAGCGCTCTTCCGATTCAGGTGAAGTGATGATGGTCAGCACACGCACATCCTTTGAGATCCTTTTGGCGTATCTGACTGCCTGAATAGAACCCTTGTGCAGGTCTGCAATCGGTACAAACACCACCTCAGCTACATCAACCAGATTCTCTGATTTCAGCCCGGTAGTACTTAGGGCTGCCGCTACCCGCTCATAGTGCCGTTGGATCGAAAGAAAAGCCGTCACCAGCAGTGGGATCAGCATCACCACCACCCAGGCACCTTCCAGGAATTTTGTCGCCGTCAGGATAAGGAACACCACAGAGGTCACTACCATGCCCAGCGCATTCAGCGCTCTCTTCAGACGAACCCCGCGCTCATAATGGATTTCGGTTACGCCCGTTTGAATAGATTCGCCCGGTTTCAAATGGGCGATCCTGCCCATAAGCCGGAACATCCCGGCCTGGGAAAGGCTGAAACCAAGCATTACGCCTAAGGCGTAGAGCGGCAGCATGGCGATCTCATCCGCCTGAAAAATGATAACCAACAGGGAAGAAGCCAGCGCCAACACCACGATCCCGGAGCTAAAAACAAGCCGATCGCCGCGCTCCTGCATCCAACGCGGCAAGAAGCCATCCCGGGCGAGGAAGTAGCCCAGGCGCGGAAAATCCTGGTAACCAGTATTAGCAGCCAAAAACAGGATCAATGCAGTAAACACCTGCACCCAATAATACATAAAACCGCTCCCGGTCACCTGCCGGGTAAGCTGCGACAGAATACTCTCGGCCTCATTTGGAATTAAGAAAGGTGTGTGGACAGGAAGGTTATCCCCAGGAACAAGGACATCGCCATCGCACCCATCACCACCATAGTAATTGCCGCATTCTTCGACTCAGGCGGCTTGAAAGCCTGCACCCCGTCACTGATCGCTTCAATCCCGGTCAGGGCGGTGCACCCACCCGCGAATGCCCGCATCAGCAGCCAGAGATATGCCAGCCCTGTCAGTGAAGCTTCAGCTGCCACCTCTTCAATCGTTGGCGGGATCATCGTTGCCCCGAAAAGGCCAAAATAACGCACCAGACCAATCACGATCACCACCAGTACCCCGCCTGCAAATGCATACGTCGGGATCGCAAATACTGTCCCACTCTCACGCATCCCTCGCAAATTCATCCAGGTGATGAACAGGATCGCCGCCAGGGCGATCCACACCCGATACTCGAAGACCTGTGGGAAGGCTGAAGATACCGCCCTGACTCCAGCCGAGACAGAAACCGACACCGTCAGAATATAATCGGTCAAAAGCGCTGCAGCCGCAATCAGAGATGGAAAAGTCCCCAGGTTGTCTTTCGAAACAATATAAGCCCCACCGCCCTGCGGATAATGCAGGATCGTCTGAATATAGCTGGAGATTACCAGCAAGACAAGGCCAGCCACCGCCAGACCCAATGGCAGGGTCAGTGAGAGTGCCCCGCTGCCCATCACGATCAGCACACTCATGATCGCTTCGGTGGCATACGCATTACTACTAATCGGGTCCGAGGCAAATACTGCCAAAGCCCGCATTTTATCCAGCCGTTCGTGGATCTCCTGACTGGTGGGGAAGGGATCCCCGATCAGGAATTTCTTCAAGTTTTCCAGAGTCATATTCTCTACCTGCCATTCGGGCAAACAATTGCCTAAAAGATAAACCGCAGTCTATGCCGGGGCAAAGTCTGCGGAGCAAATGTTAATTATAGTCCCATCTGCAAAAACTGCCAGGGGATTCTGATCTTTTTATTGAGTCAATTTTCGGGTCTTATTCGGGGGAAAACGGTTCGTCTGCCAGGAAATCCTGCACAGTTTTGAGGAAGAATTCAGGGTTATCCAACATGGCGAAATGCCCGGCGTCTTCCATATAGACTACCTTGGGGAAGAGGGCGAACTCCTGCACCAGATCCTTCTGGTTGGGATGAACGATCACATCTTTCTTGCCGTAGATCCCCATCAGCGGAACGGGGATCGTGCGCAGATCCTCACTAAGATCAGTATAGCGCAGCGATTTGATGCTCAACAGGAAAGATTCGAGGGTGGTTTGCGAGAGGTCCTCTGCGATCATCTCCGGCCAGCGCTTGTCCTTGGTTACCAATGGACGGGCGACACGAACGCCGAGGTTCAGCGCCCAGAGGGCGTTGTGCACGATATAGGCGAAGAAACGCATCCCGGCCAGTTTGAGCAGAAAGGCCAGCGAATCCCCTTTGACCGGCGAACCGATCACCCCAATTTTGGTCACCCTGTCCGGGTTCTGGATAGCAAACGCCATCGTCACTGTACCGCCCATGCTGTGCCCGATGATCGGGGCTTTGGCGATCCCCAATTGGTCCATGAACTGTTCCACCAGGCTGACAAAATCTTCGATATTGTAGGTGTCCCGCTTCTTCCCGGACTCGCCAAACCCCCAGAAATCCAGGGCATAGGTGCGGTAATTCTGCAAGCCCTTCATCGTATCCTGCCACAAATACCAGGACCCCAGCCAGCCATGCAGCAAAATTACCGGCCGGCCGCGGCCGTAGACCTCATAATGAACAATTCCCTGATCTGTGGTGATAGTGGACACAGTTTTACCGTTTTATTTCCCAGTCTGATTGATCTTGTTATCCGGAAATCTCGTTGAGGATGTTGGTTAGCAGTTCGATGAGCACGGATTTGACCGATTCTTTATTGGTGGCAACCGCTGGCAGCAAGGGGACTTCGTTATCCAGCCGCAGGGCAATGCGCATATCTTCCACATCCCAGGCATCCTTCATATCCTGCTTGTTGGCAGCCACCACGTAGGGGGTAGGCGCATAAGCGCGGAAAGTTTCCAGAATGGTTCGGGCTTCGCGGAAGGTCTCCGGGCGGGTGCTGTCGATCATTACGATGAAGCCCAGCATACCCTCCGAGAGGATCTCCCACATGAAATCGAAGCGCTTTTGTCCTGGCGTGCCAAACAGATACAGCACCAATTCATCATCCACGGTGATGCGTCCAAAGTCCATCGCCACTGTGGTGGATTCTTTCACCTTCTCTGCCTCTGCCGAGATCTTCCGCTCAGTGGAGACCACATCGATCTCACTGACTGTCTGGATGAACTCGGTCTTGCCAGAGTTGAACGGGCCTGTGACTACCATTTTTACTGTTTGCATAACGCCATTTCCTTCACAATAATTTCGGGGTACTGCTTATAATTGGCGGATCCGCCCAATCAGGCGGTTGACCAGATTCTCTTGCTCTTCCTTACTCTTGCCGGACATCGTCTGGTCGAGACCAGGCAGAGTGCGTTCGACACCTTCGGGGCGGATCAGTTCTACCAGCCCGGCTTGCAGCAGACTGTACACCACCCGGCGAATCTCCATCTCAGTCATCTTGGCGGCTTTGCCAATCTGGCGGATGGTGTTCTTGGGGTTGATGTAGGAAACCACCTTCCACTCCTCCACGCTCATATTGAGCTTCTGGATGTTAACGCCGGGGCGGTCGGTGAATTTTAAGGCCAGGTCGAGGTTGGGCAGCTCTTCCTGAAGCTGTTCCCACTCCCGCAGCCGCCGTGAACCCTCAATGATAATATTCTCCAGATCCATCTTGATCGGGATACGGTCCGGCGGTGGGGTTTCTCCAGGATTGAAATAAAAGATACCCTCTACCCAACTAAACAGCCGCTGAAGGATATCCATGAAGTGGTTCTGCAGGCTGGTGATCACATCACGCTGGTCGACATACCCGGCATTGATCAACATCAGGCCAAGTTCCTTGTCGCTGATCGTATTCGCCCGTTTGCTGATCGTGTTGTACTGCGCTTTGGTGATGATCTTGCTCTTGTGCAGGATCGCTCCAAGACCGTTATCCTCATTGCTGATCTCAGCATAGGCCAATTTGCCATCGCGGAAAGTGATCCGCGCCGACTGGTTGGACCCCTCAACCACCAGGGTGCCGGTTTTCTTGGCCAGGTTGACCAGGTTGAGCAGTTGTGTGATCGTAAAATCTCTTAAGTTGCCCTTTAGTGCCATGAACGGTCTCTTTTTAGTGCCTTCTTGATGATATGAAAAAAATTATACTTGAAAATGGGTGATCCCATCATTGTTTTTTCGTGACGAAAGCTTGCATCTTTGTTGAGTTCCGGAAAGTGATTGAACTGAAAGAATTTGATTTAGGGGTGATTTTACAGTTCTTCCCCGGCAAAGATCACAATCGGATCCCCCTGCATCTGGGTTAAAAACAGGGTCGCGCTGCCCTCCCCCTCCAGTTTAAGCTGCTGGATCAGATCTTCCGGCAGGATCGGGGAACCGCGCTTTTTGACCGTCAACCGGCCAATCCCACGCTCCCGCAGGGCGGCTCGCAGGCGCTTGAGTTGGAACGGCATCCAGCCCTCCACCGCCCAGACGCGCACGAACGGGGATTGCTGCAGCCCAGCTGCGGTCAGATAGGCGATCTCGGAGTCGAGTTGGGCGGCATCCAACTGCGCTCCGACCGTCTCCACCAGCCCGGCCCGTAGAATGGCGGCATCCGGCTCATAAATGTAAGCCCGCGGCTCGGAGAGCGGCAATTCGGGCTGGGAATCGGCTGTCAGGGTATGGGTCTCCCCGTCCAGCAGCAAGGTCGCCCGCCGCCCGGCGGTCTTGAAGCGCCCGAACCACAGGGCAGCCTCCTTCAGAGCGCCATTCAGCGAGACAAACTCAACTTCGCAGTCATACTCCGCCAATTGGTCCAGCTTAACCCCGGGAGAGATCTTGGCCCCGATCGCATCCGTGGATTTGAGCCAATCGAGCACGATCGAGAGCGGCGGCAGGTACTCTTCCACAGAAAAGGTGCGCTGATGGTCCTCCCTCCGGGCAGGATCGAAGAAAATGGCGTCATCCGGGGTGAGATCGAAGGGCAATTGGCGCACATCCCCCTCGACCACCCTCAGATCGGCACGCAGCGCCAGCCCGTTCTGCCGGGCCATCGCCGCCCGCAGCGGATCCAGTTCTACGCCGATCACCGGCGCAGATTTAGAAAGCGGGAGCGCATCCCCACCGATCGAGCAGCCCAGATCGAAGATGCGGCTAATCCCGGCGTATCGTTTGGCCCGGTGCACGGCCACCTCCCAGGGGGTAGCCTGCTCGAGCGCCTCTCGGGTAAAGTACATCTTCTCCGCCTGGGGAAATTTGGTTTCCGCCTCGCCGCGCAGGATTGCAGTGGTCAGGGCAGCCCGGGCGGTCTCACGCGGGAAGCGCTTGGCCAGCATGCCAAATTCCGAGAGAAAATCCTTCTCGCGCGGGGCAAAGGCCATCGCTGATTCCAATGCCCACTTGCCTTCACGGGTAAACAGGGTATAAAAATCTTCTGGTCTCATTGATAAATCACCTGAAAAACACCTCTCCACGAAATTCTACCCAGTCGACGACCTGTTGTTTGGAGAATGGCAGCGTGTCCTCCGGGACCTCCTCCGGGGCAAAGAACCTCGCTTCGGAGATCTCGCTCTCCTGGATCGAAAACGTCGAGATGTCTCCTTCCATCAAAAAGAAGAACATCAGTGGCTGGATCTGATCCCCATTGGGATAGGCGGCGGTCCACTTCGGATCGCTGTACACGCTGATCAGGGTGATGGCCCGCAGCTCAAGGCCGATCTCTTCCCTGATCTCGCGCTCCAGGCACTCCGGGATCGACTCGCCAGTCTCCTGCAATCCGCCAGGGATCTGCCATTGACCAAATTCCCTGTTGCGCACCAGCAGGATCTTGCCCTCCTGGATGATCGCCGCACCTGTACCCGACAGGATCAGGGTGTCATGCCCGTAGACGCGGCGCAGTTTTTGCCAATATTCCATTCGCCAGCCTAATCTTCTATCATCATGCGAGCGGCGCGGCGGCCGATCTCAACGGCGAAATTGGTGCCCCGGTCCCAGGGATACACCTGGCTCATCGAGGCGAAGTACAAACCCTTTAGCGGGGTCTCTACCGCCGGGATATTCTTCGAGTGGTTGAGCAGCGGCACCGGCTGGGCGTATTCGGCTTTGTAAACCCAGGTATTCAGCACCCAATCTTCATTGAACTCCGGGTTGATGCGCTGAATGGCAGGGATGAAGCGGTCCAGCAGTTCTTCCTTGCTCATCGAGAAATATTCGTGCCCCGGCTCGAGATAATCGCCGGCGTAGAGGATGTGCTCGCCGCCAAAATTCTCCGGGGAGACGTAATTGGTATGCTCCACCAGCGCCAGGAAGGGGAAGCCCTCTTTCTTGGGCATGTTGAACCAGTAATAGCCTTCTTTGGAGAGCTGGTGCTTCATCGAGATGGTCAGCACCACGGCGCCCATACTCTTGAGCGCCAGCAGCTCCTGGAGATAGCTCTCCGGCAGAGCTGGAGCCATCGTGGAGAGCAGTTTGGGCGAGGTAGTCGCCAGCACCCGATCGTAGGTGACCATGTCCTGCCCATCGGTCTTGATCGTGAGCAGCTGGTCAGCGGTGGGGACGACCTCCCTCACCGGGGTATTGTATTTGATGTTCACGCCCAGCCCGGCCAGGATCTCGGCGAAATCATCAGCAAACGCCTGGAAGCCGCCCTGGTAGGTGCCCAG
Organism: uncultured Chloroflexia bacterium; assembly: GCA_963722735.1. Lineage (GTDB taxonomy): Bacteria > Chloroflexota > Anaerolineae > Anaerolineales > UBA11579 > UBA11579. The sequence goes on from CAVROH010000031.1 coordinate 57,536, forward strand.
CCGGGAGGTGCGTGCCTTGATCCGCGCCCACATCCAGGCCATGTTGACCTGTTTGGCATAGGTCTCGCCGAACTTGCCGATCACCAGCGGCTCCCACATCTCGCGGTAGACCTTCTCACCAGCCCATTTGCGCATCCAAGCATCCACGGTAACCTTCTCGAACTCACGCCAGTTGTTGGAGAGCTTGAGAAACAGCCCGACCAGCCCGAAGCGCACCTTGTTGATTCCCCAGCCCAGGCCGGGATAGAGGAGAGCGTTGGGGATCGAGTCGAAGGGGTACCACTTGCCCTTGTGCATCATCACGGTCAGTGGGCGGGGATAAAGCACCTTATGGCGCAGACCCAGCTCATCGATCAGACCAAGCATATGGGCATCGCTCTGGAACCAGTGGTGGTAGAAGACTTCCACCGACCAATCCCAGTGCTCTTCCTTGAAGCCAGCCGCCAGCCCGCCGGGATGCCCGGCTGCCTCGTAAATGGTTACCTTCTGCCCGGCTCTAACCAGATCGTAGGCCGCAGACATGCCGGCATAACCAGCGCCGATGATCGCAATATTCATGGGATTACTCCAAGTCTTCCGGTTGGTCTTCGTCCGTCGGTATCGTGGTGACTTTCTGCCAACTGATCCCCATGCGCCACATATAATACAGGCCCAGCATGGTCACGGGGAACCACAGAGCGAAGTGCAGCACGAAGGTATAGCTGGCAGCCAGTTCGGGGGCGACGCCGTAAGCGCCAAGCACCTTGATCCCCGGCAGATCAAACGTCCCCAGGTAGCCCGGCGCGGAGGGGATCGTGGTCGCCAGGTTGACGACCCCGTTCATCAGCATCAGGGCGAAGAAGCTGATTGTAAAGCGGAAGGCATGCATTACGAACCAGTATTTAACCGTCTCCAGCAACCAGATGACCACCGAGGTGAAGAAGACCATCAGCGCTTCGACCGGCGAACTGAGCGAAGCCAGCCCGTCGAGGAAGCGGGTGGCGATATCCATCACTTTTGTGCGCATGCGCTCTGGCACCAGCCGCTCAACGAACCAGCGCACGACCTTCTCGGTGAATTTGGGCATCATTGCCGCAGCCAGGAAGACGATCAGCACACCGAAGAACAGCACGCTCCCCCACAGGGCCACATCCTGAATGGTGAAATTCCGGAAGAGGACAATATCCTCGGTCAGGCGGGAGAGTTCGGCCAGGTTGACGAAGATAAAGGCCAGCATAACCACCCCGTCATAGACTCGCTCGACGATGATCGTGGCAAGCGAGGCGGATATGGGCACATCTTCCCTGCTCTTGAGCACGACTGCCCGCAAAACCTCGCCTGCCCGGGCAGGGAAGACATTATTCCCGGCGTAGCCCATCGCCACGATCGGGAACATGCGCTTGGTGGGGACGGCTTTCACCGGGCGGAGGAGATAATGCCAGCGCCAGGCGCGCACCCATAGCCCAATAAAATACGCCCCCACACCGGGGAGGATCAGCCAGTAATTGGCTTTGATCGTCTCCTGCCAGAGGATGGCGAATTCGATGTCCTTGAGGACCCAATACAGGAAAAATCCGCTGATGGCTACGCCGAGCCAGAATTGCCATTTTTTCATATCAGGCTGATTTACCATTGGGGAGGGAAACGCGTGGGTGGGGGAAAACCAATCAAATTCCTTTTGTCCATTGAGCACTTTATCTTCAATAAATCACTGACACCCACGTTTGAATAATAGATAATACTCAAGTGCTTGCCAATCTAATGCGCTTTGCTCGTCCGGATAAATTGCCCAAGATGTGCGAGATTGGCCACCTCTTTGTGATACATGATGCATTACCCGGTACTGCATTCTTCGTAGATTACCCAATACATCCCGTCCCAGGATTCCATGTCGTTCCGATTGTTCTCCACCCTCGGCGGTACCAATCCAATTTTGCCACAACAATATTCTCGGCTGAATCTACCTTAGCCTTTATTACTTTCTCCATCCATCAAGATTTGTTGCTTCGCTCTCTGGATTAGGGATTGATTGAGTGTTACGGACGATTTTGTGAGCAATGAAAACATACTCCAAGACCATATTGTTGAGACGTCAGAAAAAGCTATATGTGAAGGCTATTCAAATTCACCTGAAAACGATAGTTATTTCCCTCATACTTTGTTTATGACCATTCCTTCAGCAGTGATAGAAGTTTCTTTCGGGTACTCAACCCCCCATCCAGCCAATGTGCTCTGAGCACTCCCTGTGTAATGCTGGCTTACATATCTAGCATTAGAATTAGGCCCAACTTTTCCAATCTTGAGCCAAGTACCATTCCACCAAAAACCATAAATAGCCATCATTTTTGAAGGAAGTCTACTGGGTTGAGAATGTGGGGCTGGCCAAAATTCCATAGAATAGTCATCTGATGTGATTGAATCTCCTGCCAGAATAGAAACTTTATAGAAAAGTTCTAAACTCTCAACAATTTCATCTTGCCATTTCATCGGGCTTTTTCCTTCAAACTAATTGAACCAATAATAACTAAAATACAAAAACAGCAGCCCCGCATCCAGGACTGCTGCTAATAATCAAATCCGTTATCCCCCAAACACCCTTCGAGCCAGATCGTCCCCATAGAGCAAGGCCACGAACCGGCGGCGAATCTCATTTTCATCCGCCTGTGGATGCCGCTCACGCAGACCTTGAAGCGCCATTGCCCGCGCCGCCCGGTTCAGTTCACAGAACATTTCCATCTTGCGCCAGGGAGGTGTTTCTCGCAGTAATTTTATCTGCATATCTTCTATCTGGGGGTCTGTATCCGTATAGATCGCGCTCGATGGTTTCAGTATAGCATAAATAACAAAACAGCAGCCCCGAGTCCCAGGACTGCTGCCGTCAATCAATCACACTATCCCCTACATCGAGATGATATCGCGGTTGAGGTCCTCAAAGTAAGCTTTGGTCTCGTCATCATTGTAGAACACCAGCACCAGGATCCCGCCGGCCATGCTGAGGAAATTGGCCCACAGGATGCTGGCGATCTCCAGCCCGGCGACCAGTTGAACATGCTTGGTCGGCTTGCCGTTGAGCACGTTTGCCCCGGTGATGATCTCGAAGATCCCCACCCCAATCGGGATCAGAAGCACCGGCAGGCACAGCAGCCCCACAAAAAAAGTCCCCAGAATGATGGCGACCGCTAATCCGGCCCCGGTGAGAATGTTGATCACCCCGCTGACGACCATAAAGATACCGATGATTTGTACGTTTCCGGGTTTTTCGTTCATCTGCAGCTCCTTTAACTGGCTGTGAGATGATTTTATCAGAGAAATAGGAATCAGTCGTCTGGAGACAGTCCTCAATTAGCCCGCCTCCCAACCCGCTGTCGCCCCTAATCCAGAACTTTGATAAAATCCTGGTCAACCCATTTGAAACTGTAAAGGAACTTTTACAAAAGTGTCAGATTTTGTCAGATTTTGTCGGGTTTTCATCCTTGACATTCTGAAAGTTGCCCAGCATTTGGGGGTTTGGGGCACCGAAGTCATTGGAGCCTATTTCCTCAATTATCAATTAGAATAGAGATGCTATGGATGTACGCCGAATTATCATCATCGGGGTGATCGTTGTGCTGGCTGCCGCCGGGATCACCGCCCTGGCGCTGCGCCCGGAGGTGGTCTCCTCTTCCCCGGGAACAATTCCGGGCGGGCTGCCCAATACCGTTACCATCGAGATCGTCTTCAGCCGGCGGATGCAGCGCGAAAAGTGTGATCGAACGGCTGGCGATCTCCCCCGAGATCGAGGTCAAGACCGTCTGGGAAGAGCAGACCCTGCGGATCATCCCGATGGAAGGCTGGCCCTCCGGAACCGAGGTCAATGTGACCCTGGCCGGTGGAGTGCGCTCGCGGATCGGTCTGCCTGCCAGATCTGGCACAAGCTGGAGCTTCACCATCGCCCCAATCTCACTGGCCTACCTGTGGCCCTCGGACGGCGAGAGCCAGCTCTACCTGCTGGACCCCGATACTGGCGAGACGATCCAACTCACCGAAGGTGAGCGGGTGCTTTCTTACACATTTTCCCCGGACGGGCGGATGATCTATTATTTTGCCGAGAACAGTCTGGGAGGCAGTGACCTGTTCACTCTGGCGCGCTTTGACCCCGAGACAGAGCCAGACCGGCTGATCTCCTGCCAGCGGGGACGCTGCGACAGCCCGGCGCTCTCCCCGGAAGGCAACCAGCTGGCCTACACCCGCAACAATAACGCCGTCTGGCTGCTCGATCTGGCAGGGGATACCAACCCGGTCCAGGTCAGCCCCGAGGGGGAATCCGCCGACCAGCCGGTGTGGTCCTCCCAAGGCAATCTGAGCTACTATAATTTCGACCGGCTGGCATACACCGTGGTCAGTGCCGGCGGAATGGCACTCTCCTCCTGGCCCAACCAGATCGGCGAACATGCCGCCTGGGTGCCGGGCGGATCGGCGCTGGTCGCCCCCGAAGCCTATCTACAGGAGACCGACATCCTGCGCGGCCCTTCAGGGGAGGCGGAGAACGAGGTGGTCGACCCATCCACGCTTGAACCGGTGCGCGTGCTCAGCAGCCGGCTGGTGGTTTACCAGCTCGGCGGGGGCATCGCCAGCACGCTGACCGAGGATGATCTGGCCGAGGACTTCTGGCCGGTATTCTCCCCGGATGGCGATATCCTCGCTTTCACCCGCCGCTACCTGGACGAAGACCGCTGGACCCCCGGCCGCCAGATCTGGCTGATGTCACTTGCCAGCGGCGGGACTGTCTCCTGCGCAGGTCAAACCGCTCACCGAGGCCAGCGAGCATCTCTACACCGGCCTGACCTGGAACCCCGACGGCGATAATGCTGGCGGCAGTCCGATTCAATGTGACCGTGATCACCGAACCGCCGGAGATCTGGCTTGTCGGGCTGGACGGCAGCGCAATTCGATTGATCATTGGAGGCTACCAACCCGCATGGATCCCGTAATCAAGACCGGTACCCCCGCCCCCGACTTCACCCTCACAGACCTGGACGGCACCCCTCACTCCCTGGCAGATACCCGCGGCAGGGTCACAATACTGGTCTTCTGGTCAGCGGAGTGCCCCTGGTCTGCCCGCGCCGACGAGACTCTGAAAAAGATGAAATTGGCATGGGGAGAAGAGGTGATCGTGCTGGCGATTGCCGCCAATGCCAATGAAAGCCGGGAAGAGAAGGCTGAAGCCGCCGCTGAACGGGGTGTCTCCCCTCTGCTGCTGGATGAGGGCGGCGAGGTGGCCCGGCTGTATGGGGCAAAGATCACCCCGCAGGTCTTCCTGATCGAAGGCGGGGGATCCTGCGCTACCAGGGGGCATTCGATGATGCCAACTTCCGCCAGCCGGAGCCGACCCGCAACTATCTGTGGGAAGCGGTGGAATGTGTACTGGCGGATGAGAATCCCGTCCCCGGCGAGGTGCCGGCCTACGGGTGTACGATTGTCATGCTTCAATAAAACAATATTGATAGGGACAGGTCGAGTCGATCTGTCCCTACAATAATCGTTAAGATTCAGGCCCTTCCCAAGTTTTCCGGAAGGGTTTTTTATTTCACCGCATTCAAAAAATCGGCCAGCAGACCATAGGCAGTCGTATCTGGGCTGGGATCGGCCTCGATCAGCGATAGAGTGCCAAGCACATCGCTCTCCAGAGTGACGATCGAAGTGGTGCCATCAATGGTGTAGGCGGGGTATCCGGCCCGACCATGCCGGGGTAACTTTCGCAGTGATCTCCTCCCCATCTTCTCGCGCGGTGCAGACCAGCTTCCAGCGTTTGCCCTGCTCCTTTGCTGCGCGATCTTCTCTGGGGTGATCCCTCGGATGCCCGTTCGGTCGACTTTGTCTGGGGTGAAGGGCGTATTCATCAACACAGTGATCAGCGCCGAGATCTTGATCGACGAATCCCAGCCATCCACATCCCCGCTGGGGTCGGTCTCAGCGATCCCGATCGACTGGGCATAGCGCCACCGCCTCGTCGAAGCTTTCGCCGTTTTCCATCCGGGTCAGGATCAGGTTGGTGGTCGAGTTCAGCACCCCCTCGATGCGCTGGATATTGGCAGCCGGGATGGCTTCTCGGATCACGCCAAACACCGGCGCGCCGTCCATCACAGTGGACTCAAACAGAAAGCTCTACCCTTTTTCCTTCGCCAGAGCGGTCAGGTGGTGATAGCCGTGCACCACCGGCCCTTTATTGGCGGTGACGGCGTGCATCCCCAGCTCCAGCGCGTGCGCGGATATGGTCCATCGCAGGCTGCGCCATCGGCGTAGCTGACCGGGGTATTCTCGAAGAGCACATCCGCCCCGCTGGCCTGGATGAAGGCCATATTGTCTGCCGGAGCGGGTTCGGCAGAGAGGGGTCCAGCGGCTTCCCGAGTCGATCAGATCCAGGGCGCTTGCAGGTCGATCCCAGTCAGGCATCAATGGCCCGTCCCCGGCTGCCGGTGGCGATGGCGGTAACCAAAGTCTGATGCCGTAATCGTTTCTCAACTGCTCAGCTTTGCGCTGCAGTCAGCCGGGCAAAAGCTTGCCCAACATTGCCAAAGCCAAGAAGGACGAATTTATATGTTTTCATCGTGAGACTCCTTTGGATATTTATACCGGCGGCCAGGGATCGAAGGCCATTCCTCGCTGGGATAGGGGAACTCCCCTCCTCCAGCAGATGCGTCTGATCCGGCTGGTCATCGCTTGGATCTCGCGCCGGGAAAGATAATCGCTCCAACTGCTGGTGCAGTTCCGCTCTGCGGGGCCAGACTGGCGCGCAGGGACGTCAATCTGACTGCTGTTCAGCAGTCGGTCAGCGGCATGCCGGCAAAATCCCAGATCACCGTGCGCAGTTTGGGCTGCACGTGGAAGCAGACCCCATGGTCGATCAGCCAGAGCTTGTCCGTCCTCATCGATCAGTACATGGCCCGCCTTTGCGGTCGGTGTTGTTGGCGACCACGTCAAACAGAGCTGCTGGACGGGCGCGCTGGCGGTCCTCCGGGCTGAAATTGAGGAAATGATATTCAGGGTCATGCTCGACATACAATTGCACCGAACCCGGCCCGGCCGGGGCTACCTGACGGAAGACGGTCGGCGGCACCATCCCCCATCCGCCGAATTCGCTGACCAGATAGGCCGCCACCTCTCGCCCGCGCAAGCGACTCGCTGGGGAAATCCCACAGGGGACGCTCGCCGCGCACCGGCTTGTAGACCGCTTTCAGATTCAGCGTCTTCGAAAGTCATATCGCAGAAGAAAGTGTAATTGGACCCCCACATGAACTGCCCGGTGACGGCAATCTCACCGCTGGGAGAGGACTCGATCAATCTGGTACAAGTAGCGGGGGCAAACTCATCAGGTTTCAGGATGGGCTAGTATTTGTGGCCGTTCTTGCGGGCGCAGAAATGCCCTTCAGGGTCCATCGGCTCACCGCACTGCTCGCACAGCGGACGTCCCCGGCTGGAGACTTCCATCCCCCAATGGACCAATGCCCGGGCCTGGTCCCGCGTGCACCACAGTTTGACCACCATCCCCTCAGAAGGTTCATCCGAACCCTCCGGCGGGGCTGGGCACCTCGCGGGCAAAGATCCCCAGCAGATCGTTTTCGCCATCAAAGGAGAGGCCAAATTCCGCCACCCGGAAGAGCGGCTCGACCGGCGGGAAAATGTGCATCCGGTCCTCATCAAACTCGCTCGGCAGCCTCCCGCAGCAGCGGCATGCGCGCATGCACCTCGGACATGAACTGGTCAATACCAATCGTCAGTGTCTGGAGCTGGAATTTCTCGATGATCAGGGTACCGATCTCGGTATCTCTTGATCCCCTGCAGATAGAAGACGCGCTTGCCGGGCGGCCCAATCGCATCAGCGGTGATATGGTTGACCGGGTTAAGTTCAATTTCCTGGTTATCGAAATCGTCCATGGGGTCCCTCAAGGTCTGATCTCATTTCTGTTTTTCAATTGTACCATTCCCGATATTCGCATGCAATGGTCATTCCGGCAGGCGGTAGGGGATATGGTTCAGATTGATCAGCCGGGCACCGTGCTCCGGGGAGAGATGCAGCGTGGTGACCGAGGCAGGCTGCACGTTCAACCGCTGGAAAAGATCCAGCGGCTGCCCGATGAAATACGCGACCGCCAATTTGATCATATCGGAGTGCCCGACGCAGGCAAACGTATCCTTTGGCTTATGCGCCGCGGCCAGTTCCTGAAGGGCATCCACGATCCGCAGCTGGGCCTCGGCAAAACTCTCCCCGCCGGGGAAGCGCATCTGGGAGGGGTTTTGCTGCACGGTTTTCCACAGCTTGCGCGGAGGTAGCTGTTTGAGGGTCTTGTCCTGCCACTCGCCGAAATCCACTTCCAGCAAGCCGGGGATTTCGGTCACCGCCAATTTGTGGACCTCGGCCAGCGGGGCAGCCGTTTCCACCGTGCGGTCCAGCGGGCTGCTGTAAACTGCCTTGAGCGGGAGATTTTTCAATGCCTCGGCCAGCGCTTCAGCCTGGGCGCGGCCTTTGTCATTGAGGTGCACGCCGGGTTTGCGCCCCGCCAATCGCCCCTTCTTTGACATATTCATTTTCTCCATGTCGGATCAGCAGCACTACGGGCATGGTTTCACCTCGGTTAATCCGGACAAGATTACTCTATTTTAGCACAGAGTGAACCGGCACTCAGTAATCAGGCACCAAGGAAAACCCCTCGTAAACTAACAACTCCTAATCCCTTGGTGCCTCGGTGACTGATCACAGAAAATACTCTCATATTGCTCTCAATTTCTGCCGTTATAATTAGATTGTAAATAATTTCACCAAGGAGAGATGACATTATGTTGAGGAGAACTTTGCTGATCGCAGCCGTAATCGTGATGTGCTTACTGGCCGTAGGGTGCAGCCCGACCCCATCCCGAACCAGATCCCCGGCCCGACCTTCCCGCCGCCGACCAAACCCGCCGAACCCCGCCGTCCCTGTCGAAGCCCCGGTTGATACGCCGCCTGAACCGGCAGACCAACCAGCCGAACCAGCCGTCGAGCCGGTCAGCCAGCGGGTGATCAATGACCGGACGATGCACCGCCCGATCTGGTACAGGACTCCACAGACCTGGTCTCCGGTTCGGGCAACTGTGCCGCCTGCCACACGTGGACTGAGCAACGGCGGCGACGATCTCTCCTTTGATACCCTGTGGCGCGCCTCGATGATGGCCCATGCCGCCAAGGACCCCTACTGGCAAGCGACCGTCAGCACCGAGACCGAAGAGTTCCCTGAACTAACCGAGGTGATCGCCGATAAATGCGCCTCCTGCCATATGCCGCTGGCCCACTTTGATGCCACTGTCAATGGCGAGACGCCGCTCGATCGTGGGAGAGGGCTATCTCAACCCCGCAAACCAACTGCATGACCTGGCTATGGATGGCATTTCGTGCACCAGCTGCCACCAGATCATGCCGGATAATTTTGGCGAGAAGGATTCTTACAGCGGCCATTACCTGATCGATGCGCGAAACCGCGCCTTTGGTGATCGGGTGGCCTATGGGCCGTTGCCAGGTTCCTAACGGCATGTCCCAGACTGATGTCCGCCGCCAGCGGTTACCAGGCGGTGCAATCCGAGCATATCGACCCAGGGCGATCTATGCGGCACCTGCCACAACCTCTACACCCCCTATCTGGACAGCGCCGGCGAGATCGCCGGGGAATTCCCAGAGCAAACCATCCACCTGGAGTGGGAAAACAGTGTCTTTGCGATGGCTCCTGCGCTGACTGCCACATGCCCAAAGTCAACGAATGTGCCTATCTCCAATCTCAACAACCATCCGCAGCCCTATCTGCGCCAAGCACACCTTTGCCGGGGCAAACGCCTTCATGCTCAAGCTGCTGCAGGCCAACGCTGCCGAGACCGGGATCACCGCCACCGATGAGCAGATGCAGGCTGCCATTGACCGGATTGGCGAGAACACCTCTTCGCTCTCCAACACCGAGATCAAGATGGGCAATGTGACTCTCAAGGACGGGCTGCTGACCGCCGATGTGACCGTCTCTAACAACAACGGGCACAAGCGCCCGGCCGGGTTCCCCTCCCGGCGGGTATGGGTGCACTTCTGGGTGACAGACGGCGAATGGCGAGGTGATCTTCGAATCTGGCGCGGTGGACGAGCTTGGCTTCATCCAGGGCAATGACAACGATACTGACGCGGCCCTCTACGAACCACATTACCAGGTGATCGACAGCCCCGACCAGGTGCAGATCTACGAAACGATCATGCACACTACCGAGAACGAAGTCACCACCACGCTGCTGCTGGCGGCTGGCTATCTCAAGGATAACCGCCTGCTGCCATCTGGCTTCCCGCTGGACGACCCGCCCGTAGATATCGCCCCCTACGGCGCGGTCACCGAGGACCCGGACTTTGTCGGCGGGCACGATACGGTGCGCTACATCATCGAGGTCGGCGAATGCTCAAGGGCCCTTCACCCTTCGATTCGAACTACTCTACCAGACGATCGGCTACCGCTGGGCCGAGAATCTGCGTGACTACGGCACCAAGGAGAGCGACCAGTTCTTCAGCTATTACGACGAGTCCGACCGCACCCCGCTCGTACTAGGTATCACCCAGCACTACCAGGAGTGATTTGGATGACTCCAGATCAGGATAAATATCGCATCGCCCCGGCAGATCGGGAGACCAACATCCAGCCGATCGCCAAGATCATCTCGGATACCTATGCCGGCGGCGGCTACCTGGAAGAGATCAGCAAGAAGTATGTCGGCGGCTGCCATTACGATTTTGAGACCACCCGCCTGATCTGGGAGGGTGAAACCCTGGTGCACCACTGGGGCGTGTGGGGCTACCCGATGCGAGTCGGTTCCGTCACCCTGAAAAGCGCCGGGATCGGAGCAGTCGTCACGCTGGAAGAGCATCGCAAGCAAGGCCTGATGGCCTGGGCGGTTGCAGAATCCTTTGCGTCCATGCGGGAGAACGGCTACGATGTCAGCATCCTGCGTGGGCGGCACTATACCAAGTCCGGCTACCGGCGCGCCTGGAACTATGTGACCACCAAGCTCAATCCCGGGCACTCGCCTCCGGAGCCGCTCCCGGAATTTGAACTGACCCACCCTTACCGCCCACTCAGCCCGGCGGACATGGAGCAGATCACCGCACTCTACAACCTGGAATATGCCGGGGTCAGCGGGAGCTGCGTGCGCCCGACCTACCCAATGCTGGAAGACGGCGAGATGGGGGCATACGGCTGGTTCGACGGCGATACCCTGCTGGGCTACGTGCGCGCCGCCGCCAAGGAAGACAAATCCGCCCTGCAATGCCTGGAAGCTGCCGGAGACCCCCAACAGGGGCTGGCCGTACTGGGTGAGCTGATCGAAAAGGAAGAATGTCCCGAACTGCACTTCTTCACCATGCCCTGGGGGCACCCGATCCTGCAAATTGTGCGCCAGGGGGCCTGTACGGTGGAGGACCGCTACTTCTGGCACACCGGCTGGCAGATCAAGGTGATCAATTTGCAAAGCACGCTGACCAAGCTAATCCCCCTATTTGAGGAACGCGTGACCCGCTCCCATCTGGCCACCTGGCAAGGGGCTCTGGCGCTGGACGGCGACGGGGAATCCGCCGCCCTGGAGATCGACCGCGGTAAGATGCAGGTCACCACCAAAACCGCCAGCCCAGATGGGATCACGGCAGGGCCAGCCCTCGGCCGCCTGCTGGTTGGGTCGGACGAGCCGGATGAGATCTTGCGCCAGGAAGGCATCACGGTCACTGGCATGGGCGCTGAGTTACTGGCCGTTCTATTCCCCAACCTTTATCCCGATGATGAGCCATTGGGATGAATTCTAGGTGAGTGATTGGTGATTAGGAAGTGGGGAAAGGCGAAGGAGCCGCAAATGAATGCAGATGGACATAGAAAGAAACTTCAGGCAGAGAGTGATGAAGAAAATATTCGAACTAGAAGAATTTGATTATCATCAACACCCTGTATGGACATGGTGCGAAGATGACGAGGATAATGTTGAACCAGTAGAATACAATCCTTACCTCCCAGAAGACCACGATGCCCTATTTATCTTTGCTGGATTAGTTTTTCAGGATGGCATGAGAACAAATGGTGTGATATCGGTTAGGTTGAGTAATCGCAAAGTTTACCTACTGAGCTTTTTCAAGAAAAGGAAAGAGCGAATTACATTCCGCTTCCAACCTAGGCTTAATTCAGCAAGCCAAGTTAAGGAGTCAAATTGCTTTTCAATAAACCAATTAGGGAAATCTTTCCAATCTCCTACTCAACCCCATTCAAGTTTGCAGATGGAAAAAAGCTTGAAGGAATTCTTCAAAATCAGCCTATTTAGACTTACAAAATGGCTGTTAGGAGATCTCAACTCCCTCACCCTGATAATGGCGAGGGGCTAAAATCCCAGCCAGAAATCAGGCACCCTTCTCTTTATGAAGGAGAAGGGCCGAGGGTGAGGCTGGCAAAAGAAACGGGAAACAACGTGTAAAAACTCCCCGAAACTTCTACTTTCCCCCACCCACTTCCTACTGTCTACTCCCTACTGCCTACTTTCAGCTATAATATCCCTCCAATGCCGTCACTATCTGACAAACTCAAGGGGCTGGGGGTTACGCTTGGCGCTGAGAACACCGGCCAGGCCAAAGCGGCGCGCAAAGTGCCCATCGAGACCGTCGTCGAGGGATCCCAGATCAACACCCCGGAGGGCGAGATCTTCCAGGCAGAAGCCTTTTACCCGCTCGGTCATCCCCACGGCAGCGGATCGCTCTCCCTGGATGCCTCTCTGGACCTGATCGCCGAGTGGGCCGGGGATCAAGCCATCGCCGGTCACCGGCCGGAGCAGTTCGCCTTCCTCGATACCGAGACCACCGGCCTCTCCGGCGGTACCGGCACGATCGCCTTCATGGTCGGCGCCGGGCGCTTTGAACCCGACGGCTTCCGCCTGATCCAGCTCTTTATGCGCGAGCCGGGAGAAGAACCTGCCCTGCTGTACGCCCTGGAAGAATTCCTCAGCCCCTGTGCGACGATCGTCAGCTTCAATGGCAAATCCTTCGACATGCCCCTGCTGCACACCCGCTGCACTGCCAACCATCGCCCCTACCCCCTGCAGGACACCGCCCACGTCGATCTGCTCCATCTGGCGCGGCGCTTATGGCGGGACCGGCTCCCCAGCCGCACCCTTGGCTATTTGGAGAAGCACATCCTCGGGGAGACCCGCACCGAAGAAGACACCCCCGGTTATATGATCCCGCAGATGTACTTCGATTACCTGCGCTCTCGGGACGCCCGTCCAATGAAGGGCATCTTCTACCACAATGCCATGGACATCCTCACCCTGGCGGCACTAACTGGTCATATCGCCCACCTGCTGGCAGACCCGCTGGATGGCCGCGTCGCCCACGCCCTCGATCTGGCTGCCATCGGCAAGCTGCACGAGGACCTGGCCGATTTGGACGGGGCTGCCGAGATCCTGAACGTCTGCCTCAAGCAGGAACTTCCCCCAGAATCCCGCCAGCAGGTTATCCAGCGCCTTTCCTTCATCCAGAAGCGCCGCGGGGAGCTGCCTCAGGCGCTCAGCCTATGGTGGCAGGCTGCCGCCGACCGGGAATTCTACGCCCACGAAGAACTGGCTAAATTCTTTGAACACAGTGAGAAGAATTTCAGCGAAGCGCTCAAATGGACCGAGTCCGCCCTGGCGCTGCTCAAGTCTGAGGGGACTTACATAGAGAAATTACAGTGGGAAGCGTCTTTCGAGCACCGCCGAAATCGTCTGCTGGGCAAGATCGAACGGGAAGCAGGATAACCATTGCATGATTTTTCCCCAATCACCATTCACCAATCCCTAATCCCTCTTCCCCCCTAATGGTATAATCGTCTGACAAGCTTAAATAATTTCTGTGCAGGAGTGTGCTATGTCTGGACATAGTAAATGGTCTACCATCAAACATAAAAAAGGGGCAAACGACGCCCGGCGCAGCAAGATCTTTACGACGCTGGCCAAAGGCATTGCCATAGCCGCACGTGAAGGCGGCGGCGACCCCGACATGAATATCGGCCTGCGGCTGGCAATTGATAAAGCCAAAGCCGCCAATATGCCCAAGGACAATATCGAGCGCGCTATCCGGCGCGGCACCGGCGAAGACAAGGACGCCGCCGCCCTTGAGCGCATCGTCTACGAAGGCTACGGACCACACGGTGTGGCCTTCATCATCGAAACCGTGACCGATAACCGCAACCGCACCGTGGCTTCATTGCGCCATACGCTCAGCAACGCCGGCGGGTCTCTCGGCGAGACCGGCTCAGTAGCCTGGCAGTTCACCCCCAAAGCCTACTTCACCCTCCACACCGCTGGACGCAGTGAAGACGCCGCCTTCGAGCTGGCTATCGAAGCTGGCGCGGAAGATGTCATCTTCGATGAAGAGTGGATCGAGATCCTTGGCGAGGGCGCCGCTTTCAAACAGATCAGCGATCAGTTGCGGGTCATGGGGATCAAAACCGAGGATGCCGAACTTCGCCAGTTCCCCAACCAGGAAATGAGCCTCGATCCCCAGCAGACTGTTCAGGTGATGCGCGTGATCGAAAATCTTGAAGAACTGGACGATGTACAGCAAGTCGACTCAAACCTGGCGATCTCAGACGAAGCCCTAAGCATTCTGGCTGAGGATTAACTCCAGGCGGCCCACATGCTGGTATTGGGTATTGACCCCGGAACCGCCACGACTGGCTACGGTCTTGTGCGCCAGGCTGAGGACGGTAGTCTCCAGGCGGTAGCGCATGGCGCCATCCTCACTCCGGCAAAAACGCCCATGCCGAAACGGCTGGACAGCCTGTACTCCCAACTCAAAGAGATCATCCTTCTCCACCGCCCGGATTGCGCCGCGGTGGAGAAGCTGTTTTTCTCCAGGAACGTAAAAACCGCCCTCAGTGTGGGACAGGGCCGCGGCGTGGTGCTGCTAGCCCTCGCCCAGGCCGATCTTTCCATCGGGGAGTACACGCCCAACGAGATCAAACAAGCAGTCACCGGATATGGCAGCGCCGGCAAAGCACAAATGCAAGAGATGGTCAGGCTGTTGCTCGGGCTGGAGGACCAGCCTAAACCAGATGATGCTGCCGACGCCCTGGCGGTTGCGATTTGCCATCTACACAGCAGCCGCTACCAGGCGCTGATGGAGGAATAATGTTGATGTCACCCGCATTCGATCTGTTTGTCCGCTTTGCCACTGCACTTGCCATCGGTTTTCTGATCGGTGTACAGCGGGAAATCGCCATTGTAAGCAAGGACCGCTCGATCATCGCTGGCGAGCGCACCACCTCCCTGCTCAGCCTGGGCGGCGCTGTCGCTGCCATGCTCGCAGACCTGTATCAATCCCCCCCTCTCCTGATCGCTTTCATGGCAGCAGTGACCGTCTTCGTCGCCATCGGCTATTTCATCGGATCCTGGCAGCACGGACGCATCGGTATCACTTCCGAGATCGCCATTCTCATCTCTGTGATGATCGGCGTGCTCTGCTACCAGGGGGAACTCGGGCTGGCCGTTGCTTTGGGAATTGCCACTACCGTGATCCTCTCGCTAAAGGTGCAGACCGACCGCTTCATCAAAGCCCTCTCCCGTAAGGAGCTTTACGCCGCCCTGCAGTTGGCCGTGATCAGCGCCATCGTGCTGCCGGTATTACCCGATCAGGGTCTTGCCGCCCCGCCGCTGGATGTACTTAACCCCTTTAGCATCTGGCTGATAGTCGTCTTCATCTCGGCGATCAACTTCCTCGGATATATCTTCGCCCGCCTGGTTGGACAGCAGGGCATCGAGCTTTCCGGCCTGATCGGCGGACTGGTCTCCAGCACGGCAGTCACCCTGGGCTTCTCCGAGCGCAGCAAGCGGCAGCCCAAGCTCTCCCAGCCGCTGGGGGTGGCGATCATCGTCTCCTGGACGGTGATGTTTGCCCGAATGCTGGTGCTCGTCTGGATCATTTATCCCACCCTGTTCTTTGAGGCCTGGCTGCCGCTGTTCATCTCCGGGATGGCCGGTCTGATCTACAGCGGGATCCTGATCATGAAACAGCGCACTGACGAGAAAGGCGACATCAAACTCAAGAACCCGCTCGATCTGGGAGCTGCGATTCGCTTTGGTGTTCTCTTCACCGTGGTGCTGGTGATTGCAAGTGTGGCCCAATTCTATTTTGGGGATATTGGTTTGCTGGTTTCATCGATGATCTCCGGTCTAGCGAATGTCAACGCCATCACCCTGACCGTGGCAGAATTGGCCCGGGATAGTTCTATCAACCTGGATATTGCCACTCAGGCGCTGCTGCTTGCTGTGATCTCCAACCTGGTCTCAAAAGGCAGCATTGTCCTGATCGGTGGAGACCCCAAACTGCGCCGGGTGATCCTGCCAGGCTTGATCTTGATGCTGGTGACAGCCATCGTGATGGCGATCTACTTCTAAGGAGCCAAGATGATCTCAAGTATCAATGGCCGCGTGGCCGAAAGCACGGAAGACAGCCTGATCGTCGAGGTTGGCGGTGTCGGGCTGGAGATCTTTACTCCCGCTGATCTGTGCCAGCAGGTCAAGGTCGGCCAGCCAGTCTCGCTGCACACCTACATGGTGGTCCGGGAGACAGAACTTTCCCTCTACGGCTTCTCGACACGTGAGGAGCGCGAATACTTCACCCTACTGCTGGGGGTCAACGGGGTTGGCCCGCGGCTGGCGCTGGCTGTGCTCTCTACCCTGAATCCGAATGCCATTCGCCGGGCAGTTTTTGCCGAACAGCCCGAGATCTTCAACCGGGTCTCAGGCGTGGGGAAGACCACCTCCGAGAAGATCTTGCTGCACCTCAAGAACAAGGTGAAAAATGTCGATGGGCTGCAGGCTGCCGCCGCCCTGGATGATCTGGATACCGAGGTGATCGGCGCCCTGACCACCCTGGGATACAGCATCGTGGAGGCACAGGCTGCTTTGCAGAGCATCTCCAAGGATGCCCCGCGTGAGGTAGAGGAACGCCTCCGCCTGGCGCTGGCATATTTTTCCTGAAGGAGAAGATGGAAGGAAAGAAACGGTTGGCCGATTCAGCAGAGGAACAGCGACGCGCCTTACAGGAAAGTGAAGCGATCGTCAATATCAGCCAGGTGCTGTACCAAGATCTGAGCCTTGAAGCCATCTTTGGACTGGTCGTCCAGGAAGTCATCGGGATCATCCACCAGGCTTTCCGGGCAGTTATCCACCTCTATGATGAAAGGAACCAGCGCCTGCATGCCGTCGCGCTGGCAGAAAAGAAAAACGGGGAGATTGAAACCAAGACCCTGATCCATCTGCGGGTCAACCCAAGGAACGAATTCGATTTTCACCGCCTGGAGGAGGATGACCTGCGGTTTGCCAGCATGCGCACCGGTGAGGGTGTCGCTGGCAGGGTGATCCAGACCAGGGAAGCGATCATGGTATCCGATACCCGCGGGGATGAACGCTTTATCCGCTCCGAATCGACAGGCAGGCTGAAATCGATCGTCGTCGCGCCGATCCTGGGAGACGGACAGCGGTTGGGCACCCTCAGCATCCTGGGAGATGCCCCCGATCTGTTTGGTCAGGCCGACCAGCACCTGCTGGAAAAGTTGTGCCTGCAGGTAGCCGCGGCGATTGGCAACGCCCGCCTGCTGGAATCCGAACGCCAGCAGCGCTCCTTGGCCCAGGCCCAGGCAGAAATATCAGCGTTGCTCAACCAGACCCTCTCGATGGATGAGATCCTGGCCGGTATCCTCAACCACACCCGCCGGTTCTTCGGCGCCCGAGCCGCCAATGTGATGCTGGTACGGGAAGGCCGCCTGGAAGTTGTTCGCAAGATCGGCTATGATCGCGGGGATGTCCCTGAAAGGGGCCAGGAGATTGATATCACCGCCCTGCTGGAAAACCACCATATCCGCCGGGCATATGAGGAGGGAATCACCATCCTGGCTGGCGATACCCACACCCCGGAATGGCAGGATGCCGGTCTGGTTGGCTGGGTCCGGTCTTTTGCCTGCATTCCACTGAAGACCAGCAAGCAGGTATTTGGAATGCTGAACGTGGAAAGCGAGCGGGCGGATGCCTTCAGCGAGCAGGAACAGGAGCGCCTGGAAACCTTTGCTAATTCGGCTGCATCTGCGGTGAAAAATGCGCAGCTCTACCAGGAACTTTCCCTGGCGCTGCGCACGGAGAAAGAAACCCGCCAGCAGCTGATCCAGGCAGACAAGCTCACCGGGATGGGCAGGATGGTCGCCTCGGTGGCGCATGAATTGAACAACCCCCTTCAGACGATCAAAAACTGCCTGTTCCTCATCGAGCAGACTTATACCAATAAAGAGGATGCCGATCTGCTGGAGCTGGCCCTCTCCGAAGTGGAACGGCTGACGGCGATCGTTAACCGGCTGCGGGATGTTTACCGCCCCGCCCAGGCCGATCTATTCGTATCCATCAGCCTGCCGGCTCTCCTTCAGGATCTGGAACCGCTGCTCGAGACCCATCTGCGCCGTAACCAGGTCTGCCTGAATTTGCAGATTGATGACCTGGAAGAGATCAATATCATGGCCTATCCCGACCAGCTCAAGCAGGTCTTCATTAATCTGAGCCTGAACGCGATCGAAGCCATGCAGCCAGACGGCGGTGAACTGACCGTCAGCACCCAGATCGAGGCCTTTGGCGACCAGGTGGGGATCGCCTTCTCCGACACCGGATCAGGGATCCCCGCTGAGGACTTGAAGGTGATCTTCGACCCGTTCTACACCACCAAATCCACCGGTCTTGGCCTGGGGCTTTCAATCTGCTATGATATAGCTCACAACCATGGCGGGGTCATCGATGTGAGCAATAACAAAGACCGTGGAGCAACCTTTACGGTGTGGCTGCCCATTGCCCCTGACCAGGAAAGGGGAACTAACGAATGACACCAAGTATATTAATCGTAGATGATGAAGAAAAACTGCGCATCACGCTCTCTCGCATCCTGAGCAAAGCCGGCTACAATGTCACCACGGCAGCCAGCGGTGAAGAAGCGCTCAACCTCACCCAGGCAGGCGCGTTTGAGTTGGCCTTCATCGACCTGATGATGCCGGGGATCGGCGGGTTGGCCTTGCTGGCCCAATTCCGCAAACATTACCCCGAGATGCCGGTCCTGATCCTGACCGCCCACGCCACTCTGGAATCAGCCATCGAGGCAGTCCGGCAGGGAGCAAGGGACTACCTGCTGAAACCGGCAGACCCCCAAATGATCATCCAGCGGGTGGGAGATGTCCTTGATGAACAGCAGCAGCCCCAACGCCAGCGCGAGATCCTCTCTCAGATCCAAAACCTGGTCTCCGAACTGGGCCAGGTCTCCGATCAGGAATCTGACCTGCCCACCATGAAGGCTCCCAACGACCCGGCCAGATTTTTGCAGCGCGGACCGTTTGTGCTTGATCTGCAAGCCCGCCTGTTAAGCATGGAAGGGCAGCATATCCCGCTTTCACCGACCAACTTTGATTACCTGGTGGTCCTGGTACGGCATGCGCCTCGCCCGGTTTCTTATCAGGTGCTGGTGCGCGAGGCCCAGGGGTACGACGTCTCATTGATCGAAGCGCGAGAGATGACCCGCTGGCGGATCCACGAACTGCGAAAAGCGATTGAGAAGGACAGCAAGATGCCTAAATTCCTGATCACTGTGCGCGGCAGTGGGTATAAATTGATGGCTTGAACAATAATCAGGGATTGTGGGGATTTCTCCAATTTTTCCCGAGGAAATCCTAACCAAGATGGTTGCCTGATTCAATAGAATGAAATTACCGGGTGGCGGCGGTTTCCCGGAGGTTGTATCACAATTGATTATTATGGAATTACACACTATCCTGATCGTGGAAAAAGACAGTGGCTTCGCCCGCACACTTGCCCAGGCATTGATCTCAGGTTCTGAGGGCAAGTGCCAGGTAGAACTGTGTCCCAGCGCGGAGAAAGCATATCCCCTGCTGGACGAACGCCATTTCGACGCCTTGATCAGCAGTTATCAACTGCCCGGAGAGGACGGACTCTCACTGATCACCCGCGTGCAAGCACTAGACCCGGCAATTGGCACTATCCTGCTGGCTGGCTTGGATTGCCCCGAGACACTGATCCGGGCAAAAGGCGGCAACCAGCACTGCCTCACCCAGCCATTTGACATGCTAGATTTCCTGCTGACCGTGCAGCAGGTGCTTTCCCCTGATGAGGACTGGAAAAATGGGCAGCAAGGCTTTAGCTTGTTGATCCTGGAAGACGACGAAGGCCTGCGCAGGATCTATTCCCTGGCACTGTCAAAATTTGAGGGCTGCCAGATCGATGAAGCTGCTACAATGGAGCAGGCCAGATCTCTGCTGGATACGCGCGATTATGATATTCTTATTAGTGATATGCGCATTGGCCGGGACCGTGCGACAGATATTCTCGATCAGTATAAGCAGCGCTTTGAAGATCACGGTACCAGAATTGTAATGTGCTCGGCTTTTGGGCAATACCGCAATCTACCGGAGGATGTGGATCACTTTTTAGAGAAGCCGATCTCGGTAGATAAGTTGGTCAACCTGGTCGGCGAGTTAGTGGGAATCCAGGCCAGCGACAACAAGGAATGACGAAATGAAGGGTGAAATTTTACTGGTTGAAGACAGCCTCAATACCCAGACGATCGTGCGCAAGATCCTGGAACTGCAAGGCTATTCCCTGGAGACTGCCAGCGACGGGATTTCCGGTTTTCGCAAAATTGAGGAAATCAAGCCCAAAATGGTGCTGCTGGATATTTCCCTGCCTGAAATGGACGGGATGGAAGTCTCCAGGCGGGTACGCGCCCATGCGGATGAAGAAGTCCGCAAGACTGTGCTGATCGCCCTGACGGCGATGGCTTCACCCGGCGACCGCGAGCGCTTCTTCGATGTCGGCTGCGATGACTATCTTCCCAAACCATTCCGCTCTGTGCAGTTGGTAGAGATTGTTCAGAAGTATATGTCCAATGAGTATATTCCGGGTGAATCGGTCAACCCCGGCATGCTGCGGCGCAAAAAGGTAGCTGAGATGGAAGCCTTCCAGGAGCAGATTGCCGAAAGGCAGGCTGCAGCGGATAAAGCGGACGCAGAGAGAGAACAAGCCCGTCGGGAAATGCCCAAGTCTATGCCCGCGCCGAGGAATAAACCGCCCGCCCCCAAAGAAGGCAAGCCAGACAAACAGGTCATCTTTGAAATGAAAGATGATTTCCTCAAAGCGCTGCTGGACCCCGATATCGTCGAGCCGGTAGACCCAATTCTGGACGAGGACTAGCCAGATCCAGAACAGAATATGAATGGCGAGAGGTCGAACCACCTCTCGCTTTTTGATTTCATTCTAATTATCAAGTAAAATAGCCCTATATTATGCTTAATCGATTGGAGAGGTACATGAAACTAAAAATCGGCGACTTTGCTCCGGATTTTGAGCTGGAGAGCCACCTGGAGGGAGACGGGAAGGTCCGTCTCAGTTCTCTTTACGGGCAGACGGTTGTCCTGGCCTTCTTCCCCAAAGCCTGGACCCCAGTCTGAACCAGCCAGATTCCGTCTTACGAGGATGCATTACCCAAGTTTGCGGAATTAAATGTCCAGGTTCTGGGCATCACCACAGATCATGTTCCCTCACTTGTCGCCTGGGCGGAAAGCCTTGACGGCATCACCTATCCCCTGTTGAGCGACTTCTGGCCACACGGCGCGGTGACAGAGAATTACGGCATCCTGCGCCAGGAAGACGGCGTACCGGAGCGGGCGATCTTCATCATCGACCGGGAAGGCATCATCCGCTACATTGCTATCCATGAGAGGACGGAACAGCCCGACAATGATGTCCTCTTCGCCGAACTGGCCAAGGTGGAACCGGCCCGCTATGAGATCATGTCCGCCCGGCAAAGACTGGAAGAAGAGGAACTCCCCACTGGCGGCGTGGTGCTCTACTGCACCCGCTGGTGCCCAAGCTGCCACAAGGCGCGTAAATGGCTGTTGGAACAAGGGATCGAATACGTCGAGGTCAATGTCGGCACCAGCGGCAAAGCCGCCGAGCAGATCAAAATTTGGGCCGGCGGCAACCGCACCACCCCCACCCTGGACATCGACGGCACGATCATCGTCGGTTGGGATGAGGACATGGTCGCTGAGGTGCTGGGGATCTAGCGAATACCGATAGAAATATAGAGGCGGGTTCTCGATTGCGCAGAGATCGGAACCCGCCTTTTTTTATCCGACCAGATCCGGCTGCTTGCTGCTGAGAATTTCGCCGGGTTGATAGTACAATAGCCGAAATTTTATCTCAAAGGCCCAACCAATGACCCAACACCCCCATCCCTTCCAGACCCGTCCCAACCGCACCCTGGTGGCCCTGTCGATCCCAGTGATGCTCTCCCTGACCGCCGAGCCGGTCACCGGCCTGGTGGATACCGCCTTTATCGCCTCCCTGGGGGTCAATCCGCTGGCCGCCGTCGGTGTGGGAGCCACGGCGCTCTCCAGCCTGATGTGGGTCTTCAGCTTCCTCGGTGTCAGCACCCAGACCGAGGTAGCCCAGGCTTATGGCAAAGGAAAAACCGGCGAGACGCAGAAGATTGCCAGTCTGGCCTTCCTGCTGGCTTTGCTCTTTGGACTGGCGCTGATCGTGCTGGTCTGGCCGAGCGCTAATTGGCTGGCAGAACTGCTCGGGGCGGGTGGCACGGTGCGTGACCTGGCCGGCGTGTACATGCGCATCCGGGTGATCGGTATACCCGCCTTACTGGTGATGACCGTGGCCTTCGGCGTACTCCGCGGCATCCAGGATATGCGCACCCCGCTGTGGATCGCCCTGGGGATGAACCTGCTCAACGTATTGTTGGACTGGTTGCTGATCTTTGGCTACGGGCCGATTTCCCCCATGGGAGTAGCCGGTTCAGCCCTGGCCAGCTCGATCAGCCAGTGGGCCGGAGCGCTAGCCGGCCTCGTCGTGGTGATTGGCAGGATCGGACTCTCCCGCAGATTCTCATTTATTGAAGCGGTCCGGCTGGTCCAGGTCGGCAGCAATCTCTTCCTGCGCACCGCCCTGGTGAACATCTTCCTGCTCTATACCACCCGGGCCGCCAACCAGATCAGCGCGGATGCCGGAGCCGCCCACCAGGTGATCCGGCAGGTATATATGTTTACCGCCCTGGCAATGGACGCCTTTGCCTCCACGGTGCAGTCGCTGGTGGGCTATTTCTACGGACAGGGGTTGGTGATCTGGGCTAAGCAGGTAGCCCGCACCGGCCTGTGGTGGAGTCTGGGAACCGGCGCCGCTCTGGGGGCGCTGATGTGGCTGGGCCGCGGACTGGTGTCAGACCTACTGGTGCCAGCCGCCTCGCTGGCGATCTTCATGCCTGCCTGGGCAGTCTCGGCAGCCAGCCAGCCGTTCAATTCGCTGGCCTTCCTCACCGACGGGGCGCATCTGGGCACCGGGGATTACCGTTTCCTGCGCAATGCCATGCTGGCGGCGACGGTCATGGGTGTGGCCGCTATCTGGGGGGCAGAATATTTAGCTGCCTCTAGCCTGGTGTGGATCTGGGTCGCTACCGCCCTCTGGGTGATCGTACGAGGCGCATTTGGTATCCTGCGCATCTGGCCTGGCATCGGCAAGAGCGATTTCAGGCTTAGGGTAGACTGACTTTAGTACCAGGGATATACGACCTGGTATTCTGTTTTATGATATTGTTACTACAAGCCAGATCACCCGATCAACAATCCGCGGAAGAGGATTTATGGACCCCAAACAATCCCAGGACCAGGAAAAGATGCAAGTTTTGGTTGCCCATATCGAAAAACAGCTGACCTCCGGCACCCCTCCCAAAGAACTTCATGCAGATCTAATTGCTCGCAAGGTGCCGCATGCACTGGCGGTGGAACTGATCGAGAAGCAAGTGTCTCAGCAAAAAACACCATCCAGCCCTTCCCCTGCGCACGCAGGTGGCAAGCCCACCCGCCAGGAGCGCATCCGGGCATTCATCAATGCCCAGGCCCATGCAGGTAAGACAGCCGACCAGATCCGCGGCATGCTGGTGGAGAGAAATGTATCCCACCAGGAAGCAGCCGATCTGATTCTGGAAGAGACCGGGCTAGCGGTATCGACCCTAGATACCAGGGGGCGAGTCGCGGCAACTCTGCCAATGGAACCAGTCCCCGCAATGATGCCGCCGATCGGTAATCTGCGGGCATTGGCCCCTTTCCTCAGCAGACAGCTTGCAGGCGGCGTGGAACCGAAAGAGCTGGTGGAATCCCTCGTTGAGAAGGGGATGGAGCGCAACGCCGCCATCGATGTGGTCATGGATGCCAGCCAGAAGCAGGAACGGGTACTGAGAGAGATCGCCGCCAGTTCCGAAGGCGCGACCAAAGCAGACATGCGCAAACGCGGGCTGCGCAATATGCTGATTGGTGGGGCGTTATTTCTGGGAGGGTCTTGTATCACCCTGGTCTCGTTTTTGTCGGCAGAGGACGGCGGAACCTACTGGTTGTTCTACGGCCCGATCATCTACGGATTAATCTCCGGGATCATGGGTCTGGTGCAGTTTCTGCGGAATTGATCCACCCAGCGGTCACTCGACCAGCCAATCGATACGCCCGTCGATCTCCACATCAATTTCTATCTGAAGCAAAATAAAATCACAGTCCTCGGCCTTGAGATCATAAGTGTCGGGGACAACAAAGAATTGCATGCTTTCCCCCGGGCCGATCTGCTCGCTCCCCAGCCAGTTGCGCCCAAAAGATTCCGAATCATCCGTGGCGATCCACAAATGACAGATGGGCACACTCGCCTGATTGATCACAGTTACCGAGGCAGGGCACGATTGGCTATCTGACTGATTCGCTTCACGCAGCACCAGGATTTTTTCGCCATCAATGTTCTCTCTGTCAAACTCAAAGAGATAATTGGAACAATCCTCCACCAGCACATCATATCTGCCGGGTTGCAGGTAAACGGTGACCGATTCCCCGGAGCGCAGCGAGTCACCTCTGATCCAGTCAAAGCCCCAATCATCGCAGCGAATTGGTGATATGCTGATATCGCAGAAAGTGGTACAACTGTCGTTCTGGATGGTATAGGGCACCAATCCCTCATGTGTCCCCGACATCATCTCGGTGGGGATCGGGCAGTCAGTCGGCCCTCCAGCAATACATCCGGCCAGCGCAATCAGCCCACAGCAGGCCACCACCAGGATCACCCCCCTAAAAATTATGTTTCTCGGTCCCATCTCAGCTCCCTTCAAAGATACCCGCTTGCGCCGGAATGATGAAAAACCCATAACTTTTTTGTCTTTCCCGCAGGCCTTCAGCAGGATTCCACCGTCATAACCGTTTTTTTATGCCCGATAAGCCCTTTGCGCCAGGGCAATCGCCCCCAGCACACCAGCCTTGCTGCCCAACCGGGGCGGCACGATGTAGCTGGCGATCTCCTCAAGTATCTGGGGCACCTGCACGTAGCCGTTGAGGATTTGCTGCGTTCTCTCCCGCACCATCGGGAACAAGCCCGGCGCATCCATCACCCCGCCGCCGAGGATGATCCGCTCGGGTGATAGGGTGGTGACAAAGCTGGCACACGCCTGGGCAATGTATTCGGCTTCCAACACCCAGGCAGGATGATCTGGTGAGAGCGTCTCCGCCTTCTGCCCCCAGCGGGCTTCGATCGCCGGGCCAGCAGCCAAACCTTCAAAGCAATCGCCGTGATAGGGACAGAATCCGCCATAGGGGTCACGCTCCCGGTCATGCGGGAGGTGGATGTGCCCCATCTCGGGGTGGATCAGTCCGTGGAGAAGATTGCCCTCCACCATCGATCCGCCGCCGATGCCAGTGCCAATCGTGAGGTAGAGGAAGGTATCCAGACTCTGCGCCGCCCCCCAACGGTACTCTCCCAACGCGGCAGCATTCACATCGGTATCAAAGCCGATAGGGAGATCAAAGGCCGCCCGCAGCGCGCCGACAAAATCGGTCTGTGTCCAGCCGGGCTTGGGTGTAGTGGTGATATAGCCAAATTTTGGGGACTTCGGATTGGGGTCCAGCGGACCAAAGGTGCCCACACCGATAGCCGCCAAAGGCCCAGTCTGGGACTTGAAGAATTCAATCGCCCTGCTGAGGGTCTCCTCCGGGGTAGTGGTTGGGAAGCGAATCTCCTCGCGGAAATCCTCTGGCCCAGTGCCCACTGCACAAACAAATTTGGTCCCACCAGCCTCAATCCCGCCAAACAGGGTCATAACGTCTCCTTTGTTTCCACCCTGATTTTATCATTTTGTCCCCACACTCTACAGTACAATAGACACATGGAAATCCTGATATTCGACATGGACGGCGTGCTGCTTATGCCGCATGGCTACCACCGCGCCCTGCAGGATACGGTACGTCTGGCTTCCGAGCAAAGCGGCTTCAGCCGTGTGCATCTCAGCCAGCCGCAGATTCACCAGTTCGAGGCTCTCGGGATTGCCAGCGAGTGGCATTCCAGCGCTTTGTGCCTGGCCGTGCTGACCTTGAATCACCAGACTGGAGAAAATACCAGTGATTTGCACCTGGATCCACTGTTTGAGGCCCTCACCTCCCTGCCCATGTCGATCATTCCCCGCCGGCGCGGCGAGACAGCCATCTCCCACCTTGCAAAGCAAGCCGGCATCCCGGCTGAGGCTGCCCTGGCCTGGATCGGGCAATCCGAGCAGATCGAGCACTCCCTGACGCTGAACCTGTTCCAGTCGATGATCCTGGGAGACCCAATCTATGTGCAGATCTACAACAAACCGGCCCGATTGCAAACCGAGAGTTACCTGAAACAGTTTGATGTAAACCTGCTTTCTGAGAAAACAACTGCCCGATTGAAGGCCTGGGCAAATTCTTCAGGCTGCTGCGCAGCGATCATGACCAACCGTCCGTCTTTCGGCCCGGAGAACATCCTCGGCGCACCGGATGCTGATTTTGGCGCCGAGCTGGTTGGGCTGGCTCACCTGCCATTGATCGGCTATGGCGAGACCACCTGGCTGGCTAAAAAACGGGGCGGATTGGCGGCTGAGGTCTCCAAACCCAATCCGGAACACGCCCTGGCCGCCATCCTGGCCGCATCCGGTTGCGATGTGAAAGCAAGCCTGAAATTCTTCTCCAAACCATTCGCGGAATGGGATATTGCCGCCCTCAAGCTACTGCGCGGCGCCCAGATCACTGTCTTCGAGGATACCCCCGCCGGAATCATATCTGTACAAGCCGCCGGAGAGTTGCTCAACCGGGCCGGGCTGGATGTGGCTGTCAATAAAATAGGAATTGCTAGGGAACCTGCAAAAATTGCCGCTCTGAAAGCGGTGGGGGCGGAGATTTTCCCGGATATCAATCAGGCGCTAGCCAGCCTGAACCACTTTTGAGCGCTCCCCCGAGATAGATAGCTTCACCAGCGTCTTGACCGATAGCCTGGAAGCCAAAGAGGTAGACGCCACCAGAATAGCTCCTTCGTCCTCCTCCCGGACGATTTTGTCGCAGGGTCTTATAATCGATACGGATTCCGGAATTCCTCGGCCGTCCAATCTTTATGTGGCTTGATCCCTGCCAATTCTACCAATTCCTCAACAACCTTTTGGTACCCAAACTTCACAAAGTGAATAGTATCTCCTGGACACCGCACTCACACAATTTTGACCCCAATAAGAATTATGCTACACTAAGGATAGTTTTTCAATATCCTGGCATTGTGATCTGATTTTCGATTAATCCAACAATTTAATATCCAGACTCATGATCAACGAGGGAGGCTTATGGAAACCAGTCAAATTTCTCCCCCAACCCAGCGAGTACCGCAGCCAAAGAAGAAAACAGGCGGTAGATGCTGCCTGTGGAGCTGTCTGAGCATTGTGGGTATCATCGCCATAACCAGCGGATGCCTGCTCGCCGGCCCATTCCTGCTCCAGGCGGTTGGATTGATCGGTCCACCTGCGGAAGTGCGTTACGGCGCCGCTCCGGACGTGTATGCCAGTGAGCAGTTGGAAACGACCCTGAACGAATTTTCCATTGAGGGGGCTGAGGTTTATGTGATCCCCGAGCAGGGCACCAACAACCAGACCGCCTTTATCATCCTGGATTCCAGCCAGGGCTTTGACGGTTTCACGGATATGGGTACAGGGACTTCCCAATCGGATGTCAACAGCCGTGTGGACCAGATCCTGGCCGTTATGGCAGATAAGAACCAGGAGCAACACCTGCGGATTAGCCGCGTGGTAATCAATTACCGGGATGAGAATGGTGAGACCTTCATGTCGATGACCACCTCAATGGAAGATGTGGAAGACTATATTGCTGGCCGCCTGACCTATGATGAATTCTATGGGGGCCTGGGCATGGGCTTTGGGGAAGTGCTCACCCAGCTCCTGGAGGGAATCAATGAATAAGCGAACTTGCTTCATTATCATCTTAATACAAGTATTGCTACTCAGTAGCTGTACGGACACCCAGTTGGACTGGGCACTCGATGTATTTGAATCCTGGTCCGATGCCAAGGGAGTAAATTTAGCCGAGGGGATTGACATAGGAAAGGCAACTGGTTACGCAGCTGGCCAGGCGGTTGACATAATCACCCATAGTGAGGAATATGAAGCTCTAGCTATGACACAAAATATTAACTAAATAAGAAGAGCTGACTATATTATGGATCAAGCTATGACTTCTAATGACCCTAAAGACATCGAAGCAGCCAAAGATGCACGGCCGTACGATTTTAAATATTCGGAAGCAGAAGCCGTGATCTGGCTGGTGAATGGTAATGATGCTGCCAGCAGCTCCTCAATCACCACAGCAGATAGTTTGACCGAAAAATTTGTTAGGCAAGGCGGAGATTGCCGGTCTACCAGGTTGAACCAAATGCGTGTTAGGAGGGACCTGCTGATGCAGAAGCTGGACGACCCCAAAGTAGTGGAAGCCCCGCTGCTCCAGGAAAGAATTTATGCGGAGGTTGGAATTGTCGATAGTGAGATCAATGCGCTGACCGGTGGAGAACGCAACGAATTCTGCTCCAGACTTGGCTCAGATTATATTCCGTAGGCAGATTGGTTATACCTTCGTCCCCCAGTGGATGCCGATGGTGCCGAACATGCGGCGCAGGAAGCCAACAGCCTTGAAGCCAGCCTTCTCAAAGGCGGCGGCCAGATTTTCAGCGCTGAGGAACTTCTCGGTTGAATCCGGCAGGTAGGTGTAGGCCTCGGAGTCCCCGGCGATCAATTTCCCCAGAAAGGGGATCACGGTGTGCAGGTGGAACTGCAGGAACGGCTTGAGCCAGTTATCCCGCGGCGGGGTGGTATCGATGCTCCCCACGCGGCCGCCGGGTTTCAGGGTACGGTGCTGCTCTGCCAGCGTACGGGGCACATCGGGGACATTACGCAGCAAAAAACCAGAGACGACCGCATCAGCGCACTCGCTGGCAAACGGCAGGTGCATGGCATCGGCGATCACCCAACGACACCGATCGGCGCCCGGCCGCTGCTTGCCCACCAGTACCATCTCGTAGGTAAAATCGCTCGCCACCACAAACGCCTCCGGGTGACTGGCTGCTTGATCTCCAGCGCCAGGTCTCCGGTGCCCGCACCTGTATCCAGGACGATGGCCTCCGGAGTAATGTCCAATCTCCGGATCAGCTCGCGCCGCCAGCGGATATCCTGCCCGACGGTCATCAGGCGGTTGAGCAGGTCATAGCGGTGGGCGATGCGCCCAAACATGGTTTGGACATAATCGGCGCGTTGTTCACCTTTGAGATGCGTCATTTATTCCCTTTCCGAAAACTGCCAGGGGGAAACCGGCGGTGAAGTACATCCACAGTATAGTACATCCCCAGGCCCAGCAGGCTCATCGCCAGAATCCCGGCGTACATCGCGGGGTAATTGAACAGCGTGCTGCCGTTGAAATAGATATAGTAGCCCAGACCCTTTCTGGGTGGCGGTCAATTCCACGATATAGAGGACGGCCACCGCCGTGCCGATCGACTGGCGCAGGGCGGTCAGGATCGCCGGCAGGCTGGCGGGCAGATAGACAAAGCGGAACAGGCCGCGCCGCCCGGCCCCCAGGCTGCGCACGGAGTAGATCAGTTCAGGGCGGATGGCGGCGGCCTGGTCGCGCACCAGCACCAAGATCTGGAAGAACAGGATCAGGAAGATGATCACGATCTTGGAGAGATCGGCGATGCCAAAGAAGAGCAGTACGATCGGCACCAACACCACTTTGGGGATCGGGTAGAGCAGGTAGATCACCGGCGAAAAGAAATCATTCAGCCGTTTGGACTGGCCCAAGATCAGCCCGGCCGGGGCAGCCAGTGCCACGGAGAGCAGCATCCAGGCCAGCACGCGCCACAGGCTGGCGAGAAAATGCTCGCCCAGGCAGCGCCGATCTCGGTGACAAAGGTTTGCAGCACCAGCAGCGGCCCGGGGAGAATATTGGTATCCACCACCCAGGCAGCAGCTGCCAGATCACCCCGATGCCCAATGCCGCCAGAGCCTACTTTTTTGGCGTTCATATCACCGGCTCCAACATCCCGCGCAGCTGGCGTGCACAGGCAGAGATACTCGCCTGATTCGCGGTAGCCCTCCTCCGCCGCGCCGGGTTCTCACGATCTGCGGGCTGGGGTTGGGCGGCTGACCGAGCACCAGGATCCGTTCCCCCAGGATGGCGGCTTCTTCGATAGCATGGGTGACGATGACCGGGGTCAGGCCGGCCTCCTGCCGCAAGTGCGGATCAGTTTCCCAGGCTCTGCCGGGTGGGCGCGTCCAGGGAGGAAAACGGCTCATCCATCAGCAGCAGGTCGGGTTCGGCGCCAGGGTGCGGGCGATGGCGGCGCGCTGGCGCTGCCCGCCGGAGATCTGGCCGGGATACTTATCCTTGAACTCGGCCAACCCCAGCCGGTCCAGCCAGTGATCCGCCTGTGCCGGCGGCATCTTTGATCTCTGCTTCTGCAGGGGCGTGGCGTCCATCCGGGCCGTAGAAGTGGCGCAGGCGCAGCCCAAACTGGCGTTCTCGGAGACCGTGGCCCAGGGCAGCAGGCCGTAATCCTGCAGGATCAAGCCGGTATGCGGGCGCGGCTTGGTCAAGCGGCTGCCGTTGATGAGGATCTCTCCGCTTTGCGGGAAGCGCAGGCCGGCCAGCAGGTAGAGCAGGGTGGTTTGCCGCAGCCAGAGGGGCCCAGGACCGCCCAGGCTTCGCCCTGACGGACCCGCCAATCAAAGCCATCGAAGACCGGCTTTTGCTGGGATAATGGTGCTGATCTGGTTGAGCTGGATCATGATCTGGGAGGACTTATCCTTATGTTTTGCGCCCACCATGATAGAAGATAAAAACGAGTAATCAGTGATCGGGCACCGAGTGATCAGGTATGGCTTTCACAAAATGAGCGTTTGGGGGGAGTAAATGGGGGAAAAGGTTACAGAAGGTTACAAAAGGTTACATTTTTTACAAAGTACCTTTACAGGTTCTAGTCAGTT
This sequence comes from uncultured Chloroflexia bacterium, assembly GCA_963722735.1. Classification (GTDB taxonomy): domain Bacteria; phylum Chloroflexota; class Anaerolineae; order Anaerolineales; family UBA11579; genus UBA11579. The sequence continues at coordinate 88,968 of CAVROH010000031.1, forward strand.
GACCAGGACATTGTCAAAGCCAATACGGATATAGTTTTTGACGGCAGACCAATTTCCCCAAAGAAGGTGCATTTTGATCCATTGTCACTTTTTGGATCGAATTTGATAGGCCCAGTAGGATTCGAACCTACAACCAACCGAATGTGCGAGAGGCTCTTATTGGGCTACAATTAGAGGAAATATTTCTTGGAGTAAGAAATGAGGATGGGTTTAGAGGAAGAGAGGAGAGATGAAAAGAGAATTTGTTCGGTATGTGGGTGGTGCCGATATTCATGATGGAACAATAATAAACTTTGAGCATCAAGGTGAAATGGCTCTGGAAACAATTGCAAAACGGTATCAGAAAAAGTAAAAAACATTAAATTGGATGGCGTAAAGTCCATTAAATCAAACAAGCCAATAGGCATGCTGTCATTCCTTATGTCCGAAATGAAGCACCCGGACTATAAACTATATATATTTACAAATTGGGATGAAGAAGATGAAGCATTCTTGGAGATTACTGCTGAGAGTTTTAGTGTGAATTATGATTAGCAATTGTTGAAAGGCGTCACGTGTCATACCTCTCCTGTATCTGGTGATATGGGCAGTTATCGAAAGCATATTCACAATACCCGATAGGATTCCAACTTGCAACCAACCGGATGTGCGTTTCCCTCCTATTGGGCTATGATTAGTAGAGTTTTGAATAGCCGAGTCTAGTACTGTTTCAAGAGGAAGTCTCTAAATATATGTATGAATGATAGAATCCTAGTATGAAAATCACTATGCCACCAAACATCATGATGAATATATCGAATTTCTTCAATTCAGGATATGCGCTTACTAAATTCTCCATTAACCTGTTCTTGAATCCTGTTGAATACTTTGGATGTTGCTCCAATGGCGATTGCTGTCAGTACACCTAGAATTCTCAATGCTCCTTTTGAAAATTCGAATATTTGGCTTTCAAACATCCAAGTGAAAAGAGACATATAAATCCAAAAGGAGATAGAAACTGGGCCGATGGGAAATGGAATTCTGCCATACCTTCTAGATAAATAATTTTGGAGTTCGTCAGAATTAGATTTCTTCATTACTGCATTCCGCTGTTACTTTTGCTAATCTTGGTTATCGCAGCCATTCCTTCTTTCATAACCAACCGGATGGTCAACTCTCTGTATTAAGTGTACAACCTAATTGTAATTTGCAGCCAGATTTGTGCAGCTTTTTCGCCACTTGTTGCCCCAGTGGACAATTTAATTGTGGATTCACGGATTATTGTTTTTTCCTACTCCCTCAGCGCCTAAGTGGCTAATCGCTCTTTATGCGGCAATCCCCTGACAGGTATTGGAGCCAGGGGATTGCGTCTTCTGATCGCACAAAATGCGCGAAAGGTTTTATATCAGGTATTCTAGCGCTAAGGCTTGATCTACGGGCAGGGTCCGGTGTAGGGGCAGCCGGGCAGCATATTCCAGGTGATCTCGCACCACAGGCAGTTGGGCGTCCACATAAAACGAGGAATGCGATCAGGCAGACGAGCCAACCACCGCCAGGATGCCCAGGAGGGCGATCAACAGGCCGCGTCCTTTCTTCTTCTTGGGCACTGCCGGGGGAGAGACCTGTCCACCGTACTGCTGGGGCGGGGCCTGGCGCTGCTTGGGCGGCTGCTGGTACTGCTGCTGGGGGGGAGCAGGTCGCCTGCTGAGGCGGGGGGGGCATTGGGAGTAAGCTGAAGCCACGGTGGCATCTTCATCAAAGTCTACCATTTCAAAGATCAGTGTGATGTTGTCACCCAGGCGGATGATCTCGCCGTGGCGCAGCAGATGCTCCCCGCTCGCTGATCCTGCTCTCGTCAACTGAGGTGCCGTTGGTGGACCCCAGATCCTCGATGGTGAACGAGTCGGCTGAGATCGCAGGCGGCTGTGCTTGCGGGA
>CAVROH010000032.1:0-42617 GCA_963722735.1 uncultured Chloroflexia bacterium
GATCTGTATCACGCGATAAATCAAATTGACCGGGAGAGAAGTTTTCAACCATTTTGCCAAAATACCCGCTATAATAGATTTAGCACACTACCCTTCAGTAAGGAGCATTAAGATGAAAAAATTCTTTAGCTTTTTTATCGGCACAGTCATGGGTGCCCTGGTAGGCGCCACCCTGGCACTACTTCTGGCCCCCTCTTCCGGTGAGACCCTGCGCGGGCAGATCCAGGAACGGTTTTCAGCGCTGCAGCAGGAACTGGCTGATGCTGCCGCAGAGCGTCGGGCAGAGCTTGAGGAATATCTCTCATCCCTTCGCGAGTCCAGTGCCGGCATCCAGATCGAGAAATAAGGGCAGGGCTGGTCAAGCTCTGCCCACTCTACTGCGGCAAACAGGACTCCTCAATTCAACAACACCATCGATACCCTGATTATTCGTATGGATTAACAATGGACGCAAGGAGAAGAAGCCCATGAGAAAAAACAGAAAATTCACAGCCATCATCGGACTGGTGATGATCACTGCCCTGGCCCTGATCGCCGCCGGATGCAGCCAGACGGAGAAGCCAGAACCCGGGGCAGTCACCGGCCGTGTCTATCTGGATGATAACGCAGATGCTGAATGTGACATCTGCGACTGTGATTTTTACCTTGAGGGGATCGAGATCCAGATCTACGAAGGCAACTGCGGCGGCACCCCGCACCAGACGATCGTAACCGACGAGGAGGGCATTTTCACCTTTTCTGATCTAACGCCGGGTGATTACTGCATATCCCCCAAGATCAAAACGATTTGTGAAGGCTATAAGCCGACCACCCCGATCCAGCAGAAGGTCAACGTCCCGGCTGGCGAGACGGTGGAAATTCCCTGGTTCGGGTTCGACAACAACCTGGATATCCGCGAGTGAGCCAATTGCCGATAAATGAAAAGACCGCCGATTCTGGCGGTCTTTTTTTATACGGAGAAGCGATCTCAGATTACCCGAACAGCACGATCTCAATATGCTGGTTGAGGAACTCGGCACGCGGGGCGCCGTCCATGTGGGTGAATTGGCCGAAGGTATACCCGCCAGCGATCGGCACTTGGGCGCCAATCGTATCCTGAATGGCCTCGATCTCGGCACCTTCATAGCCCTGGAAGAGCATTTGCCAGGACATATCGGCCAGCACCAGAGCAAACTTGGGAACAGTGTCCCCCAGTTGATCCAGGGCCTGAACAGCGGCTTCGCGGGCTGCGGTCAGGCATTTATCCCGGCTGCCGACCAGCAGTTGTGCCAGGGAGCCCTCTTTTAGATGGGTGCTCATCCGCAGGCTGCCGTCCGTTTCCGCCCGCAGAGGCGTTCTCACCACGAGGCTTTGATCCTCTCTGCTGATACCAAGCGGGTAGAGCCGCACCAGGGTGTTCAACGGTGGTGCAGCCCAATCCGGGGCCGGCCGTTCGAATAGCCTGGCATAGCTTTCAATGGCCGGTTCGTCATCCAAAGTGCGCAGCCACGGCCCGCTGGCTGCTGAGACGCGGAAACTGGCTCCAACCGGGTGCCAGCCATGCGCTGTCCCTACGCCCACCTTAAGGCTCTCTCCCGAGAGGAAGGCGCCTGCCAGCCCACCCTCCCCGCAGCGATTTCCGCCCAACTGGTACGTGCGGCCGATCCGCAGGTCTCCGGAAGCCAAACCACCGGCAAACTGATAGCGTCCGGGCGGCATGTGCTGGATCATCTCTTCATAATCGCCGCTGAGTCCATCGGCAATGAACAGCAGCAGCCCCTTGTTTTCACTGGTCAGGGATAGGTGATCGAACATCTCGCGCATCACCTGAGCGCTCTTGTTGGAAAAGCCCGGCAGCCATTCAGAACGGTAATCCAGTGAATCATCGACAACCAGGGCTACCACCACCGAACGCCGGTGGCTCCCGTTGTTGGTCAGCTCACCGGTGGTGCTGAATCCGATCATCGGGATATCGCCGATCTGGGTTTTGGCTGAATTGAATACCGCCTGGAAATCGTACTCTACCGAGGCGATCACGATCGCAAAATCCACCGGGGTATTCCCCAGCGGGAGGCGGGCTTCATACACTGCTCTGGCGATGGCATCGCGCCCTTCCACCGAGAATGCCTGTCCAACGCTGACTTTGATCGGCATATCTCTATTCTCCCTCTATCTCGGCCAGCGGGATGGTGAACTGGAAGTTAGTGCCTTTCCCGAACTCGCTCTCGAACCAGATCTTACCGCCCATCATCTCCAACAGATTGCGGGTGATGTTCAGCCCCAGGCCGGTACCGGAGGCGGTATCCTTGCCTTCATCGGTGCGGAAGTACTGGGTAAAGATCTTGGCCTGGTCTTCAGGCTTGATCCCTATACCGGAGTCGATCACCTGTAGATGCAGCACTTGCGGTGAGCCGTCGGGATCCCATTTGTTTTCTTCCTGGCTGGCCCGGATGGTGATCGTACCGCCTTCCAGGGTGTATTTGATCGCATTGCTGGCCAGGTTGGTCAGGATCTGAGACAGGCGGTTGCGGTCGCCCCACACTTGCGGCAGTTCCTCAGGCATATCAATATCAATGTGATGGTCTTTCTCATCTGCCAGCGCCTGCGTGCTGCGGACAACTTCCTCCACCACCTCACGCATCACCACGGGGGTAAAGTCCAGGTGGAGGCGGCCGGCTTCGATCCGGGAGACGTCGGCCAGGTCGGAGACCAGGGTCGCCATCCGCTGGATGTTGAAGCGGATCGTAGCCAGGAACTCGTTCTGGGCCTCATTAACCGGACCCACACTGCCTGCAGCGAGCAGGTCAGCATAGCCTCTGATCGAGGTCATGGGGGTCTTAAGCTCATGCGAAACGAAGGAGACAAACTCGCTCTTTGCCAGATTGGCCCGCTGCACTTCGGAATACAACTGGGCGTTGGAGATGGCAATACTGGCATGGTCGCTCAGGCGGGCGAGGAAGTCGATCGAGGATTCGTCATACGGATCGGTTTCCATACTCTCCAGCATGATAATCCCGATGACTTCGGCTTCACGGCGGATCGGGATGACCAGTTGGCTGGAAGCGCCGGCCAACATGGCGTGGTCTCCCAGTTCTGCGCCGCTGACGTGATGGAAGCGCCCGGCATCCACTACCGCACTAAACGGATTAACGTTCAGCGGAATCATTTCATCAGGGTATTTTGATAGCTCATTCTGATAGCCCTGGGAAGCCATCACGCGCAGTTCCTCATCTTCGATCACCCCGACCAGCCCGGCATTGGAACTGGATTGGCGCATGGCCCACTCCAGGGTGATCTCCATGGCCTTGGCAGTATCCAGGGAGGTGTTCAGTTCACGGTCGATGCGCTGCATGACAGAAAGCTCTTCCACGCGGCGGGCGAGTTCTTGATCGGTCTGGGTGTACAAGCGCACATTTTCAACCGCAACCGCGGCCTGCCCGGCAAATGCGCTCAACAGCTCCTGGTCTTCATCTGTGAACGGGGTGCGGTTGCGTTTGTTGATCACTTCGAGCACGCCGATCGTAGTTCCCTTGTAATGCATCGGCACGACCAGCATGCCGCGGGTCAGGAAACCAGTTTCCTGGTCGGGATCCGAATCCCAGTCAGGGCTTTGTTCCACATTATTGACGATCAGCGGCTCCATCGATTCAGCAACCTTGCCAGCCAAGCCGACACCTACCTGCTGGCGTTCGCCCAGCAGCTGCTCGGCCACCGGGCCGATGACGACTTCAAAGACCAGTTCCTGAGTCTCCTGGTCCACCAGCAGCAGGCTGCCAGCTTCACAGTTCAGAATCTCTACTGCACTGGACATAATATCCTGCAAAAGGGGATCGATCTCCAGCGTGGAGGTCAGCCCGCGGGTGACCTCGTTGAGGCTGGCCAACTGGCGGGCGCGGGTCTGGGTCTCATTCAGCAGGCGGGATTTGACGATTGCGCCGGCGGCCTGGTCGGCAATTGCCTGCAGCATGCTGAGCTGATCGGTGGTGTACAGAATTGCCGGGTTGGTACTGCCAACCGAGATCACACCTATGACCTCAGCGCCGGCATTCAAGGGTACGCCCATCCAGGCATACAGGCCCTTCTTATTGGGGATCAGACGGCGGTTGCGGCATTCCTGCTGGTAATCATCCGTGGTCAGCGGGCGGCGGGTTTCCAAAATCTCGCGTTCGAGACCATACCCCAGCGGGATAATTTCGTTTTCCTGGTCGTCCAGGCGGTCATCCTCATGGACCAGGAAGGCATGCCGCAGCACCTGGGTGGTTCTATCGTAGAGCGTGATATTAAAGTTATCTACCGGGATGACCTGGGTGCTCTGGGCATATAACAGCTCGAGGATGTCGTCAAACTCCACTGTGATGTTGACGCCCTGGGCCACACGGGTGAGCACATTCATCTCATGCACGCGGCGGTCCTTGTCAGCCATCACCTGGGCACGCTCCACGGCGGTTGCCGAAAGCTCGGCCAGCCGGACGAGGATATCGATTTCCTGGCTGGTATAGCGGCTGCCAGCCTGAGGCGAGCCGAGCGCCAGCCATCCGGTCAGACGATCCTGCCCGGGCATGGCGATGAACAACTGGGTGCCCAGCAATGCCAGGCGGGAGCGTTCATTCTGCAATTCCTGCGGCAGGATCTCTTCAGCGTTCAGGTAGAGGGTGGCGCTCCGGTTCATTAGGAGATGGGCCAGACCGCTGTTCCGGGGGAAGCGGATATCGGTGGTTGGCCGGCCATCTTCCCCTGCCATGGGCACGTAGCGGTCCACAAGCACATCGTGGACGTAAATGTGCATCCGGGTTGGTTCCAGATGCTGGGCTACGAATGCGCGCAGCAGCCTGCTGATCTCGGTAAGTTCAACTTGCTGGCTTAACTGGCCTTCAAACTCGGCGAGGTAATCCTGAAAGACTTCCTCGCCGCGCACAAAAACAGTATCCAGCATGCGCTGTACAGCCGCCCTGAAAGGATTGACCAGCAAGGCAAGTATAAAGATCAAACCGCCAACCACAATAGGATTGGTCATCCCCACGGAGCTGTTGAACAGGAAGCTGAATCCACTGATCAGGCCGGCATAGCCACCCCCGGCTAGGATCGTCAACAGGGCATACACCAGCGCCCGGCTGACCAGGAAACTGGTGTTGATCACCCGGTAGCGCACCACGGCATACACATTGGCAATCGCGAACACCGAGACCGGGGCTAGCGCAAAGACCAGCGGGATCTCAAGCAAGGGGAACTGCAGCACCTGGCCGATGAAATTGATCAGCAGCATGCTCAGGGAAATACCCGTCCCCCAGATGAGGATGCGGGTTTGTTCTACATCAATCGGAGAGGGGCTGAAGAAGCGCCGGTAGCTGATGGCAGCGACGTAGAATAAAATGCTGAATACCCCAAAACCAAATAACGGACGCCAAGCCTCGGTGAGCAGGAATGGATTGCCCCGGCTAGTGAGCGCAAAGATTGCAGACAGGGAAAGAATAACCCCGATCAGGACTCCCAGCCAGGTCAGTACGGGGATGCGGTCGCTGAACTTGAACCTGGCAGGGAAGAGCAGAGCAAAACGGATCAGCAGACCAGCGGCGATACCTGCGGCCAGCAGCCACAGGGCTACAAAACGGTGCGTGCTCCACACATCGAACCAGCCGCCGAGGACAAACGCGGCTGAGGCGCTGAAGAGTGCAAACGAGCGCGCAACGGGATCATCCAGCCGTTTCCACACCCCCCAGGCGCCTGCTCCCAGAATGATCAGCGCCGAGACATACGGGACGATGAAATATAACAGCCGCTCGTAATTGGTGAAGATCCGCAGAGCAACGGTCTGCGAGAAGACATGCCCGCTGCGGGCGCGGATCTGGACCTCTAGAGTGTCTCCGGGATGGTATTGCTGGAGGATGTTTTGCAGTTCCCTGGCGTTGTTGAAGGCTGTGCCGTTGATCGCGACCGGATGATCTTGAGGGTCGAAGCTGGTGTAGGGAATCTGCGGGCTGTTCTGGAAATTCCCGGCGATCATGCCGGGGGAGAGCAGCACCCCCAGAGAGGGCTGCTGCATCCAGCCGTAGGCGAACACGCCGGCGCCTACCAGAGCGAGGAAAACCACAGCCTGATAGACCAGCGTTACCAGCGGGGACAGGCGGTCCCAAAACTCTTCAACTGAGACCGTAAGTTCTTTGAGTATATTGGCGTTATCCATACGATATTATTGTATGCAAGGTTTTCGCCAGTTACAAGGCGAGTTTGATTACATCTGAATGACAAAATCATGCCAGGGGGGAAGGGCACTTTTATTGATTTTTTGAAATCCCACCTATTTGATAACCTCGCCCCGTCAATTACTTCGCAATTGACAGCCCCTCTCCTAAATTAGGAGAGGGGCGATCGCTTTGAGTCACAAATGAAAAATAAACTGGGGGTGAGGTCGGTTTTGGAGGATCGTTTAGCCTATAGCGCAGCCTTCGGCTGAACATCTGGCTCTGCAATGACACTTCGATTGGGAAAAGAACTTACTCCTCCGAGAGCTGGCCGGATTCCTCTACATAGGCCAGGCTCTGGTGGCGGAAATAGGTGTTGTACAGGCTGGCATAATGCCCGTTGGCGGCCAGCAGGCTGTCGTGAGTGCCTTCTTCGATGATCCCGCCGTTTTCCAGCACGATAATCCGATCGGCGGCTTTGACCGTCGAGAGGCGGTGGGCGATCAGGATGCTGGTTGTGTCCCGCAGGATCAGATCAAGGCCCTGCTGGATCTGCCACTCGGTGAACGGGTCAATGCTGGCGGTAGCCTCATCCAGGATGAAGATCGCCGGCTTCTGCACCAGTACCCGCATCAGGGAGACCAACTGCCGTTGCCCCATTGAGAGCCGCGCGCCGCGCTCCCCAACCTCGGTATCCAGCCCCTGGGGAAGCGTTTCCAGCCACTCGCCCTCCCCGATCTGGCGCGCCAGGGCGAAAATCTCTTCCCGGCTGACCTCGCGATTGGCGTAGCGGATATTCTCCAGCACGCTATCAGAGAACAGAAATGGGGTCTGGGAGACGATCCCCAGATGGCGGCGGTAGTCGATCAGGTCAAAGCTGCGGATATCCTGTCCGTCAATGCTGATCTTGCCCGCCTGGAACTCGTAGAAGCGCGCTACCAGCTTGGCGATCGAGGACTTGCCGGCTCCGGTATGCCCCACCAGGGCAATATTCTCTCCCGGTTTGATGTGCAGGTCGAAATCACACAGGATCTGTTCCTGGTCGGTATAGGAGAAATCCACCTTCTCGAAGAGGATATCACCAGTCAACTTGGGCACCTTGTTCTCACTGATCTGGATGACCTTGTTCTCAGCGTCGATCAGGGCAAAGGACCGCTCGGAGGCTGACAGGCCGGATTGTAATCTGCGTCCAGAAGGAGGAGAGGTTCAGCACCGGGAACCAGAAGCGGTCGAGCGATTGCATGAACAGGAACCAGGCCCCTACCGAGATCACCCCGGCGGCAGCCTGCATCCCGCCGACATACAGCAGCAGTGCGGTGGCAAACCCGCCAACCGTATTCAGCGAGGGGAAGACCAGCGCCAGCACAAAGCCGCGTTGCAGGTTGACCTTGAAGCTGGTGCGGTTGGCATCATCGAATTCCGTGAAGATCGAGCCTTCCTGACGGAAGTTCTTGGCCACGCTGATCCCGCTGACTGTTTCTTTGATTGCTGCGTTGACGTTGCCCATCGCACGCATGCCCCGGCGGGTAACCTTGCGGGCCAGCTTGCGGAAGCCCATCGCCACAAAAAAGACCACCGGCATGATCGCCAACAACCAGAGCATCAGCTTGGGCTCGGATGCCATCAATGCGGCAGCCACGATGGCGGCTTGTACCAGTTGGGTGACCAGATCAGTGACCAGGATGACCACCTGGCCGAATTCGCGGGTATCCGAGGTGATCCGGGAGACGATGCGGCCGGAAGAGAACTCATCGTAGAACGAGAGATCGTGGTTGGCGGCTGCCTTGAATGCTTCCACGCGGATATCCATGATTACATCATTAGTGGCGCGGGCCAGCAGCCGGCGCCGGATCCAGTTCCCCGCCCAGGCAAACACCCCCGAGAAGAGGACTGCGCCGCTGAGCACCCAGATCTGGTGGACATCCATCTGCTCTCGGAGCGAGTCCACCGTGCGGCTGACCAGAATCGGGACTGCCGCGCCAGAAATAGCGATCAGCGCCAGGAAGATGGCAACCACGACCAGGCGCTTTGAGTGCGGCTTGAAATAGCGGATGATCCGCCGGATAAGCTCTTTATCTGAGTATTGGCGGTCGTATGCTTCGGTGGCTAAACCTGAAAAGAAACCCATATCGTTTGTCCTAAAGTGTTCGTTCGGTCCAGTGACTTCAAAAACCAACCCCATCCCTGCGAATGCTTCGCATTCTCTTTCCCTTCCGCTTTATAAGGGGAAGGGTGACCACTTCAGCGGTTTTCTGATGTGGTCGGGAAGGGGTTAGCGTTGATCACATGTTGTTATCCTATTATTCCGAGAAGATCCGGCGGTAGGCTTCGGAGGAAGCCAGCAGTTCATCATGGGTGCCGATGGCGACCACCTTGCCCTTGCCCATCACAATGATCAGGTCCGCCCAGCGGATCTGGGAGAGGCGGTGGGTGATGATAAAGGTGGTGCGCCCTTTGGCAGCGGCATAGATCGCCCGCTGGATCTTGTCTTCGGTGGCGCTGTCGATGGCGCTGGTGGAATCATCCAGTACCAGGATGCGCGGGTCGGTGAGGAAGGCGCGGGCCAGGGCCAGACGCTGCCGCTGCCCACCCGAGAGGGTCACGCCGCGCTCGCCGATCACAGTATCGTAGCCATCCTTAAATTCGAGGATGAACTCATCCGCCTGGGCCGCTTTGGCCGCCGCGATGATCTGCTCAAGTGTGGCATCCGGGGCGCCAAAGGCAATATTGTCCTTGATCGCCCGGGAGAAGAGGAAGATATCCTGCTCGATGATCGAGACCTGCCGGCGCAATGAGGCCAATTGCCAGTCGCGCACGTCAACCCCGTCCACCAGCACGCGGCCATCGTTGGCATCATAGGTGCGGTTAATTAATTTCACCAGGCTGGTCTTGCCGGTCCCCGTCTGCCCGACGATTGCCACCGTCTGCCCGGCTTTGACCGAGAATGAAATCTGTGAGATGGTCTCCTCTTCATCGTCCTCGTAGGCGAAAGCCACATTGTCGAAGACAATATCGCCGGTCATCTCTTGTTCGAGTCCGGTTATATTCTGATCCAGGTTGGTTTCCTTGTTCAGCAAGTCGAGGATGCGGCGCGCTCCGGCGATCCCTAGAGAAACCTGTGAATAGGCGAAGATCGAGGCAAAGGTGGGGAAGCCAAACAATTGCAGCAAGCCGAAATAAGCGACGACATCGCCAGCAGTGATCACCCCGTCCTTGAAGAGCAGCAGGGCATGCAGCAACCCGGCGGCGGTGATCACACCCAGCAGCAGCAGCGGCAGGTAGCGGGCTTCAATGTCTCCCTGCCTTACAGAGGCATCGCGGAACTCTTCGGCGTTGGTCTCAAAGCGCTCGATCTCGCTATTTTCCTGGGCCATACCCTTGACGGTTTCGATCCCGTCCAGGGCTTCCGCCAGGCGGGTGTTGAGGGTCCCAAAGGCTTTGCGCACCCGGTCGGAGACCGGATTAAGCTCATGGAGATACTGCCAGACCAGCAGGATATACAATAGCAGGAAGATCAGGGGTGTGATCATCAGCGAAGGGTGATATCTAGGCGCCAGGATGATTGGCATCAGAATGAAGTTGGCCGACCCGATCACCAGGTTGATCCCCGGGCTGAACATGAAGTTGATCTCGCGCACGTCGTTGGTGGAGCGGGCCATCGTGTCCCCCACGGGTTGGAGGTTGTGGAAGGTCATACTTTTGCCCAGCAGGCTGACATAGAGCTCATCACGGATATCGCGTTCAAACAACTGGCCGAGCCACTCAGCGCTGAAGTTGCGCCCAAACTGAAGCAAGCCGCGCACCAACTGCGTCCACACGATGGTGATCACAAATCCGATCAGCAGGTCGGTTCGCGGCGTGCTCTCCATGATGGCGTTGAAAGCCTTGCCTGTCTCGATCGGCACCACGGCGGCCAGATAGGCATTGCCGTAAGCGCCTATCAGGATCAGTACGCCTACATACCAATAGCGCAAGAAACGGGAGAAGATCCAGCGGATCGCCCCACTGCGGTTGGTCTTGTAGCGGTCTGGCAGGGTGAACTCTGCCGGGAGGTCAGAAGGGAGTGGGGTACTTGTCATCAGTTTTCGTCCGGAAAGGGCATGCTGGCAGCGATTTTATACGGCCCATATTTGGGCAGGGATTCAACCGGCACCCGACGCATGCGTTCGTTGTGGGCGCTGATCTTATAGGCAAATCCGTTGCGGTGCAGCAGCGGGATTGCCCGGCGCTGCTGGCTGAACTCATCCCGCATCACTTCGGAATGGTATTTGTAGTTCTCAAACTCGCCGGGGATGCGCTCGAAGATGATTTCAAAGGCTTTGAGGAACTGCTGTTTGTACTCTTCGGTGACCAGGTGCATATTACTGACCACCCAGCATTTGTCCTCGTATTCCCAATAGTAGGAAAGCCCCAGCAGTTCGCCCTGCGAATCGATATAAGGGAAGAAGGGGAACTGGCGGCAGGTCAGCCCGCGGAATTGGCGCTGGCAGCGGTCTGGCCCCAGGCACTCTGCCAGGAGCATGTTGTCCGGGGTGTCTTCAGACAGGCGGGCAACTTCTTCGGCGGCTTCCTCAAGGGTATCGGTGCAGCTCTCGGCTTTCCACTCAAACCAAAGATCGGTATTGGCGCGCACGTAGGCCCATTCCGAGGTGTACAGGGTAGGCACAGCCACACAGATATCGCAGCAAAACGGTTTACCGCCTTCGTTATACGGGGCGCATTTTTTGCCGCAGTCCAGGTTGACCAGAGGGGCATCGAAATTATCGTAAAAATTACGGATTTCTTCTGCCGTAAGGTACAGTTTTTCCATAATTGGCAAGGATACCATAGAATTAGATATTTATCGAATACATGGAGAGAGCGAACAAAAAACTGACCGCTGCTCAGCGGTCAAAGTGAATCCGATGGTTCTAAGTTCGTGGTTTGTGATTTGGGATTGGTGATCAGGACGGGGCTGGTGATGGTATTTGCCAATCCCTAAGTGACGCATCACCAATCACTGGATTTCTAGGCCGAAGCTCTCTCCACAGCGATGATCGCCAGAGAAGCCAGCCGGCCCACCAACTGGAGGATATCCAGGTCGGCGGCTTCAAACAACCGCCCGGATTTGGTGTTGATCACCTCAATAACCCCAAGCCGGCGGTCTGCATCCAGCAGGGGCACACAAGCCATCGTCTTGGATTCCAGCCCGGTGTATTGGTTAACACTCAGCCGTAGCCGCGGCATGGAGCCGATATCGCTGACCATTTTAGCCTGCCGGTTCTCCATTACCCAAGTGGCAATCCCGGCTTCGGGCGGCATCCGTTTGTTGAGCAGCCGCTGCTGGGAATCACCGATCACCTCGACGAAGACCAGCTCGCCGGTATCTTCATCCAACAGCATCAGAGAGCCATTCTCCGAATCCACGCAGCTCAGGGCGGCTTCGACCATCTGGTGGATCAGCAGGTAAATATTGCTGTCTCTGGACACATTGTCGATCTCTTTTTGCAGATCCACCAGGGCGCTGAGGGTCCTCTGCATGCGCTCGACATAATTCCGCATGGCGTTATTCTCGCTCTTCAGGCGGATATTCTCTGATTTCAGGTATCGAATTTCTTGGGCATCTGTTGATGATTCAGACATATGGTCTCCGATTAGCAGGCAGCTGAAATACCGGTGATAGAAAGATCACTTTAGTTCATTATACAAGTTTTTTTTGCCTTGGTGCAAAAAAAACCAAGCCCCTATTTTTAGCCAGCGCCTTAAGAATTCAGCCAGACCTGCGAGCAATCAATAGGATCACGATAGCCACCAGCACGATCAATCCGCCAACGATCACAAGGATAACGGTCAGAGGAGGACGGGGGACCTTGATCTTGTCTGGCTGATTATCCGGGGCAGCCTCCTCAGGGGGTTTATCCTCATCCGTCCGATCCGGAGGGTCGCCGAAAACAGGCGGGGTTGTGCTTACCGGAGGCTTGCCGTTGAGATCCAGCCGGAAGACACCGCCGCCGCTCGTGCCTGCATAAAGGTGCTGCCCATCCGATGAGAGCGCCAGGGTAATCACAGCCCGGTTCGATAATCCATTTGAGATCTTTGTCCAGATCTGGCCACCATCTGTGGACCGGTAAACACCGCTGAGAATATCCGCTGCATAAACCGTACCCGGGTTGATTGGGTCAAAGACAATATCGCGGGGGATGCTGTTCGGTTCCAGCCCTGAAGGCTGTTGAACCCAATTTACCCCGCCATCCTGACTCAGGAATATACCGAGATATTGCACACCAGCCAGTACCCAATTGGAATCAGATGGACTGACCGCGACAGTCCTCACAGGCTGTCCCTCCAGCACACTGGATGGAGAAATCCAGCTTTCCCCGCCGTCCACCGACTTGTATAAGCCAGTCCTGGCGGCGACATAGATCACTTTTTCATCCGCGGGGTCAACTGCCACATCGGTCAGGATCGTATCCTGGAACTGATCCCCGGTGATTGCCTGCCAGGAGAAACCGCCATCGGTCGATATCACAATCCCTTTACCATCCTCATAATGGTCCGCATGGATCATTGAATTATGATTGGCAGAAGAGGCATAAATCACATTTGGCGCTGAAGGAGAAAATTCCAGTTCACTGGTCCCGGGATGATAGCCAGGCGGTTCAGGGACGTGCACCCAGTGCTGTTCTGCGGAATCAAACACGAGGAAACCGATCAGACAGGCGAAAACGACATGATCCGAATTCGCCGGATCAACCGCCACATTGCCACATTCTACGCCTGTCACGGAGACTGTCTCGCCAGGATTATGGACACCGTTCCAGGTCACCCCGCCATCCTCACTATACCAGGCCCCGCTTCGGCCAGCTACAAATACTCTGGCGGCATCCTTCGGGTCTACTGCCACACCGATCACCTGAGCGCCGGAATAACCCGAACTGGCATTGACCCAGGTGACGCCCCCATCCTCGCTGAGGAAATTGCCGCCTTGATAGTTATTGGCAAACAGGCGGTTGGGGTCACGCGGGTCACATTGCATGTCGATCGGGTTGCCTGCCTGCACCCCAATCGGCCCCCAGCCGGATTTGCCGCCAGATTTTAATGCCCAGGTCAAACCACCATCTTCACTGCGGTAAACTGCGAAATCGCTGGCGGCATAAACAATATCTGGATCAGCAGGACACATTTCCACCACGCTGAAGGCCTGGCACAGTTCCTCTGCTTCCCCCGTCAGCACCTGTGTCCATGATTCACCGCCATCTGTAGTACGGTAGACTCCAAGTGGGCCGCGGCCCTGTTTTTGAATATGCTGGCATGCCAAATCCGGGACTAACCTGCCAGCCGCAGCCAGCAACACATCCGGATTTCGAGGGTCCATGTACAGGCTGCCGATATACAAAAAATCAAGCCCGTTTTCTTTCCCCAAATTTTTCCAGGTTTGTCCCCCATCGGTGGATTTCAAAATACCTAAACCGCCAAAGGGATCAGGATCCGTTGCCTGGTCACCATCGCCAACTGCGCTGCTATCAAAAATACCGGTGGAGACATACAGCACATCCGGGTCACGCGAATCAATCCACAAATAACGCGCCAGGCTGGCCGGGATTGCGCCATCCCAAATAAGGGACCAGTTTTCGCCGCCATCATTGGTCCGGTAGACTGCTCCGCCCGTATTTGAGACAAGTGGATCTTGATTTTGCTCACCCAATACCTCCGCCATGGCATACACAGTATCTGAGGTGCGCGGGTCGACAGTAAAGCCCCGAAATTTAATAATATAGTGGGGGTCAACAAGGATGCCCTGATCCTTCTTAACCCAGGTAGCGCCCCGGTCAGTGGACTTGTAAATCTCTCCACTCGTCGTCCCGATCCAGATTATGTCATGGTTGTGCGGGTCAATCGTCAGGCAAAAGACCGGGACCCCATCTCCAGATGGACCGCCAACCGTGTTGATCCCTGAATTACTTTGCTGCCAGGTCAGACCATTATCCCGGCTGATGTGCACCCCAGCATTGGCTTCGGTCACATACCAGATATTTGGATCGTCAAAGTCATAGCGGATATCATACCCCAACCCGCCGGGAGGGCCGCCCAGGCGCACCCAGGTAAGCTCCCCGCTGGACAACTGGGCTGGCTCAGGAGTGGATTCTGTGGTTGGTGGTTCCTCTTCTGAAGGAGGCTCATCTTCGAGAGGGAAGATGATCAGTTCATCCACCTCAAGGCTCATCTCTCCGTGCGCTTCAAAGCCGACCCCGCCGGGGGGGAAGGTTCGATCTCCTGGAATTGGAAGATCACCTCGTCATTGACCAGCACAGTATGGTTATTCCCCGCACTCAACACCATCAGGTGGAACCACTCTCCCAGTGGGATGGGGAGCGGTTCAGTGGACCCAAGTACCGTCTCTCCACCGGGAAACAGACGGAAGATGAGAATATAGCTGCTGCCAAAGACAATCCTGTATCCGGTTCCATCTCCCATCTGGTAGGTGAAGAAAACTTCCCCCTCGCCTTCCAACTTCATCTGGACATGGATCTCTGCCTCCCTCCAGCCCCCCGGATGAGCGGCAAAATTGCCCGGCTCAACCCGGAGAATGCCGCCAATCGCTGCGGTTCCAGGCGTCCTTTCCCACGAAGACAGGTCCGGGTCATCAAAATGTTCGATGAACTCGCCCGCTTGCGCCTGAGCCGAGAAGGTGGCCGCAGCCAGAATAATGATTACAACAAGGATAGCCATTTTTTTGAGCAACTTTTGTTTCCTTTTCATTCAAATATTCCTTGGGTTATCTAAAGAAGCCCGATGATTACGATGACTCGCCCATTTAAGCTCTTAGGGGTGGATTCCTAAAATACTATCGCTCACTTCCTGCTCGGTTGAAAACCACGATTAGAATCACCACAAGCAACAATATCAACGCGCCAACAATTATCAAAATCCTGGACAATGATGGCGGTTGAAAAACCTCTTCCCCCGATGAATTATCAGATTGTGGCTCAAGCTCACCAACAGAAGGTTGGGTTTGTGATTCCTTCTCCGGCTGATCTGATTGAACTGGCGGCACATCGCTAACCAGCGGCTTGCCAGCTTCAGGCGGCAGGCCATTCAGATCCAGTCGGAAGACCCCGCCGCCTTCCGTTCCGGCGTATAAATGCCCTCCATCAGCGGAAATTGCCAAAATGCTAACTGCCCGGTTTTCCAAACCATTGTTGAGCACATGCCAGGTCTGACCGTGATCGCTGGAACGGTAGACCCCCGAGAATTTATCCGCGCAGAAGGCGATACTGGGATCAGTTGGATGGAAAATGATAGTGGAGATAAAAGCCTCTGGCGGAACACCTGCCGAAATCCGAGACCAAGTTTGGCCGCTATCAGCAGACTTGAACAAACCGCCAGCCTCTGTGCCCAGCAGCACAATATCCGGGTTAGCAGGGTCAAACGCCACGGATAATGGTCTCAGTTGGGCTGGCAGATTACTTGCTTTCATCCAGCTTTCGCCGCCATTCTCCGTCTTGAACAAACCACTGATCGGTGAGGCCATAAAAACTACCTGCGAATCGGTTGGATGTACTGCCAAGCCGGAAACATTGGTTGCCGCGGTCAATCCGTCATTGGCCTCAGACCAAGTGCTGCCCCCGTCCCGGCTGATAAACACGCCGGAAGCTGGAATCATGTTATCAAAACTTCCGGCGGAATAGAAAGCTCCAAAACCAGCATAAGCTATTTGAGGATCTGAAGGTGCGAATACAATCACTCGCCCACCCTGCATGTCACCGGTGAGTGTGATATCTTTCCTGGACCAGCTCAACCCGCCATCCCAGGATTCACCAAAGAAACGAGACCAGTTGTTGGCTCCCAAAATATGTCTTGGATCACCGGGATCAATCGCAACAGCATTCCAGTCCAATCCTGCTGCTTCGGGATAGATCAACCCTATCCACTCCCCTCCACCGTTGGTAGAGACGAAAATCCCACTCCGGGCGACCACGTATACCACTCCCGGCTCGGTTGGAGAGACAGCCATCCCGCGCACCTGTGCTCCGGTATACCCGGCACTGGCATCTATCCAACTCTGACCACCATCCTCGCTGAGGAAGTTGCCGCCGCCGTAGTTGTTGGCAAAGATCCGGTCCGGGTTGCGGGGGTCAACCTGGAAATCAATCGGGAATCCGGCAGTCACGCCAGGCGCCCCCCAACCACCTTCTTGTGGAAGCATCCTTTCCCAATTTAAACCCCCATCTGTGCTTCGGAAAATGGAATCGGGGTTCCCGGCATAGGCGATCATCGGATTGGAGGCAGAGAATTCTACCGATTGGGCTTCATTTTCCAGAACCCGCATCCAGTTTTCTCCGCCATCGCCTGTCAGGAAAACCCCTGCCCCCTCCCGGAAGGCATTGTTAGCCGCACCTGCCAGCAAAATGTCGGGGTTTCCCGGGTGCATGGACAGAGTGCCGATGTACAGGTTGGTCAATCCATTGTTGACCTGCATCCAGGTCTGGCCGCCGTCTGTGGATTTCAGCACCCCCACTCCACCGGGAATATTGGATGCCGCATCAGAATTGGCCGCCTCGCGGTCAAAAATACCCGTGGAAACATAGAGCAGATTGGAATCCCGCGGGTCAATCAGGATATAGCGAGCCAGGTTATCTCCCCGCCAGATCGGTCTGCCAACTATCCCCTCCGTTGGTGCTTTTATAAACTACCCCCTTCACCTTGTCAAACTCGCGCCCGATCATCTCCTTTCCCGCCCAAGTCCAACTGGAAATTTCCGCGGCAGCATAAATGATCTGGGGGTTTTTGGGATCCACCGTGATACCGCGAAAGGTGATACCTTCTTTTTCAATAATTCCATTGACTTTCATCACCCAGGATGCCCCCCCATCCTCAGATTTGAATAAGCCGCGTTTGTTCTGGGTGCCGGCCCAGATTGTCTCTGGATCATTGGGGGAGATTGTCAGGCAGAAGATCGGGATATCATCTCTGGACAATCCAGCCCGGACAGTAATGCCCTCGTTGGAGGGGAACCAGTTCCTGCCACCATCAATACTTTTGAAGACTCCGGCCAATGCATCGGTGACATACATGATGTCCGGGTTCTCAGGGTTCATACGGACATCATAGCCCAGTCCGCCCAACGGGCCGCCGGTACGTACCCAGGCAAGTTCATCATCGAAGTTGATCTCTGCTGAGGACGCCACAGCCACAGGTGGCTCCGACGCTTCCTCGGGGCGAGAGTCAATTACAAAGACTGCAAAATGATCGACTTCTATGGTTATTTCCCCAATTGTCTGGAATAAAATACCGCCCTCAAGGTATGGATCAGGATCATCCAACTCTAATACAAGCTGTTCATTGATCAAGATTTGTTGCAAACCCTCCACCATTACAATCTCAAGTCGGAACCATTCTCCCCAGGGGATAGGAATTCCCCCAGAGCCATTCAGATCGATAATTTCTTGGTCCTTCTCCCTCTGGGCAAAAACATAATCACCCCCAAGAATGATTCTGAAGCCATTCGAATTGGCAACCCGGTACCCGATGAGGGCTTCCCCTTCCCCATCTAGTCTGATCTGTGCAACGAGCCTTGAATCTCCCCAGATGGATGGCCTGAAGGCAATATTTTCCGGTTCAACCCGAAAAATACCATCTGAGATTTTTACCCCGGGAGAATACTCCCACGCAGACAGGTCCGGGTCATCAAAGGGCTCTTCAAAAACCAACACCTGCGCCTGTGCAGTTCCACCGAGTACACCAGCCAGGATACTGACAATCATCACCCATCTGAACCAACTTTGAATTTTCTGCATTTTTCTCCTCACTACCCCGAGCTATTTTAGTTTGGTTGTTTCCTCAATCAACTTTGATTATCTCTTCAGCGATCAGAATATCAGGCGCATCCCATTTCTTCCAATCCATGATCTCGATAAATGCCCGGCGGAAGATCAGCCGCACCCGGATCTCTACTTCTCCTTGCTTCAGGTGCAGAAAAGGAATATTCGCTGCTGGCGGTCTCCATGGCGGCGATCCGGTTATCGCTGATCACCCGGGTCGGGTTCCAGTAAGAGCCGGACGGTGAGATCTCGGTCCACAGGTCTTCCAGGATTTTGGCATACACCATTCCCCGGCAGTCCGGCGTAATAGCCATCTTCAGGGTCTCCGATCCCGGCATAGTCTTCCACCACCGGGCCGCTGATCTGCGCCAACCGCTGGCCCATCGGCATCAAAGGCCTCCACCAGCAAGATCAGATGGCGTAGCGGACTATCGGTGGGGATGTGATGTCCGGTGTTATCGTTGAAAATATCCACCTGCATGCCGATCTCCTCCCCAGTCCTGATCAGCACTGACGGTCATCGTGGCAGCCTCCTGCATGAAGGCTTCATCCATCGCCCCCAGCATCTTATGGCTGGGGATCGTCTGCGGGTCTCGCACCAGGCCGCCGACCTCTGCCAGGGCAAAGTGATCGGCCAATCCCGCTGGCATGTGGCAGTTCTGGCAGGTCTGGCCGGTCTCCGGGTCACTGTACTCGCTCTCCAGCCACTCGCCATAGGAGTTGTAGACCACCGTATCCCAGAAGACGGCGTGGTGGCAGGGGGCGCAGAAAGCGCTTTCCTGTTGAAGGGGGGAATAGGTATCCTCACCCGGGGCGACATCGTCATAACGGCCCGGCAAAGAACTGGTGCCCTTCCGGCGGCCGCCGGAATTCATACGAGAGCACGCCGGGCATGTTCAGGCGGGGCAGCTGGGTCGCCGGGTCCAGTTTCACATCCCAGATCTTGTGGCAGAAATCGCAGGGCACGCCCTCCGCAGCCACACCGCTCACCCTGGTGGGATCAATCCATAGGGATCATTGACCGAGGCGGCCGGGGTATGGCAGGCAGCACAGTTGCCATCTGCCGCCGGAAAATCGAGTTTATATCCGGGTCCATAGTAAGGCTTGCTCATGTCTGGGGGAAGCGGGAAAGCTGCCATAATCCCGGCTGCTGGCAAAGCGGGTAGTAGGGCTTTTGTTACCCAATACATCTGTGCCGTTGTACATGGTGATAAAGCGCGGGTTTTGTGCTGCCTGCGAGTGGGCATCCAGACGCCATTCATCCACCGGGAGCAGGGTATCGTCTTCCTTCCCCTCATTGCTGTGACAGGCGGCGCAGCCCTGGTCCTCGCCCTCCCCGGGATGGTGCTCGGAGGGCAGCCAGGCATAATCGGGGTTATCCTCGGCGGCATGGGCGTGCAGTTCGATCTCCACATCCCTGTCCCCGGATTTGGCCGCCGCACCGACAATGAAATAGCCGCTTTTCCAGGCGGTGACGAAGATTCTCCCTCCTCGGTCATTTCGTCAGGGTGAACTGCCCAGTCTCATCGGTGATCGTGGAGATTGTGGTGGTCTGCACGCGCACCACAGCATCCGCCACCGGCTGGCCGGTCTCGTCCATCACCCGGCCGGTGATCTCGCCAGGCCTGCCGCTGCATGCTGACAGGAAGGCGAGCAGAACAACGATCCACAAATAGCGTTTCATCAGTCTCCTTGATAACCTAACTGGAATACGCCCCCTCCATCGGTTGACATATACAACACGCTGCCATCCCCTGAGAGAGCCAGATCGGTGACATAGCGATTGGTCAGCCCATTGTTGAGCATCGTCCATGAAGTTCCTGAATCAGTTGAATAGAAAATTCCAAAATTGGCGCTGCCCAGGTAGAATACACCTTCATGGGCAGGATCTGCGACCAATACATCCGCTGAGAGTTCCGGCAGCAGCCCAGCAGCTACCGTATCCCAGGTTTGCCCACCATCCCGGCTGATTTTCACACCGCCATCCTTGAAACCGGCCAGCAGAGGTTATTGTCGAAGGGATCAACCGCAATCGAGAGGATCGAATATTGCTTTCATCATATCTGGATCAGCGTCTGCATCCAGTGCGATTTTCGGCATGATCCCCTGGGCGGCTAATTTCCCAGGTTTGTCCGCCATCATTTGACCGGTAAACCGAATCCGGATAGGCAGCTGCATAGACCAAGGGTTTCATTGACAAATTTAAATCGATAATATGCGCATCTGTGAGACTTGTTTGTGTCCAGGTTATGCCCCGATCGGTAGAGCGGATGATGCCGTGTCCTGGTTCATCCTCACAGAGATCAAAGGTCGACTTTACATCCCATACTGCCGGCAGTTGCCAATACAACCTGGGGGTCATGCGGAGTTAAAGAAGATATCTGTGATCATGCCAATATCCAGCTGCCCGGTTGGTGGAAGACCTGTATCCACATGGGCCCAACTTTCTCCTCCATCCCAACTAACCCATGGTTCTGGTCCAGCATCGAGCAAGCACAGCAAGGATATGGTTGTCATCCCAGTGGTCTACCGCAACAACATCCGCTTCTGGAGCCCGGGCAGGGGCATAGGCGGTGCCATTCCAGTTTTCCCCACCATCCTGGCTGACAAATACACCCATCCGGCTGGCGTTGTACACATGCGCCGGATCGGTATAAGAAACATCCACCTGGCTTACCATTGCCCCGGTATATCCCTTGCTGGCCAGCTTCCAGGTTACTCCGCCATCCTCGCTGAGGAAGTTTCCGCCAATATAATTATTGACAAAAATTCGCATCGGGTCGCTTGGGTCACAGAGCATATCGATTGGGAAACCAGCCAGAACATCTTCTGTCCCCCATAAAAACCCCATCGTCTCCTGCCAAGTATGGCCGCCATCATCACTGCGGTGGATGCCATTAAAAGATCCTGCATAGACCACATTGGGGTCACTGGTGCATATTTCCACCGTACTGGCATTGTTCAACGCCAATACACGCTCCCAATGGTCTCCGCCGTTTTCAGTCAGGTAGATAGCGCCCAGCGGCTGCCCAGCGCAGTCAGGTATGAATCATTCCCCACTGCGGCGATGAGGATATCGGGGTTTTCAGGATGCATAAACAGCGAGCCAACCTGAAGTTCATTCTCCAGGAACCCATTCTCCACACCAAGCACTTCCCATGTGCTGCCGCCATCCCGGCTGCGAAGCACACCCACACCACCCGGATCCAGTGTATCCGGATCACTGTTGGCAGCCTCCCGGTCAAAGATGCCGGTTGAAACGTAAATCAGGTCGGTGTTCTCCGGGATGGATCCAGATGTATCGCGCCAGGTTATCGCCAACCCAGACCTGCGACCAGTTCTTTCCGCCATTAGTGGTTTTATAAACCGCTCCTTTGGTCATGTCCAGCCCGAATCCGGGGAGGGCAACTTCATTATTCCATTCCCAACTGGAAATCTCTCCCGCCAGATAGACCACATCAGAATTTCCCGGCTCAACTGTAAGCCCGCGGATGGTCAAGCTTTTTTCAAGGATGCCATTGCTCATTGAGCGCCAGCTAGCCCCAGCATCATCACTGCGGAATACTGTTCCGGCAAACTGGGTGCCAGCCCATAGGGTGTCAGGGTTATTGGGGTCAATTGAGAGGCTGAAAACCGGGATGCCGTCTCCAGAGAGTCCAGTCCGTGTGGTGATCCCATTATTGATCGGGAACCAGCTTGCGCCCCCGTCCAGGCTTTTGAAAGCCCCCGCCCAGGCATCGGTGACGTACATCACATCCGGGTTGCGCGGGTCCATGCGGATATCATACCCCAATCCCCCGGGAGGGCCGCTGGTTCTCTTCCATTCGCCGGTCTGGTAGGCAGGTGTGCCGGGTACGATCTCAGGCCGCTCAGGAATTTCTTGAGGACCAGCTGCCTCTGCTGCTTCCTGTTCCCTGATCTCATCTTCGGATGGACCGCCGGCCTGCACGATGATCTCAACGAACCGCTCTTCCAGTTTATCCCCCATATCAGCGCTGAGTACAAATACCTGGGTCTCAGGGGGGCAGACTTCCATTTCGCCAGCCGCAGGTTTTTCTTGATTGTTGATGAGGTTCTGATAGCTGCCGACGACTTCCCACCGCAAAAAGGTGCATTCGCCCTGCTTTATTTCATTGCGGTCAGCATAGAAGATGATCTCCTGCCCCGGTCTTTCATCGTCAGGTAGTTTTTCAGTAGATGGGGCAGACTGATTCCCACAGCCAGCCAGCAGAATAAATTACCAGAACAAAAACCAGAACTTTCAACAAACCGCTTTTCATCTCACTCTCCCTTGAACCAGGTTAACACAACCAAGACATCCTACCCCAGTGTTTGGTGTGCAGTGATGGAATTGAGAAAAGAGAAATGATGAGAGGCAGAGTTGTGTCTGGAGGAAATCTAATAAAAAATAGCATAATGCCTTCCATCTCCTCCTGCTTCATTATACAACCAGATTGCCTGTCACTGCATGCTGAAGGGAGATTGCAGGTATAATTTTCTAATCTGAACCCCAAGTAGGACTGGAACACACTCAATGAAAAATCACTCTTTGATCACAATTACCCTGCTGGCTTTGCTTTTTGCTCTCAGCGCCTGCGGCCCTGCACCGGAAAATGCCCCGGTTGGCGAGACGCCTGCAGCCACAACGCCTACTGTTACCCAACCGGCAGAACCCTCTACACCGCAAGCGACACCCACTGAGGTAGTCGCTTATGTCGCCACGGTCAATGGGGAGGGCATCCGACAAACTAGCTACGAAGCCAGCCTGCTCCAGTTAGAAGCCGCCCTGGAGACCTATCCCGACCTGGTCGGCCTGGATGAGTCACCGGAGGATATGGTCATCCAAGAGTTGATCAACCGGACGCTGCTGGCCCAGGCAGCGCGTGAAGCCGGCTTTACCGCCGACCTGCAGATGACCGTTGAAAAGATGGCAACGCTGATCGAACAGGCCGGGGGCAACGAAGCATTTGAAGACTGGCTGGCAGATAACGGCTACACCCTTGAGAGCTTCAGCTACGAAGTCCCGCTGGAGATGGAAGCTGCCTGGCAGCGCGACCAGATCGCCGCCGGTGTGCCCGACCAGGTGGAGCAGGTGCGCGCCCAACAGATCCTGTTCTACGACGCATTCCAGGCCACCCGCGCCAAGGACCAGCTGGACGCCGGTTTCACATTTGAGTCCATCGCCCAGAACAACGACCCCAACAACCTCGGCTACCTGGGCTGGTTCCCCAGCGGCGTGCTGCTGTTCCCTGAATTGGAGGAGGTCGCCTTCTCCCTGGCGCCTGGCGAATTCAGCGATGTGATCGAAACCGAAGCTGGAAGCCACATCCTGTACGTCTATGAGAAAGGGATGCACCCGCTCTCCACCGAGGCCCGATTGATCCTGGAAGAGCAGTCTGTAGCCGACTGGCTGGAAGACCAGCGGGTTAGCGCCGATATTCAAACCTTGCTGCCTTAGGAGAGGACCAATGAGCGATCGAAAATCCGGATCTGGCGGTATCTTTATCGGGCTGATCTCCTCGCTGTTCATGCTTGGGGCGGTGCTCCTGCTGGCGTATTTTGCCTACACCTTTGCCAATCCCTATCACGCTCTGAACCCGCTCCAACCGCCGACCCCGACCGCTGACCAGCAGGCCGCGTTGGTGGAGGAACCCGCCGGTGAACCGGCCAACGAACTGGCTGACTCGCCCGCCGAAGACGCCCAGACCGATCCCACCGCCGCGCCGACCTTGCCTGCGCCGCCCACAAATACGCCCCTCCCACAGCCGAGCAATACCCCGATCCCCTTTCCTACTTCCACCCCGGTGGTGATCAACACCCCGCAGAATACCCCCACGCTTGAACCGGTGCAAAAATTCACCGCCCAGGAAGGTACGCCGTCTTACATCCCCTATTCCGGGGGATGCAGCGGGGTGTACATCGCCGGCAACATCACCGATATTGACCACAACCCGGTGATGCTGATGACCGTGCGGGCGGTCGGCAATCTGAATGGGGAAGAGATCTTCATCGAGGTGCTCAGCGGCAGCAATACCGATTACACCATCTCCGGTTGGGAGATCAAGCTCAGCGACACGCTGGTTACTTCAACCGGGAGCATCACCCTCTCGCTCTACCAGCAGGGTGGCTGGGAGCCGATCTCGGAAGAGGTACTGCTCGATACCTATAATGACTGCAGCCGCAACCTGGTGGTGGTGAATTTCATCCAGGAGTAAGCGGTGACAGAAGAAATCATCATCCGACCCGCCCGGCCTGAAGACGCCGAAGCGATCTGCGATCGTGCAGATGAAGACCTGGCAAACCGCTTACGCTGACATCTTCCCGGCAGACAAACTCGCCGCCCTCGAGCAGGAACTGGATAAGCGGATCGAACGCTGGAAATCGATCTTGAACAATGAGGAACGGGGCTCGGTCACCTTTGTAGCGGAAAGCGGCAGCAAGATCGTCGGGTTTGCCAACGCGGGGGAGCAGATCAAAGTAAACTTTCCCCAGGACGCCGAGCTGTTTGCGATCTACCTCCTGCCGGAATACCATGGAAAAGGAATCGGCCGCCGCTTGTTCGATGCGGCAGCCGATCAACTGCAAAAATTAGGTTTTGCCTCTCTGCTTCTATGGGTTTTGGCAGAAAACCTCTCATCCAGGGGATTCTATGAGCGCCTGGGCGGTGAATTCTGCGGAGAGGACGACTATCTGCGCTGGGGGCGGAATTACAGACTGGCCGCCTACAGCTGGGACTCGCTGGAAAGCCTAACCGGCAAGTAAATTCCCCAACACCTCACACACAATCTCAACCTGTTCTTCGGTCATCACGCTGGAGAACGGCAAAGCGATGCCGCGGTTGCCCAGATCTTCAGTCACCGGATAATCTCCGGGCTGGTAGCCAAATATCTCCATCATATACAATTGCAGGTGGATGGGGGCAAAATACGGCCGGGCAGGGATACCTTCTTCTGCCAAACGGGGGATGAAGACGTCTCGATCAATCCCCGCGGCTACCCGGATGACATACACGAACCAGCTCATCCGTCGTGGTGGAGGGCACCAACTCCGGGATCTCGACCATTGGCAGGTCACCAAGCCGCTGGCTATACCACTCCGCCACCTGGGCGCGCTTTTGCAGCAGTTCATCCAGGCGGGTCATCTGCACCTCACCCAGTACAGCGCTGAGCTCATCCATACGGTAGTTGTAGCCCAGATAGGAATGCTGTAGCCAGGTATCGCCGGGGGCGCGTCCCTGGTTGCGCAAGGCGCGCATCATATCGGCGTAGTCATCATTGTCTGTAACGATCATCCCGCCCTCGGCGGTGGTAATCTGCTTGTTGGGGTAAAAGGCGAACACGCCCATATCGCCGAGCATTCCGGCCTTGCGGCCGTTGTATTCGGCGCCCAATGCCTCGCAGGAGTCCTCGATGATCACCAGATTGTACTGGTCAGCGATCTTCCGAATGGGGTCCATCTCAGCGGGCTGGCCGAAAACATCCACCGGCAGGAGGGCTTTTAGCGGGCCGTGGTTCTCGGTGCCTTTCTTCGGCAGCCATTTTTTGGCCGCTTCCCCGCCTGCGGCCAGGTCGGCGGCGGCCTGGGTCAACTGCTGGATATCGATATTGCCGGTGACCGGCTCGACATCCACAAACACCGGAATAGCCTTCTCATACAGGATCGCGTTGGTAGAGGCCATGAAAGAGAAGGGGGTGGTCAGCACCAGGTCCCCGGTCTGGATATCAGCCGCCCGGATGCAAAGGTGCAGCCCGGTGGTGCCGGAGCTGACCGCCAGGGCGTGTTTGGCGCCGACGGCATCGGCGATGGCTTCTTCAAAGGCCAAGTAGTGCGGACCCATACTTAGATGGCGGGTGTTGAGCACATCCAATACAGCCTGCCGCTCCAACTCGGTGAGGTCCGGTGAGGAGAGCGGGACTTTGAAAACAGGGTTCGGTTTAGACAAGAGAGCCTCCTGAATGTGGTGGTGGCTAGTGGATCAGAGACCAGATCAGCACAGCAGCTATCGCGCCGGTGACTGAACTGAGGAAATTAACCAGATCATTATTCATCCAGACCCAACCGCGCAACGGAGCGACCGGCTGCCCGTCCTCATTGAGGATCTGGCGTTCGGTCTCCTTCTGGCGGACGGGGTCGAAATAGATCGCCTGGAGGGTAGCCCCCAGCAGGGAATCGGTCAGAGAGCCAACCAGTCCGGCTAATGATACCGCGATAAGAAAGGGGACTGCGGACACACCTGGCTGGCACAATCCGCCGACTGCGGCGATCAGCAGCCCGCCGGCAAAGGTGGCAGCCGTCCCGGTCAGGGTCACTCCGCCGGAGGTGCCCATCACTACCGTCTCGCCGGTGGTGATTAGGCGGGGCGCTTTGGGGCTGAGGACCCCGATCTCGGTGGCCCAGGTATCGGCGTTGACCGCAGCCATCGCCCCGGCATACGCCAACCAGGGCCAGACCGCATCCGGGAAGAGTAAGCTGATCACTGCCAGGAAGGCGCCTGCCCCGCTGTTGGCAAATACCTGGGCCCAGTCACGCTGCGAGCCTTTTTCGAATTTATCCGTCAGGGAGTACTTCTTGCCACCGAACAGTTTGGATAGTACGCTGGCGGTGAAAAAGAAGGTAATCATCAATGCCGCCCAGGGCAGCCCGCCAATCCCGAAGATAACCGTCCCGATCAGGGCAGCGGCAATCGCCCCGCTGAGGGCCAGCGCACGCGCCGCTTTTCCCAGCAGGCTGATCAGCAAGGCCAGCCCAAATCCGAGCAAGAGTTGTGTAGTGGGGATAATCGGTGTATTCATCAGCCTTAAAATGTGGATAACCCGTTGATTTCTGTGGATAACTGTGAACTCATTGTGGATAACTACCTCGTTTGGAGGATAAATAAGGCCGCGATCAGGAATAGCGCCGAGGTGAACACATTTCCGAACCAGAGCACGCTGACCAGCGGATGGTCGGCCTGGCGGCGGAAGAAAAGCAGCGAGAGCAGGTAGCTGGCGACCACCAGAAATATATTCAGCGCCGGCAGCAGGAACAGCTGTCCGGGGGAGACGGGCGGCAGCGGGGCGTTGGAGGCGTCAAAGCCCAGTGAGATCTCCTTCAGGGAGGGCACTGCCCAAGCCACCAGCCCGAAAAGGGCGGCACTCAAGACTATCGTGGCGACCAGCATGATCCGCAGGCGGGGGATGCGCCAGATATCCATCAGCACAAAGCTGGGGGCGGCAGAATAGGCCGGCAGCGGGGAGAGGCTCCCCAACTCAGAGACTTTGCGGTAGTGGGCAATCAACTGCTTGGGGTTCTGCGGGGAGATCACGAATACCTGCTCCGGCGTGCCGATCATCACCAGGTCGCTGCGTTCGGCGGCGAGGAACTCCACCTTACCGAGCTGGTCCTGGGTGTTGACGCCGATGACCGCCCCGGGCCACTGCATACGCGGAAATTCCAGCGGGAAGAGCAGATCCTCGGCCAGCTCGACGTACTTCAGGTCGGTGACGGGGATATCCACCTCCCGGAAGCCCCACTTCAGGCGGATGCCGTCGCGCTCGACGATGTATTCGCTGCGGATAAGGGCAAATACCCGGTTCGCCAGCAGGGGGATTGGTACTGCCACCACCAGCGCCCCCAGTAGATAGCCAAGAAAGGCCGGGCCAAGGGCGGTGCCGGAGGCCAAGATCAGCAGGGCAGCGGCGACCAGCGCCAAAGCCAGTGCAATTCCCAGATTGAGTACCAGCCCGCGCCGTCTGGGCGGCTGGAAACGGATGCTTTCATTATTCATGCCAGGGTCTATCTTATCTGGGTTCGGGAGGTTTGAGAAGGTCTGGAAAAGGTGAGAAATCCTAAGAACTCCCTCTGCCAACAGGGGCGAGGGAAAATCCAATTAGCCAAAGAGGCACCCTTCTCCTTATGAAGGAGAAGAGCTGGGGATGAAGTTGATAGCAGGACAGCTTATTTTTGAAGCTAAACTAAGCCTTCCCTCCCAGAATCAAAGCCAGGGCGGCAAAGACAATAAACACCAGGCCGAAGGCAATCAGGAATTGGACTTTGGGACGCTGGTCTTCGACGTGCACTTCCATCCCTCTGACCTTGAAATCCAGATCCGGACCGCCGAACCAGGCCAGCAGCGCCCCACCGATCGCCCCGCCGATATGCCCCCAGTTGTCGATCCCCGGGGAGAGGCCCAGCACAATATTGATCAGCGCCACCTGGATGACGTTATTGACGATTCTTTTGGAGTGCTCTCCAAACACCTTGCGGTTGCGGTAGCCCAGCACGCCATACGCCAGCAGCAAGCCAAAGGTGGCAGTGGATGCGCCCAGGGACGGGTTGGCGGTCAGCAGGTAGGACAGGGTGGTGCCGGTGAATCCGCCGAGCAAATAGAGCAGCAAAAAGCGTCCGTGACCGTAGAAATCCTCCAGCCCGCGGCCGAGGATATAGACCGCATACATATTGAAGCCGATGTGCATGATACTGCCGTGCAGCAGCACCGGGGTGATCAGCCGCCAGTATTGGCCGGCATCGATCAATGAATTAGCTTTGATCCCGTAGGCGACCGGCAGGTCCACGTTGAGAAAATATTGGGTAGCCATCTGCACCAGATAGACGAGCACGGTGAGGGCAATGATCCCATAGGTGACGTAGGGTGTGCCGCGCTCGAAACACGACCTTAAGCGGCACCCGCTGCGGCTGGGATGGGGAGACGATCTCAGGTTCGCCGAACTCCGGTGTGGGAGTGATATTTTCATTCTCGGGGGGGATGGTCATATCGGGTGTTCCTTCTCAGGTGAATTTCACCTTGCGCTGGCGGACGGCGTGGCGCTCGGCTTTGATGATCGCCAGAATGGTATCAACAGCTTCTTCGATGCAGCCCTCCGGGTTGACCACCTTATAATCGAACTCGGTGACGCGGGTCATTTCCTTTTTGGCGGTCTCGATGCGCAGGTTGAGCTTGTCAACGGTTTCGGTCTTACGCTCGATCAGGCGGTTGACAAGCTCGTCTTCATCATTGGTGGTCAGGAAGATCAGCAGCGCTTCAGGCGCTTTCTCCCTCACGGTGGCGGCACCCTGGACGTCGATGCGCATGACCACATCCTGGCCCAGATCCATCTTGCGCTGGACCTCTTCCTTGAGGATGCCCTTCAGCTCGCCATACACCACGGCATGCTCGAGGAAATGCCCGGCTTCGATGCGGCGCTCAAACTCGGGGCGCGGCAGGAAGTAGTAATCCACGCCATGCTCTTCACCGGGACGCGGGTCGCGCGAGGCGGCGGTGACCACAAAAGCCAGGGAGGGATCTTTCTCCAGCAGGCACTTGATCACCGAGTCTTTACCGACGCCGGAAGGGCCGGAGATGACGATGAACAGCGGGTTGGGGTCGTGTCCGAAACCGGATGTCTCACACATGCAAAGCTCCTGAAATGATGGAGGCTATTATATCAGAGGGGAGGGGGGATTGGTCACTCAGTGATTGGGGATTGGGATGAAACAAGGGATCAGGCACAGAGGGAAAGGCAAAGGAACCACAGATGAACACGGATCAAAGACCAACCCTATCCCTGAGAACATGGCTTTCTCTAAGGCAGCGGTTTTGAGAAGTAAATTGGAGAGAACAGAACCCAATGACTTCGGCGCCCAAAATCCCCAAATACTGACCTGAAAAGCCGACAGAATCTGACAAAACCCGACACTCTTTACAAAGTCACTTTACAGTTTCAAGCGGGTTGACCATGATTTTGTCCCTACACCACCTCTTTCCCGGCCTTGCATCCAGAGGTCTGCCTGATGTAGGGGAAATTTCGAGCCTGACAATCCTGAATCCTCCTAAAACCAACCCCATCCCTGGCAACGCAAGCGTTGCCTTTCCTCTTCCCGAACTGCTTCGCAGTCTCATGCAAAGGGAAGGGCAATTGCGTTCAATGGAATCTCGGTTTCAGAGTCTCCTCCCCTTTCGCAAGAGGAGGGGGTTAGTTATTAGTGAACAGCAATAGCAAAATTCACCACAAGTTATTGCTATAATGAATTGATGAACACAAGGAGGAACACATGAAAAAGCCAGCCGTCTGGGAAGTGATCGCCACGTGGGCGCTGACGTTCTACGCCAACCTGACCTTTGTGGTACTGTGGATCGGGTTCATCATCGCCCTGATCGTGGACCGCACCTGGCTCGATTCTGCCTGGGAGTGGGTCCAGGCACTGCCGATCCTGCCGAAGGTTCTCGTGTGGTTAGCGCTGCTCCCCGGCACAGTCGGGCTGTGGATCTGGGAATCCGCGTGGGCGCCGGTGTGGCGCATCCTAGGCTTCGCCGGGATCATCGCCTGGACGCTGGTGGCAGTGTCGAACATCCCCAAAGCGCTGGGGATGAGGATCGAGCGAGAAGATCAAAGGAAGAATTTATGAAACTGACCGTGCTTGTCGATAACAATACACTGATCGACCGCTATTTTCTGGCGGAACCGGGACTCTCCTTTTTGATCCAGGATGAGGAGACCAGCGTGCTTTTCGATACCGGTTATTCGGGGATCTTCCTCGACAATGCGGCCAAAATGGGCCTCGATCTGATGAATCTTGATTATCTGGTTTTCTCACACAGCCATCTCGACCATACCTGGGGGCTGGACAGGCTGCTCAAATATTACACCGAACTGGCCATTGAGAAACGCCCGTTCAAAAAGCCAACCGTGGTCACCCACCCGCAGACCTTCACCAGCGTGAGTGCAGAGCCTCTCGCTGAGATCGGATCGCTGCTCTCCAGAGAGAGATTGGAAAAACACTTCCCCATGCAGTTGAGCACAGCGCCCCAGCAGCTCAGCGAGAAATTGACCTTTCTTGGAGAGATTCCCCGGAAGAACGACTTTGAAGCGCTGGAGGCTTTTGGCCGCAAACAAGGTGACCAGGAGGATGACCGCGTGATCGAGGATTCCGCCTTGGTGTATCGCTCGGAGCGCGGGCTGGTGATCATCACCGGCTGCTCGCATGCCGGGATCTGCAATATCTGCGAATACGCCAAAGAGGTGTGCGGGGACGACAGGATCGCCGGGATCATCGGCGGGCTGCACCTGCAAAACCCTTCACCCAAACAGCTCCAGGGGACTCTGGATTATATGGCAAAGCTGCAGCCCGAGGTGGTGCATGCCTGCCACTGCACGGATCTACAGTCGAAGATCGCGCTGTCTTCGGTGGTGGACATCCAGGAGGTGGGGGTAGGCTTGTCGGTGGAGTATGATTGAGGACAGGCGGATGGCGTTAAATATACCCAAAACCCTGGGGATGAAGATCGAGTGGTAAGTTATCGCCTCGCACGAAACCCTATTTATCAAAGCGCAGCCAGGGGCCTTTGGATCCCTCTCCCGGGGTCTTGTCCATATCCTTGCCCAACCCGCTCACGAGCCAGAAATAATGATTTTTCAGATTAGGGATGAATTCGCGTGGAACCGAGAAAACAATGAAGTCATCGCTGGACCCGATTACCTCACCAGACCCCATGTGATTCTTATAATAACCCGCAGTTCCCTCATCTGTTGAAACTGAAACTGAATAGCCATCATCCCCAGAAAAAATCTGAAATTGATACCCGAACCCGGTCACTTCCCGATCAGAGTAGACGCGGGTGCGATTCAGGTCTCCGGGCGCATACAGTTCGATGGCCACGTATACATGGAAATCATCGTACCCCATCATGAAGTAGGCGTGGTCAATACCCAGATTGCCGTTATCCCCGACAGGGTCGTCAACCTCAACTTTGGTAATCCCGGCCGGGATGACGTTGACAATCAAAGACGGGTCCAGAGAGAGCCGTGAGGGTGAAGGCGGAGGACCAGAGGAAACAGGCGCTTGAGTGGGTTCTGCCATTGGTTCTGTGGATTGTTCTGGCGCTGGCTCCTCAATTGGGGAAGTCTGAATATCCTCCTCTTCCTCCACCTCAGGCGGCGCGGCAATCTCTTCCTGTTCCATTTCGGTAGCGGGTTCAACCGGCGGTTCGTAAATGACCTCCTAAGTTTTCTCCTTTCCATCAAAGGCAAAGATCAGGATCAATACCAGGATGATGATTCCAACAATCCAGTAGCTCTTATTCTTAGTGTTCATGGTTGTCTCCCTAATGTCAATATTCTCTAATCCCCCCATCCTCGATCAGCTCATCCCCGTAATCCAGCGTTTCGCGCGGCTTGGAACTCTCCCATCGGGAGCATCCTTCTCTGCTTGGTTCCTTATGACTCGTAATATCAAAGTCGTTTGGTGAAGTAGATGCGCTGGTGGCCGGGAGGGAAATCCTGCAGTTCACCAAAGACCTGGTAGCCTAATTTTTTATAGAAGTCCGGCGCCTGGAAGCTGAGAGTGTCCAGTAAGGCGTTCTTTGCGCCGCGTTCTTTGGCTTTTTCCTCTGCCAGTTGCATCATGCGTTTGCCATAACCTCGGCGGCGCAGTTCTTCTTTTATCCAGAGAAGATCGATAACCAACCAGTCATAGAAGGTGGAACCGGCCAGACCGCCGACCACTTCCTCGTTCGGCCCCTTGAGTACGAAGCAGAGCCGCTCAAAATTCTCATCCCCGACCTGTTGTTGATTGAAGGAGCTCACGCCGCGCCCAATGATACCCCAGTTGCCGTCCGCGGGGTTTTCGTCATAGCTGATCTTATAGTCCTCTGTCATGGTCTTCCTTTCTTTTAGCCTAATCCCCCCCATCCTCGATCAACTCATCCCCATAGTCCAGCACCTCGCGCGGCTTGGAGCCTTCCGTCGGCGGGCCGATGATCCCATCTGCTTCCATCTGTTCGATCAGGCGGGCGGCGCGTGTATAGCCGATCTTCAGGCGGCGCTGGAGCATCGAGATCGAGGCCCGTTCACGCCGCCGGACCAGTTCCAGCGCCTGGCCGTAAATCTCATCCTTCTCTTCCTGCTCTTCCATCTCCTTCCAGATGGCCTGCTGCTTGAGCGGCACGCCGGGCGGGGGCGCGTCTGAGGGCATGCCGAGGGTGTACCCGGTGGCGACCGGGGCCATCGAGGTCGTGCCGGCGAAGGCGCGCCAGTACTGCACCGCCCGCAAGATCTCCGGGTCGGAGACGAACACACCCTGCAAACGCACCGGGGCGGGCGCGTCCGGGGCCTGGAAGAGCATATCGCCGTTCCCCAGCAGACGTTCGGCGCCGGGCTGGTCGATGATCACGCGGCTGTCGGTGCCCGAGGCGACCGCAAAGGCGATCCGGGCGGGGAAGTTGGCTTTGATCAGGCCGGTGACCACGTCCACGGAGGGGCGCTGGGTGGAGATGATCAGGTGGATGCCGGTGGCACGCGCCAACTGGGCCATGCGGGTGATCAACCGCTCGGTCTGGTCGGGGGCGACCATCATCAGGTCGGCGAGTTCATCGATCACCAGCACCAGGTAGGGCAGTTTGGGGCGTTTCTCGGCGGCGGCGCGCATATTGTAGTCGGCGATGTTGCGGGAGCCGATGTCGGCGAATTTCTGGTAGCGGCTGTCCATCTCCCGCGTGACCCACTGCAGCACGCCGACAACCCGCTCGATATCGGTGACCACCGGGGCGAGCAAATGGGGGATGCCGTTATAACCCGTCAGCTCAACGCGCTTGGGGTCCACCATGATGAAGCGCAGCGTCTCGGGGGTATTCTGGACCATCATGCAGGTGATGATCGCATTGACGCACACCGATTTACCCGAGCCGGTCGCCCCAGCGACCAGCAGGTGGGGCATCCCGGCCAGGTCGGCGGCGACGGCGTTTCCGGCCACATCCTGACCGAGGGCGAAGCGCAGCGGGGAGCTTAACCGCCGGTAGGCTTTGGATTCGATCACATCACGCAGCGCCACCACGGAGATGTTCTCATTGGGTACCTCGATACCGACATAGCCTTTCCCCGGCACCGGGGCCTGGATGCGGATGCGCTGGGCGGCCAGCACCAGCGAGAGATCGTCCGCCAGGGAGGCAATCTTGCTGACGCGTACACGCGTGCGTCCCCTGTTGTTCTCCACGAAGGCTGGCTCCACGCCGTATTGGGTGATCGTCGGGCCGCGGTTGATCTCAACGACATTCGCCGGAGCGCCAAACGAGGCCAAAGTCTCTTCGATCAGTTGTGCCCGCTGGCGGTCGAAGTCATCGTCAAAGGTAATATCGGCGCCCTTTTCCAGCAGGTCCTCATAGCGGGGCAGCTGCCAATCAGTGCGCTCGAGGACCGCTTGAGCCAGCGGTGAGATCTGGGTTCCGCTATGGGCAATCGCCCCGGCGGGTTGGCGCACCTGGCTCAGGTCAGGTGGAGGGGGCGTATCCGGCTCAGGTGGGGTGAACTCATGGGCCGGGTTGGCATCTTCACGCGCTTCCTTGCGCCGCGCCTGGAAATCATCCCAGCCATCCTGAATGCGCAGGATCAGGGGCGGCACCCAGGTGAACAGATTGATCACCGAGGTATCCAGCGCTAGCGCAAATCCGATGATCGCGGCGGCCACGACGATCAGCACCAGTCCGAGCATGCCCAGCCCGCCCTCAAAGAAGATCATCAACCCCGCGCCGATCCGTCCGCCGCCCTTACCCTGGAGGCCCAGGTCTCTGGCTACAGCCGGGTCAGCCGGGGAGACGAGGATATGGAGTACCACCAAAAAGAGGAGGAAAAGAATAATCACGCCGAGCATGCGCTCGAAATCCGGACGGGGGACATTCTCGAAGTTGCGCGCCACCAGCCATGCGCCGATCCCGATCAGGGCCAGCGGGAAGACATAGATCCCCCAGCCAAAGGCCGAGCGCCACAGGTTGACCCAGGCGATGGCGATCCCGCTGCTATCGGGCTGCATTAGTCCGAAGAGGGTCAGCACGCCGAGAAAAGCCAGAAATACACCGGTGATATCCAGTTTGCGGTCCAGCGACATGCCGGTCGATTGGGCAGCGGTCTGTTTGGTGGACTTTTTGCGCGTGGATGTCTTGGATTTTGGCTTTGGGGCAAACATCTTCCCCAGGCCGGAGAGGATGCTGGATTTTCTCTTTCTCTGCTGGTCTTTCGTTTTGCCATGGATCTCCTCTGCGGGAAATGGATCGGTCCGCGATTATGAAGATTATAGCATGTTTGTTCTGTATTGGCCGACGCGGCAGCCCTCCAGTCTACTACACATCCACCCTCCACCTGGAAGGAGGAGAGAAAATAGCGATCTCACCTGACATTATAGGTACCCTTTCCCCTGAAAGGAAAAAGGGAAGAGAAAGCTTCGTTTTCTTCGGGATAGGGGTGCTTTTCCTGGTTGCCTAATCACTGAGTGCCTGATCCCTGTTTTTTCAGGTGTACAATTATCTTAACCCGTCCGTCCACCCCCAGGAGGAACCCATGCAAACATCCATCTGCATCACCCAATCCGAATACCAGACCCGGGCAGACCGGCTGCTGGCCGAGATCCAGACGTTGGGGCTGAACGGCGCGGCCCTCTTCGACCGGGATTACATCCTGTACTACACCGGATTTGCCTTCATCCCCACCGAGAGGCCGATCGGCTTTGTGATCAATGCCGAAGGGGAGCGCGGATTGTTCGTCCCCCGGCTGGAGACCGAGCACGCCAAAGCCAACGCCATGATCGGCCACGTGGCCCACTACCTGGAATACCCCTACACCCCGCACCCGATGATCGCCTTTCAGGAGATGCTCAACGAGATGGGTATCAGTGGTCAGATCGGCTCCGACCACGACGGCTACCCGTGGATCTTAGGTTACCGCGGCCCCTCGCTGAGCGAGATGCTAGGGACGCCACCGGTGCACCTGGCGGCCTTCATCGAGGATGAGATGATGGTCAAGAGCGAGGCGGAGATCAACCTGATCCGGGAGAGCTGCAAATGGGGGCATCTGGCGCACATGCTGCTGCAGCGCTATACGAAGGTGGGGGCGACCGAATCCGAGGTCAGCGGGCGGGCCAGCCTGGAGGCCACCCTGACGATGCTGGATACGATCGGCCCGATCTACCGGGCACAAAGCTACTTCTCCGAAGGAGCCGGGGCGGGCTACCGCGGCCAGATCGGGCGCAATTCGGCGATCCCGCACGCCCTCTCCAACAACATCGTCTTCCAGGCGGGGGATGTGCTCGTCACCGGCGCGGGTGCGCCGGTGTGGGGCTACAACTCCGAGCTGGAGCGCACCATGTTCATCGGCCCGCCCAGCGATAGGCAGAAGGAACTCTTCGATCACATGGTCGCCCTGCAGGATACCGCCTTTGAAGCCCTCGGACCAGGAATCCCCTGCCGTGAGGTGGACAAGGCCGTGCGCGTATATTACGAGAAGCACCACCTGTGGGATTATTGGAAGCACCACGTCGGGCACGCCATCGGACTGCGCTATCATGAAGCCCCCTTCCTCGACCTGGGCGACGAGACCGTGATGATGCCGGGGATGCTCTTCACCATCGAACCGGGACTCTACCACCCCGATCTGGGCGGCTACCGCCATTCGGATACCGTGCTGATCACCGGGGATGGCATCGAGATCCTGACCTACTACCCCCGAGACCTGGAATCGCTGATAATTCCGGTATAATCTGGGATCATGTTCAAGCTGATCATTCTTATCCAGCCGGAAATCGAGCAGGAAGCCTTCTTCGAAGGCTGGCCCGAATTCCTAGAGCAGGCCGAGCAGATGCCCGGTCTGACGCGCATGGTTTCCTCTCCGGTTCACGCAACTCTCGCCGGGAGCTACCGGCCGCTGGCCGTGCATGAGCTGATCTTTGACGATCAGCCGGCTCTGGAGAAAGCGCTGGCCTCCGAGCACGGTGTAGCCGCGGGCAAAGTGCTGCAGAAGATCACCGGCGGGGCGGTCTCCCTGATGACCGCCGTCCATATGGAAGACAGCGGCGAAAGCCTGCGCCGCTACCGGAATATCTCCAAACCCAAAGGCAAGAAATGACCGATCCACTGACGCCAGATGATCTGGAAGCGTATTTAATTGAACACAGTATCGAGGCGGAGGTCGTGCGGCTGACTGTGCCGACTCCGACCGTAGAGGCCGCTGCCGAGGTGATCGGCGTTCATCCCGACCAGATCGTCAAGAGCCTGCTGTTCCTGATCGAACAGCATCCTGTACTGGTGATCGCCAGCGGAATGGGCCGGATCGACCGCCGCATGCTGGCAAAACACTTTGAGGTCAACCGCCGCAAGACCCACTTTGCCGATGCCAAGACAGTCCTCTCCCTGACCGGGTTCCCGGTGGGGGCTGTACCGCCGATCGGCCACCGTACCGAGATGGATGTGCTGGTGGACCCGGCGGTGATGGAGCAGGAAATCGTGTTCGGCGGGGGCGGCTCCGATATGGCCTTGCTGCGTCTTGATCCGCAGTTGATCCGTAAGCACACCCGCTCTGAAGTGGTCTCATTACAAAGACCAAACGAGGAGTGAATCGATTTGCCCAAGTTCAAACCGATCCAACTGAATGAGAAGAACCGCCTGCCGCTGGCGATATTGGCCGTGGTGGGCGTTGCTGGGGTGGCGGTGGTGGGATATCTGGCCTACCGCTACTTTAATTATCCCAACTCCAACCGTTGGCAGAGCTATGCCCGCTACCAGAAGCAGCCCGAGGAATTTGCGGATGTGATCATCCCTGCCGGGCAGATCTGCGGGGATGCGCCGTTTGCCTGGCCGACCACCGGGCTGGTGTTTGGCATGTGGGACCAGTCTTACCGCCCCGGTCACCGACACAGCGGGCTGGATATCTTTGCCGGCACTGAGCCGGGCGTCACCCCAGTCTACGCGGTTTATGACGGCTACCTCACCCGCCAGGCGGACTGGACCTCCACGGTGATCATCCGTCACCCTGAAGATCCGCTGCACCCTGGCGAGCAGGTCTGGACGTATTACACCCACATGGCCTCCAAGGAAGGGGAATCGTTTGTCTCGGAGGCCTTTCCGCCCGGGACTACGGAGGTCTTTGTCCCAGCGGGCACGCTGCTGGGCTACCAGGGCAACTTCTCCGGGGACCCGGTGAATCCAACCGGCCTGCACCTGCATATCTCGATCGTCAAGGATGATGGACACGGGGGTTACCTGAATGAGTTGGAGATCGATAACACCTACGATCCTTCACCCTATTTCGGCCTGCCGCTGGACCACAACACCAACCCGGATGAGTTCCCGGTCTGCGATGGGGCGGTGACCAATCTCAATTGGAATGAAAACCAAGAAACCACAGATTCGCACAGATAAACACGGATATGAGGGAAACCATTTAGAACCGTAAGGTGAACGGATGTGAGGGTGAGGCTAGTTTAGGAATCGCTTTTCCCTACTCACCAAGTGCCAGATCACTGGTTCCTCTCTTATCAAAACTGAAACAAATTTCTAACAATTTACCTGCCGGATTGGGGTAAAATGGGAAGCATCATGGACGATAGAAAGATCACAATTATTGAAGGCCCCACCCCCACTTTTGAGGTGGTGTACGATACCTGGGCAAACGGCATCGTGGACGGCGCCAGCTTGGCCAGTGTGGCAGTCACCCGACTGCGCACCGCCAACGGGCACTCGCTCGTCGAGCGCTGCTACCGTGCCTGGAACCGCAAGGAGCCGATTCATCTCGAGTTCCGGGGGAGTGACGGTCTGCCGCAGGAAGTGCCGATCGTAGCGGCCCAGGCCGCCGAGTCGGATGAAGGGGAGATGATCCACCTGTGGGTGCGCCTCTCCGAAAACGACCTGGTGATCGATTTCGTTTACGAGGACGATGAAGATTTCGATGATTTCGACGACCTTGACGACTTCGATGAGGACGACTTCGACGACGATACCGATGACGGCGAGATCAGATTCTAGCCTTCAATAACCAATCCCTTAACCAAAACAGACCGCCGATCTGGCGGTCTGTTTTCATATTCAAGTAAAGTAATTCTACAACTGTGCCCCAAACTGGCACAGCTCGGAAGCCAATGAAGCCAGCACTTTGGGATCGACGGCCTGTGCAAAATTGTAGGTCTGCAGGCGGCCCTGGCTGATATCGGTAAACCCGTCATCGGAGATCAGAAAGAGCACGGTAGTATCCAGCCGCTGGTGGGCATTGATCTGGCGCACGATCACCTCTCCGGGCATGTCGGGCAGATTGGCATCCAGCAGGATCAGGTCCGGGGTGCTGAAAGCCAACTGCACCTGGGCGCGCGCCCGGTAGTCACAATCTCGGCCTGGAAGCCGGCAGACTGCAGGGCCTGCTGGTAAAAGCGGGCCTGGCGGGTATTGCCTGTTACGATCAGGGCATAGGCGTTCATCATCAACCTCGCTGTTGAGAGTGCAGTTTGACTGCCTCTTATACCCAATATAACGGATTTTCCTGAATTTAGTTGCAAAAAATGCCGTAAATAACAAAATTGTTAACCCAGGATTAATCAGGGTCTCATCTTTGGCAGCAGCATGCCTGTTTTGCAGGAATATTCTTCATACTCTGCGCCGAATTCCTCACGCAGCATATTCTCCTCTTTGCCCATCCGGTTGATCACCAGGATGCAGAAAAAGATCAGCGGGACAAAGGTCAGCACCCAATGGCTGGCCAGCAGTCCGCCGCCGAGGTAATTCATAAAATAAGCTGTGTAGATCGGATGGCGGATTAGGCGGTAGGGGCCGCTGGTGACCAGCTTCTGTTCCTCGCGGGTCCCCACCAGGGAGTTGAAACTCTCATCCAGAAAGTGGTGAGCTGCCCAAAGCAGGGCGATCCCGCCAGTCAGCAGCCCGACGCCCACCCAGCGCATCCAATCAGGGTAAGGGAGGTAGGCAAATCTGAAGGCATTGGGCTCCAGGATATACGCCCCACTGAAGAACATCGTGGTCAGGGCCGCAATCGCCCCGGCGATCAGATCCAGCTTGCCCTCGCGCATCTCAAACTTGCGCTCATCTTTGAGCACCTTGCGCTGGTAATACCCCCGGATCCCCAGCATGAAGAAGAATGCCACCAGCATTAAAATGCGATAGATTAGTTCGTTCATTGCAGTCATCTCCTTTGTGCGGTCAGACCACTACATTATTATACCATATTAAATAAAATTTTAGGATTGTCTAAATTATATTACTTAATCGAAACTGAGGCAGATGCGTGAAGGCGCAGATCGACCTCTGGTCGATCGACATCACTGGTCTTTCTTATCCAACTGGATCCTGACCGGCTGGTTGTGGATCTTGTAGGCGCTCTTTCATCCCCAGCACCTTACCGGCAAATTCCTCCGGCACATCCACCAGGGTGAAGCCCTGCCGGATGATGATCTACCCAATACGTACCAGGGATGTTGGCATATCCGGCGATGGTGGCAACAATATCATTAGGGCGAATACCATCTTCCTTGCCGCGGTCGATTTTCAGGCGCACCATACCCTCTTCATGCGAACCTCTGAGCCTTCCCCTCTTTTGTCGGATCGCCGAGGCGGGCGGTTTGCCCGATTGCTCCGTCCGCTGTCGCGGCTGGGTTTTGCCGCCGGGCGCGGACTTCGCCGACCTCTTCGATCGGGCGCTGCTTCTCTTCTGCACGGGCCAGTTTGAGAGCCACAGCTGCCAGCATAACCGGGTCGTGCCCGGCCTCGATCAGCTCCCCGACGATCTCCTGCTCGCGCTTGCAGCGGTCACGCTTCAGCCAGATCATCAGATTCTCCAGCAGGTCGGCCTCACGTTTGTCCAGGATCTCCTGCTTTGGTGGGCACACCTTTGGTGATCTGATGTTTGGTGTACTGTTCCAGCTTGCGGATGCGGTACTGCTCGCTGGGGGTCGCCAGGCTGATGGCGATGCCGGTTTTTCCGGCGCGGCCGGTGCGTCCAATCCGGTGGACATAGCTTTCCATATCATTGGGCAGGTCGAAGTTGAACACATGCGAGATGTCTTCAATATCCAGACCCCGGGCGGCTACATCGGTGGCCACCAGCACTTTGGTCTGCCCGCTGCGGAAACGGTTGAGCACCTGGGTACGGATATCCTGGCTGAGATCGCCGTTGAGCGCCTCGGCGGGGAAGCCGCGGCGGATCAGTTCATTGGCCAGATCGCCGGTATCAATGCGTGTGCGGGCAAAGATCAGTGCGCTGGTAATCGATTCGGTCTCAAACAGACGGGTCAGCGCAGCGACCTTGTCCTCCCTGTTCACCAGGTAATAACGCTGCTCAATGGCATTGACGGTCAGTTCCTCGAATTTGGTGCGCACAGTTTGGGATCGCGCATGTAGGCGGCGGCAGTCTGCTGGATGCGAGCCGGGATGGTGGCGGAGAAGAGAGCGTCTGCCGTCTTGGCGGGGTCTCGCTCAGGATCGCTTCGATATCCTCGATGAAGCCCATGCTGAGCATTTCGTCGGCTTCATCAAGCACGCGGTCTTCACACTGCTGATATCCAGTTTCTTCTGGCGGATCAGGTCCAGCAGGCGGCCGGGGGTGCCGATGACAATATCCACGCCCTTTTTATCCGGCGGGTCTGCCGGGTATACGATTGGCCGCCAAAGATGCCAGCGACGCGTACTTTTTGCCCTGTCCATACTCAAAGATCGCATTGGAGACCTGCATGGCCAGTTCTCGGGTTGGGGCAACCACCAGTCCCTGGATCCGCTTCCGTTCCTGGTCGAGGATCTGGATCATGGGCAGGGCAAAGGCGGCGGTCTTGCCGGTCCCGGTCTTGGACTGGGCGACCAGATCCTGCCCAGCCAGCATCAGCGGGATAACAGATTCCTGCACCGGGGTGGGCTCTTCGTAACCCAGTTGGGTGATGGTTTCGACCATTTCGGGGTCTAGCCCGAGTTGGGAAAATTCATTTGTCACAATTAACTCCTGTTGCGTTTTGACAAATTTGCTTTCCCGAATTGCGTTCTCAGTGATCCCCTGCAATGTGATGATGAGCTGTTGACATTGAGATGGTGGCTAAAGAGATGAAAATTTCAAAACGTGCGTTGTGCCAGTGGTCTCTGTCTGAACCAGCGGGCAAGTATATCACGGAATATGACCTAACCCAAGCAGCCCCAGCAGTTCTCCAATCGTGTAGATCGCCAGGCAGTCCGGCTCAGGAAAAATGCGGTCCCGGTCAATTAGCACGGCCTGCATCCCCGCCCGTTTGCGCCCCAACCACATCCGCATAATAATTGTCACCGATGTACAAAGTCTCCGCCGGGGGGCTTAAACCGGCCATCCCCATCTGTAATAAAAACGCCTCAAGGTCGGGCTTCCAGCTTCCGATATACCCCGCCGCCACACAGAAATCCGGCTCAAGTACCGCCAGCCCGCTCTCCTGCAGATATTCGGCTCGGCGGGTCAGAGCGGTTAGTCACAGGCTTACTTTAATTCCCGCTTGTTTGAGCTGTCGGATAGTTGGCACCACATCCTCAGGAATATGGTCTTCCGGGCGATATTTGGCCCGCATGTGCTGATGCAGCTTAGGGGTTTGTTCTCCGCACCTGCCCTCCGGATCGGCACCCA
This sequence comes from uncultured Chloroflexia bacterium, assembly GCA_963722735.1. Classification (GTDB taxonomy): domain Bacteria; phylum Chloroflexota; class Anaerolineae; order Anaerolineales; family UBA11579; genus UBA11579. The sequence goes on from CAVROH010000032.1 coordinate 42,328, forward strand.
GGCTCTCCAACGATCGCCGAGCGTAATTCTCCCAGAAGGCTGTTTCACCCCTTGCCGTAAGTCTGCTGGTCGAGCATCAGATTTTCAAAACTGGCCCAATAGCGGTGCGCCCACTGGCTGGTCTTAAAAAGGCAGTCCTCCGTGCAACTGAAAACCCCCAGCTTCACCGCTTTTTTCAGCATGAATTTGTCTCCGCCGGGGATGCTGTAGCGAAGCGTGCCGTCCAAAAAAGATCACCGTGGTGATCGGTTGTCCATCCAGTTGAATTTCAGTCATCGGTCTATCCTTAT
>CAVROH010000033.1:0-16264 GCA_963722735.1 uncultured Chloroflexia bacterium
ACGCATGAGCCGGATTGCCGGGTCAAGGCAGCGGTGGAGGAGGGGGAGGTCTCTCTGATGCGCTATGAGAACTATGTCAAGATCCTGGAGAGTCTGCCAGGGTTTAAAGTCAATGGGAGGGTTCAGATCTATTGGGTCTAGAACCCTCCCTGTCTGTGTGGGTCTCGGGTGGACTCCCGCTTGCGCGGGAGTGACACGAGAGCATTCATGGATTCATCGAATTGCTTTGTGAATCAGGGAAGAAAATCCGGGGAATTGTGTTTTAATTGGATGCGGGAATCAACCTGCTACCGAGAGAAAAGGAAACCGATATGACCCCAAAAACCGAACCGATCACCAATCTGCCAGAAACCAATATGCCCCAGCGCATTCTGCTGGGACCTGGCCCCAGCATGGCTGATCCACGGTGCAACTGAAAGCGATGGCGACCCCGTTAGTCGGGCACCTCGACCCGGAAGTTCGTTTAAGTCATGGACCGCACACAGGATCTGCTGCGGTATGTCTTCCAGACGGAGAACGAGATGACCATTCCGATCTCAGGGACGGGGACGGCGGCGATGGAGGTGGCAGTCGCCAATATCATCGAGCTGGGGGATGCGGTATTGGCCTGCGTGAATGGCTACTTTGGCGGCCGGATCGCCGAGATGGCGAAACGCTATGGGGCAGACGTTGAGATCATCACCCGTCCGTGGGGAGAGGTTTTCTCCGCCGAAGAGGTGGATGCCGCTCTGAAGGCGCGGCCGGCAAAGATCGTGACGGTCGTGCATGCCGAGACTTCCACCGGGGCGCTCCAGCCGCTGGATGCGATCTCGGAAGTGGTCCACCGGCACGGGGCGCTGTTCCTGGTGGATGCGGTCACCTCGTTGGGTGGCCTGCCGGTGCGAGTGGATGAAATCGGGATCGATATTGCTTACAGCGGGTCGCAGAAATGTCTATCCGCCACACCCGGGGCCAGCCCGATCACCTTTGGGCCGCGGGCTGTCGAGAAGATCACCGCCCGCAAGACGGCGGTGACCAACTGGTACCTGGATATGTCGCTGCTGATGAAATACTGGGGCGAACCGCCCAAGGGCTACCATCACACTGCACCGATCTCGGCGTTTTATGCCCTTTACGAGGCGCTGCGGATTGCCACTGAGGAGGGGCTGGAGAACCGTTGGGCGCGTCACCGCCGGAATGCCGGAATGCTCTGGCAGGGGATCGAAGAACTCGGCCTGGAGATGCATGTGCCGCTGGAAAACCGGATTCCCTCCCTAACCACGGTGCGCATCCCTGAGGGTGTCGATGATCTCGCCATCCGCAAGGCGCTGCTGAATGACTATAATATCGAGATCAGCGGCGGATTCGCAGAGCTGGCCGGCAAGGTCTGGCGGATCGGGTTGATGGGCTACTCCTCCCGCCCGGAGAATGTGCTCCTGCTGCTGGCTGCTTTGAAAAAGCTGCTGTGAGTTCGAATAGATAATTCTAAAATGGATAAAGATGCCCCACATCAGAGTGGGGCGTTTTGCAATTCAGACTGGTGGCAGTATAGGAGGCAAGCCTGTAGAGTAGGTTGAAATTCCCCTGTGGAACAAAACTGGATCGGGCAGCGTTATATCATCAAAATACAGCAAGAGGAGGCATTATGCGGTTTCAGCCTTTGATGATTTTAGGGGCGATTGTTTGTCTTTCAGCTGCCTGCACGTTTTCAATAACAAGCGTACCAAACCAAAACCCTGAAATTGAAACGTCAGAACAAATTCTCCCTGCTGATGTGGTTGCGCGAGCTACTCCCTATGCTGACAGTCCAGCAGCTGGTATCTGTGGGAGTTTTGAAGGGGAATGGGTTACCATCACGATCTACCCGGATATTCCGGACCCTCGCTGTGCAGCCATCTGTCCGGATCAAATGTTGGAGGTTGTCAACTTGCGGGAAGAGACCCTTATTGTGAAGCTTCACTACCTGGATGCCGAGATCCCGCCTGGGGAAAGCCGCCGGTTTGAAATTTCATTTGGGGAATTATTACTCCCAGGTGTGCACCATCTCTCCGTTCAGCCTTGCTGCGGGGCAGAATTGGTGCTGAGGGAATAATCCAACTCTGGTGATGAGGATAGCTTTGACTACTCCTCAGCCCTGGAAGTTAAACATTCCCGGCCGATTCTATCCTGAGATCTTAAAGGAGAGGTGGTATTCTGCCTCACCACTTTGCGTGGTGATCCTCGGCGAACCCAATCAGACCGTCGATCTCGATCTTCTCCCCGCCGTCGGTGACCACGAAGCCTGAATACTGGCCAAACATCTGGTGGACTTCGCTGTCAATCACTACCAGGCGGGTGGCGGCGACCCGCTCAGTGAAGGGGATGAATTCCAGGTCGAGGCGGCCTTGGTTATCGGTGAAGCGCCAGGGCTTCATGCGGTCGGCTGGCTGATAGTCGATAGTGACCTGATCGAGCTTGTGGAGAATGCCGTCCACAAAGAAAGCGTTCTCGCTGGCCTGGGAGGTATCTCCGAATCCGCCGCCCATATTGAGTCCGATGGTGCGCCCATCCGGGAGGAAGCCGGAGGCGCTGGCCCATTTCCAGAAGCTGGTATATTCCCATACCCCGCGGCCCCAATCCAGTTGGCCCAGGCAGGTATCCGGGGTGAGAGTCTCTTCGATCTCGCCGTAGCGCAGGGTGCCGCTTGCCGGCAGGCAGTTGATCTTGTGGTTGTAATAAAAGCGCTTCTCCCCGATGGGGATGGCGATGTTCATCGACTCATGTTGGCTGGACTGTGCCAGGCTGATCTCGGCTACGATGCCGCGGCTGATCATCGAAGTCCGGCCAGGAGACGAACAGGTTGCGGGTGCCCTCTCGGAGCTTGAAATCGAGGGAGACTTTGTCGTTGGCAAAGTGGGCATCACCAGAATGACTGTTGCGCGGCAGGCTGATGCCTTTGCCCAGCGGGATGACCAATCCCTCTTCATGGATTGCGCCGGTGGTGAAATCGATGGTGTACACGAAGATGTTGCCAGCGTAGCCCAGGTCGGCGATGGTGGCAGAGAAGAAGCGCTTGGGGGTGAAGATGGCGTAGTAATCCCACCGCTTGACCCGGAAGCGCTGCAGGAACTTGAGGGCGTAGAAATTGACCTTCTCCAGGTTGCAGTCCAGGTCCTGATGCCGGGACCAGCCGATCTGGGCAAGCCTGCCGTTCTGGTCAAGTAAGGGGCTGCTGGTGGTGATCTCGGTTTGCATGGTTCACGTCTCCTCTGGGGAATATATTGATTCTCTCCATTCTATTATAGGGTCGAAATCAGTTTTTTTCTCCAATTTGGTTGGATTGTGGTGATTGGATGGAGATTCGAATAGAATACAGAAAGAAAACCAATTGCATCGTTTTCAGGAGGAGATCTATGATCGAAGAAACAGGATATTGCAGTGATATTGCGAGAGATCACCAGCTATCTTTGGCTGGCACGGCTACCCAGGGCAAGGTGTGGTTCCTGCTGGAGTACCCGGCTGCCTGGGACTCGAAGGCTTTCGATGCCTGCAATATTCCTGAGGAAGTCAAAGCGCATCTTACATCGGCGGTCGAGGGCGTACGCATTCTGCTGATCCGCCAGTCGGGAAGGCCAGCAAGGATGGGCTGCACTTCTTTATCGGGATCACCGACACGCAGGCCCCGAGGTTGTATGAGTACCAGATCGGGTCGTATGCCGACCTGCTGGAGATCGATCTAAGCTTCCTGGCAGCCGGTAAGCCCGGTGATCCGGCTCATCTGCGTGAGGAGCCGCTTTACCTGGCCTGCAATAACGGTAAACGCGATCTGTGCTGTGCCAAGTTCGGGATGGAGGTCTTCAAAGCGATGAAAGATATCTCTCCGGATGATGTCTGGCAGTCCTCGCACATTGGCGGGCACAACAAGGCCCCGGTGACCCTGTTCTTCCCCCACGGGCTGAATTATGGGATGACCTCGCCAGAAGATATCCGCACGCTGATGACCGAATACCAAGAAGGGCGGGTCGGGCTGGATTTCTTCCGCGGCCGGGTGGGATACGATAATCCGGTCCAGGCAGCGGAGTATTTCTGGCGGCAGCAGACCGGGATCCTGGACCTGCCGGGGATGGAAGTCGTCTCGGTGGAGGAGTTGGGTGAGAACGAATGGCAGATCGGCGTCCAGGGGTTGGACGGTGGGAATCAGGTGGAGTTCCACATCCGCCGCCAGGTCTCGGAGGAGGAGATTCCGATGACCTGCTCGGGGAAGAAGCTGGAAAAGATTAGCCGGTTTAGTGTGGTGTAAGTGTTGAAATAGGATGTATGAATGCCCTGGAGAAATCCAGGGTGATTTTTTTACTTGATTTATCCAGCCTGGAAGTTATTATGGTTCTCCAACCGGTGAGTTTTGCCTCTCCAATTGCAGGCTGAAATATGCTAAACTGATAAAAAGAGGTGACCGATGAAAAAAACAGTAATATCTGCTCTGTGTGTCATCGTATTTCTCATCGCAGCGACTGGATGCTCTCAAACAAACATTGACCAGGGAGAGGACCTGCCCCCGGCAGAAACTAACACACCTGCCGACACCCCTACCCTGACTGCAACATATACATTGGAGCCTTCAACTACACCGAGTCCATTACCGACTGCAACCCCAGACCCATTACAGGGTCTGGGGGTAATTGTCTACCGGGTTCTTGAGGGGAATAATCGGGACTACTATTATCAAAAACCAGATGGTTCTCAGACTTATTGGGATTCTCAGTCACCAGGGATGACAGAAGCAGCCTGGTCTCCTGATGGAACCCGAGTCGTGTTTGTTGCTGACTGGGATGGGGATGATGAGATCTATGTGATGAATTCAGATGGGTCTGAAATAATCCAGTTGACTTTTAATAATGCAGATGACGGGCAGCCAGCCTGGTCTCCTGATGGTAGCCAGATCGTTTTCGCATCAATTAGGGATCCTGTTCCCGGTTATGAAGGCCCTCCACCTGAGATTTATGTGATGGGAGCAGATGGTGCCAAACAGATCCGTTTGACAAATAACAACCTATCCGATCACTCCCCAGCCTGGTCTCCGGATGGTGAAAAGATAGCGTTTACAACTTCCCATTTCTCCTATGAAAAAGGAAGCCGGATAAATACAATGAACCCTGATGGCAGCGAAATTACGCTATTGGTGGATTTGCCGGGAGACGATCTGGGACCGGAGTGGTCTCCAGATGGGTCCCGGCTGGTTTTCTTTTCACAATATCCAAAGACAACATCAGTTTTCCTGGTGAATGCAGATGGCAGTGACGTAAAACAACTGACAGTCGGGCGCGATACGCACCACGATCCGGTCTGGTCTCCGGATGGTAAATGGCTGGTGTTTTCCTCGTATGGGGATGAGGGCGACGACCTAATGGTGCAAGAAGTTGATGGATCGATTCGGATTACCATCACCAATTCGCCGGATGTAAAGGAGCTTTCCCCGATTTGGATTCCGTGGGAATTCATTGAACCGGGAAATTGACCGGGGTAGATTTAGTTCGGAGATAGATTAGCGATCAGTTGCTAATTGTTAAGCAGTATCGGTCCTTTACCCCATAGACGAGGTGTGGGCGGGTTTGTTCTGGATCAGCCACCAAGCGCCTCCCCATACCCAGGGCGCATAGAATAGAAAACTGACTACCAATGGAATCGTTGCCAGGGTTGGGGCAAAGATCAGCAGGAGGATGGAGACCAAGGAGATACCCCATTCAATCACACCCAGTGTTTTTAGCCAGCTGGGGAAACCTTCTGTGGCGAATGCCGATGGCAAAATCAGCAGACCTGCGAGGGTATACAATCCAAATCCGCCGACATTGGTTAGATTGTTGGCCAGTTTTTCCAGGGATTGGAAAACGACTGCCAGCATCGAGTCTGCTGTGGCTGAATAGGTGAGCTGGCTGGCTAATTCGGGGAGTACGGTCAGGTTGATCAGGATTCCGATAACGTCGACTGCAGCGGCGATGATCGCGAGGCCAATTGCCAGGTCTCGCCAATGGGGTTTCGCATCCAGGTGCCGGCCGAGGGCGTAATAGCTCCATGAGAAGGTCAGGGTGGGGGCGACCCAGAACAGCCAGCCAGCTTGCCAGAGTCCAGAGTTCTCGGTGATGTAGGCGGCCCTAAGCAGCAGTTCGGGCTGGCTGGAAGTTGTCCCCGGACCGTGAATGAATAGCGCCACCGGGAGGGCTAGAAAGGTATTGTTCAAACCAGCGAGGAAAAGGCCAGTTGCGTCCAGTCTGATCTCGGCACGAATCTTCCTAAGCATTGAGGGACACTTTCTTGGCGCTTTTGTATCCAAAAATAATCAGGCCAAAGGCGAGGATGAAGAATCCGGTGATCAGATAGAAATAGGTGAGCGAAATCCCGGCGTCAGGTTTCAGGTCAGCAGGGTGGAGGAGCGGCAGCAGCATAAAAAAGAGGGCGGTGATTGGTGCCTGCCAGAATATTGGCTTGGATCGGATCCAATCCCCATCCCATAAGGCCCAGGAGTAGGCCGCTGCGTGGGTCACGAAGAGGACGCCGATCAAGCCGCCTACAAGGGGAGGCAGCTCCCAGGGCCAGAATTGATTAACCAGATCGATATTGAAGAGCAGGCCCAATCCGGACACCAGACTGATGATGATGGATACGCCAGCGACCAGCTGGGCGCTAATATTCAGGGGGATTTCAACTGGCAGTTTCCCGCCGTATTTTTTCTCATGGGTGATGAAAATATAGGGCGAAGTAAAGAAAAGGATCAGGTACATCGTCAGCCAAAAGGCGAGGTGATACCAGGGGTGTGCCAGGAAGGGCTTGAGGTAGAAGAAGGTCAATATTGTTGCGAAGATTGAGAACAGGGTGATGACAACCAGGTTGACGCGGACTTTCTCCCATTTGGTTTGAAATGCGCTGAATATCACCAGCAGCATGGCATTGCTGTACATCATGCCAATCAAACGGGCATTGATCACTGGTTTGATCGTCCAGACAAACAGGATTTCGGTTAGATTTGGGAACAGCATCAGGATCAAGAAGGCTGGCAGACCATTTGCGAGTAAGGCCAATAAGACAATCTTGACGCCAATAGAAAGGTCATTTTGCCACCACTGTTTGATGATATTCATGCTGCCTCCTGATAGTGCTTATTGTAAGATGCCGAATAATATGGATAAATAATATATAAATTATCTAATAATTCTACCATGCCATCCAGGGACTGAGTGTTGATTTGTAAAGAAATGGGTGAGTGGGACGTTCCGGCACAAGGGACCGAATTGGAAATGAAAAGCGAAGAATGGATTACAAATATATTCCCAAAATTACCATCCGGTGTATTATGAATAAGACGGGTTTATAAAAATTAGGTAAACTTAAGTCAGCTGCTTTTCCAATTTTCCATATACTTTCTCCTGCTAAGGCTCTGCGTCGGTATGGTAAACCGTTTTAGGTGCCAACGTTGGAGCAGGGCACCAGATTATGATTTTCCAAAAATTCAATGATCTTAGTGATTTCCCCATGGCGTTTGAAGATGTGCCGGAGATGGGAGCCGTCTTGGTGGGAGTGTTTGCAGCTGATCGGATGTCTACTTTTTCTGCAAGGTTGACCACAATAACATTTTCGGCTGCCCCATTTGTTAATTTCTGAGGGCTTAATGGTAAGATGTTATCATTCGCCGGTATCAGCCTTTCATTGGGTCCAGGTGGCGATTACTTCAAGAGCCGATTCTTTCGTGGTTAAAGTTGCAACCAGGATTAAGGTGTGTATGCCCCAATCCATTTTAGGAATTAACTAGTTTGGAGGTATTGGTTATGACACAAGAAAACATGCTTGTACTGGGAATCCTGGCTGTAGCTGTGGTCTTATTTGTCAGCGAACGCTTACGTGTCGATCTGATTGCCATGATGGTGCTAATTACACTAAGTCTAACCGGATTGGTAACTATCGAGGAAGCCTTTTCAGGATTTGCCAGTCCAGCGGTCATTACAGTGTGGTCAGTATACATCGTCAGCGGAGCGCTCTTCCGAAGCGGAGTGGCCGATGTCCTGGCTAATTTTATGTTACGGTTGGCTGGGCATAGTTATCTTCGGCTTTTGTTTGTAATCATGGCAACTGTAGGAATTATGTCATCCTTCATGAATAACATTGGCGCAGTGGCAATCCTTTTGCCGGCAGTGGTCAGCGTGGGGCGCAAAATCAATGTCGCGCCCTCCAAACTACTGATCCCGATGGCGTTCACCTCCCTGTTGGGGGGGAAAATGACCTTAATTGGAACGCCTCCTAATATCCTGGCCACCAGTATCATGGAAACTTACGGCGGATTAGAGCCGTTTGGTTTTTTTGACTTCACGCCTATGGGTGCAATCGTTTTGGCAACAGGGATCATATATTTTCTGCTGATCGGTCATCGTTTGTTACCAGACCGGACCCCAGGTGGACAGCTTACCGAAGCGTATCACATCCGTGATTACATGAGCGAAGTCCGAATTGGAGAAAAATCCTCCCTGGTGGGAAAATCTTTGACAGAATCGAAATTAGGGCAAGGATATAACCTTAATGTGGTCCAAGTCCTCCGTGGGGAAAACTTGCTTTTTGTGCCCTCACAAGATCCCCTGCTTGAAGTAGGAGATCTTCTTCTTGTGCAGGGAACTTCGCAAAACATCTTTAAAGCCAGTGATGACCTGGGAATGGAAGCGATTCCTGAATGGAAATTTGATGAACTCAGCCAGGGTTCTCAAACAATGGTTGAAGTCACTCTTTCGCCAGGATCGCCTATTGAGGGTCAGACATTGAAACAAACCGATTTCAGGGCGCATCTATGGATTGACAGTGCTGGCAATTCAACATCGTGGGAAATCGATTGTCTCAAACCTGGCAGATATCCCACTCGATTTTGGGGATGCACTCCTGATTCAGGGACCAGAAGATAAGGTCGCTCACTTGCGGCGCAGTGAAGAGTTTCTGATTTTGGAATCACCTCCTATGGAAGCCAAGCGGACTAAAAAAGCTCCAATTGCGGTCTTGATCCTGGTTGGGGTGCTGCTAGTTGTGAGTTTGCGCTTCCTGCATGTGTCAACCGCTATGTTGATCGGCGCCGTCCTCATGGTTCTAACTGGTGTACTCAATATGGACGAGGCTTACCAGGCGATTGAATGGAAGTCAGTATTTCTGATTGCAGGAATGCTCCCGATGGGCATTGCCATGCAAAATAGCGGGACGGCGCTTTTCCTGGCTGAAAAAATTGTGGAATTGGTGGGGAATTGGGGAACTGTAGCCGTAATGATGGGGATATTCCTGATGACAGCGCTCACCACGGAAGTAATGTCTAATGCTGCTGCAACCGTCCTGGTGACACCGATCGCAATTGATGCAGCCCGCAGTTTGGGTGCCAACCCACAGACCTTTGTCATGGCTGTTGTAATAGCCGCGGCAACTTCCTTCCTGATGCCGATTGGCCATCAGGCTAATGTGCTTGTTTTCGGTCCAGGAGGTTACAAATTCAGTGATTATACCAAGGTGGGTGTGTGGCTCAATATCCTTATTTTCTTTGTTGTTTTGATATTTCTACCCCTCATCTGGCCACTGTAGGAAAATATGAAACGCCTTATCCCAGTCTCTACCAAAGAAGATATTCCCACAAATTACCGGGGTACCCCGATAGGTCTATTGCTGGAATATCATAACCTCAACTGTGCGCATGATAGCTATACACAAGCGGCTTTGTTGATCGGCATGTGTATGGATTACCGGAAAAACCTATTGATACCAGACAATTTTGCCTATGTTATTCGATCCGGGGGGGGCAACTTGCAGTACAGTGAATTCAAAGTATCCTACGCAATCGCAGTAGGTGGTGTCAAATCCATTGCGCTGATTGGGCATACTGATTGCGGGATGGTAAACCTGAGTGCCAGGAAAGAGCAATTTATTCAAGGACTTGTGCTAAATGCCGGGTGGGAGGAAAATTCGGCAGAAGAGCATTTCTTGCGTTATGCAGACAAATTTGAAATTGGAAATGAGATCGATTTTGTATTTAGTGAAGCCAATCGTTTACGTTCGCGGTATCCCGGAATACAAGTGGAGCCAATGATGTTTAGGGTAGAGGATAATTTGCTTTATTTGATTAGTGAGCCATGAGCCACTACACCCTGATTGGCACAGCTTTTCGGCAACTGTTATGGGCACCGGTCATGAGGATTAAATGCAGATCGACCGCGTGGCTGGCTCACAATCAGGGTTGAAAATATCGCAATCGTTACGGGAGGCTGGATCTCCGATAAATCTCCAGAATCAAGACCAGGCTTATTTTCAAAATTAGTTGGGTTGATAAAAATAAGATTATGATTTTTCCAGAAGTACAATGATCTTGGTAATTGTCCCATCACGCTTGAAGATATGCTGACTGGTTTAAGTATCCAACCGGGAGCCTGAAACCTCTTCAATCTTGCCATCTGAAAAATGGACCTGCAACCCGGCACTATCGCTGAATTGATAGATGACCGGTGTTTGACATAAGGTGAGGGCGAGTGACCTTGCCGGTAGGTTTATGCTCTGGGAATTACCATCTACAGCCACATACTCGAAGACAGTTGGTTGGGGTAAAAATTCTTCTTCTCGCAATATGACGGGGTTGAAAACTATCTGCCCATTTTCAATCAGCACGCCCAATTCAACCAGACGGGTCAGGATCTCCTCTTTCACCTGCCCGGTCATCCCTGGTTGTTTAGCGCCCTGCCCCTTGGGCGTGTGGGAATATGGATCCGTGGGGAAAGCGCCATAAACATCAGGAGATTTATTGAACCCCAACCCCTTGCGAATATCATAATAGCTGTCCACCAGGCCCTGGATTGTTTCAGGATCAGCGTGTTGATTAATCGCCATGAGGATATTTTCCTGAGCCGCCAACAGCAATTTAGAGACCATATGCCAGTAAATGCTGCCCAATCCTTCGTAGGCGAAGAATGTCCCCGAGCGACCGGTAAAAGTATCGTGCTGGAACACATCCTCAAACAAGGAGAGGATCTTTTCACCATCAGTGGGCACCAGATCAGCGTAGGATTCCTGCTGCCCGAGGCGGTCCAGCGCTCGACGGACATCGGCAGCGTTGCGGAAGATTCCATTGAAATGAAAATCCCCGTTCTCATCCTGAATGATCAAACTTCGCTCATTATTGCTGACCAATACCTTTAGCAGACCGATCTCAAGGGTTTTGGTCAGAGGCAAGCGGTTCTTGATGATGAATGAAGGGAGATCACGGTCAGGATAGAGGATATAGCTGTGCTGGTCAGCGCGGAAGAGGGCACTCTCTCGGATATCACGGAGCAAGGTCAGCCCCTCCTGTGGGGTCAGCATACCAGAAGAGAGGATTGCCACCTGCCCTTCCAGCATTTCATCAAGATAACCAATCTCTGCTGTGTTCTGCCCCAACTTCAGAATATTATAGGCATGGTACAAACCATCCTCACGCTGATTTGCGCGTAGAGAGTGCTCGATATAGTTGCAGGTCAGAATCAGGAAGGATTTGAGTGTACTCACCGAAATCGACTCAAATTCACCACAGAACCCCTGCTGATAGATTTTCCAACGGTAATCACTTCCTGCCTGACCCAGCAGATCGATCACAGTCCGCCGTTCTTCGTCTGAGAATGAAGCGCTTAGTTTGGTTGAAAATTGAGACAATACCGGGAGGATTGTGTCAAAAAGGATCTTGACCTCACGGCTGACTTCCAGATTTGGCTCCTCAACCCCTTCCAGCAGCGATTGCCAGAATACGACATAACGCCGCAGGTAGCCCAGTGTCACCACTGATAAACCCTTACCCACCAGGGCATTGTTGGCATCGTTCCATTCCGGGCGCTGAGTGTTCATCCAGATGCCGCCTTCAGGAACGAGATTGGCAAGTTTGGCCAACAGGAAGACCAGTAATTTTTCATTTAAGCTCACATGGAAGATGTTTCCCTCAGGGCCGCGGATCAGCTTTCCATCACTACCGAACGATGCAACCTCCGCTTCTATCCGGCGGTGGGCATCGAAATCAAAGTCAATTGTCTGATATGGGTTTGTCACCAGAGAGGGATACATCTTCAGACGATAAGGTACATTGACATGACAGAATATGCGTTTGGTAAGCAGTTCGCTTAATTTCCCTGGGTGGTAACGGGCGGAAATTTCCAACAGTTTCTCCAGATAAATGATCTGGTGATCGGACCAGTAACCAATGTTGCCCCAGGGATTATCCGGTTCGGGTACCTCCCACTCAACCCCTACACGCGATATACGATAGGGATTATACCCATCGGGTGTACCGGCATTCACGAAAGTCGAGATCATACTCTCAACATATTCCGGGTACGAACAGGCCAGCGCTTCCCAGTTTTGGAAAAGGTCACGCCAGTTACCCTCGTAATCCAGACGTTGGCTGCCATCCAGACCCTTTAGATTGATCGAGAATCTGTTCCATGGACGGCTGGGATCACCATGACGGCGGCTGAAGGTCAACGGTAGGTATCCAAAACACAGGCGCTCCAGATCGGGATCTTTGCTTTCACTGGCACGCGTGAGCAGATCCCCAAGGTGGGTTTTTTCTGGCAATTGATCCAGAAAACTTTTTTGTCGGTCCAAAACCGTCCGGTTGCGGGTATGCAAGAAGTCGATCAAGTCTGCTTTGTCGACCTGGTAGTTATCGACAAAGATCCCCCCTCGCATAGTGTTGAAGAGTACGTTGGCATAATGATGGGCACTGCTGAGTTGATCTGCCGAGACTTGCAGACCATCCGCGCTGGCGATGATCGTCTTCAGGGATTCGCTTCCTTGGGCTATATCTTCTTCAAGCTCATTTTTGATCTCGTTCGCCGGGCGCTTGAGCATGTTGATGCGCTCAGCGATGTCGGCGTTATCCTGTTCAACATCTAATACAAGACGCCATTCGGTATTTTCATCTCCAGCAAGGGAAATGGGTTTATTTAGCAGATAAGCGCCGCGTAAGCCGCGGATATCAACCTCATTGGTGAGGTCCGCGCCTTTCCGAAAATCATCCAACTGCTGCGTAGATAACAAATGAGCAGGGTGGTCCAGCCCAACCTGCCAGACAGTCGTTGCCTTCAGGGATTCGCTTGGCTCAGCCTGATCGGTGAGGGTCGAACTCAAACTGAAAATACCAAGGCCGCTCTCGGGTTCCAGCTCACTGCGCTTATAGGCATTCAGTAAATTGCTGAAGGTGGACTGTAACTGGGTTGTGACCCCAAAAGGCATTATGTTCTGAACTCCGGACAACAGGCTGATGTCTGCAGGGTGATCCGATCGGTTATGCAGCCAGCTAGTGAGGACAAACCCAAAACGATCACTCATTCTCCAGGACTGACGGTAGGTCAATCCCAGGTCCAGATTGTTCTCCTCGAAAATGAGTTTGTTTCCGCTGATGTTTTTGTAAATTTTGCGTTCCAGGTTATATAAACCAGGATATCGGTCAGAGAGCGGTTCCCAGAGCGAAGTAGCACCATCCCTGGTGACCAGGAAAATTGAAAGAGGCCCCGTATTCTGAATGCTGTCACTAATCTTGTCATCGGTGTCATAGGGGAAGATCGCAGATTCGGCATTTTTCCGCCCAGCGGTGAGACCCCCGGTGCTGGAGATGAACAGCCAGTGATCTGAGCTGCTGACCACACTCATGAAGAATGGCGGCATGTGGTCGTAGTTCTCAATGCAATAGAATGGCTCCCCCTGGATTGCGACAAATATACCGCTGACCTCCAGCCGGGAAGGTTGATAGAGGCAATTCCTAATTTTGATAGACGAGTGCATGGCAGTTCCTGCTTTTTTGTTTTAGCTTATCGTGGTTCTTAAATATTTTAGCACGCTTCATGAGCGCCAGTTTATAACCATAAAGACATTATGCAGCCCGAAAGTATATAAAAAAGATGGAGGTGGAATTCCGGCATACCCAATTTCCATCTGGGATTTAATTTCGATTGGATTGCTTGCCAGGAGCTATTAGCCACAAGTATAATGATCCTCTGTAATCCGGAGAAAAATGATGAAAATTAGGGATATACTCTCTGGAAAAGCAGCATAGTTTACTCGGTACATCATCTGGAGAAATTAAATGGAAGTTCAGGCAATAAAAAAGACGACTAAAGAAATTCGAATCATACTACTAATCGCAAGCATTTTGGTAATTTCCGTGGGGAGTTCCCTCTATTTCTTTCCGGGGAAAACAGAGGTCCTGTTTTCATGGACGATTAATCCACCGCTTACAGGAGCCTATTTAGGAGGAGGTTACCTTGCTGCCTTCCTGCTTGAATATTTGGCTTCGCGTGAAAACAAATGGGCCAATGCCCGAATAGCAGTACCGGGTGTTTGGGCATTTACGTTTGCAACACTGCTAGTCACTATTTTCCATATTGACCGTTTTCATTTTGATAGTCCCTTCTTTATCACCCGATCTGGGACATGGGTCTGGCTGCTGGTTTATATCATCGTGCCGGTTGCACTGGGGATTTTTTGGATACGTCAGGTCCGGCAGCCAGGGATTGACCCCATTCGTGAGAACAAACTACCAGGTTGGCTGCGTTACTCGATACTGATTCAAGGATTGGTATTGGTGCTCTCTGGCGCTGCCATGTTCTTATTTCCTGAAGACTCAATTCCGTTCTGGCCATGGGCGCTAAGTGCGCTAACCAGTAGAGCGATTGGGGCCTGGGGAATTGGGAACGGAGTCTTTACTATTCAAGCATTCTTTGAAAATGATTGGCAGAGACTAAGGGCATTCATGCCAAGCTGGGGTCTTTATGGATTTTTACAGCTTATCAGTGTATCAATATTCAACAATGTGGTAAATTGGGGTCAGATATCCGCCTGGATTTACTTATTTCTCATGGTCTGGATATTGGCTGTCGGTAGTTATGGCACATTGAAAGGAAGATCAAAAAATAGGTAACCATTCAAATTTTGCTATAAAACTGCGAGAATATTCTTATGGAATCAATTGATATTCTCATCATCGGGGGCGGTCCTGCGGGGATATCTACAGCACTGCATTTGGTGAAGTCCGCCCCAAGCCTGGCATCCCGAATCCTGATCCTGGAAAAAGCACACTATCCAAGACCTAAATTATGCGGCGGGGGATTAGTTAAAGATGCAGAGATACTTTTAGAATCCCTTGGGTTGGATGTAAATGAAGTGCCTGGGGTTAAAGCTGAAACACTTCATTTGGATTATGAAGGAAAGGGTATTCGATATTCTCAATCCGGAGGGCATGCCCTACGAATTATCAGGCGTGACGAATTCGATGCCTGGTTAGCGAGCAAAGCCAGGGAAAGGGGTATTCTGATAAGAGAAGGTGTTTGCGTGCAGGATATGCTGGCAGAAGAAGATTATGTGACTGTGCACACAGATGGGGGAGATATTCATGCTCAAGTGGTTGTGGGCGCAGATGGCTCCAAGGGCACAACCCGCCAAAGCCTTTTTCCGGATTCCTATGGAGGGAAGGCCAGGGTTTTGGAGGTACTCACACCAAGCGCTAGCCAAAACTCAACCCAGCATAATCATACCGGCGCATTCTTCGAATTCCTCCCTGTCACTCAGGGAATTGCAGGTTACATCTGGGATTTCCCTACCCAAGTAGATGACCGTTCGATGCGCTGTTGGGGAATTTACGATGCCAACCTAACCACAAAGAAGCACCGCCCACCACTTAGAGAAGTGCTTTTCACTGAGATGGAAAAACATGGTTGGGATCCAGGTTCTCTTGAACTTAAGGGGCATCCGATAAGCTTGTTTACTCCGTTCAATCATTTTTCAATGCCCCGGGTTTTGTTGGTTGGTGATGCGGCAGGGGTGGATATCCTTTTTGGTGAAGGCATCAGTATGGCGCTGGGGTATGGCAAGGTGGCAGCAGATACGATCATTAAAGCCTTCAACCTTCAGCAGTTTGATTTCACTGACTACAAGCGCCGCCTTTTGGGTACCCCATTAGGCCGGGTGCTGACTGCTAGATGGATTATCGCCCATTTGATTTACAGCTTTCGCTGGGAGTGGTTTCAGGTGCTCTTGTGGCGGGTGATTAAGCCGATCACCCAGTTGGTCGCATGGCTGTTTTTGTTAAATTGGGGAAAACGAATGGGATAATTCATTATCCAGTAAGTATTGCGAACCTGAAGTTACTCTACCGCGTTTTGTTTAGTATCCCCCCCTGGCGATTGGGTAAATGCTGAACATTTGTTTGGGTTAACTTCGTTCACCACATCGTTCTCGTTTACCAGAATCAAAAAGAGGATGCTATCAGGCATCTTATTTTGTACCC
>CAVROH010000034.1:0-40597 GCA_963722735.1 uncultured Chloroflexia bacterium
TGTGGCTGCAGTCCGCATAACTGCATCCCCCAGCAACGCGGCGATCTCTGGATAGAAGTCTGCCAGCTCTTCCTTTACAGAAAGGCCAGCCCAAACTCGCGGATTCCGGGTGTATCGATCAGCGCCCCGCCCTCTTTCAGCGGGTACATCGTCGCCATCGTGGTGGTATGCCGGCCCTGGTTGCGGTTCTTGCCCCGCTCGCCAACCGTGAGAGCGCGCAGCTTCAGTCCCGGCTGGATCTGCGAGAGCAGGGAAGACTTCCCCACCCCGGACAGCCCGGCAAACACGGTGGTGGACCCCAGCAGCAGCTCGCGCAGTTGATCCACTCCGGCGCCGGTCTCAGCGCTGGTCAGGATCACCTGATAGCCAGCATCCCGGTAGGGCTGGATGGTTTCCTCCAGTTCAGACTGGTCTTCCACCAGGTCAATCTTGTTGACGCAGATCACTGCCTCCAGTTCGTTACGGGCGGCGGCGATCAGGTAGCGGTCGATCAGCTCCGGCCAGATATGTGGCATTGCGCCAGGAGGCCACCACCAGCACCCGGTCGATGTTGGCGGCGATCACCTTGCGCTGTGAGCTGGTCTTACCCACATCCGGGCGGTGGATGCGCGCCAGCATATTGCGCCGCGGCAGAACTTTCTCCACTACCCCCACCCCCGGCTCGATCTCGCTGACCAGCACATCGTCCCCCACCGCAGCCAGGTTAGTAAACGCGGACTCATGTTTCAGCATCACCCGCCGGTAGGAGCAATCCAGCATCTCGCTGTCGACCAACACCTGACAGCGGTTGGCGGCCACCTCGATCACCACACCAGAGAGGAAACCTTCATCGACTTCGTCATCCAGCGTCATCAGGCGCTGGTCATCCTCATGCAGGGTCAACAGATTCGGCCACCTGGGCAGTTTGCTTGCGCTTCTCCTGGCTGCCGCGCGGCATGATCGCGCTCATCCTCGTAGAAGCGGTCGTCATCCCAATCCTCATCCAGGCTCAGGAGACCAGTTCCGGTAGCGCGGCTTTTCCTTCCGGACATTTGCCCTGGGTCTGTTTTTTTGCTTTGCGCAGTTTTTCCTTGCGCACGTGTTTTTCCATTGCTTTCAAATAATCATGCTCGTTTAGGCATCGTTTAGTTCCTAGTTTGGTAGTTTCCAGTTTTTAATTTGATAGTTCAGTTCATCTACTTCCAATTTTCATCACAATCGCAGACATAATCCATCCTCCTTATAATAACAAAACAGCCCAGAAACAATCTTCCAGGCTGTTTGGGATAAGGCAATATTCTGATAACAAAAACAGCCGTGGGGTGTGCCCACGGCTGACAGATTCATCAATAAGACCGTCTCTATCCGGCCACAAGGCACACTTCAACTACAAGGTCCACTACAAGCGCTTTTTGATTTTTCATAAACTTGTGTGCCTCCTTTCGGCTAAGATGGAGATAATATACCATAAATTTGTATCAGTGAATAGGGATTGATAATTAGGATATCTGCTGACGTCATCCGAATCACCAATCCAGTACTAATCACTATATTTACTTCAGCAACTCTTCCAGCACCTCGCGTGCCAGGTTCGGATCCGCCTTGCCGCGGGACTCACGCATCACCTGGCCCACAAACCAGCCGATCAGGCTGTCCTTGCCGGATTTGTACTTCTCCACGTTGTCCGGGTTCTCGGCCACGATCCGTTCGGCGATCTCCCGGATCGCGCCGGTATCCGACACCTGGGCCAGCCCCTCAGCTTCCACGATCTCCGCCGGGGATTTGCCGCTCTGCTGCACCTTCTCCAGCAGCGACTTCCCGGTGGAGGTATTGACCGTATTGGCATCCACCAGCTTGATGATCTCGGCCAGGTATTCCGGCGTGATCTTCAGGTCACGCGCTTCCAGGCCCAGGTCGTTCAGCAGGCGCATCACATCGTTCATCAGCCAGTTGGAGAGCCGCTTGGGGTCCCCGCCATAAGCCTGATCGGCCTGCTCGAAGTAATCCGAGAGGCTGCGCTCGCTGGTGAGGATATCAGCATCATATTCCGGCAGGTCATACTCTGAGATGAAGCGTTCCCGCCGCGCCAGCGGCAGTTCGGGGAAATCCGCCAGGATACTTAGCCTTCCAGGCTCTCATCCAGGTGCACCACCAGCAGATCGGGGTCCTTGAAGTAGCGGTAGTCCGCCATGGTTTCCTTGGAGCGCATCTTGCTCAAGCGTCTGGGTATCTTCATCCCAGTCCAGCGTCCAGGCGGTGATCTCGTTTCCGGCCTCCACTTCCTTGATCTGGCGTTTGATCTCTTTCTCCACCGCAGAACGCACCGACTCGATCGAGTTGACGTTCTTGATCTCGGTCTTCTCGTTGAGGATCGTCTCGCCCTTCACCCGGATGGAGACATTCGCATCCGCCCGGAAGTGGCCTTTCTCCATATCCGCCTCGGAGATATCCAGCCAGCGCAGCAACTGCCGCAGCCGGATCAGATATGCGGCGACTTCATCAGCGCTGCGCAGGTCCGGCTCGGTGACCATCTCGATCAGCGGCACGCCGCAGCGGTTGAAGTCCACCAGGCGGCGGCCGTGTTCGGTCTTGGTCTTGCCGGCATCCTCTTCCATATGCAGCTTGTGGATCCGCACATGGCGGGTATAGCCCTCCATCGGCAGGTCCATATAGCCGCCCATGGCAATCGGCAGGTCATTCTGGGTGATCTGGTAGCCCTTGGGCAGGTCGGGATAAAAATAGTTCTTGCGGTCAAAGTAGGAATCGGTCTGCACCTCGGCATTCATCGCCTTGGCCAGCAGCACGGCCTTCTCCACCACGGCCTTGTTCAGCACCGGCAGCACGCCGGGCATCCCGCTGCACACCGGGCAGATATTGGTGTTGGCCGGGTCTCCCCAGGAGTCGGCTTTGCAGCCGCAGAAGATCTTGGTGGTCGTGTTCAGTTGGATATGGGTCTCTAACCCGATTACAGCTTCGTATTCTGTCATCGTTCGTCCCTCTACTCTAAGCCTGCCAACACCTGGGGCTTTTCCTTGCGCCAGGCGGCATCTTCAGTGGCGACTTCAAAGGCGCGGCCGATCCGCAGCAGGGTGGCTTCATCATAATCCCGCCCCAGCAGCTGGATTCCCAGCGGCAGGCGGTCCTTGCTCAACCCGCCCATCATCGAGAGGCCGGGAATCCCGGCGTGGTTGCCGGTGACGGTGAACTGGTCGGCATACTGCATCAGCACGGTATCGCCGTACACATCGCCAAATTTGAAGGCCGGGGTCGGCGTGGTCGGGGTCAGCAGGGCATCCACGCGATAGTCGCCGTCCGGGTCGTAGGCCTGCTCAAAGTCACCCCGGATCAGGGAGCGCACCTTCAGCGCCCGCTGGTAATACTGGGCGCTGTACTGCGCCGCGCTGACATACATCCCCATCAGGATGCGCAGCTTGGGCTGGGCGCCGAAGCCCTCGGCCCGGGTGCGGCGGTACATTTCGCTCAGGTCCTCAATCGAGATGCGGGGTGCGGTAGCCGTACTTGACCCCGTCAAAGCGGTGCAGGTTGGAAGCAACCTCCACCCGCGAGATCACAAAATAGGTCGGGATGCCGTACTTGGTGTGCGGCATGGGCACATTTTCCACGATCCGGGCGCCCATCTCCGAGAGGCGGTCGGCGGCCTGCTTCCACCGCCCGCTTGATCTCATCCGAGATCGGTTCCTCGGCCATCTCGCCGGTTTCGTGGTCAAAATACTGGATCTTGAAGAAATCCGGGCTGAGGCCGATGCGCATTCCCTTGACGCCGGCTTCCAGCGTGGCGGTATAGTCCGGCACAGGCACGGTCACCGCCGTAGAATCGCGCGGGTCCGGCCCAGCGATCACATTCAGCATCATCGCCGCGTCGCGCACATTGCGGGCCACCGGCCCGGGGCTGTCCAGCGAGGAGCCGAAGGCGATCAGCCCATAACGGGAGACGCGCCCATAAGTCGGCTTGAGGCCGACCACACCGCAGAAGGCGGCCGGCTGCCGGATCGAACCACCGGTATCCGTCCCCAGGGAGAGCTGCCCCATCCCGGCGGCGACTGCAGCGGTGCTGCCACCAGAAGAGCCGCCCGGCACGGTGCTGGTATCCCACGGGTTGCGCGGCGCCGGCTGGAAAGCCGACGACTCGGAGGAGGAGCCATGGGTGAATTCATCCAGGTTGACTTTCCCCAGCATCACCGCGCCGGCTTTTTGCATCCGGGCCACCGGGGTGGCGGTATAGGGCGCTTCGTAATTCGACAGGATCTTCGACCCGGCCGTACTGAGCGTCCCCTTGACGTTGAAGATATCCTTGGCAGTGTAGGGTACACCCGCCAGCGGGCCAGGGATCACGCCCTCAGCCAACTGCTTATCCACTGCCTCGGCCTGCTGGCGGGCGAGGTCTTCCGTCTGGGTGATGAAGGCATGCACCTTCTTCTCATCTTCCGGGGTGATCTCACCGGCATCCAGGCTGCCAGAGCGGCCATCGACCTGCTCGATCCGTTTGAGGGCTGATTCCAGCGCCTCCACGGCCGAGACTTCACCTTTGCGGATCAGGTCCGCCAGTTCAAATGCAGAAAGGTCACAGAGTTCCATAGTGTTCCTTGTTTATCAGACCAGACCTGTTAGTCCAGGTCCTCGTGCGGGATTTCGGGGGTGATAAAGTAGCGGTCTTCTTCCTCCGGTGCGCCAGCCAGGATCTCTTCCGGTTTGGGGAAGGGTTTATGCTCATCCTCGCGGGCCGGGGCGCTGATATCCAGCGTATAGGGCACACCGTGCGCCGCCGCGGGGGTATCTTCATCCAGAGGGACAGCCGCCAGTTCATGGATCGCGGACAGCTGGGCATTCAATTGGCGGCGGATGTACTCTGCCTCTTCCTCCTCCAGCTGCAAGGCTGCCAAATCACTAGTTTATCAAACAATTCTCGGGTAATTTCGTCTGTCATGGTCTCTTCCTCTTAGTGCTGAGAATAATAGGGAAGTATACCAGGGAGAGTGATCAGTGATTAGGCACTCAGTGATCAGGAATTCAATCCGTTGAATGGTAATTTCCTGATCACTAGGTGCCTATGTTTTCTTCTCACCTTTTCCCCACTCAGGCTATATAATTCTTCAGAGGAATACAGCGCTGGAATTGGTTTTCAGCCCTGGAAATATGAGCAGGGTTCAGCCTGATCCACCCTGCAGCCTTATCGATCACCGGGCGGCCGCCTTTTCGGGCAACCCAATAGGTGATCGAAGCCCCCAGCACACTGCTGATTGCAGAATAGAATCCACCAACCAGGATCATAGAAGGATGGGCCTGGTTTTCAGCGATCAGCATCCATCCGGCCAGCCCCAGGATGATCTCGCTGGGCGTGATCCCGGTGGCATTTTCAAAGATAAGCAGGATGGACACGCCCAGCCAACCCCATGCATTGTACAGCGTATGGGTTGTGGATAAAATTATCGTTTCGAGTTCAGCAATCATAATGCCTCCACATGGCCTTGCATTTCGTGTCTTCCAACAAAATGAAAACCATCAATTTGCTTGTGAATAACAGGGGCCTTGATGCAAATAAAAAGACCACCGCTAATTAATCGATGGTCTTGCGTTTACATCCAGACAGCCGGGAAATCTCTTTCCGTATTGACGACTACCCAACCCGATAATTCGGGCAGCTACTCCCCATCGGAGCAAGTGCATTCTAAAAGATATCCGCCTACCTGTCAAGCCTGGATATTTCGCGCTATCCGTACACTTGTTCCTATAACAAATATGGCTTACAAGCTGTATAATTCTCTACAAGAATCCCATGGACAACCTGATCCCCCCCAACCCGGAAAGACGCAACCCCCGCTGGCTGAAGATCCTCGTCATCATCGGTGCTATCTGGGGCCTGATCGTCCTGATCATCGCCACACTTTGCCGAACCCACCCCCGAGAACCTGACCCTGTTCTTCTCGATCACCGGCAGCGGACTGTACACCTACTTCCTCTACCGCACGCGTGACCGCTGGATGCCGCGCCTGTCCGGCAACAAGCTGCGCAGCGCCATCTTGCTGGGCATCTTCAACGCCGTCTTCATCGAAACCCTCTTCCTGGTCATCGAGAAGCTGTTTGGCGCCTCGGGCGTGGCTGCCCACCCCAACCTACTGATGGATCTGGTGATCACTATGCCCTGGTATATCCTGATGGTGTACTCTTTCTGCCGCATTCAGGAGCGCTACCAGTATTCAGATGCCGCCGTGCTGCTGATCGGCGCAGTCTACGAACTCGGCGCCGATGGGATCGTTGGCGGGCAGGTGATGCCGATCCTCTCCGGGACGGTGGTCAACCTGTGGCAGAACTGGGTCTTCCTGCTGCTCTTCTCGATCTGGCAGTTCATCCCGGTCTACAGCTCCATGCTGCTGCCCTCTGCCTGGCTGCTGGATGACACCCCGCAGACCAATATCCGCAAAGCCACCCGCTGGATGCGCCCCCTGTGGTGGCTGGTCCCCTTCACGATCTATCTGGTATTCCTGCTAACTGCCCTTTTTGGAAACAGCTAAACATCAAAATACAGGCTCATCTCGAAGGGATGTGGGCGGGTGCGGACCTCATCGGCCTCGCCCTTGCGCTTGTAATCGATCCACATCCGGATCAATTCCTCGGTGAATACATTCCCCTCCAGCAGGAACTGGTGATCTGCCTCCAGCGCCTGCATCGCCGCCTCCAATGAGGTCGGCAGCGGTTTGATCTCGGCGCGCTGCTTTTCCGTCCACGAGAAGATATCGGCGTCGATCGGGCCGTACCCCAACTCTGTCGGATCGATCTGGTTGCGGATCCCGTCAATCCCGGCCATCAGCATGGCCGCCAGGGCCAGGTACGGGATTGCAGGTCGCATCCGGCGGGCGGAATTCCATCCGCGCCGAGGACGGGCTGAGCGCATACTTGGGAATCCGGATCGCTGCGCTGCGGTTTCCCAGTGAATAAAAAGCATTCACCGGGGCTTCAAACCCCGGCACCAGCCGCCGGTAGGAATTGGTGCTCGGATTGGTGAAAGCCAGCACCGCCGCCCCGTGGTGCAGCAGCCCGCCGATATAATACTGGGCTGTCTTGCTCAGGCAGGCATATCCGTCCGGGTCATAGAACAAGTTCTCCCCATCCTTCATCAGCTTCTGGTGGAAGTGCATCCCGCTGCCCGCTTCGCCGTACAGCGGTTTGGGCATGAAGGTGGCCGCCTTGTTATGCCCCTGGGCAGCCATCTTGGTGACATACTTGATCATCAGGATCGCATCACCCGACTGCTGCATCCCCATCATCGAGGTCTCGATCTCCATCTGCCCTGCGCTGCCCACCTCATGGTGATGGTACTTCACCGGCACGCCGATCTGCTCCAGCTGGGCCATGATCTCATTGCGCAGGTTGTGGAAGCGGTCTTTGGGCGGGGCGACGTGGTACCCGCCGTGCAGCGGGATCGTGGCGCCGCGCGTCTCGCTGGTGCTGGACCAATCCGCCTCATACGAGAAAAGCTCGTACCCGGCCTTGTGCATCAGGTTTTCGTACACCACCTCATCAAAGACATAGAACTCAAATTCCGGCCCCCATTCGCTTTGCGTGGCAATCCCGGTCTCCCGCAGAAAAGCCTCCGCATTGTTGGCGATATTGCGCGGGTCATTCTCAAAGGTCTCGCGGGTATCCGCCGTCAGGATCTTGCCAATAAAAGAGAGCACCGGCGTCTCCCAGAAGGGATCAACGAACCCGGTGCTCAGATCAGGGATCACGACCATATCCCCAGCCTTGACAGATTTCAGCCCGACAGACGAGCCGTCAAATCCGATCCCGCGGGCCAGCAGATCCTGGTTGAAGCGGCTGGTGGGGATGGTGATATGGTGCCAGCGTCCAAGCAGATCGCAGTATTTCAGGTCGACTGCCTGGATGTCATTCTCTTTGATAAATTCCTGGGTTTGCTCGATATGTTTGAAACACAGCTTCTCCTTGTGAATAACCTGATTCCAATTCTGCCCCCTGGTCGGGAGCATTATTTTACCAATGATTGACAAACCTATCTGTAAAATCCTACAATGAGACATGAATAAAAAAATCTCCTCTGATCCTGCTGTTATCTCCCTTCTGCTGGGCTGCTCCTTTGCTTACATCCTCACCTCCACACCCGAACCGCCCGCACGGACAAACCACCCACTAAACCCGTACCGGTCTGCATGCCCAACTGTGGCGAACACGCCGAAACAGTCTGCTATGGCAGAATGCCCGCCCGATTGCTTCCAATGCGCCACCCACACCCCGAGTCATCTGCACCCCACCCGCCTGCGCTGAGAACGAAAGCTACTACTGCCCGGATTCCTGCCCCGGCGGATGCGGCACCACTTGCGCCACCCACACCCCTGGCATCCCTGCCTGGTGGCATCCCCAGCCCGGCCTGACCTTCCACATCCAGTACACTGGCGACCTCGATCTCGAACCAGCCCGGTGGATGTCTACAACATAGATCTGTTCGATACACCCGGCGAGACGATTGCCCAACTCCACGACCGTGGCGTGAAAGTGATCTGCTACTTCAGCGCCGGCTCATATGAAGACTGGCGCCGGATGCGATCATGTTCCCGGCAGAGGTACATTGGCAATCCGCTGGAGGTTGGGCAGGGGAATACTGGCTGGATATCCGCCAGATAGACCTGCTCGGGCCGATCATGGAAGCCCGCCTGGACATTGCTGCTGCCAAAGGCTGTGATGCCGTTGACCCCGATAATGTAGATGGCTACACCAATGATACTGGCTTCAATCTGACTTGCGCAGACCAGCTGCCTACAACCGCTGGCTGGCTGGTCAAGCCCACAACCGCGGTCTGGCCATCGGACTGAAGAATGACACCGCCCAGGCCCCTGATCTGGTCGAGATCTTCGATTTCGCCATCAATGAGGAATGCTTCAGCTACCAGGAATGCGGCTACCTGTCCGACTTCGTCGATGCCGGCAAGGCGGTCTTCGTCGATCGAGTACGGCAACGATGCCGGGGAATACTGCGCGATTGCCAATGCCGCCGGATTCATGATGGTGCGCAAAAATCTGGATCTGGATGCCTGGAA
Source organism: uncultured Chloroflexia bacterium (assembly GCA_963722735.1). Taxonomy (GTDB): domain Bacteria; phylum Chloroflexota; class Anaerolineae; order Anaerolineales; family UBA11579; genus UBA11579. The sequence continues at coordinate 9,047 of CAVROH010000034.1, forward strand.
TATCCCCTGCTGGGAAAGACTGACTCTTTGGTATACTGACATTCAAGATCAAACTCTTGAATGCCTTTCAGGAGTTTCTGCATAAACCTCAGATTGAAACAAATCTCACCCTCAGGAGAACCTGTGAAGAAATCTCCTGCTTTCAATCTTATTGTCTCATCATCCTGCTTGCCGGATGCAGCACTCCCCCCGAAGAAACCCCCACCCCGACCACTCCCCTGACCAGCAATTGAACCACTGGGCGATCACCTGCTGATCAGCGAGGTGCTGGCTGGCGTTGAAGGCAACAACCTCCACGATTTCATCGAGCTCTACAACCCCACCCTGGAGATCATTGACCTCAAAGGCTACTCCCTGTGGTACCAGCTCAAGGAAGAAGATGAGCCAGCCCTGGTGCACGTCTGGGACGAAAGCTATCTTGTGCCACCCTTTGGGCACTTCCTCCTCGGCCAGGAAGGCCAGGACTTTGGCATCCGCCCCGACCTGGTCATCAACCAGCCCCTCCAGCCAGCCCGCGGCGGCCTGATCCTCAAGGACCCGGCCCGGGAGGTTGTGGACAGCCTCGGATGGGGCAACGCGCCCCAATCGGCGATTGAAGGCAGCCCGGCGGAGAAAATGACCAATGGAATTTCGCTGTCTCGCAGGCTGTTCGGTGGACTGACTCAGACAACAATGCCACCGATTTCGTTCTTAATGAATCGCCCAGACCCGGAAAACACCGGCAGCCCAACCATCCCAGTCATAGACTTATCTGGCGAGATCAGACCTGACAGTCGCGGTGCCCGATTCGGTAACCCCCGGAGAGGAATTCGAGCTATCCAGTCACGACTGCAACAACGACACAGATCAACTGCTGGAAGATTTCTCTCGTATCCCTCACCATCCCGGATGAATTCGAGATCACCTCCAGCTACCAAAAGAGGCATTCCTCACCGATCAGACCCTCACCTTGGCACTGACAGAAATTGGAAAGCGGGGAAGAAATCAATCCGCCATCACCGTCAAAGCCCCGCTGACCTACTCCAGCCAGGTGACCCACAGCTACTACGCCCCGGCCGCAAATTGGCCGATCTGCCCAACTTCGGCCCGCCCCTGCCAACCAACATCGAGGGCGGATCGATCCCCATCGAGATCGCCCGCACCCTGATCGGGCAGGAAGTCGTCATGGAAGGCATTGCCACAATGTATGTCGGCGGATTTTTCGCCGGCAGCGGGGCCAAGTTCTACATCTCAGACGACACCGGCGGCGCTCAGGTTTATGTCGCCGGCGCAGGCAATACCCTCGGGTCAAGATTGGCGACCGGGTGCGCGTCCAGGGTGTTGCCACCCCTACCGCGGGGCGCTTGAGATCGTCCCGCCAACGAAGCCCTGGTAGAGATCCTGGAACCCAATGCAGCCGAGAAATCCCCCCAGCACCTGTCACGGTTAGCTGACATCGTCACCAACGGCGATGCTCCTCAAAGGCGACCTGGTACAGGTAGAGGGCACCCTCGCCAGGGTAGAAGAATTCAGCTACAGCTTCGAAGCTGACATCGTTGATGCAGATGGCAAGCTGGCCACCGCCTATCTGGATAAGGAAACCGGCATCACGATTGATACGATCTCCTCCGGCGACCAGTACAAAGTCACCGGGATCATTGAAGGGCTGGATAACAACATCCGCCTTTACCCCCGCCTGCAATCTGACCTGGAGAAGATCTATCCCGAAGCCCTGATGATCGCCGCCCAGGCCCCGGTCTCGATTGCCCCCGAAGAGGAATTCGAGATCAGCTACATCGTCACCAACCACACCAAGGAAACTCACCACCGATCTGGAAGTCTATCGCCAGAATCCCGGACGGGGTTGAGATCGTAGAGATTGGTGAATAGCGGTGAACAAGACGACGATCAGATCCGTCTGGCTGATTGAATCGAATTGATGGCAATGGCGGCACCAGCACGGTCTACCCTCACAGTCCGCCCTCCTGGCCGGTGTGGAATATGTCACCATCGCTGGTTACTACCGTTCCGAATTTGGTCAGTCCAGCGTCTCAATTGGCCACGGCGAAACCACCTACACCTTCACCACCGGACTGGTGCCCATCTGGGCAATCCAGGGGAGCGGCGTCCGCACCCCCTACAACGGCTACACTGTCACCACCAGCGGCGTGGTCACCGGCGTCTTCCCCGATCTAAACGGCTTCTGGATCCAGGAGACCGACATCCGACAGCGACCCGGCCACCTCTCCCGGCTTATTTGTGAATACCGGCAGCCTGGACACCGCTGTGGCCGTTGGCGATCTGGTCAACATCAGCGGGATCGTCAGCGAAGTCCTATCTGCAAACCCAGATCACCGTCGGCACTCTGCCCCAGATCGAGATCGTCAGCAGCGGTAATCCCCTCCCCGCCCCGATCTCTCTGGACCCGCCCGCCAATGATGAGGCTTCCGACATCTATTACGAATCCCTCGAAGGTGCTCTGGTCACCGTCGATCAGCCAGGCGGTGGTGGTGGAACCCAGTCTCCCGCTACGGTGAATTCGCCTTCGTATTAGCCTCACACGGGCGTGAACGCCTCTACCGCGGTGAGGAGAACGGGATCGTCATCTTTGCCGACGACGGTTCCATCGATCACCCATGACGACCAGTCCACGCTGCCCTATGCGGTCACCAATGGCGACCGGATCACCGACCTGACCGGTCCGCTGGCTTACACCTTCGGCAACTACAAGATCGCCCCAACCAGCCAACCCGACATCATCCCCGGCGGACTAGAGATCACGCCCCACCCCGCCCTGGGCGAGGGCCAGTTCAGCATCATGACCTGGAATGTGGAGAACCTCTTCGACATCCTCGACCCGCACCCCGCCAGCCCGCCGCTGCCGACTGTCTCCGAATACCGGCACCCAGATCGCCAAGGTGGCCCAGACCATCGTGGATGCCGGGCTGCCGACGATCATCGGGATGCAGGAAGTGGAGAATATCGGCGTACTGGAAAGGATCGCCGACCATGAGCTCATCCGCCAGTACGGCTACATCCCGGTACTGATCGAAGGCACCGACAGCCGCTTCATCGACGTCGGCTACCTGGTGCGCGGCGACCGGGCTGAAGTGCTGGCCGAGGAGCAGTTCCCCGCCCCCGAAGGCATCACCACCCGCCCGCCACTGCTGGTCCAGGTCCAGACTCACTGGCACCGATACGGAGGTCTTCCTGCTCAACAACCACTTCACCGCCATGAGCGGCGGGGAAGCCGCCACCGAGCCGCGGCGCAACGCCCAGGCTGCCTGGAATGTGACCGTGCTGGAAGGTATCCTGGCAGAAAACCCCGGCGCGCTGCTGGCTGTGATCGGCGACCTGAACTCCTACTACGACTCGCTGCCCATCGACACCCTGCGGGATGCCGGACTGGTGCACAGCTTCGACCGCATCCCCCCGGAGGAACGCTATACCTATGTCTATGAGGGCGTCTCCCAGACCATCGACCATATCCTCCTCACCCCTGAGCTGGATGCGCTCATCTCCGAGGTGGTCGTGCTGCACTTCAACAGCGATTACCCCCTGCCCATGCCCGGGGATGTGACTTCAATGCACAAATCCGACCACGACCCGGTGCTGGTGGTGTTTGAGATACCGTAATAGAAGAATCTCTGACTCCCACTATAAGGGCATGGTAGTAAAACCGTGCCAACCACATGTCGTTCCCGCATGCAGCGGGAATCAGACCACACTCAGCTGAATTCAATCGCTGCATCCTCCCATTCCATGTAACGGGAATCCGCAAAAAAAGTCCGCTGGATCTCTCCAGCGGACTTTAGTTTCAAACTGTCAGACATTGTGTCTGGAAGTCTTACTGAACTTCCGCAACATAGTCTGCGGCGTCAGCGGTCAGCTGTGCCAGGATGGCGGCAGCAGCGTCAGCGGTGAGTGCCGGATCATACAGCAGGGCAGCGGCATCATCAACTGCACGGCGCACGGAGGACCATGCCGGGAAGGTCTGCGGCTCAGCCACACCAAAGCCAGCCAGGTCCAGGGAGGACTGGTACTTCGGCTCAGCGGCAACATAGTCACCCAGCAGAGGTTCGGTTGTGGACTGGGTCGGCAGGTAACCGGAGGCGGTTGATCCACTTGGCCTGGTTCTCAGGGGTGGTGAAGAACTTAACGAACAGCCAGGAAGCCAATTCCTGTTCCGGGGTGGATTTCAAAATACCCACACTCTGGGTGAAGAAATCGGTGGCCATTTCGCCGTTCGGTCCGTAGAAGGGCAGGAAGCCCCACTCATCTTCATTGCCGACATCAGCGAAAGCGGAGGTGTAGTACGGCAGACCAGCGGTGGAGCTGAGGGTGATCAGCGCTTTGCGGCCAGCCTGTTCCGGATTCGGGTAGATCTCGGTCTCGAATGCACAGCCATTGGCTTTCAGATCAGCTACCCAGAGGGCGGCATCAATAAAGGCCTGGTCGCTGAAGTCATAGGCAGTGCCATCTTCATTCAGCTCATCAGCGCCAAAAGCATAGGCCACCGAGAGGTAGTTGGAAGCGCTGGCGTACCAGACCATCCCACCGGTGCCATCGCCATTGGCGGCAGCCGCGGCGCAGACCTGTTCTTTGACTTCAGCGGCATTGGTCGGAGCGGCATCAAAGCCCAGTTCCTGTGCCCAGGTGTAGTTGTAGGTCATCACATTGGCGGAGTGGCTGAACGGCCAGGCCACACGGCGGCCATCGGGGGCCATACCATCAGCGTAGATCCCGGGGTAGATCGCATCCAGTTCTGTCCTGGGTCAACCCATAATCCGGGTCATTGACGAAGGCGTTCAGATCCACAACTGCATCCACGGTGGACCAGTCCAGCAAGGAGCTGGTATAAGCCACGGTGATGGTCGGAAGATCGCCGGAGGTCAGGCCAGTGTTGATCTTGTCCTGCAGGTCGTTGTGACGGCCCTGATCATATTCCTCAACCACAATCCCGTATTCATTGGTGGCATTGAATTCGTCCACGATGGCCTCTGATCGTCTCATTGCGGGGATCACCTTCGCCATACACGTGCCAGAAAGTAACGGTGACACCGCTGAGATCCATCATCGGTTCTTCCATCGGTTCCTCGGCGGGTTCTTCCATCGGCTCTTCAGCCGGTTCCTCTGCGGGCTCATTGGCCGGTTCATTCATCGGTTCTTCTGCCGGGGTGTCATTTGCCGGGGCATTGCCGCCACCACATGCAGAAAGGACCATGGCAGCGATCACCAAAAGGCCCAAAACTACAAACATTTTTTTGAACTTCATTTCTTCTCCTTTTTTGAAGATTGTTCAATTTCGCAGGAAATCCTGCCATTTCAATTTTACCAGTAGATGATCAGTAAAATTCTTAAAACTTGGTAAGTAAGTTATGTTACAAAATGTTGATTTAATCTTACCCTTTCAAGCCGCTGCGGGCAATGCTCTCAGTGAACTGCTTCTGGGTGAAGAAGTAGATCACCAGCACCGGGATGATCGTGATGAACGCCCCAGCCATGGTCAGTTGGAATTCCTGTCCCGCATCGGAGACAAAGTTCATCAACCCCACCGAGATCGGACGCCAGTCCGGGGTATTGGTCACCAGGATCGGCCAGGCCAGCGCATTCCATGAGCCCATGAAAGTCAGCACCGTGATCACCATCAGCGGCGCACGCGAGAGCGGCAGCACCACCTGCACCAGGAAGCGGAAATGCCCGCCGCCATCGATCCGGGTGGCATCATACAGCTCATCCGGCACCTGGGCAAAGAACTGTCTCAGCAGGAAGATATTGAACACACTCCCCATGAATGGAATCGTCAGCGCCGGCCAGTTGTTGATCCACGGGATCGGCCCGATCCGGCCCAACCAGGTAACGGTTAGGAAGTTGGGGATGATATTGACCATCGCCGGGATCATCATCGTGCTCAACAGCAGGCCGAAGATCAGGTCCCGCCCGGGGAACTCGATCCGGGCAAAGGCATACGCCGCCAGGATGCTGAAGGTCAGCGAGCCAACCAGGGTGATCAATGTGATCTGCAACAGTATTGAGGATATATTTGGAGAACAACGCCCGTTCCCAGGCAATCGCATAGTTCTGCCACATCAACTGCTTGGGGAAGAACTGCGAGGTCATCGTCTCGGCCAGACTCTTGAACGAAGTGGCGATCATCCACACAAACGGCACCAGGGAGACAAACGCCCCCCCTGCGAGGAACAGATACACGAAAACCGAGCGGATAAAGTATTCAGCCAGTGCAGGCTTCTGGTCTTCTTGATCGATTTTAATTCCTGATTAGCCATAGAACACCTTCGATCCCTGAGTCCGGTTGTTGACATAGGTCAGGAACAGAATGATCGCAAACAGCACAAAGGCCATCGCCGAGGCATAGCCAAAGCGCAGCTTTTCAAAGAACTCGGTAAAGATCGCCACGCTGAAGGTATCCACCGTCCCCAATGCCAGGCTTTCCCGGAACACCCAGATGGTGGCAAACGCCTTGAACGTACCGATGATCGCGATCAGTGAGAGGAAATACGTGGTCGGCGAGAGCAGCGGGAAGGTGATGTGGCGGAAGATATCCCACCAGTCCGCCCCATCAATCCTGGCAGCCTCGTTCAACTCGGTGGAGATATTGCCCAGCCCAGCCAGATAGATGACCGTATCGTAGCCCACATAGGTCCAGATCGAGTGAATGATGATCACCATCAGCGCCAGACTGGGGCCAGCCGCCCAATCCGGCCACGATTCCCACCCACTGCCCGGCCGCAATGATCTCAAAAATCCCGCGGGACTCAAACAGCCAGGACTGCGGCTCCATCCCCAGGGCATTTCAGCACCATATTCACCGGCCCGGTTTCCCGGTTGGAGAACAACTGCCGGAAGACTGCCGCGCTGGCGATAAACGGGGTCACATAAGGCAGGAAGAACAGCATCCGGAACAGCTCGGACCCTTTTAATTTCTGGAAGAGCAGGATCGCCAGGAACATCGAGATCGAAAGCTGGAAAGGCACCGTACCCAACGAGAAGAACACAGTCACCTTCAACCCCAGCCAGATATCATCATCCCCGGCAGCCACGATCTGCGGAATCTCGCCGATCAGCAGCCAACCGCCCACCAGCAGGAACATCGCCCCCAGGATCCGTCCCCAGAAGCGCCAAATTGCTTTTCTCTTTGGATGCCCCATCCCACAGGAACCAGGCGATCCCCAGCAGGAAGAACCCGCCGCTGATCGTGATCACCTGCGGCCAGATGCCAGGGTCGGTATTCGTCTCCATCGCCGCGGCATAGGCCTCCAGCACCTGCGAGTAGGTGTAATACACCAGCCCGATCCCGGCCGCCAGCGACATCCACATCAGCATGAACTGGGTCTGGTAGAACGAATTGCGCGGCGTTTTGACCAGATAGGAAAACACAATTCCCAGCACAACCGAAGCAACCAGCAGCCAGAAGAACAGGTTGAACTGCGGCTTGACCGCCTGGAATGCCTCCGAGAGCAGTTGATTGAACAACTCCCGGGTCTTTTCCTGCCCGATGATCTTATCACCAATCGCCAGGAAGGTCGGCAGCTGGAACCACAGATAGCGGAGCAGGGCTGCAAAGACAGAAGTATGCACCAATCCCGGCAAAATCAACAGCCAGGGATTTTCGCCATTTTCTTTCGCCGTCTCGATGATCTTTTTGATCAGGAAATACACCGCCACCAGCGCACCCAGCGCAATAAAGAACAGAACCACATACGCCAGGTTGCCAACCGCCTTGGTGTAGTTGGTCAGGCCGATGTAGTTGGTGCGTTTGATGCGCCACTTATGCAGGCTGACATACAACGCAAATCCTACCGGGAAGATGCCGAATAAGAAGACCAGGGTCACAGCGGGAGCGATAAACAGGTACCCGGTGAGATATTCACGCAGGTTGCGGAGTCTCCGCGGGGTAAACACAGACTTGATGCCTTCAGATACGCCCATACGCACTCACCTTATTCAATGTGTTGATGATTATTAGTGCACTATTATACCCAAAAGTTGCCATCAGGTTTATCCTTCAATCAACTCCAGAAAAATCTCCGACCACAGTCGGGTCAAAATGCTCTCCAGACTGATCACGGATGTATTTCAAGGCACGGCCCCTTCGTCCAGGCGGGGCGGTAGGGACGGTCACTGATGAGGGCATCCCACACATCCGCCACAGCAAAGATGCGTGCCACCAGCGGGATTTCTTCTTCTTTTAGTTTGCGTGGATAGCCAGTCCCATCCCATTTCTCATGATGGCAGTAGGGAATATCCAGCGAAGGGCGCAGGAATTCCACCGCCGAAAGCATCTCATACGCAAAGATCGGGTGCTTGCGCATGATCTCCCACTCGTCATCATTGAGCACATCCGGTTTCAACAGGATCCGATCTGGCACGCCCATCTTGCCAATATCATGCAGCAATGCCCCTCGCCGGATATGCACCACCTCTTCCGCATCCACCCCCATTTTCCTGGCCATCTGCAGGGTTAGATCCGTGACCCGCAGGGTATGGCCTTCGGTTTCCTTGTCTCGAAGGTCAAGCGCCCGGGACCAGCCTTCGATGGTGGCTTCATAGGCAATCGAAAGTTCCTGGTTAGATTGCTGCATGCCCTGATAAAGTCGCCCATTCTCGATCGCCAGTGCAGCCTGATCGGCGAACAGACTCACCAGGCGGACCTCTTCCTCGGAGAATCCTCCCACCTGGGTGCGATCAATCATATTGATCACACCGATGACCCGTCCGTGCACTTTAGCGGGACACCCATTACCCGCCGGAATTTGGCTGCATCCAGAGTGCGCAACCTCCCAGCCCAGGCGGAATAATCCTCGATCACCACCACTTCGCCACTTTCAGCCACTCTCCAGTAAGACCTTCACCATTAAGCACACCAGGCCAGAAGGTGTATCCGGCGAGTTGAAAGCCAATGTCATGACCGTAAGCTGTTGCCGTCCGGTTCCATCAGGAATAGGACCCAGCCTCGACACCCTACCAGAGTGGCAGCTCGTTCCACAATCGTCTTACAGCAGCAAATCCAGGTCAGAGAGGGCATTGACCTCCAGCGAGGTCTCATACAGGGTTTCCAGCTCAACAGCCCTTTTTGTCTTAGCGGCCTCCTCTTCCTTACGCTTACTGATATCCCGATCAATACCCAGCACCAGTTCCCTGCCCATCGTAAATCACGATCGAGGTGCTGATCTCTACCGGATAGAGGTGCCCATCCTTATGCCGCTGCACAGTTTCAAAGAAGTACACATCCTATTGATCGCACATTTTCCAGATATTGCTCGAATTCCGCCCCGACCTGCGGTTGACATCCAACAAGTAGATCGACTGCCCGATCAATTCTTCCCGGGAATACCCACTCATCTGGCAGGCCGCCAGATTGCAGTCCACGATCGACCAATTCACATCTGGGTCATGCGGATCCATCAGATAGATCGCATCCGGTGAGTTGAAGAACAGGTATCTGAAGCGCTCTTCACTTTCGGAGATAGCCGCCTCTGCCTGTTTCAACTCCGTGATATCAGTGATCGTGCCAGTGTAGCCAACGATATTGCCATCCTCATCGTGCTCCGGCACCGAGCGGCCCATCACCCAAACGATCGAGCCATCCGGCCGTATGAAGCGATATTCCGCATAAGATTCTCGATTCTCCTCGGTTGAGGATTCCCACTCCTGTGCAAGTTTGGCTTTTTCCTCTGGATGAACACCAGCCAGCCAGCCATCCCCCATGGCTTCTTCAGCGGACATACCCGTAATCTCACACCATCGCGGGTTCACATAGTTGGTTATCCCATTCGGATCTGTGCGGAAAATCCCCACCGGGGAGATATGGGTCAGGGTTTCAAAACGCCCCTCGCTTTCCATGATCGCCGCTTCAGCTTGCTTGAGCGCGGTAATATCAGTGATCGTCCCCACGTACCCAACAATCTTCCCTTCATTATTTGTTTCAGGGACCGCCTGGCCAATCACCCAGATGATCGTGCCATTCGGACGCAGATAGCGGTACTCTGCAAATGGAAGCACGCTGCTCTGTGGTAAACCCCTTCCACTCCTCATACAGGTATTCCCTGTCATCTGGATAGATGCCGTTTAGCCAGCCATCTCCCATCATCTCTTCATAGGACAGCCCCGCGATCTGACACAACCGCGGGTTAACATAAGTATTCTGTCCATCCAGATTGGCGCGGAAAATCCCCACCGGGGAAATGCGCGCCAGGGCTTCGAAACGCCCCTCGCTCTCTCGCAGCAAGCTTTCTGTTTTCTCTCCCACCTGGCGTTCGATCTCAAAACGCTGGCGGTAAGAAAGCAGTTCAAATACATCCTTGAACGATTTGGTCTCCTGGCCGGATGACTCTGCGACCCTGAAATAGACGAAGAGCGCTGTAGTAAAAAGCAACGCGGTAATTATCTTTCCAATGATCGCTGAGAGAAGCAGCATCCAGTAATTGGGTTCATGGACGTAAACAGCTGTGATAAAGATCACGCTGTCCAGAATTACCACGATCGATACAGATGTAAATATTCTCAGGTAATTACTTCTCTGAAACCATCCCCATACTGCTTCATAGATGAATAACAGTCCAACCACATCAATAACTAAAACCAGGGAACCTATCAGAGTCACCATACTGGTCTGATAAAAGACCCCGGTCGGAAGATTGAAAACATTGACCGTATCGTCAAACCTTAGCTGCCATCCATAGATCACAAACAGGGACATCATCAGCACATTGGCTGTCAGAATGCCAAAGACCGCATTTCGGGCTTCAACCGCATCCTGATAGATGTAGATCAACAATATGACAAACAAGCTTGAAGGGAACAGGATCGTGGAACCCGGGCTGACTTGCATCCCAGGGATGATCTCGATAAAATAAGCCGCAGCCAAAATGGTCTGGATCGGCTGTAATACCCCCAGAACAATGAACAACGGGGTCAGCCCAAATCTTGCCCGCCGCTTAAATAGAAAACAGGACCAGAGAGATCACCAGAACGATTTCCAGTGTGATCGCCAGAAGATGCACTACCCAATCACTGCTCATTACCATGCCCCTAAATTCCACAAAATCATTCAAATTGGATAAATTCTATTCACTAGCTGGGCTTATTTTCATTGTAGTAGATTTTTCAGATTTCTGAAAACTGAAAACACATCTAAATATTTGCAGATTTGTTAGGCCTCAGACACTTAAACCATTTTCTAGAAGAGAACTCACAGGCTACTGGCGCCATCCCACCACCCGCACTCAACCCGCCGTGAACCAAGCGATACTGTACGGTTCTCTATCCTAATCCGCCAGGATCATCAGCTCTGCCTCTCCGGCAAGCACATCCACCCCTTCCTGGTTGGTGCACACCGTAGTCAGGATCAGACGCTTCTTCTCGGCGATCATCTCAATGATCTCCACACGTGTGGTGATCGTATCTCCCACCCGCACCGGGGCGAGGAACTTCAGATCCTGGCGCACATAGATCCCGCCGGGGCCGGGCAGTTGGTTGCCTAGCACGTTGCTGATGAACGAGGCAGTAAAAGCACCGTGTGCGATCCGGGTCTTGAAGACCGTATCCTTAGCAAATTCCTCATCGGTGTGGATCGGGTTGAAATCCCCGCTGACACCGGCAAAATTGATCAGGTCCGCCTCGGTAATCGTGCGCCGCGCCCAGGCCTCATCCCCCACCTTGAACTCGTTGAACCCCTTGATCTTGTATTCACTCATCATTTCCTCCTCGAAATCCGGTTTGCTGATACTCCCATTATATAGAAAAACAGCCGGGTGTACCGGCTGTTTTTGACTAGATCCAGAAAGTTGGTAAGAAATATCCGCAGCAGTGTATCTGCCAGCAGACCGAGCATGAAATATCCCGCCGAATGAGCGGTTATTGACAAATGCCAGCGGCGCAAAGAACAGCGGCCAGCCGCCCTCCCCGTCGGGGAAATCTGCGGGCCTCTCTGCCGGTTTGGGCTGGCGCAGCGCCGGGAGCACCTGCCTGAAGGCCGGGATTGCCAGCAGCACCACCACCATCACCGGAGTGAAGTATTTCAGCACGATCAGGGCGATCACGATCAGGTAGGACAGTGCCATCATCCCGATCACCGCATACCGTGAGGCCTTCTCGCCCAATATCACCGGCAGAGTGTAGATTTTCTTGGCCTTATCCACTTCGATCTTGTCGATATGCTTGCCAAAGATCACCGTGGTGACCCCTAGCACATACGGCAGGCTGGCCCAGACCACAAACCAGTCCCAGGCGCCCGCCAGCACGTAGTACCCGCCGCCGATCATCAGCGGCCCCCACACCAGCAGCACGGCGATCTCCCCCATGGCGATATATTTCAGCGGCCAGGTGTAAAACAGCACAAAGAAGGCCCCCGCCGCCAGCAGATAGAGGATATTCAGGTCCCAGCCGGCGGCGGCGATCAGAGCGACCCCAAACGCCAGGGAGATCACTCCGGTGACACCCGCATAGGTCAGCAGTTGTTTCTTGGTCAGCAGACCGGCTGCCAGCGGCTGCGGCCCGTACTGGGTGCGGAAGTAATTATCCTTGTCCACCCCGCGCACAAAGTCGGTATAGTCGTTCAGCAGATTATTGGTGGCGTGCGAGAGGACCAGCCCCAGCGCCAGCGCCAGCCACGGCAGCAGGCTGAAATGCCCATCCCGGAGCGCAAAGATCCCTGCCAGGGCCGCTGAAATAAAAGTCATCACCAGCACTGCCGCCCGGCTGGCGATCAGCCATTTTGAAACGATATCCAACTGATCCCACTCCTCTTTTGAGACAGACGGGATCACTTGGAGCGCTTTTTTCCACATTGATACATTCATATAAAAATCTCCCAAATTAAGATAGGGTAATTATAACCAACTTTGTCTGAATTAGTAGAGAAGACTGCTGCCTTCTCACAATCCCATCATGAACTCGAAGATCTTGTCGTTCAGATCGGGGAGATGCTCGTGGGCAAAATCCGGGTAGACCGCCAGGGATTTGGGGCTGGTGATCTTGTTGTAGGCAGCGAACTGGGTTGACGGCGGGCAGATCGTATCCATCAGGCCGCAGCCCAGCAGCACTTCCGCCTTGATCCGTGGGGCCAGATGCTGCACATCAATATACCCCAATTGGGTAAAGACCTCTTTCTGACGCTCATGCCGGGGATCGAAGCGGCGGAACCAGATACGCAGCTCTTCATAGGCATCCACATCCTGATCGATCTCCCACACCCGCTGGTAATCACTGAGGAAGGGATACACCGGAGCCGCCCGCCGGATACGCGGTTCCAACGCAGCGCAGGCCAGGGTCAATCCCCCGCCCTGGGACCAGCCGGTCGCCCCGACTCGCTCAGGATCGACTTCTGGGAAATCCATCACGATGCGGGCAAGTTGTACCGTATCCAGGAAAATCGAGCGGTAGAGGAACTTCGCCGGGTCATCGCCCAGCCCGCGGACGATATGCCCCTGCAGCGTATTGCCGCGCACCCCGCCAATGTCCTCAGAGCGTCCCCCCTGTCCCCGGCAGTCCAACCCTGCTACGGAGAAACCCGCCGCCGCAAAGCCGAGATAATCCGACCAGTCACCGGAATTCATCGAATAGCCGTGGAACTTCAACACCGCCGGGCCTGGCAGGTCTGCACCAATCGGCTTGAGCACTTTGGCATACACCCGCGCCCCGCCCATTCCGGTAAAGGTCATATCATAGCAGCGGGCAAAGGGCGTCTGTAAACCAGCCTCGACCAGCTCGACCTGGGGATCAAGCCCACCAACCTCCTCCAGTGCTGCCGCCCAGAAATCGTCAAAATCACCCGGTTTTGGATTTGTCCCCTGATAGCTTTGCAGTTCCTCCCAGGGCATATCAAATTGAAGCGGCATTAGATCCTCCTGATTTTCTTTTCATTATAGTGTTAAAAGAGGAGAACAGGAAATCACTCGAACCATAATTAGGACAATTATGGTAACAATAAATATGTTTCATGGTAAACTGCATGATCTATTTATTCAGCCCCAAAATAAACCTATCAAGAAAAGGATCTCAAAAAAATGGCAGTTCCTACGTACCTGAAAAAAGTATTTCCCCTGATCGTCTTTCTCGTGCTGATGCTGGTCTTCGCTTCATGCAGCCTGCAGACCCCGCAACCAGAACCGCCCACCGCCACTGCGGTAACGGCTGCCGAACCCGAGCCAACCGATGCCCCCCCGGCTTCTGAGCCGCCAACTGCTGACTTCGACTCGGTCTCGTTCACCTTTGGTCCTGACATCGCCGGCAGTTGGACGGTGGAATTCGTCCCCGAAGGGCCGGGCAGTTCAACCAGCGCAGGCCCCGTTGAGTATAACGACCCTGAACACATCATCTTCCAACTGGATAATTATGCCGTTACTTCAGCAAACCCGGAATCCTCCCAACGCCCCCAGATATTCATCTATCCCGCCGCTCAGATGTCGGAACAGAACCCGGGTGCAGCCATCCGGATCGAGGGGCTGCGGACATTTCTCGCCACCCCCCCGACTGATCTGATGGACCAAAGCCAGGGCATCCCGTTCCTGCCACTGTACAACGCCGCCCAGGTGTTCCATACCCAGGTGAAATTGATCGACTTCCAGAACGGAAAAGGTGTCCGCTTCCTGACGATGTATGCCCAGGGACCAATGCCGGTGGTCAATGCAGGGATCTTCTACACCTTCCAGGGGTTGACCAGTGACGGCCATTATTATGTCGCCGCAGTCCTGCCGGTCAACCATCCCAGCCTGAATGCGAACGCCAATGATGCCTTTGATACTGAGGGTGATGACTTCATGACCGACCCGGTCAACTATATCGCCGGGATGGCGGAAATGCTCGACCGTCAGGCTTCCTCTACCTTCACCCCCGACCTTGCCGCTCTGGATGCGATGATCGAAACCTTGTTGGTGCGACCATAACCGAATCCCCCTTATTAGTGTGATCCGGAATTTTCCGGCGAGCGGTAGCTGTACAAAAACGGGATGAGAAGTTGATTTCTCATCCCGTTCCGATTTCAAACCTCTCCTTAGACTAAGCTTCTTCACTCCTGGGGAAGTTCAGCTCATCCAAAGTCAGCTCAAAGCTGGGGATGAAGTGCTTGATGAAATAATCCACCTCGGGCAGATCCATCCTGACGATGCTCTCCCAGATGGCCTTCTTGGCCTTGGAAAACTCCATGTTCCCGGCATTGATCTCTTCCAGGCATTTGATGTACGCCGAGAGCTTGTCCGCCGCCGAGATGACCTGCTTAAAATCCGCCCGCTTGCCGTCCTCCAGGATCAGCTGGTGATACTCGTCGTACAGGCCCTCCGGCAGCAGGCTGAGGATCTGATCCTCGGCCCTGGCTTCGATCTGCTTGTAGGCATCGCGGATATCGCGGTTGAAATACTTGATCGGCGAGGGCAGATCTCCGGTGACCACCTCGGAGATGTCATGGTACAGGGCGATCACCGCGATCCGGTCGGGGTCCAGATCCCCATCGTAGAACTTGTTGCGGATCACCGCCAGACCGTGGGCGATCATCGCCACCTGCAGGCTGTGCTCCTGGATATTCTCCTGGATCACATTGCGCATCAGGCTCCAGCGCTGGATGAACTTCATTCGGGAGAGATAGGCAAAGAAATGGGACATGTGATTTCCTTGAGGTTATCAGGTAAAGACGAATAGTGGTTAATTTTCTTCTATAGTGCTCTTGCTCGAACCTGTTTTTGGACGCTCTAAGGAAGTATCCTCCCAGGATGCCGGATCTTCCAGTGATTCCAGGTGAGTAAATACTGTGATATTCGGTAAGGCAAGGCGGAGTTCGGCTTCGATCCGTTCCAAAAGATTATGACCATGATGGACTGTCCAATCTCCGGGAACCAATACATGGAATGACACAAAACTGCGTGATCCTGCCTGACGTGAGCGAAGGGCATGATACTGCACACCTTCCTGATTATGTTGATCCAGCACGCTGCGGATCATCTTTTGTTCTTCAACCGGCAATGCGGTATCCATCAGCCCCAATACCGACTTGCGCACAATGTGAACTCCCGACCAGATGATATTTGCGGCAACGATGTACGCTACGATCGGGTCAAGCCACTCCCACCCGGTCAGAGCTACCGCACCAACGCCGACGAGCACCCCCACTGATGTCCACACATCCGTCATCAAGTGCTGTGAATTGGCTTCCAGCGTGATTGAGTTATACCGTTTACTGGCCTTCTTCAACACAAGGGCGACAAACAGGTTAACCAGAGAGGCCGCTACCGAAACCCCTAAACCCAGCCCAATCTGCTCCAATGGTTTTGGGGAAAACAGCCTCTGGGTTGCCGCGATGCCGATGCTCGCAGCCGCGATCAGGATCAATGTCCCTTCCACCCCGCTTGAGAAATATTCGGCCTTGCCGTGCCCGAACTCATGCTCCTCATCCGCCGGGCGAGCCGCGATGGTCAGCATTGCCAGCGCCATCAATGCGCCAACAAGATTAACGATCGATTCCAGCGAATCTGAGAGCAGGCCGACCGACCCCGTGATCAGATACGCCACGGCCTTTAGCCCAATCGTGAGGACGGCAGCCGCAATTGAGAGCCACGCAAAGCGTGTCAACGTTGATTGGTTTGTTGTTTTTTCTGTCATGCTTCCAATTATACCCGTACATCAAACGCCAGCGCTGGACGAACTTCATTCGGGTAAGATAGGCAAAGATGAGAACCACACAGATTTTACTCTGGTAGATAACCATTATTTCCCTATAAGGTTGAATCAAAAGGGCGGGCTTTTTGGCCCGCCCTTTTGATTTCCGGTTGAGTTCAGTTCTGGCTTACTGGACGGTGAACTCTACCGTTGTGGTCAGCGTGCCATTCATGTAGATATCGACTTTATAGGAGCCGGTCGGCCACAGACTTATCGTTGCTCAGATTGAAGTTGATCAGCCCGCTGCCGGTGGTGAATTCGGTCTCGGTGATCACCAGATTGGGGTCTGTATCCTGGGCTTGACGACAGTCCACACCGCTTTGAGGACGGTGTCATCCGACGCATTTTGCAGGTCCACCTGGGCGTAGAAGACCGCGTCCTGGGCATAGGAGCTCACCCGGATGTCGCCGGCTTCGTCGGCCGACATCCAGACCTCGCCAATGTTGGCGGTGCTGGCGCTGAACTCACACGCCAGGCTGGCCAGGATCAGGGCAAACAACACTAAAATCAGGGAAAGCTTGTTACTTTTCATTCTCTTCCATTCCTTTTTTATGTTCATAGAATTTGATCGGGCCTCGCTTTAATGCTTTCGCCCGTATCTAACCCGATAAGAAACAACCTTCTCACCGTTTCTCTATGTCAATTTTCCTGGCCGGGATTAAAGACGGGGATGCACCAAAGCAAGCGATCGATCCTGGGATTGGCATAGATTGTGTGTTCGACAAAATTTTGCTGACTTTCACCCCTTGCAGAGAGAATTATATCCCTGAACTTTGTGCGGTCAAGGAGCAAAATGGAACTATTTGGATAAGGTTTGGGGGGAATTTTTTCCATCCTCTCCAACCACGGCCGCCAATTGGAATTTCCACGCTCTACAAAGATATTGACTAGCTCAATCACTTTTTGCTTAGTGGTGGATAAAGAGCCAGTCGCCGCCTCGAAGATGGTCTCCAAATTCTTCCTCATATCAGAAAGCAAGTGAAAACCTTCACTCAAAACGATCACGTCATAGAGCAAATCAACAGCCAAGTCGGGATCGTCTCCACATTGAGCTGCCAGATAATCTAGGATCAAACTCACCTCAAACTCTTGACGAACCATAAAGGGTAATGTTGCCTGAATGGTTTCAGCCAATTCGTTCAAATCTACGGGAACGTTTTGTAATAACCTAAGGTAATCGGAAATCTCTTTTCTGTATTTCGCTTGATTTTCGCTGTCTGACACAGCAACCGACAACCGCCACCGCCACAAATCTCGAATTCGTAGCCAAGTTGTATCATCAGCCTTGGGTTCTTGCGCACCCATAACCTCACTCAACCAAAAAGATCCATGGGAACGGATATTGTTGCATCTGCTCTTTCAAAGAAATTTTTGATGAGTTCATCATCGGAATCGAGTTGAATCAATTCCATCAGATATGCCTTCAAGATATGAGACGCCAAGGCATGGTCGATTCTGATGTATGGATTCTCAATACCATATGGTAGTTCATTTATTGCTCTCTGATAGTTTGAAATCAATGCAGGGAATATGGCCTTCCAAACATCTGCCAAACCTACATAGCCTGACCAAGCAGCTAACCAATATATTGATAAGAATTCACTTGCAGGGAATATTTGAGGGAGGTTTTCCAGTGTCCAATCTTTATCAAGATACATAAGTCGTGGCACAAATTGGCCAATCACAGACCGAACCCCTAAACTTGAGTCCATTGTTTGGTCCAACTTATCAGATATAATCTCTTTGGCCCAATCATCGAAAATTGGTGTAGCATCCTCCCCTAATTCCTCCCTCCGTAGACTTGCTTTATATAATTCAAGCCTGAGAAGTGATTCCATAGCTCGACCACGGATCGTATTAAGTGCTTTAGTTGATGCATTGTATGCCTCATTCATCAACTCTTCATCTCCGATACCTTCGAATGTATTTTTCAAAGGATCGTATTCTTCATCTTCCCAAACCAAATTCTGAAATCAATTTTCCGATTATTTCCAGATTTTCTTCTCCCAGGCTAGTTTTGCCTGGACGCAAAATCGAGCCGAGAAAGCTTGCAATAGATTTTTTTGCAGTTTCAAGAGTGGGTTCTAAATCCTCTAATTCATAATTTTCTTCTCTCTTACCACATACATATTCAGCAAGGTGAAGAACTGGCAACAGGTCAAGTTCTGTTCCAACTTTCAGTGCTTCTTCCAATCCTGAGAAGAAATTATCCTGATATCCTGACCTTATGCCATCATTGATAAACATTTTTGCGTTTTTCACAAACTCCTCACACCGTAACGCAACAACCTTCTGGAAATCTCAACCAAACCGGCCCGCGAAGGCACCCTACTAAACTTATCCTCCTCTGGTTGGAATTCAATAAGGATCTTAATAATCTCATCAATCGATTTCTTTTGTAGTTCCCCTTCTTTATATGGGCTGTTCGGTCGCAGACCATGTAGTGACAATACCTGTTTCTTCCGGTTTTATTGGATCCCCATAATCCTTCTTCAATCTCTCGAATACTTCTTTATCTTTTCCAGTAAGATGTTTGGAAATGGCCCTCGGAATCGATTTAGTTTGGTCCTTTCGATATAAATTCTTTTCTTTTCATCTTTAGAATCGCCTAGCAATTTATCGGAATAAATTCTCTAAGTCACGATCGATTCGTTCAATAAATTTTGCATCGTTTTCTAGATAAAGGGTCCTCATCAATAATTTCTTCGTTTCATCTCATCTGGGAAATTAGCAAATTGTTCATTGACAAAATAATTGAACTCCTGGAAAAATGTCGAATCGGATTGGTTTTAATTACCGCATAAGTTTCTCTTACCAAATCAGTGTAATGAGATCCCTTAAACCTCAAGACATGAACTGTAATTCGACGAGAATATTGCATAGTCACTATTAGGAAGTGCGCGAAACAAATCGACACACCTTCTCTACGCCTGATCACATAGCTGAATATCAAAGTTTAATTATTGCCGTGACCAATAAATTTTTATAGTCTTGCCTAGTATATCCCTCCCACATTTGGGTTGATATTCATCCGCCAAAAACTGAACGTTTTATTGTCCTCTACATCAGGTCTTACTTCATTATCAATAGCAATATTTCAGATGCTTTTCCAAAATGGAGATGACCGCTAAAGGTTGAGACTCTGCAAGAGGTGAAATTTGAATTTGAAGCGCTTGCTTTAACCAATAACTATCGAATTTCGATATTGGCCTCAATCGTTCCATCTTCAGATTTATTAGAAATTTTGGGTGCTGAAATAATATCCAGTATTTCCAACGCTGCTAACGCTTGACCTTCTTTAGCTAGATATTCCATTAATTTGGCAATGCTGTGCTCTAGCATCATTGTCTGTGCATATTTTGAGTTAGCCCAAATCTTGATTGCAGGAACAATCTGGGCAGCGATGCTAGAGGGAATTAAAAGTAATGCGTCTAACATCACAGAAAACACGGGGGTTTTCGGTACGAATGCTTAGAGCTGTCTCTTTCACAATTTCCGGAAATTGATTTGCAAAAGTCTGTAGATACTCACCTTCAAACCAAATAGGGAACTGGATATATCCTGGTTCCCTATCAACAGGGGTTGGTTAGGGGGTTAAAACATCCCATGTTCGTGAACAATATTACCCATTGGGGATTTTCCAAGTGAATAAAAGAAATATTTCTTAGGGCCAAATCCTTGGTTAGTAATTCATATAGCGTTTTCAAGATCGTTTTAAGGATCCTGTGATGTTTTATACTGATCAAGGATTTTAGCTTGACCATAAAACGAATTACTCATAAATTCTCCTTTCTTCTAGTAATCATAAGGAGAGCGGATAATTGGAGGTAATTTTCTATCCGAGGTTGAATTTCTCATTTGTTCGATAATCTTGTTCAATCGAGAATGTCTACCGTCAACTAACTCGTAAGTCAATTGGAGAATTCCTAAGGTCTGTAGATAATTTTTTCCTAACCTATCAGCTTGAAATGTTTCTTCATCCACTATGGTAAACATACTTCTTTTAGGTAATGGCTCCAATTCAATATCGGCTAGGACTCCTCTATTTTCCCCCAAGTATGGATTGTATTTGTAAGTTGTTAAATCAAGAAAAAATCTGACCATCCAAAACCAACAAATAAAATATCAAAATTTTCAAAAAGTTGTTTAGAAAATCAGGTACTATTCTTGGTTTCTCGTAAGCGTATTGTAACTCTAGCACGTTTAGAACAACAGTATTAGCGAATCATTGGGGTTATCTGGTTCAAGATACCCATGAATGTGAAAAATACTGATTTGATGTTTAGCAAATCTAGTGTTTTAAATTTAGGATATGCGAAAGTATGGTTACGAGCTTGTGCTCTTTGATTAGCAAATTCCAAACTCGGATCGTAATTGGTTGTAACGATTGCTCGAAATGGAATATTCAGAATATCAATTAGGATTGGATTATATGGATGTCTCTTTTTCTCAGGATTAAATATCCTGATTAAGTATTTTAAAGTACTTCCTCTTTCTCCATAGTTTCTTCGATTGCCTGGAAATCATCCATCCAGTCGTCAGATATTTCCTCACCAACCATTTCTGGTAAGGCCAGCAATTTCAGCTAACTGATCCCTTAATTGGCGATAGACTTGGGTAGCCGGAATCCTGATAACCCGGCCCCAATGAAAATTGCACATTGGTCATTTTTTATTGACCGATGAAGTTGATCTAATACTATTATCGGTCGTTGATGTTCTCCGTCCTCTGTCAATTCAACATCCCTATCCCATAACACCTAACACTCACTAAACCCGCAGTTATAGCACTTGCGGCAGCCCTCCTCATTGATCACCGAGGCGTGGCCGCATTCCGGGCACATATCCCCCACCTGGTGGATATCCATCCCGCTCGGGCTGCTCATCATCCTCCGGCTTTGGTGTAGCTTGCCGTTGCCATTGCCCGTGCTTGGGCAGCGGCTGGTACTCGTCCTCATGCTCATGGGCGGTGGCTTCCAGGTATTCGCCGATCACCTGGGCCACGCCGTCCGGCAGCGAGGAGACCCGGTTGGGGCCGAACCCGCTCGAGCGGCTGCCGCCGATCCCCCGCAGCTGGCGGTAGATCTCATACAGGCGTTTGCGCGGCGCCACCGGGGAAGCCAGCCGCAGCATATAGCTCATCAGGCGTCCGATCGCCTCCGAGACCGCCGCCGTCTCCGAACCGGCCTTGGCCGTGTTCAAAAAGACCTCAAAGGGCTGGTCGTTGCCGTTCTGGTTGATCGTCACAAAGGCCTTGCCCACCGGCGTATTGGTGGTGAAGGTCCGCCCGACCAGCATGCGCGGGCGCGGCTTCTTGCTCTTGTTCCAGATCACCGGCAGGTCCTCGGTCGGGGGGGGCGGTTCTTTCTCTTTGGCGGTCTCGTGCGTTTCCAGCACCACCACCTCGCGTGAGCCGGTCACATACACCGTGATCCCCTTGCAGCCCAGTTCCCAGGCCAGCTTGTAGGCGGTGGCGACCTCTTCTTCGGTCGCCCCGGCGGGGAAGTTGATCGTCTTCGAGAGGCTGTTGTCGATAAATGCCTGCATCGCCCCCTGCATGCGCACATGCTCCTCGGCGGTGATATCCCCGGAGACCACGAAAGTATTCTCGATCTCCTCCGGCACGCCATCCACACCCTGGCAGCTGCCTTTGGCGATCACCTGCTCCACGATCGCATCGCGTTCCTCATCCGAGAGGCCCGATTCGATCAACGCCTGCTCAAACAGCGGGCTGGTATAGGTCAATTTCAGGTCGTTGCCGTTGTCATTCACGTGGCGGATGTAGGCCAGCGCAAACACCGGCTCGCAGCCATATCCCTCGCACCCGGAGACGGTCGCGATCGTCCCGGTGGGGGCAATCGTGGTCTGGGCCGCGTTGCGGATGCCGTGCTTCTTGATCCCTTCGGTGATCACGTCCCAATCCATTTCAGGGCGGTGGAAGTCGCTGGTATACGGCGTCAGCGGCTGGGGCGCTTCCCAGGTCAGGTTATCCGGGTCGTAGATGCTGCCCGTGATCGCCGGGAAGGGGCCGCGCGCTTCGGCCAGCTCGATACTGGTCTTCATCGAGTGGTAGCGGATGAATTCCATCACCTGGGCGGCAAACTCCTGCCCTTCCTCAGAGCCATAGCGGATCCCGGTATGATACAGCATATCCGCCAGCCCCATGATCCCCAACCCAATCCGGCGGGCGCGCATTGCCGCCTCTTTCAGCTGCGGCACAGTCGGCACATAGGCATTGCGCTTCCACCACATTGTCGAGGAAGTGGGTGGCAGTCACCGTGCTCTCTTCCAGCTTGTCCCAATCCACCGTGCCGCCCGGTCCCAGGTGCTGGGCCAGGTTGATCGAACCCAGGCAGCAGTTCTCATACGGTCCTAGGAACTGCTCGCCGCACGGGTTGGTGGCTTCCAGGTCATACAGGTGGGAGACCGGGTTGTACCGGTTGGCCGTATCCAGGAAAAGCAGCCCCGGCTCGCCGTTGTGATGCGCCTGGGTCACGATCTTGTCAAACAGTTCGCGCGCCCGGACGGTCTTGATACGTCCGGATCGGCAGCCCGGCTGCTTCGGCTTCATCCAGGGTGCCGTCAAAGGTCTTGTAGCGCGGGTCGGTGGTATCCACAAAGCGCAGCGGCCAATCAGCATCTGCTTCCACCGCCTGCATGAAGGCATCCGTGATCCCCACGGAGATATTGAAATTGGTGATCGAGTTCTCATCTGTCTTGCAGGAGATGAAATCCTCAATATCAGGATGGTCCACCCGCAGCACGGCCATATTGGCGCCCCGGCGCGTGCCGCCCTGGGCAACCTCGCCAAAGGCCTGGTCATAGACCCGCAGGAATCCAACCGGCCCGGTGGCCTCTCCGGCAGAGGTCTTCACCGGGGAATGTTTGGGGCGCAGGCGGGAGAAGGAGAATCCGTTCCCGCCGCCGGTCTGCTGGATCAGGGCCGCATCACGCAGGGTCTGGAAAATGCCGGAAGAGATCGCGTCCCATATCGTCACTGATCGGGAGCACAAAGCAGGCCGCCAGTTGTCCCAGCGGGGTTCCCGCGCCGGTGAAGGTCGGCGAATTGGGGAAGAAACGCTTGCTGGCCAGCAAATGATAAAAAGTCTCGGCAATCTCGGTAATATTTGGAGACCAGGGCATCTCGGCCGCGGCAATATGATAGGCCACCCGCCAGAAAGTATCTTCTACCGTTTCCAGCGGGTTCCCCTCCAGATCTCGGCGGGCATAACGGCGGATAAACACACTGTGGGCATTCTCGGTCAGTTCCACAGGAGGCAGAGAATGCCGGCCTTTTGGGAGTGGATATTGTTATTGTGGTTTTTTCCATTCCATCCTCCTTCACGAGTTAGACAACAGGAAAGAAGAAAGAACCAGACCTCTTTCCAGTCCGTTGATAAATTGTTACTCGTGGTTTGTGGTTGACTACTGGCTCTCTATCAAACGGTCTAGCTCTTGCCTGACGGCGTGTAAGGTCCTCCAGGCCCAGGTAAACAATTGCATACCTGATGTAGGCCACCTGGTCCAGTTCTTTCAAACCGGAGATGACCATATCGCCGATCACGCCGGAAGGGACTTCTGCCTTCCCCATCTTCTGCAGGGTGGACTTCGATCTCTCCGGCGAGACGTTCCAGATCTTGAGCTGAGACCGGACGCTTTACACATGCCACTCGCAGTCCTCTGAGCAATTTTTCCCGGTCAAAATCTTCCCGGGCGCCATCCTCTTTGATCACCATCGGTGTGGCAAGGATAGCCCGCTCATAGGTGCTGAACCGCATCTTACATTGCTTGCATTCCCGACGTCGACGTACTCCCCCACGATGATCGTGGGTCGTATCAATGACTTTGGTTCCTTTGTCGCTCTGGCAATGTGGACAGCGCATAGAAAAGCCTTATTTGGCAGGGTGTTTTGAACCCCCATATGTGGGGGTTCGCGGGTTATTCGGATACATATTTATCGAAAATTGTAGCAGGATTTTATCATAAGAGAAGTTTATGAGCAAGCGGACAGCACAATTTTTCTAAGAATTTAAGGTCGGTGATTAATCCTTTAACATACCCCCAATTTAGTCTAGTAATGACACGGGCTCGAAGCACTCAAAAATCGACTGTTAAATACAATGTGTCCACTTCACCGGAATAGCCATATCAGACAAAAGTACTATTCCAGCCCCTCTAGCAAGGACTGCGCTTCATGCGGCAGCAGTCCTTCCCACAGATACACCCCCATATCTACCGCTAGGTCATCCCCCACATCTACCCCCTCCTCGCGCAGCAGTTCGGCCTGGTAATGACG
The DNA here is from genome assembly GCA_963722735.1 of uncultured Chloroflexia bacterium. Lineage (GTDB taxonomy): Bacteria > Chloroflexota > Anaerolineae > Anaerolineales > UBA11579 > UBA11579. The sequence goes on from CAVROH010000034.1 coordinate 33,989, forward strand.
GCTGTGCTCTCCGCCTTTGATCACGATCTGCGCCGTTATGTCCCACTACCCGCTGCCAGGGGATATCCTGGAATTCAGGATCATCCCCCCGGTTGCGCAGTGCGCTCATCGCATAGCCCACCTGCCGGGCCGCGCCCGGGTGCCCGATCATCTCTGCCACCCGTCCATAGCTGGTCACCTGCCCGGCAGGGATCTGGCGCACCACGGCATACACTTTCTGGTAGAACAGGGCTGGCGTTTTCTTGCCGCTCATTTTCTGACCCTTACCCCAATCTGTAAAAGCTTTCAAATTTAGGCTGCCATCCCTTCGGATGATACTCTCCCGAGGCAGGATCCTGGACATAATCGCCCTGGTACTTGCCGGCAGAAACCGCCTTCAATGCTTCGATGAAGCGGTCCACGTCCCCGGTGGTGTTGTACAGCCCGAAGGACATGCGGATCAGCCCCGGCAGATTGGTGCGGTTGTTGTTGATCATCTCGGTGCGCACCCGTTCGGCGGTTTCCCTGTCCACCTTGAGCAGGTGCAGGATCAATGGGTGGGCGCAGAAGCAGCCATTGCGCACGCCAATGCCGAACTCGTGGCCTAATATCGCCGCTACTTTGAAATGGTTGATATGCTTCAGGCTAAAGGGGATCACCCCCAGGCGTTGAGCCGCATTCGCCGGGTTGGCATCGCCATAGATCTCGATCCGATCCACTTCTGGGAGCCGCTGAAGTGCGTGAGTAGTCAGTTCGGCCTCGTGGGCAGCCACGTTCGCCATCCCGATCTTCATCAGGGTGGCTTCCGCAGCCGCCATGGCGATCGCCCCCACATGGTTTGGCGAGCCGGCTTCATCCCGGTCCGGCGGGCTTGCCCAGGTGACATCATCCAGAGTAACCACCTCAACCACGCCGCCCCCGACCATATCGGGGGTGCCGCTCTCAAAGATATCCCGCCGCCCCACCAGCGCGCCGCTGCCAAAGGGAGCATACAGCTTATGCCCGGAGAGGGAGACAAAGTCCAGGTGGCGGGGGTCTTCCAGCGGGAGCATCTCCACCTGACGGTGGGGAGCCAGTTGGGCGCAGTCGGCCATGAAGTAGGCCCCCACGGTATGGACCATCTCAGCCAGGTCATGGATCGGGTTGATAAATCCGGTCACGTTGCTGCCACCAGTGATGGAAACCAGCGCCACCCTGTCGGCATATTGATCCAGCTTGGCCTCGAAATCTCCCATGTCCAGGCGGCCGTCCTCGTGCAGGCCAATGTGCACCAGTTCGGTGCGGGCGCGCCAGGGCAGGTCGTTGGAATGATGCTCCATCGCCGTGGTAAGCACCAGGTCACGTTCATCTGTAAAGGGGAAACGCCGGGCGAGTTTATTGATCGCCTCGGTGGTATTTTTGCCGAAGATGCAGGTATGCGTGTCTTCATCTGCGCCGACAAACTTCTGTGTGATCCGCCGGGCTTCCTCGTACATATGGGTCGAAAGCTGGGATTTATACCCCGTGCCGCGGTGCACGCTGCTGTAATAAGGCAGGAAATCATCAACCGCCTGCTGCACGGCCTTGAGCGGCGGTGTAGAGGCGGCGTTATCAAAGTTGATATATCGGGTGGTGCTTCCATCCAGAAGCGGGACGGTTGTTTCAGTTCCGACGAACATGCTACAGTAATCCTGATTGCGGGTCATACCGGCTCCTTGATAAAAAGTAATGGCTTGATTTTAACATACTCTGCCGGCATCCCTCGATTGACAAATCCGTAAGGGAAAAAAAAGAGACCGGCTGAAGAACCGGTCTCTGATGAAATCTGACTTATTTACTTCTAATTCTTATCATTCGGCTCAAAATAATCCAGCTTGAACAGCGCGTCAGTGACCTCATCGTCAACATCATAGGGTTCCTCCTCTTTGCGCCGCTCACGGAGTTCCAGCAGCAGCCCGACCGCGATCAGACCCACAGGGATCAACAGCAGCAGCAGCCAGGTCTTGGAGATCCCGGCAAGCAGGCCGCCCTCCTGGGACGGCTCAACATCCGCCTCATCCAGTGGTTCATCTCCTTCTGTGGGCACATCCGTAGATACCAGAGCAGGCTTCTCAGTCGGTTCCGGGGTAGGATTGTTCACCTGGTAATATTTGGTTGGGGTGATTTCCACTTGGGCAGCCTGCTCGGTAACGGCGATCACCGCCAGAGCGGTGAGGGTTTGCTGCGGGGGAAAATCCGTGCTGGTCGGCTCCACTTCGGGGGTATTGGTATAGGTTGGTCCAGCCGGGGGGAGTGTCGCTGAGGGGGGTGGCGAGGAGCAGAACACCCCGCTGCTGAAACGGTATACCACGCCAAACAGCCAATCCTGGAAGGTGGGATCTGCCGGCTCACATAACCCGGTATTGTGGAAGTGGAACAGGCGCAGATCGAGCATCGTTATCGTCAGCGGAACTGGGCCTTTGAGCGGGTTATTGTTCACCGTCAGGGTTTCCAGATCTGGCAGCGCGCCAATATCCAATGGAAGTTCCCCGGTGAGGTTGTTGTTGAACAGGTCCAGGGCGACCACAGTGCCGTTGAGACAGGAGACCCCATGCCAATTGCAGGGATCCTCAGATTCCAGCCAGTTGGTGCTCACCGTCCAGTCGGCCCCAGCTGTACTCTCATAGATTTTCACCAGCGCCAGACACTGATCTTCCGGGATCGCCTTCTGAAGGGCACAGTTATAATTTGGGATGGCGGCTTGCACCTCGCCAAAGAACAATCCGGCGGCAATCACGATCACAGCCAGACACAGAAAAGCGAGCTTATTCAATCTCCGATTACCCATACAGTCTCTCCATTCATTATCTACTCCATTATAGCCTCACCACAATCCAGAGACATAACAAAAATGGAACAAATTCCCAATGTTCGATTACCCGTTTGCAACAATAATGAGCATACCGTATTATTATATAGGCAAACGTAATCATTTTTTCCGAGGAGGAACCTAAAATGACAGAGCAACAAGAAAGAAGCTGTGAGAACTGCCCATTGCGGGCAAAAGCGGAAGCGAAGCCCAAATCCTTGATGGGGCGGCTGTGGAAATGGCACACCGGCTGGTGCCCCGGCTGGAAAGCCTACCAGGAATCCCTGAAGCAAGCCGAGGGATAATTACCTGACACCACAAGAAAAATCCGGCCGTTTGGCCGGATTTGTGTTTTATTTTCCTAGTCCAGGAAAGGCGCATCCCCCAGCACCAGTTCATCCCGTCCGGTGAGCGTCTTGTTGATCCGGTCGATCACGATCTCCAGATCCTCGGGGTTATCCACGAAGTTAAGGTCATGCGAGCGGATCGTCAGCACCGGGCAGAGATCGAAATTCCGCAGCCACTCATCATAGAACGATTCCAGCAGCGAGAGGTAATCGACGCTGATCCCGCTCTCGATCTCGCGCCCCCGGCTGTTGATCCGCTGTACCAGCACCTCCACCGGCGCCCACAGGTAGATCAGCAGGTCGGGGGCTGGCAGCCCATCCACCACCTGCTCAAAGATCCGCTGGTAGGAGGCATAATCCCGCTCATTCATATTGCCCAACTGGCGCAGCGCCCGGGAGAAGATGTAATAATCCTCGTAGATGCTGCGGTCCAGGATAGCGGAATGCTTCAGATCGGCGGCCTCCTGGTGCTGCGCTGCCCGGTGACCAAGGAAGAAGACCTGCAAATGGAACGACCAGGCCCGCATATCGGCATAGAAATCCGGCAGGTAGGGGTTATCGGCCACCGATTCATACCCGGTCTCCCATCCCAGCCGTTCCCCCAGCTTTTCGGTGATCGAGGTCTTCCCCGCCCCGATATTGCCAGCCACCAGCACCAGTTCTCTTTGCCATTTCTGCCTCCCGGTTGTGTGATATTTTGATTATAGCCGTATTGCCGATCAGCTCTGCCAACTGAGAGAAATCCACATCCACCACGGGCACATCCCCCTCAATCCGCTCCTTACGTCCATCCATGTAACCCAGGTTCCACTCATCCTCCATCGTCTCAACATCAAAACTGCGGTGGATGATCATATATAGCTCAATCTCGCGCATCTTCAGGAATTTCGGGATCATGCTCCAGCCAGGCGGGGTCGAATTTATTCTCGATCTGGTACCCAACGATGAACTTGCGCATGAAGTCGATCGAAAAGGCCGCCGGATCTTTTGTCTCCAACTGCATGTAGAACAGTACGACAGCAATATCATTGGCGAACCAGTTGTAACAGCAGTCATCGAAATCGAACAGGTTCACCGACCCGGTGCCGTCCACAAAGAAATTGCCGCCATGCACATCAAAATGGATCAGGCCGTAATTCTCCCGGTCCTGCGGCAGGGTACGGCACCAATCCAGGATCTCGACATATTTCTCCCAGATCAGCTTCTTCGCCCTCCGGCAGCCAGCCGCGCTCCACCAGCATCAGCGGGTCATCCCACTGCGGACGCGACGCCAGCGGGTCGGACGGCTGGTAGTCCTTCGTCAGGCGGTGCAGCCGACCGACGGTGATCCCGATCGAGCGGAACAGGATCTCATCATAGCCAAAATCCCTGGGCGTGATACCCTCGGCGCTTTCTCAAACACCGCCGCCAGAAAAGCACCGCCCTGCCCGTCATCCACGGCTTCCACCAGGTTACCCTGCTTTGAGAGGATCACCTGAGAAGCCCCCGCCCCGCCTTCCACAAGGTAATTGATCCAATCCACCTCCCCACGGATCAATGCCTCGCTGCGCCGCAGGCTGTGCGAGATGCCGCAGGATGAAACTCTGATCGCCCAGCGCATACTCGTAGATGAAGCTCTCAAAGCCGTCCAGTTCGGTCAGGTCTGCGGGGGTGATCCCATATCTCCCGGCGGTCTCCGCCAGGATCTCGGGGTGTGAATCGGATCGGATGCGTTCTTCCATGATCTTCCTCGGTTTCAATTCGGATTTCAGCCAAAATGATTGTATACTAGAAAAAACATTGAGAGAAGCCCATGAACAAAAAAAGACAAAAAACGCTGGCAAAATGAAACGTACTCCCCCTTTATTTCCCGATTCCCGGAGCGGAAAGCCGAATTTCACCACCTCCTCGGACATCCCGCTGGACCCGGTCTATGCCCCGGTGGATCCCGACTACCTCGACCAGACCGGCTTCCCCGGCGAGTACCCCTACACCCGCGGCATCCACCCAGCCATGTACCGCACCCGCCTGTGGACCATGCGCCAGTACGCCGGGTACGCCACCGCCGAAGAATCCAACCGCCGCTACCGCTACCTGCTCGACCAGGGGCAGACCGGCCTCTCGGTGGCCTTCGACCTGCCCACCCAGATCGGCTATGACCCCGATGACCCCATCGCCCTGGGCGAGGTCGGCCGGGTGGGCGTCTCGATCTCCTCGATCCGGGATATGGAAGCCCTGTTCGACGGCATCCCGCTGGAGAAGGTCTCCACCAGCATGACGATCAACGCCCCCGCGGCCGTGCTGCTGGCGATGTACATTGCCGTCGCCAAACGCCAGGGCGGCGACCCGGCCAAACTGCGCGGCACGATCCAGAACGACATCCTCAAGGAATATATCGCCCGCGGCACCTATATCTTCCCGCCGCGACCCTCCATGCGCCTGATCACCGACATCTTCCAGTACTGCCAGACGCAGATCCCGCGCTGGAACACGATCAGCATCTCCGGCTACCATATCCGCGAGGCCGGGTCGACCGCCGTGCAGGAAGTCGCTTTCACCCTCGCCAATGGGATCGCCTACGTGCAGGCCGCCGTGGACGCCGGGCTGGACGTGGACGAGTTCTGCGAGCAGATCTCGTTCTTCTTCAACGCCCACAACGATTTCCTGGAAGAGATCGCCAAATTCCGCGCCGCCCGGCGGATGTGGGCCGCGGATCATGAAGGAGCGCTTCGGCGCCACCAACCCGCGGGCGATGATGCTGCGCTTCCACACCCAGACGGCCGGCTCGACCCTGACCGCCCAGCAGCCGGAGAACAACATCGTCCGGGTCACCCTGCAGGCGCTGGCCGCCGTGCTCGGCGGGACCCAGTCGCTGCACACCAACAGCATGGACGAAGCCCTCTGGCTGCCGACCGAGAAATCGGTGCGCATCGCCCTGCGCACCCAGCAGATCATCGCCGAGGAATCCGGTGCCGCCGACGTGGTCGACCCGCTGGGCGGCTCGTACCTGATCGAGCAGCTCACCGACGAGATCGAAGCCCGCGCCAACGAGTACATCCAGCCAGATCGATGAGATGGGCGGCGCCCTGGCCGCCATCGAGCAGGAATACATCCAGAACGAGATCCACAACGCCGCCTACCGCCACCAGCAGGCGGTGGAAGCGGGGGAGGAGATCGTCGTGGGGGTGAACGCCTACCAGACCGAGGAGAAACTCGAGCTGGAACGCCTGCGGGTGGACCCGGCAATCGAAGCCCAGGCCCGCCAACGCATCGGCAAGCCCTGCGCCGCGAACGCGACAACGCCAAAGTCAGCGGACTGCTCACCCGCCTGGCCCAATCCGCCAGCGGGGACGAGAACCTGATGCCCGTGCTGATCGAATGCGTCGAAGCTGAAGCCACCCTGGGCGAGATCTGCGGAGAATTGCGAGGTGTGTGGGGTGAGCACATTTCAGGTAATTAGAGCCCCCCTCACCCCGC
>CAVROH010000035.1:0-38581 GCA_963722735.1 uncultured Chloroflexia bacterium
CCATCAGGGGATTTTGCTCGAAAACCAGTGGTCGGTTGTCAGTAATCAGTAGTCAGCACGAAATTGGGGATTACCCAGGCTGACAATTCACTGACATCTGACTACCGGCTGCAGACTACGATTTCATAAGGAGGCCCAATCACCAAAAATCCAGGGGGAATCAAAAAATGGCTCAAGAAACTTACCACCACCCAAAAGCAAGCTCTGGCCGAGTGGTGCCGGGCAGAGATCGCCGGGCAGGACGACGGCCCGGACGGATTTACCTGCTTCTACCGGCTGATCTACGACCGTCCGCTGCCGGCCCACGCCCGCGACGAATGGCTGCCGCTGATCTATGCTGCCCGGCGACAGGGCAAGGGTGCGCTGATCGAGGCCTTCCGCGGGGCTTCCAAATCCAGCACGCTGAGCGTCGCCTGGGTCGCCTTCCGCATCGGACACCACCCCGAGAGCGCCAACCTGGTCATCCAGGTCAGCGATGCCGCTGCCAGAGACACCTGCAAGCAGATCGCCGACCTGATCGCCAACCATGCCAACTGGGGCGTGATCTTCCCCGATGTGCGCCCCGACCCGGATGTCGGCTGGGGCATGCACGGCTACCACCTCAAGCGCACCGACCTGCCCTACCACCGCTGGCGCAAGATCACCGCCGCCAGCAAAGGCAAAGACCCCTCCCTGCTGGGATTGGGTTACAAATCCCGGGCAGTGATCGGCAAGCACCCCACCGGCGTGCTGCTGATAGACGATATCCACGACGAGAACAACACCCGCTCTGCCCGAGAGCTGGAGATGGTGCGCCAGGTGTTCACCGGCACGATCCTGCCGACGATCACCGCCGAGACCTGGCAGGTAGTCGTCGGCACGCCCTGGGTGGGAGACGATATCCTCGCTTACCTCAAAGCCACCGGACGCTATCTAGCGTGCGCACCCCGGTGATCCGCGGCGATGCGCCTGTCTGGCCGGAGCGCTTCCCCCGGAAGAGATCGAACGCCGCCGCCAGGAATCAGGGAGCATCGAATTTGCCCGCATGTACCTGCTGGACCTGGCCGCCGCCTCCGGCGCCCATCTGCGCCGCGAGTGGCTCAACCGTTATCCCCACACCCACATCGATCCCGCCTGGCCGGTGATCATCGGGGTGGACTATGCCTCTACCGCCGACCAACTGACTGCCGGGCAGCGGGATTACTTCGCCGTCGCCATCGGAAGGGCTTTACCCGGCGGGGCAGGGATGGTGCTGGTGGATGGATTCCGCGGGCGGGTCTCTCAGGGAGAGGCAGAAATGGAGCTCAAACGGATTGCCAGTCAGTATCCCACGACCCAATTGATCGGGGTGGAAGCGCAAGGCAAGGGCGAGGAGTTCTATCACCTGATGCTGCGCACCTCCAGCCTGCCGATCCAGCCGATGCACACCGGACGCAGCTCCAAAGGCGAACGCTTCGAGATCGGCATGGCCCCGCTCTTCCAGTTCAGGCGCGCCTGGGTCTCCGATCTGGAAACACCCTTCCTGCGTGCCTTTGAACAGGAATGGGTCAACTGGCCGCACAGCCGCCACGATGACACCCTGGACGCGGTCTACTGGATGCTGTATATCGGCGCTCCCCACCTGATCAGACCGACCAGCGGCAGCCGGAAGAAAAATCCGTTTATCGAGTTAAGGAGGAGTTGAGCAACAACAAGTGATTTGTGATTGGTCAATTGGTGATTGGGAGAAACTATAAGAAAGATTTGGTTTTCCTACTCCCTTAGTGCCTAAGTGACTAGTCACTGGGTTTTACACATACCTCACCCGGCCGCCACCCTGACGTTTGGCTTGCAGCAGGCCCGCATCCGCCCGGGCGATCAGGTCGTTCAGGTTGACAGCCGAGGGAACCGCCGATGTCACCCCCATGGTGGTAGAAAGCTGGGTACGCACATCCTGGATCCCCACCGAGAGTGTCTGGATGTGGGTCAGCAGCATATGGCACAGTGTCTGGATCTCAGCGCTGGAGGTATTGGGAGTCAGCAGGATGAATTCATCCCCGCCAAACCGCCCGAAGATATCCCCCTCCCGGAGGTGGACCTGGACGGTCCGGGCGATCATCCGCAGGGCTTCATCCCCGACCAGGTGTCCGTAGGTATCATTGATCAATTTGAAGCGGTCAATATCGAAGACCACCAACCCGACCGGTTGCGCTGCCGGGGCTTCTAGCAAAGCCTCTTCTGCCAGCCGGATGAAATATGCCCGGTTAGGAACCCCGGTGAGCGCATCAAAGTTTGCCAGGTGCAATAATTGATTACGTGCCTCCACCAATTCCTTCACCGTGCGGGTACTGGAATAGATCAACGGCGGGCCGAGCACCAAAGAAATGGTCGCCGCGATGAAGATGTCATTGGTTGAAGGCTGGATTCCCGCAAACAGGCGTACCACCACCGAAAAAAGTACGGCCAGGAAGATGATCACGATTGAGAGAAAGATCGTAGTTCTGATTACCCCGAGACGTTCGATAAAGAACTGAACATGCCTAAATTATATATGAAAAACGCCAGGGCAGATTTACCAAATTTGAAAACTAACCAACTGGGAGGGAAAAGTATGAAAAGCCTTATCATTACCAGGATCTCGCCGCCGAACTCGTCCAGCAGGACGCCGACAAAGACCGGATGCTCGCCTCCATGGAGCAGATGTGGCAGGCCCGCTGGCAGTTGCCCGAAGAGATCAGCGGACTGGGATGGGTCCATAAGGTGGTCAGCACAGACCCGCACGACGCCCTGCGCGCCGGGGTACGCGTGCTTTCCAGCGCCGAGCCGCGCATCAAGGTGCTCCCGGTGGGGCTGGGAGGCTTGCCCGAACCCGGCCTGGAGCATATCGAGCACACTCTCGGCTGGCTCTTCCATCAGGCCAACTGCCGCCGGCAATCCTCCGTGCTGCGGGATATCGTCTTCAGCGCCCTGCTCTACGACCAGGTCTGTGCCCAGGTGGTCTACCTGCCCCACCAGATCAAGGCAATCCAGGCAGCCGGGGGAGAGACCGCCAGCCTGCAAGCCGCCCGCCGCGTCGGGGATTTTGTGATCCTGGTGCGCAACCCACGCAACGTACATGTGCGCGCCTCGGACTGGATGCCCGAGGCGGTCCTCTACCGCCAAGTCATCCCTGTCACCGATCTGGTGGGTTTCTGGGGCAGCCAGGCCGCGCCGATCAGGAAAAACTGGCCGCTGATCCACGCGGGGAGCTGCGCTACGCCACCCTCTACGACTATACCGATCTGGAAATGCGCGTGGTGTGGGCCTATCTGCACGAGGACAGCCAGATGATCCCTCCCTCCGCCGGGCTGGACGGGGGCAAGCGCCCCGATCGAGATCATCCGCCAGCCGCATGGTCTCACCTTCCTCCCCTGGATCGCCCGCACCGGCGGCACCACCCTCCTTCGCGACCCGGCCCATCAGTGTATCCCCCTGCTCTACTCGGTCTACCAATCCGGCCAGTGGGATACCCAGAACATCCTCGAGACCCTGCTGACCAGTGAGGTGATCGCCTATGCCGCCGCCCCGCGCCTCAAAGTGGAGGGCGTCAGCGACAATGTGGAAGTGGACTACGGCGAGCCGGGGCGGATGGCCTATGTCCCGCCCGGACACAAGCTGGAGAGCATGGATACCCCGACGATGGACACCAGCCTGGCCCAGATCGCCGACCGGGTCGGGCAGCGGATCGACAAATCCACCGTGCCGCGCATCCTGCAGACCGGCGATTTCCCCGCTGGGACCGCCTACGCCACCCTCAACCTGGCGACCCAATCCGGATTGAAGAGCCTCTCCCCTTATAAAGAACTCGCCGAACAAGCCCTGGCCGGCGTCTTCCGGCAGATGCTCGACTGGATCGCTCTGGACGGTCGTCCGGTACTGGGATACCGCCAGGTGCGCGGCCAGGCCGGTGAACAGATCGTCCTCGACCCCGCCAAATTCGACCCGGCCCGCTTGTACATTGAAGCCGCCCTCAGCGCCGATATCCCCGCCGACCGTGCCGCCCGCATCGAAGCCGCCGCCACCGCCGTCCGGGAGCTGGGCTACTCCCGCACCCGCGCCCTCGAATTCATCGGCGAGACCGATCCGGATTAATCCTGGCAGAGCGCAGGCGAGAAGACGAGGACTTAACCTCATCTTGAAAAATTGACAGCTTATAGAAAAAAGACAGGGTCTTTCTCAAGACCCTGTCAAAATCTATTTAGCCGCTACCAGGTTTTATCGGTCAGGGCACGTAATACTGTACCAGCAGGATCGGCCGGTAATTCGCAGTGACAGCGTTCCCCACTCCAGAAGTTCAGCAGATCAGCATCCATATCATCATTGTCCGTGGTCTGGAATCGCAATCGGAACTGGGTGATCCCATCCCGATTGATGTACTGGTAAGCGGTTCCCTTCAACACGCACATGTACCAATCCACGCCTGTCTTGAAGATCGTACAGGCGACCGCCATTTCTTCCGGTGCCTTGAAATCATCAGTTTGCAGGTTTGGTGAAGCGCCAAAATAAGGCTCTTTGATATCCACTACCAGGTAGCGGTGTGTGTCATACGGATTGTCTCCCGTGAACGAGTTCGGTCTCAGCCGCACGGTCACTCTGGTGATGACCGCATTTGCAGGCACCGCGGATGTATTGAAGTGCAGGATGCCCCGTACCTGTTGGTCCAAATTTGTGTCACCAACAGACAGGACGGTAGACATGCGGTCTACCGTTCCACCTGAGTTGCTGAATTCTGTCTTCTCAGTGATATCGCCATCATACCCCAGGGCGGAACGGATGTAGAGACTGCTGATGATTGGACCGCAATCTTCCGTGGTGGCTGAACCTGTCGCATAGCCTGAGTCGCCCCCCGCGTTGTAAGCACGCACGCGGTAGTAGTAAGTCGTGCCGCAGGTCAGAAAGGTATGGCTGAAGGTAGTGCTGGTCTGGTTTGCCAGTTGGGTCCAGGTATTCGTGCCGTTGGGTGACCAGTCCAGGATGAAACCGTCCTCGTTGTCCGAGTTGTCCGTCCAGGAGAGGTCTATGTGATCTGTGCCCATCAGGCATGGCGGTCAGATCACTTGGGGTCAAGTGGTGCGGGGCTGATAGACCCACAACTCAGTTCCATTGCGTGCCATCATCGGCCTGAAAGTACAGCTGGTTGTTGAAACACAGTGAAAACCGCTGGACGGGGGCTACTCGTTCCGGTGTTGATATCGGCGACCATGTTGGGCGGATTGCTGCCATCATAGACCCACAATTCGCAGTCCATTGATGCCATCATCGGCACTGAAGTACAGCTTGTTGCTCAACACAGTGAAATACGCTGGACCGGAGCTACCCACCCCACTGGATCGATGTCAGCCGCCATGGTAGGCGGATTGCTGCCGTCATAGACCCACAATTCGGTGTCCATTGATGCCATTAGTGGCACTGAAGTACAGCTTGTTGTTGAACACCGTCAGATACGCTGGAAAGGAGCTGACCATCCCACTGTTGATATCGGCGACCATGCTGGGCGGATATGCTGCCATCATAGACCCACAACTCATGTCCATTGCTGCCATCAACGGCCTGGAAGTACAGCTTGTTGTTGAATACAGTGAAATCCTCTGGAAAGGAGCCATTCGTCCCACTGCGGATATCGGCGACCATGCTGGGCGGGTTAGTACCGTCATAGACCCACAACTTCGCGTCCATCGATGCCATTAGTGGCACTGAAGTACAGCTTGTTGTTGAACACAGTGAAATCCTCTGGATAGGAGCCACTCGTCCCACTGCGGATATCGGCGACCATGCTGGGCGGGTTAGCTACCGTCATAGACCCACAACTCCCGGCCATTGCTGCCATCTTCGGCCCTGAAGTACAGCTGGTTGTTGAACACTGTCAGATACATTGGAAAGGAGCTACCACCACTGTAGATATCGGCGACCATACTGGGCAGGATTGCTACCATCATAGACCCACAAATCAGTCTCCGTTGCTGCCATCATTGGCCCTGAAGTACAGCTTATTGTTGAACACCGCGAGATCCGCTGGAGAGGAGCTACTCGCCCCGGTGTTGATATCGGCGGCCATGCTGGGCGGATTCGTTGCCGTATCATAGACCCATAATTCCTCCCCATCGCTGCCATTTTTTGCCTGGAAATACAGCTGGTTGTTGAACACAGTAAGATCCGCTGGAGAGGAGCTACCACCACTGTAGATATCGGCGACCATACTGGGATTATCTACCCCGCTGGCGGTGGAAACCAGTATAAAGATACACATTAGCCCAATGATCAGAAATAAAGCGTTTCATACCCTACCTCCTCTATGTTTTGGGCATGCAATTTAGGGATCATGGTTCGTTGATGGAGAGAGTTTGATTTTCCAGTGTGGGCTACATGCCCAGAAGAATCCATCTACAGTATAGAGAAAATTAAACTTAAAATCAATACAGAACCGCCAGTTGATCTTCTCTTACGCGTAGAGAATGACGACCTTCGGTCATCATTCTCTTAAGCACTTTTCCTCTGGAATAGTAGTCACGGCACGTAATACCACACCCGCAGATGGACATGAAAAAACTCTCGTTTTATCTGTATTCATCTATGGTTTCAATAACTTTCCACCAGAACCTGCCTCCAAAAAACCGCCTTTCTGCTGGTAAAATACCAATACATCAACACATCCAGAGGCGAAAGATGAATCACGAAAATGAAAAAAAGCTCTATTCCGCTGCCAAATTAATCGATGACGGCATCGATACCGACCGGATCAGAAAAGCCATCGCTGAGATAATTTTGGCCGCTACCGGCGAAAATGCAGATCGCGAGGGCCTGACAAAACCCCTGATCGGGTGGCCCGCATGTACGAGGAACTGCTCGCCGGCTACCGTACCGACCCGGTCGAACTGCTCAACGAGGCGATCTTCCACGTCTCCTACGACGAGATGGTGCTGGTGCGCGATATCGAATTCTACAGCCTGTGTGAGCACCACATGCTGCCCTTCATCGGACGGGCACATGTCGCCTACCTGCCCAAGGGCAAGGTCATCGGCCTCTCCAAGATCCCCCGGATCGTGGATATGTTCGCCCGCCGCCTGCAGGTGCAGGAACGCATGACCTGCCAGATCGCCGAGATGATCGATGAGCTGCTCGAACCGCATGGCGTGGCCGTGGTGCTGGAAGCCGTCCACCTCTGTTCGGTGATGCGCGGCGTCAAGAAGCACGATGCCCGCATGACCACCTCGGCGATGCACGGCGGATTCCGCAAGAACCCCGCCACCCGCCAGGAATTCCTGGACAGCATCTCCAGAGGGGCCACGCCGCTAAAACTATAGCATTCAACCAATTTACCACAGATACACACGGATAAACACTGATAAAAAAATCCCTCCCGGGTTCATTTCATACCCAGGAAGGATTTGTTTTTTCTGACAACTGGCTACCGAGTACTGACTACTTCCTACTACTTGCTCTCCCAGGCAAAATACAATATCTGGCTGTCCGCCGCAGTCGTGCGGAAGATCGGGTTACCGCCTTCATCCTCTCCGATCACGGCCGCCACATTCACCTGCCAGGCATAGATATGCGGGGTGCTGCCTGTCGGCTGATAGGATGCCGGGAGGATGAAACGGGTATCCTTGAGTGTCTCCTCCAGCACCAGACTGCCGCCATCGGTGGTATCAGTGATCGTCAGCACGAAGTATTCATTCTCGCGCAGTTCCGCTGGAGCAGTCCACTGAAGGATGATCTCATCGCTCCCCGCGGAAATAAGTGCCCTTGGCCGGTTGGACCGGCTCGGCAGCCTGGTAGGTTGGGGCCGGGGAGGGCGTGTAAGTGGCGCCATCGTAATCGGTGGTCTCCTTACAGGTCGGGATCGCCAGTACCTCACCGGCAAACAGAGTGCTGTTGGGCTTGCCGTTGTAGGCCAAAATCTCCTCAACCGGCACGCGTGTGTACTGCGAGATGATCTCGATCGTATCCCCGCTCTGCACAGTCACATATTCAACCGGGCAGGCTGCCTCCGTCTGGCGGGCAGACTGGGTCGCAATCGCGTCTGTGGTGGGCAGCGGGGTCGGCTGGGGAACCAGCAATCTCTGCCCCTCCACCAGATAACAGTTCACCGACAAGCCCGTTGGTGGTGATCAGACGCCGTGGTAGAGATCTTGAAGGCCCCGGCAATCGCCTGGCAGGTATCCCCCGACTGCACAATATACTCGATCGGCGGCAGGGTGGGCTGTGGTTCAGGCGTATTGGTAACCGTTGGCACCAGCGTATCCGTCGGGACAGGAGTATCCAAAGCCGGCGTGTCGGTGATCATCACCAGACCGCCCTCTGTCGGGGTCGGGATTCCCCGCACACTACCCGGGTAGCCAGGTAGGTCAATCCGCCGCCAAAAATCATGAAAAACAGGAATAGTACCAGCAGAACCGGCAGGCTGAGTTGATAAGCCGGCATACTTCCCCCGCTGGGGTCGGGAGCCTTGGCGATTTTGCCATGGTGGTCTTTTGGGGTCTTTTCATGCGCACAATTCCTTTCAGCGGGGTGGAAAGGCTTCCTCCTCCTCCCGCACCCGCTTTCGGCGGGGAATTATACCATTATAGAGTGATTAGTGATTGGTCACTTGGGGATTAGGATGAAAGCCGGTGGCTTTCCTGATCCCTGGGTGCCAATTCACTGATCACTGGTTTACTCTCGGGTAATTTCCACCCCCACCGACTCGGAAAACCGCACCGCGCCTGGTTTTTCGATCCGCACGGTCACCTTTTGGGCATTGGGTTCTGCCAGACAGATCTGGGCGATATCCTCCGCCAGGGCTTCCACCGTCAGGCGCTGGGCAGTCTCGGCGTGGGCCAGGGCTTTTTTGGCCAGAATGTGGATAATTCACGCTGTGGCTGACATCATCCTCAGCAGCAGCCTGGCGGATATCGGTGTACACAGTGATATTGATCACAATTTCCTGGGGTTTTTCGCGCTCCCAGTCGTTCAGCCCGATGATGCCCGCGGGCCACCAGGTTTTTGATGATGATCTTGTCCATAGCTCACTCCGCAGTGGTAGAGTATTAGATTTTATCCGGTCGATCAACACCAGGGAGGCTGCCAGCAGCGCCCAGGCGGCCAACTGATAGACCCGCAAGCCGAAAATCCCAGCGGCTGAACTGCCCCGCAGCCCCTCAAAGATCAGCCGGGAGGGCGCTGGCAGCCGTAAAATGCAGGAAAATCATCCCCGCCGGTGGATTTACGCTTCAGCAGCCAGCCGGCCGACACACCCACAGGATCAACCCCGCGGCAACCGCCTCATAGATCTGCACCGGGTGGCGGGCTGCTCCCCACAGCTCAATCGCCCAGGGCAGGCTGCTCGGCGCTCCGAACGCATCCCCCGAGGCCAGATTGGCTAGCGGGACTGCCAGCATCATCACAGCGAATCATCGGGGTCAGGGCATCCAGTACTGGCCATAGGGTCAATTTCCTTGCGCTGGCCGTAGATCAGCCCCGCCAGCACGGCGATCACCGCCCCGCCGAAGGGGTCGAACAGCCCCAAATTGCGGCTGATCAGGCTGCGCGGGTCGGCAGTGAAGGCATTCAGGTGCTGGGCAGCGTAGCTCAAACGCCCGCCGATCACAAAGGCCACCAGCCCGATCAAGATCAGATTATACAACTGGTCTGGCGACGCAGCCCGTGCTTCGAGCGCCGCTTTTTCAGAGAGGGTCGAACCAAAATACAGCCCCAGCAGGATCAGCAGCGGGGAAACCGCAATCGCCGCTCCAAACAGATTGAGGTAAGGGAACATCACTCCACCTCCGCTAGAAGGGAATTCCACCCGGGTACGCAGCAGGGCTTCCGCCATCGGGCCGCCGATCACCACTTCCTCGATCGTGCCGTCCGGGCGGATGAAAAAGGTACTCGGCAGCGCATCCACGTGGTACAGCCGCCCCACTTCGCCGGTTCCTCATCGATCAGGATCGGGAAAGTCAGCCCTAATTCTTCTGCAAAATCAAGCGCATTGCTAAAATTGTCCTGGCTGGTGGCATTCACCGCCAGCAGTTCCAGATCCTCCCCGCCGAATTCCTGGTAAACCGCCTCCAGAGCTGGCATCTCCGCCCGGCACGGGACCGCACCAGCTGGCCCACACATTTACAATTACTGCCCTGCCTCGCAGATCGGAGAGGGTGATCGTCTCGCCTTGCAGCGTGGTCAGAGTGAAATCCGGGGCCAGGAAACCGGCTTTGGGCGCTGGGATCCCGGGGGTATCCGTCCCGCCGGGCAGATTGGCGCTGATCGCCATCCACCCCGCGCCGAGGATCAGGATCGCCGCCGTAAGGATTCGGAATTGGTTTTTGTTCAGGTCGGGCATAGGTTCTCCTGTGGGTATTGTAGCAAAAAATGTGATTAGTGATCTGGCACTAGGGAACAGCATAAAACCACACATCTGATAGCCTGACTACGAGATCAGTACATTCTTCCTCTCGTGGTTTACCGTTCAGAATAATCTGGTTATCAATATCAGATACCCCCCCCATAGGGGGTGGGGTTGAAAGAGGAAGCATGAAGCACGAAGACGCCGCAAAACGCCTGAAAACCGTTGAAGGCCACATCGCCGGTATCCGCCGGATGCTGGAAGAGGACGCCTATTGTATCGATGTCATCCGCCAGATCCAGGCGGTGCAGGGTGCCCTCAACAAAGCCAGCAAGATCATCCTGGAAGAGCACCTGCACTCCTGTGTGATCACCGCCGTCCAGGGCGATGACCCTGCCGAACGCGAGCGTGTCCTCCAGGAGATCATGGATGTCTATGTCGCTTCACGCAAAGTTTAACCATTTCATTCAAAGGTAAGGAGTAAATCCCATGACAACTGTAACCTTCAACGTCCCCACCATTTCCTGCGGACACTGCGTCCACACCATCCAGACGGAAGTCGGCGATCTGGAAGGCGTCACATCGGTGACCGCCTCCAACGAGACCAAACAGGTCGAAGTCAGCTTCGATGCCCCCGCCACCGAAGAGGCAATCGTTGCCCTGCTGGCGGAGATCAACTACCCGGTCGCAAAGTAGGTCTCATCTGCTTTTGTTAACCTGCTCCCAAAAGCAACCAAAACCCGCCGTCTCCCTTTCCTGCTAATGGATAGGGAGGCATTTGGAGTCCCCATGCCTGAATCCAAACAAATTTCCCTGCCCGTCACCGGGATGACCTGCGCCAACTGTGTTTCGGCGGTTGAGCGCAAATCAAGAAGGTCTCCGGAGTCGAGAGCGCCAATGTCAACCTGACCACCGAGCGCGCCGCAGTCGCCTACGATCCCCGGTCAGCCACCCTCGGAGACCTGATCGCCCGCATCGAGCGTGCCGGTTATGGCATCGCCGCCGGAGAGGCCGACCTGGCCCTCCGCCGGCTGAGCGATGACAACGATGCCCGCCGTCTGGAAAAACAGCTCGCCGCCATAGAGGGCGTCCTCGAAGCCACGGTTAGCTATGCGCAAGAGCGCGCCCGGGTCCGCTACATCCCCACCCTGGTCAGCCAGGCCGACCTGCGCAAAGCCGTCTCTGCTGCCGGGTTCGAGGCTATCCAGGTTGGCGGAGAAACCGAGGACGCCGAACGTCTGGCCCGCCAGAAAGAGATCGCCGAACAGAAACGCCTGCTGATCATCGGACTGATCTTCACTCTCCCCCTCTTCATCCTTGCTATGGGCCGGGATTTCGGTCTATGGGGCATGTGGGCGCACAGTCCCTGGGTCAACTGGCTGATGGCTGTCCTGGCAACCCCGGTGCAGTTCTATGTCGGCTGGCAGTATTACCGTCGGGGCTTACAAATCCCTACGCAACGGCTCGGCCAATATGGATGTCCTCGTGGCGATGGGATCCTCCGCTGCATATTTCTATTCGATCCCTGTGCTGCTGGGATTCCTGCCCGGCCATGTTTATTTCGAGACCAGCGCTATGATCATCACCCTGATCCGGGTCGGCAAATTCCTCGAGGCGCGCGCCAAGGGTCAGACCAGTGAAGCGATCAAGAAGCTGATCGGCTTGCAACCCAAGACTGCCCGCATCGTCCGCGACGGGGTTGAACTCGAGATCCCCGCCGATGATGTCCTCGTTGGCGATATTGTCATCGTCCGTCCCGGCGAAAAGCTCCCCGTGGACGGCGTAGTGGTAGAAGGCCGCTCCACCGTGGACGAATCCATGCTCACCGGCGAATCCCTGCCGGTCTCCAAGGGGCCGGGAGACGGCGTCATTGGGGCTACGCTAAATAAGACCGGGCTGTTCCGCTTTGAGGCCACGAAAGTCGGCAAGCAAACTGCCCTGGCGCAGATCATTCGCCTGGTGGAAGATGCCCAGGCCACCAAAGCGCCTATCCAGCAGCTAGCCGACCGGGTCTCGGCGATCTTTGTCCCTGCTGTCATCGCTATCGCCGTGGTCACCTTTGCTGTCTGGTTCTGGCTGGTCCCAGCTCCGCTGGAGGGAGATGTCAGTGCCTTCACCCGTGCCCTGATCAACATGGTTGCCGTACTGGTGATCGCCTGTCCCTGCGCCATGGGACTGGCCACCCCCACCGCCGTAATGGTCGGTACCGGGCGCGGCGCACAAATGGGCATCCTGTTCAAATCCAGCCAAGCCCTGGAGCGCGCCGGGCGGCTCACAACCGTTGTCCTCGACAAGACCGGCACCCTCACCCGCGGCCAACCCGCTGTCACCGATATCCTCTCTGTTGAAATGGATGAGAACGATCTGCTTCGTCTGGCAGCCAGCGTCGAGGGCGGCAGTGAACATCCCCTTGGTGAAGCCATCCTGGCTGAAGCCAACAACCGTGAGCTAGCAGTCAGTGCCCCCGAAGCCTTCCAGGCCAAGGTCGGCCACGGTGTCACCGCCCAGGTGGACGGGCGCAGCGTGATGGTCGGCAGCCAGCGCTTGATGGATAGTCATCAACTGGATTCCAGCCAGTTCACAGCCGATGTAGCCCGATTGCAATCCGAAGGCAAAACTGCCATGCTTGTGGCTGTAGATAATACCATCCAGGGTGTTATCGCGGTCGCCGATACGCTCAAGGAAGATACCGTCTCGGCGGTCAGAACCCTTCAGCAGATGGGCCTGCGCATTGTGATGCTCACCGGAGATAACCGCCGCACCGCTGAGGCGATCGCCGCCCAGGCAGGGATCAGTGAGGTGCTGGCCGAGGTACTCCCCGGTGAGAAAGCCGACAAGATCAAATCCCTGCAAACCGAGGGAGAAGTCGTCGCCATGGTCGGGGACGGGATCAACGATGCCCCCGCCCTGGCCCAGGCTGAGGTCGGTATAGCCATCGGCACCGGCACAGATGTCGCCATGGCCGCTGCCCCGGTAGTCCTCGTCGGCGGGAGACCTGACCGGCGTACCGCGGGCTGTCGCCCTCTCCCGGCGCACTCTGGGCACCATCCGCCAGAACCTCTTCTGGGCCTTCATCTACAACATTATCCTCATCCCGGCTGCCGCCCTTGGCTTGCTGGTACCGGTCCTGGCGGCGGGAGCTATGGCCTTCAGCAGCGTCTTCGTGGTCAGCAACAGCCTGCGTTTGAGAAAACTGGATTTGAATATCTAAAAATAATCTAGAGAAGGACACAGATCTTGTACCTCTAATCTGTGTCCTTCTTTTCGATAACAGAATTGGTTTTGCCTTTCCTAATCACCAAGTGCCCAATCACTGTTCACTATTTTTCATCCTATTTTCTATGATATTTCCTCCCTAGCAAATTGATTTCACCCTTTCTCATGTTATTATCGAGAAAATGCACAAAGGAGAGATATGTCACAGGAAAGTAATCTTGATAAACCCCTACCCCTCTTATTCATGATCTTCCTGCCGCTGTTCACTGGCGGATTTCTGGCCGTGGCGATCTTCCCACTCGCCGGGAACTGGCGTTGGCTGGAAGGCTGGATCTTCTGCATCAGCATTGGGGTGATCCTCACTATCGGGTTTGCCTACATTAACAAGGTCAACCCCCGCGTCCTCCGCAACCGGATGAAGACCAAAAAAGAAGGGCTGACCGCGTTCACCAAAAAATCAGCCAGCTCGGATTGGTGGATCATGCCAGTGATGAGCCTCGGCTTCTTCACCGCTCTGATGCTGCCCGCCTGGGCGCACCGCCAGGGTTGGTCCAATCTATCATTCCCCGTGGAAATGTTCGGCGTTGTATTGATGAATGTAGGCGTTATCATCCTGATGCTCGCCATGCTGCAAAATGCCTTTGCCTCCAAAATTCTGGATATCAACCAGGATCAACAACTGGTTGACACCGGCTTGTACGGGAAAGTCCGCCACCCGTTGTATGCCGGAGCCGTCTTTATGATCCTCGGCGTCCCCATTGCCCTTGGATACTGGCACGGACTGATCCCCGGCGTCCATCGCCGTGCTCAGTCTGATAATCCGCATCAAATATGAGGAAGATATGCTGGTCAAAGGCATGGAAGGTTATCCGGAGTACCAGCAAAGAGTCAGATACAAGTTGTTCCCCGGAATTTACTAGCCCCAGCAAAAAATATCATCCGCCTGTTCCGGGCGGCTTTCTCATTCCACTGGTCTGGCACAGCGTGCCCCATGGTACCAGAAACCAACATCCACAGACGCCTCATACCGGGCTGTTGAAGCAACATTATCAATGCCGATGTCATGATACAGGGCGCTTCCTCTAAAAACCATTTCGCTGTCGTATCCAACTCCAAACCCATTCTCACGTCCATCATCCGGATCGTAGGGATAAGGCCAATAAAGGCTCCTGGTCCACTCAAATTCACTACCAGCCATATCAAGCCCCCCTACCCAGGACACTCCCTGGGGTTTGCTGCCGACATGTGGATATTGCCTCCCCCTGACCACATAATACTCCGAAAAGGTATTCCCCCAGGGATAGATCAAGTTATCCGGTCCACGGGCAGCATACTCCCATTCAGCCTCGGTAGGCAGATTCGCACCGCGCCAGGTACACAGATCATAAGCCCCCTCCCAGGTAACATATTCCTGAGGATGGGCCTCCTCTTTCCAACTTGGTACCCAGACTCCTTCTACTTGCCTTAGCTGAATGTGTGGTTGACTATTACTGAACAGATGGACGACTAATATCAATCCGGGAAAGATAATCTTCCTCTGATGCGGAGATCCCATTCAGGAAATCAGCATATTGCTGTACAGTCACTTCGGTGCGGTCAATCCAGTAAGGCCGGTCCAAGCACACCTCGTGGGCAGGTTTTTCCTCATCCAAACTGAACTCATACCCCATCATAAAGCAGCCAGCCGGCACTAATACCATCTCCACTCCGTTAAATTCCCGGATCACCGGTGTCCACATCTGATTGGCGGTTACCCCGGTGCAAGCCTCAGTTGGCAATCCCAGCGCCGATGCAGTCATCCTCAGTCAACGCTGGCTCTAGATGATAGTCATACGGCACAGGGGTTTCAGTGATAACAGGTGTCGGCATATAACGATTGTATTGGAACCATGGTTTCGGTTGGAATCTATGGGTGTCTGTCGGTGTTGGTAAGGTATTTCAGGTGAGGGAATATTACTGGACTGAGGAACTGGCTGACCGCAACTGGCCAGGAAAAGCAGGCAAAGTGAGACAAAGAATATGCCCCACAGCCAATATCATCCTCATACCTCTATAATACAACCAATTATTGTCCTAAAGATTAAAAAATCATGAAATCCGGTTCAAACGCCATTTTAACAAATTTGTGACGCAAGTTGCATGTTTCAGACAGTTTTTTATCTCTATAATTGAGAAAATAGGTACAATCACCCCTCTCAAAATTTTTGGAGCGGCCTGTGAAGATATTGCTATATTCCGATGACTTAGACCAGATCGATCTGGTCTCCGACCTGCTCTATGGCAAGGATTACACCTTGCTGGTAGAAAAGGATGCCTCCAGCCTGTTTGGACACCTCAAGCAAGGATGTCGCCCGAACTGATCATCTCCAATTTTGACCTGCCCAATGGCGGTATCGACCTGGTCAATTCGATCCTGGCGATGACCCAGTCCCCCTTCCCGTATGTCCTCTTCCTGACAGAAGAATGCAGCGAAAAATATGCCGTGGACTGCCTTGGGCCGATCCCCGGTGATTTTGCCGTCAAGCCGTGTGCGTGGGCAGGAACTGGAAGCCCGCCTGGTGGTCGCAGAGCGCACCATCGCCATGCAATACCGCCTCCACACCCAGGAAGACCTGCCCCCCGACGTTGCCATGTACGACGATCTCACCAACCTGCTCAACCGGCAGGCGATCTACGAGCACAGCCTGGCCGAGGTCAGCCGCGCCCAGCGCGAAAAACGCCCTGTCTGTCTGGTGATGATCGAGATCCACAACGCCGGCAAGATCGAGGAAGAGCACGGAATCGAGATGTGGCGGCAGGCGGTCCGTTTCGTTGCCCGCGCCATCCGCGCCAACCTGCGCATGTACGACCTGGTCGGCCGCTGGATGGATGCCAAATTCCTGGTGGTTCTCCCTAGCCTGGCCCCCGAGCACGGCCAGAGTGTCATCGAACGCATCGTCACTGCTGTCCACGCGGTTAATTTGCGCCTCGATGATGGTTCTTTGCTGGGACTGGATGTCGCCGGAGGCTACACTTACGCATCACCGGATGCCCACCGCCCGCTTTATGAGCAGATCGACCATGCCAATCAGGCTCTCTGCCAGGCCGCAAATCTCGAGACCAAACCACGCGTTGTGGAGTACACTGAGGACTAGTCAAAAACCGGATTTTGGCACTGCCTCCTACCCACTGCCTACTATCAACTCACTTGGCTCATTGACCAATCCCCCATCTCCCGTTATGCTTAAGCCTAACCGGTGCCTATCTGGCCCCGCCGGGTCTGTGATTGTGTAAGAAGACGCAAAAAGGCTGCGTCTAGTAATCGAACAATGAGAAGAGATTTGGCGATTACTTCGACCCAATAATTAAAAGGAAATCTTATGGCCAAAGATGACCGTAAACTCATTCCGCCGGGCGACCATCTCACCAGGCCGGAACCGTCCCAACAGGGCATTTCCCGCCGGGACTTTCTAAAACTCAGCACTGCAGCTGCCGGTGGACTGATGCTTAAGCCCTGGCGGAAATCCTTCCAGCCCAGGCGGGCATACCTCCCCGAATTCCCAAATGCCCCCCATCTGGCACGGGCGGTTGGCGACTTGAACGTGCGCGCCAAACCAGATATCAACAGCGCCCTGGTCGGTCGAGGTAGCCGAGGATGATGTCCTCCCCTGGATCCGCGAGGTGATCGGCGAGTTCCCTGGCGGTATCCGCCGCTGGGTGGAAACCCCGGTCGGCTGGATCTGGTCCCCCAACTTGCAGCCAGTCAAGAACGAACCCGCCGAACCCATCACCGAACTGGTCCCCACCGGGATCGGCTCGGGCATGTGGGTGCAGGTCTGCTGTCCCCTGGGTGGAGGTTGAACTTGAATTCGCGAACCCGCTGTCGCCCTGGCTGCAGTACCGCATGTTCGAGGAATATAAAGTCCCTATCTGGTCTACGACCAGATCTTCTGGGTCGATCAGGTCCGCACCGAAGCCGATGGGCAGGTGATGTACCGCCTCGTCGAGCTGGTCGGCTCGTACGGCGATGTTTTCTGGGGTCCGGCAGAAGCTTTCCGCAAGATCACCGCTGAAGAAGTTGCCCCCATCTCCCCGGATGTGGAAGACAAGGTCGTGCGCGTCAATCTTTACCACCAGACCGTCCAGGCCTTTGAGAACGGGCGCGAGGTCTTCTTCGCCCGCTGCTCTACCGGCCTGGCTGGGGAGGAAACTGAAACCCCGCCCAGCCTGTGGCACCGCATCTGGCGCAAGTCCCTCTCCACTCACATGGCGGGCAACACCGCCCAGGGATATGACACCCCCGGGATCGGATACACAACGCTATTCATCGGGGATGGGATCGCATTCCATGCCACCTTCTGGCACAATGCCTACGGGGCCAAACGCTCCCATGGCTGCGTCAACCTGCGCCTGGAGGATGCGAAATGGATCTGGCGCTGGACCACCCCATACGTCTCCGCTTACGAGACTGCCACGCCCGGTGATATGACCGTCCAGGGCACCGTCGGCACCCTCGTTGAGGTAGTTGAATATTAGAAATTCCTCCTCCTTCACCAATCCCGAGGAAGGATTGAGAAAAAGGCAAACAAGATGAACAATATCAATTTCGGAATTGCATTCTTCGCCGGGGTGGCTTCATTCCTCTCCCCGTGTGTCTTCGCCCTGGTACCGGCTTACATCGGCTACCTCAGCGGGCGCTCAGTGGCCGGCGGAGACGGGCAGAAGCAATCCAATACCCTCAACACCTTTTCACACGGCGTGGTCTTCGTACTCGGATTCAGCGTGGTCTTCATTGTCCTTGGTGCTGCTGGCCGGGGCGCTGGGCAGCTTCCGCTACCAGCTGACCGACATCCTCGTCAAGGTCGGCGGTATTGTGGTAATCCTCTTCGGCCTGCACATGACCCACATCCTGCGCATCCCCTTCCTGGATTACGACCTGCGCCCGCAGTCCCAGCCCGACCGCAAGCGGGGATACATCTCCTCAGCCCTGATGGGCGTTTTCTTCTCTGCCGGCTGGGCGCCCTGTGTCGGACCGGTACTCGGCGCTATCCTGACCCTGTCCTTCAACCAGGGCGGCTCCATGCAGGGGGCACTGCTGCTGGCAGCTTACTCTGCCGGACTGGCGATCCCCTTCCTGCTGGCTGCTACCCAGATCGGCTGGGTGACCACCATCATCCGCCGCTATGGCAAGGTGATGCACTACACCGAGATCATCATGGGTGTGATCCTGATCGCCATCGGTGTACTCCTCTTCCTAGGCCGCTTCGAGCAGCTCGCCAGCCTGGGCAATTTTATCGAAGCAGGGGATGAGGTCCTCATCGGGCGTATGCTGATACTCGGACTGACCGCTTCGCTGCTCCTCGGGTTGATCCCGGCTTTTATCGCCAAGAAGCAGGACAAAGTTTTCATGGACTGGTGGTTCCTCGGCACCGGGATCATTGCAATCGTGTTGATCGTGCTCTATGTCCTGGGCGTATTCACCCCCTTATTAGCGGTATTTTAGGAGTACGATATATGAAAAAAGTCTGGCTATTACTGTTATTCATCATCCTCGCAGGCATCGCCGCCGGATGCAAGACATCTCCCAACGAAGGCATACAGACCGCCCCCAAACAGGGCGCTTATGCCCCCGACTTCTCCCTGACGAACACTGCGGGTGAGAAGGTTTCCCTCAGCAGTCATCGCGGCAAAGTCGTGCTGATCAACTTCTGGGCCACATGGTGCCCACCCTGCATGCAGGAAATGCCCGACATCAACAGCCGCTACCAGATGCACAGTGAAAATTTCACTGTGCTGGCCGTAGATAACGGCGATCCAGTCCAACAGGTGGTCCAATTTCGGGACCAGGTTGGGCTGGCCTTTGAGCCCCTGCTGGATTCCAGAGGTGCGGTCAGCCAGCTCTACCAGGTCACTGCCTTCCCCACCAGCATGTTTGTGGATGAACATGGTATCATTCAGTTTGTACATATCGGGTTGATGACCAAGTCTCAATTGGATGACTACCTGGCCGATATGGGCCTTGGAACCGAGACCTCATCAAAATAAATCTCCCCGGTACTGCCGGTGATCGCTTTACCGGCCTAAAAGGGCAACATGGACTTTGAAGTTACACTGTACACTCGCCAGAATTGCAAACTTTGCGACCAGGCCAAAGAAGACCTGCTCGCCCTGCAAAAAGAAGTTCCCCACACTCTAGCGGAAGTTTATATCGATCAGGACCCCGACCTGGTGGCGCTCTACGGGCACAAGGTCCCGGTGATCAACGCCGGTCCTTTCACCCTCACCGCCCCCTTTGACCGGCGCAAACTGCGCATGACCCTCGGCGCGGCGCGTGACAGCCACATTAATCGCATCGAAGACCAGGGCAACAGCTACCAGAAGAAGCTCTCGCGCAATGAGACCATGAGCACCGGAGACAAGATCTCCTATTTCATGTCCGCTCACTACCTCAAAGTGGTCAACCTGATCCTGATCCTCTATGTCGGGCTGCCCTTCCTTGCCCCGGTGCTGATGAACGCTGGATTTGAGAAAGCTGCTCAACCGATCTACTCGGTCTACCGGGTGGCCTGTCATGAACTTGCCTTCAGATCCTTCTTCCTCTTCGGCGAGCAGCCTTTTTATCCCCGGGAGACAGCCGGGGTCGAGGATATGATCACCTACGGCGAGGCCTCAGGCAATAACGAACTCGACCTGCTCACCGCCCGCGCTTTCAACGGCAATCCGGAAATGGGCTACAAGATCGCCCTCTGCCAGCGGGATGTGGCTATCTATCTGGCGATGCTGGCCTTCAGTCTGATCTTCGGGCTGACCGGCAAACGCCTGAAACCGCTGCCCTTCCTGATCTGGATCATTGTGGGCTGGGCACCCATCGGCCTGGACGGCGGCAGCCAATTGATCAGCCAGGTGCTCACCACCTTGCCCTTTAGAGAGACCACCCCGTTGCTGCGCGTGGTTACCGGCGCTCTCTTCGGCTTTACTACCATGTGGTTCGGTCTGCCGGTGATGGAAGAGAGCTTCAAGGATACGCGCCAGTACCTGGCAGCCAAGAAAGCCCGGCTGGGAAGCAAAACCGGCTGAACGGTTGAAAGATGCCATTCTCCCAATCCAACGGCGTTCGCTATTACCAGTTCCCCTCATTAGAGCATGCCGGGGTCCGGCAGGCAGTCTTCACCCGCGTGGGTGGGGTCAGCCAGGGTCAATGGCACAGCCTCAATATGGGCTTAACGGTCGGGGATCACCCGGCAAATGTCGCCCGCAACCGCCAGATCAGCTTTGAAGCCGTCGGGCGGCCAGGTCGAGACCCTCTCTGACAGTTGGCTGATCCACGGCCACGACACTCATATCTACGAGAAACCCCGCCCGGCAGAGTGGGAATTCCCCCCAAAAGCCGATATCATCCTGACCAACAACCCGCAGGTCAGCCTTTTCATGCGCTATGCCGACTGCGTCCCCATCCTGCTGGTAGACCCGGTGCAGCGCGCCATCGGTCTGGCCCATGCCGGCTGGCAGGGGACCGTGCAGAAGGTCGGGCGCCATGCAATTGAAGCCATGCAGGCTCGCTATAACTCGCGTCCGGAAGATATCCTTGCCGCCATCGGCCCCGCCATCGGGCCACAGCGTTACGAAATCGGCCCGGAAGTGGCAGCCCAGGTGCGCCAGGCGTTTGGCCCGGATGCGGAGGAGCTGCTGCCCCGGTTTGGCAGTGCCACCCATTTTGACTTGTGGGCTGCCAACCAGCTGACCCTGGAGAAAGCCGGTGTGCACCATATCGAAGGTTCCGAACTTTGTACCGCCGCCAACCCCGGGGACTGGTTCTCACACCGGGGGCAGAATGGAAAAACTGGCAGGTTTGGGATCTTATTGGCCCTTGAGGAGTAAAGATCGTGGATCAGGAGAAAGAGTTAAGCAGACGTTATCATCAGGTGCTGGAGGAGATCGAGCACACTACCCGCTCTGCGGGACGCAGCCGGGACGAGATTTCCCTGGTGGTGGTCACCAAAGGCCACCCAATCACAGCGATCCAATCCCTCTACCACCTTGGCGCACGTCAGATCGGTGAGAACCGGGTCGCCGAAGCGCTGGAGAAACAGTCCCTCCTGTCAAACCTCACCGGCCTTAACTGGCACATGATCGGCCACATCCAAAGCCGCAAAGCCGGGGATCTCGCCGGCAAATTCAGTCTGGTGCACTCCCTAGACTCGGTCAAACTTGCCCGCCGCCTGGATCGCTTTGCCAACGAATCCGGCATCGTCCAGGATGTGCTTCTGGAGTTCAACACCAGCGGGGAAGCGAGCAAATACGGCTTTTCAGCCCTGGAAGGCGCTCTCACACCCAAAATTGAAGCTATCATCGAAGAGCTATTAGCCTGCACCGCTTTACGCCCGCGGGGGTTAATGACTATGGCCCCCTACAACCCCGATCCGGAAGCCGCTCGGCCCACTTTTGCCGCCCTGCGCCGCCTGCAAGACAAGCTCGCCTCCCGCTTCCCCGGGGCTGACTGGTCCCAGCTCTCTATGGGGATGAGCGGTGACTACAAACCAGCCATTCAAGAAGGCGCCACCCTGCTGCGGATTGGCACGGCAATCATGGGGCAGATTAGGATATAATACCTGTAAGTTTTTTTAAGGAGCATTGAACACATGACCGCAAACGCAATCGCAACTTTCATCCGGCTGCTTTCCGAATTGATTACCTGGGGGGTGATCGTCCACACCCTTTTGGGCTATTTCGTTGGACCGTTCCATCCTGCCCGACAGTTTACCTCCCGCATCTTTGACCCGCTGCTCAACCCCATCCGGCAGTTCCTTCCCCAGGGAGGGATGATCGATTTTAGCCCCCTGGTATTGATTATTTTGGTACAATTGGTGCAAACTATCATCATTTCAGTCCTATAGCATACACGAGGTGGAGAATGGCAAGGAAGGTTAAGTTTTCAGACGGGAAAAAGGGGGCGGCGCTGCCTGTGAGAGTCATCCCGCGCGCCAGCCGAAATGAGATCGCCGAGATCCTTGCAGATCAGACCGTCAAGGTCCGGCTGGTATCCATAGCCGGGGAGCAGGAGACCAACCAGGAACTGCTCGATTTCCTTGAAGAGGTGCTGGGAGTGCCGGCGGCCAAGATGGAAATTGTGGCAGGCAGCAAGGGAAGGGACAAGCTGGTCTCGATCCTCGATATCAGCAGCGAAGAAGTCCACCAGCGCATTCTCGGCCATCTTGCCTGAAATAGTAGATAGTAGACAGTAATCGATGAAGCCCGCACCTGCGGGCTTTTTGTTTACCTCACAGATCCTAACAAATCTCTTGCTCATGGATTTTGGATTCCAGCTAGCAATTTTTTATGTCTTTCCCGCATGCTCTAAGTGGAAATCCACTCAACTCATTCACACTAACTGGCATAGCCGCAACTCTCTACCGATAATCAGCTCTTTCCCCAAAAAGAAGCCCGCTTCCGCGGGCTTCTCCACTGATTACTGTTTACCGACTGCTGTCAAAAGCTATGCCATCTCCGTCTCGATCAGGCCGTAGGTCCCATCCCGGCGGGTGTAAAGCACATTCACCGAGTTGGTCTCCATGTTGAAAAAGATAAAGAAATTCTCATGGCCCAGCAGCTTCATCTGCTCGACAGCCTCATATTCATCCATCGGAAAAAGGATGAATTTTTTGCGGCGGGCGATCTCCGGCTCAACATCAGCCTCGAATTCAGCAGCCATCTCTTCTTCCATCATCTCCATGGCTGCCTCACCCAGCGAGGTGCGGTCCCCTTTCCCCCGGTAGCGCTTCCCTTTGAAACGCTCAATCCGCCGCTGGATCTTGTCCAGGGCAGCATCAAAAGCAATATAAATATCCTCCGAGCGTTCCTCTGCCCGCAACAGGATCTTCTTACCGTGCAGGGTGATCTGGGCCACATTTCTGTCCGTCACCAGTTTGGCGTTTTGGGCGCTGGTGAGTTCGATCCGGACTTCCTCCAGATCGGTGATATACCGGTCCAGCTTCAGCGCTTTAGATCTCACATAGTCATCCAACCGGTCATTGACCGTAAAACCATTCGATTTTACAAAAACCTCTATTGCCATTTTCGCTCCTATCCTGAATAGTTCTCTTGATGAAACGGATCTTGGACAATTTCAGGGCCATCCGCCCTGATACTATAATCATAACAGAAACTCTCCCGGCATCCAAATCCCCTCGTCTATGAGAATTCTTAGAGATTTTTATGCCATCAATCTGCCCTGGAGACCACCACCGCCGATACTGCCACTGCCCCGGCCTGCTTCAACGCCTGGGCAGCCGCATCCAGCGTGGAGCCAGTGGTCAGCACATCATCCACCAGCAAGACGCGCTTCCCGCTTACCTGGGATCCCCTTGCGGTGAAAGCGCCGCGCACGTTCTCCTGGCGCTGCGCCAGCGTCTTCCCCACCTGCGATTCGGTCTCCCGCACGCGTTGCACCGCGCCAGGTTTGTAGGCCAGATCCATCCGCAACGCCAACGGACCGGCCAGCAGAGCCGCCTGGTTATAACCCCGCTCGCGCTCCCGTTTCGCAGAAAGCGGCACCGGCACGACCACTTCCACGTCCAGGTTAGCATGCTCTACCACCTTCAACAAAAGCTGACAGAGAGCATCCCCCAAAGCCAAATTTCTCTGATATTTCAATCCCAGCACAGCCCTTCGCAGCGGGTCCCGGTGCAGCCCCCAGGCATGCACATCGTCCAACCAATCCACCCGCTCACACAACGCCGCTCCACGGCCATGGGGCTTGCCGCACAACACGCACACATCTCCCCTGATCCTGGCGCTTTTGGCAGCACAATCCGGGCAGAAGCGTTCGCCCAATTGCCCGCATCCCGCGCAGACAGGCGGGAACAGCAAATCGATTGCCCGCCAGGCTGAATGGTTAAGTTGATAGAGAATTTTTCGGGGAAAGATCACGCCCGGGAAAGCTAGCCTAACCCGCCGATCACGTCAGCGATAGGGCCATTCAGAATCATCAGAATAGCCGGCCCCATAGTCAGGAGCATGATCGTCGGGAAGATCAGAAACGCCATCGGAAGCAGCATGATCACCGGGGCGCGGTGTGCGGCTTGCTCAGCACGTTGGCGGCGTTTGACGCGCATGTCATCCGACTGGATCCGCAGGATTTTGGCCATACTCACACCAAGCTGCTCGCTCTGGATCACTGCCGCAATGAAGCTCTCAAACTCCGATGCCCCGATCCTTTCGGCCATATCGCGCAACGCTTCACGGCGCAGCTTACCCAACTGGATCTCTTGCAGCGCACGGCCAAAGGCGATCGAAAGCTCGTTCTCCCATTTATCTGCCACCTTGCGCATGGCCGCATCGAAACCCAAACCGGCCTCCACGCAGATCGTCAGCAGGTCCAGCGCGTCAGGCAGCGCCTTCCGCACCTCTTCCTGCCGGCGGCTGATGCGGGCAGACAGCAGCATACTGGGCAGCATAAAGCCAAAAACGGTTGCGCCTATCGTGACAAGAAAATTCAGCATCTTGGCAAACAAATCGCCGCGGTAAACCAACACCAGGCCGCCGCCAAACAGTATAGCCAGCACAAACCGGGCCACAAAGAAAGTGGTTGGTTCGATCCCGCGGGGATTCCCGGCCATTTCCAGTTGTCGGTAGATCGTATCCAGCGCCTTCTGGGGAGTGACTTTGAGGGCCATATCTCCCAGCCGATTCGCCGTTGGGATCAGAATACGATCCACAAACGTCTGGGACATCTCGATCTCATGCAGTGAGGCAGCTTCACCGCGTTCGGCAAATTCAGCCAGACGCTCTTGCAGAGGGTCGGCTCCCTCGCGGTCCCGCAATCCGAGGACGACAAGCCCGATCGCGACCACGACAACAATGATAATTAGAAAGGCAATTACAGTTGGAGACATAATCCGTTCACCTGAGCCTTTATTCGCTTACACTTCAATATCCGCAATCTTATTCATAATGATAATACCAGCAATGATCAGCAAGCCGCTGCAACCCAACATCGATGCCCCGCACCAGATCGGATCCTGGAAGAAGGTCATCACATAATCCCGGTTAAGCAGATACAGTGCACCCAACAGGAAAACCGGCATAGCCGCCAGCAAACGCCCGGAGGCAGTTACCTGGGTGGTCAGGGTCTTGATCTCACCTTTGATCCTGATGCGCTCACGGATCGTGTGAGAGATGGTTTCCAACACTTCTGCCAGGTTACCACCCACCTCACGCTGCACGTTGACCGCCGTAATCACCAGGTCAAGGTCTTCACTGGGGATCCGGGCCAGCAGGTTATCCAAAGCGCTTTCCATCGAAATACCCAGCTGCATTTCCTGTACCACACGCCGGAATTCATTGTTGATCGGTGCGGGCAGCTCTTTCGAAACCGATTCAAGCGCCTGCATCGTCGAGAAACCGGCCCGCAAGCCGTTGACCATCAGGTTAAGCATGTCTGGTAGCTGGGCGTTGAAATCCTTTAGACGTTTGGTCTGCATCCGTCCAACAAAAATGCCGGGGATGAAAATCCCACCGACCAACCCGGCCACGAAGAACACCAGACCCAGGATAGTCAGCTCCATCCTGCCAAACAGCACCCAGGCCAGTACGCCTGTACCGATGCTGGCAATCACAATCACACTCAGGTATTCACCCGGCTTCAATTTTACGTCTGCTCGGGCCAGCTTATCTGCGGTCGTGCTGCCGAAGGAGGTCGTCGAGACCCGGCCGTTCAGCCATTCGGTCAGCGCTGAAGGGGGTTTTTCATTTTCCCCATAATCACCATCGGCGCTCTGATATTCCATTCCGGTTTCCGAGGCTTCCAGATACCGCTCAATGCGCTCTTCAACCAGTTCTTTCTCGCTGGTAATCGTGATCAAAACCCCCACGATCACCAGGATCAGTAACAATCCGCCCCATATCCAGATGATGGTCATTGACATATCATCATACTCCAATCCGCTCTGTCTATCTGCGGGTACCGATACCAAAGATCTGCGGAGGCAGGTGAATACCGGCAGCCTCGATCTTATCCATAAACTTCGGACGCAGGCCGGTCGGGCGCATCCGCCCGATGACCTTGCCGTCTTCGAACCCGCTCTGCTCGAACACGAACAGGTCGGTCAGCGTAACAACATCCCCTTCCATCCCGGCCACCTCTGTGACACTTGTCACTTTACGAGCGCCATCACGCAGACGGTCGGAGTGCACGATCACATCCACAGCCGAGGAGATCTGCTCGCGGATTGCCCGCACAGGCAGATCATAGCCAGCCATCATTGTCATCGTCTCAATACGTGAGATCGTATCACGCGGCCCGTTGGAGTGAGCCGTGGTCATAGATCCATCATGGCCGGTATTCATCGCCTGGAGCATGTCCAGAGCAGCCCCATCACGGATCTCCCCAACCACAATCCGGTCGGGACGCATACGCAGCGAGTTCACCACCAGATTCTGGATCGTCACCTCACCGCGACCTTCAATATTCGGCGGGCGGGATTCCAGGGTGACAACATGTTCCTGGCGCAGTTGAAGCTCAGCCGCATTTTCAATCGTCACAATGCGCTCATCACCGGGGATGAAACCGGAAAGCACGTTCAGCAGGGTAGTTTTTCCGGAACCGGTACCCCCAGAAACAACCACATTCAGACGGGCTTCCACACAAGCTTTGAGGAACTGCACCGCCTCGGGGGTAATCGAACCAAAATTGATCAGGTCCTGAACGGTAAAGGGTGTTTTGGAGAACACACGGATCGTCAGGGTTGGGCCAACCAGCGAGATTGGCGGGATGACCGCATTCACACGGGAACCATCCGGCAAACGGGCGTCCACCGTCGGGCTGGATTCGTCGATTCGCCGGCCAAGCGGAGCCACGATCCGGTCAATAATGCGCATCACATGCTCGTCGCTCTCAAAAGCGATAGGCACCCGAACGATCTTGCCTTTGCGCTCCACATAGATATTCTTCGGGCCGTTCACCATCACTTCCGTGACTGACTCGTCTTCCAACAGCGGCTGGAGCGGCCCAAAACCGATGATCTCGGCAACGATCTGCTCGAACAACCGGTGCTTTTCCTGACGGGAGAGCACAATACTGTCCTCTACCAGGATCTGTTCATAGAGACTCTGGATCGTTTTGCGGACCTCGGCTGTTTTACTGATGTCCATGCCCGGATCCATCTCAGCCAGCAAGCGATTTTGCACCCGGGTTTTCAGGTCCAGGTACGTATCCCGATTATCCCCGCCACCTGGAGGAGATGTGCGGCGGGACTGCAAATTACCCAACCGCTGCCCCCCCCCACTGGCGGATGAGCTGCTCGCACGCTGAGGTTCATTTTCCTTACCTTGTTCCAGTCTTTTTAGTAAAGACATTCAACTCTCCTATTTTGCCTTCGGTCCCTCCCGGCCAGATAATTGGCCTGAATTCCGGGCAAAAATCAATTGCAGCCTCTAAAGCTATCAGGCTTCGGCTTCCGCCTGTTCAAATTCCTCGATCTTGGTTTTTATCCGTCTGATCATGGCGAAGATCCCCTTCGAGATTGGGTGTGTCTTGTTCTCCGGCAGGAACGGCACGCCGCGGTCCATCCCTGGCGTAGTCAGACGGTCATCGAAAGGCAGCACTGCCACAACCTCTGTTTTGGTGATATCGGCAACCCGCTCCGGAGAGGCGGTCGTGCGCCGCTTATCGAACATATTCATCACAATGAATACCCGCTCGATCGGATAGCTGTAAGCTGTCAGCATTTCTAGGAAAAGCTTCACATTCTTCACCGAGGGAATATCCTGGGTGGTGACCAGGGCTAGCAGATCAGATTCATCCAAAGCCGCCTGGGTGACCTCATCTAACCCGGAGTTGGTATCAATCACCACATAGGCAAACATGCGCTTAAGGAACTGCACGATCTTGGAGAATTGGGCAGACGTTACCGGTTCTGCCCGCTCTGGTCTTGGCGGGGCAGCCAATATCCGCACCCCGCTGGACGAGTGGGTCAGCAGCACCTCTTCCATAAATTCGGGATCAAGCTCATCCGCCCGGGACGCCAAATCACCCAGATCGGTCTTGGTCTGTTCATTGAAGAAGAAGGTCAGGTCTCCGAACTGCACCCGGCTGTCAACCACCACCACGGGTGTTTCTTCCGAGTGCATCGCCACTGCGAGATTGACTGCGATCGTAGTGCATCCCACCCCGCCTTTGGGGCTGTAAACCGAGATCACATTGCCATTATAACGGGACGGAAAAAATGTTCCCGAGGCAGTTGCCATACCGCTGGCCTGCACAGCCGCAAGGGTGTTGGCAACTTTTTGTTTTTCCTGATGTGCCATTTCACCGGAGCGTTTGATCGCCGCGAGAAGCTCATCCAGATCAGGTGGCTTGGTCAAGAAGTCCCGCGCCCCGGCAAGCATTGCCTGGCGCATATAGTTCGGATCACTCTGCACGGAAAGGATCACGATCTGCACACCAGGCAGTCTGGACCTGATGCGCTCTGTAGCCGTGATCCCATCCATATCCGGCATGTTGATATCCATCAACACCACATCCGGATTAGTCTCCGCAGAAACCTTGATCGCTTCAGCCCCCGATCTGGCGACTCCTACCACTTCAATATTCGGTTCAAACTGTAACAGCTTCCGAATATTCTCTCTGGTCTCAGCAATATCATCAACTATGATAACGGTAATTTTTTCAGTGTCGGGCATACCCTGCGCTCCCAATCAAGAACTTCTATTGGATGGTGTTTAACTCTGGCACGTAATCGTTCTCCAACACCGGCGGCATCAGCACATCGACTCGTGGTGTGGTACCGTAAGGCAGCCGTACCGGCAGCGGAATACGGTAGACATCCATCAAATACTGTAAGGTGACTGCATCTGTCGCCGTGGCAGCGTCATTCACCGATCCGGCTCCGCGCAGCGCCAGGGTGATCTGTGCCCCGGTGTAGAGCAGATAATTCAACGTAACAGCATCTTGCGGCCACATGATCAGGGTGACAATATCCGGCGGTTCCGAATTTGGCATCTGCGGCACTGTTGCGCCTGGGTCGTCCTGCTGGATTACAGCATCATCGAATACCGGAGTATCGGTAGCGATGAAGACTTCCTTCCCTTCGGAATCGTACACCGGGAAGGTGCCCACATTCAAAACAGCCAAATTCTGGAAGACGCGCTGGCTGACCACCCTGGCTCGCTGGGTCTCAGCAGGCACGTAGTAGAACGGCTGGTCTAAAAGCGCATCCAGTTCAGCCCGGCCCTGTGGAGACAACGCCCCACCTGTTGCCGATTGGGCAACCGCGCTATTGAATCCAAATTCGCCATAATCCAACGAACCAGGAGTGGATTGATCCAGGACAAGATTTGCCCCAGGAGACAGCACACCGGCTGTCTGATTGGGGGTAATCGTCTGGAACTGGGTATCCAGGTCCACAAAGGCCATCGTCACGATCACATCCACATAATCCCCTCGGGTCAGACCGTAAGCTACTGAGGAGAAACGGTTGATCGGCACGGGGAAAGCAACCATCCCTTGTCCAATCAGCCAGGAATGATCCGACCCCTGGAATGAGGTCTCCACATCGCCCTCACCGCCGATCCCGCCCACCAGCATATTGCTATTGAGGAAAGTGCCAGCAGCCAGGTCAATGCGAGCCGTCTCACCCACTACCTGGGCAAAGGAGGAGAAGTTGGACCCCTCAGTGACCATTTCAGTGGGCAAATTCCGGATCTCGAGCTGGGCTTCGGTAATCACCTCACCCCGGCGGACATCAAATTTCAGTACCACAACCGGGACACTCCGTAAGGCTTGCTCGGTAGCGGCAACGTCCACTTCTGTACCTGCGGGTTGGTTGCCTCGTGTCATCATGAAAACAACCACCAGCCCCAGCGCTAACACCAGGGCAACGAGTAAAATAATTCTTCCTAGGCGCATTTTGCCTCCTATTCCTGCTTGATTAGGATCATCTTACTCCTCCCTCCCATCCTCGTCGAGGAGAGAGGAGTACTATTTGGACACACATTACAAAGTAAGTCTACAAGATATTTATCTTCTTTGCCATTGAAATTATATGAGAAATTCAGGTCTAAATAAGTGCAAAAGGTCATGAAACTGTTTGTGGATTTTTCCCTCTAAAGAGTGAAGCCCCTCTGGAGGGGCTTCACTAATCATTAACGTTCTAGTTTGGTTAGGTTCGTTTAGTGACTAGACACCAGCGAGGGTGGAGCCAATGTTGTTGAACACGTTACCGATGGTGGGTCCAAGGAAGTTCATGGCCACAATCACGACGATGGCGATCAAGACGATGATCAGAGCATACTCTACCAAACCTTGTCCTTTTTCTTTCTTTGCGAATAACATTATAAGTCTCCTTTTTATGAATGGGGCACTACTTAGTGACGATTGAATTATGACCACATTATAGGGGAATTTTTTTGCAAATACAATCCATTGCTGTTTACAGAATTGTTAGTATTCTCCTGCCACCTGGCCAGGGCCAACAACCGCAAGTTGCTGAGTGATGGCAATTTCACCTACTCCCATAACACCGCCAACCGGCTGAACGTGATTGACCGATGCTTTTGATAATTACATTTATCACTACAACGGACTCGGTGACCGCACCAAGCAGACGGTTAACGGGATTACCACCAATTGGAACTGGAAGATTTTGGCAGCATTGATCTAGGCCAGATTGTCAACCGGAGGCATCATTAACTCAACTGCTGCATCGGCTGTGGAAAAGATCATGGAGATGTCTGGTTTGGGGTGGATGCCAGCTTTTGACTTGACTTTGCCGTCCTCACCCGTGTAGTGGCGACCAACCGAATTATCCAGCAATTTGATCTGAGCCACACAGCCTTTTTCTCTCAGCTGTTTCATAAATTCCGGATCTCTGCCGGATAAATTTTCAAGCAATAGGCCAATCCCGAAGAGCAGCTTTTTAAGTTCGATTTTCGCCAGGCTCGTGTTTATTCCTTTTGGGTCTATTTTCCGATCACCATCCGGCTTGGGTCAATATCTTGTAGGATTCTCAGTTCCTCTTTTGTGGGAGGGATGGTTACTGGTACGTTATCCGGGATCAGGATCTCAAATTCGCTATTGTCCTGGATCTCATCAATCGTGACACCGGGATGAGTGCTCTTCAATCTAAGACGCTTGGACACTTCATCAAAATCGTAGACACCCAATTGTGTAATGATCATAAATGGACCGGAGCCAGCTGGCAGACCTGCTTCCTCACGTGCACCGGGGCCAGTCAGATAACCGGGGGTGGTGATGAAATCTAATTTTTTGACAAAGGTGCGCTTACTCTGGTTACGCAGATTGTAGATTGTTTTCCAGCAAAATGAGCCGAGGTCGTTTGCGCCGCCCGAGCCTGGTAAGCGCACTTTAGGTTTTTCCCAATCGCCGATGACGGTCGTGTTCAGGTTGCCATACATATCAATTGCAGCGCCACCTAGGAAGGCGTAGTCTACATACCCGGCTTGGGCAGCGGCCATGACTTCGTGCATAGAGCTTGCCCCAATCGCTTTGTGATATGTGCGGATCTCACCGACCGAGATAGGCAAGGAGGGTGGTTGTGGCCCTATACCTCCAGCTTCAAAGATGATCAACAAATTGGGAGAAGCAGTTCGCTGCGCCAACATCGAGGCTACTATCGGGGTTCCTGTACCAACAAATACAGCGGAATTATTCTTCAAGACTCTTGCTGCGACACTGCTTTGCAACTCAGTCAACGTGTATTCAACTTCAATGTCTTTCGTATTCTCCATTGTTAGACCCTCTTTACTCACCTGACTCACAAGGTTCAACTTCATCGACTGTCATTCGGAAGCTTGCTACCTTCTTTAGTTGGTTGAGCATGCGTATACCGCCAATCTTCTCCAGATACTCTTCAAAATCCTTGACACCGAAGACATATTTATCAAAGTATTCCTTCGTGCCTTCCACGGTATTGGACATGGTAAGCCACTTGCGGATGTGAATCTCATCGAAGAAGTAATGGTAAGGCATCTCGGTTGGATGAGCGCCATAGGGGACTTCACAAACTGCATCTACCACATAGAAAGGTATTACGGTGTTGTGGGGAGTCCTTCGAGTGACTTCTTCATCCACGATCTCTTCGGTGGTGATGATCACTCGGCGGGCAGCCCTGGCCAGCTCATAATCCTCAACCAGAATGCCATCAATTCTGGCATTACCGAATTTATCGCAACTGGGGACATGGAAGATTGCTACATCGGGGTAGGCGGCCGGCACCAGGGCAATCTTCTTCCCGCTCCAGGGGTCTTCAACTACCTTGGCAGAGCTTTTTTCAAAGGTATCTGTGCCCAGCATGGCGCGAACCGGGATAAAAGGGATGCCCATCATCGCTGCGAGAAACCGCCATTGATAGCTGGCGTTTGAGATCTCAGCAACAACTTTTACCTGTCCGCTTTCTACGCCCCGACGCCCGGCAGGTGAAAGCCCGCGTAGTTCATGCCCGAAGGCATAGGCGCACTCAACTTTGCTAACGCAACCTCCCCCAATTAAAATATCAATATCATGTACGGCTGTTTTACCGGCAACTGCGAGGTCCCGGATTTCTTGCCGGACGATTTCGTAAACAATTGACATCGGGGATCGAATATGGCCAAAACCACCAAAGGAAATTAAATCGCCATTCTTGACAAATTTACTCACTGCGTCTGAAACACTCATTTGTTTGTCAATCAGACCGCGAGGTTTGTTGTCTCTGATCCAGGCCCGGTTTTCATCCGGATCGTGCCAGCCGAGGAGTTCGCCCTGGCCTTCTGCAACGATTTTCATCTCTTTTGCCATGGTGATCTCCTTATGAGCCGTTGGCTCTTTTGAGGCTAAGCATAGACCGAACTTCATTTGGGGTGGCGATTTCGCGTTCAAACATTTCTGCGATCTGGACACCCTTTTTGACCAGGTCTTCATTGGTGCCCAATACTCTGCGTTTTACAAATAGGTTGTCTTCCAGCCCGACGCGGAAATTACCATCCATGACCCCATTATAGACCAAATT
Source organism: uncultured Chloroflexia bacterium (assembly GCA_963722735.1). Classification (GTDB taxonomy): domain Bacteria; phylum Chloroflexota; class Anaerolineae; order Anaerolineales; family UBA11579; genus UBA11579. The sequence continues at coordinate 33,517 of CAVROH010000035.1, forward strand.
TGAGGTTAGTCGAGCGGATGTGCTGGCGGTTGAAACCGCTACCACGTAAAACACCAGGTCCGCCCTGGATCGGACTGAGATCAGCGATCACTTGTGGTTTTGAAACCCATGAAGGTGGGTTTTGTGCACAATCATCGGTGTTTCTCGATGATCGGGTGCTGATGTCAACATCCCATTTTTAGTACCACTAGCAAGTGGAAAAATCAGGCTTGTTGGATCGCATATTGATATGGTGTCAGACCACCCAGCGTTCCCCGGAGGGAACTTGTTGATGGAGCCAAAGGCTTAAACGATTGACCGGAAATCATCAGATTTCCGGTCTTTTTCAGTAGCGGGGGGAGGATGGCAAACTTGTTCTATCCGACCTTCGGGTTATGAGTCCCAATCCTGCTGCCGCTACCTCCGACTGGTTTTTCAGCCTTCTGAGCTAATTTTCCAGTCTAAGGTGGGGCTACCTTTGGAACCTCGATTGTCTCGTTTTCCGATTATACCATTCACCTCTCTTCAACAGCCATCATACTGACCTGTTGTTTTTTTTCGGAGTGACACAGTTTTTGGAGATCACCTCAAGGTGTATCCCAACCTTTCTACTTCACCAAAGGAAAAAAGTAGAATTGAACGCTCCTCCAGTGCTTAGAACGGCCTTGATTTCATTTCAATCGAATCTGCCCTTGCTTACTGGGATTTTTGCCAACAATTCCACTATAAAAGTTCTTTATTTCCTCAAAATCTGTTTCGATATCTCCGGTTGGGCGCAAGCTTGGACCCAAACCAACTACTTTATTCTGATAATCAATGTAGGCCATCACAATCGGAACATCGGCTTTCAATGCAATGTAATAAAAACCGGTCCGCCAATATCCTGTCTTTTTTCGTGTACCCTCTGGCGAAAGACCAATGATTAAATCATCGTACTCATCATACTTCGCTGCAATTTGCTCTACTAGATTTGTGCTTTTCTGGCGATTCACCGGAATTGCACCTAATGCCCGGAAAAATACTCCTAAGGGGCCTTGAAAGAGGGAGTCTTTGCCCATCCAGCGAATAGGGATTCCCCTGGCTGCTGTTAAAATAAAAGCATCAGAATAAAATCCCAGGTTGAAGTATGCGGAGCACCGATCAATACGTATCTACCGGTTCTCGGCGGAATTACTTCAGTACGCCATCCCATAATACTTTAAGATTGATCGGGCGATCTTTTTTGCCAGATTCGATTGCTGTATCCCTGTTGCTAACGCCATTGGATCTTCTCCAGTTATTATTAAATTATCTTACCCTAGTAGTTTATCGCATAATTGCTGCCTCAGATAAAGATTCAAATTTGGCAATTCTGGATATCCCCCACACACACTGATGCCCCTGGGAGGACACGAACCTCCAACCTAAAGATTAATTCCCAATGTGTCCATAGTGTCTATGGGTGTCCATTGCGTCCACACAGTCTAGTAAACCCGAGAATTTTGTCCACTAGTTCCTTAGTGTCCATAAATTCCACCCTATTTGCACCCAAACTGCACCCAAAACCTGGAATGGCGAACTGCTCTGCTATGAGCTAACAAACCCGACGTAATCGTCATACTGTCTTCGAATTAGCAGGTTGCGGGGAAAAAATTATTTATCAGCAATGACAAATCTACTTTGAAAAGAACAAACATTATCCGGACTCGAACCACTTATGACAAAAAAAGAGAGCTAATTCCCTCCTTTTTCCAACAACTCCTGGACTTTCTTTCTAGATCCGAATTGAATACTAGACAAAAACCGCTCAACATCATCGAGCGGTTCGAGTTGTGACCCTGAGCGGATGAAACTCGAACCACGCCCTTCCTTGCTTTTGCCACCAAAATGGCTTGCAAGGGTATAAAGATAGGAAAATGGCGAGTGTAATTCATGGTCGATGATCTCGCCTTGTGGATTAATTATAATCCGCTTTGCAACGATTTGAAGTAAGTTGTTTTTCTCTTTATCCTCCAATCGTTCATATAGTTTGCTCATATATGGTCAACAAAGCCAGTGCCACTTCTAAATCATCTAGGCACTGGCTAAGATCCAATTCAAATTCATCAATTTTGCACTGCACATTTACTACTTTTTCTTGCCATTCATGGCGAAGTTGCTCATATGCATCTTGTGTAAGGTTTCCAGTGATCACCAACCGAGCCAAGTTTAGCTTCCTCTTCTCTCAATTCTGAAAACTTCTGTTTCAATTGAGCTAAAGATTCCTGCCTATCATCCTGGGTAAGTTTCTTTATTTCTTCCTGATAGATCTTGTGAAGTTTAGGAACCAAATCCTCAGAAACTGTAAACCTGCTAAGCCAATCAGGGATTTGTTGATCAATGTCGTCTGATTTTAATCGGATCGTTTTGCCATTTGGTTTTGCATGAGTAATGTAATAGGAATAGCTTTGTATCTGCCAGAAGGTGTTGAACCAAACATCTTATAAGTCCTTCCCCCACCTTTACCCAAAGCAAGTTTCTCAACAAGTAGTGATTGCGTTTGAAATTTGAATTGTTATTACCATTCTTCAACAAAATAGCTTTTCCTCGTTCGAATTGTTCTGTAGTCACAACTGGCTTCCCACTGCCCCGCACTTCCCCCACCTTGATATCAAATCGTTCGGAGACCGCCCAGCCAGCATAAAAAGGGTTATGGAAGATTTCATGCAGACGATTACTGGCTGTATTCCGTTTACCTGTTTTTGGTCATTCCAAGCCCAAGGGCGACCTGATGAACGTGCATATCCCCTTTTATTCAGTTCTTCACAAATATCATCCAGCGTATACCGATCAGTCAGCAGCATTTCCCAGGCTTCTTTCAATGCGGGAAAGTATTCGGATCGGCTTCAACCCAGCGCTCATATTTATTGCTTCCCAATGGCCGTTCTTTGTTGACGATATCCTTCAGGAGCCTTTGCGGGCCAACCACCAGCACGCAGTTTTGCTTCCATCCCATCAGCAGTTCTTTGGGCCAGGACATCCACTTCCCGTTGAGCCATACCCATCTGGAGCAGGAACATGAAGAATCCATCAGGATTCTTCTGGCTGCAGGCTAGGCATATTGGCAATCCTGATCTTGATCCCTAAGACTCATCAATTGTGTTAGCGCTTGAAGCCTTCAACTGTATTTCGCCCAAAACGATCTGCCCGATAGAGACCAAGATGGGAGAATTTCCCCGCAGCCGCATCAGAAAGCATCTGTTGGTAGTCTTTGCGGTTGGGATTGGTACCTGATAGCAGATCAGTATATTCTCGTGAAAATGGGACATTGGAAGGCGTTAGAAGCTGAATCCTGGATTCGCTGACGTTGCATGGCAAAAGAACGCTCCGGGGTTTGTTTATCCTCGTCGCTTACTCGCAAGTAAGTTGCCCATCCGGGGGTGATCTGCTGACTAGCCAAGAAATTTCTCCAAGGGATTGGTGAACGAAGATCTTAATTTGCTCTACCTACAACGTCAAGAATCGCCAGTGTTACCTATTGCATTTTGGGGAGAAAGCAGCTTTTGAAGTTCTTCGATTTCTTCAGGAGTAAGAACTGAAAACAGAATCCGACCAACCTCAAGCAACCGGTTGACTTCTTCAACCGTGATTTGCTTTTCGGTTTGGGGTTTGTTTGTTGTATCCATCTCTCTTCCAAGAAAAAAGGCAATAGGATCGTTACTATTGCCTTCATCTTAGAAGAAGTGGAAGAATGTAATTGGCTGAGTTAGCCATAAGTTACACTGACTCCAGTAACGGCTCTAAAACGCCAAATTCCTTGTCAACCTTAGCACAGTTGCCAACGCATATTCATTATAAATCGCCAGATCAGGTAGACCATTCTTTGCATGCATTTTGAATAAATTCCAAGGGTGTTCCATCAAAGGCAACCGGTGCCCAATGGATATTTCTGCTCAAGATCTTTATCGAGCAGTTCCTCTGGAATTGGATAATCATTCGATACTTCCAGATTGGTCATGTCCTTGTCCATCGAGAGGGCATGGATATTACAAAGAATGAGATTCTCTCCCTTTTGGGCCTAAGGCAAAAATGGCGATATCGCCTGGTTGCGGCTTCTTGCCATAATCACAGATCAGCAAATCCCCTGCCAAAATATTTGCTGGAGGAATGTCCTCCCAGATCGCAAGCGCAAAAACCTGCTCAGGATTGGCCCCAAGCAGCAACGTAGCAAAATGCCCATGGTGTTCTGGAAACTCAAACAACTCACCGAATTGATCGACCTTCCCTGCAATCGGAATTTCAATCACGGTTTCCGCTGAACCAGCTCGCTCAATCAGCCGGATGAAAAAGCCAGAGATCGGATCGTCCAAAGTATAGGAAACCTGCCATTCAACTTCTTCAGATCTTGTGGGCCGTTGGGCTGCTAACTCCGAAATGCTTGGCAATCTCCTCCAGGCGTGGTGAAGATTCGTTTTCCTTGATAAATTCGCGAATGAACTCTAGGTATTCGCGTTGGCGGTCAGTCAGGGAGTGGGGCATATTATATCCTTGAAAGAAGTTCTTTCTTTTTTCTTCGAAATCTTCTTCCGTTATTACACCTTGATCCATATGAGATTTTAAACGTCCGATCGTCTCTAGAATATCATCCGTCGACTGTGTGGGTTTTGGCGGAATTCGTAAATTTTCAACATCAATGTTATTTCTTAGATTGCCGGTGCGTGCGAGATCGATGGCCGTTTGTAGCAAAGTTGCTTCGCCCTCCCAAATATTGATCTGCCAAGTTTCTGAATTTGTTGAAATTACGAGAATATTGTCATTCTGATGAAAATCCTCAATGTCAGAGAATGAGAATTTCCAATACCGGTCTTTTCTTTCTGGTCTTGTCAGAGTGGAAAAGGAATTTGTCAAAAGGTAACGTGCTTTAGTGCCAATACCTAGCCCTACATCCTTTGGGTACATGAAAATGCTAAGGTCACCTATTGAAACGATTTTAGGTATCGATCCGATAAGCAGATAAATCCGAGCCCGAAATACCCACCTTGTCCTTTTACTGGGCCGTCTATTTTTCTATATTTTTCTAAGTGGGATTTCTCAGCTCCCCAGAACATATAGCTTATCCAGGTAATCA